>NZ_KE386971.1:0-61657 GCF_000429845.1 Comamonas composti DSM 21721
GATTCGTGCACCGATGTCTATGCCGGCGGCTCTGGCATTTACGATCGGTAGACCGAGTGTCTTTCCAACCTTGGACATAGCAACCTCCTGTAGGCCAAGCGCCGGACAGGGGAGCGGGTCAATCACTTTCCTAATCGGGGTCACACAAAGCGCCACCACAGCTGGGTCCGCAAGATCCCCTGGGCCACGTTTTTTGACGGGGACGAAAGCCTCCAAAAAGCTGACGGCCACAGTCCGACCTTGTCAGTGTAGGTAGCCCGGTGTTTCTGTCCACTGGGACGGGGCAACGCCACGATGGCCGTTTTTTATTATTCCACTGCATCCCAGCCATGCCGCTTGAAAATTCTCAAGAATTCTCGAAAAACGATGCCCAGCCACGTTTTGGCGCTATATAATTCGACGCATCCTGAAAGCCCAGGTGGCGGAATTGGTAGACGCACTAGTTTCAGGTACTAGCGGGTAACTCCGTGGAGGTTCGAGTCCTCTCCTGGGCACCAAACATAAAAAGCCGTTGCAATGCAGCGGCTTTTTTCTTTTCCGCGCCCCAGCCTCAACCCTTTCGCAAGCGCTTGCCACAAAAAAAGGAAGTCCAAAGACTTCCTTTTTTCTTGATCCAGCCGGAGATATTTCTCCGGCCATGATCCTCATCACTTTCGCAGCAAGGCCTTGAGCACGTTCTGCAGACGACGGGCTTTGGCCTCATCGCGTGCTGAAGCCAGCACCTTGGCCGCATCTTCACCCCAGGTTTCCTCAGGCGATGCATTGTTGCGGCGCGTGAGCAATTGCAGCTGCAATGCACGACGCGCGCTCAGGTACTCGGCCGGCGTAGGCACATCAGCTGCCATCTCCAGTCGCAGCAAGGCTTCTGCAGCATCTCCCTGAGGAGCCGAGGCAATGGCCTGAGACCAGTTGCCACGCAGTTGCGGCGAGACACGCGAACCCAGTTGCTGGACATTGGGCAGTTGCGCCACGTCACGCGACTCCCAAGCTGCCAGCAGCTGAGTCAAGGCTTCGCCATGCGCCTGAGCCGCCAGCTTGCGCAAAGTGGTTTGCGCATGCTCCATGGCTTCGCGCTGGGCGCGGAAAGCGGGATCAGCCAGACGCGGACCACGGGCCTCACGGCTTTCGCGTCCATCACGGGCAAAGCGCGAATCACGACTGTCGCGCCCATCACGCTCGCCACGGCCACGGCCTGCGTCACGGCGATCACCAGGACGCGACGAGCGTGCCACCACATTCTTGTCCTTTTGCTGGCCAGGACGATCGTCGCCACGCACGGCCACCACAGCGCGTGCCACGGCAGGCTTTTCCCCAGCTTCAGCCACAGGCTTTTCAGCTTCGACCTGTTGCTCGGCAGCCTTGTCGGCAGCACGACCACGCAGCGCCTCTTCCAGTGCAGTGACCGCAGCGCGTATTTGCTGCACATCACCAGAAGCCGTAGCCACCTCCACCGCCTGAGAGGCTTCGAGCACCAGACGATCATGCTCGCTGAGCTGCGCCGGTGCGGCACGACCACCGCGCTCCTCACCCTTGCGATTGAAGGCCTCGTCCAGCGGCTTGCGGAAAGAATCCCAGAGCTTTTGTTCATGCTTGCGATCCAGCGGCACGCTCTGCGCTTCGGCCTGCCAGCGCTGCTGCAAGGCCTTGACCGCATCTATGCGCAGGCTGGGAGCAGCACCCAAGGCCACGGCTTCGTCAATCATCGCGTGACGACGTTGCAGACTTTGCTTTTGCGCAGCCTGCAAGGGAGCTTCAGCCAAAGCCATGGCCTGCTTGAACAACGGCTGCAGTTCAGCAAACAGCTTCTCACCCACATGACCGCTTTCGCGCCAGCGCTCTGCAAACTGGCGCAGGGCACGGGCCACGCTCTTCCAGTCCTGATCCGCAGCTTCTCCCTGAGCCTGTCCCCAGGCCTTGATCTCCTCGATCAGGCTCTGGCGCTGAGCCTTGGACTGCGTGGTTTCGGTACGCAGCCTCTCATGCCAACCCTCAACCACCTTGTGAGCGGCATTGCAAGCCTCATCAAACTTCTTCCACAGCCCGTGATTGGCCTGGCTGCCCTGGTCGGCCTGCTTCCACTGCTCCCGCAGGCTACGCAGCGATTCCTGGAGTTTGCGACCACCCAAGGCCTGGCCTTCGGGACGGTTCAGCAAGGCTTCGGCCTTTTGCACCAACTCTTCACGCAGCTTGTCAGCATTCTGGCGCGGCCAACCCTCGGGCTCACCTGCGGCCTGCAGCGCAGCATGAACATCCGCCGCCAGCGCATCCTCAACCCAGCGACCATGGAGTTTGATAGCTGCGCGCATGGCGGCCACAGCTCCTTGAGCAGGCTTGCTTCGACCGGCTTCGGTTTCCGCCTTGAGTTGCCCCAGTGCCTGCGTCATGGCTTCGGTGCTGGCAGCCAGTTGCTCGGCCGACGGCTTGCCTCGCGCCGCTGCAGCAGCGCGCGCAGGAGCAGTCTTCACAGGCTCAATCGCTGCCACGGCTTCAGGCGGCAAGCCACGCGCCACACGCAACTCATCGGCCCATACGGGCACCGTGGGCAGAGGCGCAGCCTCGTCGGCAGCTGCGATCTCAGCCTGGGCCAGAGCCGACTCGAAAGCCTCCCAGACCAGGACCAATTGAGCGCTAGCAGCTTCAAGCTGAGGCGGGAAGCGCTCGTCCACACTGACCCAGCTCGCATCGCCGGTCAGCTCCAGGGCCTGCTCTTTCCAGCGCTGCACATCGGCCCTCAGGCCTTGCTGTGCGGATTGGGCATCGCGCCAGGACTTGGTGGACAGCACCTCGATGCGCTGCGCGAGCAGCACGGCCACTTCGCGCTGCACCTGCACACGATGCTGCAAGTCCTCTATAGCCTTGACCAATTCGGCGAACTGGGCCCGGTACTGGGACAGAGGCTCGCGCGACAAGGGAGCACCAGCCTTGGCTGCATCACGCTGCCAGACCAGAGCCTGCGCGGCGTTGAAGGGCTTGACCTCGAGCAAGATCTTGGCCTTCTCGGCCCATTCCACGGCAATTTTTTCCTGGTTCTCGATACGGCGGATTTCGTCAAGGCGCTCGCGCACTGCGCGAGCTGCACTTTTGTCACGTGCACTAAGCTCTTTGAGAACGTCCTGCAATTGCTCAACGCTGGGCTGAGTAGCCAGCCAGTCGCGTATGCGCGCGGCGCGATCGCCCGAGGTTTCTGCTGAAAAGGCACCGCCCGTAAGCGCATCCAGTGGGTGCTGTTCAGGGTTCTTGGCAGAAGTCACTTCGGGTGCATCGGACATGGTGCTGCTGGGGGAGAGAGAAGACATGAATCAATCAGTGAATGCCTGTGGCTATAGGGCCCGGTAACAGGCGCGATGCCAGGACCGCCAAGCGACCCTGGAGAAAGCAGTATTCTCGCCGGTATTTGAAGCACAGCCAAAACCTGCTGCGTCCGACCTGGGTTCTATTGCGTGGACAGACTCAGTTGGGCACGCGGACTCCAGCCTTCATCTTGAGCGCTGGTCTTGGGCGAGCCAAGGAACAAGCGCTCCAGCGGCAGCTTTTGCTCAGCAAGATAGTCGCGTACAACAACAGAGCGCGCCAGCGCCAATTCCCGCATGGCATCGTCGGGCACATCGACGTGCTGGAGCAGTAATGCCTGCATTTGTGCCAAGGGCAAATCCTTGACCAACCCCAGTGCATTGCGCGGTTTGGAAAAGTCGGCACGGCTGTAGAGAGCTTTGGTCAGAGCCTGTAACTCGGGCGCCCTGACCTCGGTGATCTGTTTGACCAACTCGGCAGGCTGCCCCTGGCGCAATGCCTGACGGCGCTTCTCCCCAAGCAGCAGACGATCGAGTTGCGCCTTTTTCCAGCCCTGCAAATCGATCGACTCCGAGGCTTCGCCAATCACCGTGAGTTTGAGTGCGGGCTTGTCTGCCAAGGACTTGGCCACCTTGTCCAAACTCTCTTTGGCCTTAACATCCAGCGTGGACAAGCCCGGCTCAAAGCCCAGGGCCCCTGACTCCTCGCCGCCTCCAAACGCCCCCGACAGCAAGGCAAAGGGAGCCGTCACGGCCTTCATGATCAGATTGCCCAGAATCTTGAAGATCACGGGCGCCAGCCTGAACTGAGGATCGTTCAGAGAGCCGCTCACAGGCAAATCCAAATCGATGATGCCATTGCGGTCAGCCAGCAAGGCAACAGCCAGACGTACAGGCAAGGACGCGGGCGCCCCTTGCACAGGCTCACCAAAGGTCAGTTGATTGAGCACCAGCTTATTACTGGCTGTAAGTTGGCCATCGGGCTGTATCTTGTAGCGGACATCCATGCTGAGCTTTCCACGCTCTATGCCATGGCCTGCATATTTGATCGAGTACGGCGACAGCGGCGGCAGTTCCAGATCGCGCGCCCGGGCTCGCACATCCAGAGCCAAAGGCTTGGCCAGAGGGTTGACCTGTCCCGTGATATCCAAAAATGCAGTGCCTTGGGCTCTGCCCTTGAGCTCCAGGTCAGCCATCTGCGGCTGCCCGTCTGCAAGCGCCTCGGAAGAAAACGCACTGAGCCTGCCAACGAGCTCACTCAAGTCGGCCGAGTAATTCGGCCGTATGAAGTAGTCGGAGAACTGGACCCGCCCGCCGCTGATTGCAACAGGCCCCACTTTGATGATGGGTGCGTGTTCCCCAAACTTTTCCCCGGCCAGGCCTTCAATCTGCGACTCAGGAGATGGAGACTCTGCATTTTGCTGTACGGACGTATCTGCCCGAGCAGTTTTCATGATGTCCTGGAGATTCAAACGACCATTGGGCTGCACGATGACACGTGCAAAAAAGTCGCTGAGCGCCGTTTCTCGGACACTTAGCTGCAAAGGCTTGGCCGGTTCAAGCCGCAGGTCCAGCCCACGTAAAGCCAAGGCCTTCCAGGCAAGCAGGTCGTCTTGACGCCCGACCCCACGAGTGCGCTTTCCATCTCGCACACGGTCTGCTGCCGCAGCAGTCACAACTGCTGCCAGGGCTCCCATCGGTGTTGCCGTATCGGCCTCGGCATTGCGGCTTCCCGGCTCAGACACCTTAATGGGCGCAGCCAGGGCCGAACGTATGCGCAAGTCATTGAGCTCGACATCACCTTGTACCGCCAGATGCATGCCCTGAGGCTGGCTGGCATAGCGCAGCAAGCCTGAGAAGCCGGCATCGGCACGTACCAACTCCGCATTGAGGTGATCCGCAAAATAAGGCTCAAGTGCCTGCAAGGGAAGGTTTTTTGCGAGCAATTTTCCTTGAGCCTGCACTGGAGCCAACCCTAGCCCCCCTTTGAAGCTCAGAGCGCCCGCAGCCGCTCGGTGCCCCGTGCCCAAGCGAGCAGACAACTGCACCGGCGTTGGACTAGCCTTGGCAGCCAGGGGCTCCAGCACTCCCAGGCGCAAGCTCAGCGCCGAAACATCTACGGATACCGCCTGCGTAGCCGGCAAAGCATCTCGCAGACGCAAGCGCCCCTCGTCGATCGACACACCGCCAAGCTTGAGCGCCCAGGCCCTGGAGCCCGGGTTGCGTGTAGGTCGCGTCCGAAGCTGGGCATGGCTCTTGCTCCAGCGCTCATACATCCAGCGCCCTCGCGCATCACGCTCCAGCACCAAGCTGGGCTTTGTGAGAGCCATTCGCTCCAGGCTTGCGTTTTGCTCCTTCAGATCAACAAGCAGCTTATCCACCTGCAATCTGGCAATGTCCAACGGTGCCCTCTTGTCGTTCAGACGCAGCTTGTCCAAGACCAGCTCAGCCACGTCAAGCCGGGCCTGACCACTCTCCCAGCTCAACCTTGCCTGACTACTCAACTGCCCAGAGACAGCAGGCTCTATATAAGAAGAGAGATAGGCTCCAGCTAATTCCAGAGGCAACTTCTCAAGCGCAAGGTCAAGCTCGCCTTGGTCAAGCTCCAGGCGCCCACTTGCCCTCAGATTGGACTCCTGCCCGGTTTCTCCCTGATTCTGGCCTTCGCCCTTCTTTTGTGCAGTAGCAATAGTCATGGGCGTACCCGCCTGCAAGCGGGTCTCCAACTCGAACTCCAGCGGCTGATGCATGGGCCAATGGATATCTCTGGCCTTCAGCGAAAGATTCTTGGCCTGCAATTGCGCCCCACCCTTTCCGGCCTGAGCCGAAGCATCTCGCCAATGCAGATACGCGTCCTCAAGCGTCAGGGCCTGCAAGCCAAAGACCCAAGCCTGGCCTGGCTTTTGAGCCGAATCCATCTCCATGGGCCTGGTCTGCTGCTGTGTTTCCCCTGTTTGCAGCGCCAGCCAGTTGATCTGATCCTTGGCATCGCGCCAAGCGAACAGCTGCGGCCCTTGCAAACGCAGCGAGGCAAGCTCCAGCCGAGATTGCAGTGGCTGCAGATTGGCCACATCCAGATCCAGCCTCTCGAATTTCAGCAAGGGCCTATCCTGGCTATCTTGCAGTGCCACATCGGACAGCCCCAGTTGGCCGCGAATGCTGACTACCGCCCGGTCGGCTTGCTCAAAGGCAATCTGCAGGCTCGTATCCAGCACGCCTGAACTAAGCCTCACAGGCAGACTAGCTGGCAAATAGCCCTGGTAAGGCTTTAAGTCCATTCCCTTCCAGCGCAGTTGCACTGCAGTCTGTCGACTGTCGAGAAAAGGCGTGCTTTCGGCGCTGGACTCGAAGTGACTGCCATTGAGATCGAACCCCAGATAAGGCTTGACCTTGACTTCACGCTTGGAAGCCAGGTTGCTCACAAAAGGCAGTCCCAGTTGCAATTGGCTGAGCTCATGACGGCGATGCTGGGTATCGTCCTGCAACTCTATGCGCCCATTGCGCAAGGCAATGTTGTAGAGCGCAAAAAGTACCGGCTTGCTCGACTCCTCGTCGGGCCTGGGCTCCATGAGCTTGGCCAGCACATCATCCACATCGAACTTCCCAAGCGCCTTCTGCGTAACACGCAGCACTGGAGCATCCACCTCCAGCGCATCCAGCACAGGCGCCAGCCTGAACAAGGACTGCATGCTCGCATTGACATAGATGCGCGCGACCTCGAACTGAGGTCCGGCAGACCGGCTTTCGGTCTTGCTCTCCTTGGCCAGCATCTCCTGCGGCAGACCTGACTCCTGCGTGCCGGTTTCGCGCGCCACGACCAAATCGCTGAGCGTCAGCTCCAGTGACCAAGGCAGGAACTCGATCTTGCCGACGCTGACCTCGCGCCCCAGCTTTTCGGACAACCGGGCCTGAAGCTGGTTCTTGGCAAGTCCAGGCACAAGAGCCCAAAGCAACAACCATGACAGCAAAAGCGCAGCCAAGGCATAAAGGCCACCAATGAGCCAGCGACGAGCAAGAAAAGCGGGCATGACGGATGAGGCATCTGATAGTGAGTCCATGCGCGCTTTTGAAACATGCAGCGCACGGACAGCGAATTCCAGCAGGCTGACTGGAGAGTACGGCTGGGGCGCCTATTGTGAGGCCGGGCTTCGTGGCAAACGACGCGCAGCATGCGCGGCCTGCAAAAATGCAGGGCTGAGCGCGCGTAGGGAAGAGGGATAACGACAAAGCCCGGAAGCGGCACAGCCGGCTTCCGGGCTTCACGGCTGACGCAAGGCCTGCCGTTTTTTGGCAGTCAAGGAGGGAATTGTCCTTGCTGCTCGGAAGCAAGAGATTGCTTCCATCAAGGCCTTGATCCTGGCTGGGCACCTTGCTTCTGAACCATCAGATGCCACCTTGCGCCCTCACCAAGTCTTGGCACAACGACTGCGAGTGCAGTCAGGTTCAGTTTATGCACCTGAGAGCATTGCTCCAGACATTTTTCAATTTATTACTTCAGTCATTAAAAAATCACAATCAAGGAGCAAAAACCAAGTGCAAAGCTGCCAAACCCTGAATTTACTGAGTTTTTAAACAGTCTTTTTATAATATTTAAATCTAAAACTTTTCAAAAACAGTGTTGACCTCTCATTTAGAGAGCTCCTAGAATCCGCCAGCTCTCAAATCCGAGCTCTTTTGTTTACCCCGCTGCCTCACGACTGAGCAGATCTTCGGCACCTTTTACTTCCAAAAGTCTCTCGAGCCTTACCGATCCGCAGCGTACCCAATCCAGGGTGCAGGCCTTCAAGCATGTCTCGCATGCGCCCCCAGCCTTGCTCCCCCAGAAAGGAAAAAGCTATGCCAGCGTCAGGAAAATTTTTCGCCCCAGCGCGAACGTTCGCTACCGATGTAGTCAACGGTTTTCTTGCGATCACACACAACGGTTTCGCCCTTCTGGGCTTGACCGTGGCCTTCATGGCCATTACCTTGTTTGCCCGTCCTGACCTGCGCGATGCAGGCGAGAACCGGCTGCGCGGCTGGCTGGCCGAGCGCCATGTGGCCGAGCTTGGCATGCCTGTCGAGCCTGCGGCCAGCGAGCGCGCCACGGCCATCAACCCCAAGGATCTTCCCAAGGAGCAGGCGGCCGTTGCCTACTGGCTCAGCAAGAAGTACCGCGTGGCTCCCGAGCCCCTGGCCGCCCTGGTCAGCGAGGCCTATGAGCTGGGCAAGTCCAACAAGCTCGACCCCACGCTGATTCTGGCCGTCATGGCCATAGAGTCCAGCTTCAACCCGTTTGCCCAGAGCGCTGTTGGCGCCCAGGGATTGATGCAGGTGATGACCACCGTGCATACCGAAAAATACGAGAACTTTGGCGGGCGCAATGCAGCCTTCGACCCTGTGAGCAATCTGCGCGTGGGCGTCAAGGTGCTCAAGGATTGCATAGCCCGTGCGGGTTCGGTGGAAGGCGGCCTGCGCTATTACGTGGGCGCCGCAAACCTGCCCAGCGATGGCGGCTATGCAAGCAAGGTGCTCGCCGAGCATCAGCGCCTGCGCCTAGCTGTAGGCCTGGGCACAGCACCGGTGATGACGGCCAAGGCTGCAGCCCCGAGTGCGTCTCCCGCGCCCCTGGCCGCCCCCGAGCCCGAGGCGACGGTCAAGCCCGAGCCGGCCACCACGGCCCAGATCGAGCAGGTTGCAATGCGCGAATCCACCCTGTGATTCAGGCTGCTGTGCGGGCATCTCATGCAGGCGGGCTCAGGCCCGCTTTTTCATTCCGGCCTGGCCGAAGCACGCAGCTCAGCTACACTAGCGCGGTACGCGACTGGCGATAGGCGCAGAGCAAACTGCCGCTGACGTGGAAACCGACATGGGCTGCTGAAAAGACAAGCCTTTGTGAACCACCGGGGAGCGTACCGCCCAGGCCTTGTCGACTGACTGTGGTGCTGAGTGTTCCGCCGTTCGCCTGGGCAGCCCTTGTCCTCAAGGGAATTTCAAGTTCACAGGACTGCCATGTTCCAATTTTCGAATACCGTCGAAAAGGTCGACCCCGAAGTTTTTGCCGCCATTCAGGCTGAAGACCACCGCCAGCAAGAGCACATCGAGCTGATCGCCAGCGAGAACTACTGCTCGCCCGCCGTCATGCAAGCCCAGGGCTCCCAGCTGACCAACAAATACGCCGAAGGCTATCCCGGCAAGCGCTACTACGGTGGCTGCGAGCATGTGGACGTGGTCGAGCAACTGGCCATCGACCGCATCAAGAAGATCTTTGGTGCCGAAGCCGCCAACGTGCAGCCCAACTCCGGCTCCCAGGCCAACCAGGCCGTGCTGATGGCCTTTGCCAAGCCCGGCGACACCATCATGGGCATGAGCCTGGCCGAAGGCGGTCACCTGACCCATGGCATGCCGCTGAACATGTCGGGCAAGTGGTTCAACGTGGTCTCCTACGGCCTGAACGCCGATGAAGCCATCGACTATGACAAGATGGAAGCCCTGGCCCGCGAGCACAAGCCCCGCATCATCGTGGCCGGCGCTTCGGCCTACGCCCTGCACATCGACTTTGCGCGCTTTGCCAAAATCGCCAAGGAAGTCGGCGCCATCTTCTGGGTGGACATGGCCCACTACGCCGGCCTGATTGCCGCCGGCGTCTACCCCAACCCCGTGCCCCACGCCGACGTGGTCACCACCACCACGCACAAGAGCCTGCGCGGCCCCCGTGGCGGCGTCATCTTGATGAAGGCCGAGCACGAAAAGGCCCTGAACAGCGCCATCTTCCCCGGCCTGCAAGGCGGCCCGCTGATGCATGTCATCGCCGGCAAGGCCGTGGCCTTCAAGGAAGCCCTGAGCCCCGAATTCAAGGTCTACCAGGAGCAGGTGGTGAAGAACGCCAAGGTCATGGCCGAAACCCTGATCGCCCGTGGTCTGCGCATTGTCTCCGGCCGCACCGAAAGCCACGTGATGCTGGTGGACTTGCGTGCCAAGGGCATCACCGGCAAGGCTGCCGAAGCCGCGCTGGGCGCCGCACACATCACCATCAACAAGAACTCCATCCCCAACGACCCGGAAAAGCCCATGGTCACCAGCGGCATCCGTGTGGGCACGCCCGCCATGACCACACGCGGCTTCAAGGAAGAAGAGGCCCGCATCACCGCCAACCTGGTGGCCGATGTGCTGGAGAACCCGAACGACGAAGCCAACCTCGCAGCCGTGCGCGCCAAGGTGGCCGCACTCGCCGCCCGCTTCCCCGTCTACGGCGAATAAAGCCTGAAACGGCCATGAAGTGCCCCTTTTGCAGCCACCCGGACACCCAGGTTGTCGAAACCCGTGAGGCTGAAGACGGGGGCTTCATACGCCGCCGGCGCCGCTGCGGCGGCTGTGACAAGCGCTTTACCACCTACGAACGGCCCGAGGTCAGCTTTCCCTCCATCGTGAAGAAAGACGGGCGCCGCATCGACTACGAGCGCGCCAAGCTCTCGGGCTCGTTCCAGCTGGCGCTGCGCAAGCGCCCAGTCAGCACCGAGCAGGTCGATGCGGCCATCGAGCGCATCGAAGACAAGCTGCGCACCCAGGGCGAGCGCGAAGTGCTGTCCAGCCGCCTGGGCGAGATGGTCATGAACGAGCTCAAGAAGCTGGACAAGGTCGGCTACATCCGCTTTGCCAGCGTCTACCGCAGTTTCGAGGATGTGGACGACTTCAAGAACGTCATGGACGAGGTCCGTACCCCAGGCTGAGCACAGCGCCCCGCTTTGTCAAAAACCGCCTCTGCCAGGCGGTTTTTTCTTGCGCCCAAGCTTTCTGCTTCCGCCCGGATTCCGCAGGATTTGAAGGGGCAAGCCCGGCCAGAATCGAGACTGGATGCAATTAATTATCATTCACGCAACTATCGCACACACCAAGGAATTTCATGCCCCCTCAGCCCGCCCCGTCCACTCCAGCCGCCGAGTCGACCACAGCGCACTTCAGCCTTCGACCTTTGATGTTCGAGACCTTTGTCTGCACGCTGGCCATGATGTCCTTTGTGGCGTTGATCGGGCCGATTGCCCGCGTGCTCGGGCTGCTGCCCTGGCAGGCTGGCTTTGCGGTCACGGTGGGTGGCATTGCCTGGGTGCTGCTGGCACGCCGCTGGGGCAGCGCCAGTGACCGCCATGGACGCAGAAAAATCCTGCTCCAGGGGCTGGGCGGCTTTGTGCTCTCGTATGCGCTGATGTGCGTCTTCATCATTGTTGCACTGCGCCATCCTTTGCCACTGTGGCTGGCCTTTGCGGGCCTGGTTGTATCCAGAGGCCTTACAGGCGGCTTCTACGCGGCCGTGCCGGCCACGGGCGCGGCACTGATCGCCGACCATGTGCCGCCGCAGAAGCGGGCTGCCGCCATGGCCAGCCTGGGCGCGGCTGGCGGCATAGGCATGGTCGCGGGCCCGGGGGTAGCCGGCCTGCTCGCTGCCTACAGCCTGGAGCTGCCGCTGCTCATCACGAGCCTGCTGCCCTTGATGGCCTTCGCCGTGCTGTGGCGCTGGCTGCCGCGCAACGAGCATCACGCGCCGCCCGACGGAGCCAAGCTGCAGATCAGCGACATCCGCCTGCGCCGCCCTCTGGCCGTGGCGTTCACGGCCATGTTCAGCGTGACGGTGGCCCAGGTCGTGGTCGGCTTTTTTGCGCTGGACCGCCTGCAGCTGGATGCGCCAGCGGCGGCGCGGGCCTCGGGCATTGCCCTGACCATGGTCGGGGTGGCGCTCATCCTGGCCCAGTTGCTGGTGCGCCGCCTCGGCTGGTCGGCCCAGCGGCTGATCCGCGCAGGCTGCCTCATCTCGGCGCTGGGGTTTGCCGCAGTGATGTTCGCCACCAGTGCCCCCGCTCTGTGGGCAGGCTACTTCATCGCAGCCGCAGGCATGGGCTGGGTCTTTCCATCCGTCATGGCCCTGGCCGCGAATGCGGTGCATGCCAACGAGCAAGGGGCCACCGCCGGCAGCGTGGCCGCGGCGCATGGCCTGGGCATGATCGCCGGGCCGCTGGTCGGCACCCTGGTCTACGACCTTCACCCCGGCGCACCCTATGCCCTGCTTGCGGCGCTGCTGGTCCTGGTGGCGCTCTGGCCTGCACGGGCAGCGGCGCCCGTGGCAACGGCCTCCGGCCAATGAGCCTCGCGCGCAAGGGTCTGGGCGGCGCCTAGTAAAAAGAGAAGCTGCTAGCGCTTTCCCCATATGGGTTTCAGCATGATTTATATCTGAAACTCAGGCCTGACAGGCGCTGGCAGCTAGCATTTCCGTTGCATCATCCAGCGGATGCGGGAATGGGCGCCAGGCCCGAGTCCACATCGCCGCATTGCGCACGGTGGCGCAAGGCGTGGTCCATGACCACCAGGGCCAGCAAGGCCTCGGCAATGGGCGCAGCGCGAATGCCCACGCAAGGGTCGTGGCGGCCCTTGGTGATGACTTCCGTGCTCTGGCCGTGCACGTCGATGGACTCGCGCGGCGTGATGATGGAGCTGGTGGGCTTGACGGCGATGCGCACCTCCAGGTCCTGGCCGGTGCTGATGCCGCCCACGATACCGCCGGCATTGTTGCTGCGAAACCCCTCGGGGCTGAGCGAGTCGCCATGGGTGGTGCCGCGCTGGGCCACGCTGTCCCAGCCCGCGCCAATCTCCACGGCCTTGACGGCATTCAGCCCCATCATGGCGTAGGCGATGTCGGCGTCCAGCCGGTCATACAGGGGCTGGCCCAGACCCACAGGCATGCCGCTGGCCTGGATGCGCAACGCGGCGCCGCAGGAGTCGCCGGACTTGCGCAGCTGCTCCATGTACTCCTCGTAGCGGCTCACATCCGCTACGGGGGCAAAGAAGGGGTTGTGGGGCACATGCGCCCAGCTCTCGAAGGGGATCTCCAGCTCGCCGACCTGGGTCATGCAGGCGCGAAATTCGGTGCCGAACTTTTGCTTGAGCCACTTCTTGGCCACCGCACCTGCGGCCACCGTCGGGGCCGTCAGCCGCGCCGAGGATCGGCCGCCGCCACGCGGATCGCGCATGCCGTATTTCTGGAAATACGCATAGTCCGCATGGCCGGGACGAAAGCTCTGGGCAATGTTGGAGTAGTCTTTGCTGCGCTGGTCGGTGTTGCGGATCAGCAGCGCAATCGGCGTACCCGTGGTCTTGCCCTCGTAAACGCCGGAGAGGATTTCCACCGCATCGGGTTCGTTGCGCTGGGTCACGAACTTGCTGGTGCCGGGACGGCGGCGATCCAGATCCTGCTGGATGTCCGCTTCGCTCAAGGCCATGCCCGGAGGGCAGCCGTCGATCACACAGCCAATGGCTGGTCCGTGGGATTCACCAAAGTTGGTGACCGTGAAAATAGTGCCAAAGGTATTGCCGCTCATAGAGGGGCGATTATGCCTGCGGCCTCTGGCACGGCCTGGCGCAGGCAGCACAAGTGCACTGCCCCAGCCATCGCAGTTGCCGCAGGCCTGCGCCCGGGCTACCAGTGCGGCGCCTGGCTGCCGGGCGGCATGGACGCATGATCCCAGGCCACGGGAGTACGCGAGAACTGCGCGCAGTGGCGCACGGCCTGCAGGCGGCCAAAGCCGCTGTCCAGGGTTTCCAGATAGGGCGCAATATCGGGCTTTGCCTCATCCCATTGCGGCTGCGCCACACGCCCCAGGCTTCGCAGCCAGTGCGCCACTCCGGCCAGAGTGATACGAACGCGCCAACTGCCGCCTTCGGCGGCCTGCCTGAGCGCATGTTGAGCCTGGACGCTGATCGTCTGCGCGGCCTGAATCATGTCGGCTACGGCAAAGCTTGTACTCCACAGCTCGGCCAGCACGGCTTGCGCGCCCGTTGATACCTGCTCATGAACTATATTTTTCATAGCTGCCAGCGCCCTATCCACAATGGGTCAAGTCCGATTTGGATCAAACCATGCCCAAGGGGGCAATCCCGCTACAGCAGAGCTAGGCCATGGCAAGCAATGCCCAAAAAACGCAGGGCCTAACTCAGAGACGCCGAGCAAGAGCCGCCTCGCGGCGAGGGCCTCGTCCCCCTCGGGGGGAAGGCGCTGCAGGCGACTCAGGGGGCAGGTTACTCCGTCCCCTGGCGCTCGCCCTCGGGCCAGTCGCGTATATAGGCCTTGAGCATGCGGTTCTCGAAGTTCTGGCTGTCGACCACGGCCTTGGCCACGTCGTAGAGGCTGATCACGCCCATGAGCATGCGTTTGTCCATCACGGGCATGTAGCGTGCATGGCGCTCCAGCATCATGCGGCGCACCTCGTCCATGTCGGTCTCGGTGGTGCAGGTCATGGGCGCATCATCCATGGCCGTGCGCACCAGGATCTCGCCCACGCCGCCATGCTTCACAAAAGCCTGGATGACCTCGCGAAAGGTCAGCATGCCCACCACGTCGCCATGCTCCATGACCACCAGGGAGCCTATGTCGCGCTCCGACATGACCTGCACCGCGCTGGCCAGGCTCTCGTCGGGCTGCACCGTGTAAAGCGTATTGCCCTTGAGGCGCAGGATGTCACTTACCTTCATCTGGTTCTCCAAGTCTTGTGCGCAGCGCCGACACCGACGCGCCATATATGTGAACAAATATAGCCCACAATGCCAGCCAAACCTGCCAACAATGGAGACAGACATCATGCCCGGTTACGCCGATCCCGGCTTTGACACCCTGAGCCTGCACGCAGGCGCCCAGCCCGACCCTGCCACCGGCGCCCGCGCCGTGCCCATCCATTTGACGACGTCCTTCGTCTTCGAATCCAGCGACCACGCGGCCAGCCTGTTCAATCTGGAACGCCCCGGCCATGTCTACAGCCGCATCTCCAACCCCACCAATGCCGTGCTGGAGCAGCGCGTCTCCGCACTGGAAGGCGGCGTAGGCGCGATTGCCGTGGCCAGCGGCCAGGCGGCACTGCACCTGGCTATTGCCACGCTGATGGGAGCGGGCAGCCATATCGTGGCCAGCACGGCCCTGTATGGCGGCTCGCAAAACCTGCTGCACTACACCATGCGGCGCTTTGGCATAGAGACCACGTTTGTGAAGCCTGGCGATATCGATGGCTGGCGCGCCGCCGTGCGCCCCAACACCAAGCTGTTCTTTGGCGAAACCGTGGGCAACCCCGGCCTGGACGTGCTGGACATTCCCACGGTGTCGGCCATTGCACATGAGGCTGGTGTGCCCTTGCTGGTGGACTCCACCCTCACCTCACCCTGGCTGATCAAGCCTTTCGCCCATGGGGCTGACATCGTCTACCACTCCGCCACCAAATTCCTCTCGGGCCATGGCACGGTGATTGGCGGCATCGTGGTCGATGGCGGCAGTTTCGACTGGGAAAAGTCGGGCAAATTCCCCGAGCTGACCGAGCCCTATGACGGCTTTCACAACATGGTGTTCAGCGAGGAATCCACCACCGGCGCCTTTTTGCTGCGTGCCCGCCGCGAAGGCCTGCGCGACTTTGGCGCCTGCATGAGCCCGCACAGCGCCTGGCTGATTCTGCAAGGCATTGAGACCCTGCCGCTGCGCATGGAACGCCATATGAAAAACACCGAGCGCGTGGTGCAGTTCCTGGCCAGCCACCCGCTAGTGAGCCGCGTGGGCCACCCCATGCTGGAGACACACTCCTCGTATGCACTGGCTAAAAAACTGCTGCCCCGTGGCGCAGGTTCGGTGTTCAGCTTTGACATTGCCGGCAACCGCAACCAGGGCAAGAAGTTCATCGAAACGCTGAAGGTCTTCAGCCACCTGGCCAATGTGGGCGACTGCCGCTCCCTGGTCATCCACCCGGCCAGCACCACCCACTTCCGCATGAGCGACGAGGCCCTGTCCCAGGCCGGTATCGGCCAGGGCACGATTCGCCTGTCGATCGGCCTGGAAGATGCCGACGACCTGATCGACGACCTCAAGCGTGCGCTCAAGGCGGCGGAGAAGGCGGCTTGAGCCACCTCGCCATATTCAATAAAAACGCCTCTAGCGCTTATCCATACAGCGAGACAAGCTATGTTTTTTGAAGTCAACAAGGCGCGTATCTACGCCTACACCGGCGGCAAGGCCTTTGACGCTGCCAAGCCCACGGCCATCTTCATCCACGGCGTGCTGTGCGACCACAGCGTCTGGGCCCTGCAAAGCCGCTATCTGGCCAACCATGGCTGGAATGTGCTGGCCGTGGACCTGCCCGGCCATTGCAAAAGCGGCGGGGCCGCGCCCAAATCGGTGGAAGAAGCCGCCACCTTTATCGCCCAGCTGATGGACGCCGCAAGCCTGACCCAGGCCGCGCTGATAGGCCACAGCTGGGGCAGCCTGATTGCCATGGAGGCGGCTGCGCAGCTGAAGGAGCGCATCAGCCACCTGGTACTGGTGGGCACAGCCTTCCCCATGAAGGTGGCACCCGCCATGCTGGATGCCGCGCTGAACCAGCCGGAAAAAGCCATCACCATGGTCAACACCTTCTCGCGCGCCACGCTGTCACCGCCCAATGGCGCTGGCAGCTGGGTATTTGGCGCCGGCATGGCCCTGGGCCGCCGCGTGCTGGTCAGCAACCGCGATGTCAATCTGCTGCACACCGGCTTTCTGGCCTGCGACAGCTATGCCGGCGGCGTTGCCGCCATGGCGGCCCTCACCTGCCCGGTATTGTTTGTGCTGGGCGAGCAAGACCAGATGACACCCCCCAAGGCGGCCAAGGGATTGATAGCTGCGGCCGAGGCTGCTGGCAAACAGCCCACGGTGCAGATGATCCCCAACGGACACAACCAGATGGCGGAGTCGCCGGACGCGACGCTGTTTGCGATGGTTGGGTTTCTGAAATAAATGACACCCCCCTGAGTCGCCTACGGCGCCTTCCCCCCGCTCTCGCACCGCTGCGCGTTGCGGGCAGGGGGACGCTGCCAGCGCGGCGGGGCGGCCCTTGCGCGGCAGCCCTGGCCTGGTCCGCGCTGATTTGATACGTCGGGGCCTAACCGGGGATTCGGTGGTAGGAAGCCCCTATGGATACACCCACCCTATCCTCCTGCCCCCACGTCGCTGCCCACACAAGATTAATGCTTGCGCGGCAGGTTTTGCTTGAGCGTATAGCGGCCTGTTCTGGCGTTCACCAGCAGCTCAAAGCGAAAGCGCTGGTCGTCATGGCCGTTTTCGGCTTCGCCCAGCACGCGCACGCGACCTTCGCCGGCGGGGATGCAGCGCAGATCACGCAGGCTGATCTCGGCATGGTCGTTGTTGAATTCGGCAATGCTCAGGCCTTGCTCCACGGCCCAGCGCGCGCCATGGTCTTCGCTGCGCACCCAGTCCACAAACAGCATGTCCTGGCCGTAGAGCTGGGCTTGTATGACGCGGAATTCGCCATGCCTCTCTCCCTTGCTCCAGCTGCCGCAAGTCATGATCTGGCGGATGCTGGCCGGGTGATGCTCCCACAGCTCCGCGTAGCTGACCACGCGGCCCAGAGCCTGGGCCTGCAAGGCCGACAGCAGAAAAAACAGCAAGGCGAAAACTCTGTGCGCCATACAGTTAAACCCCGTCAGGCAATGCTTGCAAAAAGCCTGCAATGCGCGCCAGCATGCGCTCGGGCTGCTCACGGTGGGGCACATGGCCGCCGCCGGCCACAATTTCCTGCTCCACCGGCCCGGCCACCCAGGCCGCGATATTGCGGGGATGGGCCAGGGAGCCGTATTCGTCCTGCTCGCCATGGATGGCCAGCACCGGGCAGCGCACCTGGCGCAGCGCGACCTCCAGGCTGTAGTCGGCAAAGGCCGGCGACAGCCAGGTCTCCACCCAGGCCGACAACACCCAGGCCGCCTTGTCGCCGTGGTATCTGGCCAGGCGCTCCAGTTGGCCGGGCTGGGCAAACTGATCCCTTGCCACGCGAATGCCCTCCAGGGTGCGCTCTTCGACAAAGGTCTGAGCCGATGCGGTCACCAGCGCCATGCATTGTCGCGGATAGGCTGCGGCCACATGAGCGGCCATGCCACCGCCCACGCTGTGGCCCAGGGCCACAAAGCGCTCCACGCCCATGGCCTTGCAGACCTGCGCAAAAGTCTCGACCTCACGCGCCACAAAGTCGAGTGCCAGGGGGCCGGGGGCGGCATCGGACAGACCAAAGCCCAGCCGGTCGTAAGCCAGCACCGTACGCTGCGTGGCCTCGGCCAATTGCGCTGGAAAGTCACGCCACAGCGCCACCGACCCCAGGGAGTCGTGCAGCAGCACCATGGGCGCCTTGCCCTGCGCCCCGCCCTTGGCCCCCTGGCTCACAGACTGCCAACGGCGTACATGGAGATACCCTTCGGCAGTGGGAATTCGTGTGGACTGGCTGTCGGCTGTGCATTCCATGGGCTGGGTCTGGTCGAGGTTCATGTAATGGGATCAGGGGCCCAGCCTAGCCACAGGCCGTTGCTGGTGCCCGAGTGGGGCCGCAGGCGACAGCTTTTGCAGCCATGCTGGCAGTTTTTGCCGCCGTCGCCAGCGCGGCCCATGGCGGGAAAGCAGGGGATTGTGCCCTGGCAGGCCTTGCTTGCCGCACGTATAAACAAATGCCATCAGCCAGCAAGGAGCCAGCCATGACACATGCCTACACGCCAGAGTCCAGCCAGTCCGCCGTGGACCCGCGCCAGTTCAGGAGTTTTGCCGAGTTCTACCCGTTCTACCTGCAGGAGCACAGCAACTCCACCTGCCGGCGACTGCACTTCGTGGGCTCTTCGCTGGCCCTGCTGTGCCTGATCGCACTTTTCTTCAGCGGCAATTTCTGGTTCCTGCTGGCCGGCCTGCTTTGCGGCTACGGCTTTGCCTGGGTTGGGCACTTCGGCTTTGAAAAGAACAAGCCCGCAAGCTTCAAGCGCCCGCTCTACAGCTTGATGGGGGACTGGCGCATGTATGCGGATATGTGGCGGGGGAAAGTGAGGTTTTGAAGCCACTTCCCCTTCATACGCGGTCACCAGAAAAGCCGTCCTGAAAAAACACAAGCTCCCAGCAAAAACCATGAGGCTTGATTTATTTTCATCTCATTATTTACCGTCTATGGTGGGTTTTTCATGAAGCTTTTCATTGCTACCCGCATACAGCCCACGCCAGCGCACATAACGTTGCAGCTCGCCCGATGAATGAAGGGTGCTAGCCATCATAAAGTCTTTAAATTTCTCAATAAAACCAGCATAGGAATCGTGCACCCAGGAATCAAAAAACTCGGCCACTTTTTCGTCTACCCGGGTGGTTTTCATTTGGGCCAAAATTTGTTTGGCCATGGGATGAGCCCCCCGGTTCATTTCGTATGGATCAGAGCTTATGTGATCTGTTTGTGACAACCAGGAAATTTGGCTCGAAAAAATCTCCTCCCCTTTCAAGTAATAGCCCAGTCCATAGTCGGTGGACTTGTCTTTTTCTTCGACCTGCGCTTCTGCTACGTTCCGCAGCAATTGAGCCTTCTCTTGGCTTATTTTTTCTTTTTCTTCTTCCGGCTTGGCTGTTTCGACTAGCGCTTTATTTTCCTCAATTTTTGAAATTTTGCCCGATGACTCATTGGCCAACGCCTTGTTATATTGCACACTGCGCAGCTTTTCAAACTGATTCGCTTGGTTCACTGCATAGCGCCAAGCCAAATACTGCAAGCTGTGGAGCTTTAAAGCATTGCTGATATCCAGCAGGCTGTTGCTTCCCGCCTTTGCTTTGCTGCCTTGTGTCAGCATAAAATATTCTTCTACCGCAGCGCGGATCATGGGAAGCATGCTCACCCCAAATCTTTGAGGTATTTTTTGAGTTATCACCTCCTTTAATTCAAAGCTCAGCCAAGGTGAAGATGCATGGCCTTCACAGGATTTTTTTGCTGCAGCCAGCATTTGGTTGAGTGGCAAGTGTGAAAGCTTATAGCCATCGTCTCTGATGGGTGCCAAGGTAATGGCTGCATCTTTGGCAATTTTCTCTGGCTTGACTACCTTACCCTGTTCACCTGGAATATAGCCACCGCCTATATCACTGTGCGCTCCGGGGCAATATACCTCCTGGCAATTAGATGGCATGCTACCATTCACTGCCACGCTGTCCACAGAGAAATTTTCACGCAACTCATGCAAAGCAATAATATGATAGCAATTTTTTATTTGTACGGGAATACGCAAGTCCTCTATTTGGGCCCATTGATTATGACCATGGCTTTTAAAAATAACACTCTCCCCTACCGTGGCCACGGTGTCAAAAAGCCCTAGCATGCGCACATAAGCAGGCACACCAAACAAGGTGTCCCCCTCCATCATCAGCTGGTAAAGCCAGTTGACAAATACCCGGGCCTGCGTGGCCCCACGGCTAAATCCAAAAACATCCAGGTAAATCCCCACAATTTTGGGTTTGTTGGTTTTGAGTTGAATTTTCAAACCTCTGGCCATCTCGCCGAAAAATTTTTTACGCCCTGACAGGCCTATGCCATCCAGCCCAGAGGGCAGGCCCAGTTGTTCCAACAGCCGCATATCATCCGTCAAAGCTGCGTAGCCGGTGTCATAGCTGTTATTAAAAAAAGGCACTCGGGTATCTGAGCACAAAACATTCAAATGCGCTTTTTTAAATTTCTTTTCTTGAGCATTGATAAAAGCATGCACCGAGTTAAAAACTTGCAGCAAGCCGTACAAAATTCGAGTCTCCCCACCATTGCCAAAAGCACCTCCACCACGTTCGGCCCTGCGCTCTGGAATGGGTTTACCCTGGCTGCCTACTGCATCCGGCGTTCCAGGCTCAGCATCAAGCTCACTCAACGGTGTCCCCACACCAGAAACATAATAGCTATAACTCCCTTGTTCAGGGTCATCTTTATATGCCTGCCATAGCCTGACAATATTGGTATCCAAATCAGATTTAGCAAGGAGCTTGAGGTTCTCAGTTTTATTATTGTCAGTTCCATCAAAGAAAATTCCGATGTTTAACGTAACTTCGCATTCACTGGCCCGGGCGTTGGCCAAAGGTGCAGGGCATTTTGCTTGAATTTCAGCAGTAATGGCTTGACTCATAATAGCTCCTTATTGTACTTTGATGGCATGATTAGGGTCGGCTTGCACAGGCCTATCCACAATGGGCGCATAGTCAGGCGCAGGGCCTCTGGGGTATGCTGGCCCTTGGTATTTGGGTCCTGAAGGTCCTATATTACTCACCCATGCTTCTACTCGATCACCGGGTAAAAAATGCATATACATGGCCGAAGCATCGCCAGTTTCCACCGCAAAATTAACCGGTATCGTGGCCTTATGCTCGGTCTCTTTACAGCGGCTACTAGGGTCTACCGCCCTATCATTGATAAATTTGATATGAGAAACATCGCATGTTGTCCATTTCACATGAATCATAAAAGGAGCTGTTAGCTTGGAAGGATAAAGTGGCAACGCCACACAGCAGCTTTCGGCCCCGCCCCCTCCCCAACCGCTGACATTTCTAATAAATCGTCCATTAATATAATATTCCGGAATTCCAATCATTGAACCATAGTGCCCCACGGCTGCTACGGGAAGACCTGTCATTTTTATTTTAGACTCAACCGGGCTAGCACAACCGCTAGTGAGAGCAGCTAGTGCCAAGGAAAAGGCCAGAACAATCCACACCCCACATTTATTCCACGTTATCCCAAAACGGGAAGACTTCTGTGGCAATGGTGTCTTTACGTGCATATCGCTCTTTCTATTTAAAAGAAAATTTATGAGAAATTTACGCAAAATAGCATTTAAATTTCAGCAGTAATGGTTTGACTCATATTATTCTCCTTATGGTGCTGGCACAGCGCGGTTGGGGTTGGCTTGCGCAGGCCTATTCACAATAGGCGCATAGTCCGGGGCCGGACCTCTTGGGAATGCCGGCCCCGGATATTCGGTACTTGCTGGCCCGGGCCAGCTGACCCAGGCCTCCACCCGGTCACCGGGTAAAAAATGCAAATACATTGCCGAACTGTCCCCGGTCTCCACCGAAAAATTAACCGGTATCGTGGCTTCATGTTCTGTTTCTTTGCAGTGACTGCTTCGATCCACCACTAGTCCATTGACGAATTTTATATGCGAAATATCGCATGTCACCCATTTCACATGAATCATAAAAGGTGCCTTCAACTTGGAAGGGTATAAAGGTAAAGCCACACAGCAACTCCCCGCCCCCCCAACCATCAACATTCCCTATATAGCGGCCATTGACATAATAATCAGGAACCCCAATCATGCGTCCGTAATGGCCGACAGCACCAACACGCGACCCAGTCATTTTTATTTTAGGCTCAACCGGGCTAGCACAACCGCTAGTGAGAGCAGCTAGTACCAAAGAAAACGCCAAGGCAATCCATACTCCCCATTTTTTCCAGACTGTGTAAAAACAAAAATACTGCGCCGGTAATGATTTTTCCACGTACATATCACTCCTTCCATGCAAAAAAATTGATGAGAAATTTCCGCAAAATAGCATTTAAATTTCAGCAATAATTGCCTGGCTCATAGCCTCTCCTTAAGGCACTGGCACAGCGCGGTTTGGGTCGGCTTGCGCAGGCCTATCACAATCGGCGCATAGTCAGGCGCAGAGCCTCTGGGGTATGCAGGCCCTTGGTATTTGGGTCCTGACGATCCTATATTACTCACCCATGCTTCTACTCGATCACCGGGTAAAAAATGTAGATAAATAGCCGAAGCATCTCCGGTTTTCAGAGAAAAATCAACTGATATTTTTACCCTATGCTAGATTCTTTTGCATTGTTTGTCAGAATTTACCGCACGACCATTGACATATTTAACATTCTAAACATAAGACGCTACCCATTTCACATGAATCATAGAAAGGAAATTCAAACCAAAATGGTATAAAGGTAAATTATCGCCCCCCTCTTCAATCATAAAAAATTTCCGATGTACTGGCCTTTAGAATAATAACCTCAAGCCCCATCCATACGACCGCAATGTCCTACAACATCTACAGGCGCGTCTATCATTTTATTTTTAACTCGGGCTCGTAGATACTTCAGATAAAAATCCACATTCAGAAGAATAACCTCAGCCACCCATATCCAACATTGATTATCTTCCGGATAAAATCTAGTGAGACAATACTGGGAATATTGATTGATACACACCTGTCTTTCGACATTATTAGAATAAATTAACTTTATCCCTGTCAAATTATTTCACTGTCATATCGTGAAATCGGTTATTTCACCAACCCGGTCGAGATAGAAGGCGAGGCCGTACACAAGCAAGCATTTCACACCAGCCAAGTCCAGGGACCAAGGTGTACGCACTCTTCATTAGATAGAGACCAAGAAATCGTTAAGGCCCGTGTCGCGGCAACGATGCACAAGAGAGCCATCAGACAAGTCAGCACCTGATACTTTCACCGGCGATTCTCGGGTCATGAACGACTTGAGAGGGCGGTCTGAAACCTGAAGTGCAACACCCTTCAGAATTGAGGCTATTTTCATAACCAGAACATACGAATAACTCACCGAAACTGAGCGCCATGCAATAGCTCTGGGCCTGCAGCACAAGCAAAGCATCCGAGCCATCTATATCCAGGATCAGCTCGATGCGGCCGCAGACCAGCGCAATGGGCTAACCCAGGATGACACCGGGCTGGTGCAAGCCAATAGATGTTTACGCACAGCACCTGGCTCAGCTTGCTTTGCAGCCTGAATCCGTGCACTAATCTTTTGTTGCACTTGGGCTTGAATCCGCCTAGCTATGGCTTTTCAAGCAAGCTTGAAAGCTGCATGCGCTCGAAGCCTGCGTGCTGCCATAGCGTCTGCGTGGCCGGGGTTGCGCAGATCAGCAGATGCTGCAGCAGCGGAGCCAGGGGCGTGCGTGCGGGGTCGACCAGCAGCACATAGCGCGGCTCGCCTTCGGTCAGGGGCTGGGCCCCGGGTGCGGCGACAGCTCCCACCCAGTCGAGATCGGACAGGGCCTGGAGCACGGTGTCTATCTGCAGCCAGTCCACGCGCAGCCGCCTGGCCAGCTCGCTCGCATACAGGCCCTTGTCCTGAGACTCGCGCTCCGCATGGAGCAGCTGCAGTATCTCCACGGCCATCTCGAACTGCCAGCCGGTCTGCCCCGGCGTGCGCCGCACGCCGGCCAGCACGATGGGCAGATAGGCCGTGACCACGGCGCCGAAGAGCACGATGATCCAGGCCATGTAGATCCAGATCAGCAAGATGGGCACGGTCGCAAATGCGCCGTAGATCACCGAGTAGGTGGGCACCGAGCTCAGATACAGGCCCAGAGCCTTCTTGGCGATCTCCATGCAGCTCGCCACGAAGAAGCCGCCTATCCAGGCATGGCGCCAGTGCACCTGGGTATTGGGCACATAGTGGTAGAGCCCGGCCATGCCCGCCGCCAGCACCAGGAACTCGAGGGAGTCGAAGATGAAGCGCAGGCCTTCGGGCAGGGCATTGACCAGACCGCGCGAGGCCGACATCACATAGGACGACAGCACCAGGCTCAGGCCCAGCACCAGCGGCCCCAGCGTGATCGCGGCCCAGTAGATGAGCACGCGCTGGCCCAGCGGACGCAGCTGACGCACGCGCCAGATGTTGTTGAGCGTGCGGTCCATGGTGAGGATCAAGGCAACAGCCGTGACCAGCAGAAACGAAAAGCCGGCCATGCCCAGCTGGCTGGCCTTGGCCGCGAACTGGGTCAGATAGCCCTGGACCTGGCTGGCGATGGTCTGGGGGATGAGGCTGTCCATGAACCAGCCCTCAAGCACCCCCTGCACCCGGCCAAAGATGGGAAAGGCCGTGAACAGCGCCAGCGCCACCGTGAAGAAGGGAACCAGGGCCAGCACCGTGGTGAAGGTCAGGCTGCTGGCCGTCACGCCCAGCCGGTCCTCGCGCAGGCGCTCGCGCAGCGTGTAGAGCGTGTTGCGCCAGGGAAAGGTCTGCCAGTGCGTGCGCCAGTGGTCCGGCCCGCCATGGCGCCACAGTCTACGCCCCAGGCGCCGCCACAGGCTGGGGGCGGCATCGGCGACATCGGCTGCAGGGGCCAGGGCTTGTTCAAAATTCTGCTTCACGGATAGGCCTTTCTGCCAGCCCTGGATTCAAGGCTCTCAACCATGGCCGATATGATGCCACCCCGATGACCTCTACTATTTCTCACTCCAGCGCCGATGTGGCCGCCACACGCTGGCTGGCCGTGGCCAGCCTGCTGGGCCTGATGCTGCTGTGCCTGGCCTGGGAGCTGTGGCTGGCGCCGCTGCGCCCCGGCGGCTCCTGGCTGGTGCTCAAGGCCTTGCCGCTGGCCATCCCCCTGGCGGGTCTGCTCAAGCGCCGCATGTATACCTACCGCTGGGTCAGTCTGCTGGTCTGGCTTTACTTCACCGAAGGCGTGGTGCGCGCCTGGAGCGAGACCGGCCCCGGCCGCTGGCTGGCCCTGGCCGAGATCGCGCTGTGCCTGCTGCTGTTCACGGCCTGCGCCATGCATGTGCGCTGGCGCCAGCGCAATGCCCGGCGCGCCGCAGCAGCCTGCGCGGGCTGATACCAGTCAATGTCTTTTATGGAAAGAGCGAAAACATGAGCGCTTTATTAGAGCGCCTGCGTCACATCGTAGGCCCCCAACATGTACTGCACGAGGGCGACCTCATCGCCTATGAGCAGGACTGGCGCCGCCGTGCGCGCGGCAAGGCCCTGGCCGTGGTGCGCCCGGCAAACACCGAGGAAGTGGCCGCCGTGGTGCGCGAATGCGCGGCCGCCGGCACGAGCATCGTGCCCCAGGGCGGCAATACCGGCCTGTCCGTGGGCTCCACCCCGGATGCCAGCGGCACGCAGATCGTGCTCAGCCTCACGCGCATGAATGCCGTGCGCCAGATAGACCGCGACAACCTGAGCTTTACCGTGGAGGCCGGCTGCATTCTGCAGAACCTGCAGGAGCTGGCCGACAAGGAGGGCCTGCTGTTCCCGCTCTCGCTGGCGGCCGAAGGCAGCTGCACCATCGGCGGCAACCTGGGCACGAATGCCGGCGGCACCCAGGTCGTGCGCTACGGCAATACGCGCGAGCTGTGCCTGGGCCTGGAAGTGGTCACCGCCCAGGGCGAGATCTGGCACGGGCTCAAGGGTCTGCGCAAGGACAACACCGGCTATGACCTGCGCAACCTCATGATTGGCAGCGAGGGCACGCTGGGCATCATCACGGCCGCGACCATGAAGCTGTTTCCCAAGCCTGCGGCCCAGCTCACGGCCTTTGCAGCCCTGCCCGACATGGCCTCGGCCGTACGCCTGCTGGGTCTGGCCCACGAGTTCCTGGGCGCCGGCCTCACTGGCTTCGAGGTCATGGGCCGCTTTGCGCTGTCCCTGGTCATCAAGCACATGCCCCAGTTGCGCGTGCCGTTCGCAGGCGAGGCCGAGGCCCCACCCTATTACGTGCTGCTGGAGAACTCGGACAGCGAATCCGAAGAGCATGCGCGCCAGCGCTTCGAGGCCCTGCTGGAGCGCGCCTTCGGGGACGGCTGCGTGCTCGACGCCGTGGTCGCCGAAAGCCTGAGCCAGGCCCATGACCTGTGGCATATCCGCGAGAGCATTCCGCTGGCCCAGGCCGAGGAAGGGCTGAACATCAAGCACGACATCTCGATCGCGGCCTCGCGCATACCGGCCTTCGTGGAGCATGCGGATGCGCTGCTCGCACGCGAGATCCCGGGCGTGCGTCTGGTCAACTTCGGCCACCTGGGCGACGGCAACCTGCACTACAACGTGCAGGCGCCCGAGCAGGGCGACCCCAAGGTGTTTCTGCGCGAGCAGGAGGACCTGGTCAACCACCTGGTCTACGAGGCCGTGGCCGCGTTCGGCGGCTCCTTCTCGGCCGAGCACGGCGTGGGTGCGCTCAAGGTGGACAAGCTGCAGAAATACCAGTCGCCCGTGGCGCTTTCCATGATGCACGCCATCAAGCAGGCGCTGGACCCGCAGGGAATCCTCAACCCCGGCTGCATCTTGGCAAGCACCCCCTCGGCCTGAAAACGTGCTCGCGCACTCCCTGGCGCGGCGCCGGGGAGTGCCGGAACACGCGCTCCGAGCGCTCCGAGCGGTTTGCGAGCTCAGGGCTCTACATTCGAGATGCCGGCCTGCACATCCTGGGGCCACGCAATGTCGGGTGCCTGCACATCGCTGTAGTCGGTCTGCGTGCCGGCCGTGAGCAGCCATACGCGCAAGCCGTTGCGCTCGGGATCGATGACCACGGCCGCAGCCTCGCTGCCGCCGTCATGGGGGCGCAGGCCGACCAGGCTCCAGACCTTGCCGTCCTGGGTCAGCGGGCCCACCGTGCCCATGTTGCGCACCAGCGTTTCATAGTCGGCGCCCATCAAGGCCTTGAGCCTGTCGGCGAGCACGCCTTCCTCCAGGAAATTGACGCCCATGTTCGGGTACTTGCCCAGATACTGCTCCAGGCTGGCCAGCTGCGCACTGCCGCCCTTGGCCTCGTAGGGCACGCGCTTTTGCACCATGGCGGGAGTGCCTTCGGCCGCCGGCTGCGCCTGGGGCTCGGATACGGGCTCGGACAGCGGCGCGGCCGGCTCTGCCGGCACGACCTGGGCCGGCTCGGCCGCAACCGGTGTCGGCGGGGTCTTCGAATCGCAGGCGCCAAGAACCAGTGCGGCCGAGGCCAGCACCATGGCCAACGGGCTGCGCGAGGATTGGAAAAGCATGCAGATAGCTCCTTGAATAGGCAAACACAAGGCCGGCGCCGAGGCCTGCGCCGGCCGGACAGCTGCCCATTCTCACCCCAAGCCGCGCCCGCTCTTGCCAGCCAAGGCCGACATTCGCGCGCGATCACCATGCGACGGCCCGGACAACACGGCTCGGGGATAATCGCCCCCCATGAACACCTCCGCCCTGCCCCGTCCCGCCCGCGCCCAATACGAAGATCTGATGCGCCATGTCTACACCCATGGCGCGGTCAAGGGCGACCGCACGGGCACGGGCACGCTGAGCGTGTTCGGCCATCAGATGCGCTTCGATCTGTCCGAAGGCTTTCCGCTGGTGACCACCAAGAAGGTGCACCTGAAATCCATCATTCTCGAACTGCTGTGGTTTCTGCGCGGCGACAGCAATGTGCGCTGGCTGCAGGAGCGCGGCTGCAGCATCTGGGACGAATGGGCGCGCGAGGATGGCGACCTGGGCCCGGTCTATGGCGTGCAATGGCGCAGTTGGCCCACGCCGGACGGCGGCCATATCGACCAGATCGCCGAAGTGGTGCAGCAGCTCAAGAGCAACCCCGACAGCCGGCGCATCATCGTCAGCGCCTGGAATGTGGCCGAGCTCTCGCAAATGGCGCTCATGCCCTGCCACGCCTTTTTTCAGTTCTATGTGGCCGACGGCAAGCTCTCCTGCCAGCTCTACCAGCGCAGTGCCGACATCTTCCTGGGCGTGCCCTTCAACATCGCCAGCTACGCGCTGCTCACCCACATGCTGGCCCAGCAATGCGATCTGGAGGTCGGCGACTTCATCTGGACCGGCGGCGACTGCCACATCTACAGCAACCATTACCAGCAGGTGGAGACCCAGCTCGCGCGCCAGCCCTTTGCCTATCCCACACTGCACATCAAGCGCCGGCCGGCCTCCATCTTCGACTACGAGTACGAGGACTTCGAGGTACTGGGCTATGAACACCACCCGGCCATCAAGGCGCCGGTGGCAGTGTAAATTGCGCCCCCTGAGGCGCTGTCTCCGAGCTAGACCACGCCGGGCTTGGCTCCATGGTTTCGGCCTGAAGACTGCTCCTGATATAGAAGCTGCTAGCGCAATCCATTCATTGGATTCAGTATAAAAACATCTTGAAATTCAATACTGTCAAGCGCTAACAGCTCATTTTTTGATGGCAGCAACTGCGGGTGCGGACGACGCACAATACCTTTGCCCGCTGCAGTGAGCATGCAGCATCACCGTTGCACCCCAGAATGTTCCGATCATTTTTCCCACCATGGCCATTCACCTGATTTACGCACGCGCCGCGAATGGCGTCATCGGCAAGAACAACACCATGCCCTGGCATCTGCCCGAGGACCTGGCCCATTTCAAGCAGCTCACGCAGGGCTGCGCCGTGGTCATGGGCCGCAAGACCTGGGACTCGCTGCCCGAGCGCTTTCGCCCCCTGCCCGGGCGCACCAATATCGTGGTCACGCGCCAGGCCGACTGGCAGCCCGATCCCCGGCCCGACAACGGCGGGGCCACGCGTGTGCTCGTGGCCTCCGGCCTGGAGCAGGCCTTCGCGCTCGGCCGGCAGGCCAGCGAAACCGTCTGGGTCATGGGCGGGGCGCAAATCTATGCCCAGGCCCTGCCCCTGGCTACGCGCATCGAGCTCACCGAGATCGAGCGTGACTACGAGGGTGATGCCTTCGCACCCCAGCCCGGCCCCGAGTGGCAGGAGACCGCGCGCAGCCGCCATGTCTCCGGCAACGGGCTGGGCTTCAGCTTCGTGCGGCTGGAGCGCAGCGCCTGAGCCTGCCTCTGCCCCCTGCTTGTCGCCCAAGGGCTGGCACCGGTTTCTCCAGTCTGCGGATAATGCACGTTTACCCCGCCCCACGCGGCCTGCCATCCAACAGCCCCAGCGGCCTTGCGTTTCCCGGTCCTTCTCCATGAGCCTTGTTCAGCCCCTGCCCCCCGGCCCTCTCGACATCGTCGGCGACATCCATGGCGAAAGTCAGGCCCTGGAGCAGTTGCTGGCCCACCTCGGCTATGACGAAAACGGCCACCACCCCGAAGGCCGGCATCTGGTCTTCGTCGGCGACTTCTGCGATCGTGGCCCGGACAGCCCTGCGGTGCTCGCACGCGTGCTGCCCATGCTGGCCTCGGGTCAGGCCTGGGCCGTGCTCGGCAACCACGAGATCAATCTGCTGCGCGAGGATGCCAAGGACGGATCGGGCTGGTTCTTCGACAGCCGCGTCCAGCCCGATACGCCCAAGTACGCGCCATTTGCGCGCATGTCCCTGGCCCGCATCCCGGGCACGCTGGCCCGGCTCGCCCGGCTGCCGCTGGCGCTGGAGCGCGAGGACTTGCGCATCGTCCACGCGGCCTGGTGCGCGCCCCAGATTGCGACCGCGCGCAATCTGCCGCTGGGCAGCACGCGCAGCGCCTACGACCATTACGAATCCGTGGCCGCCCAGCAGGCCCAGGCCAACCGTGTGACCGAACGCATGCAGGCCGAATCCCGGCAATGGCCGCACAGCCTCGAAGACCGGCAGCAAAAGCCGCCGTTCCTGCCCGCGCACAGCGAGCGTGAGCTCTCCAAGGCCATGGTCAACCCGCTCAAGGTGCTGACCACGGGCGTGGAGCGCGAATGCCGCAACCCGTTCTATGCCGGCGGCAAATGGCGCTTTGTGGAGCGCGTGGCCTGGTGGAACGATTACGAGGACGCGCCCGCCGTCATCGTGGGTCATTACTGGCGCCGCCTCATGCACGGCGATGCAGCCCTGCACGGCGCCCAGGCCGAGAGCCTGTTCGGCCAGACCGGCCCTCTGGCCTGGCACGGACAGCGCGGCAATGTGTTTTGCGTGGACTATTCGGTGGGCGGCCGCTGGACCGCGCGCCTGTCGGGCGAGGATCCCAACCGCCGCTTCAAGCTGGCCGCCATGCGCTGGCCCGAGCGCAGCCTGGTCTTCGATGACGGCACGCAGATGGACAGCCAGGGCTTTGGCGAGCCCCGCGACCCCGCCTGAGAACGTGTTTACGATCTTCTGAGCAATAGAACCAAGAATGCCAGGTGGATGAACTGCAAACTGGTATTGAGCCACCTCTCGCAGTTCTTCCACAGCCGCCTGCACTTGTCCAGCCAGGCAAAGCTGCGCTCCACCACCCAGCGCTTGGGCATAACCTTGAAGGTGTGCAGCTCGCTCCTCTTGGCGATCTGCACCGTGACGTGCGCGCCCAGAATCCCTTGTACGCCCTGCGCAAAGGGCTGCCCCACGTAGCCGTTATCGCACAGCACGCTTTGCACGCGTCCCAAGGAATTCTTGCAGCGCTCGAGTGCCTGCAGTGCCCCTTTGCGATCCGTTACCTCGGCCGTCGTCACTGCCACCGCGTGCGGCAAGCCTTGGGTGTCCACCGCTATATGGCGCTTGATGCCCGAGACCTTCTTGCCCGCGTCATAGCCCTTGCACCCCGCTGTGTCCGCATTCTTCACGCTCTGTGCATCGATGATCAAGAACGCGCTGCATGCGTTACGCCCCAGCCTCTGTCGGGCCGCGCCCACCTGATTTTTTTAATGCCCGCTCCAGCAGGCTGATGCCCTTGTCATCAGGCTGGCTCCAGATGGTCCAGTATGAGTGCACTGTTCGCCATTTGGGAAAGTTGCTGGGTAGTGCCCGCCACTGGCAGCCCGTGCACAGCAGGTACAGCACTGCGCACCACACTTCGTACAGATCAACGGTGCGCGGCTTGGTCTTCTTGCGTGCGCCCTCCAGCAAGGGCTTGATGATCTTGAACTGTTTGCGACTTGTGTCGCTGGGTATTTCGTTCTTCTCACGGCCCAATTCTCAGGCAACGGGAAAAGATCGTGCACACGCTCTCAGAGCGTGTTCACGTAAAAAAACCCCGCCGGATCCTCTCCGGCGGGGTTTTCAGGCAGAGCCAGCTGCAGCGATCAGGCCATCAGGCGCTCACGCCCTTGGCCACTTCTGCATATTCCTCGATCTGGTCGAAGTTCATGTAGCGGTAGACGGATGCCTTGTCGGCATCGATCACGCCCATTTCCTTCAGATACTCTTCCTTCGTAGGCAGCTTGCCGATGCGCGAGGCAATGGCGGCCAGCTCGGCCGAGCCCAGGAACACATTCGTGTTCTTGCCCAGGCGGTTGGGGAAGTTGCGGGTGGAGGTGGAGATCACGGTCGCGCCTTCGCGCACCTGGGCCTGGTTGCCCATGCACAGCGAGCAGCCCGGCATTTCGGTGCGCGCACCGGCCGTGCCGAAGGCTGCGTAATGGCCTTCCTTGATCAGCTCGCTCTCGTCCATCTTGGTGGGAGGTGCCACCCACAGCTTGACGGGAATGTCGCGCTGGCCGCCCAGCAGCTTGGCTGCGGCGCGGAAGTGACCGATATTGGTCATGCACGAGCCGATGAAGGCTTCATCGATCTGGGTGCCGGCCACTTCGGACAGGAATTTGGCGTCGTCCGGGTCATTGGGGCAGCAGACGATGGGCTCCTTGATGTCGGCCAGATCGATCTCGATCACGGCAGCGTACTCGGCGTCCTTGTCGGCTTCCATCAGGTCGGGCTTGGCCAGCCAGGCTTCGACCTTCTCGATACGGCGCTGCAGCGTCTTGGCGTCGGCATAACCGTCAGCGATCATGTTCTTCATCAGAACGATGTTCGAGGTCAGGTATTCCTTGATCGGCTCGGGATTGAGCTTGATGGTGCAGCCCGCAGCCGAGCGCTCGGCCGAGGCGTCGGACAGCTCGAAGGCCTGCTCCACCTTCAGATCCGGCAGACCTTCGATTTCCAGGATCTTGCCCGAGAAAACGTTGATCTTGCCGGCCTTGGCCACGGTCAGCAGACCGGCCTTGATCGCATACAGCGGAATCGCATGCACCAGGTCGCGCAGGGTCACGCCGGGTTGCATTTCGCCCTTGAAGCGCACCAAGACCGACTCGGGCATGTCCAGCGGCATCACGCCGGTGGCAGCGCCGAAGGCCACCAGGCCGGAGCCTGCGGGGAAGGAGATGCCGATGGGGAAGCGCGTGTGCGAGTCACCACCGGTGCCCACGGTGTCGGGCAGCAGCAGGCGGTTCAGCCAGCTGTGGATCACGCCATCGCCGGGACGCAGGGCCACGCCGCCGCGGTTGCTGATAAAGGCCGGCAGCTCGCGGTGGGTCTTGACGTCCACCGTCTTGGGGTAGGCAGCCGTGTGGCAGAAGCTCTGCATCACCATGTCGGCCGAGAAGCCCAGGCAGGCCAGGTCCTTCAGCTCGTCACGCGTCATGGGGCCGGTGGTGTCTTGCGAACCCACGGTGGTCATGCGCGGCTCGCAGTAGGTACCGGGGCGAATGCCCTGGCCTTCGGGCAGACCGCAGGCACGGCCGACCATCTTCTGCGCCAGGGTGAAGCCGGCGTTGGACTCGGCAGGTGCCTGGGGCAGGCGGAAGGTGGTGGAAGCAGGCAGGCCCAGGGTCTCACGCGCCTTGGCGGTCAGCGAACGGCCGATGATCAGGTTGATACGGCCACCAGCCTGGACTTCGTCCAGCAGCACATCGCTCTTCAGAGCGAAGTCCGCGATCTTGGCGCCGTTCTTTTCGATCTTGCCCTCGTAGGGGAAGATATCCAGCACGTCGCCCATCTCCATCTTGGAGACGTCGACTTCGATGGGCAGCGAGCCCGAGTCTTCCTGGGTATTGAAGAAGATGGGGGCGATCTTGCCGCCCAGGGTCACGCCGCCAAAGCGCTTGTTGGGCACAAAGGGAATGTCCGCACCCGTAGCCCAGATCACGCTGTTGGTGGCCGACTTGCGGCTGGAGCCCGTGCCCACCACGTCGCCCACATAGGCCACCAGATGGCCCTTTTTCTTCAGGTCTTCGATGAACTGGATGGGGCCGCGCTTGCCGTCCTCCTCGGGCTTGAAGGCCGCGTCGGGACGCGTGTTCTTCAGCATGGCCAGGTAGTGCAGCGGAATGTCGGGACGGCTCCAGGCATCGGGCGCGGGCGACAGATCGTCGGTGTTGGTTTCACCAGGCACCTTGAAGACGGTGACGGTGATCTTCTTCTCGACGGCGGGACGCGTGGTGAACCACTCGGCATCGGCCCAGCTTTGCAGCACTTCCTTGGCCTTGGCATTGCCGGCCTTGGCCTTGGTGGCCACGTCGTTGAAGAAGTCGAACATCAGCAATGTCTTCTTCAGCGCTTCGCCAGCCACGGTCGCAACTTCGGCATCGTCCAGCAGCTCGATCAGGGGGTGCACGTTGTAGCCGCCCACCATGGTGCCCAGCAGCTCGGTGGCCTTGGCCTTGGAGATCAGCGCGACCTTGATGTCGCCATGGGCCACGGCGGCCAGGAAGGAGGCCTTGACCTTGGCCGCATCGTCCACGCCCGGCGGCACGCGGTGGGTCAACAGGTCCAGCAGGAAGGCATCCTCGCCTGCGGGAGGATTCTTGATGAGCTCGATGAGCTCGGCGGTTTGCTTGGCATCCAGGGCCAGCGGGGGAATGCCCAGTGCAGCGCGCTCCGCCACATGGTCACGATAGGCTTTCAACATGGGATGTATCTCCATTGGTTTTTTCAAAACGGGTCAGCCGCCGTGCATCACTTGCTGCCAGCGGGCGCGTCGAGCAGGCTTGGCGGAGGTGCCTTCTTGATGGCCTCGGCCACCTGGAGCTGCTCGGGGCTCATGCATTCGTCGGCCAGGCGCTGGCCGGCCTTCTGATTCATGAGCATGGACTTGTTGGCGATCTGGATCCAGACCGCGCCGGCCATCTTGTCTTCGAGGCGGACGGCACCCGTGGAGGTAGGCACCGGAGCCATGTGGTATTTGAAGCCGCGTCCGTCCAGCAGGAAATAGCCGGCGTTCTTGGGATCGGCCACGACGTTGACGAAAGCGCCTAGCTCGCAGCCTATGCGGCCGGTGTGCACGCGCTCGGCAATCGCCAGTTCATCCGGCCCCAGCTCCTGGGGCTTGGCGCTGACCGCAGCAGCAGCGGCTGCGGCTCCAGCGGCTGCCGCACCTTTTTTCGCAGCGCTCTTTTTCACTGGCTTGGCTGCCTGCTTCTTGGCCGTGGCAGCCGGCTTGGAGCCAGAGGCTTGCGCCAGGGCCTGGTTGCCCATGAACAAGGCAGGGGCGGCGATCAGCAAGGTGGCTATGAGAGTTTTCATGGAAGCTGGTTCCTGCAAATTTCCACGTGGAAAGTTAAGCGAGTGGTTGGGTTTCAAACCAGGGCTGCACCGCTTCGGGCAAGACCTGGCCTGTCTGATGGGCACGCGTGAGCAATTGCCAGAAGTAGCGGTAGCTGGCCCGGTCATGCAATACGGAGTCGACGCTCACAGGCGCCCAATCTACCGCAACGGCACTGGCGAGGATATGCGCAGCCTGCGCGATCTCCTCGGCCGCAGGCGCAAAAGCCGCCAGAATCGGTCGGATCTGGTCCGGGTGAATGCTCCACATGCGCGTATAGCCGAGCTCGCGCGAGGCCTTGCCTGCAGCAGCCTGCAGGGCCTGCGGGTTCTTGAACTCCGTGACCACGCAGTGCGACGGCACCTTGCCATGGGCATGGCAGGCAGCCGCAATCTCCAGCTTGGCACGCACCACCAACGGGTGCGCGAACTGGCCGGCCACGCTCATGGCCGAAGCCGGTATCGCACCGCCATGGGCCGAGACGAAATCCATGAGCCCAAAAGAGATGCTTTGCACGCGCGGATGGGCGGCGATCTCGAAGGCGCGCTGTACCGCAGCCGGCGACTCTATCAAAACATGTAGCGGCAAGCGCTTGTTGGACAAGCGTTCCAGGGCCTTTTCAGCAATAAGCACATCGTCCACGCTCTCCACCTTGGGCAGCATGATGTGGCTGAGGCTGTCGCCCGCCTGTCCCGCGATGATGTCCATGTCCTGGGCAAAAGCAGGGTGGTCCACGGCGTGCACACGGGCCGCCACGCGCGCACCGGGTGTGGCCTTGACCGCATCGCAGGCCAGGCCTGCGACCAGTTGCGCATGCGCGGCTTCCTGGCCCACGGGCGCGCCGTCTTCACAGTCGAGGGTGACATCGAAGACGCAGGTGCCGAACTCGGCCTGCATCTGGGCCTGCAGTTGCAGGCTCTTGCGCATGCGCACCTCCACGCCGCTGTAGTGGTCGCACACGGGCAGGCGCTGGCCCATGCCTTGCGCATCCAGCAGCACGCTGGCGGGGTGTACGGATTGCTGATTCATCACTGGCTCACACGGCTTGCTCATGCTTTTCGCTGGGCAACGATAAACAGCCGTGGAAAAGCCAGCAGGCGCCGGCCGTCGGCGCGCTGCTCGTAGGCCTGCTCCACACGGCTCAGGTATTGGTTCAGGAACTCCTGCTGCAGCGACTCGGGCAGAGCCTCCACAAAGGGCTTGAGCCCCGTGCCCCGCACCCACTGCACGATGGCTTCAGCAGATTCCATGGGATGCTGGTAGACGGTGTGCCAGACATCGATGCTCTGGGCACAGGCGTCGGGCGCGGCCAGCAGGTCGTAATAGGCACGGATGGGCAAGATGCCGGTGCGCACCGAGGCGGCATCGCCGATATGGGCTGCGAACTGCGGCAGCGCGGCGACTTCGCGCATCAGGGCGTGCGTGGGCTCCTGCCGGTTGTCGGGCATTTGAATCGCCAGCACGCCGCCCGCAGCCAGACGCGCGAACAGACGGGGAATCAATGCCTCATGGCCGCCCACCCACTGAAGAGAGGCATTGGCGTAGATCAGATCGGGCGCCGGGCCTGCGGTCTGCAGGTCGCTCGCCCAGGAAACAATATCGGCCAGCGCAAAGCTGGCCGTTGGCAATTGCTGGCGCGCCTGCTCCAGCATGGACGGGGAATTGTCCAGGCCGGTGACGCGGGCTGCAGCAAAGCGCTGGACCAGCAGCTCGGTGGAGTTGCCCGGGCCGCAGCCCAGGTCCACCACATGGCGAGCCTCAAGCTGCGGCACGCGTGCCAGCAGCTCGGCTGCGGGGCGCGTGCGCTCATTCGCGTAATGCAGATAAAGCGCGGGGTTCCAGTCGAGCATGCAGTCCCTGATTACAGCAGGTGCTTGACGCCGTCTTGCTCGCCCTGCAGCTCGGCCAGGGTCTTGTCGATGCACTCTTGCGAGAAGGCGTCGATTTCCAGGCCCTCGACGATCTTGTACTCGCCGTTTTCTGTGGTCACGGGGAAGCCGAAGACGATGCCGGCAGGAATGCCGTACTCGCCATTGGAAGGCACGCCCATGGTGACCCATTCGCCGTTGGAGCCCAGGGCCCAGTCACGCATGTGGTCGATGGCAGCGTTGGCAGCCGAAGCAGCCGACGAAGAGCCGCGCGCTGCAATGATGGCGGCGCCGCGCTTGCCTACGGTGGGCAGGAACACGTCCTTGTTCCAGACCTGGTCGTTGATCATGTCCTTGACCGACTTGCCGTCCACGGAGGCAAAGCGGTAGTCGGCGTACATGGTGGGCGAGTGGTTGCCCCAGACGGTCAGCTTCTTGATGTCTCCCACCTTGAAACCGGCCTTGGCAGCCAGTTGCGATGCAGCGCGGTTGTGGTCCAGGCGCAGCATGGCGGTGAAGTTCTTGGCCGGCAGATCGGGGGCCGACTTCATGGCGATGTAGGCATTGGTGTTGGCGGGGTTGCCCACGACCAGCACCTTGACATTGCGCGAAGCCACGGCGTTCAGGGCCTTGCCCTGGGCAGTGAAGATCTGGGCGTTGGCGGCCAGCAGGTCGGCACGCTCCATGCCGGGGCCGCGAGGACGGGCACCGACCAACAGGGCGTAATCGGTGTCCTTGAAGGCTTGCAGGGGGTCGGAGTGGGCTTCGATGCCGGCCAGCAGCGGGAAGGCGCAGTCTTCAAGCTCCATGATCACGCCCTTGAGCGCATTCTGAGCTTTTTCGTCGGGAATCTCGAGCAATTGCAGGATGACAGGCTGGTCCTTGCCCAGCATTTCGCCCGAGGCGATGCGGAACAGCAGTGCGTAACCAATTTGACCAGCGGCGCCGGTGACGGCAACGCGAACGGGCTTCTTGCTCATGAGTGAAACTCCAGAAATGGGGGAAAGTCAGGTGTTATTGGCGCCAGGTGCACCAGCCTGAGAAACCAGCAGCCCGTGCTCCGCAAACAACGCGGCAGTTTACTCCCGATTTTGAAACCCGGTCAATTTGTCTTATGTCTTATATAAGATATGATCTCAGTCCTCAGTTTTCACGACCTTGACCGTCTTGCAGGCAGGCTTTCACCCTCCTGCCCACCGCCATGTCCACCCCTTCAACCTCTGCCTCAGACCCTGCTGGCGCAAGCACGCCCACACCGGCATTCAGTCCGCTGTATCAGCAGATCAAGGGACTGATATTGCAAGGGCTGGAGGCTGGTGAATGGCGTCCCGGCGAACTCATCCCCAGCGAAATGGAGTTGGCTGCACGTTTCAAGGTCAGCCAGGGCACGGTGCGCAAGGCCATAGACGAGCTGGCCTCCGAGAACCTGGTCATGCGTCGTCAGGGCAAGGGCACCTTCGTGGCCACCCATGCAGCCCAGCACGTACAGTACCGCTTTCTCAAGCTGCACCCCGATGCAGGCAACCAGCAGGGCGAAGGCCGGGCCGAGCGCCATATACTCGAGTGCAGACGTTTGCGCGCCCCTGCCGATATAGCCAGGGCTCTTGCGCTGCGCAGCGGCGACACCGTGGTTCACGTGCGCCGCGTGCTGCTGTTTGCGGGCACGCCCACGATTCTTGAAGACATCTGGCTGCCCGGCCATGCCTTCAAAGGGCTGACGGCCGAGCAGATGTCGTCTTATCAAGGCCCCACCTATGCCATGTTCGAGCTTGACTATGGCGTGCGCATGGTGCGGGCCGATGAGAAAATCCGAGCCGTACTCGCCCAGGCCGAGCAGGCCGAGGTGCTGCGCGTCAGCCAGACCATGCCCTTGCTCAGCGTGGAGCGCACGGCCTTTACCTACAACGATGTTCCCATGGAGTTACGCCGGGGCTTGTACCGTACAGACACCCACCACTACCGCAATGCGCTGAGCTGATTCGCAGCCTCACAGAGAAACGCAGCAAGAATACGCAGTTTCCGGCAAGCCACATTTATTGCATTGCAATAGAATTTTGGGTTGCCATCCACTCGCGATTACAAAGCAGTTACATCCACGAAAGTACCCTGCCATGACAGAGCAAGCCAAAAAGCGGCCAGAGTTCCGCAACATCAACCTATTCACGGACGTTCGCACCTACCGGCTGCCGCCAGCCGGCTTTGTCTCCATCCTGCACCGCATCAGCGGCCTGCTGATGTTCCTGTTGCTGCCATTCATCCTGTGGATGCTGGACGCCTCGCTGACCTCCGAGATCTCGTATGACGGCTTCACCAGCGTCTTTGCCGGCCCCCTGGGCTGGCTGGTCAAGCTGGTGAGCCTGGGCCTGATCTGGGCCTATCTGCACCACTTCTGCGCCGGCGTGCGCCATTTGTTCATGGACGTGAACCACAGCGCCGTGAACAAGGAGTTCGGCAAGAGCTCGGCCATCGCCGTGCTGGTTCTGAGCATTGCTCTGACGGCCATTCTGGGCGCCAAGCTGTTTGGTCTGTACTGACGTCTCCCCCTCACGATAAGGAAAACAAACATGTCCGTGAATTACGGCTCCAAGCGCACCGTGGTCGGTGCGCACTACGGCATCCGCGACTGGCTGGTGCAACGCGCCACGGCCGTGCTGATGGCCTTGTTCACCATCGTGCTGCTGGCCCAGATCCTGCTGAGCAGCGGCCCCATGGGCTATGACCTGTGGGCCGGCATCTTTGCCCCCCAGTGGATGAAGTTCCTGACCTTCGGCGTCATCGTGGCCCTGATCTGGCACGTCTGGGTCGGCGTGCGCGACATCTGGATGGACTATGTGAAGTTCGCGGGCCTGCGCCTGGTGCTGCAGATTTTCACCATCTTCTGGCTCGTAGGCTGTGCCGCCTGGGGCTTCCAGATCCTGTGGCGTCTCTGAGCGAGATACGGTCTCCACGATTGAAGGTTAAGAATGAGCTACACCAAAGCAAACATCACCAAGCGCAAGTTTGACGTCGTCATCGTCGGTGCCGGCGGCTCCGGCCTGCGCGCCGCGCTGGAACTGTCGCGTGCCGGCCTGTCGGTCGCCTCGCTGACCAAGGTCTTCCCCACCCGTTCGCACACCGTTGCCGCACAAGGCGGCGTGTCGGCTTCGCTGGGCAATATGTCCGAGGACAACTGGCACTACCACTTCTACGACACCATCAAGGGCGGCGACTGGCTGTCCGACCAGGATGCCGTGGAATTCATGTGCCGCGAAGCACCCAAGGTAGTGGTCGAGCTCGAGCACTTCGGCATGCCGTTCGACCGCAATGCCGATGGCACCATCTACCAGCGCCCCTTCGGCGGCCACACGGCCAACTACGGTGAAAAGCCCGTGCAGCGCGCCTGCGCCGCAGCCGACCGTACCGGTCACGCCATGCTGCACACGCTGTACCAGCAGAACGTCAAGTCCAAGACCAACTTCTTTGTGGAGTGGATGGCGCTGGACCTGATCCGCAATCCCCAGGGCGATGTGGTCGGCGTCACGGCCATCGAGCTGGAAACCGGCGACCTGTACGAGCTGCACGCCAAGGCCGTGCTGCTGGCCACGGGCGGCGCAGGTCGCATCTTTGCGGCATCGACGAATGCCTTCATCAACACCGGCGACGGCCTGGGCATGGCGGCGCGCGCCGGCATCCCGCTGCAGGACCTGGAGTTCTGGCAGTTCCACCCCACGGGCGTGGCCGGTGCAGGCGTGCTGCTGACCGAAGGCTGCCGTGGCGAAGGCGCCATCTTGCTCAACAGCGAAGGCGAGCGCTTCATGGAGCGCTATGCGCCCACACTGAAGGACCTGGCTCCGCGCGACTTCGTGTCGCGCTGCATGGACCAGGAGATCAAGGAAGGTCGCGGCTGCGGTCCCAACAAGGACTACATCCTCATGAAGCTCGACCACCTGGGTGCCGAGACCATTCGCAAGCGCCTGCCTTCGGTGGAAGAAATCGGCCACAACTTCGCCAACGTGGACATCACCAAGGAGCCGATTCCCGTGGTGCCCACCATCCACTACCAGATGGGCGGCATCCCTACCAACATCCACGGCCAGGTCGTGACCTGGGACGGCGAGAGCAACAACGTGGTCAACGGCCTCTATGCCGTGGGCGAATGCGCGGCCGTGTCGGTACACGGCGCCAACCGCCTGGGCACGAACTCGCTGCTGGACCTGCTGGTGTTCGGCAAGTCGGCCGGCAAGCACATCGTGCAGTTCGTGGGTGCCTACGGCGAATTCAAGGACATGCCCAGCGACGGCAGCGACCGCACCCTGGAGCGCCTCAACCAGCTGGACAACTCCAAGGACGGTATCTACGCCCAAGACCTGGCCAACGATATCCGCGCCAGCATGCAGCAGCACGCCGGTGTGTTCCGTACCCAGAAGGGCATGGACGAAGGCGTGGTCAAGATCAATGCGCTGCGCGAGAAGGTGGCCTCGGTCACGCTCAAGGACAAGTCCAAGGTCTGGAACACGGCCCGCATGGAAGCGCTGGAAGTCGACAACCTGATCGAGGTCGCCCAGGCCACCATGACCTCGGCCGCTGCCCGCCAGGAATGCCGTGGTGCACACACCGTGTACGACTACGAGCACCCTGCCGACCACGCCGAGTTCCCGCTGGGCCGCAACGACAAGGAATGGCTCAAGCACACCCTGTGGCACAGCGCCACCAACAGCTTGACCTACAAGCCTGTGAACATGAAGCCGCTGACGGTGGACAGCATTCCCCCCAAGGTTCGCACGTTCTAATCCAGCCGCCCACGAGAGAAGATCACTATGAAGCGCACTTTCAAAATCTATCGCTACGATCCGGACAAGGACGCCAAGCCCTACATGCAGACCGTGCAGGTGGAGCTCGACGGCCATGAGCGCATGCTGCTGGATGCCCTGGTCAAGCTCAAGGCCCAGGACCCCACTATCTCCTTCCGCCGCTCCTGCCGCGAAGGCGTGTGCGGCTCGGACGCGATGAACATCAACGGCAAGAACGGCCTGGCCTGCCTGACGAACATGAACACCCTCCAGGGCGACATCGTTCTCAAGCCCCTGCCCGGCCTGCCCGTGATCCGCGACCTGATCGTGGACATGACGCAGTTCTTCAAGCAGTACCACTCGATCAAGCCCTACCTGCAAAGCGACATCTACGCCTCGCCCAGCAAGGAGCGCCTGCAGTCGCCCGAAGAGCGCGAAGAGCTCAACGGCCTGTACGAGTGCATTCTGTGCGCCAGCTGCTCCACCAGCTGCCCCAGCTTCTGGTGGAACCCCGACAAGTTCGTGGGCCCGGCAGGTCTCTTGCAGGCCTACCGCTTCATCGCGGACAGCCGCGACACCTCCACCGGTGATCGCCTGGACAACCTCGAAGATCCCTACCGCCTGTTCCGTTGCCACAGCATCATGAACTGCGTGGACGTGTGCCCCAAGCACCTGAACCCCACCAAGGCGATTGGCAAGATCAAGGAACTCATGGTCCGTCGGGCCGTTTGATGCATATGACCGATACCCTGCTCGACGAACGCGAACGTGATCTGCTGCGCTGGCGCTGCCGACGCGGTCTGGTGGAGAACGACATGTTCATCGAGCAGTTTTTCGCCAGCTATGGAGACAGGCTGACGAGTGGCCAAGCGGGCGCCCTCTACGCTTTGATGGACCTGGCGGACAACGACCTGCTGGATCTGTTTCTGCGCAGACAGGAACCGCAGGGCGCACTCGACACTCAAGAAATCAGGGAAGTGCTGGATTTGCTGCGCAAGCGCAAACCCGGTGCCGGCCCCCACCAAGGCTAAGCAAATCTAGTAGAGAAGGAAGTTTGGATATGAAACTCGCAGACAACAAGGCCACGCTGTCGTTCAGCAATGGCGCCCCCAGTGTTGACCTCCCCGTCTATCACGGCAATGTCGGCCCCGATGTGGTCGACATCCGCAAGCTGTACGCACAGACCGGCATGTTCACCTACGATCCGGGCTTCCTCTCGACTGCTGCCTGCCAATCCGCGATCACCTACATCGACGGCGACAAGGGCGAGCTGCTGTACCGCGGCTACCCCATCGAACAACTGGCCAAGAACTGCAACTTCCTGGAAACCTGCTACCTGCTGCTGTACGGCGAGCTGCCCAACGAGACCCAGAAGGCCGACTTCGAGAACCGTGTGACCCAGCACACCATGGTCAACGAGCAGATGCAGTTCTTCCTGCGCGGCTTCCGCCGCGATGCCCACCCCATGGCCGTTCTGACGGGTCTGGTGGGCGGCATGTCGGCCTTCTATCACGACAGCACCGACATCACCAACCCCGAGCACCGCAACATCGCCGCGATCCGCCTGATCGCCAAGATGCCCACCCTGGTTGCCATGGCCTACAAGTACGGCGTCGGTGCGCCCTACATGTACCCCAAGAACGACCTGAGCTACGCCGGCAACTTCATGCGCATGATGTTCGGCAACCCCTGCGAAGAGTACAAGGTGAACCCCGTGGTCGAGCGCGCGCTGGACCGCATCTTCATCCTGCACGCAGACCACGAGCAAAATGCCTCCACCTCCACCGTGCGCCTGTGCGGCTCCTCGGGTACCAACCCGTTTGCCGCCATCTCCGCCGGCGTGGCCTGCCTGTGGGGCCCTGCCCACGGCGGCGCCAACGAAGCCTGCCTGAACATGCTGGAAGACATCCAGGCCAACGGCGGCATCGCCAAGGTCGGCGAGTTCATGGAGCAGGTCAAGGACAAGAGCAGCGGCGTGAAGCTGATGGGCTTTGGTCACCGCGTCTACAAGAACTACGACCCCCGCGCCAAGCTGATGCAGGAAACCTGCAACGAGATCCTGGCCGAGCTGGGCCTGGAAAAGGATCCGCTGTTCGCCCTGGCCAAGCAGCTGGAGAAGATCGCTCTGGAAGACGACTACTTCGTGCAGCGCAAGCTCTACCCGAACGTGGACTTCTACTCCGGCATCGTGCAGCGCGCCATCGGCATTCCCGTCAAGCTGTTCACGGGCATCTTCGCCCTGGCCCGCACCGTGGGCTGGATTGCCCAGCTCAACGAGCAAATGGCTGACCCCGAGTACAAGATCGGCCGTCCACGCCAACTGTTCACGGGCTCGGTCGCCCGCGACGTCAAGCCCATCGCCCAGCGCTAAGTGCTGCGCCGGCAGCCCCAGAGGCTGCCGACTGCAAGGCCTTTGCCATCAGCCCATGTGCCCGAGGCCATGGGCTTTTTTCATGTTCACCTGGAGGCAGGCAGCCGAAGCCCTGGGGAAAATCCTGTTGCCAGTCTCAGGCCCCACAGATGCAATCGTGCGGATCGAAGAGTCTGCCGCCGCCAGGCAATGCATCACGATTGCCATGACCCAAGCCCCTGCCCCTCGCCCCTGGAACAACGAAGAAGAGCGCCTGCGCGTGCTGCAAAGAATGCGCAGCCAGCTCAAGGGCGATGGCGTGCTGGCACAGGGCATTCTCTCGCCCACCATCGAAGCCTCCTGGAGGCGCAGCCTGTCCTACGGGTTGGAGCCCGACGAAGTGCTGCAGACCGACTGCAAGCCCGCAGCCGACCGGAATGCCGAGCTCTTGCGCCAGTGCGCCGAGCCCGAGCTGGAATTTCTCGCACGCCAGTATGCAGAGCACGGAGCCCTGGTGCTGGCCGACGCCCATGCCCAGGTGCTGCGCACCTGCGGCTCGCTGGGCTGCGGCGATCAGGCCTGTATCGAACAGGTGCGCGAAGGCTTTATCTGGAGCGAATCCCTGCGCGGCACGAATGCGCTTGGCACCTCTCTGGTGCACCAGCAGCCGATATGGATTAACAGCGGCGAGCATTTTCTCGACGGGCTCGCCCATTTGTCCTGCGCTGCCGTCCCCATTCGCGATGCCAGGGGCCGGCTCGCAGGGATTCTGGATCTGACCCGCGAAGGCCCTTTGCGCAACCCGCGCGACAGCATCAACATGCTCATGCTCTCGGCCAGCCAGATCGAAGGCCGGCTGCTGTGCGCCACGCACGGCGAACACCTGGTTCTGGCCGTCCACAGCCGGCGCCCGTATCTGGAGTCCGCCTGGCGCGGTCTGCTGGCCGTGGACGGCCAGGGGCGCATACAGGCCGCGAATGAACAGGCCTGCAGCCTGCTTGGCCGCACGCAGCAGCAGCTCAGCAAGCTCGAATGCGAAGCCCTGCTGGACCTGCCGTTCGAGACCCTGCTCAGCCGCCTGGGCCAGGCCGACGTGCTCGAACAGGCGCATGGCCACACCCAGCTCTACCTGCGCTGCGTTCAATGGCCTCTGGCCCTGCGCCCGCACCAGGGGCCCGGGGCGCGGAGCCGGTCGCGCCCCTCCGCAGCCCGTGCCCCTGCGGGCCGGCCCTCGCCCGCCGCCGAGCTCGAACCCCGGCTGCAGACCGCAGTCAAGGCCTTGAACGCAGGCGTGCCCATCTTGCTGCAGGGAGAGACCGGCTGCGGCAAGGAAGTCGCCGCACGGGCCCTGCATGCGCGCTGCCTGCGTGCGCGCATGCCCTTTGTGGCGATCAACTGCGCGGCCATTCCCGAAGGCCTCATGGAAGCCGAGCTTTTCGGTTACCGCGAAGGCGCATTCACCGGAGCCCGGCGCGGCGGCGCCCCCGGCCGCCTGCTTCAGGCCCAGGGCGGCGTGCTGTTTCTCGACGAGATAGGCGACATGCCACAGGCGCTGCAGGCCAGGCTGCTGCGCGTGCTGCAGGAAAGAAAAATCATGCCCCTGGGATCGACCATGGAAGTCGATCTCGATGTGCTGCTGATCTGCGCAAGCCACCGCAACCTGCAGGAGCTCACGGCCCTGCAGCAATTCCGCCAGGACCTGTTCTACCGCATCAACGGCCTGAGCCTCAGGCTGCCCGCCTTGCGCGAGCGCACCGACTTTGTCGCGCTCGCCCACGCACTGGCCCAGCGCATTGCAGGCTGCCCGGTGCCCATCAGCGAGGCGCTGTTGCGGCTTTTGCAGTCCCACGACTGGCCGGGCAATATCCGCGAGCTGGAGATGGTGCTGCGCACCGCCCTCGCGCTGCGCGAGCAGGCAGACGACACGCTGGGCCCCGAGCATCTGAGCGAAGGCTTCATGGCCCAGCTCGGCAGCACAGGATCAGCCGCAGAGGCCGGGCCCGCTCCTGCAGCGAACCGGCTGCAGGCCCTGCAGGCCCAGGCCCTGACCCAGGCCTTGAAGGAGCACAACGGCAATGCCACGGCCGCCGCGCGCTCCCTGGGCATGAGCCGGGCCACCCTCTATCGCAAGCTGCGCCAGTACGGCTGTTAGAACGTGTTGACGATCTCTACGCTGCCGCGGCACCGAGGAGATCGTAAACACGCTCTTAGGAACGCTCCCGAAAGCCGGCTTGCGATCGCCCCATGCCCATGCGCTGTTGCCAGGCCCATGAAACAAGGGTTTCAGGGCCTGAGAGCGTGTTCACACGTTCATGACCACCGACTTGAGCTCGGTGTAGTACTCGATGGCGGCGGCACCCATCTCGCGGCCCAGACCCGAGAGCTTGTAGCCGCCGAACGGCATCGCAGGGTCGAGCGCGCTATGGCAGTTGACCCAGACCGAGCCGGCCTTGATGCGCGGCACCAGCCTATGGGCCTCGGAGAGATTGTTGGTCCAGATGCTCGCACCCAGGCCGTAGCGCGAATCGTTGGCCAGGCGCACGACCTCGTCCAGATCGTCAAAGGGCATGGCCACGAGCACCGGGCCGAAGATCTCCTCCTGCACCAGCGGGCCTTTTTGCGCCACATCCACCATCACCGTGGGCTGCACGAAATAGCCGGGGCCGCTCTTGCCGCCGCCGCAGGCCAGGGTTGCGCCCAGGGCCTGGCCCTGCTCTATGTAGCCGAACACACGCTGCTGCTGCTTGGCCGACACCAGGGGCCCCATGTCCACCGTGGGGTCCATGCCGTTGCCCAGCTTCATCTTGTTGGCGATGCCCGCGATGTCGCTGACCACGTTGTCGAAATGCTTGCGGTGCACATACAGGCGCGAGCCCGCGCAGCACACCTGGCCGTGGTTGAAGAAGATGGCACCTGCGGCGCCGGCCGCGGCCACGGCCGGATCGGCATCGGCCAGCACAATGGTCGGCGACTTGCCGCCCAGCTCCAGCGTGACACGGGTCATGGAGTCCATGGCCGCCTTGCCGATGAGCTTACCCACCTCGGTGGAGCCCGTGAAGGTCAGCTTGTCCACATCTGGATTGGCCGCCAGGGCGGCACCGGCCTCGGCCCCCACGCCGGTGACCACGTTGAACACGCCTGCCGGGTAGCCGGCCTCTTCGACCAGGCGCGCCAGCCACAGCGCGGACAGCGGCGTTTCATCCGCCGGCTTGAGCACCATGGTGCAGCCCGTGGCCAGGGCCGGGCCCAGCTTCCAGCAGGCCAGCAGCAGCGGGAAATTCCAGGCCACGACGGCGCCGACCACGCCCACGGCCTCGCGCCGGATGAAGCTGTGGAAATGGCCGTCGGGCATTAGCGGCATGGAGACCTCGGGCACGCTGCCTTCGATCTTGGTGGCCCAGCCCGCCATGTAGCGCAGAAAGTCTATGCACAGCTGCACGTCCATGGCCCGCGCCACGGCCGCACTCTTGCCGTTGTTCTGGCATTCGATCTGGGCCAGGATGTCGGCATCGCGCTCGATCAGATCGGCCAGGCGCCACAGCATGTTCTGGCGCTCGCGCGGACGCATGCGGCTCCAGGCCGAGTCATCGAACGCGCTCCGCGCCGCCTGCACGGCGCGCGCCACGTCCTCGGCCGTGCCGCGCTGCACCTGACACAGCTCCTCGGCCGTGGCCGGGTTGTACAAGGCCATGCTCCGGCCCGAGCTGCTCTCTTCCCAACGGCCATTGATCCAGAGTCGGTGTGCCTGCCCAAGGAATTGCCGTACCGCCGGCAGAACGGCCAATGTCTCGCTCATTCTCGTGTCTCCTGTTGAATCCAGGCCGGCCCATGCCAGGCCTGTCCCCAGGTTCAGCAGCTTCCATGCCAGCCCCCGCCCGGCCCGGGTTTGTACGGAGGCTCGGCGCTTAGAACGTGTTCAAGATCTCCTCGCGGCGCGCCAGTGTCTTTGCGGGATGGGATACAAGGCGCGACACCGCAGCAATAGCCGTGCTATTGCGAGGATTCGCAACGCTGTAGACCGCCCGCAAAGGCCTGGGCCTCGGTGCAGACGGATCCTGTTCGCGGCAGCGCCGGATGTCGGTCTCAAATACGAGACGCGGCGAGACAGGCGGCCTTCGCCGCGCCGCGCGCCATATCCCCTGGTTTCGCAAGCCGCGCCGTTTCACCGACAATGCCTTGCTCGCCACCGCCTTGGCCCCAGAAGCCCGGCGGACTCAAACCCAGGCCGGTGCCTGCTGCGCCCCGACCGACTCGCCCCTCACCATGCCCTTTGTCTCCCTAGGCCTGTCTCCCGCACTGGCCCTGCAGGCCCGTGATCTTGGCCTTGCCAATCCCACGCCCATTCAGCAGCAGGCCATACCCGCCGTGCTTGCGCAGCGCGATCTCTGGGCCTGTGCGCCCACGGGCTCGGGCAAGAGCGCGGCCTATGCCCTGCCGCTGCTGCAACTGTGGCAGCAGCGGGCCGCAGCGCGTGGCCACACAGGCTTTGTGCGGCCGCTGGGGGTGCTGGTGCTCGTGCCCACGCGCGAGCTGGCCGTGCAGGTGGGCGAGCTGTTCGCCGATCTGAGCCGGGCCTTGGCACAGCAGCCCAGACTGGGTGTGCTCTATGGCGGGGTCTCCATCAATCCGCAGATGATGCGGCTGCGCGGCAGTGCCGACATCGTGGTCGCCACGCCGGGCCGGCTGCTCGACCTGGTCGAGCGCAATGCCCTGCGCCTGGGCAGCGTGCAGCACCTGGTGCTGGACGAGGCCGACCGCCTGCTGGACGCGGGCTTTGCCCAGGAGCTGCAAAGCGTGCTGGCCCTGCTGCCGCGCCAGCGCCAGACGCTGCTGTTTTCAGCCACCTACCCGGATGCCGTCCAGACGCTGGCCCGCACGCTGCTGCACGACCCCGTCGAAGCCCGGGTCGATGCCCTGCCCGAGCAGACGAGCGCGGTCAGCCCACAGCATATTGCGCAGCGCGCCATCACCGTGGACAGCACGCGCCGCACCCAGCTGCTGCGCCAGCTGGTGCAGCAAGACCATGCGCCGGGCGCCGATCCCGCGACCCTGGAGCGCACCCTGGTGTTCGTGGCCAAGCGCCACACGGCCGAAGTCGTGGCAGCCAAGCTCTACAAGGCCGGCATCTTTGCCACGGCCTTTCATGGCGATATGAGCCAGGGCGCGCGCCAGCAGGTGCTGGACGAATTCAAGGCCAGCCGCTGGCAGGTGCTGGTGACCACCGATCTGGCCGCGCGCGGCATAGACATTGCGCAATTGCCGCGCGTGCTCAATTACGACCTGCCGCGCTCTGCCGCCGACTACATACACCGCATAGGCCGCACGGGCCGCGCGGGCGCAGCCGGTGAAGCCATCAGCCTGGTGATGCCGGCCGAGCAAGCGCACTGGAGGCTGATCTGCAAGCGCAATGCACTCGATCTGCCACTGGAGCAGTTGCCGGGTTTCGAGCCTACCGAGCCCGTGCCACCGCCGCCTGTGGCCCAGGACGGCACAGGCGGCATCAAGGGCAGGCGCCCCAGCAAGAAGGACAAGCTGCGCGCCGGGAAGACCTCCGGCTGAGGCCGGCGCCCGCGCAGCGCTAGCTGCCGAAACGCTCGCGGTAGGCCACGGGCGTAATCCCCAGATAGCGCTGAAACAAGTGGCGCAGCGCCTGCTCCGAGCCCAGGCCCACGCGCGCGGCCACGGTCTTGAGCGGCAACTGGCCCGGGGCTTCGAGCAATTGCTTGGCCGCCTCCAGCCGCGCCGCCTCCACGAAGGCCGAGGGGCTGCGCCCGGTCTCCTGCTGGAAGATGCGGCGCAGATGCCGCTCGCTCATGGCCGCCTGGGCCGCCATCTCGGCCAGGTCCATCGGCTGGTCCAGGCGCGCAAGAATCCATTGCTGCACGGCACGCACGCCGTCGTGGCGCATGGACTGGCTGGCCAGATGCACGCTGAACTGCGACTGGCCGCCTGGCCGCTTGAGGTACATGACCAGATCGCGCGCCACATCCAGGGCCAGCGCATGGCCGAAATCCTCCTCGACCACGGCCAGCGCCAGATCCATGCCCGCCGTGACGCCGGCCGATGTCCAGTAATGACCATCGCGCACATAGATCGCATCTGCATCGACCATGACCCGGGGATGGCGGCTCTGCAACTGCTGGGCCACGCTCCAGTGCGTGGCTGCACGCCGGCCGTCGAGCAGGCCGGCCTCGGCCAGAAAGAAGCTGCCCGAGCACAGCGCGATCATGCGCGGCACGCGCGGTGCCACGCGCCCCACCCATTGCACCAGGGCCGGCGAGGCCTGCAGCACCTGACCGATGTCGCGCGATCCCACGAGCAGCACCGTGCAACCGGCACCCCCGATCTCCATCTGGGCCAGCGTGTGCGTGGCCTGCAACTCCATGCGCGTGTCCGAGCGCACGGCCCCGGCACGCTCCGCAACCACGCGCACCTCGTAGCCATCGCTGCGACCCTGCTGGCGCAAATGCACGTTCGCATAATCGAACACCGACATCGGACCAATGGCCTCCAGGGCCTTGAAACCGGGGTAGACAACGAGATCGACGCGATGGACGCCTGGGTGGCGGTGTTCCATATCAGAAATCAGAGCAGTTGATTCAGGTTCTGCAAATGCCGCAGGTCTTTTGAGAGAGTGACCCTGCAGCGCACGGGCCCCGACTATACCCATGGCCAGGCCCCGGACAGACGCGGCTAGGCACAGCCATGGTTACAGTCGTCACTTGTTCTGGCCCCTCGCCTTTGCCCTGTCCATGATTCCCGGCCCCCTGTTTTCCCTGCCGCAGCTGTTGCTGCTGCTGTCCCCCTTTCTGGCCATGGCACTCGGCGCCGGGCTGCTGCTGTACGGTCTGCTGTGGTGGCTGCGCCACCGGCACCTGGCCGCCGCGCAGCGCCCGCGCTTTTGGCGCCTCAGCACCACCGTGCTCGCCCTGCTGGTTTTGGCCGGTGGCGTCTGGGGCCTGGTGCTGCTGTGGAAGCTGCAGCAGATCAGCCACGATGTCGAGCTGCGCGCCCATTACCGCCAAAGCCGCGAGCAGTTTGTGCTGCCCCGGGATTTTCAATATGGCGAACTCGTGATTCCTCAAGGCAGTCTGATCAACCGCTACGACGCTTTTGACAACGGCGAGCCCCAGCGCCCGCTGGGCCTGCGCGGACTGCGCTCGGTGCGATTTGCCCAGCCGGTGCAGGTGGCCGGCGTCTGGGCCACGGCCATGGAAACCAGCCCTGCGCGGCTGGAACTGGCGCGCAACCAGAAAATCAGCCCGGTGTTCCACTTCGACCGCCAGGCCAACGACGGCTATGGCGCCTGGGTCCTGGACCCCAGGCGCAGCCACCTGGCCTGCAGGCAGGGCGAGCACGCCTGGTTTGAGGCACCCCTGATTCCCTACGACATCCAGGCGGAATTCGGCAAGCCCGGCCCCGATGGACCTGATGCCCGCTTTCGCCCCAGCCAATGGGCCGTCACGCGCTGCGAAAGCGACTGGGGGCCTATCCAGGTCGAGCCTGCCTACAACGGCACCGGCCCGGCCGATGCCCAGACCCAGGTCTGGGGCCCGCTGCGGCCCGATGCCGAGGACTGAGCCCCGGCCCTGCAGACGCGCCATGCCTGCGTCTGCGGCCAATACGCCATGCTCTGCGGCCATTTACCTGGGCAAGCACGGCTTCATGGCCTAAAGTTCAGGCTTTGCCGAGCACGGCTCCTCTCTACCGAAAGATCCCGCCCATGAAATCCCGCGCCGCCGTAGCCTTCAAAGCCGGAGAACCCCTGCAAATCGTCGAGATCGACGTGGCACCGCCGCAAAAAGGCGAGGTGCTGGTCAAGATCACCCACACCGGCGTCTGCCACACCGATGCCTTCACCCTCTCGGGTGATGACCCCGAAGGCATCTTCCCTGCGGTGCTGGGCCACGAGGGCGCGGGCATTGTGGTCGAAGTGGGCGAAGGCGTGACCAGCGTAAAGCCCGGCGACCATGTGATCCCGCTGTACACGGCCGAATGCGGTGAATGCCTGTTCTGCAAGAGCGGCAAGACCAATCTCTGCACCGCCGTGCGCGCCACCCAGGGCAAGGGCGTGATGCCCGACGGCACCACGCGCTTTTCCTACAACGGCGAGCCTGTTTACCACTACATGGGCTGTTCCACCTTCTCGGAATACACCGTGGTGGCCGCCGTGTCGCTGGCCAAGATCAGCCCCGATGCCAACCCCGAGCAGGTGTGCCTGCTGGGCTGCGGCGTGACCACCGGCCTGGGCGCAGTGAAGAACACCGCCAAGGTGCAAGAGGGCGACACCGTGGCCGTGTTCGGCCTGGGCGGCATCGGCCTGGCGGTGATCCAGGGCGCGAAACTGGCCAAGGCCGGCCGCATCATCGCCATCGACACCAATCCGGCCAAGTTCGACCTGGCCAAGACCTTTGGTGCCACCGATTGCGTCAACCCCAAGGACTTCGACAAACCCATCCAGCAGGTCATCGTCGAGATGACGGGCTGGGGCGTGGACCACAGCTTTGAATGCATTGGCAACACCCAGGTGATGCGCGCCGCACTGGAGTGCGCCCACCGTGGCTGGGGCCAGAGCGTCATCATCGGCGTGGCAGGCGCGGGCCAGGAAATCTCCACCCGCCCCTTCCAGCTGGTCACCGGCCGCAAGTGGATGGGCACGGCCTTTGGCGGCGTCAAGGGCAGAAGCGAGCTGCCCGGCATGGTGGAAGACGCCATGGCCGGCCGCATCCAGCTCGAGCCCTTTGTGACCCACACCATGGGCCTGGCCAAGATCAACGAGGCTTTTGATCTGATGCACGAGGGCAAGTCGATTCGCTCGGTGGTGAATTTCAGCACCCCCTGAGTCGCTGCGTGCCCTCCCCCTCTCTCTTCGGGAAGGGATGACACCCTCAATGCGGATCAGCCCTTGCTCGCAGCCCCTACGCTGGGCCCCGCCCGTTTGAAGGCCGCATCCGGCAATTCAAATAAGTGAGCACCTAGCGCTTTATCTGCGCTGGTTTCAAATTAAAAACAGCTGCAAATGCTTATGAGATAAGCGCTAGCAGCTTCTCTTTCAGGAGTACCCAGCATGGAACTCACATCCGCCCACGCCTGCTTTGGTGGCGCCCAACGCTTCTACCAGCACGACTCGCGCGAGATCGGCCTGGCAATGAAGTTCTCGGTCTATCTGCCGCCCAAGGCCGTGATGGGGGAGAAGGTGCCGGCCCTGCTGTATCTGGCCGGGCTGACCTGCACCGAAGAGACCTTCATGACCAAGGCCGGCGCCCAGCGCCTGGCCAGCGAGCTCGGTCTTGCACTGATCGCCCCCGACACCAGCCCTCGCGGCGCAGGGCTGACGGGCGAGGCCGACAGCTGGGATTTCGGCGTGGGTGCAGGCTTTTACCTGGACGCCACGGCCAAGCCCTGGGCCTTGCACTGGCGCATGGAAAGCTATCTGCTCAACGACCTGCTGCCGCTGATCGCGGCCAAGCTGCCCGTGGATGCGCAGCGCCTGGGAATCTTCGGCCACAGCATGGGCGGCCATGGCGCGCTCACGCTGGCGCTACGCCATCCGGGCCGCTTCAAAAGCCTGTCTGCCTTTGCCCCGATTGCCAATCCCATGAACTGCGCCTGGGGCCAGAAAGCCTTTGCGGGCTACCTGGGCGAAGACCCCAGCGCCTGGGCCGCCCACGATGCCAGCGAGCTCATGGGCAGCCAGGCCCAGGCCCCCTACCCCGCAGGCATTCTGATCGACCAGGGCCTGGCGGATAAATTCCTCATCGAAAAACAGCTGCTGCCCGAAGCCTTCGAGGCCGCCTGCGAAAAAGCCAATCAGCCGCTCACGCTGCGCCGCCATGCGGGCTATGACCACGGCTACTACTTCATCCAGAGCTTTATCGACGAGCACCTGCGCTGGCATGCGCAGCAGCTGCTGGGCTAGGCCCCCACTATCTGCATGGGGCCTGTATCACAAGGAAAGGTCCAAGAGCGTGTTCACGATCTTAAGGTCACGACCACCCCAAACACCAGAACGGATAATGCCAACCCCGCTATCGACGCCACGACAAAGCGCACGATCAAGACCTGGGCCGCACGAGCGCTCTGGACCATGGGCCAATCCGCCAACACGGCACAAAGCCCGATAGCCGTGGCCGCAGCGACCATGGTTCCCAATGTCAACCAGCGCCTGCGCACAGACCAAGGTTTGGCGTCTGGTGACTCCGTTTGTTGCCCCAGCCATCTGGTCGCCGCCCATGCCAATGCGGCCAATCCGACCAGGCTACTCACATGCTGCAGTAGTTTGAAAAGTGGGACATCGATTCCCCTGAGAGTGAACAGCACCTGGCCCCAAATCGGCCACAGTTGCTGTGCCCAGCCACCGCCATGCGTTAAACCGTCCCAGAGCAGGTGGCTGGCGGCGCCCAGCAACACAAGGACGGCAAGCACCGGAGCATCGCACGCTTTCAAGCGCTGCGGCTGCATCACAGGTCCGAGCCTGACAAAAACCCATTTGGGCATAAGCAAGGCCAAAGGCCGCTTGATCAGCAGTTGATAGAGCGCCAGCACCAACAGGCCCAGAGGCAGGCAGAAAACAAACAGGCCCATGAGCGAATGCCCCATAGTGGCAAGCGGACTGAGCCGAAGAAAGTACTCAAAATCCGGTGCCATGGCCCCAACGATCAGGGCCGAGTTTGCACATGGCACGCGAAACCGGCCAAGCAGGGGCAATATGAGTGCGGGGTGTGCTGCGGTAAAAGGCATGGGAGGTTGGGCAGTATAGGACTGCAGGCTTCGCAACCGGGAGATTGCGCATGCCCTTCCCATTCAGAACGTGTTTGTGATTTCTGCGCGGGATTTCGAAGCGTAATCGGGACAAGTTCGAGCCGGTGGAACACCACTTCAACCGGAACCAATAAGCCTCAGCGCGAAGAAATCGGCCCATTCACCCCACTCCTTCACGCTGCGCGGAAACCATCAATACCTTCTCAACATTGCAAGAAGTGCTGCCCCAACTGGTCCGCCACCAGCAGCGCGCCATAGACCTGCTCCACCGTCACGCCGCCGGGCATGTTGTGGATGGTCTCGCCCGCAGCGCAGGCCAGCTCGGCCACGGCGCGCATCTTGGTGGGGATGTCTTCGGTGATGTCCAGCTGCGCCAGCGTGATGGGCAGGCCTACGGCGTGGCACAGCGACATCACTTCCTGCATTTCCGCGTTGGAGGCGTTTTCCAGCGCCAGCTGCACCAACACACCAAAAGCCACTTTTTCACCGTGGTAGAAATGGTGGGTTTCGGCCACGGCGGTCAGCCCGTTGTGCACCGCGTGGGCCGCAGCCAGGCCACCGCTTTCAAAGCCCACGCCGCTCAGATAGGTGTTGGCCTCGACGATGCGCTCCAGCGCCGGCGTCACCACCTGGGCCTGCACCGCCAGCATGGCTTTTTCGCCCTCTTCCAGCAGGGTGTCGTAGCAGAACCTGGCCAGGTTGAGCGCGGTCTGCGTGGCCGGGCCGCCGGCCATGGTGGCAGCGTTGCTGCGCGATGCGGCGCGCGCCTCGAACCAGGTGGCCAGGGCGTCACCAATGCCGGCCGCCAGCAGCCGCGCCGGCGCACGGGCAACGATGGCGGTGTCCACCACCACCAGGGCGGGGTTGGTGGGCAGCACCAGATAGCGGTCGAATTCACCGTCATCGGTGTAGAGCACCGACAGCGCACTGCAGGGTGCATCGGTAGAGGCGATGGTGGGCGCCACGGCCACAGGCACTTTCTGGAAAAAGGCCACGGCCTTGGCGGTGTCCAGCGTCTTGCCTCCGCCGATGCCGACGATGGCGCTGCGCCCGTTTTGCGTGGCCAGCTGGCACAGGCGATCGACCTCGCCCTGCGAGCATTCGCCGTTGAAGGCCACGATGTCCATGGCCAGCCCGGCCTTGGCTAGGCTTTGGCGGATGGTGTCTTCGGCAAAGCCCAGCACGAACTTGTCGGCAATCACCAGCCAGCTGTCCGCCAGCGGCTTGAGGTAGTCCCCCAGCCGTTGCAGCGCATCGGCCCCTTGTACATATTTGCCGGGCGATTGAATGACGCGGTCCATGGGAACTCCTTCTTGAAATTGCACATTGCCTGCGCCCTGCCCGCCTTGTGGGCAAGGACATGACGCAAGTCAATTACAGCCCCAAGCAAAAGTCAGGGACTTGAGCCACGTCATGAAAAAGGCGATGCACGGCCAAAGGAAGCGATGACGCAAAGGCAAGCGAAATCATGCGCAGCGCGCAATCCACACCGTCTTGGGCTTCATGCATGGGACTGGCCCATTACAGGCCAGGGTGGCGTGAATGCATGCTGCAGCCTCGTCCATGGCAACACGCATCAGCCTGCACCGCCGTGGTGGCAACCTGTGCGGCCATGGCTTTTCTACAATGCCCCACAGCGATCACTCCCCGAAGGAAACACCCATGCAGACAGGCAAAGTTGCCGTCGTCACCGGCGCAGGCTCCGGTATTGGCAAGGCCACGGCCCTGGCCCTTGTTGCAGACGGCTGGCAGGTGGTGCTGGCCGGCCGCCGCGCCCAGCCGCTCGATGCGGTAGGCCAGCTGGCCCAGGAGCGTCACCAGGCTGCAGACCGCGTGCTGGCCGTGCCCACCGATGTGACCGATGCCGCAGCCGTGCAGCAGCTGTTTGCCCGCGCCGTTGCACGCTTTGGCCGTGTGGACCTGCTGTTCAACAACGCCGGGCGCGGCAACCCGGCAGGCTCGTTTCTGGACTGGTCGGCCGCAGACTGGCAGGACGTGGTCAACACCAACCTCAACGGCATGTTTTATTGCCTGCAGCAGGCCTGCCGCGTGATGCGTGACCAATCCCCCCAGGGCGGGCGCATCATCAACAACGGCAGCATTTCGGCCCACACGCCGCGCCCCAACTCAGCGGCCTACACCGCCACCAAACACGCGGTGATGGGCCTGACCAAGACCGCTGCCCTGGACGGCCGCGCCTGGAATATTGCCGTGGGCCAGATCGACGTGGGCAATGCCGTCACCGACCTCGCCGCGCCCATGGCCACCGGCGTGCCCCAGGCCAATGGAGAGATCGCGGTGGAGCCCATGATCGATGTGGCCACCGTGGCCCAGTCCGTGCTGTATATGGCCAATCTGCCCCTGGAGGCCAATGTGCTGTTCCACACCGTGATGGCGACCAGGATGCCGTTTGTGGGGCGGGGGTGAATCAGGTGCCGGACACAGGCCAAGCTGCCCTGCAGACCTCTTGACCGGCTGGCGGGGACTGCGCACTCAAGCTCTGGAATCAATCACCTGCTCAGCACATACTGCACGGTCTCTGTGACATGGCCCTTGCCCCAGGCGCCGGAAGCGAATTGCCAGGACAACTCCAGACAGGGCTCGAGTTGTGTTAACGGGTTTTAGAGCGTGTTTACGATCTCTACGCAGATGCGTTGGAGCGCAGCGAGGAGATCGTAAACACGTTCTAAGGCGAGGGCTGGGTATCGACCACAAGCAGCCACTCCCCCCTTGCTGACTGACTGCTTGGGCTCACGCAGCGGCCCATCCACGGGTTTACCCGTGCTTTTGCGGATTGAGCTGCAAAATACCCAATTTCAGTGATTGACCCCCTGCGCGGACTTGCTTCTACTCGACTTTGTTTTAAAAGTAATGAGTTGTTAGCTGTGCGCGTACAAACCTTGGTCGCCTCCCGGGCCACCACCTTGGCGACCGCCTTCGCCACCTCCCAGGCCCCGCTCCCCCGTCTCTCCACCCCAGCCCGCACCGCCGGCCTGCTGGGTGTGCTGTGCCTGGGCTGGCTCTCGCCAGCGCTGGCCCAGCCTGTCTCTTTGCCGGACGCCGGCAGCCTGCAGCGCGAGACCGAGCGCAGCCTGCAGGCGCCAGGCGTGGCCCCCCAGTTGCGGCCCGCTGCCCCCACGCCCCAGCAGGCAGACCCCTTGGCGCCCCGCGTCACGGTCAGCGGCTTTGCCATCGAAGGAGCCCAGTTGCTGCCAGAGCCTGCGCTGCAGGCCTTGCTGGCCGATCTGCAGGGCCAGGCACTGGGCATGCAGGAGCTGGAACAGGCCGTGGCCCGCATAGACCGTGCCTACCGGGATGCGGGCTGGTATGCCCGGGTCTGGCTGCCGCCCCAGGATGTCACCCAGGGCCTGGTACGCATCCAGGTGCTGGAAGGCCGTTTTGGCCAGGCCCGCGTGCAGCCTGCTGCAGCGTCCACCGGCACGCCGCTGCGCGCCGATGCCGCCGCCGTGCAGCGCACCATCACGGCCGGGCTGCAAGAAGGCCAGCCCCTGTCTGCCGCCAGGCTGGAACGCGGCCTGCTGCTGGCCAACGACCTGGCCGGCATAGAGGCCACGGCCGTGCTGCAGGCCGGCCAGGCCACGGGCAGCAGCGATCTGCACATCGCGGTCACAGACCAGCCCCTGCTCACCGGTGATGTGGGCATCAGCAATTACGGCCTGCGCACCACGGGCAAGGGCCAGCTCTCGGGCGGGCTGGCCGTGAACAACCTCTCCGGCCGGGGCGACCAGCTGAGCCTGCGCATGCTGGGCTCTGCCCACCTGGGCAGCGTGCAGGCCCGCTACAGCCTGCCCCTGGGCTATGACGGTCTGCGCCTGGCGGTCTGGGGCTCGGCCATGGGCTACCAACTGGCCGGCAGCTACAGCGCGCTGGACGCCAAGGGCCAGGCCTATAGCGCCGGCATGGGCCTGAGCTACCCGCTGCTGCGTCAGCAGGCACGCAATCTGCAGCTCGATGTGGGCCTGCAGCACCGCCGCTATGACGACGACATGCTGGACACCGCCGTGCGCCGCCAGCGCAACGCGGTCTTGAACCTAGGACTCAGCGGCGACTTCAGCGACAGCCTGGGCGGCGGCGGCATCAACTGGGGCAGCGTGCAGCTGCTGCATGGTCGGCTGCGCATGCAGGCCAGCACCGGAGAAATCGCGCAAGACGCCGCCGGCCCCAACTCCCGGGGCCACTACACCAAGCTGGCCTGGCAGGCCAGCCGCCTGCAAAACCTGGCGGACTGGCTGGGCCAGGGCTGGCAGCTGCAAGCCAGTGCCAGCGGCCAATGGGCCAACCACAACCTGGGCAGCGCCGAGCGCATGGGCCTGGGCGGGCCAGACCAGGTACGCGCCTACCCCGTCAACGAGGCCATGGGTGACGAAGGCCTGCTGCTCAAGCTGCAGTTGCAGCGCGAGTTGGGCAGCGCCCTGGGTGGGGGCTGGCAGGCCCAGCTGTTTTACGACTGGGGCCAGATTCGCCAGCACCACACCACCTGGCAGGGCTGGGATGGGGGCCGCGCCATGGCCAACCGCTACCACCTGGCCGGCTGGGGCCTGGCCCTGCGCTGGAGCGGCCAGGGCGCCTGGCGCGGCTGGCAGTTGCAGGCCAGTGTGGCCACCCCGGTGGGCGACAACCCCGCCGCCAGCCAGGGCCGCAACAGCGACGGCAGCAGCCAGCGCAGCAGCCGGGGCTGGTTGCAGCTCAGCCGCAGCTTTTAAGAGCTGACCCGCCCCCCAGCAAAACGCCAGAACTCACAAATCCATAGCTGCCAGCGCAATACAGACAAGCGCTGCAAGCAGTTTTTATTCATATTTTGAGATCCAGCACCAGGCTGCTGCATCACCCGGAGCCCCGCATGAACCACTTCTACCGCCTTGTACGCAGCGCCGACGGCACACGCTACGTTCCCGCCCCCGAAACCGCCAAGGGCCGGGGCAAGGCCAGCAAGGCCGTGGCCTCGGTCAGCGTGCTGCTGGGCCTGGTGGCCGTGGGTGGCAATGCCTGGGCCCAGGCGCCCCCCGTCAATGCCCTGCCCACCGGGGGCCAGGTGACGGCCGGCCAGGCCAGCATCGGCCAAAGCGGCAACCAGATGACGGTCAACCAGGGCAGCGACCGGGCCGTCATCCACTGGCAGGGCTTTGACATCGGCAGCCAGGCTGCGGTGCGTTTCAACCAGCCGGGCACCAGCTCCGTGGCGCTGAACCGCGTGGTGGCCGGCGACGCCAGCCAGATCCATGGCCAGCTCAGCGCCAACGGCCAGGTCTGGGTGCTCAACCCCAACGGCGTGGTGTTTGGCCAGGGCAGCCGCGTGGATGTGGGCGGGCTGGTAGCCAGCACCCTGCACAGCAGCGATGCCGACTTCATGGCCGGCAAGGCGGTGTTCAGCCGTAACAGCAGTGCAGGCAGTGCGGCCAGCGTCATCAACCAGGGCGAGATCACCGCCCATGGCGATGGGGGGCAAGCCGGCTTGGTGGCCCTGCTGGCGCCCACCGTGCAAAACGAGGGCATCATCCGCGCCCAGCTGGGCAATGTGGTGATGGCGGCGGGTGACCGCATCACGCTGAGCGCCGGCGTGGGCGGCAGGCTGCAGGTGGCGGTGGAGCCCTCCACCGTCCAAACGCTGATTGAGAACAAACAGCTCATCGTGGCCGACGGCGGCCAGGTGCTGATGACCAGCCGCGCCGCCGATGCACTCTCGGCCGGCGTGGTCTCCAACACCGGCACCGTGCAGGCCCGCACCCTGGCCCAGCAAGAAGGCCGCATTGTGCTGCTGGCCGATATGCAGCATGGCAGCACCCAGGTGGCCGGCCTGCTGGACGCCAGCGCCCCCGCAGGCGATGGTGGCGGTCATGGCGGCAACGGCGGCTTTGTGGACACCAGCGCTGCCCGGGTGCAGATCCAAGCCGGCGCCCGCGTGACCACCCTGGCCGCCAACGGCAAGACCGGGGAATGGTTGATCGACCCCACGGACTTCACCATCAGCGCCGGCGGAGCCACCCAGACCGACAGCGGCATAGGTGCAGACACCCTGGTCGCCAATCTGGCCCATACCGATGTGAGACTGCAAACCGTGGACAGCGGCAGCGAGGCAGGCAGCATCCATGTGAACGCCGATGTGCGCTATAGCGCCAACCAGCTCACGCTCAACGCCCACCACGACATCAATATCAACGCCAGCATCGATGTAGGCGGCTCTGGGACATTGGCGCTGAACTATGGCGGCACCCAGGGCAACACCGCAACGGCTCCAGCAGCAGACAGCCAGTTGAACGTCAAAGGCCGGGTGAACTTTGCGCAAGCCGGCACCGGCCTGCTCAGCATCAACGGCCAGGGCTATACCGTCATCAAGGACGTGACCCAGCTGCAAGCCATGGAGACAGACCTGGCCGGCCACTACGCCCTGGGCGGGGATATTGATGCCAGTGCCACGGCGATCTGGAACTGCAATGCCGGTACATGCAATGGCTTTAAGCCCATTGGCAGCAACAGCGACGACACAGACGCCACCCGCTTTACCGGCAGCCTGGATGGCCTGGGCCACAGCATTCGCGATTTGACCGTCAATGTGACCCAGCCGCAGTACACCAACACCAACACCAACTACAGCTACGCCGGCCTGTTTGGCTATACAGGCGGCAGCGCACGCATTGCCCATGTGGGTTTGGAGAATGCCAGCATCCAGGCATCGGGGGGAGACTGGAACTACGCGGGCGCGCTGGTGGGGTTGAACGACGGCGGCGGCAGCATCCTCCAAAGCTATGCCACGGGCAGCGCCACCGCATCGGGGGGCTACAACTACGCGGGCGCGCTGGTGGGGATCAACTACGGCAGCATCCGCCAAAGCTATGCCACGGGCAGCGCCACGGCATCGGGGGGGAGC
>NZ_KE386971.1:62197-361788 GCF_000429845.1 Comamonas composti DSM 21721
CCAAAGCTATGCCACGGGCAGCGCCACGGCATCGGGGGGGAGCTACGGCAACTTTGCGGGCGCTTTAGTTGGTAAAAAAGATGGTGGAGCCATTGAGACCAGCTTTTGGAATGCCGATGCCAGGGATGCCAGCAACGTTCTGTTGAATGGCGTGGGTTCTGGCTCGGTCACAGACCCGAATGTTTCCACAGGCTTGACCCTGGGCCAGATGCAAAACGCTCGCAGCTTTGCCGCATGGGGATCGGACATTGACGACCAGGGCGGCACAGGCGCGGCCTGGCGTATTTATGAGGGCCAGAGCACCCCGCTGCTGCGCAGCTTTTTAAAAGCGGTGTCTGTCAGCATTTCCGACCAGGAATACAGCGGCACAACGGGCTTCACGCTGGACAGCAACCAATACCAGATTGGCGCCTTGCAGCCCGGTGACGCCCTGGACCAAAGCGCTGGCGGCCAGTTAAGCGCCACCACCGGCAGCAAAAATGTGGGCAGCTACCAAACCGGCAATGGCAGCTTGACGGTGTCTGGCCTGTACTCGCACCAGCAAGGCTATGACATCAGCTATGCGTTAAAAGTCACGCCCAAGGCGCTGACCGTGAGCGGTATCACCGCTGATGACAAGGTCTATGATGGTCTTACCGATGCGACCGTTAACTCCGGTGCAAACAGTCTCAGCGGACTGATTGCGAACGACCATGTGAATGTGACGGGCCAGTTTGACGACAAGAACGTGAATGCCAACAAAAACGTGACGCTGGCTTTTAGCGGTGCGGATGTTGACAACTACACCATCACCGGGCAGGCCAGCACCACGGCCAGCATCACGCCCAAAGCGCTGACGGTGAGCGGCATCGCCGCTGATGACAAGGACTATGACGGCACAACGGGGGCGGTCCTCAACACTGCGGGCGTCCACTATGCGGGCTTGATCGCGGGCGATGATCTGAGCGTCAGCGCCACGGGCGTGTTTGCCGACAAGAATGCGGGCCATGACAAGAACGTCGCCCTGACCAGCCAGTACGCAGGTGCTGATAAAGGCAACTACACCATCACCGGCCAGACCAGCACCACGGCCCGCATCACGCCCAAAGCGTTGACCGTTACGGCGGATGCTGCCAGCAAGGTCTATGGCGACACCGATGCATTGCGCTATACCAGCAGCGGTTTGCTGGCCGGTGACAGCCTGAGCGGCAGCCTGGGCCGTGCCGCTGGCGACAACGTGGGCAGCTATGCCATTGACCAAGGCACGCTGGCCAATGGCAATTACGCCATCAGCTTTGTGGGCAATACGCTGACCATCACGCCCAAGGCTTTGACCATTGCTGGCACCACGGCGGACGGCAAGGTCTATGACGGCACGACCACTGCCAAACTGAACGCTGGCACGCTTGTTGGCCTGGTGGGCAACGAAACCCTGGGCGTGAGCGCCACAGGCCAGTTCGACAGCGCCAATGCAGGTGCCCGCAACGCCACGGCCCAGTACCAACTGGCCAATGGCACAGGCCTGGCCAGCAACTACACGCTGGCGGACACCCATGGCCACAGCGCCACCATCACGCCCAAGGCGCTGACGATTACCGCAGCCCATGCGCACAAGACGGCGGGCGAGGGCCTGGTGTTCCAGGGCCTGGAGTTCACGGCACAAGGCCTGGTCGGTGGGGAGCAGATTCAGAGCGTGCAGCTGGACAGCGCAGGGGCCGCAGCCCGCGCTGCACCAGGCAGCTATGCCATCGTGGCCAGCCAGCCGCATGGAGGCGCAGGCTTTGATGCGCGCAACTACGACATTCGCTATGTGGATGGGCAGTTGCAGGTACGAGTACCGCGCACTGCCTTGGGGGGCGGCGATCTCTGGCGCATCTACCACCCGCAGCAGATGCAGCAACCAGACCCGCAGCAGAAAAAGCCGCTGCTGACCATAGAGCCCGACCACATTCGGATGGCTGCCATGTAAGAGCGTGCTCACGATCTCCTCGCGGCAGCGTAGAGATCGTGAACACGTTCTGAGGCCTGGCTAGCCTGCCAGCCCCAGCAGATCCGACCTATTGCCCCGGTCTGCACCGGAGCCGCAGGGCGGAGATGCACTCAAAAGCAGCAGCCATGACAGGGCTGGTTTCTGGAATTTGGCCTGGGGTTGAAGCAGGTATTCACACCCTAGGTTTTCCGAGGCTCTCCCACCTCATAAAGCTGCAGGTTCCTGCCCCCAATCCCCAGCCCCGCCCAACTCTCCCGCCAGGCCTCAAGATGCTCCGACACAAAATGCGCATCCAGCGCGGCCTGGTCGGTCCAGCGCTCTTTCACATGGATGAGCCCGGGCACAAACAAGTCCTCGGCATAGACATATTCCAGACAGCCCGCTTCGGCGCGCGAGGCCTCGACCATGGCCCGCATCACGGGTTTGGCGCGTTCCAGGTTTTCCGGCGGCAGGTGCACGGTACCGACGATGAGCAGCATCTCCAGCCTTTCTCTGAAAGTCCGCATGAGGCCCGCACTCTTGAGGCAGTACAACCCCGAGCCTCGCCGGGCATCGCATTTTGGCAGCAGTCCTGATGTATATATCCGGGACATCCGGCTTGCTGCACAGAACCTTCATGAAATCCACCGACGCCCCAGCTTCCCAATCCGACCGCAAGGCCATGCTGCATCTACGCCCGCTGGAGCGCGAGGATCTGCGCTTTGTGCACCTGCTGGACAACAACGCCACCGTCATGCGCTATTGGTTTGAAGAGCCTTTCGAGACCTATGACGAGCTCAGCAGTCTCTACGATGCCCATGTGCACGACCAGGGCGAGCGGCGCTTTGTGATCGAGCATGAGAAAGAGCGCGCAGGTCTTGTGGAGCTCGTGGAGATCGATCTCGTGCACCGCCGTGCCGAGTTCCAGATCATCATCGCCCCCGAGCACCAGGGCCGGGGCATGGCAGCCCAGGCAACGCGGCTGGCGCTGGACTACGGCTTCAAGGTGCTGAACCTGCACAAGATTTATCTCTATGTGGATCTGGAGAACGAAAAAGCCATTCACATCTACGAAAAAATAGGTTTTATCCCCGAGGGCGAGCTCGTGGACGAGTTTTTCTCGAATGGCAAATACCGCACGGTTCTGCGCATGTACATTCTTCAGACCCTGTATCTGAATCTGAACCTTTGATCCCCCGGAGCCCCAGAAGCCTGGGCGCCCGGGTTCAAGGTCTCATGGGCTGAAGAGGGCTTTTCCCCTGAGCAGCAGATGAATCGCCAGGGGCCAGAAGCAAGTGTTGGCGATATCGTGCAGGCTTGCTCTCCAGCGCCAGTGGCCCAGGCTTTGCAGGTCGTCGCGCATGTCCAGGGCCTCGCCAAGACAGGCTGCGAGCACGGCCAGCGCCAAGGGCCAGGTCGAGTGCAGGGGTTTTCTCAGAACGTGTTTACGATCTCCTCGGTGCGATGTCCTGCACGGGCAGATCCAGCACCTGGTCCCAGACCAGGCCCGGTGCGCCCTCCATGGCATCCCAGTGGGCCACGATGATGCAGCGCGGCGGCTGCTCAGGCCTTTCCTGCTGGTGGCTCCAGCGCCATTCGGCCAGGGCTTTTTGCACCTGGATCACGGAAGCCCTGTCCAGCGCGGCCAGAGGCTCGTCCATGAGCACCAGCGTGGCGCCGCTGGCCCAGGCCGCTGCCATGAAGAGCTTGCGCAGCGTGCCCGTGGACAGGGCCAGCAGGGGCTTGGCCATATGCGCCTGCAGATCCAGGGCCTGGACATGTTGCGCCCAACCATGCGCGCTCCAATGCGGATGGCGCAGGCTTTGGTCCCGGGCCCAGTCGCTGGCAAGCATGGCGCGCAGCTTCTCGCTCAGCGGCTCGCGCGGGTCCTGCCAGAAGACCGAAGGCGGGTCGGGGCTCCAGTCCTGGTCATGGGCCTGCCGGTATTGCAGGCTGCCGGCCTGCAGCTGCAAGTGGTGCGGCCGCTGCTGGCCGGACAGCAGGCGCAGCAGGCTGCTCTTGCCGCTGCCTTCGTCACCGCGCACCAGGCACAGGCCTGCAGGCCAGCTGTGCGATGCGCGATCCCACAGACATTGCTGCGGCGGGCCGAAGCGCAGGCCCCGGGCCTGGAGCAAGAAAGGGGCGGTGGCGGGTGGCGGGTGCCTGGGCTGGTCGGCCATGTTGTCTCCTTGGTGGTCCTGGTGGCTGTAGGCTTTGCGCCATGGCCTGCGGCACAATGGCCGCCCTTTCCTATTGTGTTGCTCCACTGCCATGCCGTTTGACTATCTGGATTTTGACTACAGCGAGGACGACGAGGGCACGGGCTGCTGGGATGCCATGGCCAACGTGACCGCACCCCGCGTGCCGGCGCTGGCCGCCGAGATAGCGCAGTTGCTGGCCTGGGCCCATGGGGGCTTCAACGGCCGGCGCGGCCCCGTGGAGCAAGGCGGGGACTGGGATTATGAGCTGCAGGCCCAGGATGATGAAGGCCGGCCCCTGGGCTGGCGCTTCGAGGCCGGGAGCCTGCAGGCGCCGGCCGCAGCCCCGGGCAGGACCACGGTCAGCCTGTCGCTGAGCGGCAACCGCTTTTTTGCCGATGCGCTGCACCAGGTCTTCGACCTGGAGGATTGAGCGCGCGCCCCATGCCATAAAACCGGCATGGAACTGGCATGAAAAGAGGCTGTTTACCAAGGCACGAGCACGGGTCTGCGGGCAATGAGCGTCCGTACGATGGGTAAGCTGGGCTTGAAGAAGCCGAGAGCTTGATCTGCTGCGGCGTTTGCAGGCTGTCTGCCTCTTGCCAGAGGGCGTGGTCAGCGCGGCGCATGGCTCCAACCTTTTCACACCACTCCATGCCATGAATCTGTTCAACCAATTGAAAGTGTCCGGCAAGCTCGCTGTGGCGTTCTTCATCATCGTGCTCATGATGATCTCGCTGGGAGCCTTCTCCATCAACCGCTTGCACAAGCTCAACGAGCAGACGAATTTCATGGTCTCGGCGCGCATGGCCAGTGTGCGTGACGCAGGCCAGATGAGCGAGGCCGCGAACACGCTGCGCCTGCTGGAGTTCAAGCTCGCGACCTCGCCGCCGCAGGATTGGCCGGGGATACGCAAGAGCATGGCCGAGGCCATTGCAGCCTATGACCAGGTGGACCAGCGCTACCCGGACTCCATTGGCGACCCCAACGAGCAGTCGATCTACGACCAGGTCAAGGCGCGCCATCCCGCGTGGCTGGCCATGCACCAGCGCGTTGACGGGCTGGTCGCACAGGGCCTGAGCGATCAGGCGGTGGAGCTTCTCAACGGCGAGAGCCAGGGCTTTTTCGTCGCGCTCAAGGAGCCGATTGCCAGGCTCGTCAAACACAACGAGGACAGCGCAGCCGCCGAGGCCAGGGACAGCAACGAGACCTATGCCAACGGCGTCTGGTTCATTCTTGGCGAAGTGGTGGCCGCAGCCGGGGCCGCGATCTTTCTGGCCTGGGTGCTGTCGCACAAGATCGTCGAGCCCCTGAGCCATGCGGTAAAGCTCTCCCACGCCATCGCCGCAGGCGATCTGACCCAGAGGCTGGATGCGCGCGGCAAGGATGAGGTCGGCGATCTGCTGCGCGCCCTCGCCTCCATGCGCGACAACCTGGTGCACATGCTGTCGGGCATGCGCGACAGCAGCGAATCCGTGGCCACGGCCAGCGCCCAGATCGCCTCCGGCAATGCCGACCTGTCGAGCCGCACCGAGCAGACCGCCAGCAGCCTGCAGGAAACGGCGGCCTCCATGGAGCAGATCACGGGCGCGGTCAAGAGCTCGGCCGATGCAGCCCGGCAGGCCAACAGGCTCGCACTCGAGGCCTCGGACATTGCGGTGCGCGGCGGCGAGGTCGTGAGCCAGGTCGTGGGCACCATGCGCGCCATCGATGCGAGCTCGCAGAAGATCTCCGACATCATCGGCACCATAGACAGCATTGCGTTCCAGACCAATATCCTCGCGCTGAATGCTGCGGTCGAGGCCGCCAGGGCCGGCGAGCAGGGCCGGGGCTTTGCGGTCGTGGCCAGCGAGGTCAGAAACCTCGCCCAGCGCAGTGCCGTCGCGGCCAAGGAGATCAAGAGCCTGATCAACCAGTCCGCCGAAACGGTGGACACGGGCACGGCCCTGGTGACCAGGGCCGGCGAGACCATGGGGCAGGTCGTCGACAGCGTCAAGAAGGTGGCCGAGATCATCAGCGAGATCAGCGCCGGGGCCATCGATCAGACCCAGGGCATAGAGCAGATCAACTCCGCCGTGGCCCAGCTCGATCAGATGACCCAGGCCAATTCTTCCGTGGTCGAGGAGTCGGCGGCCGCATCCTCCAGCCTCAAGGAGCAGGCGCTGCATCTGTCGGCGCTGGTGGAGCGCTTCCAGCTGTCGGATGCGGCACGCACGCCGCGAGCAGCACCCGCCTCCGCGCCCCTGCAGATGGCCCATATCGGTTGAATCGCCTGAGCCGCCTGCACCGCCTGAGCCACCTGTACCGCCTGCACCGGCCAGCCTGTGCACGACTGGCCGGGCTCGCACACCGGGCCTGACTGCAGGCCCGGGCCGTGCTCACCGCTCCAGCGGCTCCCAGCGCCCGGCCACGTTCTTGAGCAAGGTGTTGATGGCTGCGAGGCGCCGGTTCTGCACGCTGATCACATTGCTCTGCGTGCTCAGTACCGTGGCCTGGGCCGTGAGCACGTTGAGATAGGCCACGGTGCCGGCCTTGTACTGGTTGCTCACGATGTCCAGGGCTTTCTGTGCGGCCGCCAGTGCCTGGTCCTGCACCAGTTGCTCGCGCGCCAGGGCTTCGGCCGCAGCCAGGTTGTCCTCCACCTCCTGCAAGGCCGTGAGCACGGTCTGGCGGTAGTTGGCCGCCGCCAGATCCATGGAGGCGCGTGCGGATTCGACGGCGGCCGAGCGCGCCCCGCCATCGAACAGGGTCTGGGCCAGGGCCGGCCCCAGCGACCAGAACAGATTCGGCAGGCGCACCAGGTCCGAAAGACTGCTGCCCTGGTAGCCGCCAGCGGCCGACAGGGTCAGCGCCGGGAAGAAGGCTGCGCGCGCCACGCCGACCTGCGCATTGGCGGCGGCCACGCGGCGCTCTGCGGCAGCGATGTCGGGGCGCTGCTCCAGCAGCTGCGAGGACAGCATGGCCGGCACCTGGGGCGGCGCGGGCAGGCGCCCCGTGGCCTCGATGCCGAAGGCCGCAGGCGCCTGGCCCAGCAAGGCCGCAAGCGCATGTTCAAGCTGGGCGCGCGTGAGCCGGGACTCTATGAGCTGGGCCTCGGTGCTCTTGATCTGGGTTTCGGCCTGGGCCACATCGGCCGCCGAGGCCACGCCCGCCGCATAGCGGTTGCGCGTGAGCTGCAGGCTTTGCGCATAGGCCTTGAGCGTGTTCTCCAGCAACCGGGCCTGGGCCTCGGCCGCGCGCAGCGAGAAATAGCTCTGGGCCACCGAGGCCTGGGTGGACAGCCGCACGGCGGCGAGGTCGTCGCTGCTGGCCTGGGCGCTGGCCTGGCTCGCGGAGACCGCCCCCGACACGCGCCCCCAGAGATCGAGCTCCCAGCTGGCATTCAGGCCCAGCGAATAGCTCTCCGAGATCCTGCCGCTCCCCGACCCCGATGCGCTGCCCGTACTGCTGCTGCCGCTGCTGCGCGAGCGCGTGCCGCTGGCCGAAGCGCCCAGCGTGGGAAACAGGCTGGAGCGGCTGCCGGCCAGCGCCGCCTGGGCCGAGCGCAGATTGGCCACGGCCTGGGCAATGCCGGGGCTGCCCTCGGCGGCGATTGCCTGCAGGCGATCGAGCTCGGCATCGCCGAACCGTTGCCACCACGGGCCGGGCAGCTCGGCCTGGCCGCGCGCGGTCTGCCAGATGCCGGCTTCGCCCGCATCTGGCATGGCCTGCTTGAATTGCTCGGGCACGTCCATCACCGGCTTGCGGTAGGCCTCTTGCGTGGAGCAGCCGGCCAGCAGCAGCACGAGCAGGCTGATGGCGAGAGGCGTGGAATAATTTGGTTTTGATAGCTGCATGCGCTTGTCCTGACTTGACATCAGCTTGATATAGCCTTCAAAGCGCCATCTGACGAGCGCTTGCCGCTATTGAATTTATTGAGCACGCGTGTGCGCAGCCGGTCGAGCAGCACATACACCACGGGCGTGGTGTAGAGCGTGAGCAACTGGCTCATGAGCAGGCCGCCGACGATGGCAATCCCCAGGGGCTGGCGCAGCTCGGCGCCGTCGCCCCGGCCCAGGGCCAGCGGCAGGGCACCGCAAATGGCCGCCAGGCTGGTCATGAGGATGGGGCGCAGGCGCAGATCGCAGGCGCGGTAGATCGCCTGGGCCGCAGTCACATGGCCGCTGCGCTCCCTCTCCAGCGCGAAGTCGATCATCATGATCGCGTTCTTCTTCACGATGCCTATGAGCAGGATCACGCCGATCAGCGCGATCAGCGAGAACTCGGTCTTGAACAGCATCAGCGCCAGCAGCGCGCCCACGCCGGCCGAAGGCAGGGTGGACAGGATGGTCAGCGGGTGCACGAGGTTTTCGTACAGCACGCCCAGCACCAGGTAGATGGTGATGATGGCCGCCAGGATCAGCAGCGGCTGGTTCTCAAGCGCCTGCTGGAACACGCCTGCCGTGCCGCTGAAGCTGCCGCGCACGGAAACCGGCACGCCGAGCTCGGCCACGGCCTGGCGTATGGCTTGCGAAGCCTGGGACAGGGGCACGCCTTCGGCCAGGCCGAAGCTGATGGTGCTGGCCGGCGCCCCCCGGTCGTGGTTCACGGTCAGCGGCGTGTTCGTGGTCGTGATGCGCGCAAACGCGGTCAGCGGCACCTGCTCGCCATTGCCGTTGACGAAGAAGAAGCCGCGCAGGGTCTCGGGACTTTGCAGATAGCGCGGCGCGGCCTCCATGACCACGCGGTACTGGTTGAGCGGGTTGAAGATCACCCCCACCTGGCGCTGGCCGAAGGCGTCGTTCAAGGTGTTGTCTATCAGGCTCATGTTCAGGCCCAGGCGCGCGGCCGCATCGCGGTCCACGACCAGCGTGGTCTGCAGGCCGTAGTCCTGCACGTCGCTGTTCACGTCGGTGAGCCCGGGCAGTTGGGAGATCACCTGGCGTATGCGCGGCTCCCAGGCGCGCAGGTCCTGCACGCTGTCGGCCTGCAAGGTGTAGGAATACGAGCCCATGTCCTGGCGCCCGCCGATGCGCACATCGTTCTGGCTCATCATGAACAGGCGCGCGCCGGGCTCGTTCTTGAGCTTGTCGCGCAGCCTGGCGATCACCTGCTCCGACGAAGCCTTGCGCTCGGCCAGGGGCTTGAGCGAGATGAACATGTTGGCCGAGTTGCGCTGGCCGCCGCCCGTGAAGCCGGTCACGTACTCCACGGCCGGGTCCTGCTGGACGATGGCCAGAAAGCGCTTGAGCCTTTGCTCCATCGCCTGGTAGGAGCTGGCCTGGTCGGCGCGGATGAAGCCCATGATGCGGCCCGTATCCTGGTCGGGCAGAAAGCCCTTGTCTATGACCTTGTACAGGTGCACGTTGAAGGCGACCACGGCCAGCAGCGTGAGCAGCACCAGCGGCTGGTGGCGCAGGCACCAGGCCAGGCTGGCGCGGTAGCCCTGCATGCAGCGGCGCTCCAGCCGGCCCAGCCAGCCGGAAAAGCCCAGCCACCAACGCCCCCAGGGCCCGCGCGGCGCCCGGGCGCGCCCGGCCCCGGGCGAGCGCAGCAAGGCCGCGCACATCATGGGCGTGGTCGTGAGCGAGACCACCATGGACACCAGGATGGCGGCCGACATGACGACCGCAAACTCGCGAAAGAACCGCCCCACGATGCCGCCCATGAACAGAATCGGCACGAACACCGCGATCAGCGACAGACTCATGGAGACCACGGTGAAGCCGATCTCGCGCGCCCCGTCCAGCGCGGCCTGCAGCGCGGTCTTGCCGCGCTCCATGTGGCGCATCACGTTCTCCAGCACCACGATGGCATCGTCCACCACAAAGCCCGTGGCCACGGTCAGGGCCATCAGCGAGAGGTTGTCCAGCGTATAGCCGGCCAGATACATCACGCCGAAGGTGCCGGCCAGCGAGGCCGGCACGGCCACGCTGGGAATCAGGGTGGCGCGGCCGTTGCGCAGAAACAGGAACACCACGAGGATCACCAGGGCCACGGCAATGACCAGCGAATGCTCGACCTCCTTGATCGAGGCGCGCAGCGTGGGCGTGCGGTCCGAGACGATGGTGATGTCTATGGCCTCGGGTATCGAGGCCTTGAGCTGGGGCAGCAGGGTGCGCACGCGCTCCACGGATTCGAGGATGTTGGCCCCCGGCTGTTTGAAGACCTGCAGCAGGATGGAGGGCTTGCCATTCGCCACGCCGTAGTTGCGCACGTCCTGCACCGAGTCCGCGACCTCGGCCACATCGGCCAGGCGGATCGCCTGGCCATTGTTCCAGCGCAGCACCAGGGGGGCGTAGTCGGCAGCCTTGCTCGCCTGGTCGTTGGCCGTGACCTGCCAGTAATGGTCTTCACGCTCCACCGCGCCCAGCGGGCGGTTGGCATTGGTGTTGGTGATCGCCGTGCGTACCTGCTCCAGCGAGACGCCGTTGGCTGCCAGCCGCACGGGGTCCAGCTCCACGCGCACCGCAGGCAGGGCGCCGCCGCTGATCGAGGCCTGGCCCACGCCCTCGACCTGGGACAGCTTCTGCGCCAGCACCGTCGAGGCTGCGTCATACATCTGGCCGCGCGTGAGGCTGTCCGAGGTCAGCGCCAGAATCATGATCGGCGCATCCGCCGGGTTCACCTTGCGATAGGTCGGATTGCTGGGCATGCCCGTGGGCAGCAGCGTGCGCGCGGCATTGATGGCCGCCTGCACATCGGCGGCTGCACTGTCCACGGTGCGCGAGAGGTCGAACTGCAGCGTGATGCGCGTGCTGCCCAGGCTGGAGTTGGAGGTGATCTCGTTCACGCCCGCGATCGCGCCCAGGGCGCGCTCCAGCGGCGTCGCCACCGTGGCCGCCATGGTGTCGGGGCTGGCGCCCGGCAGGCTGGCCGTGACCGAGATCGTGGGAATGTCCACCTGCGGCAAGGGCGCCACGGGCAGCAGGAAATACGACACGGCCCCGGCCAGCGCCAGGCCCAGCGTGAGCAGCATGGTCGCTATGGGCCGGTAGATGAACGGCGCCGACAGATTCGCCAGGCCGCTCATGGCACCGCTCTTTCAGCGGCACCACGGGCTGCGCCGCGCTCTCTCCACTTGCGCGCCCAGTCCTCGAAGGTCAGGTAGATCACGGGCGTGGTGAACAGCGTGAGCAGCTGGCTCAGCAGCAGGCCGCCGACCATGGTCACGCCCAGCGGGTGGCGCAGCTCGCTGCCCACGCCACCGCCCAGCATCAGCGGCAAGGCGCCGAGCAAGGCCGCCAGCGTGGTCATGAGAATCGGCCGAAAGCGCAGCAGGCAGGCCTGGAAGATGGCCTCGCGCGCCGCCAGTCCCTGCTCGCGCTGGGCTTCGAGCGCGAAGTCGATCATCATGATGGCGTTCTTCTTCACGATGCCGATCAGCAGCACGATGCCGATCACCGCAATGATGTCCAGATCCAGCCCCGCCGCGAGCAAGGCCAGCAGCGCGCCCACGCCGGCCGAAGGCAGGGTGGAGAGAATCGTCACCGGGTGGATGGTGCTCTCGTAGAGCACGCCCAGCACGATGTACATCGTGACCACGGCGGCCAGCACCAGCAGCAAGGTGTTGGACAGCGAGGCCTGGAAGGCCAGGGCCGCGCCCTGGAAGCTCGCATCCACGGACAGCGGCATCTCCCCGGCTGCGCGCAGCTGCTGCATCTGCGCCTGCACCGCATCCACCGCATGGCCCAGCGAGACGCCGGGCGCGGTGTTGAACGAGATCGTGGCCGCAGGCAGCTGGCCCACATGGTTGACGGCCAGGGCCATCGGCCGTTCGCTGACCGTGGCCACGGAGGACAGGGGCACGGGCGCGCCGCTGGTGCTGGCCACGTAGATGGCGTTCAGCGCCTCGGGCCCGATCTTGAACTGGGGCGCGACCTCCAGCACCACGCGGTACTGGTTGGACTGGGTGAAGATGGTGGAGATCAGGCGCTGGCCGAAGGCGTTGTAGAGCGCCGTGTCCACGGCCGCCACGGTCACGCCCAGACGACTGGCCTGGGCCCGGTCGATCTCCACATAGGCCTGCAGGCCCATGTTTTGCAGATCGCTGCTCACGTCCATGAGCTCGGGCAGGCCGTGCATGGCCTGCACCAGGGCCGTGGTGCTTTTCTCCAGCTGGGGCATGTCGGGCGAGGACAGCAGCAGCTGGTACTGGGTACGCGCCACACGGTCCTCTATGGTCAGGTCCTGCACGGACTGCGCGAACAGGCGGATGCCGGAAAGCTGCTGGGCGTCGTCGGACAGGCGCCGGATCACGGCCGGCGCCGCATCGCGCTCGCCATGAGGCTTGAGGTCGATGAGCAGGCGCCCGGTGTTGAGCGTGGTGTTGCTGCCGTCCACGCCGATGAAGGAGGAGATGCTTTGCACGGCCGGGTCCTTGAGCAGCAGCTCGACCAGGGCCTGCTGGCGCTCGGCCATGGCCGCAAAGGAGATCGACTGGTCGGCCTCGGTCGTGGCCTGGATGGTGCCCGTGTCCTGGTCGGGGAAGAAGCCCTTGGGGACCGCGAAATACAGCAGTACGGTCACGGCCAGCGTGGCCATGAAGACGGCCCAGGTGAGTGCGCGGTGGTTGAGCACCTTGTCCAGCAGGCGGCCGTAGGCTTCGAGCACGGAGCCGAAGAATCGGTCCGAGGCCTGCAGCAGGCGCGCGGTGCCACTCTGCGGCCCGGACTCGGTCTGGACCCGCTTCTCGCTGCTGCCGGCCTCGGGCCTGTGGCGCAGCAGGCGCGCGCACAGCATGGGCGTGAGCGTGAGCGAGACCACGGCCGAGATCAGTATGGCCACGGTCATGGTGATCGCGAATTCATGGAACAGCCGCCCCACGACATCACCCATGAACAGCAGCGGGATCAGCACCGCGATCAGCGAGATCGTGAGCGAGATGATCGTGAAGCCGATCTGCTTGGCGCCCTTGAGCGCGGCCTGCATCGGCGGCTCGCCCTTTTCCACATAGCGCGCAATGTTCTCGATCATCACGATGGCGTCGTCCACCACAAAGCCCGTGGAAATGGTCAGGGCCATCAGCGTGAGGTTGTTGATGGAAAAACCCGCCATGTACATGATGCCGAAGGTGCCTATCAGCGACAGCGGCACGGCCATGCTGGGTATCAGGGTCGCCGAGGCGCTGCGCAGGAACACGAAGATCACGGCCACGACCAGGACGATGGCCAGCAAAAGCTCGGCCTGCATGTCGCTCACCGAGGCCCGGATCGTCACCGTGCGGTCGGTGAGCACCTGTACGTCCAGCGAGGCCGGCAAGCTTTCCTTGAACTGGGGCAGCAAGGCCTTGATGCGGTCCACGGTCTCGATCACGTTGGCGCCGGGCTGGCGCCGGATATTGAGAATCACGCCCGAGCGCGAGCCGGCCTCGGGCGAGCCCGCCCAGGCTGCCAGCCGCGTGTTCTCGGCCTCGTCCACGGTTTCGGCCACGTCCGACAGGCGCACGGGGTTGCCGTTCTTGAAGGCGATGATGAGATTGCGGTACTCGGCAGCCGATTGCATCTGGTCGTTGGCGTCTATGGTCGAGGCACGCGCAGGCCCGTCAAAGCCGCCCTTGGCCGTGTTCACGTTGGCCGCTGCCACGGCCGTGCGCACATCGTCCAGCGTCATGCCCAGGCCGGCCAGGGCCGTGGGGTTGGCCTGTATGCGCACCGCAGGGCGGCGTCCGCCCGCAATCGCCACCAGTCCCACGCCGCTGACCTGGGACAGCTTGGGCGCGATGCGGTTCTCCACGAGGTCGTTGACCCGGATCACGGGCATGGACGGCGAGGTGATGGCCAATGTCAGGATCGGCGCATCCGCAGGGTTCACCTTGCTGTACAGCGGAGGCATGGGCAGATCGCTGGGCAGCAGGCTGGTGCCCGCATTGATGGCCGCCTGCACCTGCTGCTCGGCCACATCCATGGCCATGTCCAACGCAAACCTCAGCGTGATCACCGAAGCCCCGCCCGAGCTCGTGGACGACATTTGCGACAGGCCCGGCATCTGGCCGAACTGACGCTCCAGCGGCGCCGTGACGTTGGAGGTCATGACGTCGGGGCTCGCGCCCGGGTAGAGCGTCGTCACCTGTATCGTCGGGTAGTCCACCTCGGGCAGGGCCGAGATGGGCAGCAGCCTGTAGGCCAGCAGGCCGGCAATGAGCACCGCCACCATGAGCAAGGAGGTGGCAACAGGCCTGAGGATGAAGATCCTGGAGAGATTCATGGCAGCAGTCGTGGGTCGCTAACGAAGCGCTCAGTGCGCTGCTGCAGGGCCCAGGGGCGCGGCTGCCGGCCCTGCAGCAGGAGCCGTCGGTGCAGGAGCCGCCGCCGGGGTCTGGCCCTTGGCCTGGGCTGCATCGCGTTCGGCCCTGAGCTTTTGCAGATAGGCGCGGCGCTCTTCGGGGGCCATGGTGGCAAGCCTGGCTCTCACCTCGGGCGGCAGATTGCGCACGCCGCGCGGCTGGCTGCCGGCCTCCTGCACGGCCTGGTCGACCTTTTGCAGCTTGTCGTCGGCAATCACCGTCACCGCAGCGCCTTCGCGCAGGCGGTCTATGCCATCGGTGACCACCTGGTCCCCGGGCTGCAGCTCGCCTTCGACCACCACGCGGTCGCCATCGGCCGTGCCGACCGTGATGCGCCTCTGGGTGACGGTGCCGTCCTGCTGCACCAGATACACATAATTGTTCTGCACGGCCGTTGCAGGCACGGTCAGCGCCTGCTCCAGCAGGTTGACCTGCAGCTTCACGTTGACGAACTGGTTGGCGAACAGCTTGCCTTCGCGGTTGTCGAAAGCCGCCTTGGCCTTGATCGTGCCCGTGGTCACATCGATGCTGTTGTCCAGCGCATTCAGGCGCCCCACGGCCAGACGGTTTTTCTGCTCGCGGTCCCAGAGCTCCACCGGCATGTCCAGACCCAGGGCCAGGCGCTGGGCCAGCTTGTCCACATGGACCTCGGGCACCGCGAACAAGGCGTCTATGGGCTTGACCTGGGTGATGGTGACGATGCCGTTGGCATCCGAGGGATTGACCACGTTGCCACGGTCGGCCTGCCTCAGGCCCAGGCGCCCGGCAATGGGCGCCGTGATGCGTGTGTAATCGAGTTGCAGCCGGGCTGCATCGACCTGGGCCTGATCCGAGGCCACGGTCCCCTGGTACTGGCGCACCAGAGACGCCTGGGTATCGACCTGCTGGCCCGCAATCGAGTCCTGGGCCTGCAAGTCCTTGTAGCGCTGCAGATCGAGCTGGGCATTCTTGAGCAAGGCCTGGTCGCGCAACAGCGCGCCCTTGGCCTGGTCATAGCTGGCCTGGTAGCTGCGTGCGTCGATCTCGGCCAGCAGCTGTCCGGCCTTGACCTCATCGCCCTCCTTGAAGTGCAGGCGCTGCAGCTCGCCCGAGACCTTGGCCCGCACCACGGCCGTGGCGCGCGCATTCATGGTTCCTATGGCGCTGACCAGAACACGCATGTCGCGCCTGTCCACCAGGCCCACGGACACGGGCTGGGCTGCTCCGCCTGCGGGACCACGCGCTGCGCTCTTGCCGCCGGGCTGAGCAGGGCCGGCCGCTGTGGCCTGAGACGCATCGCCTGCGGCATTCTTTTGCCACCACCAATAGCCGCCTGCGGCCAAGGCTGCGGCAATCAACAGACCAAGGACCAGAGCCTTGTCCGCACGCCCTTGCTGATGCCTGGCAGATGGGAAAGCGTTCAGGAAATGGCGAGGCAGGTGGGTCATGATCACTGCGTACAGAGCTGAGAGGAGGAGGATTCTTGTGGCGGCACAAGCCCACGGCCGATGCCCGGCCCAGGCTCGGCATATGGTATGCGAGCCCCCTTCCCAGCAAGGCCTGGGAACAACATGTTTACCCAGGCTTTACCACCCTGCTTCACCCGATGCGCAGGGGAAATAATTGTCAGATCGTGTTCACGATCTCCCCGGCATGCGCATCTCTTGCGGCCTACGGCACGAAGGCGGCAAGCCGAGAACACTTTCAAACCTCAACCCCAGTTTCCCCTCTCCTTCGGCAGCTCGCCGCAGCGCCGCCCACGCAGCCGCCAACCGGCCCAACTCCCCCCAGGACATGCGCCTTTTGAAGGCAAAGAGCCCGGATACCACGATGCAGCCAGCTTTTCTGCGACACGAGCGAGCAGGGCCGCAGCGCGCCTGCGAGTTACAGGCTCTGCTCAGCCTTCGGCAGCCCCGCAGCCTCGCCGGAAAGCCCTGTGGATGCATGACTTCTCAAGAAAAACCAGAAATTGACAATGCTGTCACTTTGCAAAGATAGTTCACCGACCGTCACGAATGTGGACGTTTCCACATGCGTGACAGCTCCCAAGGCGGCCATTCTGCGCAGACTCCGCCGTGTACGGCACCCGAATCCTGGAATCGAAGACTGCTGAACAACTCAGCCGAATGGCTCGACTGCCGTGACACGAAGACTCTGTGTGGGATGGCTTTATGTTTGGCTGCTGACGCACCGCGCAGGTGCTGCATGAATTGCGGGAAATATGCGAACCAACCTTCAATTTCCTCTGAAATGCCTGCCTTTGGTCATCACTCTCACAGGGTGCTCCACCCAGACCACGAATCAGCATGCGACACCCGCCATGTCACCCCAGGTGAACCAGGTGGGTTTTTTGCCCCAGGCCTCCAAATGGGCCGCCATCCCCGCCAATCGCACGCTGCAAAGCGATGCCTTCGAAGTGGTCAACGCCTCCACCGGAGTCACGGCCTGGCAGGGCAAACTGGGCCCTGAATACGACTGGGCACCGGCCGAGCAACGCTTTCGGATGGCTGACTTCTCCGCCCTCAAAACACCTGGACGCTACCAGGTTCGGGTCGAGGGACAGCCGGACTCCGCGCCCTTCGAAATAGACGAAAAGGCGCACGAAGCACTGGCCCAAGGCGTCATCAAGGCCTATTACTTTGCGCGCGCCGGCATGCCCCTGGAGGAGAAATATGCAGGCGCTTTTGCTCGCGAGGCTGGCCATCCGGACACCCAGGTGCTGGTTCATGCCTCGGCCGCAGATGCACTTCGCCCAGCCGGCAGCCTGATCTCCAGCCCCAAGGGCTGGTATGACGCAGGCGACTACAACAAGTACATCGTCAACTCGGGCATCACCACGGGCTTGCTGCTCGCGGCCTACGAGCATTTCCCCGAGATCGCAGGCACGTGGCAAAGCGGCATTCCCGAGGAAGGCAATGGGCTGCCGGATGTGCTCAATGAAGCCTCATGGAACATCGACTGGATGCTGAGCATGCAGGACCCTGCCGATGGGGGCATCTATCACAAGCTCACCAATCTGCGCTTCGATGGCATTGTCATGCCGCAAGCAGCCACCACGCCTCGGTATGTGGTGCAGAAGACGACTGCGGCCGCGCTGGATTTCGCTGCCGTCATGGCCCTTGCCAGTCGTGTCTATGCACGCCACGAAGCCCAGCGCCCCGGCTATTCCAGTCAGTTGCTCGCAGCGGCCCAGAAGGCTTTCCAGTGGGCCGAACAGCACCCCGATGTGCTCTACGTCCAGCCCGTCGATGTGGCGACCGGCAAATACGACGACCAGAACCTGCGCGATGAGTTCGCCTGGGCGGCAACCGAGCTGTTTCTCACGACCCAGGACCCGCTCTACCGCGAGCGGCTGGACTTGCGCAACCTCTCCGCCACCCCGCCGTCCTGGAAAGACGTCAGCGGCATGGCCTGGCTGTCGCTGGCCCAGCACGTGGACCAGCTGTCTGCCTCAGATGCCGCGCTCGTGCGCCAGACCCTGAAGACAAATGCACGGCGCTATACACATCAATGGAAGTCATCGGCCTATCGGATCACCCTGCCGCCGGTCTCATTTACCTGGGGCGGAAACAGCGTGATTCTGGGCGAAGCCATCTTGCTGGTCGCAGCCTATCGCCTAGAGGAAGCGCGCTCCACCCTGGATGCAGCGCAAAGTGCGCTGGACTACGTGCTGGGGCGCAACCCCCTGGACATGAGCATGGTGACGGGATTTGGAACGCGCACGCCCATGAATCCGCATCACAGGCCCTCTCAGGCGGATGGGGTGAAGGCGCCAGTGCCGGGCTTCATGGTCGGAGGGCCCAACCCCAATCAGCAAGACAAGGCGGAATGCCCACCTTACCCGTCTGCCCCGCCGGCGCTGGCCTATGTGGATCACACCTGCAGCTACGCCAGCAATGAGGTGGCGATCAACTGGAATGCCCCCCTGGCCTACCTTCTGGCTGCGCTCACCGCGCTCACTCCTTCGACGCACTGACCGGAAAGGACCGCAGAAAGGCCGCACACCGGCCCTGCTCGCACATCACTGGCCCCAGCTTCGGGCGGAAATGCCTTTTTGATCCCGCCAAGCATGGACGCCAGCCACACGCTCTTACGGGCCAGCCCCGATTTATGCCGGCAGACGATCCAGTTACGCTTGCACACTTCGTAGAATCGCCCTCTTGCGCCCGAAGCAAAGGCAGAAGGCGCCATGCACGGATCTACCCGCTCCGGGGCATGACAACGCACAACACGGCCTATTTTTTGGAGACACCATGCAGGCTTTACTCAAACTCTCGCGTGCCATCGACGGGCTCAACAGTCTGGTCGGCCGCGCAGTCATCTGGCTGATTCTCGCGTCCACCGTCATCAGTGGCATCAACGCCCTGGTACGCAAGATCCTGCACACCAGCTCCAACGCCTATCTCGAGGTGCAGTGGTACTTGTTTGCGGCCGCCTTCTTGCTCGCCGCCGGCTATACCCTGCTCCAGGGGGAGCACGTAAAAGTGGACGTCTTCAGCAGCCGCCTGCCCAAGCGCACCCAGATCTGGATAGAGATCTTCGGCTTTGTGTTCTTTCTCACACCCATGGTGCTGACCATTCTCTGGTTCAGCGTTCCCTTCGTGAAGCAGGCCATGGTCACGGGCGAGATGTCGGGCAACTCCGGGGGACTGATCCGCTGGCCCGTCTACCTGATGATTCCCGTCGGCTTCACCCTGCTCTTTCTGCAGGGCGGCTCCGAGCTCATCAAGCGCATCGCCTTTTTGCGCGGCCTGATCGACGACCCCACGATCAAGAAGAGCGAAAAGACGGCCGAGGAAGACCTTGCCGAGGCCTTGCGCGGCCTGGTCAAGACCAAGGATGGCCAGAAAGCCTAAACAAGAAGAAGACCCATCATGGAATTTCTGATTCACAACCTGGCCCCGATCATGTTCGTGGGCCTGATGCTGTTCCTGCTGCTGGGCTTTCCCGTGGCATTCAGCCTGGGCGCCTGCGGCCTGTTCTTCGCCTTTGTGGGCATCGAACTCGGCGTCCTGCCCGAAGCCTTGCTGCAGGCCTTGCCGTTGCGCGTCTTCGGCATCATGCAAAACGAGACCATGCTTGCCATTCCGTTCTTCACGCTCATGGGGCTGATCCTGGAGCGCAGCGGCATGGCAGAGGACTTGCTCGAAACCGTGGGCCAGCTCTTTGGCCCCATACGCGGCGGCGTGGCCTTTGCGGTGATCTTCGTGGGCGCGCTGCTGGCCGCCACCACCGGCGTGGTCGCGGCCTCGGTGATCTCCATGGGCCTGATCTCCCTGCCCATCATGCTGCGCTATGGCTACGACCGGCGCATCGCCTCGGGCGTGATCGCGGCCTCGGGCACGCTTGCACAAATCATTCCGCCCTCCCTGGTGCTGATCGTGCTGGCCGACCAGCTCGGCCGCAGCGTGGGCGATATGTACAAGGGCGCCCTGCTGCCCGGCATGATGCTCACCGGCAGCTATGCCTTGTTCATCATCGCCCTGGCCATTTTCAAGCCATCCCTTGTGCCTGCCCTGCCGCCCGAAGCGCGCACGCTGCGCGAGGCCGATGGCCGCTCGGGCCTGCCTTCGACCCTGGTGATGCTGGTCCTGTGCACCACGGCATCGGTCATCGTCGGTCACTACATGCCGCAGATCCACACCTGGTGGACCGGTGAGCTCGTCGAAAGCGTGGCCCTGGATGAAACGATTGTCGTGGCCATGTGCTTTGGCGTGGCCCTGGCCTTCGTCATCGCCATGTTCAACAAGCTCACGGGCCTGCATCTGCTGAGCAAGATGGCCGAGCGCGTGACCTTTGTGCTGATCCCGCCGTTGCTGCTGATCTTTCTCGTGCTGGGCACGATCTTCCTGGGCGTTGCCACCCCCACCGAAGGCGGAGCCATGGGCGCGCTGGGCGCAGCCATCATGGCCCTGGCACGCGGGCGCCTGAACATGGACCTGCTCAAGCAGGCCCTGATGACCACCACCAAGCTGTCGTGCTTTGTGATGTTCATTCTGATCGGCGCCACCATGTTCGGCCTGACCTTCCAGGGCGTGGACGGCCCCAAGTGGGTGGAGGAGTTGCTGGTGTCCCTGCCCGGAGGCGAGCTCGGCTTTCTGATCGTGGTCAACATCATGATCTTCCTGCTGGCCTTCTTCCTGGACTTCTTCGAGCTGTCCTTCATCGTCGTGCCCCTGCTCGCACCCGTGGCAGAGAAGCTGGGCATAGACCTGGTCTGGTTCGGCGTGCTGCTGGCCGTGAACATGCAGACCTCGTTCATGCACCCGCCGTTCGGCTTTGCGCTGTTCTTCCTGCGCAGCGTGGCTCCCGAGAAGCCCTATACCGACAAGGTCACGAAAAAGACCGTGGCCCCCGTGACCACCATGCAGATCTATGCGGGTGCAATTCCCTTCGTGGTGCTGCAGCTCATCATGGTGGCGCTGATCATTGCCTACCCGGGCATCGTCTCCAGCAATCTCGACAAGAAGGTGGAGTACGACCTGGACAAGGTGCGCCTGGAGATGGAGGCCGCCATGCCCGATGCCGTGGACTTCGACGACCCCATGTTCGGCAACGACGGCGCACCCGAGGCCGAGATGCCCGAAGCCCCGTCCAGCGACGACGATGCGCTCAAGGCCCTGGAGCAGCAGATCGAGCACGAGCAATCCGCAGCAGAACCTGCAAAATAGGATCAGACGCCCTCATGCAAAAAGCCCCCGGACCTGAAAGTCCGGGGGCTTTTTTTCAGACCCGGGCCTGGCGTCTGGCCGGCCCGCTCGCGCCTGGCTCAGAGCTTGACCGTGGTCATGTAGCTGTTGTAGCGGAACTCGGAGAAACGCTCCCACAGCATCTGGTCGCGCTGGAAGGTACGCAGGCTCTGGTGGATCTTCTTGAACTGGGGCGACTTGGCATCGTGCTCGGCCATGATTTCCATGACGGCCTTGTAGCCTGCATCCATGAAGTCCTTGGGAAAAGCCTTGAGCTGGGTCTTGTCGGCCACCAGCTTCTTGAGCGCCACGGGGTTGTGGGCGTCGTACTTGGCCGTCATGTCGCGCGCCGCGACCTGGGTGGCCGCATCGACCATGGCCTTGAACTCGGGCGTGAGCGCCGCATAGGCCTTGGTGTTGATGAAGAACTCGAGCTCGGCGCCGCCTTCCCACCAGCCGGGATAGTAGTAGTAGGGTGCGACCTTGTTGAAGCCCAGCTTCTGGTCGTCGTAGGGGCCGACGAACTCCACCGCGTCCAGCGTGCCTTTTTCCAGCGCCTGGTAGACCTCGCCCACGGGCATGTTCTGTGCAACCACGCCGAGCTTGAGCATGGCATCGCCGAACAGACCACCACCCAGGCGCATCTTCAGGCCCTTGAGGTCGGCCACGGACTTGATCTCCTTGCGGAACCAGCCGCCCATCTGCGTGCCGGTGTTGCCTGCGCTCGCGCTCTTGATGTTGTACTGGGCGTAGAACTCGTCCATGAGCTTGCGGCCGCCGCCGTGCTCCATCCAGGCATCCATCTGGCGTGCGGTCAGGCCGAAGGGCACGGCGCAGCCGAAGGCAAAGATGTAGTCCTTGCCCGTGAAGTAATAAGGCGCAGTCAGCGCCATCTCGATGGTGCCGTTCTGGATGCCGTCGACCACACCGAAGGCCGGCATCAGCTCGCCTGCCGCATGCACCGAAACCTCGAACTTGCCGCCCGACAAGGCCTTGACCGTTTTCGCAAAGGTCTCGGCCGAGCCGAAGATGGTGTCAAGAGACTTGGGGAAACTCGCCGCCATGCGCCAGCGCACCGCCGTCTGCGCGTGGACTGCAGGTGCTGCGCCTGCAGCCAGCACTCCGGCAATGCCTGCATGTTTGATGAGTGAACGACGGTCCATGAATGTCTCTCCGCAGTTGGTAGGTGTCTGTGTCAAAAAAAACGCACGTCCTCACGTGCATGGCCACTGTAACAGGTGGCCATCATTCTAAAAACGCCGCCAAGTCAAGCCCGCCGGGGTTTTCCCGACGGCCTCAGCCTTGCGCAAGCTTTGGGCCGCAGAGCCTGGAAATCAGGCCGCAGCAGGCACCCGGGCAGGGTCCAGACGCGCGCGGATCGAAGCCTCTATGCCTGCGGCATCCAGCCCCTGCAGGGACAGCAGCTTCGCGGGGTCGCCATGCTCGATGAATGCATCGGGCAAGCCCAGCTGGAGCACGGGGCGCACCATGCCCGCGGCCTGCATGGCCTCCATGACGGCGCTGCCGGCTCCGCCCATGATGCAGCCGTCCTCCACGGTCACGATGAGCGCGTGTTCGGCAGCCAGCTTGAGCACCAGCTCCTTGTCCAGCGGCTTGGCCCAGCGCATATTCGCCACCGTGGCATCCAGTGCTTCGGCTGCGGCCAGGGCCGGGTGAAGCAAGGTGCCGAAGGCCAGGATGGCGACCTGCTTCGCAGCGGATTCACGGCGTATCTCGCCCTTGCCAAACGGCAGGCCTTGCAGGCTCTTGAGCGGCTCCACGCCCACGCCTGCGCCGCGCGGATAGCGCACGCACACGGGATGGTTCTGCTCGTAGGCCGTGCTCAGCAGTTGGCGGCATTCGCGCTCGTCGGCCGGGCAGGCCATGCTCATATTGGGAATGCAGCGCACAAAGGCGATGTCGTAATTGCCCGCATGGGTCGCACCATCGGCGCCGACCAGGCCTGCGCGGTCGAGCGCAAACACCACGGGCAGGTTCTGCAGGGCCACGTCGTGGATCAGCTGGTCGTAGGCACGCTGCAGAAAGGTCGAATAGATCGCAACCACGGGCTTGAGCCCTTCGCAGGCCATGCCGGCCGCAAAGGTCACGGCATGCTGCTCGGCAATGCCCACATCGTGATAGCGATCGGGAAAGCGCTGATGGAACTCCACCATGCCCGAGCCCTCGCGCATGGCCGGGGTGATGCCGGCCAGACGCTTGTCCTGCCCGGCCATGTCGCACAGCCAGCTCCCGAAGACCTGGGTGAAGGTCTGCTTGGGCGGGGTCGCTGGCTTGACCAGGCCTACGCTGGGATCGAACTTGCCCGGGCCGTGGTAGGCCACGGGGTCGGCCTCGGCGAGCTTGTAGCCCTGGCCCTTCTTGGTGACCACGTGCAGGAACTGCGGCCCCTTGAGGCTTTTGATGTTCTCCAGCGTGGGAATCAGCGAATCGAGGTCATGGCCGTCGATCGGGCCTATGTAGTTGAAGCCGAACTGCTCGAACATGGTCGCAGGCACCACCATGCCCTTGGCCTGCTGCTCCAGGCGCTTGGCCAGCTCCAGCAAGGGCGGCACCTGCTTGAGCACGCTCTTGCCCACATCGCGCGCCCGGGCGTAGAAGCGCCCGCTCATGAGCTGGGCCAGATAGCGGTTGAGCGCGCCCACGGGCGGGCTGATGCTCATGTCGTTGTCGTTGAGTATGACCAGCAGGTTGGCGTCGGCCACACCGCCGTTGTTCAGCGCCTCGAAGGCCATGCCGGCCGTCATCGCGCCGTCGCCGATCACGGCGATCGCATGCCGGCTGTCGCCCTTTTGCTTGGCCGCCAGAGCCATGCCCAGAGCCGCAGAGATGCTGGTCGAAGAGTGCGCCGTGCCGAAGGCGTCATATTCGCTTTCACTGCGCAGCGGAAAGCCCGAGAGTCCGCCGAGCTGACGCAGCGAGGCCATGCGCTCGCGCCGGCCCGTGAGAATCTTGTGCGGATAGGTCTGGTGGCCCACGTCCCAGACGATGCGGTCGCGGGGCGTATCGAAGACCGCGTGCAAGGCCACGGTGAGCTCCACCGTGCCCAGGTTGGAGCTCAGATGACCGCCGGTCTTGGAGACGCTCTCCAGCACATAGGCACGCAGTTGCTGGGCCAGGGTCTTGAGCTCGGCACGCGACAGGCCTCGCAGATCCGCAGGATCGTCGATGCTTGTGAGCAGGGAATAGTTGTTCGTGGTCATGCTTTGCTTTTTTGATAGCTGCCTGCGCTTACCCATCAAGCGCTAGCGGCCATTAAAACCATGCGGCCCAGGCCGCGACTGTCAGTGGCTGCGGCGCACCACCATATCGGCCAGGGCCGCCAGGGCCCGGGTGTCGGGCAACCCGCTGGCCTGCAGAGCCTCGTGGGCCTGAGCGCAAAGCTCGTCGGCATGGGCGCGTGCCCTGTCCAGTCCCAGCAGGGAGACATAGGTGGGCTTGTCATTCGCCGCATCCTTGCCCGCCGTCTTGCCCAGCGTGGCCGAATCTGCCACCACATCGAGAATATCGTCCACGACCTGGAAGGCCACGCCCAAAACCTGTCCGTAGCTGGACAGGGCCTGCCAGGCCTTGGGCGCCACGGCCTCGTTGCAGGCCGCGCCCATGAGCACGCTGGCCTGCAGCAGGGCGCCGGTCTTGAGGCGGTGCATTTCGCGCAACTGGGCCTCGCCCAGTTGCAGGCCTACGCTGGCCAGGTCGATGGCCTGGCCGCCAGCCATGCCATGGGCCCCGGCCGCACGGCCCAGCAGCCGGCACAGCCGGGCCTGCAGGCTGGCCGTCATCAAAGGCTCTTGCGCGGCATCGGGCACCAGCAGCTCGAAGGCCAGGGCCTGCAACGCATCGCCGGCGAGCAGGGCCGCAGCCTCGCCAAAGCCCACATGCACCGTGGGCTTGCCACGGCGCAGCACATCGTTGTCCATGCAGGGCATGTCGTCATGCACCAGGGAATAGGCATGGATGAGCTCCACGGCGCAGCCTGCGCGCAGGGCCGCAGGCTCCAGGCCGCCCACGGCCTCGGCCGCAGCCCAGACCAGCAAGGGGCGCAGACGCTTGCCACCATCAAGCACGGCATAGCGCATGGCCTCGCCCAGACCTGCGGGCGCATCCACGCCCACCCAGAGGGACAAGGCCTGCTCCGTGCGCTCCAGGCGCTGTTGCATCCAGGCCTGGGAATCCAGCGCTGGCAGACTCGTCACTGCGCTCATCACGGCACTCATTGCTAGCTTCACTCCTGATTCCAGGGAGCCAGCGCCCCCTCGTCCAATACTTTGACCTGATCCTGCACCGCGTCGAGCTTGCTCCGGCAGTAGTTGAGCAGCAGGGCTGCACGCTGGTAGCCGGCCAGCATCTGCTCCAGCGGCAACTGGCCCGACTCTACGCTGGCAATCAACTGCTCCAGCTCCTGCAGCGCGGCTTCATAACTGGAGGGCTCGGCAGAAGCCTTGGGGGCGGCACGTGGCATGAGCAAAAAGTGCGTTGTGGCAAAGCGACGATTTTAGGCCGTGCTCCGGATCGGTGCAGCCAACATGCAGGCCCGGCGTCCAGGGCCTTTCGCTGGCGCAGGGGGTCAAAGTCCTCAATACACGTAGCAAACTCCCGGAAATAACCCCACCACCTATAATCCCATTCCCGTCTAACCGGCCCTGATTGGTCTTATGGCCCGGCCTCCGGCAATGTGCAGTCCTGCATTCCGCGATGCCCCATGTTCCAGCAAGGCCGGTTTTGTTTTCCCATCCTGTGCGCACGCGCACCCTCCCTGTGGGGAGTCTTTAGGTCAGGTCATCCATGACTGATTTAAGTCTTCAACTGCAGCAGGCCGCAAGCCAACTACCAGTTTCCAGCTACTTCGACCAGGCGCTGTTCCAGCGCGAGTTGGAGAGCATCTTCAAACCCGGCCCACGCTATGTCGGCCATGCGCTGGCCGTCCCCGAGATCGGCGACTACCATGCCCTGCCCCAGGAGCAGGAGGGCCGGGCGCTGGTGCGCAACGCCAGGGGCCAGATAGAGCTGATCTCCAACGTCTGCCGCCACCGCCAGGCCATCATGCTCAGGGGCCGGGGCAATCTGCTGACCGAGGGCAAGGGCCATGCGGGCGGCAACATCGTCTGCCCCCTGCACCGCTGGACCTACAGCACCAGCGGCGAGCTGCTGGGCGCGCCCCACTTCAGCCACGATCCCTGCCTGAACCTCAACAACTACGGGCTGCGCGAATGGAACGGCCTGCTGTTCGAGGACAACGGCCGCGACATAGAGGCCGATCTTGCAGGCATGAAGCTGCGCGAGCAGCTGAGCTTCGACGGCTTTGTGCTCAGCCATGTGGAGATGCACGAGTGCAACTACAACTGGAAGACCTTCATCGAGGTCTATCTGGAGGACTACCACGTGGGCCCGTTCCACCCGGGCCTGGGCAACTTCGTGACCTGCGACGATCTGGAGTGGGAGTTCGCCAAGGAGTATTCGGTGCAGACCGTGGGCGTGGCGCCCAGCTTCGGCCAGCCCGGCTCCGACATCTACAGGAAGTGGCACGAGGTGCTGCTGCAATACCGCAATGGCGAGCTGCCCGAGCGCGGCGCGATCTGGCTGACCTACTACCCGCACATCATGGTGGAGTGGTATCCCCATGTGCTCACGGTCTCCACGCTGCACCCGCTGGCCGTGGACAAGACGCTCAACGTGGTGGAGTTCTACTATCCCGAGGAGATTGCGGCCTTCGAGCCCGAGTTCGTCGAGGCCCAGAAGGCCGCCTATATGGAGACCTGCATCGAGGACGACGAGATTGCCGAGCGCATGGACGCAGGCCGCAAGGCCTTGTTCATGCGCGGCGACAACGAGGTCGGCCCCTACCAGAGCCCCATGGAAGACGGCATGCAGCATTTTCATGAATGGTATCGAGGGAGGATGTCCTCCCCCTGAGGCGCCTTTGGCGCCTTCCCCCCAGGGGGCGGCAGCCTCGCTGCGGGGCGGCCCTTGCTCGCTGCCCCTGGGGCCGCGCCGGTTTCAAACGCTGTGCACGAAGCAGCAAGGGTTCCGAATTTCTGCCAGAGCGGGCTTGAGAAGCGCAGCGGACGCTCGACCTCCCCCACAACGCCAAGACAGCCCCTCAGGCCAGGCGCCTGGCCTGCAGACAGTACTTTGGTACGGCAAGGGCTAGCAACAACGCATGAGGGGCTGTTATTGGCGTCTCAGCACGATTGACTCACCAACCTCACAGCTTGGCACTCCCACGCCCCAAGCAAAAAACCAATTGAATATGCAAGCCCTGTGGATGGTGGCCGCGGCCTTTGTTTTCGCGCTCATGAGCGTGTGCGTGAAATTTGCTTCCCAGGACTTCAATGCTGCGGAGATCGTCTTCTACCGCGGCTTTGTGAGCATGCTGGCGCTGTGGTGGCTTGCACGCCGCCAGGGCGTGAGCCTGCGGACCGACTATCCGGGCCAGCATGCTTGGCGCAGCTTTGTGGGCGTGATCTCCATGAGCGCCTGGTTCTTCGCCATCGGCCATCTGCCTCTGGCAACGGCAGCCACCCTCAACTCCATGAGCAGCATCTGGCTGGCGGCCTTTCTGGTCGTCAAAGGCCTGTGGCTGCGCCAGCAGATGCGCAAAAACGGGGGTCGGCTGCCGCCCTTTGCCTGGGCCCTGGTGGCCACGGTGGTCACGGGCTTTGCGGGCGTGGTGCTGGTGCTGCGCCCCGAGGCCGCGCCCCAGCAATGGCTGGCCAGCGCCGTGGGGCTATTTGGCGGCATCTTCGCAGCCATGGCCTATCTGCAGGTGGTGACGCTGTCGCGCATGGGTGAGCCCGAGGCGCGCGTGGTGTTTTATTTCGCGCTGGGCTCGTCCGTGGTGGGCGGATTCACCATGCTGGCCACGGGAGCCGTCTCCCCCTGGCCCGGCTGGAGCGCGCTGTGGCTGCTGCCCACGGGCCTGCTGGCGGCCGTGGCGCAGATCTGCTTGACTGCGGCCTACGCCTCGGCCAGCAACAGCCGCAACACCCTGGTCGTGGCCAATCTCCAGTATTCGGGCATTGTGTTCTCTGCCCTGCTCAGCCTGGTGCTGTTCGGCGAGCGCGTACCCCTGATCGGCTGGGCGGGAATTGCGCTCATCGTGGGCAGCGCCGTGCTGGCCACGGCCTTGCGTTCACGTTCCTGAGATCGTGAACACGTTCTGAGAACGTGTTTACGATCTCCTCGGTGCCGCGCCAGTGTCTGTGCGGGATGGGATGCAAGGCGCGACACCGCAGCAATAGCCGTGCTATTGCGAGGATTCGCAACGCTGCAGACCGCCCGCAAAGGCACTGGCCCGAAGGGTTGGAGCGAAATCGGGCTATTTTCTAGCGCTAAAGCTTGCTTGCACCCCGGTGCAAGCTGCGCCCCATCGCTTTGAACTCATCCCGATTGCGCTCCAACGCGGCAGCGTAGAGATCGTGAACACGTTCTGAGCGCGGCAAGACGACCCGCAAGGCTGCACGCATAATTCATGGATCTTTGTCAGAAAGAGTCAAGCCATGAACAGCGCCAGCAGCTTTTTTGAAACCCTGATTTCCGTGGAGCAACTGGCTCGCTTGCAGGCAGGCGGCCAGCCGCTCATGGTGTTCGACTGCAGCTTCGACCTCGCCCAGCCTCAGGCCGGGCGCGAGCAGTATCTCCAGGCCCATATTCCAGGCGCCGTCTTCGCCGATCTGGAGCAGAACCTCAGCGCCAAACACGGCGCTCCCGGCGCGCACGGCACGGTGCTCAGCAGCAGCCAGGCCGCATCGGGCGGGCGCCACCCCCTGCCCAGCCGCGAGCACTTTGCGGCCTGGCTGTCCAGCACAGGCTTTGACAACGGCATGCAGGCCGTGGTCTATGACCGCAACGGTGCCAACTACTGCGCCCGCCTGTGGTGGATGCTGCAGTGGGCGGGCCACGCACATGTGGCCGTGCTCGATGGCGGCCTGCAGGCCTGGCAGGCCGCAGGCCAGCCCCTGGCCCAGGGCGAGGAGAGCACGCATTTCGCAAGCAACTTCGAGCTCGGCCAGCCGCTGCAGCAACTGGTGAGCGCAGCCCAGGTGCTGGAGGATCTGGGCCGGCCCGCGCAGACCGTCATCGATGCACGTGCACCGGCGCGCTACCGCGGCGAGGTCGAGCCGCTGGACCCCGTGGCCGGCCATATCCCCGGAGCCCTGAACCGCCCGTTCAGCGAAAACATCGCGCTGGACGGCCGCTTCAAGCCTGCGGCCCTGCTGCGCGCGGAGTTCGAGCAACTGCTGGCCGAACGCGCCCCCGCCAGCGTGGTCCACCAGTGCGGCAGCGGCGTCAGCGCCCTGCCCAATCTGCTGGCCATGCGCATTGCAGGCCTGCCCGCCACGCGCCTGTTCGCGGGCAGCTGGAGCGAGTGGTGCAGCGATCCGAAGAGGCCCGTGGAGCGCGGCTAGTTTCCCCCATGGCGCGGACATGGCCCGCGCCACAATGGCAGGCATTGCGACCTTGGACCTGGCCCGTGGCAGCCCTGGTTTTTTTCGCATTGCCCTGCAGGCTTGTAGGCCGAGCCCTACAAGAGCGGCTGCACAACCAGACATGGCGCGCAGCCCAAGCCTGACTACAGTTCTTTGGCCGGCTCCAACAAAATCCTCCTCAACACATCGCAACAAGTTCAACACCTTGTCTATGTCAGAAGTTGCGACTGACAGAACTTGCCAACAGGAGGGCCCTATGAACAACGAACAAATTCTTGCCGAGATACGTGAAACCAATCTCACGTACTTGATGCTGGCCCAGACCCTGATCCGCGAGGACCGGGCCGAGGCCGTGTTCCGTCTGGGCCTGAACCAGGAATCCTGCGATCTTCTGGCCGCTCTGTCTTCGGCCCAGGTGCTCAAGCTCGCAGCGCGCAACACCCTTTTGGCCAGCTTTCGCGTGAACGATGAAATGGTCTGGAGCCTGCTGACCAACCACAGCAGCAACAAGGTCGGCAACAGCGCCACCAATACGCTGCACGCCAACATCCTGATGGCCAGCCACATCACCGAAGTCCTCTGAAGCCAGGAGCCGCCCATGTCGACCCCGCCCAAAAGCGTACTCAACGAATCCCGGCAGATCGAACGTGCCGCCCTGCTGATTGCCATGGGCGCGCGCATGCAGGTGCTGGAATCCGAGACCACGCTGTCCTACGAGCGCCTGATCCGCCTGTACAAGGAGATCGCGGGCAAGTCCCCGTCCAAGGGCCAGTTGCCGTTTTCCACCGACTGGTTTCTGACCTGGCAGGAAAACATCCACAGCTCGCTGTTCCTCAACATCTACGAGTACCTGTCCAAGGGCGCCGAGCTCGACTTTGTCGATCACCTGACCCGGGCCTACAGGCTTTATACCGAGCAGATCCAGACGGCCGAGCTGGATGCGCTGCTGTCCTTTACCCGCGCCTGGCGCCTGGTGAAGTTCGTCGATGCGCAGATGCTCACGCGCACGCCCTGCTCGGCCTGCAAGGGGCAGTTCGTGACCGAGCCCTACGAAAACGGGCGCCATTACCTGTGCGGGCTTTGCAATCCTCCCGCGCGCGCCGGCAAGAGCAAGAGCTCGGGTTCGCTGATGCTGCACTGAACAGGGACATGAGAGCTTCCGAGATAACCGCCCTGATCACAGACAGCGCCTCAAATCAGACCAATCCTCAACTGTTCGCTCAGTTGCACTCGCTGCTGAGCGAGCACAGCCAGCCCCAGGTCGCACTGGGGCTGCTCAAGGTTTTCACACATGGCTCCCCCCCGCCGACGGGCTCCGATGCCCAGAGGCTGGCGGGCCGCCTGCTTCTCACGCTGCAGCCCCAGGCCAAGCTCGACCTGGGCTCGGTGCTGCGCGCCTGCCTGCCTCGCTACGAGCCCAGCGTGAAACAGTTGCCCTATTACCTGGGCCAGATGTTCGGCACCGAGCAGGTCCTGCGCGAGCTGCGCAGGCTCGCCCACGAGCCGCTGGCCGAGTCCGAGCGCCGCGCCATGGAGACCATGCAGGGCTGGCTGCATCTGCCCCAGGACCCGGGCTGATCTGCGCACCGTCGCCTCCACGAAAGCGCAAATACAGATACAAAAAAGAGAGCTGCTAGCGCTCTCCCCATCTAGATCTCAGCATTGAAAGCATCTGAAAGCCGGATACAGCGTGCGCTAGCAGCTCTCTTTTTGAAGAGCCGGCATGGGCCGGCATCAAGAACGTAAACACGTTCTAAAGCTCAGCCGGTATTTCTCACCCCGGCCGCAATCCCGTTGATGGACAGGTGGATGCCGTTCTTCACCCGGTCATCGGTCTGGCCCGCGCGCCAGCGCCGCACCAGCTCCACCTGCAGGTGGTTCAGCGGATCGATGTAGGGGAAGCGGTGGCGTATGGAGCGCGCCAGCGCCGAGTTGTGGGCCAGGCGCTCCTTGTCCCCGGTGATCTGCACCAGCGCATCCACCGTGCTCTGCCACTCAAGCTCGATGGCGCTGAAGATGCGCCGGCGCAGCCGCGTGTCGGCCACCAGCTCGCTGTAGCGCGAGGCCAGGTTCAGATCGCTCTTGGCCAGCACCATGTCCATGTTGGACAGCAGCGCGCGAAAGAACGGCCACTGCTTGTACATGCGCTGCAGCAGCGCCCACTGGGTCTTGGCGTCCTTGCCGGGCTGCTCGACAAAGGCCTTCACGGCCGCGCCAAAGCCGTACCAGCCGGGCAGCGTGAGCCGGCACTGGCCCCAGCTGAATCCCCAGGGGATGGCGCGCAGGTCCTCGATCTTCTGGCTGGGCTTGCGCGAGGCCGGGCGCGAGCCGATGTTGAGCTCGGCGATCTCGCGTATCGGCGTGCTGCTGAAAAAGTAACTGGTAAAGCCCGGCGTCTCGTAGACCAGGTGGCGGTAGGCGTCCATGCTGGCCTGGGACAGAAAGGCCGCCGCATCGAGAAAGGCGCGGCTCGCGGCCTTGGTGGGCTGCAGCAGCGTGGCCTCCAGCGTGGCCGCGACCAGGGTTTCGAGGTTGCGCCGACCGATCTCGGGATTCGCGTACTTGGAGGCGATGACCTCGCCCTGCTCGGTCAGCCGGATCTGACCGCGCACCGTGCCCGGGGGCTGGGCCAGGATGGCCTGGTAGCTGGGGCCGCCGCCACGGCCCACGGTGCCGCCGCGGCCGTGGAACATGCGCAGGCGTATGCCATGGCTGTCGGCCAGCTCGTCGAACAGCTCCACCAGCGCAATCTCGGCGCGGTACAGCTCCCAATTGCTGGTGAAGATGCCGCCGTCCTTGTTGCTGTCGCTGTAGCCGAGCATGATGTCCTGCTCGCCGCCGCTGCGCTGGACCATGGCGGCCACGCCGGGCAGCGCATAGTAGCGGCGCATGATGGCGGCCGCGCCGCGCAGGTCCTCGATGGTCTCGAACAGCGGCACAACGATGACGTCGCCGAACGCATCCTCGTCCAGCGTGCCGCGCAGCAGACCGGTCTCCTTTTGCAGCAGCAGCACTTCGAGCAGATCGCTGACCGACTCGGTATGGCTGATGATGCAATGGCGTATGGCCTGGGCGCCCAGGGTCTCGCGCAGGCGCTTGGCAGCCTCGAAGATGGCCAGCTCGCCCTGGCTGTGGGCCGAGTATTCGGCGCCCACCACGCGCAGCGGGCGCGCATCCTCGAGCAGGCGGATCAGCAGCGTGCACTTGGCGTCTTCCGGCAGCGCGCTGTAGGCGGGCTCGATGCGGGCCTTGGCCAGCAGTTCGGCCACGACCTCCTCGTGCTTGTCCGAGCTCTGGCGCAGATCCACCGTCGCCAGGTGAAAGCCGAACACCTGCACGGCGCGCATCAGCGGGCGCAGGCGCTGCGCAGCCAGGGCCTGGCCGTGGTTGCCGCTGAGCGAGGCGTCGATGATCTTCAGATCGGCAAGGAACTCCTGGGCCGAGGCATAGGCGTTCTGCGGCGCCACCGCATGGCGCGCGGCCTCCCCGCCCGTGAGGCCCTTGAGCGTGGCCGCCAGGCGCGCATAGACGCCGGTCAGCGCACGGCGGTAGGGCTCGTCGGCGCGGTGCTCGCTGACATCGGGCGAGCGCTGGGCCAGCTCCTGCATCTCGGGCGAGATGTCGGCCAGGCGCAGCGACAGCGACAGCTCGCCGCCCAGGTAATGCACTTCACGCAGATAGTGGCGCAGCGCCACTTCGGCCTGGCGCGACAGCGCCAGATCCAGGCTCGCGGCCGTGACGTTGGGGTTGCCGTCGCGGTCGCCGCCAATCCAGTGCCCCATGCGCAGAAAGCTGTGGATGGGCGGCGTATTGCCCAGCTCCTGCTCCAGGTGCGCATAGAGCTTGGGAATCTCGCGCAGAAACGTGGCCTCGTAGTAGGACAGCGCGTTCTCGATCTCGTCGGCCACGGTGAGCTTGGAGTAGCGCAGCAGCCGCGTCTGCCACAGCTGGCTCACCAGCGCGCGCAGCTGCTCCTCGTTGCGCGCGAGCTCGCGCGGCGTGAGCGCATCCTTGGCGCTGTTGTAGAGCTGGGCGCGCACCTCGATGTCCTCGCGCGCGGCCAGCAGCTGGGAGATCTCGCGCTCGGCCACCAGAATGCTCTGGCGCTGCACTTCCGTGGGGTGGGCCGTGAGCACGGGCGAGACATAGCTTTGCGCCAGCGTCTGGGCCACGGCGCCTGCCGAGATGCCGGCCCAGCGCAGGCGCGCCAGCGCCACCTCGATGCTGCCTTCCTGGGTATTGCCCGCACGCTCGTGCACCGCGCGGCGGCGTATGTGGTGCCGGTCCTCGGCCAGGTTTGCGAGATGGCTGAAGTAGGTGAAGGCGCGGATCACGCTCACCGTCTGGTCGGCCGTCAGCCCCTTGAGCAGACGCTTGAGCGTCTTGTCCGCCGACTCGTCGGCATCGCGCCGGAAACTCACCGACAACTGGCGCACCTGTTCGATCAAATCGAACGCGGCCACGCCCTCCTGCTCGCGAATCACGTCGCCCAGAATGCGGCCCAGAAGACGGATGTCCTCTATCAGCGGCTGATCCTTGTCGACTCGGCGCACGGTTTTCTCATCTCGCACAGCTGGCGCGCTGCTCTTGCGGGAGGGGGATGCCATCAATGTGTCTCCTGAGTGTCAGTTATGGGTTACTGCGGCGCAGCATGCTAGCATCCCTTGTTCCCCCAAGGTCAGAGATGAACACAGAATCCAGCTCCCCCACCTCCCTTGTCATCGCCACGCGCGAGAGCCAGCTGGCCCTGTGGCAGGCACGGCATGTTCAAGCCTTGTTACAAGAACGCGGCCATGCGGTCGAATTGCTGGGCATGACCACACGCGGCGACCAGATACTGGACCGCACCCTCTCCAAGGTCGGCGGCAAGGGCTTGTTCGTCAAGGAGCTCGAAGTGGCCCTCGAAGAAGGCCGCGCCCATATCGCCGTGCACTCTCTCAAGGACGTGCCCATGGAGCTGCCCCAGGGCTTTGCGCTGGCCTGCGTGATGCAGCGCGAAGACCCGCGCGACGCCTTTGTCTCCCCGCGCTACGCAAGCCTTGACGAGCTCCCCCAGGGCGCCGTGGTCGGCACCTCCAGCCTGCGCCGCCAGGCCCTGCTGCAGGCGCTGCGCCCCGATCTCAGGATAGAGCCGCTGCGCGGCAATGTGAACACCCGCCTGCGCAAGCTCGACGAAGGCCAGTACGACGCCATCGTGCTCGCCGCCGCCGGCCTCATGCGCCTGGAGCTGGGCGATCGCATACGCATGAAGTTCGAGCCCGAGCAGATGCTGCCCGCCGCAGGCCAGGGCGCTCTGGGCATCGAAATCCTGGCCGCGCGCCAGGACCTCGTGGCCGCGCTCGCCCCCCTGGCCGACCAGGCCACCTGGCTCACGGTCACGGCCGAGCGCACGGTCAGCCGCTGCATGGGCGGCAGCTGCTCCATGCCCTTGGCCGCCCATGGACGCTTCAACGGCCCAGTGCTGCAGCTCGATGCCGCCTGGGGCGACCCCGAAGGCAAACTGCCCCTGGTACGCGTACAGGCGCGCGCCGAAGTGCGCGACTTCGACAGCGCCAACGCCCTGGGCGAGCATGTGGCCGCGCTGCTGCAGGCTGCAGGTGCCAAGCCTGCGGACAAGCCATAACAGCCGTCATGCCCGCCTGCGTTCTGATCACCCGCCCGGCACATGACGCCAGCGGCTGGGTGCAGACGCTGCAGGACCATGCGCTGGACGCACAGGCCCTGCCGCTCATGGCCATAGGCCCCTGCAACAGCGCAGCCGCTCACCAGGCCCTGCAAGCTGCGCACCGCACGGCGGGCGCCGGCGGCTATCGCGCCATCATGTTCGTGAGTGGCAATGCGGTACAACATTTTTTCCAGAAAAATCGACCTGAAGCGCTTGCTGGACAAGCGCTTTTAGCTCCTGAAACAAGAGCATGGACACCAGGCCCGGGCACGGCCAAGGCCTTGCTGTCCCTGGGGCTGAGCCCCGAGCGCATCGACGGCCCGGCGGCCGATGCGCATCAGTTCGAGTCCGAAACCCTGTGGCAGCAGGTACATGCACAGATACGCCCTGGCGACCGCGTCCTCATCGTGCGCGGCGACAGCCCTGGCAACTTCTACGGCCCCGGACAGGCAGCCGAGACGCCTGCGCCCACGGCCGGCGCCGGCCGCGACTGGCTGGCCGCCAGGCTGCGCGAGGCCGGCGCCCAGGTCGAGCTGCTGGCTGTCTATCAGCGCCAGTTGCCGATCTGGAATGCAGAGCAGCGGCGGCTGGCACAGCAGGCTGCAGGCCGCCGCTTTTTGTGGTTATTCAGCAGCTCGGAAGCTGTTGCTAATCTGCAGCAGTTACTGCCCGGCCAGGACTGGAGCCGGGCTCAGGCCCTGACCACGCATGAACGCATTGCCCGGCGCGCCACACAGGCAGGCTTCGGGCTGGTGGGGCTATGCCGGCCTGCGGTGCAGGATGTGATCGCGTCTATAAAATCCCGGGCATGAGTTCAGACCCCACGCAAGAAAGCTCGACCCCGCCGCCTGCGCCAGCCAGCAGCGCCACAGCAGCTCATGCCTCATCCGCAGCCTTTGCGGCAGGCTCGGCCCAGGATGCGCAGGCCCTGCCCGTGCCAACGGGTGCGGGCAAGGGGCTGGTGCTGGGCCTGGGCTTGCTGACGCTGGCCGCACTCCTTGCCAGCGGCCTCATGTGGCAGCGCCTGGGCAATATCCAGGAGCAGCTCGCGCGCCAGTCGGCCCAGACGGGATCGCAGTCGGTCGAGGCCCGCACCCTGGCCAGAGACGCCCAGGACCTGGCACGCGACAGCGCAGCCCGCACCTCGGTGATGGAAGCGCGCCTGTCCGAGCTCACGCTGCAGCGCAGCCAGCTCGAAGAGCTCATGCACAGCATGTCGCGCTCGCGCGACGAGAACCTGGTCTCCGATATCGACTCCTCGATTCGCCTGGCCCGCCAGCAGGCCGAACTCTCGGGCAGCACCCAGCCCCTGGTCGCCGTGCTCACGAATGCGCGCCAGCGCGTGGAGCGCGCAGCCCAGCCGCGCCTGGCACCCGTGCTGCGCGCCATCAACCACGATCTGGACCTGCTGGCCCGCATGAGCGTCACGGACACGGCCGGCCTGCTGGTGCGCATAGAAGAGCTGGTGCGCCAGATCGACGAGTTGCCCCTGCTCAACGCCGTGGCCCAGCCGCGCGCACGCCGCCATGCGGCAACGGCCGGCCGCGCAGGCCCGGCCATGACGCCGCGCACTGCGGCGCCCGACAACGATGACGCCAGCTTTACCCAGTGGCGCTGGTGGCAGGCCTGGGCCGAGCGCGGCTGGGCGGCGGTGCGTGAGGAAACCCAGGACCTGGTGCGCGTCAGCCGCATTGACCAGCCCGACGCCATCCTGCTGAGCCCCGACCAAAGCTATTTCCTGCGCGAGAACCTCAAGCTCAAGCTGCTCAATGCACGCCTGGCCCTGCTCTCCCGTCAATGGGAGGCTGCACGCGCCGACCTGGCCGCCAGCAGCATTGCCGTGCAGAAGTACTTCGATCCCGCATCCAGGCGCACCCAGACCCTGCAGGCCCAGATGCAGCAGATACTGACCCATCTGCACCCCTCGGAGCAGCCTGCACTCAACGAGACCCTGTCAGCCCTGGCCACGGCCGCAGCTGGCCGCTAAGCCAGAGGACCACCCATGCGCGCAGCACTGTGGCTCATAGGATTGTTTGCAGCGGCCGTGGCCGTTGCCCTGTTCGCGGGCTCCAACCAGGGCTCGATCACCTTGTTCTGGCCGCCCTACCGGCTGGACTTCTCGCTGAATTTCGCGCTGCTGCTCATGGCCCTGGCCTTTGGCCTGCTCTACGGCGCCCTTCGCACCCTCTCGACCCTGCTGCAAATGCCGCGCCTGGCGCGCAGCTGGCGCAATCTGCAGCAAGAGCGTGCCATGCACAACGGCCTGCTCGAAGCCCTGTCCCACCTGCAGGCCGGACGCTTTCTGCGCGCGCGCAAGTCAGCTCTCATGGCGCTGACCATGGAGGCCGCCCAGGGCGATGCCAAGATCAGCCCCATCCACCGCGCACGCCTGCGCGCCATGGCCCACATGGTGGCCGCCGATGCCTCGCACGCGCTGCAGGACCACTCGCAACGCGACACACATTGGGACCGGGTCATGGCCGATGCGCCCGCGCATGGCAGCACCCAGGCCAAGGAAATGCGCGAAGGCGCGCAAATGCGTGCCGCACGCTGGGCGCTTGACGATCGCGATGCGCCCGAGGCCTTGCGCCGCCTGGGCGAGCTGCCCCAGGGTGCGGGCCGGCGCACGATTGCACTGCGCATACGCCTGAAGGCCTCGCGCCTGGCCGGCCAGGCCGCCACGGCCCTGGACACGGCGCGCCTGCTGGCCAAGCATCGCGCCTTTTCGCCCGCAGCTTCGGCCAGCGTGGTGCGCGGCCTGGTGCTGGAAAACATCCAGGAGGCACGCGATACCTCCGAGCTGCAGCAGTTCTGGCTGTCACTGGACAGCGAAGAGCGCGCCATGCCCGAGATCGCACTGCCCGCCGCCTCGCGCCTCATGGCCCTGGGCGGAGAAGCCGGCCAGGCCCGCTCCTGGCTGCTACCTGTCTGGGAACAATTGCTGGTGCACGACGGGCTGCGCGGACAAGCCCATCTGCCGCGCCTGATCCAGGTACTGGAGAACTGCCTGGACGGCCTGGACAGCGCCTGGCTCGCACGTATCGAGACCGCCTGCAACACCCAACCCCAGGAGCCACGCCTGCAATACCTGGCCGGCATGGCCTGCGTGCAGCGCCAGCTCTGGGGCAAGGCCCAGCAACTGCTGTTGCGCAGCGCCCCACGCCTGCAGGAGAGCGACTTGCGCACCCGCGCCTGGCAGCGCCTGGCCTTGATGGCCGAGCACCGCAGCGACACCGACGCCGCAGCCGCAGCCTGGAAAAATGCCGCCCAGGCCGTGGCTGTGCTGCCTGCCAATCCCTCGTTCAAGAACTGAGCATCTGCTCACGATCTCTACGCTTGCGCAGCGTCGGGAAGATCGTGAGCATTTTTCAAGACCTGCATCCCGCCATGCCCATACGCTGCAGACTCTTCATCTTTTTTGAATCAAGCAGTCAATCTGGCTGAACTTTTTGGGTTTTTCAGCTCCTTAAACTGCAGTCATGCTGCAGTGCAAGGTGTTCGGACACCATGCCGCAGCTCCTAGAACGTGTTTACGATCTCCTCGGTGCCGCGCCAGTGTCTGTGCGGGATGGGATACAAGGCGCGATACCGCAGCAATAGCCGTGCTATTGCGAGGATTCGCAACGCTGTAGACCGCCCGCAAAGGCACTGGCCCGAAGGGTTGGAGCGAAATCGGGCGATTTCTTCGCGCTGTGGCTTGCTTGCACCTCGGTGCAAGCTGCGGCCCATCGACTCGAACTCATCCCGATTGCGCTCCAACGCGGCAGCGTAGAGATCGTAAACACGTTCTTATCACCTCAGACCTGTTCTGAATTCAAGAGTTTTGCATTCATGTCCTCAACCCATGTTTCCGCCCACATGGCCGCTGCCAGCCCGGCCCGGCGCTACACAGGCACGGCCATGGCCGCCCACTGGCTGCTGGCCATCGGCCTGCTGTCGGCGATCGGCCTTGGCTGGTACATGACCGGCCTGCCGTTCTCGCCTGCCCGCCTCAAGCTCTACAACTGGCACAAGTGGCTGGGTGTGAGCCTGCTCGCGCTGAGCCTGCTGCGCCTGCTGTGGCGCCTGGGACACAAGCCTCCGCCGCTGCCTGCAAAAATCTCCGAGGCCATGCCTGCATGGCAGCGCCTGGCCCATCACGCCACCCAGCATGCAATGTATCTGCTGTTCTTTGCCGTCCCCCTGCTGGGCTGGGCCTACAGCTCGGCAGCAGGTTTTCCCATCGTCTTTCTGGGACAGATTCCCCTGCCCGACTTTGTCAGCCCCAGCGCCGAGCTCGCCGAAGCCATCAAGCCCTGGCACGGGGCCAGCGCCTGGGCTTTGACCGCACTCATCGCCGTGCATGTGGGAGCCGCGCTCAAGCACCAGTTTCTGGATCGCGACGGCCTGATCTCGCGCATGCTGCCCGGACGCGGCTGAACCCGCCTCTTCTTTTCCCCTGTTCATTTCACAAGGAGTTCGCCATGCGTTTTTCCTCGACCCTGGGCGGCCTGGCCCTGGCCTTGCTGGCCAGCCAGAGCGCTTTTGCCGCACAGCAACTGGTCCCTGCCCAAAGCTCGGTGAGCTTTACCGCCAAGCAAATGGGCGTGCCCCTGCAAGGTCATTTCAAGAAGTTCGACGCCCAGATCCAGTTCGACACCGCCAAGCCCGAGGCCAGCAAGATCCGCTTCACCGTGGACACGGGCAGCGCCACCATGGGCTCCAAGGAGACCGATGCCGAACTGCCCAAGGCAGACTGGTTCAACGTGGCCAAATTCCCCCAGGCCAGCTTTGACTCCACCAGCGTCAAGGCCCTGGGCAACGGCAAATACCAGGTCGAAGGCAAGCTCACCATCAAGGGCCAGAGCCAGAGCATTGCACTGCCGGTCCAGTTGACCCAGGCCGCTGCGACAACCACGGCCACGGGCACGCTGCCTCTCAAGCGCCTGCAATTCAAGATCGGTGACGGCGACTGGTCCGACACCTCGATGGTCGCCGATGAGGTGCAGGTGCAGTTCAAGCTCACGATGACCGGGGTCAAGTGATCCTCTGATTCAATAGCGCCATTCGCACTGGCGGCTTCCATTTTTTGTGCAATCCCATCAAGGAGTTTTTTCATGCGCATTTCCGTGTTTGCCCTGGCCGTTGCCGGCCTGTTCGCCACCGCCGCCCAGGCTGCTCCCGCAAGCTATGCCCTGGACCCCACGCATACCTTCGTGACCTTCGAGATCGACCACATGGGCGCCTCGACCAACCGCGTGCGCTTCGACAAGAAGAGCGGCAGCGTGGAGTTCGACAGGGCAGCCAAGACCGGCAAGGTCGAGGTGGTTCTCGAGATGGACTCGCTGAACTCGGGCACAGCCACCTTCGACAAGCACCTCAAGAGCGCCGACATCTTCAACACCGCCAAGTTCCCCCAGGCCAGGTTCGTCTCCGACAAGTTCGTGTTCGACGGTGACAAGCTCAAGGAAGTCACAGGCCAGCTGACCATCCTCGACAAGACCCAGCCCGTGACCATCAAGGCCAACAAGTTCACCTGCTACCCCAATCCCATGCTGCAAAAGCGCGAGACCTGCGGCGGCGACTTCGAGGCCGTGATCGACCGCAGCGCCTTTGGCGTGAACTATGGCCTGGACTATGGCTTTCCCAAGCAGGTCCGACTCGTGATGAGCATCGAGGCCGTGAAACAGTAAGACAGCACACCCTCAACGCCCAAAAAAGCCCTGGCCTTTTGAAAAGGCCAGGGCTTTTTTGCATGCTCAGCGTGCCTGCATCCATCGGCGCTTGCGAACCGCAGGCTTGAGAGGCAGGCCAGAGCCTGCCTGATCACCAGGGCCGGGCCGCTCTGCGGCAATCTTCAGGGATTCCTCTTTATTCTTCTGGAACCCATTTACCCCAAAAACCCCGGAAATTCTTTCTCAAATACTTTTGGGATCATCTCCATATTTATTGCTGCCTTTTGTTCCACCAATAAAATACACCAAAATCGCGCCATAAACAGGAGCCAAAATCCACCAGCCGTTATGATTCACATCATGCGCACGACGCACGGTTATTGCCAGCTGAGGGACAAGAGTCAATACAAAATAGGCCACCATGGCGATGATGGCTTCAAATTCCCCCATAAAGAAATAAACGCCATAAGCGATTACCATCATCACCAGCATGCTTATCAGCTGGAACATCCAGTATTCCTTGCGCCTCGCCCTTCCCTTGAAGTTTGCGTAATTCTTCAAGGCATTAAGATAATGTTTCATATATTCCCTCTCGAAGTTTGATCTCTATTATTCAGCAGAAAAATAAAGCGGCATGATACTTGATCTCTCTTCAAATCAGGAACAGACAGAATGTCAAATATAGGCATCAGATCCGGCATGGAGAATTACTAACATTCTTCATTGCTATTTCAATGCCCGAAAAGACATAAGCCAGAAGCCTCTGTATAACGATTTCATGCCCTGGCTTGAATATTTCAAAAAATTTACAAACGCCCCCTCAAACCGATGCAGATCGCGCCGCGCAAGCTCTTCTCGCGTGGATGGCTCCCAATCGAACACTTGCACTCAAAGAGCGCCAGGCCGGCAGCGGCATGTCCACTTCGCGTGCGCCGTGCCCTGGCACGCAGTCGGCCAGCCTCCCTTGCCCTGAAGGACCGGCCCCGCCAAGGGCCCATCACCCGGGGCTGGCGCAACCCTGCGCCTTGCGCACCCTTTGCACCGATGCCGGGAACTTCGCCAGTTTGCCATCGGGGCGCCGGGGCCGGGCCACCAGTTCGCCGCCGCAGTTCGGGCAGATGCCCTGGAGCACGGTCTCTGCGCAGTCCGCGCAGAAGGTGCATTCGAAACTGCAGATGCGCGCCTCGGCCGACGCAGCAGGCAGGTCCTTGTCGCAGCACTCGCAGTTCGGTCTCAGTTCCAGCATGGACGCCCCTCCGGTAGAAGAAAGCCACAGCCTAGCAGTTCGCCCGCGTGGACCGGCCCTGTCCACCAGGCCTCGGGCATATCCCTAGTCGCACGACCAAGTTTCATTTAGGTTAATTTATTATGAATAGTAGAATTAGCACGCCAGCCAAGGAGACACCGATGAATGCCACCGCCCGTCCCGACCTGTCCACGCTCCCGCCGCCTGCGGCCGTGCAGCAGTTGCACCACTACGCCTACAAGGCGCGCGATGCCGAGGAAACGCGGCACTTCTACGAGGACATACTGGGCCTGCCGCTCTACCACATCATCCAGAGCGACTACGTGCCTTCCACGGGCGAGTACTGCCCCTACACCCATTTCTTCTTTCGTCTGCGCGACGGCAGCTTCATCGCCTTCTTCGACATAGGCGACGACGAGAAGGCCCTGCCCTCGCCCAACACCCCGCTGTGGATCAACCACATCGCGTTCCGCGTGGACACGGTGCAGGAGCTGGAGAACACCAAGGCCCGCCTGCAAGCCCATGGCGTGGAGGTGCTGGGCGTGACCGACCACCACATCTTCAAGAGCATTTATTTCTTCGACCCCAACGGCATACGCCTGGAGCTGTCGGCCCAACTGGCCGACGAGGTGCAGATGGCGCGCGAGAGCCAGACCGCCCATGCACGCCTGGCCGAGTGGACGGCACGCAAACAGCAGTGGCGCCAGGAGCGCACCGAGGGCAGAAGCAGCACCCCACTCAAGCCCCAGAGCAATGACAGACCCGAGTTCGTGCCGGACTGACTGGCCCGTCACTCGTCCCACCTGAGCCTGTGTGCATCAGGGCCGCTGCGCGCGAGACAGGGACAGGGTGGCTAAAATCGGTGGCAATCCGTCATTTATTCGTTAATACATGCAAGACGGCATCCCTTGACCGGATGCCGTTTTCATTTGTCCCACGACGCCACAAGCCATGAGCGACTCCATTGCACAGCCGGGCCTCAACAGCCTTTCCAAATCGTTTGAACCCGCCGCCATAGAAGCCCAATGGGGCCCGGAATGGGAAAAGCGCGGCTACGGCAATGCCGGCTACCGTGGCACGGGCCAACCCGGCGCCGAAGCCGTGGCTGCAGGCCAGAACTTCGCCATCCAGCTGCCGCCGCCCAATGTGACCGGCACGCTGCACATGGGCCATGCCTTCAACCAGACCATCATGGACTCCCTCACGCGCTACCACCGCATGAAGGGCTTCAACACGGCCTGGATTCCCGGCACCGACCATGCCGGCATTGCCACGCAAATCGTGGTCGAGCGCCAGCTGCAAACCCAGGGCGTGAGCCGCTACGACCTGGGCCGTGACGCCTTCGCCCAAAAAGTCTGGGAGTGGAAGGAGCAGTCCGGCAACACCATCACCACGCAGATGCGCCGCATGGGCGATACCGTGGACTGGAGCCGCGAGTACTTCACCATGGACCCCAATCTGTCCCAGGTGGTGACCGACACCTTTGTGAAGCTGTATGAGCAAGGCCTGATCTACCGCGGCAAGCGCCTGGTGAACTGGGACCCGGTGCTGCAGTCCGCCGTGTCCGACCTGGAAGTGGAAAACCAGGAAAAAGACGGCTCGCTGTGGCATATCGCCTACCCGCTCACCAGCGGTGAAGGCCAGTTGGTGGTGGCCACCACCCGCCCCGAAACCATGCTGGGCGACGTGGCCGTGATGGTCCACCCTGAAGACGAGCGCTACCAGCACCTGATCGGCCAGACCGTGACCCTGCCGCTGGTGGGCCGCGAGATCCCCATCATTGCCGATGACTATGTGGACCGTGCGTTCGGCACCGGCGTGGTCAAGGTCACGCCCGCGCACGACAACAACGACTACCAGGTCGGCCAGCGCCACAAGCTGCCCATGATTTGCGTGCTGACGCTGACCGCCAAGATCAACGACGAGGCGCCCGAGAAATACCGCGGCATGGACCGCTTTGTGGCGCGCAAGGCCATCGTGGCCGATCTGGAAGAAGCCGGCCTGCTGGTGGAAACCAAGAAGCACAAGCTGATGGTGCCCATCTGCGACCGCACCGGTCAGGTGATCGAGCCCATGCTGACGGACCAGTGGTTTATCGCCATGAACCAGGTGGCCAAGCCCGGCACGGGCGACGCCACGGGCAAGTCCATCGCCCAAAAAGCCATCGATGCTGTGGACTCCGGCGCCGTGAAGTTTGTGCCCGAGAACTGGGTCAACACCTACAACCAGTGGATGAACAACATCCAGGACTGGTGCATCTCGCGCCAGCTGTGGTGGGGCCACCAGATTCCCGCCTGGTATGACGAAGACGGCAAGGTTTACGTGGCCAAGAACGAGGCCGAAGCCCAGGCACAAGCCCCCGGCAAGACGCTGACCCGCGACCCCGACGTGCTGGACACCTGGTACTCCTCGGCCATGGTGCCCTTCTCCACCATGGGCTGGCCTCACCAGACCGATGCGGCGGACGACAACTACAACCTCTACCTGCCTTCTTCGGTGCTGGTCACGGGTTACGACATCATCTTCTTCTGGGTCGCCCGGATGATCATGATGACCACCCACTTCACCGGCCGCGTGCCCTTCACCCATGTCTATATGCATGGCCTGGTGCGCGACGCCCAGGGCAAGAAGATGAGCAAGTCCGAAGGCAATGTGCTGGACCCGGTGGACTTGATTGATGGCATCGCCCTGGAGCCCCTGCTGGACAAGCGCACCCAAGGCCTGCGCAAGCCAGAGACCGCCCCCCAGGTGCGCAAGAACACGCAAAAGGAATTCCCCGAAGGCATTCCCGCCTACGGCGCCGATGCGCTGCGCTTCACCTTTGCAGCCCTGGCCTCGCTGGGCCGCTCCATCAACTTCGACAGCAAGCGCTGCGAGGGCTATCGCAACTTCTGCAACAAGCTCTGGAACGCCAGCCGCTTCGTGCTCATGAACTGCGAGGGCCAGGACTGCGGCCTGCTGCCGCACACCAGGGAGCAGTGCCAGGCCGGCGGCGAGTTCGAGAACTACATGCACTTCAGCCAGGCTGACCGCTGGATTGCCTCGCAACTCGAAAAAGTCTCGGCCGAAGTCGCCAAGGGCTTTGCCGAGTTCCGCCTGGACAACGTGGCCAACACGATTTACGACTTTGTCTGGAACGAGTTCTGCGACTGGTATCTGGAAATCGCCAAGGTGCAGATCCAGACCGGCAATGAAGCCGAGCAACGCGCCACGCGCCGCACGCTGATCCGCACGCTGGAAGCCATCCTGCGCCTGGCCCACCCCATCATCCCGTTCGTGACCGAGGAGCTGTGGCAAAAGGTCGCGCCCGTGGCCGGGCTGCAGGGCGAGTCGGTTGCCGTCGCCGTCTATCCCGAGGCCCGCCCCGAAAAGATCGACGAAGCCGCCATCGCCTACGTGGGCCGCATCAAGCAGATGGTCGACACCTGCCGCACGCTGCGCGGCGAGATGGGCGTCTCCCCGGCCCAGCGTCTGCCGCTGCTGGCCGTGGCAGGCAACGCAGCCGATGCCCAGTTTCTGCGTGCGAATGCCGCCGTGCTGCAGAACCTGGCCAAGCTCAGCGAGGTCAAGGTGTTCGACGACGAGGCCGCCTGGAGCCAGGCCGCACAGGCCGCGCCCGTGGCCGTGCTCGGCGATGCGCGCCTGGCCCTGTTCGTGGAAGTCGATGTGGTGGCCGAAAAGGCCCGCCTGTCCAAGGAAGCCCTGCGCCTGGAAACCGAGATCAAGAAGGCCCAGGCCAAGCTCGGCAACGAGGCCTTTGTGGCCAAGGCTCCGCCTGCCGTGATCGAGCAGGAGCAAAAGCGCGTGGCCGACTTCGGCGTCACGCTGGCCCGCATCCAGGAACAGCTGCAGCGGCTAAAGTAAATCTTTGTAAAATAAAAGCTTTGACCTGTAAGGGCACGGGATCCCGTGCCTTTTTTCCATGTATCCCAAAAAGGTATGCAGATGAGCAACCAGACGCGCGTTCGCAAGGCCGTGTTTCCCGTGGCCGGACTTGGCACACGCTTTTTGCCGGCCACCAAGGCCTCGCCCAAGGAAATGCTTCCCGTGGTGGACAAGCCGCTGATCCAGTACGCCGTGGAAGAAGCCTATGAGGCCGGCATACGCGACATGGTGTTTGTCACCGGCCGCAGCAAGCGCGCCATCGAGGATCATTTCGACACCGCCTACGAGCTGGAGAACGAGCTGGAGAACGCAGGCAAGCAGGCCATGCTGGAGCTGGTGCGCAGCATCAGCCCGGCCGACATGAACTGCCTGTTCGTGCGCCAGCCGCGCTCGCTGGGCCTGGGCCATGCGGTACTGTGCGCCGAACCGCTGGTGGGCAACGAGCCGTTTGCGGTCATCCTGGCCGACGACCTGATGCGGGGCGACAACGGCGGCCCGGGCGTGATGGCGCAGATGACGGCAGCCTTCCAGAAGCAGGGCCGCTCCCTGCTGGCCGTGCAGGAGGTACCGCTGGAGCACACCAAGCGCTACGGCATCGTCAAGGGCGAGCCTGCAGGCGCCTCGCTGATGCGCATAGAGCAGATCGTGGAAAAGCCTGCGCCGGAAGCCGCTCCCTCGCGCATGGGCGTGGCCGGCCGCTATGTGCTCACGCCCGCGATCTTCGACGAGATCCGCAAGCAGCCCAAGGGCGTGGGCGGAGAGATACAGCTCACCGATGCCATCGAGCGCCTGATGGCCAGCGAAGCCATCTACGCCTACCAATACCAGGGTAAGCGCTATGACTGCGGCAGCAAGGAAGGCTTTCTGCAAGCCACGGTGGAGCTGGCCCTGCAGCACGCCGAAGTCGGCGCCCCGTTCCGTGAATACCTCAAAAATCTGAGCTTGTAGCGCTTGTCCCTTATGGGTTTCAAATAGAAAAGGCCTGGAAATCCAGGCCTTTCTTGCGCTAGCAGCTCATATTTTTGCAGCGCCTCAGCGGCGACGCAAGATGTGGATGAATTCGGCCCCCAGGGTCTGCTGCTCGACCAGCTCATTGCCGGTTTGCTTGGCAAAGGCCTGGAAGTCGCGCAGCGAGCCCGTGTCCGTGGCCACGACCTTGAGCAGCTGGCCGCTTTGCAGCTCGGCCAGCGCCTTCTTGGCCTTGAGAATGGGCAGCGGACAGTTCAGGCCGCGCGTATCGATTTCCTTGTCAACGTCCATAGCTATTCAACTCTTGAGCACCACGCCCGCGCGGCGCGCGGCGTTCTCTTCCTCGGTAAAGAACACGGGTTCGTGCCCTCGGCTCCTGAGCCAGTCGGCCAGCGCATAACCCGTTCCCGCAGGCCAGCACCTGAGCTGGTCCAAATCATACATGCGATAGTCGAGCAGCTCGGGCGAGAGCCTGACCTGGCCCGTGGCCTGCACATGGTAGGCAATGATGACCTGGTTCATGCGCAGGAACTCGTAGGCGCCCACGAGCGTGCAGGACTGCACATCGAGATTCGTCTCCTCCTTGACCTCGCGCGCCACGCCCTGCTGCGGCGACTCGCCAGCCTCCATGAAGCCCGTGATCAGCGCGAACATGGTCTCGGGCCAGGCCGCATTGCGCGCCAGCAGCACCTTGCCGTCGATCTCGACGATCGCTGCAAGCACGGGCGTGGGATTGTTCCAGTGCGTAAAACCGCAGACCGGGCAGCGCAGCCGCGTCACATCGCCGCTGTCCTCGACCTGGCTGAGCCATTGCAGCTCGGTCGCACAATGGCTGCAATAACGAACCTCATATCGCATGGCTATGTCTCCTTGCTCTTTTTCTTGATGGCTTCCAGCGTATCTTCATCAATCGTGGTCTGCCTTGATGAGAACCGCGACCCTGGGTGACGACGCGCAATGCCCCCGGCACAGCGGATAAAACCGGCGCCCCCAGGTTAGAAACACCGAGGAAGGGCCGCCACGCACCGAAAGCGACTCAGAGGGCAGCCCATCTCACGCCGGAAAAACGCCCGTGGACAGGTATCGGTCGCCCCGGTCGCAGACCACGAACACGATGGTTGCGTTGCGCTCGCGCTCGGCAATCTGCTGGGCCACCCAGCAGGCTCCTGCGGCCGAGATGCCCGCAAAAATGCCCTCCTCGCGCGCGAGGCGGCGTGCATAGTCCTCGGCATCATCCTGGGTCACGAGCACCAGCTCATCGACCAGGGATGCGTCATAGATCTTGGGCAGGTACTCCTGCGGCCACTTGCGGATGCCCGGTATGCGCGCACCCTCCGCTGGCTGGGCGCCGACGATGCGTATCGCCGGATTCTTTTCCTTGAGAAACCGGGCCACACCCGTGATCGTGCCCGTCGTTCCCATGGCGCTCACAAAGTGCGTGATCTCGCCACCGGTCTGCTCCCACAACTCAGGACCCGTGGTCTCGTAGTGGATGCGCGGGTTGTCGGCATTCGCGAACTGATCGAGCACCACGCCCTTGCCCTGGGTCACCATCTGGTCGGCCAGATCGCGGGCATATTCCATGCCGCCGCTCTTGGGCGTGAGCACCAGCTCCGCGCCATAGGCCTTCATGGTCTGGGCCCGCTCTATGGACAAATCCTCGGGCATGATGAGCACCATGCGATAGCCCTTGATGGCTGCGGCCATGGCCAGCGCAATGCCGGTGTTGCCCGAAGTCGCCTCGATCAGCGTATCACCCGGCTTGATCTCGCCACGCTCCTCGGCCCGCTGGATCATGGACAGGGCCGGCCTGTCCTTGACCGAGCCAGCAGGATTGTTTCCCTCGAGCTTGCCCAGAACCACATTTCCCTTGTCGAGCCGGGCCTGCGCCCCTATGCGCTGCAGGGCCACCAGAGGCGTGCGGCCGATGGCATCTTCGATGGTCGGATAGTTTTTCATAGACTCATACTGTGCCATAATTCGCATCTTCGCTAAGCGAGCCCGGGTGGTGAAATTGGTAGACGCAGGGGACTCAAAATCCCCCGCCGCAAGGCGTGCCGGTTCGATTCCGGCCCCGGGCACCAGAGACCCAAGCAGCCGAAAAAGTCACCATGGCTTTTTCGGCTCTTCTTTTGCCCTGCCTTCGGCAGGCGCCCGCCACTCATCTGGCAAGGCCCCATCAGCCATCTCATCCAGCAAGCCATCGGTCTTCCCGGGCTTGGACATTGTTGTGCGCGCGACTTTCACAAGCTGTGCATAACTTTTTCCGTCCAGGCATTGCGGCCCGATTCGCCCCCTGCGCCAAGCCCGACCCCACATCCAGCCCGAAGAGAGTGCCTGCAGGTCCGTCAGCGCATGCACGGCGCTTGCAAGCCGCTGTCCTCTCTCTGAAAAACCCTTGCCGGCAAGACTGGCACTAGATCCTGTACCGCGCGTTACAGGCGGTACGCTCTTGTCATACGCGCTTTGGAGCGGCTCGAAAAGCCGTACTGAACAGCCTGTAGCTTCTCCACAGCAGCACTGGATAACTCTGTGGAAAATTAGTGCCCATCTTGTGCAATGTGGCGCCAAGTGCTTGCATGCACTTGGCGCCAGGTAAGCTGCCTTTAAATCAGGCAGGGAAAACTCAAGGGTAAACCCGCGAATTCTCCAGTATCGCTATTGCCGCCTGATGACGGCCCGGCCCGCCTCGGTAATGCTCCAGCAGCGCTCTATATCGACCTCGACCAGCCCACGCTCCAGCAAACGCCTGGACAAGTGCTCGCGTGCAGCGCTTTCGAGGGACACAGGCTGGCCCAGCTCCAGGTGCTTGAGCACCGCCAGCTCATCCACCGTGGGCTCGTACACAGGGGCGTGATAGGTTGGGACATGGTTTTGCATTGCAGCTCCTTTCAAAGCCATATGTGCGATACAGGGATCGGACATAGCGCCAACATAGCCATCCATAGGCGCTCACGCAACCGGCAGTCCGCGTATTCCCGCGCTCTGTGCAATGAACAAAAACATTGAACACAATAACTTACAAACATCCTCTCCCCTCGACACTTCTGCAAGTCCCAACCTGACCCATGCTCTACGCCATTACCGCCTTGTTTGCCTTTCAACTGCTGGGCGAAGTCATTGCCCGGCTCAGCGGCCTGCCCCTGCCGGGCGCCCTGGTCGGCACGCTTGCGCTTTTGGGCGCACTCTTGCTGCGTGGCCATCTGCCTCAGGCGCTGGAGCGCACGGCCAGCGCGCTGCTGCAGAACATGATGCTGCTCTTCATCCCCGTGATTGCAGGCGTGATGCTGGAGTTCGAACATCTGGCGCGCGAATGGCTGCCGTTCGTGATCGCCTGCGTGGCCGGCGCGGCCATCACCTTTCTGGCCACAGCTCTGAGTTTTCGCTTTTTTCTTGCGCGCATGCCCACCCACCCGGGCACTGACGACGTCGGCAAGCCCGCACAGGCGCAGCGCAGGACATGAGCAGCATTTTTTCAAGCTCACTCTGGAGCACCTTGAACGCCTCACCGGCCATGGCCCACCTGCCCTGGCTGGTACTGACCCTGGTGATCTATCTGGCAGCCATGGCCTTGTACCGCCGAAGCGGCAGCCATCCGCTGCTGATTCCCGTTTTCACGGCCGTGGTGGTCGTCGTGAGCCTGCTGCACCTCACGGGCACCCCGTATGAAAGCTACCGCCACGGCGTGTCCCCGCTGGGGCTGCTCATTGGCCCGGCCACCGTGGCGCTGGCCATACCCCTGTACGCCCAGCGCCAGCGCATACGCACCTTGTGGCGGCCCGTGGGCGCAGCCTTGCTCATAGGCTGCATCACGGCCTTGCTCTCGGCTCTGCTCATAGGTTGGGTCCTGGGCGGATCACATGCAAGCCTCATGGCCCTGGCCCCCAAGTCGGCCACGATTCCGATTGCCCTGCCCATGGCCAAGCGCTATGGCGCCCCTGCTTCGCTGGCCGCCGTGGCCGTCGCCATCACAGGCATTACCGGCGCCATGATGGCCCCGCTGCTGATGCGCCTGGTGCGCAGCCAGGACCCTGCCGTGCAGGGCTTTGCATTGGGGCTGACGGCCCATGCCATCGGTACGGCCCGCGCCTTGCAGGTTCACCCTGCCATGGGCGCCTTCGCTGCCCTGGCCATGGGCCTCAATGCCGTAGCCACGGCCGTGCTCATGCCACTGCTGATAGCTTTACTGTAGGTAGATCTGCTTTTGCTCTTGCCAAGTCTTCAACTTGTTGGGCGAATCATTTTGAGGTGCCGGACAGCGCTTCATACTTTCTTGATCGCACTTGCCGTAGATGGTCACAGTCTACGGACGAGACGCCGCACCTGAAGCGCTGCCTGGGCGTTGTGAAGGGTGACCCGGCGCTCTCTCGTCTTTTCTGGCCCACTCTGACCAGCCATCGTCAGCCGCCTTGCTCTCGGAACAAAAGCTACCCATGCTTATTTACCCTGTGTTACCGCCTGTTTGGGCTTGGATTTTTCAGCCCCACGCCGCCAGCCCCAGACTGCGCCCAGAATCACCGCCATGCCCAGCCATTGCCCCGGCGTGGGCCGGGCACCAAACCACAGCAAGTCCACCAGCAAGGCCATGGCGGGGTAGATAAAGGACAGGCCGGCAATGGCCTGGGCCGGCAGGCGCTGAAAGGCGGCATACATCAGCGTGTACATGCAGGCCGTGTGCACCAGACCCAGCACCAGCACCGCCGTCCAGGCCCTGGCGGTGAAGTCGGCGGCGCCACCTTCCAGCCAGGCCGGCCCGGCCAGCAGCAGCCCACCTACGGCCATTTGCAGCATGGCGATCTGGGCTGCAGGAATGCGCTGCAGCCGCTGGGTGAGCAGCGTGGCCACGGCATACAGGCTGGCCGCCAGCAGCGCCAGCGCCACACCGGCCCCGGAGGTGGTGCTGGCCTGGCCCCCATCAAGGCCGCTGCTCAGCGCCACACCGACCAGAGCCAGACCCAGCCAGGGCAGACGGCGCAGCGGCAAGGCCTGGCCCTGGAAAACGGCCACCAGCACCAACAGCAAAAACGGCTGAACGTGGTAGACCACCGTGGCCACGGCAATGCTGCTGTAGCGGTAGGCGCTGAACAAGGCCAGCCAGTTGCCCACCAGGGCCGCACCGCCCAGCAGCACCCAGCCCCATTCGCGGCCCGTGGGCACCACCCATTGGCGTGCGCACAACAGCCAGGCTGCCAGACCCAAGCCGCCCAACAGACAACGCAGCCACACCACCAGCAGCACGGGCAGCCCGCTCTCCACCACCAGCAGGCCTATGGTGCCCGACAGCGCCATGGCCAGCACCATGCGCCAGGTTCCGCCCTGGGGAGTCGTCGCAGCAGCACCGCAGGCTGGGGAATGGTCGGCGCCAGGGTTTGCAGCGCCATGGGAATGCAATGTTTTCATGGCGCTAGCGTCTCGCATTGCATGAAGATCATCAATTAGCTCCCATTCAAATTACTATTGCGCTCCATTCAACAGTCAGCGGATATATGCGCAACGAACACGCCCTGGTGCCCGAGATGCTGGTGTTTGCCACCGTGGTGGAGCTGCGCGGCTTTGCCGCTGCCGCGCGCCAGCTGGAGCTGACCACCTCGGCCGTCAGCCGCAGCGTGGGCCGGCTGGAGGCCCACTGGGGTGCCAGGCTGCTGCACCGCACCACCCGCTCCATCTCGCTGACCGAATTGGGGGCCGAGGTTTATGCTGGCTGCGCCCAGATGGCCCAGCTGGCGCGTGAAATCCATGCCACGGCCGGCCACTATGGCGACACTCCGCGCGGCAAGGTGAGGATGACGGCGCCCGAGGTGTTTGGAGAAATCTGGCTGGCGCCGCAGCTGCCAGCCTTTCGTGCACGCTGGCCGGAGGTGGAGGTGGCCGTGCAGCTGACGGACCGCATGCAGGACCTGACCGAAGAAGGCCTCGACCTGGCCATACGCCTGACCATGCCAGCCCAGCTGCCGCCCGGCATGGTGGCGCGGGCCCTGTGCCAGGTGCGCTATATCGCCGTGGCCTCGCCCGAATGCTTGCGCCTGCTGCCCGCGCCGCTGGAACACCCCAGCGACCTGGCGAGCCTACCCTGCATCACCCTGGGCTATGGCGAGTTTCAAAACCAGCTGCGCTGGGAGCCCGTTGACATGGCGGCCCTAACCCTGGCAGCCCAGGAGGTACGTGTGCACACCCCGCTGTCCATCACCAACAGCGTGGGCATTCTAGCTCTGGCCCAGCAACACCAGGGCGTGGGCATCGTGGCCGACTTTGCTGCCAAGGCCGCGCTGGCCCAGGGCCAGCTGGTGCAGTTGTTTCCCGGCTGGCAACTGGCCGGCGCCTATGCCCCGCGCACAGCCTATGCACTCTACCCGCCCACACGCCATTTGCCACTGAAGGTTAGGGCGCTGATCGACCATCTCACCCCACACAGCTGAGTCTGTAGACCATGGCGTAGTTCTCCCCAAAGCCCGGCCACAAGCTTGTGGACAACTGTCAGGCACGGCCTGGATAAGCGGCTTAAGTGCTTGATGTTCCTGACAATCTCAAGCAGTGCTTATTTTTTAGGCAAAGCATGTCTCCATGCATCAGCCCCGGTCTGAAGCGAGCTGAAGAAGGCGCGAAGCGGCTCAGGGGGTGCCCATTCCCTGCGGCCAGTCCGCCAGCCGGTAGGCGCTGTCCCAGAACAGCCACTCCAGGCGGGCGGCATCGGTATAGGCGGCGTGCATGGCCGCGCGGGTCGGCTCGCTGGCCTGCTCGGCCAGCCGGTCCACGGTGGTGCAGACGCCGCGCACGGCCGCATGAAAGTGCTCGCCCGCATAGGTGTCCACCCAGGCCTGATAGGGGTTGCCCGGGGCCGAGCGTGCATGGATGTCGCGCCCGACTTCGGCATAGATCCAGAAGCACGGCAGCAAAGCCGCCACGGCCACGGGATAGGAGGAGCTCCAGGCCGTAGCCACAAGATAGCTGGTGTAGTGGTGGCAGGCAGGTGTGAGCGGTGTGGCTGCGAACTGATCGGCCGTGATGCCGAAGTCGCGCATGAAGCCGTCGTGCAGGCTGCGCTCCACGACCACGGCCTCGTTGGCTGCATTCGCGAACTGCACCACGCCTTCGGCGTTGTCGGACTTGGCCGCGGTCACGGCCAGCGCGCGGCCATAGGCGACCAGGTAGTGCGCGTCCTGGATCATGTAGTGGCGAAAGCGCTCCATGCTGAGCGTGCCGGCAGCAAGCTCCTGATTGAACGGCAACTCCAAGGTCGCCTGGTACAAGGCCTCATTGGCCTGCCAAAGGCTTTGGCTGAAAGACATGCAAACTCTTCCTACTCAAACAAATGCATAGCAGCCCACGCTTGCGCAGACTGGGGTGAACGGTCATTTTGGGATGAATACCCGGGGATTGCCAGCATGGCCTTACTTTCCTCAGCAGCGTTCGGCCCGGGAGATGAGAGAGACACGGTCAGGCCGGGCGCTCGCCCCGGGCCTGTGCGGCCTTGCGCTGCAGCCATTGCGAAAAGATGCGCAGCGCGGGCGCAGGCTGGGCCTCGGCCGCCAACTCGGGTGTGACCAGATAGTAGGCACGGTTGCCGCGCAGCGGCTGTGCGCAGGCAATGATGAGATCGCCGCGCGCGAGCTCGGCCTCGATGAGCATGGGCGGCATCAGGGCCACGCCCAGGCCCTGGCTGGCGGCCACGGCCAGCATGGAGAAAAGCTCCAGCCGCATGCCGTCCAGCGCACGCGGCGCATTCACGCCCATGGCGTCGAACCATTGCTGCCAGCCATGGGCACGCGTGCTTTGCTGCAACAGCGGCATGCGGGCCAGCACTTCGGGGCCCACGGGCAGCCAGGCACGGCCGGGTTCGCGCGACTGGGCCGTGGCCAGCAACTGGGGGCTGCACACGGGCACGACTTCCTCGTCCATGAGCCACCTGGTCTGCACGCCGGGCCAGCGCGCCACCTGCTCGCGTGTGCCCGCATACAAGGCGGCATCGAACACCGTATCCGCAAACAGAAAGGGCCGGGTCTGCACATCGATGTGCACGGTGATGTCCGGATTCTCCCGGGTCAGCTCGGGCAGGCGCGGCAGCAGCCAGCGCGTGGCGAATGTGGGTACGGCCGCGAGGCTCAGCGTGCCGCCCTCTCCCTGGCGGGCCATCATGTCCAGCGTGTCACGCTCCAGGCCGTGCAGCCAGCGCGAGACCTGCTGCGCATATTGGGCGCCGGCCTCGGTGAGCAGCACGCCGTGGCGCGTGCGCTTGAACAAGGGCACGCCCAGAAACTCCTCCAGCGCAATGATCTGGCGCGAGACCGCACTTTGGGTGAGCGACAACTCCTGCGCGGCCTTGGTATAGCTCACATGGCGGGCGGCCGATTCGAAGCAGGCCAGGGCTTGGGTGGATGGCAAAGCTCTACGCATGACATGCATTCAATGCATTTTTCAAAATAAATCCCTGGGAATAACCCGAACCACATTGGTTATACATGCATTTTTCTCATTCATGGATGCGCAATCATCGTTTGCGCAAGCCAGCGACCGGCTTCTAAGATCGCCGCCAGACCGACAAGGGCCGCGCTCTCGCGCCCTGGAACTTGAATTTCTTGTTAGGAGATGGACGACATGGCACGCAACAGCTTTCAATGGGACGACCCTTTTCAGCTGGACCAGCAACTGAGCGAGGACGAGCGCATGATCCGCGACGCCGCGCGCGATTACTGCCAGGACAGGCTGGCGCCGCGCGTGCTGGAGATGTTCCGCCACGAAAAAACCGACATCAGCATCTTCCGTGAGATGGGCGAGCTGGGTCTGTTAGGCCCCACCATTCCCACCGAATACGGCGGCGCTGGCCTGAACTATGTGAGCTACGGCCTGGTGGCCCGCGAAATCGAGCGCGTGGACAGCGGCTACCGCTCCATGGCCTCGGTGCAGTCCTCCCTGGTGATGGTGCCCATCAACGAATTCGGCACCGAAGCGCAAAAGCAGAAATACCTGCCCAAGCTGGCCAGCGGCGAGTTCATCGGCTGCTTTGGCCTGACCGAACCCGACCACGGCTCCGACCCCGGCTCCATGGCCACCCGCGCCTACAAGGTTGACGGCGGCTACAAGCTCAAGGGCAGCAAGATGTGGATCACCAACAGCCCGGTGGCCGACGTGTTCGTGGTCTGGGCCAAGGAAGTGTCCGAAGGCGGCGCTGTGGGCCAGATTCGCGGCTTCATCCTGGACAAGGGCATGAAGGGCCTGTCGGCCCCCGCCATCCACGGCAAGGTGGGCCTGCGCGCCTCCATCACCGGTGAAATCGTCATGGACGATGTCTTCGTGCCCGAAGAAAACGCCTTCCCCGAGATCCGTGGCTTGAAGGGCCCCTTCACCTGCCTGAACAGCGCCCGCTTCGGCATTGCCTGGGGCGCCATGGGTGCGGCCGAGTTCTGCTGGCACACCGCCCGCCAGTACACGCTGGACCGCAAGCAGTTTGGCCGCCCCCTGGCCGCCAACCAGCTGATCCAGAAAAAGCTGGCCGATATGCAGACCGAAATCACCCTGGGCCTGCAAGCCGCCCTGCGCGTGGGCCGAATGAAGGACGAGCACCAGAACGTGGTGGAAATCACCTCGCTGATCAAGCGCAACAACTGCGGCAAGTCGCTGGACATTGCCCGCCTGGCACGCGACATGATGGGCGGCAACGGCATCTCCGACGAGTTCGGCGTGGCCCGCCATCTGGTGAACCTGGAAGTGGTGAATACCTATGAAGGCACGCACGATGTGCATGCCTTGATCTTGGGCCGCGCACAAACCGGCATCGCAGCTTTTTCTAACTGAGGTCGCGGCGCATACAAGCCCTGATACGTCGTTATGGAGCCTGGTCGTAGCGCTCACGCCTTGTCTCAGGACTTGTCTGCACCGCTGGACTGTGGTTTCGCTAGCCCAGCCCGTACATCCGCCGTGCCTGCCGGTATGACTCCTTCCCCCGCCGGGGGAAGGCGGGGATGGGGGCTCACACAGGTAGCCCCCCTCCTAACCCTCCCGGGCTCTGCTTGCGCTGGTGGGATGCGTCAGCCCTGGCACTCTTCTGGGTCAGCTATTTATTTCATAGCCACCTTAGCGCTGATGAATTGGGTTCTGGGTTGATTTCGACTCAGAACCCAAGCACATAGCGCGCAAGCCGCTTCTTTTTTGAGAGCTTTTGCTCTGCACTTTTCCGGATCGACTGGATATGAACGCCTCTGCAATCCCCGCCCAAGCCGCGCTGGCTGGCATCAAGGTGCTGGACCTGTCCCGCGTGCTGGCCGGCCCCTGGGCCACGCAGATGCTGGCCGACCTGGGCGCCGATGTGATCAAGGTCGAACGCCCGGTGGCGGGCGACGATACGCGCCATTGGGGCCCTCCGTTTTTGAAGGACGCGGCCGGCAACGACACACGCGAGGCCAGCTATTTCACGGCCTGCAACCGCAACAAGCGCAGCATCACCGTGGACATGGCCCACCCCGAGGGCCAGGCCCTGCTGCGCCGCATGGCAGCCGAGGCCGATGTGGTGGTGGAGAACTTCAAGGTCGGGGGCCTGGCGCAATACGGCCTGGACTACGACAGCCTCAAGGCCTTGAACCCCAGGCTGATCTACTGCTCCATCACCGGCTTTGGCCAGGATGGGCCCTATGCCGAACGTGCCGGCTACGACCTGATGGTGCAAGCCATGTGCGGGCTGATGAGCATCACCGGCCATGCCGATGGCGAACCCGGCGGCGGCCCCTTGAAGGTGGGCGTGGCCGTGATCGATGTGTTCACCGGCCTGTATGCCAGCAACGCCATCCTTGCCGCGCTCAATGCCCGCGACAACGCGCGCTGCGGCACAGGCCAGGGCCAGTACATCGACATGGCCTTGCTGGATGTGGGCATGGCCGTGCTGGCCAACCAGGCCGCAGGCTATCTGGCCACGGACAAGGCACCGGCCCGGGCCGGCAACATCCACCCCAGCCTGGCGCCCTACCAGGACTTCAAGACCCGCGACGGCAATGTGCTGCTGGCCATTGGCAACGACGGCCAGTTCGCCCGCTTTTGCGCCGCCGTGGGCCAGCCGGCCTGGGCGCAGGACGCACGCTTTGCCACCAACACCGCACGCGTGCAAAACCGCAGCGCGCTGCTGGCGCTGATGGTGCCGCTGATGCAAACCCGTGGCACCCAGGACTGGATTGCGCTGTTCGAAGACAAGGCCGTGCCCTGCGGCCCCATCAACACCGTGGCCCAGGCCTTTGACGATCCCCAGGTCCGGGCCCGTGGCATTCGCGTGCAGTTGCCCAGCGGCCAGCCCGGCCTGCCCGATGTGGCCGGCGTGGCCAGCCCGCTGCGCCTTCAGGGCACGCCGCCGGTGCTGCACAGAGCGCCGCCAGCCCTTGGTCAGCACACCGACGAAGTGCTGGCCGAGATGGGACTGACGCCCGCGCACATAGCCGAGCTTCGGGGCAATGCCGTGATCTGAGCGCGCCACCGCGCCATGCCAGCGCCCCTGGACAAGCCCACGACAGAGGCCGGACACACCGGCCCATGGCTTGCCTTTTCCCCCAGCGCCTCACGCGCTGAACCTACCACCTGACCCAAGGAGACAAAGCATGCAATTTTCACCCACCTCAACCCTGGCCCGCGGCCTGTTGATCAGCCTGGCCCTGAGTGGCACGGCTCTGGCCCAGAGCAACTACCCCAGCAAGCCCATACGCCTGCTGGTTCCGTTTGCCGCCGGCGGCACCACGGACCTGATTGCACGCATCGTGGCCGAGCCCCTGGGCCGCGCCCTGGGCCAGCCCGTGATCGTGGAAAACAAGGGCGGTGGAGGCGGCGCCATCGGTGCAGCGGAAACGGCACGCGCCCAGCCCGATGGCTACAACCTGGGCATTGCCACGGTCTCGACCACGGCCACCAATCCGGCCATCAACCCAAAGATCAGCTACAACGTGGCCACCGACTTCACGCCCATTGTGAACATCGCTGCCACACCCAACATCATTGCGGCCAACCCGAAATTCCCGGCCAAGAACTACCAGGAATTCCTGGCCCAGATCAAACAAAACCCCGGCAAGTTCTCCTATGCCTCGCCCGGCAACGGCAGCATCACGCACTTGATGATGGAGATGTACAAGCTTGCCACCAGCACCGATGTCACCCACGTGCCCTACCGCGGCAGCGGCCCTGCACTCAACGATGCGGTCGCCGGCCAGGTTCCTCTGATTTTCGACAACCTGCCCTCCACCCTGGGATTTGTGAAGGAAAAGCGCCTCATCCCCATTGTCGTGGCCGCTCCCCAGCGCCTGGATTCCCTGCCCGATGTACCCACCTTCAAGGAGGTAGGCCTGCCACAGGTCAACCGCATGGCCTACTACGGCATCGTGGGCCCCAAGAACATGCCGCGCGAACTCGTGGACAAGATCAACGCGGCCACACACAAGGTCTTGCAAGACCCGGCCGTGAAAAAGCGCATCGAGGAGACAGGCTCCATGATCGTGGCCGACACGCCTGAAGCCTTTGCCAAGCAGATGCAGGAAGAGCTCGCGGTCTACAAGGAGGTCGTGGTCAAGCAGAAGCTGACCATGGATTGAGAATCTGCCGAAGCCCCTGGATGCCCGGCCAGGGGCATGGCCCAAAGCCTAAGAGCGTGTTCACGATCTAAGAACGTGTTTACGATCTCCTCGGCGCCGCGCCAGTGTCTGTGCGGGTTGGGATGCAAGGCGCGACACCGCAGCAATAGCCGTGCTATTGCGAGGATTCGCAAAGCGGCAGACCGCCCGCAAAGGCACTGGCCCGAAGGGTTGGAGCGAAATCGGGCTATTTTCTAGCGCTAAAGCTTGCTTGCACCCCGGTGCAAGCTGCGGCCCATCGACTCGAACTCATCCCGATTGCGCTCCAACGCGGCAGCGTAGAGATCGTAAACACGTTCTAAGGCCCAAGCCTGGCCTTGAGCGCCGATGGGCTGCAGCCGAAGTGCGCCTGGAACGCCCCCGAGAAATGGGAGCTGCTGCGATAGCCGGCCAGCTGCGCGGCCTGGGCCACCGTCACCTGCCCCTGCTCCAGCGCGGCACGCGCTCTTTGCAGGCGCTGTGCACGCACAAAGCGCCCCAGACTCTGCCCGTCTGCGACCGCAGGAAAATGCCGCTGCAGATGCGCGAGGCTCATGCCTGCATGCCGGGCGATCCGGGCCATGTCCATGCCATCGGCGGCCGAAGTGCAAAGCCAGTCGCGCAAGGCCGCCAGGCGCAGATACGGCTGAGCCGCCACATTGCGCACCGGTGCCAGCGCGGGAGAGATCTCCTCCCCGCCTGCCGCGGACGGAGCAAGCGCCAAACCCTTGGCCGCAGCCGCACGGCTCACGCCGGCAATGGCCTCGAGCACGATCTCCAGGCAGCGGCTTTGCGTCCACAGCATCTGCAGATGCGCAGGCAGGGTTCGGCCACGATGCAGTTGATCGGCCAGGGCCAGCACCCGCGCCGAGGGCTGCCAGCAAGAGTAGGCGAGATGCCGGGTCATGAACTCGGCCATGGTCTCGCGCATCACGCCGGCCTGCTCCAGCCATTGCGGAGTCAGCGTGAGAATGAGCTTGCGCTCGCGCCGGCCAGCGCGCCACTGGCGCATAAAACGATCGGTGCGCGTCAGCGCCACCACGGCCGCACATTGCCCTGCCTGGCCCGCACGCAGATGCAGCCTCAGACCGCCGTAGGAGAGCTCGGTCTCGCCCTCCAGCAGCAATGCGATCTTCAGCCCCGGATACAGCAGATTCGAGGTGCGCATGGTGCGCAAGTCCTGCACCCTGGTGCGGTAGAGCACCATGCCCGGCTGCACGCAGTCGATTTTCATGCTGCCCTGGAGCAAATCAGTGGCAGACGTGACAGCCAGATCACCCACGATGTACTCCCGGCCAAGAAATTCCAGAGAGCGCTCCAGATCGGACACTTGCAGCAAATGCGGGCAAGCGGAGTGAAAACCGAGGTTTTTGGATGCAATAGCAGACATGTTGCAAGATGCCAGACGGCGTGAATCAGGCGGACAAATAAAATTGATTCTCATTTAAGCACATGCCACCCCGGCGTTCTTCTCATGTCCTCAGTCTTGCGCCCCCTCTCCCTGGCCTGCCTGTGCGCAGCCGCCAACCTCTCCCATGCCCAGACCGCTGCTCCCCCTCAGGACCCGCTGGGCACGGTGGTGGTCACCGCCAGCGGCAGCGCGGTGGATATCAAGGACGCACCGGCCAGCATTTCCGTCATCACCCAGGAGGAATTGCGCAGCCGCCCTTCCCATGAGCTGGCCGAGCTGCTGGCCGGCGTGGAAGGGGTGACGCTGAACCGCAGCGCCAATGGCTCGCCCACCATACAGATGCGCGGCTTTGACCAGGCCTACACGCTGATGCTGATCGATGGCAAACGCGTCAACGCCAGCACCTCCATGTTCCGCGGCGGCGCGGCCTATGACAGCGGCTGGGTGCCGCTGGACGATATCGAGCGCGTGGAAGTGGTGCGTGGCCCCATGTCCTCGCTGTATGGCGCCGACGCCATAGGCGGGGTGATCAACATCATCACCAAACCCGTGGGTACGCGCTGGAAGGGCTCGGTCACGGCCGAAACCGTGCTGCAGCAGGACCGCGACCTGGCCGACAGCCAGAAGCTGGGCTTTTTGCTCAGCGGCCCGTTGGTGAGCGAGCGCCTGGGCATCAAGCTCTACGGCAACTACGACCACCGCTCGGACAGCAAGGCCGAGAGCGGCTTCAACGCCGGCTACCCGCTGTTTGCCCGCACCCGCAACCGCCATGCCGGCGGCCAGCTGGCCTGGCGGCCCGATGCCCGCCAGAACGTCACCTTCGATGCCGACACCAGCAGCAAGACCCAGGGCATGTACACCATGGAGCGCGATGCCTTTGCGCTGCGCCACAAGGGCAACTGGGGCGCAGCCACCACCGAGCTGACGCTGAGCGCCGACGAGATCCGCAACCTCAAGGGCATGATCGACACCCAGAACAATCCCAACCACTCCAACAGCTATGCCCTGAATGGCAAGGCCAGCTTTCCGGTGGACTGGAGCAATCAATTCCTCACCGTGGGCTTTGATGCCCGCAAGGAAAAACTCTACGACCCCGCCAACCTCAGCGGCTGGCCGGGTGTGTCCTCCACCCAAGGCAACCCCAGCACCTCGGTCAGCCAATATGCGCTGTTTGTGGAAGATGAAATCCGCCTCAGCGAGCGCCTGGCCATTACGCTGGGTGACCGTTTTGACCACCACGAGAACTTTGGCGGCAACCACAGCCCCCGCGCCTACGGTGTCTTCCACCTGAACCCGGCATGGACCATCAAGGGCGGGGTCTCGCGGGCCTTTCGCACGCCCACCCTGGTGCAAAACAGCCCCCATTGGGGCTCGGTATCCTGCGGCAGCGCCACCAGCGGTTGCTACATCATTGGCAGCAAGGACCTGAAGCCCGAAACCGCGCTGAGCAAGGAAATCGGCCTGCAATACCAGCAGGGCGCACACAACGCCAGCGTCACCGTGTTCGACACCAAGCTGAAGAACATGATCGACATCGAAAGCCGCACCCGCGATGCGGCCCTGGCCCCGGGCTTTGACAACTTTGTCGGCTTTTTGCCCGATGGCCGCCCCATCTTCAGCTACCAGAACATCAACAGCGCCCGCACCCGGGGGCTGGAAGCCAGCTGGAAATGGCAGGCCACGGCCGACCTGGGCTTCAAAAGCAGCTACACCTATCTCTCGGCCAAGAACACCAGCAAGGCAGTGCACACACCGCTGCTCAATCGCTCGCGCCACAACCTCAACGTGGCCGCCGACTGGCGCCTGAATGCGCAATGGAGCCTGGCTGCCAACTGGCGCTTGCAAAGCGCGCAGCCGCTGAACACCGCCAACACCGTGCGCAAGCCCGGCCATGGCCTGGTGGACCTGAGCGCGGCCTGGAAAATCAGCCCCAGCACCACGCTGCGCACCGGTATCTTGAACCTGGCCAACCGCAGCTTCGAGCGCATCAACGCCAGCGATTACAGCGAGGAAGGCCGCCGCATCTATCTGTCGCTGAACGCCCAGTTCTGATCCCCTTCCGCTTGCCCTGCCATGCCCTCCATGTTTTCACACCGTTTTCTCCCACGCCCCCTGCGCTCCTTTCAACCCTTCCAACCCTTACACGGACTGCGCGGGCTGATCGCCTGCGGCCTCGCCGCCGCCGTGCTGCCCTCTGCCCTGGCCGCAGGCCCTGCAGACACAGCGGGGCTGCGCTGCCAGGCCCAGGCGGCCCCTGCCCCCCAACACTGGCAGCGCTGCGACCAGCCCCTGCAAGGCCCGGTGCTGCACATCCAGGCTCCGGCCGGACAGCTGCTGCTGTGGACGCTGGAGGGCGGAAGCCACGCCCATGAGGTGCAGCTATTCGGCCCGGACGGGCAGTTGCTGCGCCAATGGCCTGCGGTGCACAACGGCCGCCAGGAGCTGGGCTGGGCCACCACCAGCGCCGGCCACTACCGGTTACAGGCCCGCAACCCCTATTTCACGCCAGGCCCGGATGCCGCGCCCCTGCAGTGGCAGCTGCGCACCAGCGCCCCCGCCCAGCGCGACCTGCCCGCCACCGGAGCCACGCCTGCAGCACCGGCAAGCAGCCCGTTGCACTCGCCACTCTTGCTTCAGCTTCAGGAGCAGCTAGCGCAGGCCGGTGCTGCGCAAAAGGCCAGTTTGATTCAAAACTTCTGGCGCAGCGTGCAGGCCCAAGGCACACCGCTGCTGGAGCCCCTGCCCCATTCCCAGGAGGTGTTGACCACCTTTTTGTGGCGCGCACCGGCCGGTACGGCCGACCAGGCCCACCTGGTGCGGCTGGACTGGGCCATGCGCTCGGACTCGCCCTTCCAGCTGCAGCAGCTGCCGGGCACGGATATCTGGCAGCTCAGCCTGCCGCTGCCACGCGGCCTGCGCGCCGCCTACCAACTGGTGGTGGACCCGCTGCGCTACCCCGCAGCCGCGGGCCAGGCCCCCAGCCGCATGCAGCAGATGCAAACCCAGCAGTTGGCCGCCCAGCGCGATGCCCTCAACCCCCATGTCTGGCATGCGGGCAACCCGGACCTCGCTGCCGACAGCGAAGCCGCCCGCCATGCCCAGCGCTCGGCCCTGGACATTCCCGCCAGCGGCCCACTGCGCAACCAGGCCAGCGACGCAGCGCTGCCCGCGTTAAAGGGCAGCTTGCAGCACCTGCGCTTTGCCAGCAGCCAGTTGGACAAGCAACGCAGCCTCAGCCTCTATCTGCCGCCCGGCAGCCATGCCCCAGGCAGCCTGCCCCTGCTGCTGTTGTTTGACCGCGAGGCCTATCTGGAACGGGTGCAACTGCCCCAGCGCCTGGAAGCCTGGATAGCGCAAGGCCTCATCCCGCCCATGGCCGTGCTGTTGGTGGCCAATCCCACGCGCGAGGACCGCGCCAAGGAACTGCCCCCGCACAGCGATGCCTTTGGCCGCATGCTGGCCACCGAGCTGCTGCCCTGGCTGCGCGCCCGCACGCCGGCGCTGGCGCGCGATGCCAGCCAGGTGGTGGTGGCCGGCTCCAGCTACGGCGGCCTGGCCTCGGGCTATCTGGGCTGGGCCCACCCCGCGTCCTTTGGCAATGTGCTGAGCCTGTCCGGCTCCTACTGGTGGGCACCCACACCCGCGGCCAGCCAGGCAGCGCACCGCTGGAGCGAAAGCGATTGGTTCATGCAGCAGGTGGCGCAAAGCCCCACCCGCCCGGTGCGCTGGCACCTGGGCTATGGCCTGCTGGAGCGTGGCGTCAACGGCGAAGGCGGCCTGGTGGACAACAACCGCCATCTGCGCAATGTGCTGCAGGCCAAGGGCTACACGGTGAGCAGCGACGAATTCGCCGGCGGCCACGACTACTACGCCTGGGACCAGGCCATTTTGCGCGGCCTGCAGGCCCTGGGCTTCAGCGGCCCGGCGGCTGCCTGCGGGCACTGCTGATGGTCAGGCGCACACCACGGGCCATGGCCGGCCATAGCTAACGCTGGGGCACGGGATGAAAGCTGCCCGCCCATTTCCAGCCGGCATAGGCGCACCACAGCAGGCCCAGCAAGGCCAGGCTGCCACCCACATGGCCCAGGTGTTGCATGCCGGCGTGCAGGCCCACCTGGCTGCCCAGCAACGCACCAGCGCCTATGCCCACGTTGAACAGGCCGGAAAACAGCGACATGCCCACATCCGTGGCGTCAGAAGCCAGGCGCAGCACCTTGGCCTGCAGCACCAGGGCCATGCACAACATGGCCACGCCCCAGACGGCACACACCGCATACAGGCCGGGCAGCCAGGCCGTGCTGGGCAGCAGCAGCCACAGGCTGGCCGTCAGCACCGCCAGCGCCAGCAGCAAAAAGCTGCGCGGAAAACGCAGGCCAAAGGCGCTAAAGCATAGGCTGCCCACAATGCCCATGCCGCCAAACAGCAGCAGCACCAGGGTGGTCACATGGTTGCTCAGCCCACCCACCTGCTGCACCAGGGGCTCGATATAGCTGTAGACGGTGAACTGCGCCGTCACCATCAGAATCAAGAGCCCATAAGTGGCCAGCAGCGCCGGTCGGCGCAGCAACACGGGAATGGAGCTGGCCGAGCCCGCGTTCTCGCTGGGCAGGGGCGGCAGCAGCGCGCGCAGCACCAGCATCACAGCCAGCGCCACCACGCCGATGACGCCAAACGTGGTGCGCCAGCCCAGGGCCTCGCCCACCACACGGCCCAGCGGAATGCCCAACACCATGGCCAGCGTGGTGCCGGTGGCCAGCAGGCCCAGGGCCTGGGTCTTGCGCCCCGTGGGCGCCACGCGCACGGCCAGCGCGGCCGTGATGGACCAGAACACCGCGTGCGCCAAGGCAATACCGATGCGGCTGGCCAGCAGCACGCCATAACTCCAGGCCATGGCCGACAGCGCATGGCTGGCAATGAACAGCGCAAACACCCCCATCAGCAAGCGGCGCCGCTCCCAGTGGCGGGTGAGCAGCATGCAGGGCAGCGAAGCCAGGGCCACCACCCAGGCATAAATGGTCAGCATCAAACCGACCTGCTCGGTGCGCATGCCAAAGCTGGTGCCCAGGTCGCTGAGCAGGCCCACGGGCACAAATTCGGTGGTGTTGAACACAAAGGCGGCCAGCGCCAGGGCGATCACGCTGGCCCAGGCCTGGGCCGAGGAGCGGTTCTGAAGACTGGTTGGGGGCGGGGCAGGCGAGGTCATGAAAAATCAGAAAAATAATTTGCTGCAGCGCAATATTCTGATTCCCCGGCTTTGCATTCCAGCCCAAGCAAGAGCCAAGCCCCCTGGAGTCTGCGGGTCTATGCCCAGGCCTTGGCGATGAGAGTCCCGCAGCGTCTGCCCTTGCGTAAAAAAGCCCGCATGCTGCGGGCCTGCGAGCAAGCGTCTGCCCAGTCAATCCAGAGCCGTCTTCTGCCCGTTCTTGAACACGCTCAGCGTGTAGGTGGGATTTTTCATCTCGCCATTCTTCTCGAAGGCAATCCTGGCGGTCACCCCCGAATATTCGCTCTTTTGCAGAAAGGGAATATAGACCTTGGGATCCCAGGAGTTGGCGCGCTTCATGGCATCGGCCATGAGCATGGTGGCATCGTAGAAGTAAGGGCTGTAGACCTGAAACTGCCCGGGGAACTTGGCGTCGTAGCGTTTTTTCCATTCCATGCCGCCAGGCATCTTGGCCAGGGACGATCCCCCTTCGGCGCAGACCACATTCTCCAGGGGCTTGGCCCCTGCAGCCACCTTGGCCAGTTCCAGCACGCAAATGCCATCGCCGCCAAGCAGCTTGATGTCATTCATGCCCAGTTGCCCCATCTGGCGCAGCATGGGGCCGGCCTGTCCATACATTCCGCCATAGAAGATGGCTTCGGGCTTCTTGGCCTTGATCGAAGTCAGAATGGCCATGAAGTCCGTGGCCTTGTCGTTGGTGAACTCGCTGGCCACGACTTTCACCCCCAGTTGCTGGGCCTCTTTCTTGAACACATTCGCCAGCCCCTGGCCATAAGCCGTGCGGTCATCGATGACTGCCACGTTCTTGAGCTTGACCGTCTTGCCCACGTAATTGGCCAGAGCTGCGCCCAGAGCGTTGTCGTTGGCGATCACGCGGTAGGTCGTGTTCCAGCCGGGCTTGGTCAGGTCGGGGTTGGTGGCCGCCCCGGTAATCATGGGGATGCCGCAGTCCTGAAACACCTTGGACGAAGGAATGGCCACGCCCGAGTTCACAAAGGCGACCACGCCAGCCACTTTCTCATCGCAAAGTTTCTGCGCAGCCGCCGTGCCTTGCTTGGGATCGGCCACATCATCTTCGGCAATCAGTTGGAACCTGACCTTTTTGCCCCCGATCTCGAAGCCCTTGGCATTCAGATCGTCCACGGCCATGCGCACGCCGTTTTCATCATCCTTGCCGAAGTGCGCCTGGGGCCCCGAGACCGGGCCTATATGGCCTATGCGGATGATCTGCTCCTGGGCCCAGGCCGCACCAGCTCCCATGCCGGATGCCAAGGCCACGATACACAACTGGCGAAAACTCTTCATTGCGTACTCCTCACAGCTAGGAAAAGCGCCACGTTATGCGCCGCTTCACTGCTTGGCAATGCGCGTTATGCCGCGTGACCGCATTGCCACACTTGGCCCTGGATCAACGCTTTCGCTCAGCGACTGGCGCACAAACTGTGTTTCATGCGCCAGTACATGGGAGTTATGCGGCCCTGGACAGATCCTCGACCAGATCCAGCTGGGTCAGTGCCGCCAGGCAGGCCTGGGCAACTTCAACACCCTTTTTCACAAAATGAGCGCTGAAAAACTCGATGTGGTCGCCATGCTCATGGAAGTCGCGCGGTGTGAGCACGGCCGAGAACACCGGCACATCGGTATCCAACTGCACGCGCATCAGGCCGTCGATGACGGCTGCCGAGACGAACTCATGGCGGTAGATGCCGCCATTCACGACCAGGGCACAGGCGATGATGGCGTCAAAGCGCCCGCTCTGGGCCAGCTTCTTGGCCAGCAACGGAATCTCGAATGCACCCGGCACATTGAAGTGAGCGATCTGGCCTGCAGGCACGGCATGGGCCTGAAGCTCGGCTGCCAGGGAATCACGGGCCCTGTACACCACATCGGTATGCCAGCTCGCGCAGATCACGGCCACGCGGCTGCGTGCTGCCACGGCCTTGGAAACAGCGGGCTTGATCTGGGTGGGAAGGGAAGCAAAAGTCTGATTCATGATGATCTTTTTGAATGAAGACAACAGAATCAGGGCGCGCGCAACAGCAATGCACAACAAGCCTCCGTGCAAGACAGGACTTGTTGATGCAAATGCTGCGCGATCTCTTTCATCCGGACTATGACCGTCGGCTCTGGCATCTCACCAGATCTGCTGACCCCGGCAGGCAGGCCTGTCGGGCGCTCGCGGGCTGCCGCACCAGACCTTGGTCTGCACGGATACCGCCGGTGGGGAATTTCACCCCGCCCTGAGAACGCAGTTCTTCGCGCAAGCTGATGCGCGCAGAACCCGGCCATTCTAGCTCGATGCAAATGGTAATAAGAGCAAAGCTTTGGAGGCCCCAGACCTAGGCTGTCAACGCAAAGCCTGCCGCACGCGTCTTAAGAGAACACCAGAACGTGTTAATCACCTTCATACTGACCTTGCTGAAGCTAGGCCCGCGCCCCCTCAAGACATGCATCTGGCCATTTGCCACCGGCCACCCAGGAGACTTTGCACATGCACGACGAACCCAAGCGACTTCGCTCTCCCATGCGGGCTTTGCTGGCGCTGGGAGCCAGCAGCCTGCTCACGGCCTGCGTCCTGCCGCCGCCAGACCACTACAGTGCAGGCTCTCCGATGATCGGGGTCGGCACAAGCATCTACTACGAAACCTATCACACGCCCTACTACGCCCCCTATTACGGGCAGCCTCCGCTGGGCGCTGGCATACATCACCACCGACCTGTGCCCGTCTACCGCGAACAGCACCGCAGACATGAACACCGACACCGTGAGCATGGCCGGCCCCAGGAGCGGCCTCAGCGTCCAGGCTGGCAAGGCCATCACAGACCCAGGCACCAAGCCCAGCCTCCAGGGTCTGCAAGGCCTTCCCATCCAGGTCCCAGGCACAGACCCGAGCACCGCAGCGAACGGGACCCAAAGCGCTGACCTTGCGCAGGCCAGGACGCAGCGCAAACCATGCACGAGTGCCACGAGTTCCAGCAACAGATAATCGCGCCATTGCCTTGCTCTCAAGGGAGGAATCCGCCATGCAGCGGCCAATCACACACGCCTATCACCCCCGGCTCTTGCGCCCATCACCGGCCTTGATCGTGATCACGGGGCTATGCCTTGCCGGCCTGTTCTGCACGACACAGGCCAGCTCCCAGGTACTGCGCTGCACCAACCCCAAGACGGGAACGGTCACCTACACCAACGGCAGTTGCGCAGCCACCGACTCCGGCCTGCAAATCCAGGCTGCGCCTTCGCCAGAAGAGGTTGAGCGTGAGCGGGCCCAGGCCAAGGAAGCCCTGGAGCGCCTGGACCAGCAACTAGCACGTGACGAAGCTGCGCGCCGCGCCCGCATCCAGCAGGAGCAGCGCGAAAAGCGCGAACGTGAACGTGCTCAGGCCCAGAACGGCAATGCGAGCTCCCCTGCCTGCGATATTGCCAGGCGCCGTCTGGACGCCATTTTGGCCGAGGAGAAGCCAGAGCCAGTCAGCTGGAGCAGCCGCAGCCAGCTGGCTCAGCAGCGTATGGAGATGGCCTGCATGAGTCCCCAGGCCTATGAGCAGCTGCAGCAAACCCGGGCCTTGCAACCAGTCCATATCCACCGCCCCGGCTGGGCCGTGGCTCCCAGACCGCCACGTCCTCAGCCGCCGCCAGCGCCCATCACCTCCTGCAATGTGTTTCGCTGCTATGACCGCAACGGTGGCATTCACCCCATCCCCTGACCCCGGGAGGCCTCTCGACAAGGGGCGATCTTCTTGTCTGGCTGCGTCAGCGTCGCTCGCAACGCTTGACGCTCAGCGCCCTGGCAAGCGCTAGCCGTCCTCGCTCAGCCCCAGGGCCACATGAGGGTAGCGCAGTCTCAGGCCCAGCTCATGCTTCAGACGGCCGTTATCCAGCCTGCGCGACTCGCCCATGAAGCTCAGCAGGCTGAGGGGCAGCTCGCGCTGGGCCTGGGGACGACTGATGCGCGCCGGCCTTGGCAGGCCATAGATGTCGGCTGCCAGATCGAAGTAGTCTCCCATGCGCAGCTCGCTGTCGTCGCAGACGTTGTAGGTCCGCTGCGGCCTGCCGCGCCATAGAGCGAGCAGGCAGGCACGCGCCAGATCGTCGGCATGGATGTGGCTGGTGAACACATCATCCTCAGACCTCAAGACCGGGGTTCCACGCAGCAGGCGCGCACGCGGCGTGCCGCCTGCGCGGTCCGGGGCATAAATGCCGGGGATGCGCAAGATACTGGCCCGCTGACCCAGGCGGCCTGCAAAGCGCACGGCAAGCTCGGCGTTCACACGTCTTTGGGCGCGCGCCGTGGAGGGAGCAGCAGGCCGGCTCTCGAACACTTTTGCACCCTTGCAGTCGCCATAAACCCCGCTGGTCGATCCGTAGACCAGGCTCCGAGGCCTGGAGCGCAGATGCAGAGCGCGCAGCAAGACCGTGGTACGCGGATCCAGCCACCAGGGACCCAGCTCCTGCGAGGAGTTCGGCGGAGGCGCCAGATGAACGATACGCGTGGCCAGCCCTGCCAGCCGCCGGATCGAAGCCGCCTGGTCGAGGTCGCCAAGCAGGGGCGTGACTCCACGCATCCTGAGCTCGGCCATGCGCGGCCCGCCACGCGTCAGCGCCAGCACCCGAGGCCGCCGGCCCGTATGGACCTGGCCGTGCTGCAATGCCGAAGCCACGCGCAGACCGACATCGCCACAACCTACGATGAGCACGCGCTCACGGCGAAAGCGCGCCGGCAGCGCGCCCAATGGGTTTTGATTTGAGGGCAAAATCCTGACCTGTTGCGAGGGCGGCACCCGCGCGCCGCCAGTGCGGCCGCAGCATGTCCGCCAGGGGAATCAAGGCGTTTCAACGCCCCAAGGATACAGAGAACATGAGCGAGATTGCGAACAACTCCTACGATATCGCTGTCCAGCCCAGCGGCCGGGCCTTTACTGCACAGGCTGGCGAAACCATTCTGGCTGCGGCCATACGCTCCGGCGTGGGCCTGCCATACGGCTGCAAGGACGGAGCCTGCGGCTCCTGCAAATGCAAAAAGGTCAGCGGCGAAGTCACCCACGCCCACCACTCCGACAAGGCCTTGTCCGCCGACGAAGAGGCCGCCGGCTTTGTGCTCACCTGCTGTGCCACGCCGCATACACCCGTGGTTCTGGAGTCGCGCCAGGTCACGGATGCGAGCGCCTATCCGATCAAGAAAATGCCGGTGCGCGTTGCAGCCCTCACACCCCAGTCGCACGACGTCATGCAGTTGCGCCTGCAACTGCCTGCGGCGGACAAATTCCGCTATCACGCAGGCCAGTACGTGGAATTCATACTGCGCGACGGTGCACGCCGCGCCTATTCCATGGCTACGGCGCCGCACTTCCAGGACACTGCCCCCGGAATTGAGCTGCACATACGTCACATGCCTGGCGGCAAGTTCACCGACCACGTCTTCGGCTCAATGAAGGAAAAAGACATCCTGCGCGTGGAAGGCCCGTTTGGCAGCTTCTTCCTGCGCGAGGACAGCGACAAACCCATGATCCTCCTGGCCTCGGGCACAGGCTTTGCCCCAGTCAAGGCTTTGATCGAGCACATGCAGCACAAGCAGATCCAGCGCCCCACCGTGCTCTACTGGGGCGGTCGCCGACCTGCCGACCTGTACATGGACGGCTGGATGCGTGCGCAGACAGCAGCCATGCCCAGCTTGAGCTATGTGCCCGTGGTGTCGAACGCCCTGGCCGAAGACGGCTGGAGCGGGCGCACGGGCTTTGTGCACCAGGCCGTGCTCGACGACTTTGCCGACCTCTCTGGCCACCAGGTCTATGCTTGTGGCGCACCCATCGTCGTGGACTCCGCGCGCAGCAGCTTCACCGCCGAGCGCCATCTTCCCGAGGAAGAGTTCTTCGCCGATGCCTTCACCAGCGAGGCCGACAAGCTCTGACAGCGCACTCATGTCCTCAGCGCATACGGGATGCAAAAAAATTGCAATGAGGTTTCATAAAGAAACAGTCCTGGCAATTTTTTTGCACAATAGCGCCCCATGAACCGTAGAAACAGCCTTCTCTCGGTCTTCGCAGCCATGGCTGCCCTGGCCTCTCCTCTTGCCCTGGCTCAAGAGCCCGTACGTCTCATCGTTCCCTATGCACCTGGCGGGCCTCTGGATATCACCTCCAGAGCCCTGGCCGAGCGCGTGCGCGAATCCCTGGGCGTGGTCATCATCGACAACAAGGCCGGCGCGGGCGGCAATATCGGTGCCGATGCGATCGCCAAGGCCGCACCGGACGGCTTGACCATCGGTCTTGCAGCCACCGCCACACATGCGGTCAACCCCTGGCTTTACGCGCGCATGCCTTACGACGCGAGCAAGGACTTTGCAGGCATCACACAAATGGTGCGCGTGCCCAATGTGCTGGTTATGAACGCAGCGCGTGCCGAGCAGCTCGGGATCGGCTCCGTGGCCGACCTGATCGCCTATGGCAAGGCCCATCCGGGCAAGCTCAACTACGGCAGTGGCGGCAACGGCAGCTCGGGCCATCTGGCTGGCGAGATGCTCAAGCAAAAGGCCGGCATTTTTGCCCTCCACGTGCCTTATCGCGGTGCCAATCCGGCTCAGTTGGCGCTGCTGTCGGGCGAGGTGGACTTCAACATCGACAACCTGGCTGCAGCCGCGCCCAACATCAAGTCGGGCAAGCTCAAGGCCCTGGCCGTGACCTCATTGAACACCTCGCCGCTGCTGCCCGGCGTACCGGCACTCTCCCAGACCTTTCCAGGCTTTGCCATAGACACCTGGTGGGGACTGGTTGCGCCCGCAGCAACGCCCAAGCCGGTCCTGGAAAAGCTCAGCAAGGCGTTTACCGAGGCGCTCAAGGCGCCCGAGACCAAAACCCGCTTCGAAGCCCTGATGGCCGAGCCCGTAGGCTCGACTCCAGCCGAGTTCGACAAATTCATGGCCGCCGAGCGCGCCAAATACCAGAGCATCGTCAAGGCTTCGGGCGCGCAAGTGGATTGATGCATGATCCGCTGAGAGCGTGTTCACGATCTCCTCGCGGCGCGCCAGTGTCTTTGCGGGATGGGATACGAGACGCGACACCGCAAACCTGCGGTTTGCCGGGTCGTGTCAGCCGCTCTTAACGTGTCTCCGTGACCTTGCGCAAATGCCGGGGTTCATCAGGCTCGCGCCCTCGCGCACGCGCGAGTTGCTCGGCCGCAGGATAAAAGCTCTGTATGGCCGAGATCGGATCCAGCAGCACATGGGCTGTCTCGGCGATCGGCAATGCGACCTGGGGGGTGCCTGCAGGTGCGGCCAGCAGCACTTTTGCGCCACGCGAGCGCATCTCCGAGGCAAAGGCGAGCAAGCCCATTTGCTCGGGCCCACGCGGTGCGAACACCAGCAGTGGATAGTCCTTGTCGATGATCTCCATGGGGCCGTGCCGCACCTCGGCGCCGGAAAAAGCCTCGGCCTGTATGCCCGAAGTTTCCTTGAGCTTGAGCGCCGCCTCCTGGGCAATGCCCAGCCCGCTTCCGCGCCCGACGACCATCATTTTCTCGACACCCGCCAGCTCATGCGCGAGCGCCGACCAGTCCTGCTCCAGAGCCACAAGCAAAGCGGCCGGCAAAGAGGCCAGCGCATCAAGCAGCTGCGTATGCCCATAACGCTCATGCTCCAGATGCGCAACAAGCAAGGCAGACATGGAAAGCATGGCGATATAGCTCTTGGTCGCCGCCACGCTGTGCTCCACCCCGCCGGCCAGAGGCAGGCTGTAGGCACAGGCCCTGGCCAAAGGCGAGTCCGGCATATTCACCAGGGCCAGCGTGGCCGCGCCCTCACGGCGCAGGGCCTGCATGGTCTCCACCAAATCCGGGCTGCGTCCCGACTGCGAAAAGGCCACGGCCAACTGCCCGTGGACCTTCATGACACTGTCATGCAGGGTAACCGTGGACATGGGCAAAGAGGCCACAGGCAGCCCCAGCCGACTCATGACCAAACCTGCAAAATAGGCCGCAGCATGATCCGAGCTGCCGCGCGCCACCGTAAGCACCACGGACAAGTTCTGGCCTGCCAGCTCCTGAACGAACGCACTGACCAAGCCAATCTGCTCCAACTGGACAGCAACCACGCCCGGGGCGCTGCGCGCCTCCTCAAGCATTTTCGACACAGCATTCCCCTTCCACATAGACGGCCATCACTTCAAGCTCGCGACTCAGGACCGTGACATCGGCCCAGGCTCCGGCAGCCAGCACCCCTCGGTCGGCCAGGCCCAGGTACTGGGCCGGATAAAGCGACACGCGCCGCGATGCATCCTCTACATCCAGGCCCAGAGCCACAAAATTGCGCAGTGCCTGATCCATGGTCAGCGCACTGCCTGCCAGCGTGCCGTCGGCCAGACGCACGCTGCCCCGGGTCTTGAACACGGTTTGATCGCCCAGGTGATAGCTGCCATCGGGCATGCCGGCAGCCGCCGTGGCATCGGTCACTGCATACAGGCGCGGAATTGCGCGCAGTGCTGCCCGTATGGCCCCCGGATGCACGTGCAGCAGATCGGGAATCAGCTCCGCGAACTCGGCATGTGCAAGAGCCGCAGCCACCATGCCCGGCGCCCGGTGCTGCAGCGCCGTCATGGCGTTGAACAGATGCGTGAAGCCGCTCGCGCCATGCGCCAGCGCAGCGACTGCGTCCTCGTAACTACCCAGCGTATGCCCGAGCTGAACCCGCACGCCGCGCCGTGCCAGCAAAGCAATGATGTCCAGATGGCCGGGCAGTTCGGGCGCCAAGGTGACGACCCGGATCGGGGCCGCCGCCAAATACTGCTCCACCTCTTCGCGTGTGGCCATTGCCGAGGCATCGGCCTGGGCGCCCAGCTTGCCGGGGTTGATGTAGGGTCCCTCCAGATGCACGCCCAGCATGCGCGCCGCACCCTTGGGCCGTTCACGGCCCGCTCTCTCCAGTTGCTGCAGCGCGGGCAGCAGCACGGAATACGGCGAAGTCATGGTGCTGCCCAGAAGACTGGTCGTGCCAAAGCGTACATGGGTGCGCAAAATGCCGGGCACGGCCTGTTCACCATCCATGAAGTCGGCCCCGCCTCCCCCATGGTTGAGAAGGTCCACAAAGCCGGGGAGCACATAGGGTGCGTCATTGCGCTCCGGCACAGCCGAAACTCCTTCTATGCGCGCAATGCGTCCATCCTCTCCCGTATGGATCTGCCCCAGAACCCAGCCCCGGGGCGTGAGAATATTGCCCTTCATATCATCTCCAGGAACACCAGGCCCGGCACCGCGTGGATGGAGGGCAGCGCCGCTGCACTACGTGTCATGGATTTACTCCTTTGCAAGAACTGCGGGCCAGCAAAAGCTCCGGCCCTGCATAAAACACTCACGGCTTGCCGGCCAGGGCGCGCTCGAAAGCTGCGGCGTATTCATCCGCAGAGTGTCCAAGCACGATATGCGCCGTGTCATCAGCCACCCACATCAGCCCGCTGACCTCCCCTGCCGGGCGCTTGCGCACCACGACGCGCAGACGGCTGCCAGCGACCTGATCAACACTGACGATATTGGCCAAGCCCCCTAGAGTCTCTATCCAGTGGCGAGCCTCCATGGGTATGCCTTGGACCAATGCAGGAGCTACCGGCTGCGCGTCATTCGCGGCGGCCTTGGTCTGCTCTTGGAGCGCTTCATCCAGGCTCATGAAGGCGCGAATTTCGTCGGCAATGCGCTCGGCCTGAGGCCCGATCACCACCTGCACGGCCTGGGGAGTGAGCCTCAGCAGGCCCACGGCGCCCAGGGCTTTGAGCCTGGACTCCGAAACGCTGTCGGCGTTGACCACGCTCAGACGCAGGCGTGTCGTGCAGGAGTCGACCTCGCGCAGATTGGCTGTGCCACCCAGGGCCAGAACATAGCTTTCGGCCTGACTGCGGCCGGATGCTGGCTTGACCGCCTCCGGCTCGGCCGTTGTTGCAGCAACCGGCTCACGGCCCGGAGTCAGCAACCGAAAGCGGCGGATGCAAAACCGGAAAACCGTGTAATAGACCAGGGCGTACACAGCTCCCAAAGGCAGAGCCATCCAGCCATTGCTCGACAGCCCGTAGCCCAGCACATAGTCGATGGCACCTGCCGAGAAAGTGAACCCCAGGTGGATGTTGAGCAGCTCGCAGATGGCCAGGGACAGCCCTGTCAGCACTGCATGCAGGCCGTAGAGCAAGGGCGCCAGAAACATGAAACTGAACTCAACAGGTTCGGTGATACCGGTCAGAAACGAGGTCAGCGCCATGGAGAACAACAAGCCGCCGACCACGGCACGTCGTTCACGCGGGGCTTCGTGGTACATGGCCAGGCAGGCAGCCGGCAGGCCGAACATCATCACCGGGAAGAACCCCGTCATGAAGGTGCCGGCGGTCTTGTCGCCCGCGAAGTAGCGATGCAAGTCACCCGTGACCACAGCAGCGGTATTCGGGTCCGTGTAGGAGCCGAACACAAACCAGGTCAAGGTGTTGATCACATGGTGCAGGCCCGTCATCACCAGCAGCCGATTCAGCGCACCGAACACAAAGGCGCCTATGGGACCTGCCGTGGTCAGCCAGGTGCCTGCGCCATTGATACCCGCCTGCACGGGGGCCCAGATGTAGGCCAGCACAATGCCCAGCACCAGGCAGACCAGCCCCGTCACAATGGGCACGAAGCGCTTGCCCCCGAAGAACCCCAGATACGAGGGAAGTGTGATGTTTCTATAGCGGTTGTAGAGCAGGCCCGCGATCACCCCCGTCAAAATACCGGCCAGCACGCCCATGTTGAGCGACTTGTCCATGGTCTTGAGCACGGCCGTCAGCACCAGATAGCCAATGGTGCCGGCCAGTGCCGCCGTTCCGTTGTTGTCCTTTGCCAGGCCAACGGCCACACCTATGGAAAACAACAAGGCCAGGTTGGCGAAGACCGCATCGCCGGCCTGGGCCATGAGCGCGATGTTCAGCACATCGGGCTGGCCCAGACGCAGCAGCAGGCCTGCGATAGGCAGCACCGCAATCGGCAGCATCAAGGTGGCGCCAAGGCGCTGCACCTTGGCAAGCAGGTTTAGCTTCATCAAAGTCTCCTTTGCTTGTGGGCACCCAGGCCCGTGGCAGTTGACATGGAGTCCTCAGCTTTTCTCATGACGGCCAGCGTTGCCGGCTTTGCGCCCGCACCGCTTGGGCCGAAGGCAGGTTCAGCAGGGACTGGACCTGCTCTCGGCACTCGTCCTGCGAGAGGCTGCGCAGGCGTGCCTTGACGCCGGGTACAAGACCCGCATCGACCGACAGCTCGGCAACCCCCAGCCCGACGAGGATCGGCACCGCCAGCAGATCGCCTGCCAGCGCGCCGCAGACACCAACCCAGCGCTTGTGCCGTGCCGCACCCCGCACCGTGGCCTCGATCAGGCGCAGCACGGCGGGGTGCAGGCCGTCGAGACGATCGGCGAGCTCCGGCTGGCAGCGGTCCATGGCCAGTGCGTACTGGGTCAGATCATTGGTTCCTATGGAGAGAAAGTCCGCATGCTCGGCCAATTGATCCGCGAGCAGCGCTGCGGATGGGACCTCCACCATCACCCCCAGCTCCACGGGCTGGGCGCCGCGCATGCTTTTGGCCAGCCGCAGAATGTGCTCGCGCAAGGCAATGAGCTCGCCCACCTCGGTCACCATGGGCAGCAAGATGCGCAGCGGCCCCGGGGTGCGCAATGACAGCAGCCCCTGCAATTGGTCTTCGAGCAGTTGCGGGCTCCACCGGGCCAGGCGGATGCCGCGCAGGCCCAGCGCCGGGTTGGGCTCGTGCGGCAGACTCAGATAGCCCACCTGCTTGTCGGCACCTATGTCCAGCGTACGGATGATGGCGCTGCGCCCGCCCAGGGCATCGACGATGGCCTGGCATGTCTGCGCATGTTCGGCGATCGTGGGCGCATGCCTGTGACTCATGAACAGCATCTCCGTGCGCAGCAGGCCTACGGCATCGGCACCATGGGCCACGGCCTGACGGGCATCCTCCAGGCTGCCGATGTTGGCCGCGACCTCGATGCGCTGACCATCGCGCGTCACGGCCGGCGCGTGAGCAGCCTCGCGCTCGACCTCGCGGCGCAACTGGCGCTGCTGCACACGCGCTCTGGCACTGGAGAGGGCTGCAGCATCGGGAAGCAGGTCCAGCCGGCCGTTGTCCGCATCGACGATGACTTCAGTGCCCCCAGCCGCCTGCCCCAGCCCGCTGCCCACGGCAACCAGGCAGGGCAGGCCCAGCTGACGCGCAATGATGGCCGCATGCGATGTGGGCCCACCACCCGCCATCAGCAGGGCGACCACGCGTGACGCATCCAGCCCTATGAGATCCGAAGGCATGAACTCGTGCGCTGCCAGAACCACGCTGGCCTCGCCCTCGGGCAACCTCAATGCCTCTTGCCCAGGCTGGCCGGGCTCGGCCATCAGGCAGCGCAGAACACGCTGCTCCAGATCACGCATGTCGCTGGCGCGCTCGGCCAGCCTTTGCTCGTCGAGCGCCGACAGGGCCGCTGCCTGATCACGCATGGCCTGGCGCCATGCAAAGCCTGCGCTCTTGCCGGCAGCGATCAGGCGATCGACCTGCAACTGCAGCGTGCGATCTTCGAGCAAGGCACGATGGACGGCGAAGATCCCGGCCTCGCCAGTTGCGCCCTGGCGCTCGGCCTGGGCAATGGCCTGCGCCAATTGCGCATGGGCCTGCTCCAGGGCCTGACTCAGCGCCTGGCGTTCATGCTCCAGACCTTGTCCGGCCTCGGCAGGCTCGAATTCTGCCGGACTCCACCAGAACAGCGATCCCACGGCGATGCCGGGCGCAGCCACCACAGGCCCGTGCCCGGCAAGCGCAGGCTGCGTCCGGCCAGCATCAGGGGTCCCGGGCAGGGTATCGGCCTCTCCAGCCGCTTGGCGCTGCAGCTCGGCGATCACCGCACTGGCAGCCTCTGCGGCGTCCACACCGCCGGCCACCAGTTCGAGAGTGGCCGACTCGCCAGCTCCCAGGTTGAGCAGCTCCACCAGGCTGCTCATGCGGGCCTGGCGCCCCTGGTAGTGCAGGAGCACATCGGCATCAAAGGCTTTTGCCACCGCCATGGCCCTGGCTGCAGGGCGTGCATGCAGACCGCCAGGACAGGCCAAGGCAAACGAGCGGCGGATGCTTGCCGGAGCAAAGGCCTGCAGCGCAGGCGGTGCGGGGGGCGCAGCGGACTCTGCAGACTTCGGGCATATGCGCAGCACTTCGCCCCTGCCGGCCTGCACCACGGCCGGGCCGACGCTCTTTGCCACGCTGAAATCCTCGCCATTGCCGAGCACCAGCATCGTCATGAGGCTGGGTGCAGTCGCAGCGATGCGGTCGGCATCGAAGCGTATGAGCACATCGCCGGCCTGCACCAGATCGTTCTCAGCAACGCAAGGCTCAAACCCCTGGCCGCGCAGCTTGACCGTGTCGATACCTATGTGCAACAGGATTTGCGCTCCATTGGCCGCCGTCAGCGTGAGCGCATGGCCGGTACGCGCAAGCTGGGTAATCCGGCCATCGCAGGGCGCAAGCAGTTCAGCCGAGGTGGGATCTATGGCCAGGCCGGGGCCCAGCATGCCGCTCGAAAAGACGGGGTCGGGCACCTGGGATAACGGAGCCAGCAAACCACTTAACGGAGCAATCAATACCAACTCATTATGGGACTCGGGCATTTCTTTTCCTGTCATTCGCCCAAAGCCGGGCATGCACGATCAATGCATGCCACATGCGGGCTGGATGGTTATTCGCTCTTATTACAACCCATTCCAGATAGCATTTGAAAACATTGAATTCAATATGGTATTCATTGGTATCTACATCACCATTCAATATCGAAAAATAGAACGGATTATTGATATCCATTTAAAATAATAATCATCAGCACGGATCAGGGCTTTGACAGCAAAAACATCCAGCCGCCCTGCTTTGGGGAATCGCTTTCCCCATGCACCCTCACCATCGGAGAGTTGTGAGCATTTAACCATTAGTGACAAATAAAACGCTAGTTTTCAAAATCTTGAATCGAATCTTTATATTGAGATCATCTTTAACAAGATGATCGGAATTCATTTCAAAAAATGGTATTAAAAGTGGTATTCAAATGGAATTTTCCACAAACCATCAATGGCCAAGCAAGTGCACAAACAGCCTACCGCAGCTCCCTGCAAGGGTAATTACCGGGTATTCTTTGAGCAATCTGATACCCATTCATTAATCGGGACTTCATGCGGGCCAATAACAGTCCAGCAAGAATATATGGCGCGGGGCCTCGGCCAGTACGTTCAACCCGGCTTCGCAGGGAATATGCAATGAATGCGCGAATGCTTTCGCTTTCACTCAAGCCCGACACGGGGAGCAGCACGCCCATGTATCTTCAGCTTTCCCGCAAGCTGATCTCGGCCATACAGGCAGGCCAATGGAAGGCCGGCGAGGCACTGCCCTCGGAGCGCATGCTGGTCGACGCCCTGGGCATCTCGCGAGTCACGGCCAGGCGGGCACTGCAGCTTCTGGCCGAACGAGGCCTTGTCATTCGCAGCCGGGGGGCAGGCACCTTCATCACGCCCTTGGCCGTCCACCAACCTGCCCGGGTGGACAGGTTCAGCGAACTCGCCCAGCGCCATGGCCTGGTTCCTCACAGCGAGCTGCTGAGCTTCGAGCGCCGCCGCGCAGAGGCTGACGAAGCCTGCGCCCTGGGCATCACACAGTGCGATGAAGTCGTCAGGCTGACCAGGCTGCGCAAAGCCGGCGGCAAGACCTACTGGATGGACGTGAGCACACTGCCGGCGCCAATCCTTCCCGACGCCAGCATGATCGGCGAGTCGCTCTATGCCTACCTGGACAAGATTGGCAAGCCCGTGCTGCGGGTGAGCGAGCAGCTGCAGGCCATCGTCGCCACCGAACAGGTCGCGGCCCGGCTGGGCATCGGCCCAGGCGAGCCTCTGCTGCTGGTCATCCGTACCGGCTACAGCCATGACGAGCAGCCCGTGGAGTGGACCGCAGGCTATTGCCTCAACGAGTTCTGCGGGCTGATTCCATTTCCCCTACGATCGAGTCCGCGCAACTGGAGCGCAGGCAGTGGCGCACCCGGGCAGGCGCAGCCGGCAAAGTAACCGCCGGCCTTGGTTTCGGAGCCGGGCAGCAAGCGATCCGCAAAGCCAAAGTTCCTCAGCGGTAACCTCGGCTTTCTCCATGCTGACTTGAAGGCATTAGCATTGCGCCACGCGCGCATGCGCTGCTTACAGTTTCTGATCGCATCTCATCCCATCTCAGCCCCCAAGCATGACTCCCGAACAATTTCACGCCCGTATCTGGGACATTCTCGAACCCATCGATGGCGATGTCTTTCATGTGGTCGCAGCCCCTGCTCCCGATGATGCCGCCGTGGCCGCTGTCGAGGCCAGGGCCGGCTTTGCAATGCCTGCAGAGATCCTGGCGTTCTCCAAAAGAACCAACGGCCTGTGCCTGCAGGCCCGCGAGGAGGTCTGGCCCCAGGCCAAGCTGTACTCGGTGGGGCCGGCCTGGACCTTCTGGCGCGGCCTGATCTTTCTGGGCATAGACACGCCCGACCTGCCCGAGTGGGCGCGCATCTCCACGGCCCAGCAGCAACTCGCCGATGCCGGTGTGACAGGGGTCCTGCCCCTGCTCAAGATCATGGGAGACGGCGGCCGCATCTGGGGGATGAGCGCTGAGGGCAAGACCGTGCTGGTCATGGACGATGATGTCAGCGAGCTCGAAGGCGACTTCTGCGATCTCTACGCCGAGCAGCTCCTGGAGCTCATGCAGCGCCAGCGGGATATGGCCGCCAAGCTAGGCAAATAAGTGAGCTGCCAGCGCTTGTCAGTATTCGATTTCAGCCATAAACATAGTGAAATTCGAGACAGGTCAAGCGCTAGCCGCTATCAAATTGATGAATTCTCCCACCCCTGAGCAAGCCAGACCTCGATGCGCTGGCCGGCCACGGCCTGCAGCTGGGCTGGCGTGACGCATCCGGGCGCGATCTCGGCCAGCGGCACGAGCACAAAAGCCCGCTCATGCATGCGCGGGTGGGGGATCTGCAGCTCGGGCGCATCCATGTGCCGCCCACCCCAGAGCTCGATATCCAGGTCCAGAGGACGCGGCGCATTGCGGTAGGGCCGCTCGCGCCCGGCCCGCTCTTCCAGGGCCTGCAGGCTGTGCAGAAAGGCCAGCGGCTGCATGCGCGTGTGCACCAGCGCCACGGCGTTCAGATAATCATCGCCGCCCGCATTCACGGGCGCCGTGCGGTACAGCGAGGAGACGGCCAGCAGCCGGGTCTGCTCCAACTGCGCAATGGCCTGCACGGCCTCGGCGAGAACCCTGCGCATGTCGCCGAGGTTCGCGCCCAGGCCTATGGCCACGGTCTCGTGGACGGCAGCCTCAGTCGGCAGCGCCATGGCCGCCCTGAAGCTGCAGGCTTTCGTCCTGGCCGCCGGCCTCGCCGGAGCCGGGCTTGCGCCTGCGGCGGCGGCGCTTCTTGGGCGCTGCGCCGTCCTCCACGGGCAAGGGGCTGGTCTGCAGCTCATCGGCCTCGGGCCTGGCACGGGCCTTGGCATTGCTCTTGCCCTCACCTCGGGCCGGAGCTTCGCCCTTGGGCACGCGGTGCACCTTGGGTTCGGCGCTGCGCTGGCGCGCGCGCTGCTCGTCGCGCGCCTGGGCGATCAGATCGTCGCGGCGCGCATCGTCGGCCTGCTGGAATTCCTGCCACCAGCTGCCCAGACTTTCCTCGACTTCGCCGATGTCGGCACGCAGGCGCATGAAGTCGAAGCCGGCGCGAAAGCGCGGCTGGGCCACCATGGAGTACGGCGTGGCGCCCGTGCGCTTGTCGAAGCGCGGCTGCATGACCCAGATCTCGCGCATGTCGGCGGCCAGCTTGCCGCGGCCCGAGACATCGCCTATGCGCTGGTCGAACACCTCGTCGATCGCCTCCTGCAGCGCAGGATGGGTGTGGTAGCGCTGCTCGATGCGCGCCTCCCAGCCCTTGCGCACGTCTTCCCAGAGCACGCAGGCCAGCAAGAAGCTCGGGGCCACGGGCTTGCCTTCCTCCACGCGGCGATCGGTATCGGCGAGCGCGGCCTGCACGAACGGGTGATCGGCGCGCTCCACCACCAGGTCCAGCAGCGGGTAAATGCCGCGCGACAGGCCCAGGTGGCGCAACTGGTTGACCGAGGCCAGCGCATGACCGGTCTGCAGCAGCTTGAGCATTTCGTCGAACAGGCGGCTTTGCGGCACATCGGCCAACAGGGGCTCGCATTCGACCAGGGGCTTGGCGGTCTTGGCATCGAGCTTGAAGCCCTTGGCCTGCAGCTTGGCCGCAAAGCGCACGGCGCGGATGATGCGCACCGGGTCTTCGCGGTAGCGCGCGGCCGGATCGCCAATCATGCGCAGCACGCGCTTTTGCGCGTCGGCAATGCCCTTGTGGTAGTCGACCACGACCTGCGTGGCTGGGTCGTAATACATGGCGTTGATGGTGAAGTCGCGGCGCGTGGCATCCTGGTCCTGCGGGCCCCAGACGTTGTCGCGCAGCACGCGGCCACTGGCATCCACCGCATGCTGCATGCCGGCCAGCTGGGCCTTGCTGGTGCGCTCGTTGCCGCTCACGGCCTCGGCCTGGCTGTTGTCCAGAAAGGCGCGGAAGGTCGAGACTTCGATGACCTCATGCTCGCGCCCGCGGCCATAGACCACGTGCACGATGCGAAAGCGCTTGCCGATGATGAAGGCGCGGCGGAACAGCTGCTTGACCTGCTCGGGCGTGGCGTTCGTGGCCACGTCGAAGTCCTTGGGCCTCAGACCCAGCAGCAGGTCGCGCACGGCGCCACCCACGATGTAAGCCTCATGGCCCGCGTCCTGCAGGGTCTGCACGACATCGACGGCACGCCGGTCCACGAGGTTGGGGTCGATGCCGTGCACCTGCACGGGCACTTGCTCGCGCTTGCCGAAACGCGGCTTGCGCGCGCGCGATGCGGCAGGCGCCTTGCCCAGCAGCTTGTCTATGAAGGTCTTGATCATGCTGCCTCGCCAAACAGTTCCAGGATGCGCCAGCCCTTTTGCTCGGCCAGCGCGCGCAGCCGCGCATCGGGGTTCGTGGCCACGGCGTGCTCCACACGTTCGAGCAGGGGCACGTCGTTCCAGGAGTCGCTGTAGAAGTGGCTTTCCACCTCGGCCAGCGTCAGCCCCCGGCTCTTCAGCCATTGCTCCACGCGCACGACCTTGCCCTCGCGCATGCTGGGCGTGCCCGAGATCTCGCCGGTGAACCAGCCCTTGTCATCGCGCTGCAGCTCCACGGCGATCAAATGCTCCACGCCCAGTGCCTTGGCAATGGGGCGGGTCACGAACTCGTTGGTGGCCGTGACGATGACCACCTCATGGCCCGCGTCCTGGTGGCTGCGCAGCAGCTCCAGCGCCCGGGGCTTGATCGCGGGCTCGATCACCTCGCGCATGAAGCGCTCGTGCGCTGCCCCGGCCTCGGCCGCGCTGCGCGCGCAAAAGGCCTCGGTGGCAAAGCGCACATAGTCGTGCACATTGAGCGTGCCTGCCTGGTAGTGCGCGAAAAACTCGGCATTGCGCCGGCCGAACTCGGCCGCATCGGTCCAGCCGATGCGGGTCGTGAACTCGCCCCACTCGTAGTCCGAGTCCAGCGGCAGCAAAGTGTGGTCCAGGTCGAACAAAGCCAGTTGTGGCCGCGACAGCTTCTGATCAGAAGTCATTCAAATCCTAAAAAAGCGCCCCGCGCAGCCTGTCGCAAACGGTGCGCAGGCTCATTCGGTTTCCAGCATGGTCTTGAGCAATGGAATCGTGATCGCACGCTTGTTGCGCAGTGCAAAGCCGTCGAGCATGTCGAGCAGCTGCATCAGACTGCCCAGATCGCGCGAAAAGCGCTTGAGCATATAGTCCATCACATCATCGCCCAGAAAAACGCCACGGGCCTCGGCCTCCTGGCGCAACACCGCGCGGCGCGCGGTCTCGTCAAGCAACTGCAGCTGGAACACATGACCCCAGCCCAGCCGCGTGCGCAAATCCTCGCGCAGTTTCAAATCCGCCGGTGGCAACTGGCCTGCAGCCAGCACCCAGCGTGGCGAGCCCGTTGCGGGGCTCGTGGCATTCACAAACCAATTAAAGGCGCGAGCCTGTTGCAGTGGTGTGTAAATATCCACATCGTCCATGAGCACGGCTGCCCAGCGCTCGTCGAACAAGGGCGGGAAGGGCATGCTTGCATCCATCCAGCCGACCATGGTGCCCTGTTCCTGCAGCGCCTGGCGCACGGCCTTGAGCAAATGCGTCTTGCCCGAACCCGACTCACCCCACAGATACGTGGGCACGGGAGAGCGTGCAGTCTGCGCACAGCCATCTCCGACCCAGTGGCGCAAATAATCGATCAAGGCCTCGTTGGGCCCCACGAAAAAGCGCGACAGCGTTGGGCTCGAAGCCATGCTGATATCAAGCGCCAACTGCTTCATTTGCGGCATGCGCGCAGCGCCCCCCTTGCTACGCTCAGGCAGGTCCATGCGTCAATGGCTGGCAAAAGAAACTTCGACGGCATCAGAATGAAACAAGGTCAGGTCCGCAGGGCACAGGCCGGCTGCGGGACTTGCGGCAGCACATATGCTTGAGTCGCCGCGCAGGGGATTTTAGTCTGCACTGAGGGGCAAAGCCCTTTGAACCCATGGCAACTGCGCCGCGCCAGAGTGCTCGCCGTAGAATCACGGGGTCCAAGGCCCGACCCCTTGTGGCCTTTTGCATAGCATCCACTCATGAGCTCCACTGCCCCTTCTACCCCTATTTCCTACAAAGACGCCGGCGTTGACATCGATGCGGGCGACGCCCTGGTCGAGCGCATCAAGCCCCTGGCCAAGAAAACCCTGCGCGAAGGCGTGATGGCCGGCATCGGCGGCTTTGGAGCCCTGTTCGAAGTGCCCAAGCGCTACAAGGAGCCCGTGCTGGTCTCGGGCACGGACGGCGTGGGCACCAAGCTCAAGCTGGCCTTCGAGTGGAATATGCATGACACCGTGGGCATCGACCTCGTGGCCATGAGCGTCAACGACGTGCTGGTCCAGGGCGCCGAGCCCCTGTTCTTCCTCGACTACTTTGCCTGCGGCAAGCTGCATGTGGACACGGCAGCAGCCGTGGTCGGCGGCATTGCCAAGGGCTGCGAGCTCTCGGGCTGTGCACTGATAGGCGGCGAGACCGCCGAGATGCCGGGCATGTACCCCGACGGCGAATACGACCTCGCAGGCTTTGCCGTGGGTGCGGTGGAAAAGTCCAAGATCCTCAACGGCCAGGGCGTCGCTGCAGGCGATGTGGTGCTGGGCCTGGCCTCCAGCGGCGTTCACTCCAACGGCTTTTCGCTGGTGCGCAAGTGCATAGAGCGTGCTCTGGCCCAGGGCGGTCTGCCCGAAACGCTGGACGGCCAGCCTTTCAAACAGGCCGTGATGGAGCCTACGCGCCTATACGTGAAGAACGTGCTCACAGCCCTGGCCAAGCATCCCCATGACTCGGCGGCCGGCGGCATCAAGGCCCTGGCACACATCACGGGTGGCGGCCTGCTGGAGAACATTCCGCGCGTCCTGCCCGAAGGCCTGGCCGCCCATCTGGATGCCGGCAGTTGGCCCCAGACCGAGCTGTTCGCCTGGCTGCAAAAGACCGCCGGCATCGATGCCGTGGAAATGAACCGCACCTTCAACAACGGCATAGGCATGGTGATCGTGGTCTCGGCACAGTCCGCCGAGGCCGTGGCCTCCACCCTGCGCGAGCTCGGCGAATCCGTGCACACCATTGGCCGCATCGCAGCCCGAGGTACCGGCCAGCCCGTGGAAGTAAACTAAAAGACCTCCACTCCAAGCTACGGCTGCGCATGTCGCAACACCTGCCCTCACCCCTGGTTACCGGCGAACCTGCCCCTCCACGCAACGTAGTTATAGCCAGTTACCTGCTCATGGCAGCCGGCTTGCTGCTCATCATGTGGCAAGGCCTGCTCCCAGGTCTGTTATGCGTTTGCGTGGGCTTTGTGATTACGCGCAGCCTGGCCGGCATGCTGTGGCGCCTGCAGCCACGGGCACGGCGCGCGCGCCAGTTGCCGCACTGGGCCCAGGTGATCGCCACGGCCGTGGTCATACTCGCCCCGCTGATCCTGCTGAGCAGCGCGCTCTCGCATACGCGCAGCTACATCACCGAGGCACCCCAGCAATACAAGGAATTGCTTGACTACCTCGCGCGCACCGTGCTTGAGCTGCGCGACAAGCTGCCCGTGGACATGGCCGACCAGTTGCCCGACGGCGCCCAGGAAATCCAGCATCTGCTGGCCAGCTACCTGGGCACCAAGGCCGGCATGCTGGCCAATGCGGGCCGGGCTTGGCTGACCGGTCTCTTGCACGCCTATGTGGGCCTGATCATCGGTGCCCTGGCTGCCGTACGTCCGATTGCGCGGCGCAGTGCGCCACTTTCTATCGCACTCGGCCAGCGCATCCACCTCATGGGCCTGGCCTTCAAGCAAATCATTGCCGCCCAGTTCTGGATCGCGGCCTTCAACACCTTGCTGACGGCGATTTTCCTGCTTGCCATCCTGCCGCTCTGGGGCCTGCCCCTGCCCTATACGCCGGCCCTGATCACGCTGACCTTTGTCGCAGGGCTGATCCCCATCGTGGGCAACCTGCTGTGCAATGCAGTGATCACCATCGTCGGTCTGTCGGTCTCACCGATTGCGGCGGCGGCCTGCCTGGGCTTTCTGATCCTGATCCACAAGGCCGAGTACGTGATCAATGCCAAGGTCGTAGGCCAGCGCACGCATATGGGCGTGTGGGAGCTGCTGGCCGTGATGTTCGTGGCCGAATCGGTCTTCGGCCCTGCAGGCCTGGTCGCGGCCCCGCTGTTCTACGCCTATCTCAAGAAAGAGCTGGAAGCGAAAGGACTGGTTTGACCCCCTGAGGCGCTGTGCGCCTCCCCCTTGCACAGGGGATGAGGCCTTCGCCGCGAGGCGGCTCCTGCCAACCTGTCTACAAGCCCTTGAGGCGGCGCACCACCTCGCGCACGGCCAGGGCTTCGGCGCCCGCAGGGTGCTGCAGATAGTGCTCCAGGTCTTCGATGGCGCGCTCCGTCACCCCCCATTTGGCAAAGGCCATGCCACGATCACGGTAGACCTCGGGCTGGTCGGGGCGCAGCAAGGCCAGGCGATTGAGCACAGCCACGAGCAAGGGCCAGTCCTGCTGGGTCTGATGGATTTCCTGCAGATTGCGCAGCATGCGCTCCAGAATGTCGCGGGCCGAGGCAGCTTGCAGATAAAGACCCAGGGGAGCTGCCTCGTCGGCGGACAAACCCAGGCCCTGCCAGTAGGGCTCCAGCCTGTGAGCCAGGGTGTCTGCGGACAGCGACTCGCCACTCAAAGGGTCCAGAATGATCTGCCCCTGGGGCAAACGCAGCTTGACCAGAAAATGCCCTGGAAAACTCACTCCCTGGGCCTGCAGCCCCAGGCCCAGGGCCAGCTCCAGCCAGATCACGGCCACGCTGATGGGAATGCCGCGCCGCGTCTGCAACACATGGTGGATATAGCTGTTGGCCGGGTCGTAGTAATCGTTGCGATTCACCGCAAAACCCAGCTCGCCATAGAAGAAGCGGTTGAGCACGTGCAAGATCTGCAAAGTGTCGGTCTCGCCGGCCAGGCGCTGCCCAAGCCGTACCTGCAGTCTGTCGAGCTCGGCGATGATGGATTGCAGGTCCAGGTCCGGCACCGCATCCTGGGCGATGCTGATCGCCGCTTCCATCAAGGGCAAGGACTCATCGCTTTGCACCAGAGAGGCAAAGTACTGCAAGGACGAGGGGCTGTCTTGATAGCTCCAGTTCATAGGGCGATGAAGTTCAACTCCTGACAGTTTGCCGAAAGTCCCACATCAGATAAATCACTCGGGCTCAACGCCTGAGCAGCTCGCGCAACTTAAGACCTGCAACCCACAGAATGCCGAAATACAGCAGCATGGAGGCAAGCAGCATGGCCGCCAGCAGCCCCGCCCGTTGCAGCCCATGCGCGCGCATGCCTATCCAGTCGAAGTGCTGGCTGCCCCAGGTCAGCAGCAAGGCCAGCAGGCTGCTGGCCGCAACAACCTGGGCCAGCAGGAGAAACCAGCCGGGCCTGGGCCTGTAGACACCGCGCCTGAGGAGGCCTACGAGCAGCCAGCCCGCATTCACCAGCGCAGCCAGCCCGATCGACAAGGCCAGCCCCGTATGTGCCAGCCGAGGCACCAGCAGCAGATTCAGCAACTGCGTGATCACCAGCACGACTATCGCTATTTTCACCGGCGTACGTATGTCCTGGCTTGCGTAGTAGCCCGGAGCCAGCACCTTGATCGCCACCAGCCCCACCAGGCCTGCGCCATAGCCGATCAGGGCCAGGGCGATCTTGCCCACATCCTCGTCGCGCAGCGCTCCGCGGTGAAACAGCGTGGCCACCAGCGGTTCGGCAAAAGTCAGCAGCCCCACGGCACAAGGCACAGCAAGCAGCAGCACCAGGCGCAGGCCCCAGTCCAGCATGTTCGAGTAGCGCTCGTCATCACCGGCGGCCTTGGCCGAAGCCAGTTGGGGCGTGAGCACCACGCCCAGGGCCACGCCCAGCAGCGCCGTGGGAAACTCCATGAGCCGGTCTGCATAGAACAGCCAGGTCACACTGCCCGGCTGCAGATAGGAGGCGATCTGGGTGTTGATCATCAGCGACACCTGGGCCACCCCCACACCCAGCAGGGCCGGAGCCATGAGTTTCAGAATGCGGCGCACGCCAGCCTCGTCCCAGGCTGCGCGCAGCGCCTGCACGGACATGCCTATGCGCGGCAAAAGGCCTAGTCGCCTGAGCGCTGGCAACTGCACTCCGAGCTGCAGCACGCCGCCCAGCATGACGCCGCCGGCCATGGCGTAGATCGGCTCCACGCCTTGCTTGTCGAACCAGGGAGCGCCAAAGACCGCAGCCGCAATCATGGACAGATTGAGCAGCACGGGCGTGGCCGCAGGCACGGCAAACCGCTTCCAGGTATTGAGAACCCCGGCCGAGAGCGCCACCAGGGACATGAAGCCTATGTAGGGGAACATCCAGCGCGTCATCAGCACGGCGGCTGAATAGCCCTCGGGCGACTGGCGCATGCCGCTGGCCAGCAGCCAGACCAGCAACGGCGCGCCCACCACGCCAAGCACACAGGTCACCAGCAAGGCCCAGAACAGCAGGGTTGCCACATGCGAAATCAGGCGGCGGGTGGCCTCTTCCCCGTGCTGGGCCTTGCTGGCCGCGAGCACGGGTACAAAGGCCTGGCTGAAGGCTCCTTCGGCAAACAGGCGGCGAAACAGGTTGGGAATGCGAAATGCGACGTTGAAGGCGTCGGTGAGTGCATTGGCTCCGAACATGGAGGCCATGAGCAGATCACGCACCAGGCCCGTTACACGGGAGGCAAGCGTCAGCAGAGAGACGGTGGAGGCGGCTTTGAACAGTGACACCGTGCGAAGTGTATGCGCAGGCGCAGGAATGCCGCGGACTGCTTCTCGATTCTTTCAATCCGTAGCAAGACCCATCCCACGCGGGCTGGCGCGCCTGCGGCTCTTGCGACAGTGCATGCTACAATCGCCGGCTTCGCTGACAACATCCACAGACAACCCAAGGAATACACATGGCATCCAAGCCCACCAAAAAGAACCCCCGTCTGGCATCGGGCCGCAAGCGCGCCCGCCAGAACGTTGCGCTGAACGCAGCCAACACCTCGCTGCGCTCCAAGTACCGCACAGCCGTGAAGAAGGTCGAAAAGGCCGTTCTGGCTGGCGACAAGGCCAAGGCCACCGAGCTGTTCGCGTCCGCCCAGTCCGTGATGGACATCGTGGCCGACAAGGGCATCTTCCACAAGAACAAGGCTGCTCGCGACAAGAGCCGTCTGTCCGCCAAGGTCAAGGCCCTGGCCGTAGCCGCCTAATATTTAGGCAACCGCCCGGATGGCTTTAACCATCCGCCGTTTGTAACGGGTGCGCTGTCAACGAACAAAAAAACCGCCGCAAGGCGGTTTTTTTGTTGCTGCATGAAGGATGCAGCCGCTTCCAGATCATGGACATTCCTGGATTTGCTCCACCCGCACGGACTTGATGCGGTGCTCATCCATGTCCATGACGCGAAACCGCAGACCGCCATGCTCCAGGCTGTCGCCCTTGGCCGGCAACTGCCCGAACCGCTCCAGCAAAAATCCCGCCAGAGAGTTGTAATTCCCATCCTCGCTGACCAGGTCGTCAACGCCCAGCATGAGCTCCAGTTGGTGCAGATCCGCCGTTCCGGCCACGCTCCACTGCCCGGCTGCGATCTCCTCAACCTCCAGAGCCTCATCCTCGTCGGGAAACTCGCCGGCAATGGCCTCCAGCACATCCAGAGGCGTGACCATGCCTTGCAGCATGCCGTATTCGTCGCTGACCAGCACCAGATGCTCGCGCGCCTGACGCAAGGTATCCACCAGCTTAATCACGGAGCTGGACTCCGGAACATACATCACCGGCCGCAAGTCGCGCTCTCTGGAGATCGCGCCATGCCGGTCCAGGGCCCCGAGAAGGTCCTTGGCACGTGCAATGCCGACGACCTCGTCCAGCGAACCGCGCCCCACCGGAAACATGTTATGCGGCGTCTCCAGCAGTTGCGCCCGAATGCTCACGGGATCGCTCTCCAGATCCACCCAGCTGATGTCGGAGCGGGGCGTCATGATGGAGCGCACATTGCGCTCGGCCAGGCTCAGCACGCCACTGACCATGTTGCGCTCCTGCGCCGCAAAGGCCGGCGGCTCCTGCTCCTGGCCCGCATCGGAGTCCTGCCGCCTGTCACGTACCGAGCTGCCGCCCAGCAGGCGCAGCACCGACTCGGCCGTGCGCTCGCGCAAAGGCCTGCGCGCCTGGTGTCTGGCCTGGTTGCTCAGACTCCACTGGTTGAAGAACTCGATGAGTATCGAAAAGCCGATGGCCGCATAGAGATAGCCCTTGGGCAGATGAAAGCCCAGACCCTCGGCAACCAGGCTCAGGCCGATCATGAGCAAAAAGCTCAGGCACAGGATCACCACCGTGGGATGCGCGTTCACAAAGCGCGTGAGCGGCTTGGAGGCCAGCAGCATGAGACCTATGGAGATCACCACCGCCGCCATCATCACGGGCAGATGGTTGACCATGCCGACGGCCGTAATCACGGCGTCAAGCGAGAACACCGCATCCAGCACCACGATCTGGGCCACTACCAGCGAAAAGCTCGCGTAGGCATCCGAAGACGACTCCGTGTGCTCCACGCCTTCGATTCTCTCGTGCAGCTCGGTCGTGGCCTTGAACAGCAGGAACAGGCCGCCGAGCAGAAGAATCAGCTCCCGCCCGGAAAAGCCCAGACCGAACACCTCGAACAAGGGCGTGGTCAGCGTGACCAGCCAGGAGATCGCCGAGAGCAGCGCCAGCCGCATGATGAGCGCCAGGCTCAGCCCCACGACGCGTGCCCGGTCGCGCTGATGGGGTGGCAGCTTCTCGGCAAGAATTGCAATGAAGATCAGGTTGTCTATGCCCAGCACGATCTCCAGGACCACCAGGGTCACAAGCCCTACCCAGATGGAGGGATCGGAAAGCAGCTCAAGCATGCAAGCCTCCCGGCAGCCGGTCTGCCAAAGGCTGGCCTTGCCAAGGCTCGCGCCCGGCAGTCGAGGAAATTTCCGTGGCTTTAAAGCTTGGCATGCAAAGGTCTGCTGAGATGGTTCATGTTTTCCAGTCTAGCCAGGATGGATGTAAATACATGTTCCCCTTCTCCTGCTCAAGACTCATTTGATTCCAATTGCAAGTCCCCCAGAGCAATCAGCACACGCTGCAACTGGAGCATACGGCTTGTGCTCAGCGCCCGCGCCTCGATTTTTTCTGATACGCACTGGGCGGCTGGCCAAAACTCTGCTTGAAGACGGCCGTAAAAGCGCTGGGGCTTTCATAGCCGTGGGCCAGGGCCACCTCCAGCACCGAGGCGCCCGAAGCCAGCATGGGCACGGCCAGCAAAAGCCTCACCTGCCTGCACCAGGCACCGAAGTTCAGCCCCGTCTCGCGCAGGAAAAGCCGTGCCAACGTGCGCGGATGCATGTGCAGCGCATGTGCCCACAAAGCCAGATCCACAGGCTGTGCGGGTGCATCGATGAAGCTGCGGCAGCGCTCCAGCAAGCCTGCATGGGCAGGCATGGGCACGTGCAGGGCCAGGGGCCTGGCGGTTTCGATCTCGTCGAGAATGAGCTCCATGATGCGCTCGGCGCGCCCGCCCATGGGGTAGTCCAGCGGCAGCTCCATGGCCGCCATGATGAGCTGCAGCAGCAGGGCCGAGACCTCCACCACCTGGCAGTGCGCCCAGAGCCCAGGCCTCAGGTCCGGCTCCACGAACACCGTGCGCATGGCCACGGGGCTGCCGGCCATCACGATGCCGTGGCACACGCCGGGCGGCACCCAGACCGCACAGCCTGGCGGCACGACCCAGCTTCCGCCTTCGGCACGGATCAGCATCACGCCCTCGGTCGCATGCAGAAGCTGGGCACGCCTGTGGGTATGAGGCGGGATATAGGTGTTGGCCGGCATGTCCGTGCCATAGACCGCGACGCTGCGCATGGTCTGCTCTCCCTGCATGGGAGAGACATGGGGATCGGCCACGGGAATCAGGGCGGGCTTTCTGGTGCGCTGGCGCACGGCCTGGGGAAGGTTCACGACTGCAAGTCCAAGTTGTCTTTTTTGCGACGATTGTTGTTAATTCTGCGCATGAATGCAATTGCAGGCCTTTCTACGATCAGCCGCTTGCCTACCAACCATCTGCAAAGGAAGCATCGATGCCTGATCTTGGCCCTCGCCCCCATTTTCTTCGGGAGGTGCAATGAACCGCTCCCGTCTCGGCCTGCTCACGGGCACCCATGCCGTCAACGACCTTTATCAGGGACTGATACCTGCACTGCTGCCCTTCATGGCTCTGGAGCGCGGCTACAGCTATACCGCTGTCAGCGGTCTCATGCTTGCTGCCACCGGGCTTTCCAGCGTTGTCCAGCCTTTGTTCGGGCTGTATGTGGATCGCGCCTCGCGCCCCTGGATGGTGCCTCTGGGCTTCATGACTGCGGCCATCGGCCTGGTCCTGGTGGGGCTGAGTGCGGATTACTGGGTCAGCTGGATTGCGGCCGTGCTCTGCGGACTGGGCATTGCCGCCTACCACCCGCCAGCCACCGTGGCTGCGCGCGCTGCGGGCGGTACATCGCAAAAGGCCATGAGCGTGTTCTCCGTGGGCGGCACGATTGGCGCATCGTTTGCGCCTTTGCTGGCCGCCTCCGTGGTCGGCGACGGCCAGTTGCATCGCAGCTGGCTGCTGATTCTGCCGGCCATCTGCATGCTTGCGATATGGATGTTCTGGACCCGGCGCGATGCACAGGGCTCGGCTTCTTCCACTGGCCCGGCCGGCATGAAGAAGACGCCCCAGACCAATGACTGGCGCGCCTTCTTCGTGCTGTGCGCCGTGATCCTGACCTGGTCCGTACCCTATGTGACCCTGATTTCCATGCTGTCCCTGTATGTGAGCCGCGAGCTCTCGGGCAGCAGCTTCATGGGCGCCGCCGCGCTCACCAGCTTCACGGCGGCCGGCGCCGTGGGCACGCTGCTCGGCGGCTGGATGGGTGACCGCTTCGGGCGCATGAGCGCCATCCGCCTGGGCTATCTGCTGGCCTTGCCCGCCATGGGAGGCCTGGTCATGACCCCCTCGCCCGCGATTGCCCTAGCCTGCGCCCTGGCTCTTGGCATCAGCATGTTTCTGCCCTTTGCACCGCAGATCACGCTGGCCCAGGACTATCTGCCACGCAACCAGGCCACGGCCAGCGGCATCACGCTGGGTCTGGCGCTGTCCATAGGCGGCATGATCGCCCCCTTGTTCGGCATGCTGTCCGATGCCCACGGCCTGCGCACCACGCTGACCGCCGTGCTGTGCGTGCTGGTCTCAGCCTGCGTGCTCGCCTGGTGCATGCGCGAGCGCCGCGATCTCCAGCCGCAGTTCATGGTGCGCACCTGAGCCTCTGGATACGCTCTGACCATTCTGCGAGGGCCGAAGAGCAAAAAAGCACCCCCAGGGTGCTTTGGCATCTACGGCACAGCGCCTGCGGCTTCAGTCCGGCAGCAGGCAGGCCTCGACGACCTGCAGATGGTTGTCCTTGGCGAAGTTCAGGCAGAAGTCCCAGGCCATGGGCTCGTAGTCGCGCAGATCCTGATGCACGACCACGCATTTGACGCCGTTCATGGTCGTGGGAATGCACCAGGGCGAATAGTTGAGATGACTGCCAGGCTGGGCCCCACCAGGACGGAACTGGCTCATCACGCCGGCCAGTCTTTCAGCCCAGTCGCTGGGTCTGAAAGTCTTGCCCTCATGGGTAATGCCCTGTATGAACAGTTCTTTGCTGGAAGGGGAAACCATCAAAATACACGCCCAAAATAGTTAGGGCCTGCTGATGGGATCGCCACCTGCAGGCCGGATGCGGCATTTTATCTCTTGTATAAGAGTGAGTACCCAGCCCCCGAAACTACCCCAGTGCGACGTAGGTTCATTGCATGGCTGTGATGCGAAATCCGCAACGCTCGCCCATGCCGCGCCCTCTAGAATCGGGCTTCGCTGTTTTCAAGGCATCCGAGGCGAACCACCCGGATGCCGTTTACTTTCTCGCAACGGAGATTTCTGCAATGACCGCTTTCATTGAGGCTGCCTCGCCCCACGTGATGAACACCTATGGCCGTTTACCCATCGCCCTGGAGCGAGGCCAAGGCTGCCGCGTGTGGGACGTGAACGGCAAGCAATACCTCGATGCGCTGGGCGGCATTGCCGTGAACACCCTGGGCCACAACCACCCCAAGCTGGTGCCCGCGCTGCAGGAGCAGATCGCCAAGCTGATCCACACCTCCAACTACTACCATGTGCCGGGCCAGGAAGTCCTGGCCAAGCTGCTGACCGAGCGCTCCAAGATGAGCAATGTGTTCTTTTGCAGCACCGGCCTAGAGGCCAACGAGGCGGCCATCAAGATCGCACGCAAGTACGGCGTGGACAAGGGCATTGCCAAGCCCGTGATCGTGGTCTACGAGCATGCGTTCCACGGCCGCTCCATGGCCACCATGACGGCCACCTGCAACCCCAAGGTGCGCAGCGGTTTCGGCCCCCTGCTCGAAGGCTTTCTGCGCGTGCCCGTGAATGACTACGAAGCCCTAGTCAAGGCCACCGAGGCCAACCCCGATGTCGTCGCCGTGTTGATGGAGCCCATCCAGGGCGAGGGCGGCCTGCACCCCATGCGCGTGGAATACATGCAGCAGGTGCGCCAGCTGTGCGATGCCAAGGGCTGGCTCATGATGTTCGACGAAGTCCAGGCCGGCATGGGTCGCACGGGCAAGTGGTTTGCCCACCAGTGGGCGGACATCGTGCCCGACGTCATGACCCTGGCCAAGGGCCTGGGCTCGGGCGTGCCCATCGGCGCCGTGCTTGCCCATGGCGCCGCGGCCGATGTGCTGCAGCCCGGCAACCACGGCTCCACCTTCGGCGGCAACCCCCTGGCCATGCGCGCCGGTGTGGAAACCATCCGCATCATGGAGGAAGAGAACCTGCTGGCCCACGCCACCAAGGTCGGTGCGTACCTGAAGTCCAGGCTGCAGCAGGAACTGGCCGAGGTACAGGGCGTGGTCGAAGTGCGCGGCCAGGGCCTGATCATCGGCATCGAGCTGAACAAGCCCTGCGGTGCGTTGCTGGCGGCGGGCGCCGAGGCCGGCCTGCTGTTCTCGGTGACCTCCGACACCGTGATCCGCCTGGTGCCCGCGCTCATCCTCAGCGAGGCCGAGGCCGACGAGCTCGTGACCAAGCTCAAGCCTCTGATCGTGCAATTCCTGTCTGCCTAAAGGCTCTCCATGCCCCATATCAAGCATTACCTGCAGTTCTCCGACTTCGCGGCCGACGAATACGCCTACCTGCTCGATCGCGCGGCCCTGATCAAGAAAAAGTTCAAGAACTACGAAAAGCACCAGACGCTGACCGACCGCACGCTGGCCATGATCTTCGAGAAGGCCAGCACGCGCACGCGCGTGAGCTTCGAGGCCGGCATGTACCAGCTTGGCGGATCGGTGGTGCATCTGACCACGGGCGACAGCCAGCTGGGCCGCTCCGAGCCGATTGAAGACAGCGCGCGCGTGATCAGCCGCATGACCGACCTGGTCATGATCCGCACCTTCGGCCAGGAGAAGATAGAGCGCTTTGCCCAGCATTCGCGCGTGCCCGTGATCAACGGTCTGACCAACGAGTTCCACCCCTGCCAGATCCTGGCCGACATCTTCACCTTCATCGAGCACCGCGGCCCGATTGCAGGCAAGACCGTGGCCTGGGTCGGGGACGGCAACAACATGGCCAATACCTGGCTGCAGGCCGCCGATCTGCTGGGATTCAGCGTGCACCTGTCCACGCCCAGCGGCTATGAGGTCGACGAGAACCTGGCCTTTGGCGGCAAGACGCCGCGCGCGGGCTGCTACCAGGTCTTCCAGAACCCGCTGGACGCCTGCAAGGACGCCGACCTCGTGACCACCGATGTCTGGACCAGCATGGGCTACGAGGCCGAGAACGAAGCGCGCCGCAAGGCCTTTGCCGACTGGTGCGTGGACGAGGAGATGATGGCCTGCGCCAGAGGCGATGCGCTGTTCATGCACTGCCTGCCCGCACACCGTGGCGAAGAGGTCACGGCCGAAGTCATAGACGGCGCCCAGTCCGTCGTCTGGGACGAGGCAGAAAACAGAATGCACGTGCAAAAGGCGCTCATGGAGTACCTTTTGCTAGGCCGCACGGCATGACATGCCGGGTGGCGGCGCGCCAGCGCCTGCATTCTGTTTCGGTGAAGGCTCATCTGCGCACCGCGCAGGTGAAGCAGCCCCAGGCTGCGTGCCGCAACCAAAACAGCCATGTGCAAAAGGCGCTCATGGAGTACCTGCTGCTGGGCCGCCAGCCCGGCTGATTCAGCACGGGCTCATCTGCATTCACCAACCATGCACTTGAGCCCCGGCACATTCAAACACCGCCTGCAGGCCGCTCGCCCGCAGGCGGTGTTTGCGTTCGGGGCCCATGCCCTGCGCCATCCGCGCATTGCCCGGCATACGCGTGTGCCCTCGGTCTACGGGCCGCGCAGGCGCTTTGCGGCCAGAGTCCAGGCGCTGTACGTGCGCATACACACCTTTTATCTGAAGTTCCTCCAGGGCCACACCTAGTGCCCCGGCCAGGCGCCCTGCCCGTTCGCTGCGGCAGATGCGCGCCTTTCCTGTCGATTCCTGTCCTGGCCGGCCTGCGCTGTTGCGCAGCCCGGCCCGTCGTCGATGGCCTGGAGCTTTCATGTCCCAATCCCTGCACCCCTGTCTGAGCTGCGGAGTCTGCTGCTGCAACTACCGCGTTGAATTCTCCGTCTACGAACTCCAATCCCAGGGCGGTACCGTGCCCGACACCCTGGCCCATGAGGTCAGCGGCAACCGCTGGCGCATGAACGGAACCTCGCACTTTCCCATACGCTGCGTGGCCCTGACCGATTTTTCCGATGGCCACAAGGGCTGCGGCATCTACGAGCAGCGCTCCAGGCCGTGCCGCGACTTTCCGTTCGCCTCCTACGGCTGCCACGACACGCGCAGCAAATACGGCCTGCCCGCGCTCAGCGAGGAGGAGGTGCGGCGCTGGAGCGAGGCCGCATGATGTCTGATATTGATAGCTGCTAGCACTTGCTTCTATTGGTCTTCAGGTACTTTTCTATATGAAACCAAGATGTATCAAGCGCTGGCAGCTATGAAAACATAGATCTCACGACCTTGTTCACTGCATGAGGAAATCCCGGCTGATGCCCAGGCCGAGCACATGCACGCGCTCCAGGAACTGGTTCAGATAGGCGTGCAGGCCCGTGGCCAGAATCTCGTCGATGCGTGCATATTGCAGATCGGCGAGCAATCGCCCGGCCTTGCGCTGGGTGGCGCGCGACTGCGCATGGGCCACGGCCTCAAGGTTGTTCACGACCTCCTGCATGCAGGCCAGCAGGGAGCGCGGCATCTTGCTGCGCAGCATCAGCAGCTCGGCCACGCGCTCGGGCGTGATCACGTCGCGGTAGACCTTGCGGTAGACCTCGAGTGCCGAGACGCTGCGCAGCAGCGCGCTCCAGTGGTAGAAGTCCAGCGGCACGCCCGAGTGCCCGGCCGCTGCGGCCTGGGGCTCATGGGCCAGCGCGTGGAACCTCACATCCAGCAGGCGCGCCGTATTGTCGGCACGCTCCAAAAAGGTGCCCAGGCGCAGAAAGTGGAAGGCCTCGTCCTGGAGCATGGTGCCGTAGCTGACGCCGCGCCACAGGTGCGAGCGGAACTTCACCCATTCGAAGAACCGCGCCGGCTCCCGCGCCCATTCGTCGCCGGCCAGGCGCTTGTCCAGCTCCAGCCAGGTCTGGTTCTGCGTCTCCCAGGCCTCGGCGCTCAGCGCGCCGCGCACCGCGCGTGCGTTCTCGCGCGCGGCGCGCAGGCAGGAGGCAATCGACGAGGGATTGCTCTCATCGCACACCATGAAGTTGAGCACGGCCTCGCGTTCGACCTCGCCCAGAAGCTGGACGTAGGCGGGCATCAGCTCGCTGATGGAGAGCACGCCGCTCCAGATCTGGCGCGCCTGGTCCGCTGGCTGGGGCAGCATGGATGTGTCGTAGCTCACATTGAGCATGCGAGCCGTGTTCTCGGCGCGCTCCGTGTATCGGGACATCCAGTAGAGATGGTCGGCGGTGCGGCTCAGCATGGGCGTGCTCCAGATGATGTCGACGGCATTCAGCGCTCCTGCGTGCTCTGTCCCCGGGCTTCGAGCACCCAGGTGTCCTTGGTGCCCCCGCCCTGGGAGGAGTTGACCACCAGCGAGCCCTGCTGCAGGGCCACGCGCGTCAGCCCGCCCGCGACCATGCGTACATCGCGGCCGCTGAGCACAAAGGGCCGCAGATCCGTGTGCCGGGGAGCCAGCCCCTGGCCGACCAGGGTCGGGCAGGTGGACAAGGCCAGCGTGGGCTGGGCCACATAGGCGTCGGGGCGGGCCTTGATCCTCTGACGGAACGCATCGAGCTCGGCGCGCGTGGCCGCTGGGCCTATGAGCATGCCGTGCCCGCCCGCACCATGGACCTGCTTGACGACGAGCTCATGCAGATGATCCAGCACGTAGCCGAGCTCGTCTCGGTTGCGGCACAGCCAGGTGGGCACGTTCTGCAGCAGCGGCTCCAGCCCCAGGTAGAAGCGAATCATGGCCGGCACATAGGGGTAGATGGATTTGTCGTCGGCCACGCCCGTGCCCGGGGCATTGCAGATAGCCACATTGCCGGCGCGATAGGCGCGCATCAGCCCCGCGCAGCCCAGGCTGGAGTCGGGGCGCAAGACCTCGGGGTCGAGAAAGTCGTCATCCACGCGCCGGTAGATCACGTCCACGCGCTTGAGCCCGCGCGTGGTGCGCATGTAGACCACGTTCTTGCTGACCAGCAGATCCTGGCCCTCGACCAGCTCCACCCCCATTTGCTGTGCGAGGAACGCATGCTCGAAATAGGCGCTGTTGTACATGCCCGGGGTGAGCAGCACCACCGTGGGCTCGTGCACGCCGGGCGGCGCGCTCGCACGCAGGGTCTCCAGCAGCATGTCGGGGTAGTGCGCCACGGGCGCGACCGCATGGCGCAGGAACAGCTCGGGAAACAGGCGCATCATCATGCGCCGGTTCTCCAGCATGTAGGACACGCCCGAGGGCACACGCAGATTGTCCTCCAGCACATGGAACACGCCCTGCCCTGCGGCATCGCCCACGCGCACCAGGTCGATGCCCGCAATGTGCGCATACCGGCCATGGGGCACCTGCAAGTCCTGCATCTCGGGCCGGTACTGGCTGTTGCCCCGGATCAGCGCCCCGGGCATCAGGCCTGCACGCACGATCTCCTGGCCGTGGTAAATGTCCTGCAAAAAGCGGTTGAGCGCCGTCACGCGCTGCACCAGCCCCTCCTGCAGCAGCTGCCACTCGTGGGCAGGAATGATGCGCGGCACCAGATCGAAAGGAATCAGCCTTTCCGTGCCCGCCGCATCCTCGTCCTTTTCCCCGTGCACGGCGAACGTAATGCCCACGCGGCGGAAAATGAGCTCCGCCTCGGCGCTGCGCGCCCGCAGCCACTCGGGCGGCTGGTCTTGCAGCCACTGCGCATAGTCACGGTAATGCGCGCGCACCTGTGCGCCATCAGGCGCGGCATACATCTCGTCAAACGCAAGCATTCCTCATCTCCCTTCGTATCGCCTCACCTGGCGCTGAAGCTGCAGACCAGCTCTTGCTGGCCAAACTAGTTTGGCCAGAAATTCTGCAAATTGATAGCACGCTCATCAAGCTCCTCCTGGCCTCAAGGCCTGTGCAAATCCCAGTAACGCGCGGAAAGCTGGCGCTCGCAGCCCATGTCCCGTGGCCGCTCCGAAGACCAGTGCGCGGCTCCGCAGCGCGATGACTGCACCACCGCCGTCCCCTGGTCCTCATAACGCTGCACGACCTCGGCCACCGGGTGGCCGTAGCGGTTGCGATAGCCGGCCTGGATCACGGCCCAGCGCGGCCTCAGCGCCCGCACCCAGCCGGGGCTGGACGAAGTGCGGCTGCCGTGGTGCGGCACCAGCAGCCAGTCCACGGGCTGCAGGCGGCCGGCCCTGAGCAGCGCGCTCTCCTGCGCGGCTTGCAGATCACCGGCCATCAGGGCCACAGCGCCGCTGCCAGCCCGCAGCCGCAGCACGCAGCTGCCCGCATTCGAGCTGGGGCGTCCCAGCTCCGGGGACCAGGCGGCGGGCGGGTGCAGGACCTCGAACTCCACCCCATCCCACTGCCAGCGCTGCCCGGCCTCGCAGCGCCTCACCGGGGCCAGCCCAGCGAGGGCCGGTTCGCCGATCACCGAATCCGATCCCCAGACCTGCGCTGCCGGCTGACTCGCATGCAGGGCCAGGGCTGCGCCCGTATGGTCGCTGTCCCTGTGGCTCAGCCAGAGCGCATCCAGCCTCACGCCCAGGGACTGGAGCAGGGGCAGGATCACGCGCTCGCCCGCATTCGACTGCGCACCATGCGAGGGCCCGGCGTCATAGAGCAGATCATGTGCGGCCGTGCGCACCAGCACCGCATTGCCCTGGCCTATGTCCACGGCCAGCAGCTCGAACTCCCCGAGCCTGGGCCTGGCCAGAGGCCACCACAGCGCAGGCAGGCACAAGACCAGCCCCCACAGGCGCCAGGTGCGCGGCCAGGGCGCGACCAGGGCCAGCCCGCCTGCAATCGCCACGAGGCTGATGCCCAGCGGCGGCTGGGGCAGGTACAGCACGGCCCAGGCCCAGCCGTCAAGCAGACGCAGCAAACCGTCCAGCGGCACCAGCGCCAGGGCCGCAGCCCCCCACAGCGGCGAGCACAGGGCGCCCAGCAAGGCCAGGGGCGTGACCACCAGCGTCACCCAGGGAATCGCCAGCAGATTCGCCAGCAGCCCGGCCAGCGACATCTGGCCGAACAGCAGCAGGCCCAGCGGCGCCAGCGCCGTGGAGATGCGCGCCTGCTCGGTCCACAGCCGCCAGGCTTTGTGCGCCAACGCAGGCCTGAGCTCATCGCGGCCTGGGCCATCGGTGGCAAACAGCACGCCCACGGCCACAAAGCTCAGCCAGAAGCCCGCCTGCCACAGCGCCCAGGGATCGGCGATCACCACCACGGCCAGGGCCGTGCACCAGACCGCAGGCCAGGGCCAGCGCAAGCCCAGAGCCCGCAGCAGGCCCACCGTGGCCAGCATGCACAGCGTGCGCTGGGCCGGCACGCCCCAGCCACTGAACAGCGCATAGCCTGCCGCCAGGAGCACGCCGCCCACCAGGGCCGCCAGCGGCGCCGGGCAGCACAGGCAGGCACGCGCGCTCAAGCGCCACACCCGCCTCAGCAGTTGCGCGGCCAGCCAGGCGAACAAGGTGATGTGCAGGCCCGAGATACTCATCAGATGGGCCACGCCGGTATGGCGAAACAGCGCCCAGTCATCTCGGCTGATGGCCTGCTGATCGCCCATGGCCAGCGCGGCGACCACGCCCAGAAGGCGCGCGGCCCGCGCTTCGTCGCCGCCGGTCCACGACTGCAGGCCGGCGCTGCCTGCAAGAATCGCCGCGCGCATCTGCTGGCGCCAGCGCTGCACGCGGTAGGCCGGGGTGGATGCGAGCAGCCGCGCCGGCGGACGCTCGCGCACATAGCCCGTGGCCTGCACGCCCTGCTCCCACTGCCAGAGCTCGTAATCGAAACCATGGGGATTGCGTGCGCCATGCACGCGCTTGAGCCGCAGCGTGAAAAGCCAGCGCTGCCCGGGGCGCAGCTCTTCATGCCCGGCCCCGGCATCCAGGGCCCCGGCCTGGGATGCGCGCGGCGCATACCAGGCAACGTCGATCAGCTCGGGAAACGCCGCCAGAGGCAGGCTCCGCCCGTCGCGCCAGACCTGCTCCACGGCCAGCCGCCAGCGCTGGCCTTGCTCGCCCACCTGGGGCAGGGAGGCCACCAGGCCCTGCACCTGCAAATCCTGCCCCTCAAGCTGCGCGGGCAGGATGCGGGCGGCAAAGCTCTGGGCGCGCCAGCCGCTCATGCCCGCGACCAGCAAGCCTGCAGCCAGGGCCCAGCACAGGGCCTGCACGGCCCGGCCCGAGTGCCGCCACGGCCTCAGCACCAGGCCGCCCAGCAGGCCGGCCCCCAGCAGCATCTGCAGCAGATAGGCGGCTGCGGGCCAGAGCCCGCCCTGACAGACCTGCCAGCCCGCACCAGCCACGGCTCCAAGCGCTGCTGCCATGCCTCTGGACGGCACGAAACGAGGTGCAAGAGCAGGCCCGGCAGCGGTCATGCCCTCATGCTAGCGCTGCCACCGGGCGCGCAGTGGCAGCGCTATCCCTGATGTCCTGACCCGGGGCTTCAGAATTAAAAAACCATGATTTTCATAGCTATTAGCGCTTGATACATAACACTTTCAAGCTATTTAGTGTCTGAAATCGAATAGGGGAAAGCGGTAGCAGCTACTGTTTCAGAAGTACCGCTTGAGAAGCTGTCCAGAACCTCTGCGCGCCACGAGCAGGACCATCGTCTGCAGCCGTGCCTGCCTGTGTCACACTGCCCGGCGTTGCGGCATCCACCGCATGACCACATTCAAAGGAGAATCCATGAGCGTTTACGACCAACTCAAAGCCCTGAACATAGAACTGCCCCCGCTGGCCATTCCCGCAGCCGCCTACGTGCCTTACGTGCAAAGCGGCAAGCAGGTCTTTCTGAGCGGCCACATCGCGCGCAAGGACGGCAAGCCCTGGGCCGGCAAGCTGGGCCTGGACATGCAGACCGCCGAAGGCCAGAGCGCGGCCCGCGCCATCGCCATCGACCTGATGGGCACATTGCAGCATGCGGCAGGCGGCGATCTCAGCCGCGTGCGCCGCATCGTCAAGCTCATGTGCCTGGTCAATTCCACGCAGGACTTCACGGAGCAGCACCTGGTGGCCAACGGCTGCAGCGAACTGCTGGGCCAGGTGTTCGGCGAACGCGGCACCCATGCGCGCAGCGCCTTTGGCGTGGCCCAGAACCCCATGGGCGCCTGCGTGGAAATCGATCTGGTGGCCGAGCTCGACTAAGAACGTGCCCACGATCTCCTCGCGGCGCGCCTGCGTAGAGATCTTGAACACGTTCTAAGCCCGGACTCAGGCCGTCTTGAACACGGCCACGCTGGCCATCAGCTGCTGGGCCTGGTCTCTCAGGCTCTGGGCCGCAGCCGCGCTTTGCTCGACCAGGGCCGCGTTCTGCTGGGTCATGCGATCGAGCTCGCTCACGGCCTGGTTCACCTGGCTGACCCCGGTGCTCTGCTCGCCCGAGACCGCCGTGATTTCACCGATCATGGCGGTGACGCGCGACACCGACTCCACGATCTCGCTCATGGTCTGCCCGGCCTGCTGCACCAGGCGCGCCCCGCCTTCGACGCGCACCTCGGATGCGCTGATCAACTGCTTGCTCTCCTTGGCGGCCTCGGCGCTGCGCTGGGCCAGGCTGCGCACCTCGGCGGCGACCACTGCAAACCCCTTGCCCAGCTCGCCTGCACGCGCGGCCTCGACCGCGGCATTCAGCGCCAGGATGTTCGTCTGAAAGGCAATCGAGTCGATCACGCCGATGATGTCCGAGATCTTGCGGCTGCTCTCGTTGATGCCCTGCATGGTCTCGACCACCTGGGCCACGACCTCGCCGCCATGTCTTGCAACCGCCGAAGCGCCTTCGGCCAGGCTGCTGGCCTGGCGGGCGCTGTCCGCGCTTTGCTGCAACGTGCTGGTGAACTCCTCCATGGCAGCGGCGGTCTGCTGCAGATTGCTCGAAGTCTGCTCGGTGCGCGTGGACAGGTCCTGATTGCCGGAGGCGATCTCGGTGCTGGCCAGCGCAATGCGGTCGGTGCTGGAGCGCACCTGCTGCACCATGGCCGACAAGGCCTCGCACATCGCATACAGCGAGCGCAGCAGATCGCCGAACTCATCGGTGCGCCTCACCTGCTGCCTGGCGCTCAAGTCTCCCTGGGCGATACGCGCGGCCAAGGCCTGCGCCTGGGCCAGAGGCGCCTGGATGCTGCCGATCAGAAAATAAGCACCCATCACGATGGCCAACAGCAAAGCGGCCACGGCCATGGCCGCCAGCTTGACGGTCAGCAGACGCTCCACCGCCATCTCCTGCGCGCTGACCTGTGCGGCCTGCTGCTGCATCTGCACGAACTCCTGGAGCGTCTTTAGATAGGCGACCACGGCCGGATCGTAGGACTGCCTGACCAGGCTCACGGCCTCTTCATGCAGGCCCTGAGCCTTGAGCTCGCGTGCCTTGCCACGCAAGTCGATCATGGTCTTGCGGGCCGCTGCAATCTTTTCCATCTGCAGCCGGTCGGCCTGGTTCAAGGCCATGGCTTCCAGGGATTTCTGCACCTCGGTGATGCGCGCCGTGGTCTCGGCGATCGCGGACTTGAACTCATCCTCGACCACGGGATCACTGCTCACGACCAGCGCCTTGGTGCGCACGGCATTGGTCTCGGTCAGCCCCATCCAGCGCACGGCGGCATCCACGCGCACGCCCATTTCGGCGGCCTTGGCATTCGACACCGTCTGCACCGAGGCCGACCTGTAGCCCGCCATGCCCAGCACGGCGACCAAGGCCGCAACAATCGCGAACACGGCCAGCCACAGCTTTTGCACCATGCGAATTCGCAGCATTCCCGTCTCCCAAAGCCAATACCGCCATGGTGACAAACTTTGAGATTCGGAAAAGCCCAAAAACCGCCGGAATCCTGCTCCAGTTCACGCGAGTCGCGACCCGGCCTCGGAACGTGTCCACGGCCGCTGCGCTGCGGCAGCGCCGCAGAGCGCGTCAACGCGCGCTCTGCCGCAGGGCGCTTACTCCACGCGCGTCACGCTTTGCGGCTTGAAGCCCAGGTCGGCAGCCTTGCCCTTGCGCCCGCGCACTCCGCGCGCATTGTTGAGACTGCGAATTTCCAGGGTTTCGCTGCGCGCCTTGCCGCCGCGCCCCAGGCCGTCCAGGCGGATGCTGCGCGTATAGGCGGCCGCACCGGCCAGGCTGTCCTTGTCTTCGAGGCCCAGCAGCATCAGGCCGCGCCCGCCCTTGGGCATGGCCTTGAGCTCGGCGATCTCGAACGTGAGAATGCGCCCGCCCACGGAAGCGCAAACCACATGCGTGGCCGCCAGCAAAAGGCCGGCGCCCTGCTCCCCGTCCTGGGGCTCGGCACGCGCCCCCATGGGCACGCCCAGAACCACCGAGGGCGCGCAAGGCGTCTCGGCTTCCCCCAGGCTGATGAAGGCCTTGCCGGCCTTCTGGCGCGAGACCATGTCGCCCACCTGGGCCAGAAAGCCATAGCCGCCCGAGCCCGAAAGCAGCAGCTGCGTGCTCTCGGCGCCTGCGAAGTAGTAGAGGATCTGCGTGCCGGCTTCGAGCTCGATCAAGGTGGTCACGGGCTGGCCGTCGCCGCGCCCTCCGGGCAGCTGGGACACGGGCACCGAGTACACGCGGCCGTTGCTGCCGAAGGCCAGCAGCTGGTCCACGGTGCGGCATTCGAAGATGCCGTGCAGGCTGTCGCCGGCCTTGAAGCTCAGCGTGGCCGCATCCACGCCATGGCCCTGGCGCGTGCGCACCCAACCCTTGTCGGAGATGATGACCGTGGCGGGCTCGTCCACCACCCTGACCTCGGCCACGACCTTTTTCTCCTCCTGGATCAGCGTGCGGCGCGCATCGGCAAACTGCTTGGCATCGGCCTCGATCTCCTTGCAGATCAGGCGGCGCAGCGCGCTGTCGCTGCCCAGAATGTCTTCGAGCCTGGCCTGCTCGGTGCGCAACTCCTTGAGCTCCTGCTCGATCTTGATGGCCTCCAGGCGCGCCAGCTGGCGCAGGCGGATTTCCAGAATGTCCTCGGCCTGGCGCTCGGACAGCTTGAAGGCATCGATCAGCGCCTGCTTGGGCTCATCGCTGGCGCGGATGATGGCGATCACCTTGTCGATATTGAGCAGCACGGCCTGGCGGCCTTCGAGGATGTGGATGCGGTCCAACACCTTCTCCAGCCTGTGCTGGCTGCGGCGCGTGACCGTGGTCTGACGAAACGCTATCCACTCCTCCAGCATCTGGCGCAGGCTTTTCTGCACGGGCCGACCATCAAGGCCGATCATGGTCAGGTTGATGGAGCTCGACGACTCCAGGCTGGTGCGGGCCAGCAGCGCCGTGATCAGCTCCTGCTGCGGCACCTTGCCGGTCTTGGGCTCGAAGACCAGGCGCACGGGCGCATCCTTGCTGGACTCGTCGCGCACGCCGTCGAGCACGGCCAGCATGCTGGCCTTGAGCTGGGTCTGCTCCTGGCTCAGCGCCTTCTTGCCGGTCTTGACCTTGGGATTGGTGATGTCCTCGATTTCCTCGAGCACCTTCTGCGCCGAGACGCCGGGCGGCAGCTCGGTGACCACCATCTGCCACTGGCCACGCGCGAGCTCCTCCATTTTCCAGCGCGCACGCAGCTTGAGGCTGCCGCGGCCCGTGCGGTAGGCATCGCGGATGTCCGAGCTGCTGCTGATGATCTGGCCGCCGCCCGGATAGTCGGGGCCGGGAATCAGCGCGAACAAGTCCTCGTCCGAGAGCTGGGGCTTCTTGATCAGCGCCAGGCAGGCATCGGCCACTTCGCGCAGATTGTGGCTGGGGATTTCCGTGGCTAGGCCCACGGCAATGCCGCTGGCGCCGTTGAGCAGCGAAAACGGCAGGCGCGCCGGCAACTGCTGGGGCTCGGAGGTCGAGCCGTCGTAGTTGGGCACGAAGTCCACCGTGCCCATGTCGATCTCGTCGAGCAGCAGACTGGTGATCCTGGACAGCCGCGCCTCGGTGTAGCGCATGGCCGCTGCGCCGTCACCGTCACGGCTGCCGAAGTTGCCCTGGCCATCGACCAGCGGGTAGCGCTGGTTGAAGTCCTGGGCCATGCGCACCAGCGCGTCATAGGCCGACTGGTCGCCATGGGGGTGGAAGCGCCCCAGCACATCGCCGACCACGCGCGCGCTCTTCACGGGCTTGGCCGCCTGGTTGCGGCTGGGTCCGCCATAGCTGAGGCCCATGCGGTCCATCGCATAGAGAATGCGCCGCTGCACGGGCTTGAGCCCGTCGCTGACATCGGGCAGGGCCCGGCCCTTGACCACCGACAGCGCATATTCCAGATAGGCGCGTTGCGCGTACTGACCCAGATCCAGGGCATCGCCCGTTGATGCCAACTCCAGCGTGGTTTGATCGCTCATAAAAACCTGATCTCAAAAAATACGGTGAATACGGCTCAGTGCAGCAGCGCAGCGCCGTCAGGCGGCGCGGCCCGCAGCGTCATGCGCAGGCGCCCTCCAGATGCGGCCTTCGTCACCGCCCTGGCATTCAGGCCGCCGGCCTGCAACTGCTCATAAATCCCCAGCACGGCCTTCACATAGTTGCGAGTTTCCCGAAACGGGGGAATGGCCTGGCCCGCACGCTGCACCGCGCCTTCTCCGGCGTTGTAGGCCGCCAGCACCAGGTCCAGCCGGTCCGGGAACAGACCTATCAAATAGTTCAGATAGCGTGCCCCTGCGGACACGTTGACGCCGGGATCGGCCAGTTGCTGCTCCAGGCTGCGCTGCTGGCTTGCAGCCACGCCAAAGCGCTGGGCCGTGGCCGGCATGAGCTGCATCAGGCCGACCGCGCCCCTGGGCGAGACGGCCTGGGCATCGAAGCCCGACTCCACGGCGATCACGGCCTTGAGCAGGTCGTAGTCCACGCCCGTGTTGTCGGCCGCCCTGCGCAAATGCTCGCGCACGCTTTTGTAGCGCGGCGAGATATCGAAAAAGCTCTGCATGCGCGTGCGCGCCCGAAGCTGCTCGCCGGCATCGTCATCGCGCCCGGGCTGCAACCCTGGCGCGCTGCTGTCATAGACAGCGCCGCGAAAGTACAGCTTGTAGCGCTCGTCCAGGGCCTCGCCCGCGAAATGCGTGACCCCGGCCTCGTCCACAAAGGCCCACAGGTCGGCATGGGCCATGCCCATGAGCGCCCAGGTCAAGCCCATGGCAAAACCCAGGCGCTGCAGCAGACGCCGCAAAGCCGCGCCCGCATGGCCTGTACCTGAAGTCACGCACTGCATCATGCCGGCCAGCCCCTCACCCCAGCCCTCGCCCCAAAGGGGCGAGGGAGCAAGTCCAGGGGCGCTGCGCACAAAACCGGCGTGGCCCAAAGCAGGGGGCTGCGAGCAAGGGCCGCCCCGCAGCGAGGCTGTCGTCCCCCTCCCGAAGAGAGAGGGGCAAGGCGCGCAAGCGACTCAGGGGATGCTTCATGTCTATATATCCACCTCGATCGCATCCCCATGCAGCTCCATGAGCTCGCGGCGCGCGGCCGCCTCGCCCTTGCCCATGAGCTTGGTGACCACCTGCTCGGCGGCCGCAAAGTCCAGGTTCATGAACTGCACGGGCAAAAGACGGCGCGTGTCTGGGTTGAGCGTGGTCTCCCACAGTTGCTCGGCATTCATCTCACCCAGGCCCTTGAAGCGGCTGATCTGGCACTTGTCGCGCGCCACACCGTCCTTGGCGCATTTATCCAGAATGCTGCCGAGCTCGGCCTCGTCCAGCGCATAGATCTTGGCCGCCGGCTTTTTGCCGCGTGCGGGCACGTCCACGCGGAACAGCGGCGGCAGGGCCACATGGATATGGCCGGCCTCGATGAGCTTGGGGAAGTGGCGGAAAAATAGCGTGAGCAGCAGCACCTGGATATGGGAGCCGTCCACGTCGGCGTCCGAGAGAATGCAGACCTTGCCGTAGCGCAGGCCCGAGAGGTCGGGCGTATCCTGCGGCCCGTGCGGGTCCACGCCTATGGCCACGGAAATATCGTGGATCTCGTTGTTGGCGAACAGCCGGTCGCGGTCCACCTCCCAGGTATTAAGCACCTTGCCCCGCAGCGGCAGTATGGCCTGGGTCTCCTTGTCGCGCCCCATCTTGGCGCTGCCGCCAGCCGAGTCGCCCTCGACCAGAAAAACCTCGTTGAGGCTGATGTCGCGGCTTTCGCAATCGGTGAGCTTGCCCGGCAGCACGGCCACGCCCGAGCCCTTGCGCTTTTCCACCTTCTGCCCGGCCTTTTGTCGTGTCTGGGCAGCCTTGATCGCGATTTCGGCGAGCTTCTTGCCCCAGTCCACATGCTCGTTGAGCCACAGCTCCAGCGCCGGGCGAACAAAGCCCGAGACCAGGCGTACGGCATCGCGCGAGTTCAGCCTCTCCTTGATCTGGCCCTGGAACTGCGGGTCCAGCACCTTGGCCGAGAGCACATAGCTGGCGCGCGCAAACACGTCGTCGGGCATGAGCTTCACGCCCTTGGGGCACAGCGCATGCATCTCGATGAAGGCCTTGACGGCCTGGAACAGTCCGTCACGCAGGCCGCTGTCGTGCGTGCCGCCGGCCGTGGTCGGGATCAGGTTCACATAGCTTTCGCGCAGCGGCGCACCGTCTTCGGTGAAGGCCACGCACCAGGCCGCGCCTTCGCCTTCGGCAAAGCTGTCATGGTGCTTGTCGGCAAAGCCCTCGCCCTCGAACAGGGGAATCACAGGCTCACCGTGCAGGCTTTGCTGCAGGTAGTCGCGCAGGCCGCCCTTGAACTGCCAGGTCTGGGTGTCGCGCGTTTTTTCGTTGATCAGACTGACCGAAACGCCGGGCATGAGCACGGCCTTGCTGCGCAGCAGATGCACGAGCTCGCCCATGGGCAGCTGGGGTGATTCGAAGTAGCGCGCATCGGGCCAGGCGCGCACGGTCGTGCCCTGCTTGCGCTCGCCGCTGGCCAGCGGCCGTATCTTCAGGGGCTCGATCACGTCGCCGCCCGAAAACACGATGCTGGCCACCTGACCTTCGCGGTGCACGGCCACTTCCAGCCGCGTGGCCAGGGCATTCGTGACCGACACGCCAACCCCGTGCAGGCCGCCCGAGAAGCTGTAGGCCCCGCCCTTGCCCTTGTCGAACTTGCCCCCTGCATGCAGCCGCGTGAACACCAGTTCGACCACGGGCGCGTTTTCCTCGGGGTGCAGGCCGAAGGGAATGCCGCGGCCGTCATCCTCGACGCTGAACGAACCATCGCCGTGGATGATGAAGCGGATCTTCTTGCCAAAGCCCGCCAGGGCCTCGTCGGCCGCGTTGTCCACGACCTCTTGCAGAACGTGCAGGGGATTGTCCGTGCGCGTATACATGCCGGGGCGTTGCTTGACGGGCTCCAGGCCCTTGAGCACGCGGATTGAACCTTCGCCGTAATCGCTGGCGGATGTTTGAGAGGGTTTAGCTGCCATGGGGGCGGATTGTAGTGTGCTGCTCAAGAGAACGCTGGATACATTCACAGTTGTTGAGCATTAAAACAGAGCTTGCTGCCAACCCGCGCAAACGCCAAGCCGGCACACGCATTTTGCAAAGTTTCGCTACAGTGCCGCCATGCAAGAAAACCGCCAAGCCATGTCCATGACGCAAATACTGCTGTGCGGAGGCGCAGTCGTCACGCTGTCCATGGGAATACGCCACGGCTTTGGTCTGTGGCTGCAGCCGATGACCCAGGAGATGGGCTGGACGCGGGAATCGTTTGCGCTGGCCATTGCCATACAAAACCTGTCCTGGGGCGTGATCGGCATTTTCGGCGGCATGCTGGCAGATCGCTTTGGCGCCTTCCGCGTGCTGATCGCAGGCGCCCTGCTCTATGCTCTGGGCCTGGCCGGCATGGCCTTGTCGCCCACCACCACCTGGTTTGCGCTGACAGCCGGCCTGCTCATAGGCGCGGCCCAGGCCGGCACCACCTATGCGGTGATCTATGGCGTGCTGGGCCGGCAGATTCCTGCGGCAAGGCGCAGCTGGGCCATGGGCGTGACGGCCGCGGCCGGCTCCTTTGGCCAGTTTTTCATGATGCCCGTGGAAGGCTCGCTCATCGCCCAGTTGGGCTGGTCCAACGCCCTGCTCGTGCTTGCGGTCTGCATTCTGCTCATCATCCCGCTGGCCTTTGGCCTGCGCGAACCCGGCTTCTCCCAGGGCGCAGCAGCACCTGCACGCGGTCAGAGCGTGGCCGAGGCGCTGCGCGAGGCCTTGCGCAACCCCAGCTTTTTGCTGCTCACGGGCGGCTACTTCGTCTGCGGCTTTCAGGTCATGTTCATAGGCGTGCACATGCCCAGCTATCTCAAGGACCATGCGCTGGCGCCGCAAGTGGCCAGCATTGCGCTGGCCCTGGTGGGCCTGTTCAACATCGGCGGCACCTATGTGGCCGGCATGCTGGGCCAGCGCATGCCCAAGCGCTATCTTCTGTCCACGATCTACATCGCACGCTCGGTGGTCACGGTGATTTTTCTGCTCACCCCGCTGTCGCCATGGTCGGTCTATATCTTCTCGGCTGCCATGGGCGTGCTGTGGCTGTCCACCGTGCCCCTGACGAATGCCACCGTAGCCCAGATCTTCGGGGTCCAGCACTTGTCCATGCTCGGCGGCATGGTGTTCTTCAGCCACCAGTTGGGCAGCTTTCTCGGTGTCTGGCTAGGCGGCTATCTCTACGATCACACGGGCAGCTATGACGTGACCTGGTATCTGTCGGTTGCCCTCGGGGTCTTCGCAGCCCTGGTCAACCTGCCTGTGCGCGAAACCCCCGTGACCCGCCCCGGCCTGCCCCAGGCCGCCTGAGCTACCTATGCCTGCCCCACAAGCCAACGCCCTCATGCGCCGCCTGCTGCGCCTCACGGCCTGGCTGGGCCTGGCCCTGATACTGGGCCTGGTGTTCATGCTTTATCTTCGGCCGGACTTTGTTCTCGGCATGGCGGATCAGCTTTGGGCCTGTTTCTAGCCGACGGCCTGCATCGCCTGACCTTTTCTTGCACGTTTTTCATGCTCAAGACAACCCCACCCTCTTCCTGGATTCAACGCTGGGCCCATCTGCTGACACCACAAGGCAGCGTGCTTGACCTGGCCTGCGGCCATGGCCGCCACCTGCGCTGGCTGCAGGCTCTGGGCCACCAGGTCACGGGCGTGGACCGCGATGCCCAGGCCCTGCAGGAGCTGCACGCCCTGGGTGAAGTCCTGTGTGCCGACATAGAGAACGGCCCCTGGCCCTTGCCGGGCAGGCAGTTCGACGCTGTAGTGGTCACAAACTATCTCTGGCGACCTCTGTGGCCGCAGATCCTGGCCAGCGTTGCACCGGGTGGAGTTCTGCTCTATGAGACTTTTGCCCAGGGCAACGAGGCCTATGGCAAGCCTTCCCGCCCGGACTTCCTGCTCGCCCCGGGCGAGCTGCTGCAGGTGTTCTCAGACTGGAATATTGCGGCCTATGAGCACGGCTTGCTGCATGCGCCGGAACGCGTGGTGCAGCGCATTGCCGTGGTCCGCCCGGGCTCCGTGAACGCCGCCCAAGTGGCAGCCCTCGCCCCCAAAACTCCGATATGAGCATCGCCGGCAATTGCACTTAAAATCGCCCTTTTGCCTTTCGCGCTTGCCGACCTGCAGGCAAGAACGCCGGGTGCCGGCACAGCCGCCGGCAAACCGCACAGGCTTTACAGGAGCCTGTTTGTAGAATGGACTTTTCCCGTTTCAGATTGCGGACATGACATCACCCTCCGTCGCTCTTACCGGCAGCATTGTTGCCCTTATCACACCCATGCACGAGGACGGTAGCGTTGACTACCCGTCTCTGAGAAAACTCATCGATTGGCATATCGCCGAGGGCACGGATTGCATAGGCGTTGTCGGCACGACCGGAGAATCCCCCACCGTCAACGTGGAGGAGCACTGCGAAATCATTCGCGTGTCCGTGGAACAGGCTGCAGGACGCGTGCCCGTAATGGCCGGCTGCGGCGCCAACAGCACGCATGAGGCCATCGAGCTTGCCAAGTACGCCAAGAAGGTCGGCGCCAACAGCCAGCTGCAGGTCGTGCCCTACTACAACAAGCCCACGCAAGAGGGCCAGTACCAGCACTTCAAGGCCATTGCCGAAGCCGTGGGCGACCTGCCCGTGATCCTCTACAACGTCCCCGGCCGCTCCGTGGCCGATATGCAGCACGACACCGTGCTGCGCCTGGCCCAGGTGCCCGGCATCGTGGGCATCAAGGAGGCCACGGGCAATATAGAGCGTGCCCAATGGCTGATACGCGATGTTCCCCAGGGCTTTGGCGTGTACTCGGGCGACGACCCGACGGCCGTGGCCCTCATGCTGTGCGGCGGCCATGGCAACATCAGCGTCACGGCCAACATCGCTCCGCGTCTCATGAGCGAGCTTTGCAAGGCAGCGCTGGCCGGCGATGTGCGCCGCGCGATGGAGATTCAGCTGCGTCTCCTGCCCGTGCACAAAAATCTCTTCATCGAAGCCAACCCCATTCCGGTGAAATGGGCTGCAGCCCGCATGGGCCTGTGCGGCCCTGCCATGCGCCTGCCCATGACACCGCTGAGCAAGAATCTGGAAGCCACGGTGGAAGCCGCACTGAATGCAAGCGGCCTGCTCTGAACACAGCCACCAGCCCTACCGAACCAACGCAAGGATATTCGCGTGAAACAGCCCATCGCAAGACTGAGCCTGCTGAGCCTGGCCATAGGCCTGTCGGCCTGTACCACCACGTTTGAAGAAAGCAAGATCGACTACAAGAGCGCAGGCAAGAATCAGGCGCCCTCGCTGGAGGTGCCGCCGGATCTGACCCAGCTGACCAACGACTCCCGCTATGCCGTGCCTGGCGGCGTGGTCTCGGCCGCTGCACTGGAAGCCGGCGCCAAGAACCAAAAGCCCGACGAAGGCCAGACCGCAGCCGCCAGCGTGGGCGATGTGCGCATTGAGCGCAGCGGCGAGCAGCGCTGGCTGGTCGTCAAGCGCCCGGCCGACAAGCTCTGGGAGCCCGTACGCGACTTCTGGCTCGAAAACGGCTTCATCTTCACCACCGAAGACCGCCAGCTCGGCATCCTGGAGACCGACTGGGCCGAAAACCGCGCCAAACTGCCTCAGGACGTGATCCGCAAGACCCTGGGCAAGGTGTTCGATTCGCTGTACTCGACCAGCGAGCGCGATCGCTTCCGCACCCGCATGGAGCGCGGCACCGATGGCACGACCGAGATCTACATCACGCATCGCGGCATGCAGGAGGTCTATACCAACAGCAACAAGGACCAGACCATCTGGCAGCCGCGTGCCGTGGACCCCGAGCTGGAAACCGAGTTCCTGCGCCGTCTCATGGTCAAGCTGGGTGTCAGCCAGGAGCAGGCCCAGGCCATTACCCAGGCAGCGGCCACGACTGCTGCAGCCGGCGTGCGCATGACCAGCGGCGTAGACAACCAGCCCGTGCTGGAGATCGACGAAAGCTTTGACCGCGCCTGGCGTCGTGTGGGCCTGGCCCTGGACCGCACAGGGTTTACCGTGGAAGACCGCGACCGCAGCCGCGGCATCTACTACGTGCGCTACGTGGCGCCCGATGCCAAGGCAGAGTCCAAGGGCTTTTTCGGCAAGCTGTTCAGCAGCAAGCCCGATGCGGCCCCTCCGGTCAAATACCAGATCCAGGTGCGCGAGCAAGGCCAGCAATCCATGGTCACGGTGCTCAATGCCCAGGGCCAGCCCGAGACCTCGAACAATGCCCAGCGCATTATTCGCGTGATCACCGACGACCTCAAATAAACAGACGCTCCAGCCAAGGAGCGCATTGCCTGGAAACGGCCGCCTGCGAGCGGCCGTTTTTGTTATTGTCACGGAGCATGTTCACGCTCTCGGGCCGTTATCTCAACAGGCGGCCTGGCAAGCCATCTGAGCGGCCTTGCTTCCGAAGAAACGGCCAATAAAAAACCCGCAGCCTCTGGCGCGGGTTTTTTATTGGCCCCGGACAGGTCCGGGGTCAGGGCTTGCCAATTACTTGGCAGCGCCTTCTGCAGCAGGAGCTTCGGCTGCGGGTGCTGCGTCGGCAGCAGGTGCCTCAGCGGCAGGAGCGGCGTCGGCAGCAGGTGCTTCAGCGGCGGGAGCTGCGTCGGCAGCAGGTGCCTCAGCGGCAGGAGCTTCAACAGCAGGAGCCTCAACGGCGGGAGCAGCAGGAGCCTCGACAGCGGGAGCTTCAGCGGCAGGAGCTGCATCCTTCTTGTCGCCACAGGCGGCCAGGGCAGCAGCAGCAATCACGGTAGCCAGGATCAAAGAGTTCTTCATCACAGTTTCCTAACGATTAAGAGTAAGAAGTCATTGTTCGGATTTGCCATCACGGTCAGCGATTCGCAACCATTGATCGCTAAGGCAGAACCGTCAAAGGTTCGACACGGGGAGGATTATAGGGTTGTTTCGTCAATGCTGACTAATACTGACAGTCACGAAAATGTCCCCATCCATCACAGCCCGGCGAACCGGACCGAGCAAGTCGGACTTGCCTTGGAGACGCACTATGGGCCAAGCCATGACAACTGTCAATTTCCTGACATCACGAAAAACGGGTTTTTACAACAGCGTGTTGCAAGCCCGCCTACGTCATCTCAAAGAAGCAATTCAGCCCTCGTCACCTGCGCGGACCCAGCCCGAATCGAACCATGAGGAGAGCAGCTCCAACGCATCATCGCTGGCACGGGCCAGGTCCGCTCGCGACAGGCTGCGGGTGTCAGCCAGCTTGCGCATCAGCGTCGCATCGCGCCCGCCGGCCAGATAGCTCTCGCCGTTGATGAAGATGTGCCTGGCGTCATAGAGCATGCGCGTGCGCCTGTCCAGCACCACGCTCTCGAACATGCCTCTCTCGTCGCCATGCTCGAACCAGACATTCGGCTTGGGCTCGCTCATGTACTCGCCCAGCGCGCGCTCCAGCGCCAGCGGCTCGGCCAGGGCACGCTCCAGCGCCTGGCGGGCAAACGCATGCAGCTCCACGGGAATCGCGCCCGGCTGCTCCACCGCCAACTGGCCCGCATCCTTGTAGACCACGGGCGTCTCGGGCTCATCGGGCTCGTCCGACATGCGCAGCAGCAACTCGCGCGCCAATTCGTCCCGCGCGGGCGACCTGAAGCCTATGGAGTAGGTCATGCACTCGCCTTCGGCCACGCCGTCATGCGCCCACTTGGGCGGCAGGTACAGCATGTCGCCAGGTTCGAGCACATGCTCTTCCTCGGGCTCGAACTGGGCGAGTATCTTGAGCGGCACATCGGGCTGCAGCGCCAGATTCTTCTGCCGTCCTATGCGCCAGCGGCGCCTGCCATGGGCTTGCAGCAGGAACACATCGTAGTTGTCGAAGTGCGGGCCCACGCCGCCCTGGTCGGTGGCAAAGCTGATCATCAAATCGTCCATGCGCGCATCGGGCACGAAGCGGAACTGCTGCAGCAGCTCATGGGCGGACTGCAGATGCAGGTCCACGCCCTGCACCAGCGCGGTCCAGCCGGGCTGGGTCAGCGAGGGCAGCCTGCGGCGCGGGAAAGGACCGTGCGAGAGCTTCCAGCGGCCGTCGCCCAACTGCTCTATCAGGCGTGCCTCGACCCCGTCTGCGCCGGCCAGCGACAGCAACTGGGCACGATTCAGCAGCGGCTTGAAGCCAGGAATCGCCTGGCGCACCAGCAAGGGTTTCTTGTGCCAGTGGCGACGCATGAATTGGGAAGCCGTGAGCCCGCCCAGAAGGGCAAGCGGAGTGTTCGTGTCCATGAAGAGGTCCGCAAAATCAATCTATGGCCGGCATTGTCCTATGCAGCTGCAGCCAGACCGTTTTCTCGGTTATCCGCGCCTGCTCCTGCGGCCCTCAGTCGAGGATGAAGCCCCGCTCGACCACCGGCGCCTCGGTGCGCGGCGGCTCGCCCAGCATGTCCAGCACCGACGACTCGATCCCATGGGAGATGGCGCCCAGGGGCAGGTCGTTGGGCTCGTTGCCGAAAGGGTTCTCGATCTCCGCGCCCAGGGCTTCCAGCGCAAAAAACGTGTAGGCGATGAAGCAGACGATGACCGGCGTCATCCAGCCTATGGCATCCAGCAGGCCAAAGGGCAGCCAGAAGCAATACAGGTAGATGCAGCGGTGGATGATGACCGCATAGGTGAACGGGATCGGCGTGCTCGCAATGCGCTCGCAGCCGCCCAGGGCGCCGCTCAGATGGCTGAGCGAGGCCTCCAGCGCCGGCACCACCGGGGGCGGCACTTCGCCGGCCTGCATCCGGTCGCCCAGCCACTCACCGGCCAGCAGCAGGGCCATGGCAGGCTTGAAGCGCGCCAGGGCCAGGCGCTGGCAGTCGGCGGGCGGCAAAAAACGCGCCATGTCGGCGGCACCATCGCTGCCGCGCAGCTGGTGCTTGAGCGCATGGGCAAACGCACACAGGCGCAGTGCCAGGATCTGTGCCTGGGCCGGGTTGCGGCACAGCGTCAGCGCCTGGCGTGTCAGCGAGCGCGACTCGATCAGCACCGATCCCCACAGCGTGCGCGCCTCCCAGTAGCGCGCATAGCTGGTGCCGTTGCGAAAGCCCAGAAAAATAGCCAGCGTCAGCCCGATGAGCGAGAACGGCACGAAGTTCAGCGACACCTTCCAGTCCAGCACACGACCATGCACAAAGGTCACGGCCAGCGCAAACAAGGTGGTGGCGATCAGTTGCGGCGCAATCTTGGGAAGCACCGAGCCGCGCCAGACAAACAGCATGCGCAACCAGTGCATCGGAGGCCGGACGATCATCTGCAAACTCGCAATCGATAGGGGGAGGGAAGGCCACGCGGGCACAAAGCCCAGGACAGCAGCGGGCTACCGCGCCGCATTGTAGGCCTCGTGCCTGCAGCGGTCAGGCGCCTGGCCTGCGGGCGCCGCAGGGCGACTGCGCGCCCGCCCCCATGGCCCTGAAGTCCGAGGGCGACAGCCCCGTATAGGCCTTGAAGGCGCGGCTGAAATGCGCGCTGGAGCCAAAGCCGCAGTCCATGGCGATATCCGTGATCGTGCGCTGGGCCAGCTCGGGCCTGAGCAGATCGCGCATGCACAGCTCCAGGCGGCTGTGCTGTATGAAGACCCCCAGGCTCAGCTGGCTGTCAGCAAACGCATTGTGCAAATGCCGCTTGCTGCAGTTGAGCGCGGCGGCCAGCGCCTCCACCGACAGGCCGGGATCGCGCAGATGCGCCATCACATGGGCGCGTATGCGGTCCTGCAGCGCGAGCTTTTGCGTGCCAGCCGTGCCCTGGCCTGCAAGCTCCTGCAGCGACAGGTGCACCATGTCCACCAGCAGCTCGCCTGCGCGCCGCGCAAGCGCGGGCGCCATCCCCGGCAGCTCCTGGTAGGTGCTGCGCATGGCCTCCAGCGCGATGCGCGCAATGCCCGAGCTGCCTCCCACATTGCGCCCCATCAGGCCTTCGAGCCGTATGCCGCGCTCCACGATGGCCTGGCGCGGCAGCATCACGATCAGATGCTCGGACCAGCCAGGATTGGCCACCTCGTATGCACGCGTGGTGTCATAGATCACCCAGTTGCCCGCGCTGGCGCTGCTTTCATGGCCTTGCTGGCTCACACAGGCCGTGCCCTTCCAGGGAGCGACGATCTTCAGATAGGGCGACTCATGGGAGCGCAGGCCCTGCAGGCTGCGGATCACGCGGTGGCGTCCGGCCTCCAGCCGCGTCAGTACCAGGTCGCCCGCATTTGCCACGCGCACATGGCCTTCGAAGCGGCTGTCGCCGTACAAATCCGTCTCCAGCCCTGCGAACAAACGGGCCATCCACGCATGCCAGGCAGGCGCCGTCTCGCGCTGCGGCAGGCCGTCGGTGCTCAACACCATGGCATCGGTCATGTCTGCAGGTCTCCTTCCACCAGTGGCCGGCACACGGCCGGCATGGGCCGATTATCGGAAATCACGCCCCGGGAACAGCCTTGCACTTTCCCTTAGAGCGTGAACACGCTCTTAAGCATCCAGGATCACAGAAAACGGGTAAACCCTAGGCCGCCTGCACGATTCGTCATGCGCGCTGTGCACCGGGCGTACAGCAGCACTGGATATTCACTCCTACCATGACCCCATCCCCGGCCCACAGTCCAGACCCATATGCCCGGCCAGGCCGCAGGGGAGCCCCAACCGACAGCACAGGAGAGCAAGCATGGACACAGCAAGCAAACACCTCTGGGTGCGCAGCCTGGCCGCTGCCTGCCTGATCGCCTGGGGTGCGCCGCCGGCGCTGGCGCAGCAGGCCCCGAAGACGGTGCGCATCGGCTGGGCGGTTGCCAAGACCGGCCCCAATGCGGGCGGCACGGCGGCCACGGTGACACCGAATTACAGACTCTGGGTGGAGGAGATCAATGCCGCCGGCGGCCTCATGCTCAAGGCCTATGGCAAGCGCGTGCCCGTGGAGGTCGTCGAATATGACGACCGCTCCAGCGCCGAGGAGGCCGTGCGCGCCACCGAGCGTCTCATGACCCACGACAAGGTGGATTTCGTGCTGCCGCCCTGGGGCACGGCCAGCAATCTGGCCGTGGCGCCGACCTACGAGAAACACCAATACCCGCTGCTGGCCGCGACCTCGGTGACCGACAAGGCGCCCGAGCTCGTTCAGCGCTGGAAGCATGCCTTCTTCTTCCTGGGCACGAGCGCCGCCTATGCCGAGCAATTGCTCGGCGTTCTGGCCCGCGCCAGGGACCAGGGCCGGATAGACAGCCGGCTTGCGCTGGCCCACATCGCCGACGGCTTTGGCGTGGAGCTGGCCACGGCCGCGCGCAAGGCGGCGGCGCGGCACGGCTTCGAGCTGGTCTATGACAAGAGCTACCCCATAGGCAGCCAGGATCTCGCGCCCTTGATCGGCGAGGTCCGGCACAAGGCGGCGGACAGCTTCATCGCCTTCTCCTACCCGCCCGACAGCATGCTGCTCGCCGAGCAGGCGCGCCTGCAGGGCCTGGCCCCGAAGATCATGTTTCTCGGCGTGGGCGCTCAGTTTCCGATGTTCAAGCAAAAGTTCGGCACCGACGTGCAAGCCATCATGGCGCCGGGCGGCGTGGATTTCGACAGCCCCTTGATCCGCGACTACTTCCGCCGCCACAAGGCCTTGGCCGGCTATGAGCCCGACCGTTTTGCGAGCACCATCCAGTACACGGCGCTGCAGATGCTGCAGCAGGCCATAGAGCGCGTGGGCAGAATCGATCGTGCGGCCGTGACCCAGGAGCTGCGAAACGGCCGCTTCGAGACCGTGATCGGCCCCGTGAAGCTGGACAACCAGATGCTGACCAAGCTCTGGTACGTGGGCCAATGGCAGGACGGCGAGTTCCACGGCATCGCCCCCGCCACACGCGAAGGCGCCAGGCCCGCCCTGATCCCCAAGCCCGCATGGAAGAACTGAGCCCGCGCCTGAGCCCCACGTCATCAGCAAAAACAAGAGCACCTACCACCTTTTGCACATGGATTTCAACACTATTTAAGCTTGAAATGTCCATACATCAAGCGCTAGCAGCTTCTTTTTAAATAGCAATCCGCAGGCATCCCCCATCATCAACGCACGCCGGCCCAACCCGAGGCCGGCCTTATTCCCCCAAGGAGAATCCATGATCGAACAAACCATGCTCATCGGCGGCCAGGCGGCCCAGGCCAGCAACGGCGCCAGCTTCGAGCGCAAGAACCCGCTGGATGGCTCGGTGGCCACGCGCGCACCGGCAGCCACGCCCGAAGATGCGGTGCGTGCGGTCGAGGCGGCCCAGGCCGCATTTCCCGCATGGTCGGCCCTGGGCCCCACCGAGCGCCGCCAGATGCTCATGAAGGCCTCCCAGGCCCTGGCCGCCAAGGCCGATGCGTTCGCGGCCGCCATGGCCGCCGAGACCGGCGCCTCGGGCATCTGGGCGGGTTTCAACGTGCATCTGGCCGCGAACATGTTCCTGGAGGCCGCCTCGCTGACCACGCAGATCAACGGCCAGCTGATTCCCTCGGACGTGCCCGGCAGCATGGCCATGGCCGTGCGCCAGCCCGCGGGCGTGGTGCTGGGCATGGCGCCCTGGAATGCGCCCGTGATCCTGGCCACGCGCGCCATCGCCACGCCCCTGGCCTGCGGCAACACCGTGGTCCTCAAGGGCTCGGAGCTGTGCCCCGCCACCCACGGCCTCATCATCGAGGCCTTGCAGGAAGGCGGCCTGCCGCCCGGCGTGGTCAACTTCGTGACCAATGCGCCCGCCGATGCGGCCGCCGTGGTCGAGGCCATGGTCGCCCACCCCGCCGTGCGCCGCGTGAACTTCACGGGCTCCACGCGCGTGGGCCGCATCATCGGCCAGACCTGCGCCAAATACCTCAAGCCCGCCATCCTGGAGCTCGGCGGCAAGGCCCCGTTCCTGGTGCTCGACGATGCCGACATCGACGCTGCCGTGGCCGGCTGCACCTTTGGCGCATTTGCGAACTCGGGCCAGATCTGCATGTCCACCGAGCGCATCATCGTGGACGAGGCCGTGGCCGAGGAGTTTCTGGCCAAGCTCACGGCGCGCGCCACCAGCCTGCCCCTGGGCGATCCGCGCAAGGGCCCGGTGGTGCTGGGCTCGGTGGTGGACATGAGCACCGTGCAGCGCGTCAACACGCTCATCGACGATGCGCTGGCCAAGGGCGCGCGCCTGCTGTGCGGCGGCAAGGCCACGGACACGCTGATGCCGGCCACGCTGATCGACGGCGTCACGCCCGAGATGCGCATCTTCCGCGAGGAGACCTTTGCCCCGGTCAAGGCCATCGTGCGCGTGCGCGGTGAGGAGCAGGCGATTGCCATGGCCAACGACAACGAGTTCGGCCTGTCCTCCGCCGTCTATACCCGCGATGCCGCGCGCGGCTGGCGCGTGGCCGCGCGCATCGAGGCCGGCATCTGCCACGTCAACGGCCCCACGGTGCATGACGAAGCGCAAATGCCTTTCGGCGGCGTGAAGAACTCGGGCTACGGCCACTTCGGCGGCCAGGCCGGCATCGACGCCTTCACCGAAACGCGCTGGATCACGATCCAGACCGAGGCACGCCACTACCCGTTCTGAGAACGTAAACACGTTCTGAGCCCCCGGTCCGCAGCCATCGCCCCGGGCCAGGCGCTGCAGAAAATCTTGCAGCAATTGCTGCTCCTGAGAAGCCAGGACAGCTCCTTTCCAGCCCGGGGGACAGGTCCTCGGAAATGCAAGGCCTGGCCGGCAAGACCCACCGCGCAGCCGGGTCTGACTTCATGGGCGTGGGACAATGCCGGACATTGAAATCCCGGACCGTGGCGCCTGCGCCGGCTCTTGCCAGGCTTGTGCGCCCATGGCCTCAATCCCCCGAACACCATGGAAATCACCGAACAATGCGTGGTCGCGCTGACCTGGACCCTGAAAGACACCCTGGGCGAAGAGCTGGATGTGCTCGACGAACCCGTGGAATTCCTAGTCGGCGGCGATGACCTGCTGCAGCGCATAGAGCAGGCCTTGCAGGGCTTTGGCATGGGCAAGGCCCTGGACCTGCACCTGGAGCCCGAGGAAGCCTTTGGCGACTATGACGAAGGCCTGATCTTTCTGGAGCCGCGTGCGCTGTTCCCGGCCGAGCTCGAAGAGGGCATGAGCTTCGAGGCCAGCGCCCTGCCCAAGGGCTGCAGCGCCGTGCCGCCCGACCTGCTCTACACCGTCACCGAAATCTATCCCGAGCATGTGGTGCTGGACGGCAACCACCCTCTGGCCGGCATTGCGCTGCGCCTGCACCTGAAGATCGAGGGCGTGCGCGAGGCCACCGAAGAGGAGATCGGCCGCGGCACCGTGGGCACGGGATTTTTCCGCATCCAGCCCATGGCACCGGGCAGCGAGAGCCTGCACTGAGCCAGGCCCCGGCCCGCGCCCTGCAGCCATGCCTAAGACACATCAGTCGCGCAGGCGCTGGCTCAGGATCTTGCCGTTGTGGCCGTCCACATAGAGCTTGATCGGATGGCCCTCGGCATTGCGTGCCTTGACCTTGTAGAGGCCGTCATCCCACTCGATCTCCCGCACCTCGCTATAGCCCTGGTTTTCGACGCGCTGGTAGATCTCGCCCATGTTCAGGCTGGGCCCTTGAAAGACGCTGCGCACCGCAGCCGTGGCCGTCGAGGCCTGGGTCGCGACGCTGCCGGTGCTCTCCGTGGCCTGGGCATAGGCGATGAAGCCGGCGCCCGCAATCACGGCCACACCCAGGGCCGAGCCGACGTAACGAACAATGCGGGAAGACAGGGGACGAATGCTTTGCATGGAACTTCTCCTATTCAGGTTGAACTGCGGGCTTCTCGCCCTGGTCTTGACGCTGCGGCGCCCTCTGCACCATCAACGTGAAGCCATTGTTCAAAACCATGCATGAACGCAGTCTGAAGCCTTTGTTCAGCCTGCGTTCATGCTGCATTTGCTATACCTGTGACCGTCTTCGTCTGCCGGAAAACGCCATGCCCACACACTCCCCGCACCTGACCCGCCGCCAGCCGCTGTGGCTGGCCGCCTCCGCGCTGCTGTTTGCGGCGCTGTCGCTCTCCAGCCCGCCGCTGAGGGCGGACAGCGATCATGAGCTCGCGCGCCAGGCCCTGGAAAAAGGCCAGGTGCTGCCGCTGCGCAGCGTGCTCGACCGCGTCGAGCGCGAATACCAGGGCCAGGCCATCAAGGTCGAGTTCGAGCACGACGACGGCATCTTCATCTACGAGATACGCCTGCTCCAGGCCGGCGGTCGCGTGATCAAGCTCGAGGTCGATGCCCGCGACGGTCGCGTGCTCAAGCTCAAGAGAAAGGACTGAGCATGCGCATCCTGGTGGTCGAGGACGAAGCCACGCTCTGCGCCCAGCTGGTACAGGCCATGGAGCAGGCCGGCCATACCGTGGAGACCGCCAGCGACGGCGCCACGGCCCAGTACCTGGGCGAGGTCGAGGAGTTCGATGCCGTGGTGCTGGACCTGGGCCTGCCCGTGCGCGACGGCCTGTCCGTGCTGCGCGCCTGGCGCGAGCAGGGCCGCGTCATGCCCGTGCTCATTCTCACGGCGCGCGGCGCCTGGCATGAAAAGGTCGCAGGCATGGATGCGGGCGCAGACGACTACCTGGCCAAGCCGTTTCACATGGAAGAGCTCATGGCCCGGCTGCGCGCCCAGTTGCGCCGCAACAGCCCCCATGCCAGCGCGCACTGGCAGTGCGGCCCCATCATGCTCGATTCGCGCCAGGCCACGGTCAGCGTGCACGGCCTGATGCTGAGCCTGACCAGCCATGAGTTCAAGGTGCTGGCCCAGCTCATGCAGCGCGCAGGCCAGGTGGTCTCGCGCAGCGAGCTGTCCGAGCACATCTACCAGCAGGACAGCGACCGCGACTCCAACACCATCGAGGTGTTCGTGGGCCGGCTGCGCAAAAAGCTGCCTCCGGGCAGCATAGAGACTGTGCGCGGCCTGGGCTACAAGCTCGTGGACAGCAGCGAGCTTGCGACATGAGCCCGCCCCAGGCCGGCAACAAGGCCCCGCGCAGTGCAGCGCGCCTGGGCGACTCGCTGCGCCTGCGCCTGGTCGCGGGCACGCTGGCCTGGGTGCTGCTGGCCGTGCTGGTCGCAGGCTGGGGCCTGCGCGGGCTGTTCCGCGAGCACGTGACCCAGCAGTTGCAGGCCCAGCTCATGCTGCAGCTGGACCTGCTCAGCGCCAGCGTCAACAGCCTGCCCGGTGCACGCATCGAGCTCGGCGCCGAGCCCACCAATCCCCAGCTGTCCCAGCCGCTGTCAGGCCTGTACTGGCAGATAGACCGCCTCAACGAGGACGACAGCACGGCCCAGGCCGGGCTGCTGCGCTCGCGCTCGCTATGGGACCAGACCCTGGACTGGAGCCGCTTCGAGCACCAGTCCTTCAAAGAAGGCCGCGCCACGGGCACGCAACTGGCCAGCGGCTCGATCGGCCCGGCCCGCGACCAGGCCCTGGTTCTCGTGGCCCGGCGGCTGCAGCTGCCCGAGGACGATGCCCCGCCACTGCGCATCATGGTTGCCGCCGACAGCGCTCTCATGGCCGAGCCCCTGCAGCGCTTCACCAAGATGCTGGCTGCCGCCCTGGGCACGCTGGCCGCAGGCCTGATGGTGGCCGTGCTGCTGCAGCTGCGATTGGCGCTGCGCCCGCTGGAGCAGTTGCGCCGCAGCCTGGCCGATGTGCGCGGCGGCGCCTCTCCCCGGCTGCAGGGACGCTTTCCGCAGGAGCTTGAGCCGCTGGTGCAGGAGTTCAACCATGTGCTGGACGTGAATGCCGACATGGTGGAGCGCGCCCGCACCCAGGCCGGCAATCTGGCGCATGCGGTGAATACGCCGCTGACCATTCTGGGCAATGCCGCTGCACGCGACAACGGCGCTCTGGCCGAGCTGGTGCGCGAGCAGGTGGCCAGCGCCAGCCGCCAGGTGGATCACCACCTGGCGCGCGCACGCGCGGCCGCACGCCAGGCCACGGGTCTGCGCACGCCCATAGAGCCCCCGCTGGCGGCCCTGGTGCGCACCATGGGCAAGCTGCATGCCGGGCGCGGCATTGCCTTCAGCCTGCAAGGCCAGGCCCTGGACTGGAGCTTTCTGGGCGATGCCCAGGATCTGCAGGAAATCCTCGGCAACCTGCTCGACAACGCGGGCAAGTGGGCCCGCCATGAAGTGCGGCTCAGCGCCGACCCGGGCCCGGAGCATGGGCAGCTGCAGATCACCGTGGACGACGACGGCCCGGGCATCCCCGCAGACCAGCAGGAGCGCATTTTTGCGCGCGGCCAGCGCCTGGACGAGCGCCGCCCCGGCGCAGGCCTGGGCCTGGACATCGTGCGCGACCTGGTGCAGACCTATGGCGGCAGCGTGCAGGCCGGGGATTCGCCTTTGGGCGGGCTGCAGATGCGCGTACATCTTCCGGGGAACCCAAACACGCCCTGAGCCGCTTCGCGTCCTCCCTGTCTCGCAAGCGGAGGGGACGATGCCGAAGCATCAGGGGCGGCCCTTGCTCGGCATCCCAGGCTTGGACCGCGCCAGTTTCACGCGCAGCGCCATGGACAGCGGATCTCACCCACCTCGCAAGACCTTGAAGACCTGGGCCAGGGTGTCGGCCCCGGGGAGCAGCCAGTCGGCCAGGGCGCCAAGCATCACTGCGGCAACCAGGACGCCCAGCATGGGTTTGTAGCTCAGGCGCAGGGCGGCCAGCAGCCAGCCTTCGCGCTCCACCACGTACAGGGTGCGCGCCATGAGCAACGCAAAAGCGACTTCCACGGCCACGGCCAGAAACAGCTCCGAGCCCAGGACCAGCCACAGCAGCGAGCCCGCGCCCGTGGCCAGCACCAGCAGGCCCGCAAACAGCAGCAGCACAGGCACCAGCACGACGCCTTCCAGGTCGAAGTCCACCGCATCCAGCCCGGGCAGTTCAAAGCCTGGGGATGAGGAAAGGTCGGCCAGACTGGGCGGCTCCTGCAAAGCCTCGCCAGAGGCAGCACCATCCCATTGACCGCTGGCGCCGCCGCCACCAAAAGAGCCGCCCTCGCCGCTTTCCAGACGGGCTGCCGAAGCGCTTGAGGGCGATGAACCGCCCGAGCCGCTGCCCGAATCCACGGAAAGGTCACCCGTCCAGTCGCGGCTCAGCATGCAGCCGGCCCACAGCCTCACCAGCAGCAGATAAAGCACATAGCCGCCGCCCAGCGCCAGCCCGTAGCGCAGCGCCATGCTGTGCACACCCGCATGCAGCAGGGCATGGCTCAAGAACAGCATCAGACCCAGGCTCAGAGTGCCCGTCATCAGCGCATGCAGACGCAGCCAGTGGCGCTGCTGCAGCCGGCGGCGCATATGGACCTCCTGCATGAACTGCACACGGGTCCAGGCCGTCAGGCTTTTCTTGTAAGAACGTGTTTACGATCTCTACGCTGCCGCGTTGGAGCGCAATCGGGATGAGTTCAAGGCGATGGGCCGCAGCTTGCACCGGGGTGCAAGCAAGGGCCAGCGCGAAGAAATCGCCCGATTTCGCTCCAACCCTTGGGGACAGTGCCTTTGCGGGCGGTCTACAGCGTTGCGAATCCTCGCAATAGCACGGCTATTGCTGCGGTATCGCGCCTTGTATCCCATCCCGCAAAGACACTGGCGCGGCACCGAGGAGATCGTAAACACGTTCTAAGCACGCTTGCCGGTTCCTGCCATGGAAGCCTTGAGATTTTGCTATTGAAAATAGAGCTAGCAGCGCTTACCCTGTATCAAAATCCAAATAAAACCATCCAAAATCAATACAGGTCAAGCGCTAGCAGCTATCAAAATTAATACCCATCACTGCGTCCAAGCTGCGCGCGCCCCCGGCCTGCGCAAGCCCGGTCACTGTTTCCCGGTCGATCCGTAGCCGCCTTCGCCGCGCTCGGAAGCCGCCTCGAACTCCTCGACCACGTTGAAGCTGGGCTGGACCACGGGCACGATGACGAGCTGGGCCAGACGATCCATGGGCTGCAGCGTGAACGCCGTGTCCGAGCGGTTCCAGGCGCTGACCATGAGCTGGCCCTGGTAGTCCGAATCGATGAGGCCCACGAGATTGCCGAGCACGATGCCGTGCTTGTGGCCCATGCCCGAGCGCGGCAGGATCATGGCCGCGTAGCCCGGGTCCTTGATGTACATGGCCATGCCCGTGGGCACGAGCTGCCACTGGCCGGGTTCGAGCGTGAGCGGCGCCTCCAGGCAGGCGCGCAAATCCAGGCCCGCGCTGCCCGGCGTGGCGTAGGCGGGCATGTTCTCGCGCAGACGCGCATCCAGGATCTTGATATCTACATTCATGGCAATGGCTTAATGAGCGGCAAGCCTTGCTGCCCCGGTGTCGCGGCACCGGCCGGCATGCAGGCCTGCGTTTGGAATCACAAAACGCGCATTGTGCCGTGCCATCCGCGCCATCTCAGCGACGCGGCTGCTGCCCGGCGCCCTGCTTCGTGTCTTGCCTGGCATCCTTCAAGCCCTTGCCCATCCCCTTGCGAATTGCATTGATCACGGTAATGGCAATGATGAAGGGCGCCAGGGCCGGGAAGATCATCGAGAGCACGACCGCAAAGATGATGGGAAACAGCCAGGCGTTCTTCTTTCCCTGGTCCTGTTCCTTGTCCGCAGGCCGGCTCCCCGCATGGCCCTGGGCGGACTGCGGCTGCGCCGGGCCGGCCGTCCCGGCGCGGCTGCTGCCCTGCCCGGCCTCGGCGGCCTCGCGCGCACGCTGGATCTCGGCCTGGGCCTTTTCGGCAGCGGCCCGCAGCTGATCGCGCAGGCGCTGCGCCAGGGACGGGCTCTGGCCTCCTGGCGTGAGTGCGCCCGGCGCACCCGGCGTTCCCTGGACATCGGCATGCTTGCGCCCGGCCTTGCTCAAGGTCTGGCCCGTGGCCAGGGCAACACTTGCGCGATAGCTGCGGTAGCTGGGGCTGGCGCTCAGCAACTGGTCCACATAGCGCACATAGTCGCCATTGCGCGGGCCGTCATAGGTCTGGGTCTGCATGGGCTGGTTTCCTTGCTGCGTGCCGCATCAGCGCGCGGCGGGCAGCCGATGCGCAAGCTCGATCACGAGCTGACGCGCGAGTTCGTCCTTGGAGGCGCGTGGCAACTCCCTGCTGCCCTGGTCATCGATGAGCAGCAAGGCGTTGTCGTCCTGGCCAAAGGTAGCAGGCCCGATATTCCCGACCAGCAAGGGCACCTTCTTGCGCAGACGCTTGGCGCTTGCATGCTGCAGCAGGTCATGGCTTTCGGCCGCAAAGCCCACGCAGTAAAGAGCCCCGCTTTGCGCACGCGGCGACTGGGCCACGGCCGCGAGGATGTCGGGGTTCTCGACGAAGGCCAGCGCCGGCACCTGGCCCGAGCCGTCCTTCTTGAGCTTTTGCTCGGCCGCACTCGCAGGCCGCCAGTCGGCCACGGCCGCCGTGGCCACGAACACGTCGGCCTCGTCGGCCTGGCGCTGCACGGCATCGAACATCTGGCGCGCCGACTGCACGTCGATGCGTTTCACGCCGCGCGGCGTGGCCAGGTGCACGGGCCCTGCGACCAGGGTCACCTCGGCGCCGGCCTCGCGTGCGGCGCGAGCAATCGCAAAGCCCATCTTGCCGCTGGAATGGTTGGTGATGCCGCGCACCGGATCTATGGCCTCGAAGGTGGGGCCGGCCGTGATCAGCAGGCGGCGCCCGGCCAGATGCCCGGGCGTGAAAAAGGCCGCAAGCTCCTGCATGATCTCCTCGGGCTCCAGCATGCGGCCGTCGCCGGTTTCGCCGCAGGCCTGGTCGCCCACGCCCACGCCCAGCACCTGCGCGCCATCGGCCTGGACCTGGGCCAGATTGCGCTGCGTGGCCGGGTGGGCCCACATCTCGCGGTTCATGGCCGGGGCCAGCAGCAGCGGTATGCGCTCCATGGGCCGGGCCAGGCACATCAGGCTGAGCAGCTCGTCGGCCCGGCCCTGGACCAGGCGCGCAATGAAGTCCGCGCTGCAGGGCGCGATCAGCATGGCATCGGCCTCGCGGCTGAGGTTGATGTGCGGCATGTTGTTGGGCTCGCGCGCATCCCACTGCGAGCCGTAGACCGTGCGCCCGGACAGGGCCTGCATGGTCACCGGCGTGATGAATTGCTCGGCCGCCCCGGTCATCACCACCTGCACGGTGGCCCCGGCCTTGGTCAGCAGACGGCACAAATGGGCCGACTTGTAGCAGGCCACGCCCCCGGAGAGGCCCAGCACGATGTGTTTTCCAGCAAGCTGTGTCATGGGCGGTGAATTTATCAGACTGGCCCCAAGGTGATAGCCGCGCCACGGCAAGCACCCATCGGGGTGCCCCCTATAATCCGAATTTCCCACCACCAATAAAAGACATGACCAAGTTCGTCTTCGTCACCGGCGGTGTGGTGTCTTCCCTGGGCAAGGGAATCGCCTCAGCCTCCCTTGCTGCGATCCTCGAATCGCGCGGCCTCAAAGTCACCCTCATCAAGCTGGACCCCTATATCAACGTGGACCCCGGCACCATGTCGCCATTCCAGCACGGCGAAGTGTTCGTGACCGACGACGGTGCCGAGACCGACCTGGACCTGGGCCACTACGAGCGCTTCATCGAAACCCGCATGAAGCAGTCCAACAACTTCACCACGGGCCGCATCTACCAGTCCGTGCTGGAGAAGGAGCGCCGTGGCGACTACCTGGGCAAGACGGTGCAGGTCATCCCCCATGTGACCAACGAAATCCAGGAGTACATCAAGCGCGGCGCCGGCATCGGCACGCCGGACGCCGTCGATGTGGCGATCTGCGAAGTCGGCGGCACCGTGGGTGACATCGAGTCCCTGCCCTTTCTGGAGGCCGTGCGCCAGCTGGCACTCAAGCTCGGCCCCAACAACTCGGCCTTTGTGCACCTGACCTATCTGCCCTGGATTGCCACGGCCGGCGAGCTCAAGACCAAGCCCACCCAGCACACGGTGCAAAAGCTGCGCGAGATCGGCATCCAGCCTGACGCCCTGCTATGCCGCGCCCAACACAAGGTGCCTGACGAGGAGCGCGAGAAGATCTCGCTGTTCACCAACGTGCCCGAATGGGGCGTGATCTCCATGTGGGACGTGGACACCATCTACAAGGTGCCACGCATGCTGCACGAGCAGGGCCTGGACGGCCTGATCTGCGACAAACTGCGCCTGAACACACCACCCACCAGCCTCAAGCGCTGGGACTCCCTGGTGCACGAGACCGAGAACCCCCAGGGCGAAGTCAAGGTGGCCATGGTGGGCAAGTATGTCGAGCTGTCCGACGCCTACAAGTCGGTCAACGAAGCGCTCAAGCACGCCGGCATGCAAAGCCATGTGCGCGTGAAGATCACCCACGTGGACTCGGAAACCATCAGCGACGCCAATGCCAGGGAACAGCTGGCCCCGTACGACGCCATCCTGGTGCCCGGCGGTTTCGGCTCACGCGGCGTGGAAGGCAAGATCTCCACCGCCAAGTTCGCCCGTGAGAACAAGGTGCCCTATCTGGGCATCTGCCTGGGCATGCAAGTGGCCACCATCGAATACGCCCGCCATGTGGCCGGCCTCCAGGGCGCCAACTCCACCGAGTTCGATCCGCACACGCCCAACCCCGTGATCGCCCTGATCACCGAGTGGAAGGATGCGGACGGCACGATCAAGACGCGCGACGAAAGCTCGGACCTGGGTGGCACTATGCGCCTGGGCGCCCAGTCCTCGGATGTCTCGCCCGGCACGCTGGCCCACGAAATCTATGGCGATGTGGTCACCGAGCGCCACCGCCATCGCTACGAAGCCAATGTCCAGTACCTGGACCAGCTGCGCGAGGCAGGCCTCGTGATCTCGGCCCTGACCCAGCGCGAGCAACTGACCGAAATCGTCGAGCTGCCCAAGGCGGCCCACCCCTGGTTCATCGGCGTGCAATTCCACCCCGAATTCAAATCCACGCCCTGGGACGGCCACCCGCTGTTCAACGCCTTCATCAAGGCTGCGATCGCGCACCAGAAGCCGGCCACCAAGGCCTGAACGACCTCACCAAAGATAGGCAAGCACCATGAAACTCTGCGGCTTTGACATCGGCCTGGACCAACGCTTCTTCCTGATCGCCGGCCCTTGCGTGGTCGAGTCCGAGCAGCTGCAGATGGACGTGGCGGGCCAGCTCAAGGAAATCACCGCCTCCCTGGGCATTCCCTTCATCTTCAAGAGCAGCTACGACAAGGCCAACCGCAGCTCGGGCGCGAGCTTTCGCGGCCCGGGCATGGAAAAGGGCCTGGAAATCCTGGCCAAGGTCAAAAAGGAAATCGGCGTGCCCGTGCTCACCGACGTGCACAGCGAGGCCGAGATCCCGGCCGTGGCCCAGGTCGTGGACGTGCTGCAGACGCCGGCCTTTCTGTGCCGCCAGACCGACTTCATCAACGCCGTGGCCCAGTCCGGTCTGCCCGTGAACATCAAGAAGGGGCAATTCCTCGCGCCGCATGACATGAAGAATGTCATGGACAAGGCCCGCGCCGCAGCCCGCGAAGCCGGCCTGTCCGAGGACCGTTTCATGGCCTGCGAGCGCGGCGCCAGCTTTGGCTACAACAACCTGGTGAGCGATATGCGCTCGCTGGCCATCATGCGTGAAACGGGCTCGCCCGTGGTGTTCGATGCCACGCACAGCGTGCAGCTTCCCGGCGGCCAGGGCACGAGCAGCGGCGGCATGCGCGAGATGGTGCCCGTGCTCTCGCGTGCGGCCGTGGCCGTGGGCGTGGCCGGCCTGTTCATGGAAACCCACCCCGATCCCTGCAATGCCATGAGCGACGGCCCCAATGCCGTGCCGCTCAAGCACATGAAGGCCTTGCTCGAAACCCTGGTGGCCCTGGATGCCGTGACCAAGAAGAACGGTTTTCTGGAAAACCATTTCGAGGCCTGATCCCGGGCCCCTAGCGTGCGCAAGCCTTCGGGCGTGGATGCCGTGGCGGACTTTTCCGCCTGCCCGGCAGCCATGTGCCGAAGCGCCCCAATGCCTGGCGGATTTGCCCGCCTCAAACCGACTTCAAAAACCTCAAAGGAGATGCCATGAGTGCAATTGTTGATATCGTTGGCCGCGAAGTGCTGGACAGCCGCGGCAACCCCACCGTCGAGTGCGACGTGCTGCTGGAATCGGGTGTCATGGGCCGCGCGGCCGTGCCCTCGGGCGCCTCCACGGGCTCGCGCGAGGCCATCGAGCTGCGCGACGGCGACAAGAGCCGCTACCTGGGCAAGGGCGTGCTCAAGGCCGTGGAGCACATCAACACCGAGATCTCCGAAGCCGTGCTGGGCCTGGACGCCTCCGAGCAAGCCTTTCTGGACAAGACCCTGATCGACCTGGACGGCACGGACAACAAGAGCCGCCTGGGCGCCAACGCCATGCTGGCCGTGTCCATGGCCGTGGCCCGCGCCGCTGCCGAAGAAGCAGGCCTGCCCCTGTACCGCTACTTCGGCGGCATGGGTGGTGTGCAGTTGCCCGTGCCGATGATGAACGTCATCAACGGCGGCGCCCACGCCAACAACAGCCTGGACCTGCAGGAATTCATGATCATCCCCGTGGGCGCGCCCACGTTCCGCGAAGCCCTGCGCTGGGGTGCCGAGGTGTTCCATGCGCTCAAGAAGATCATTCACGACAAGGGCATGAGCACCGCCGTGGGCGACGAAGGCGGCTTTGCGCCTTCCGTGGAGAACCATGAAGCCGCGATCCAGCTGATCCTGGATGCCATCGACGCCGCAGGCTACAAGGCCGGCGAACAAATCGTGCTCGGCCTGGACTGCGCTGCCAGCGAGTTCTACAAGGACGGCATGTATGTGCTGGCCGGCGAAGGCAATATGACGCTGACGGCCACGCAGTGGGCCGACATGCTGGCCGGCTGGTGCGACAAGTACCCGATCATCTCCATCGAAGACGGCATGCACGAAGGCGACTGGGATGGCTGGAAGATCCTGACCGAGCGCCTGGGCGCCAAGGTGCAGCTGGTGGGCGACGACCTGTTCGTGACCAACACCAGGATCCTGAAGGAAGGCATCGACAAGAAGATCGCCAACTCCATCCTCATCAAGATCAACCAGATCGGCACGCTGACCGAAACCTTCGCCGCCATCGAGATGGCCAAGCGCGCCGGCTACACCGCCGTGATCTCGCACCGCTCGGGCGAAACCGAAGACTCGACGATTGCCGACATCGCCGTGGGCCTGAATGCGGGTCAAATCAAGACCGGCTCCCTGAGCCGTTCGGACCGCATCGCCAAGTACAACCAGTTGCTGCGCATCGAGGAAGACCTGGGCGACATCGCCCACTACCCCGGCCGCGAAGCCTTCTACAATCTGCGATAAAGCAACAGGCACGTAAGATCCAGGGCCTGCACCCACAGGCCTTGTTGCCCGCCCCCTATGGTCAATCGCGTTGTCCCCCTGGTACTGATGAGCTTGCTCGCCATCGTCCATGCCCAGCTCTGGCTCGGCCATGGCAGCGTGGCCTATGTCAAGGAGCTGCAGCAGCAAATCCAGGAGCAGAACGCGGCCAATGCCATAGAGAAGGCGGAAAACGACAGGCTGGCCTCCGAGGTCAACGACCTCAAGGACGGCCTGGCCATGGTCGAGGAAAAAGCACGCAGCGAACTGGGCATGGTCAAGCCCAATGAGATCTATGTGCAGATCATGAAGAAATAGGCCTGCCTCGACTCGAACCGCCCTGGTTCTGCAGGCCTTGGGCCAGCCTCACCAGCGCGTACAAGCCATTTCCAAACCCCATATGGCCTTGGCAACCGTGATTCTTCTGGGTCCGCCCGTGGCCCGATCCATGGCTCATGGCTTGAACCAGGCCTGCAGGCAGCGCACCGCACCAGCCTCGCCCTGGACTTGCACCGCACCAGGACCCGACGAGGCCTTGCCCCCTGCGGGCAGAATTTTTCTATTGGGCCAGGACTGGCGCAGCGCCGACCCGCATCACGCAGGCTTGCTGCAATTTTGGCGAGCCCGGCTGCAGGCACAAGGGCGTGACTATCAAGTGCTGTACGGCACGGCAAACCAGCAATGGAAGCAGTTGCGGGAAGTCCTGCAATTCCTGGAGCCCGATGGCGACTGGTCCTGGCTGGAGACACCAGCCCTTGATCAACCCCAGGCCGAGCGCCCCATGCTCCTGCGCCCTGCAGGCTGCGAGCAATGCGGCGATCCCGAGTGCGAGCGCAGATTGTTCGATGCGCTACGCACCCAGTGCTGAGTTTTATTGAACCGTCGAGGGGCTGGGCGGCTGCTTGCCGGCCTCGGTAAACAGGCGCGCGGCATCGATGGGATCGAACAGGTATTGCTGGCCGCAGAAATCGCAGCCCACTTCCACACTGCCGCGCTCGGCAACGATGCTCTCCACCTCTTGCACGCCCAGGGAAACCAGCATCGCACCCACGCGTTCGCGGCTGCAGGTGCAGGCAAAGCGCGGCCCGCTCTCGCCTTGCTCGGGCACGAAGCGCAGCAGCTTCTCCTCCCAGAACAAGCGCCGCAGCACGGTCTCCACATCCAGGGTCAGCAGCTCTTCGGTGGTCAGGCTTGCGGCCAGCGTGGCAATGCGGTTGTATTCCTCGTTGAGGCCCTGGGCATCCTGCGCGGCGCTTTCGCTTTCCGTGGCCGCCGCCAAATTGGCTTCGCCCTTCACGGGCATGCGCTGAATTATGAGGCCGGCAGCGACTTCCTTGTTCGCAGCCAGCACGATGACGGTGTCCAGTTGCTCGGACTGCAGCATGTAGTGCTGCAAGGCATCGGAGAGCCTGGTGAATTTGCGCCCCTGGGCATCGGACAGAGGCACCACGCCCTGATAAGGCTGCTGGCCCGGCTGACGGCCCTTGGGATCGAGCGTGATCGCGCAGCGCCCGCTGCCCTCGACATTGAGCAATTCGTCCAGGCTCGCCCCATCATGAACCTCGCCGATCAGGGTGGCCGTGGCACGCAGGTCGAGGTTGGACTGGACTTCGGCCACGGCCAGCTTGACCGGGCCATCGCCCATGACCTGGAACACCAGGGCGCCGTTGAACTTGATGTTGGACTGCATGAGCACGCCGGCTGCCGCCATCTGGCCCAGCAGTTCGCTGACCGCTGCAGGGTAGCTGCCGGTTTCCTTGTTGCCCGCACGCCGTTGCAGGATTTCCTGCCAGGCATCGGTGAGCCTCACCATGGCGCCGCGTACGGGCAAGCCCTCGAAAATGAATTTATGCAGTTCAGACACGCTGATGTTTCCGTAGTAAATCTTGCCCCAGAGCCTGAGTGCAGAGCACGCTGCAACCCCAGGGCTGCCCGACAGCGCAAACTGCCAGGCCTTGTTCAGCCCAGTTTTCGCAGGCCGGTCTTGAAGCGCTGCGCATTTTCCACGTAATGCCTGGCGCTTTGCCTCAGGCCCTCGATCTGCTCGGGTGTGAGCTGGCGCACGACCTTGGCCGGGCTGCCCATGATCATGGAACCGTCGGGGAACTCCTTGCCCTCAGTGACCAGAGAGCCTGCGCCCACGAGGCAGTTCTTGCCGATCTTGGCGCCATTGAGCACCACCGCGCCAATGCCGATCAGCGACTCATCCCCTATCGTGCAGCCATGCAGCATGACCTGGTGGCCCACGGTCACATCACGCCCTATGAGCAAGGGCTTGCCGTAGTCGGCATGAAGCACGCTCGCGTCCTGGATGTTGCTGCCCTCCCCCACGACAATGCTTTCGCAGTCGCCGCGCAGCACGGCGCCAAACCAGATGCTGGCTCCCTCGCACAACTGGACATTGCCCATGACCTCGGCGCTGTCGGCCACCCAGGCCGTGGGCGCCACATCGGGGGCTACACCTTGAAGTTCGTAAATCGCCATCTCTTGTCTCCACTCGTAGTTGCTAAGAACGTGTTCACGATCTCCTCGCGGCGCGCCAGTGTCTTTGCGAAATCGGGCGATTTTTTGGGGCTGGTCCTTGCTTGCACCCCGGTGCAAGCTGCGGCCCATCGACTCGACATCATCCCGATTGCGCTCCAACGCGCCTGCGTAGTGATCGTGAACACGCTCTATAGGTAAACCTACAATTGTAGGGATGGAGTTACGTCATCGCGCCCTGGAGGTCTTGTGTCTTTCAGACCCCGAACAAAAAGCCTCTGCAGCCCTTGAGCTGCATGCGCAACAAGCTCTTTATTCAATAGCAGCCACGGCACCGCCCCTGCTCTGCGCCGAATCCGATCTGCCGGGCCGGCCCGCGCGTCCCGAGCTGCGCCATCACACGGCCGTGGCCCGCCGCTCGCCTGCCTCCCCCGAAGGGCGCGCCGTTCTCATCCATGCCATCGCGCATATCGAGTTCAATGCCATCAATCTGGCGCTGGATGCCATATGGCGCTTCGATGACATGCCGGCGCAGTTCTATCGCGACTGGCTGCAGGTGGCCGCCGAAGAGGCCAAGCATTTCCGGCTGCTGCGCACGCATCTGCAGCAGCACCTGGGCCATGATTACGGCGACTTTCCAGCCCACCAGGGGCTGTGGAGCATGTGCGAGAAGACGGCGGGCGACATCACCGCGCGCATGGCCCTGGTGCCGCGCACACTGGAAGCACGCGGCCTGGATGCGACACCGCAGATTCAGCTCAAGCTGCGCAACGTGGGTACACCCGATGCGCTGGCCGCCGTGGACATTCTGGACATCATCCTCGGCGAGGAAGTCGGCCATGTGGCCATAGGCAACCACTGGTATCGCTGGCTTTGCGAGCGCCAGGGGCTGGATCCAGAAGCGCATTACCTGGTTCTGACCGAGCGCTACGAGGCTCCGCGCCTTCGGCCCCCCTTCAACGAAGCAGCTCGCCGCGCTGCCGGCTTCAGCGAAACCGAACTGGCCTGGTTGCAACAGATTTAATCCGTACAAACCCCAGGACCGAGTCGTCCTCCCCCTCTGAGAACTTTCAAATCCCTTTATATGAAGGGATGTTTCCTGGTTGTTTCAGCTTGTCATGAGCATACGTTGCAAATACATTTGCACAAATAGATATTGCGCAAATATAGATTGCAAATCTATTCCTCCAAGCCTCGACGCCTGGAGGATTCTTCTATAAATCGGGAGGAACACTCATGGGGGCGACGAAACGCGCTTTGCTGACAGCCATGGTGATGGGAGGAGTTTTGCACAGCCTGTCCGTACGGGCCCAGGACCAGCCTCTGATCGTGGCAACGGATACGGCCTTTGTGCCTTTTGAGTTCAAGCAGGGCGACAAATACGTAGGCTTTGACATCGACCTCTGGGATGCAATAGCCAAGCAGCTGGGCCTGAGCTACAAGCTTCAGCCCATGGATTTCAACGGCATCCTGTCAGCCCTGCAGACCAGGAATGTGGATCTGGCCCTGGCCGGCATCACGATCAAGGAGGAGCGTAAAAAAGTCATCGATTTTTCCGATGGCTATTACGACAGCGGCTTCATGCTGCTGGTGCCCAAGAGCAGCGGCATCAGGAGCGCAGCCGACCTCCGCGGAAAAAGCCTGGCGATCAAGACCGGAACCTCGTCGGCCGACTATGCCAAGACACATTTCACAGGCACGCAGCTGCGCCAGTTCCCCAATATCGACAACGCCTATCTGGAGCTGATGACAGGCCGGGTGGATGCCGCCATGCACGACACACCCAATGTGCTGTACTTTGCAAACACGGCCGGCAAAGACAAGGTCCAGGTGGTGGGCGAACAAATGCAGGCCCATCAATACGGCATCGGCTTTCCCAAAGGCAGCCCGCTGGTGCCCAGGGTCAACCAAGCCTTGGCCGGGCTCAAGGCCGATGGCCGCTATGCCGCCATCTACAAGAAATGGTTCGGCACAGAGCCGCCCAAACCCTGATGACCCGGATGACGCAGCCCATCCGCCATGGACTTCGATATCTCCGTCATCACCCATGCCCTGCCCGCCTTGATGCAAGGCGCCAAGCTCACGGTCTGGATCACTCTTGCCGGGCTTGCAGGGGGCACCGTCGTGGGGCTGGTCTTCGGCCTCATGCGAGCCTATGGCAACCGCCTGCTTGACACGCTGAGCTTTGTCTATATCGAGCTGGTACGGGGCACGCCCATCGTGGTGCAGGTCATGTTCATCTACTTTGCCCTGCCCATGATCGCCAATGTGCGCGTGGACCCGCTGACTGCCGCCATCGTCTCCATCATCGTCAACTCGGGGGCCTACATTGCCGAGATCGTGCGTGGGGCATTCCTGTCCGTCCCCAAGGGGCTTGCCGAGGCGGGCCTGGCCCTGGGCCTGCCGGGCTGGCGCGTTCTGAGCTTTGTGGTCGGCCCTGTTGCCCTGAGGCGCATGACCCCGCCCCTGGGCAACCAGTTCATCGTCAGCCTCAAGGACACCTCGTTGTTCATCGTCATCGGTGTGGGCGAGCTCACGCGCCAGGGCCAGGAGATCATGGCTGCCAACTTCCGGGCCGTGGAGATCTGGAGCGCCGTGGCACTCATCTATCTGCTCCTGATCGGTTGTCTGACCTTCGCGCTCAGAACCCTGGAAAAGAGGATGCGTATCCTATGACCATGGTTGAATTTCGCAAGGTCAGCAAGCGCTTTGGCGCCACCGTGGTGCTCGACCAGGTGGATCTCTCCATCCAGCGCGGCGAGGTCGTGGTGCTCATAGGCCCTTCGGGCTCGGGCAAGTCGACCCTGTTGCGCTGCATTAACGCGCTGGAGAGCATCGACAGCGGTGACCTCGTGGTCAACGGCCTGAGCGTGCGCGCAGGCAAGGCCAAGGTGCGCGAGATCCGCCAGGAAGCCGGCATGGTGTTCCAGCAGTTCAATCTGTTCCCGCAAATGACGGCACTGGAGAACGTGGCCTTCGGCCCCAGGCAGGTACGCGGCCTGGACTCGCATGAGGCCCGGTCCCTGGCCCGGGACTTGCTTGGCAAGGTCGGCATGGGAGAGCGCGAAAACCATTACCCGGGCCAGCTCTCAGGCGGTCAGCAGCAGCGCGTGGCCATTGCCCGGGCGTTGGCCGTCAAACCTCAGATCATGCTGTTCGACGAGCCCACCTCGGCCCTGGACCCTGAGCTGCGCCAGGAGGTGCTGCGTGTCATGCAGTCCCTGGCCGAGGAAGGCATGACCATGATCGTGGTCACGCATGAAATCGCTTTCGCACGCAAGGTGGGCACACGCCTGATCTTCATGGAAAACGGAAAGATCACCGTGGACGGCCCCCCGGCCGAGCTCATAGATCAGCCCAGCAATCCCCGGCTGCGCGAATTCCTTCAACACGTTTAATCACCGACCCATGCTTGATTTTCTGCGAATCACAGGTACCTCGTTCGAGGTCGGCCAAGCCCTCGGCCGCTTCGGCGCCCGAGCCATGCACTCCTACGCCCAGACTTCGTCCGCCTGGAGCCAGCTCATGCGCTGGCGCGGCCACCCCAGGGTGCTAACCATGGCCAGGTTGGTGCGCGAGCGCCATCCCGACTACTGGCAAGAGCTCAAGGGCCTGGCCCAGGGCCTGGGTCTGCCCGAGGAGGATGTCTTCATCTGGAACTGCCGCGGCGACCTCTGGGCCATGACGCCCGACGGCTGCACCACGCTGCAATATCCGGGGCCGCTGCCGCTGATTGCTCACAACGAGGACGGCGACCCGGCGTTTGGCGGGCATTGCGCCATAGCCCAGATCAGCATCACCAACGGTGGCCGCTTCACATCCTTCGTCTATCCCGGCTCCGTTCCAGGCCATACGTTTGCGGTCACCGAAGCCGGCATGGTGATGACGGTCAACAATCTACGCAGCCTCCAGGCCGAGGCGGGCCTGCCCAGAATGCTGCTCACGCGCGCCCTGCTCGACATGGACCATGTCGAGGCCGCCATCTCCTACCTGCGCACCAGCCCGCGGGCCGGCGGCTTTCACCTGACCCTGGCCCAGGCCGGCGCCACCGACATCGCCAGCGTGGAGTTTTGCAATGCCCTGGTTTCGGTACAGGCCGTGGATCAGCGCTCATTGCATGCCAATCACATGGTCCATGCGGCCATGACCCACCAGCCGCAAATCATCACCCGCTCTTCGAGCAACCGCCAGACCCAGGGCATGGAGTTACTGCAGAGATCGCAGCACCCCGATGCACTGGACATCCTGTTCGACCGCAGTCACCTGAACTTTCCGATCTACCGCGATGCGCCCGATGACAGCGACAACGAGCACACCATGGCAACCGCGGTTTTCGAGGTCGGCGAGCAGGCTGTGGACTGGCAGGTCTATGCGGGGGCCTGCCGCTCCAGCCTGTTTATCATGCGCAACGCCCAACGCTGCGAGCTGGTGTCCTGATGCCTGTGCGCCTTCTATGCAGATGGCGCACAGCCTCATGGACAACCGAGATGAACCTGACCGGGCCTGCTTTTCCTGCACCAGCAAGCACGGCTTTGCCTGCCGGCGTCTCGCAACCAGCCTGGGCTCGCAGGCATGAGGCGACAGCTTCTGAATCGGCTTCGCTCTCATTCCATTTCCGGACCCATCGAGTACACCAGGATGGAGCTGCCGCAGCACAGGAGCAGGGCCAGCGCCGCCAGCGAGTCATCGCCTGACTCGGTTTTGGAATTCTCCAGTCTCCTCATCCACCTTCTCCACCCATGTCCTCTGCCGCCGTCTCCAATGTCCATAACCTGGACTCCCTGCGAAACCTGGTCATTGCCATAGGCCGGGGCCAGGCCAATGTCTCGCTGGGCACCAAGGCCCACGCCGTACTGGCCAAGCTGGTGGACAGGCCCGGCGACGTGGCCGTCAGCACGATCTCCGAGCTTGCCAGCAGCATGGGCGTGCATGCCTCCACGCTCACGCGCCTGGCGACACGGCTGGGTTTCGCAGGTTTCGGAGAGTTCCAGGCGGTGTTTCGCGAGCACCTGACCCAGGACGGCCCGCATTTCTATACGCGCCAGGCAGGCCGCCTGCTGGACGGGACCACAATCCACGAGCCACTGAGCTGCTGTGACCTGGTCACCCAGCTGGCCCAGGAGTCGGTGCGCAATGTGGTCGGCTTTCTGCAACAGCTCGATGAGTCCGAGCTGCAACAAACGGCCCGGCTGCTCGCGCACGCGCCCAGGGTTCGCATCTACGGCATACGGCAGATCCATTCTCTTGTGAGTTTTCTGAACTACGGCCTGAACCTGCTGCGCGCCGAGGTCTCCCTGCTCAGCGGCCCGGGCCAGGGGGTTGCCGAAAGCCTGGCCCAGATGACGCACGGCGACGTGCTCGTGGTCTCCAGTCTTGCGCCCTACTCGCGCATCGTGGCCGAGGTGGCCCATGCGGCGGCCCGATCCGGCATCCACGTGGTCGCCATCACCGACACCCGCGCCTCCCCGCTTGCAGCCGCCGCACGCCATGCATTCTTCATCCCTTATGAAAGCAGCTTCATCAGCAACAGCATGGGAGCCTGCATGATTTTCTGCGAAGGCCTGATCAACCTGGTGGCACGCGAGCTTGGTGAAAAAGGACTCAAGGCCCTGGAGCGGCGCGAGGGCTTCATCAACGCCCTGCACATAGAAACGCCCTGAACCTGAAAACCTGGTCCGGCGCCCGGAAAAACTGTCAAACATTCGCAAACCAGCGAACCGCTCCCACATCCCAAAACTGGACAGGAAACCGGCTCCGGACAGACGCGCAACCGGCCTGCGGCATGCCTGGCGATGCGCTCCATTCCCGGCCTGGAAGGGGCTTCTTCGGGGCTTATCGGCAGGCGGGATCGTTGTAGGATAGGGTTTGCTACAGTTGTAATGTGTGCACTGGATCACGCATCAACCTCTCCCCCTCCGCCATGAAAAGCAATAAATCTTCTACTCCGTCTGCTTTGCCAGAAGGCATTGAAGACGATCAGGTGACGGTGATCGCACGCCAGGCCATCGTCAATGAGCAGCGCGACGTGTTCGGATATGAGCTGTTCGACCGCTCGACCGCCCAGGATCAGCACACGGCGGCCTCGGACGCGGCCTTGCTGTTCAATGCGCTGTCCTATGCAGGTGCCGAAGCCCTGGTCGGCAAGAAGACGGTCTTCATCAACTGCACGCATGAAAGCCTGAGCGGCGGCCACCTGGAATTGATTCACCCCGACAAGGTGGTGCTGGAAATCCCCACGCTGCACGACAATGCGAGCGCCGAGGAGATCGCCGCCTGCCTGCCCCTGTTCAGCGACCTGCGCGAACGCGGCTTTCGCCTCGCGTTCAACCAGAGCCTGCTGCGCCGCGCCTATGCAAGCTGGCTGCCTGCGGCGGCCTTCATCAAGCTGGACATGCAGGCGCTTTCGCTGGCCGAAGCCCAGGTACTGGTGAAGTTTGCACAAACCCATACCCTCGCAAGAATCGTGGCCGAGAAGGTGGAGACGCCCGAGCAGTTCGAGCGCATGCGCGAGCTCGGTGTGATGCTGTTCCAGGGCTTCTGGTTCGCCCAGCCCCAGCTCGTGCAGGCGCGCGCCATACGCCCGGCCCAGGCGACCATCATCCAACTCATCAACCTGGTACGCCAGCAGGCCAGCACGGACGAGATCGAGGAGCTGCTCAAGAAGGATCCCACGCTGTCCTTCAATCTGCTGCGCTTCATCAACTCCTCAGGCTTTGGTCTGTCCTGCGAGATCACCTCGTTTCGCCACGCAGTGATGATTCTGGGCCTCAAGAAGCTGTTCCGTTGGGCCGCCTTGCTGCTGACCACCTCACGCGCCAATGGCACGCCACCGGCCGTGGGACAGACGGCCGTGGTGCGCGGGCGCCTCATGGAGTTGCTCACCGCCGAGCTGCTGCCCAGCGAGGACTGCGACAACGCCTTCGTGGTCGGCGTGTTCTCACTGCTGGACGTGATGCTCGGCCAGCCCATGGAACAAGCCCTGTCCTCGGTGGCCTTGCCGCAGTCCGTGGTCGATGCGCTGGTGCACAACAAGGGCGTGTTTGCCCCGTTCCTGGATCTCACACGCGCCTGCGAAAGCGGCGACGAGCAAAGCTTTGCCGAAGCAGCCAATGCCTTGCAGCTATCCAACCACCAGGTCAACTGGGCGCATTTGCAGGCACTGGCCTGGGCAGACAGCCTGATCGCAGAAGAAGTCTGACGGCCGTGCTCTTCAGGCTGCATGTCCTCAGAGCGTGTTCACGATCTCAGCCGCGCGGGTGGTGCTGGGCGTGCAAGGCCTTGAGACGTTCTCTGGCCACATGGGTGTAGATGGTGGTGGTGGAGATGTCGGCATGGCCAAGCAGCATCTGCACCACGCGCAGATCGGCGCCGTGATTGAGCAAATGGGTGGCAAATGCATGGCGCAGCGTATGCGGTGACAGAGGTGCGGTAATCCCTGCAAGCTGGGCGCAGCGCTTGACGATGATCCAGAACATGACGCGTGACATGCCTGCGCCACGCTGGGTCACGAACACCGCATCGCTGCGCTGACCACCCAGGATGGCGCTGCGCGCAGTCTGCAGATAGTGCTCCAGCCACCACTGCGCCTCCTGGCCAAAGGGCACCAGGCGCTCCTTTTGCCCCTTGCCCGTAACGCGCAGCACGCCCGCGCGCAGGTCCAGCTCGTGCAGGCTCATGCCGACCAGCTCGCTGACGCGCAGGCCGCTCGCATACATGAGCTCCAGCATGGCACGGTCGCGCAGGCCCAATGGCGTCTGCGTGTCGGGCGCGGCCAGCAAAGCCTCGACCTGCTCCTGGCTCAGGCTATGAGGCAGGCGCGGCGCCTGCTTCGCGGCCAGGATGCGCACCGTGGGATCGACGGCAATGCGCTGCTCGCGCAGCGCCCAGTGGTAGTAGCGGCGCAAGACCGTGAGGCGACGGTTGGAAGAGCTGGCCTTGGTCTGCGCAAACCGGACGGCGAAATACGCCTGCAGCTCGTCCTCCTGCGCCTCATCGAGCGCCCGCCCCGCACGCGCCAGCCACTGGCCCCAGGCCATGAGGTCGCGCCGGTAGGCAGCCAGGGTATTGCGCGACAGGCCGTCTTCCAGCAGCAGCGCGTCCATGAACAAGTCCAGGGCCTCAAGGCTTGCGGGCAGGGGCTGGGGCCAGTGCGCAGGGTTGTCGGTTTCGGCGCCTGACGGCTCGGCAGATAAAGGCATGGGCGAAGGGTACACGCTGCCACGACAAATAAAAAGAGAGCTGCCAGCGCTCGTCACTCATGGGTTTCAACTACTTATATGCCTGAAACCCAGTACTGACTGGCGCTAGCAGCTCCTTTTTCAAGAGCCGCCATCATGGCGGCCGACGCTCAGTCCAGCGCCAGCTTCTGCTCGACCACAACCCTCTTGTAAATTTCGTACTCGTCCTTGAGCTGCTTGCCGAACTCTTCGGGCGTATTGCCCACGACCAGGGAGCCCGTGTCCTCGATGCGCTTTTTCACACCCGGATCCTGCAGCACCTTGCGCACGGCGGCATTGAGCTTGTCCACGACCTCCTTGGACATGTTCTTGGGGCCCAGAATGCCGTAGAAGGCCATGCGGTTCACGGGCTCCAGGCCGACTTCCTTGAACGTGGGCACATTCGGCAGAACCGCGAGGCGCTGAGGCGCAGCCACGACGATGGGCACCAGGCGGTTGTCCTTGATGAAGGGCAGGGCCGAGGGCAGATTGTCCAGCACCATGGGCACCTGCCCGGCAACCACGTCATTGAGCGCAGGGCCCGCACCACGGTAAGGAATATGGGTCACAAACGTCTGGGTCAGGTTTTTATACAGCTCCATCAGCATGTGCTGAATACCACCAGTACCAGATGAGGCATAGGAGTATTTTCCCTGGGATCTTTTCAGCTCGGCCTCAAAGCTCTTGTAATCCTTGGCCGGGAATTTGGGATTGACCGCAATCACATTGGGTGTGGCCGCCACATTGATGATGGGCGTGAAGTCGGTAATCGGGTTATAGGACACCTTGGGGTTTATGGCCGGATTGGTGGCCATGCTCGATACCGTGGCAATACCCAGCGAATAACCATCGGGAGCCGAGCGCGCGGTTTCCATGGCGCCGATAATGCCGCCGCCGCCGCCCTTGTTCTCCACGATCACAGGCTGGCCCAGTTCCTTGCCCAGGGGGTCGGCAATCACACGCGCAATAATGTCCGTGGTTCCGCCAGGGGCGAAGGGTACAACCAGTTTGATGGGCTTGCTGGGATAAGCCTGGGCCATGGCAGCAGAACTTGCAAGAGCCAGGGTCAGGCCCATCCATTTGCGGCGATTCATAGAACTATCTCCTTGTGGAAGTCATTGTTGATGACGTTATTTTTCAGACGCAGACCTGGTGAGGCCTGGCCTCGCTTAAAGCGGATTTGATTATCACGTGTACAAGACGGGATTTCGATCAATCAAATCCCTACGACCCTGCATAAGTCAAAACTCATAAGAATAATTGGCATCGAAGACAGCTTGACCTGCTACCTTCAGCCCGGTGTCGCCACGGCGCACGGCGATACCGGCACTGGCGCTCAAAACGCTTATGCTTGGGGGCCGTGAACTATGCACAACTGCTTTTCCCCGACTTTTCGCTGATCGCGCTCGGCTATCTGCTGTGCCGCCATACGCAGTTGGACCGTCCGCTATGGCAGGCCACGGAATCACTGGTGTATTACCTGCTGTTTCCGGTGATGCTGTTTCACTCCATCGTCAAGAACCCGCTGGACTGGGGTGCAACCAGCGTGCTGCTTGCCGCCGGCATCTGCACGGCCCTGCTGGGCATTGCGCTGGCCTACAGCCTGCCCCACTGGCCCTGGCTGGGCGCGCGCCTGGACCGGTCTTTGCACGCGGGCTCGGCCCAGGTGGCGTTCCGCTTCAACTCCTTCATCGGCCTGGCGCTCGCGAATCGCCTCGCCGGCCCCGAGGGCCTGCTCTACATCTCGGTGCTCATCGGGGTCAGCGTGCCGCTTTGCAACATCGCTGCCGTATGGCCCATGGCACGCATCAGCGGCCAGCCCTTCATGGGCCAGCTGGTGCGCAATCCGCTGATCATCGGCACGCTGGCCGGACTGATGTTCAGCGCCCTGGGTCTGAGACTGCCCGAATGGCTGGAGCCCTCGGTCTCGCGCATAGGCGCGGCCGCGATTGCGCTGGGCCTGATGTCGGCCGGCGCAGGCATGCAGTTCGGCGCCCTGGCCGCAGGCAAGCTGCTGGCCGTGCAGCTGCTGGGCCTGCGCCATCTGGCCCAGCCCCTGATCGCCCTGGCCATGGTGCATGTGTTCGGGCTCTCGGGCGCCCAGGCCCTGGCCCTGATGGCTTTCTCGGCCCTGCCCACGGCCTCGTCCTGCTATCTGCTGGCCGTGCGCATGGGCCATAACGGCTCCTATGTGGCGGGGCTGGTGACCCTGTCCACCTTGCTCGGGGTCCTGAGCCTGCCGTTTGCGCTGAGCCTGGTGAACTGATCAAGGCTCGCGCTGGGCAAGCGCCCAGGCCACATGCTCGCGCACCAGCGCATCCTCATGCCCGGCACGGCCGGCCAGGGCCGCACGCACGGCCTCGTCCCCCGTGTCGCGCCAGGCATTGCCCAGGGCCACGGCCAGGTTGCGCAGCCAGCGCTGATGGCCTATGCGGCGTATGGGGCTGCCTTCGGTGCGCCGCAGGAACTCGGCCTCCTCCCACGCAAAGAACGCCACCAGAGAGCTGCCGGCCAGGCCCGGGCGTGCATCAAAGTCCGGCAGCCGGCTGGGCTGGGCAAACTTGTTCCAGGGACAGGCGAGCTGACAGTCGTCGCAGCCGTAGATGCGGTTCGCCATCAGCGGGCGCAACTCCTCGGGAATCGCGCCTGCATGCTCAATGGTCAGATAGGAGATGCAGCGGCGCGCATCCACGCGCCGGGGCGCAACAATCGCCGCCGTGGGGCAGGCATCGATGCAGGCCGTGCAACTGCCGCAATGCGCGCTCACCGGGGCCGTGGGCTCCAGCGCCAAGTCCACATAGATCTCGCCCAGAAAAAACATCGAGCCCGCCTCGCGGTTCAGAATCAGCGTGTGCTTGCCGCGCCAGCCCTGGCCGCTGCGGCTGGCCAGCTCGGCCTCCAGCACCGGGGCCGAATCAGTGAACGCCCTGTGACCAAAAGGCCCGATTTCCGCCGCAATGCGCTCGGCCAGCTTTTGCAGCCGCGAGCGCAGGACCTTGTGATAGTCTCGCCCCCTCGCGTAAACGGAGACGATGGCTTCCTCGGGGCGCCTGAGCCTGTCCCATTCGACGGCCTGCCAGCCGCGCCCCTGACCGGCGAACATGCTGGCCGGCAGATAGTCCATGCGGGCCGTGATCACGCTCACCGTCCCCGGCACCAGCTCGGCCGGCCGGGCACGCTTGAGGCCATGGCTTTGCATGTAATGCATCTCGCCATGGAAACCTTTCTCCAGCCACTGCATCAAACCCGGCTCCGCAGACGACAAATCCACGCCAGCCACGCCGATTTGGGAAAATCCAAGTTCGCGAGCCCAAGCCTGTACCGAAGGAACCAATTGACTGCTGCACAACATACTCCCCCGATTGTAGAAAGCGGCGTCCGGCCGGGCGCGTCTGCGGCGTCGGCTTCACTGCAGTCCCGGCAATGGCTTTGGCATGGCGAGCAGGACACCGAGCGCTTTGCACAGCAACTCGCTGCCCTGCCGGCCCTCGCGAATGCGTATGTCACCCTGCATGGCGACCTGGGCGCAGGCAAGACCACCCTGGTGCGCCACCTGCTGCGCGCCCTGGGCGTGCAGGGACGCATCAAAAGCCCCACGTATGCAGTGGTCGAACCCCATGAGGCACCGGGGCTTGCGATCTGGCACTTCGACTTCTACCGCTTCGACGATCCGCGCGAATGGGAGGATGCGGGATTTCGGGATATTTTCTCCAGCCCCGGCCTCAAGCTGGCAGAATGGCCCGAAAAAGCCGCAGCACTGACTCCGCCTGCGGATATAGCTATTCATATTGAAGCAATTGACGAAGCGCAGCGGCGCGTGACCCTGATGGCCCAGACCGAGCCGGGTCGCCTGCTCCTCGCGGCCCTGAAGCCCTAAAGCCCCAAAGCCCAGGCATGAGCGACGTTCTCTCCCCCACTTCTTCCCGCATGTCGCGCCGCAACCTGCTGCAGGCAGGCACGGTGGTGCTGCTCCTGGGCCGCCAGCAGATCGTGCACGGTGCCACCATCGTGGCCGTACGCGTCTGGCCTGCGCCCGATTACTCGCGCGTGACCATAGAGTCCGACACCAAGCTCTCGGCCAAGCAGTTCTTCATAGACCAGCCTCCGCGTCTGGCCGTGGACATCGACGGCATCGAGCTCAACCCCGCCTTGCGGGAGCTGGTGGCCAAGGTCAGAGCCGACGATCCGAACATCGCCGCCATCCGCGTGGGCCAGAACTCGCCCTCGGTCGTGCGCCTGGTGATAGACCTCAAGCAAGAGGCCCGGCCCCAGGTCTTCACGCTGGAGCCCGTGGCTCCGTACAAGCACCGGCTGGTTTTCGACCTCTATCCAGCCAAGGCCGTGGATCCGCTGGAGGCATTGATCAGCGAAAGACTGCGCGACCGCCTCCCGCCCCTGGATGGCGACACGAACGTGGCCGCCGCACCAACGCCCCCGGCGCCGGCGCCGATTCCCATGCCCGCCGTCACCGGCAAGCCGCCAGCGCCAGCACCAGCACCAGAAGTCGATCCTCTGGGCGACCTGATTGCCCAGCACAGCGGCTCCAGGCCAGAGCCGGCGCCGCCCGTGATTGCCCAGGCCCCCGTGCCGCCCCCCGCACCGGAGCCGGCCCCGGCTCCCGCGCCCCGGCCGGCCCCCAGCCCGCCACCGGTGGCTCGCCACACCGACCGCATCATCATCGTGGCCCTGGACCCCGGACATGGCGGCGAAGACCCGGGCGCCATAGGCCCCAAAGGAACGCGTGAAAAAGACGTGGTGCTCAAGATTGCGCATTTGCTGCGCGAGCGCATCAACAACTCGCGCATAGGCGGCAGCCCCATGCGGGCCTTTCTCACGCGCGACGGCGACTTCTTCGTGCCGCTGGCGACACGCGTGGAAAAAGCCAGGCGCGTGCAGGCCGACCTGTTCGTCAGCATCCACGCCGACGCCTTCACCACGCCGGCCGCGCGCGGAGCCAGCGTGTTCGCGCTCAGCGACAAGGGAGCATCGAGCACGGCCGCACGCTGGCTGGCGAACAAGGAAAACCAGGCCGACCTCGTGGGCGGCCTCAACATGGGCAGCCAGGACCGCCATGTGCAGCGCGCCCTGCTGGACATGAGCACCACGGCCCAGATCAAGGACAGCCTCAAACTGGGCAGTGCCCTGCTCGGCGAGATCGGCGGCATGGCCAAGCTGCACAAGCCGCGCGTAGAGCAGGCCGGCTTTGCCGTGCTCAAGGCGCCCGACATTCCCAGCGTGCTCGTGGAAACAGCCTTCATCAGCAACCCCGATGAAGAAGCCAAGCTGCGCAGCACGGCCTACCAGGTGCAGCTGGCCGACGCCATCATGCGCGGCATACGCAACTACTTTGCCCACAACCCGCCGCTGGCCCGCAGCCGCTCGGTCTGAGGCAGGCAATACAAGACGCCTACAAAAGAAACTTGCGGTGATTTATGACCGCAAACTGCATGCCAGGGGCCCGGCTTGTGCCAGCATAGGCGCCGGTCCCACTCATGGCCCCGCAAGCGCTGACTACCTCTTTGCAGCAGACGTGGCCCCAAGGAGAGCTCTCATGCGTTTGCGACTCATTGTTTTGCTCGCCGTCCTGGGCTGGAATCTGGCGGGCTGCGCCCTCCGTCCCAGCTATGCGCAGGTCGGCTCGGGCATGGGAGCCATTGTCGGCGGCGTCGTGGGCAATGTGCTGTTCGGCTCCACGCTGGGCACGATCACCGGGGCTGCGACCGGGGCCTTGATCGGCCAGCAGGCCGGCAGGGCCAACGACTACGACCCCAACCCCTGAGAGCGTGAACACGTTCTGAGATCGGGCTCCAGGTCAGGCCTGCGCCTTCTCCTTGCGTCCGGCGCGCCAGGCACCGAATATCGCGATCAGGCCGGGCACGAGAATCAGACCCCAGATGATCTTCTCCAGGTTGTCCTTCACCCATTGCATGTTGCCGAAGAAATAGCCGGCGGCGCTGATGCCCACCACCCAGACCACGGCCCCTCCCACGTTGAACGCCGTGAAGCGGCTGCGCTCCATGTGCGCCACACCCGCCACAAAGGGTGCAAACGTACGGATGAAAGGCATGAAGCGCGCCAGAACAATGGTGATGCCGCCATAGCGCTCATAGAACGCATGGGCCTGATCGAAGGCGCGGCGATTGAACCAGCGCGAATCCTCCCACTGGAACACCTTGGGCCCTATGAAGCGGCCAATGCTGTAGTTGCACTGGTCTCCCAGGATGGCCGCCACCAGCAGCACCACGCAGGCCAGCTTGTAGTCCATGAGACCTGCGCCGCTGAGCGCTCCCACGATGAACAGCAGCGAATCGCCGGGAAGAAACGGCATGACCACGACACCGGTTTCCACGAACACGATGAGAAACAGCAGCGCATACACCCAAGGCCCGTAGGCCAGAACGAACGCCTCCAGGTGCTTGTCTATATGCAGTATGAAATCGATGAGAAAGGAGATGGCTTCCATGGCTGCGCATTATCAGCGCCCCGGGCCAGACCCAGGACATGGGCCCGGCCTGCAGACCGGCAATATGCGTCAGGGTTTCATAAATTCTGTTACCTCTTTTATTCAACCGATACCTCAAGCACATAGATCTGTCAGCCTTTTGCAGGCAAAGTCCATGAATCGTCAGCGGAACCAAGGTCCCGCTTCCCGCAACCCTTCATGAACAAAGGCCACAACCGCATGTCCACACCTCGCACTCTCCTCAAATCCCTGACTCTTATGGGAACGCTTGCAGGCGCTCTGGCTCTGGGCGGCTGCGCCCATCACCCGAACAATGCCCAGATCGGCACGGGCGTCGGCGCCGTGGCGGGCGGCGTGGTCGGCAATGCCTTGTTCGGCTCCACGCTGGGCACGGTGGGCGGTGCAGCCGCCGGCGCACTGATCGGCAACCAGGTCGGCAGTGACAGCGACAATGCCGGCCGCCGCGGCCGCAGGCGCTGAGCATTCCAGGAGCGGGCATGCAGCTCCAGAAGCTGCAATACGCCCTGAGAACGTGTTGACGATCTCCTCGGTGCCGCGCCAGTGTCTGTGCGGGATGGGATGCAAGGCGCGACACCGCAGCAATAGCCGTGCTATTGCGAGGATTCGCAACGCTGCAGACCGCCCGCAAAGACACTGGCCCCAAGGGTTGGAGCGAAATCGGGCGATTTCTTCGCGCTGTGGCTTGCTTGCACCCCGGTGCAAGCTGCGCCCCATCGCTTTGAACTCATCCCGATTGCGCTCCAACGCGGCAGCGTAGAGATCGTCAACACGTTCTGACAGAACCCTGCATCTCAAGGGCCGAAAGCCGCGCACCTAAAATCATGCTGTGAACCCAGACAGCATGACTCCCCTCTCCGATGCACGTCGCCCGATTCGCGACCTGCCCGATGAACTCATCAGCCAGATCGCAGCCGGCGAAGTGGTCGAGAGACCGGCCTCCGTGGTGCGCGAGCTTGTGGACAACGCCCTGGATGCAGGCGCCAGCCAGATCACGCTGCGGCTTCTGGCCGGCGGCGTGCGTCTGATCTCCGTGGAGGATGATGGCGTGGGCATTCCGCAGGCCGAACTGGCCGTGGCCCTGCGCCGCCATGCGACCAGCAAGATCACCGACCTGCACGACCTGGAAACCGTGGCCACCATGGGCTTTCGCGGCGAGGCCCTGGCCGCGATCGCATCGGTGTCCGAAACCTCGATTTTCTCGCGCCCTGCAGGCCAGGAATCGGCCTATCTGCTGGATGCACGCAGCGGCGAGTTGCGGCCTGCAGCCCGCAACCAGGGCACTACCGTCGAGGTCAAGGAGTTGTTCTTCTCCACACCCGCGCGGCGCAAATTCCTGAAGACCGACGCCACGGAGCTCGCGCATTGCATAGAGTCCGTGCGCCGCCATGCGCTGGCCCGGCCCGATGTGGGCTTTGCGATCTGGCACGAGGGCAGGCTCGTGGAGCAGTGGCGTGCGGCCACGGATGCCGATCCCGCCCAGGCCCTGGCCCAACGGTTGGCCGACGTGCTCGGCGAGGACTTTGCCAAGAACTCCGTGGCCGTGGACCACTGGTCGGGTTCGGTCCATGTCACGGGCCGGGCCGGCATTCCCGATGCCGCGCGCTCGCGCCCCGACCAGCAGTTCTGCTATGTCAATGGCCGCTTCGTGCGCGACAAGGTGCTCACCCATGCGGCACGCAGCGCCTATGAAGACGTGCTGCACGGCCACAAACAGCCCATCTATGCACTGTATGTGGAGATCGATCCCGCACGCGTGGATGTGAACGTGCACCCGACCAAGATCGAGGTGCGCTTTCGCGACAGCCGCGAAGTCCACCAGGCCGTGCGCCACGCGGTGGAGAACGCGCTGGCCGCGCCGCGCGCCGTGGCAGCCGCCGAAGCGGCGGCCCTGGAAGCCGGGCGCAACCCCGAGCTTCTGCCGGCCACGCCGCAGACCACGGCCAGGCCCGCAGCCCCGGCCTGGCCCCAGGCGCGCATGAGCTTTGGTGACGAGCGCCCCGGCCACAAGGTCAGCGACATGGCCGGGCTCTGGGCTCCGATGCGCACCCAGCCCCCGGCCCCGGCCGCCTCCTTCGTGCAGGCTGGCGGCACAGAGCCCTCAGCCCCTGCAGGTCACGCGCCGACGGAAGCAGCCCCGAGCGCCGAGGCCGGCATGGCGGCAGATGCAGGCGGCGCGGCGGCCGCCCCGGAGTTTTCGGGCGCGCCGGCCTCGACCATCAATGCCAATGCCAATGCCAGCGCCACGCCCCATGCCGCAGATCCGGCCGACGCCGAGCCCGTATGGCCGCTAGGCCGGGCCGTGGCCCAGATCCATGGCGTATACATCCTCGCGGAAAACGCCCAGGGCATGGTCATCGTGGACATGCATGCGGCCCACGAGCGCATCGTCTATGAACAGCTCAAGAACGCGGTCAACGGCGATGCGCAGATTCCCAGCCAGCCGCTGCTGATTCCGGCCACCTTCGCGGCCACGCCCGAGGAAGTGGCCACGGCCGAAGCCCATGAAGCCACCATGCTCACGCTGGGCCTGGAGATCTCGCCCTTCTCGCCCAAGACCCTGGCCGTGCGCGCCGTGCCCGCAAGCCTGACGCAAGGCGATGCCGTGGAGCTTGCGCGCAGCGTGCTGGCCGAACTCGCCCAGCACGATGCCAGCACCGTGATCCAGCGCGCGCGCAACGAAATCCTGGCCACCATGGCCTGCCACGGCGCAGTGCGTGCCAACCGCAAGCTCACGCTCGATGAGATGAACGGCCTGCTGCGCCAGATGGAAGTCACCGAGCGCTCCGACCAATGCAACCACGGCCGCCCCACCTGGCGCCAGTTGAGCATGAAGGAGCTGGATGCACTGTTTTTGCGCGGCCGATGACATCAAAAACCATAGCTGCTAGCGCTTGCTCTGCTTGTGTTTCAGGCATTAACAAGCTTGAGATGCTTATCTGACAAGCGCTAGCAGCTAGCAAATTCTCTAAACATCAAGCCCCGGCTTTGTCGGGGCTTTGTTTTTTGCGACGCTCTGCACTGCAGACCAGGCATTCGATGCACCATCCATGTGCCACCGAACACCAAAACAATGCATAACCGCATAACTTTTTGGCATAATCTTGGTCTGCACTTTGCATCATCGCGTTTTTAGCCAGAAGGTTTTTCTATGAAGTACGAGTCCGTGAACCAGTTCCTCGCAGAAGTCGCCCAGCGCAACCCCGGCCAGCCCGAGTTCCTGCAAGCGGTGACCGAGGTCATGGAAAGCCTGTGGCCCTTCATCGAGAAGCATCCAAAATACGCCGAGTACGGCCTGCTCGATCGCCTGGTCGAGCCCGAGCGCGTGGTCATGTTCCGCGTGAGCTGGACGGACGACAAGGGCCAGGTGCAGATCAACCGCGGCTTTCGCATCCAGCACAGCATGGCCATCGGCCCCTACAAGGGCGGCCTGCGCTTTCACCCCTCGGTCAACCTCTCGGTGCTCAAGTTCCTGGCCTTCGAGCAGACCTTCAAGAATGCGCTGACCACCCTGCCCATGGGCGGCGGCAAGGGCGGCTCGGACTTCGATCCCAAGGGCAAGAGCCCGGCCGAGGTAATGCGCTTTTGCCAGGCCTTCGTGACCGAGCTGTTCCGCCACGTGGGGCCCGACACCGACGTTCCTGCAGGCGACATCGGCGTGGGCGGGCGCGAGGTCGGCTACATGGCCGGCATGTACAAAAAGCTCTCCAACAGCGCGGCCAGCGTGTTCACGGGCAAGGGGCTGGCATTCGGCGGCTCGCTGATACGCCCCGAAGCCACGGGCTACGGCACGGTGTACTTCGCCCAGGAGATGCTGGCCACGCGCGGCCAATCCATGGAGGGCAAGACGGTCTCGGTCTCCGGCTCGGGCAATGTGGCCCAGTACGCCGTCGAGAAGGCCATGCAACTGGGCGCCAAGGTGATCACGGTGTCCGACTCCTCGGGCACGGCCCATGACCCCGCTGGCTTCACTCCCGAGAAGCTGGCCATCCTCATGGAGATCAAGAATCACCACTATGGCCGTGTGAGCGACTATGCCGCCAAGGTCAGCGATGTGCAGTTCCTCGCAGGCCAGTGCCCGTGGTCGATCAAGACCGATATAGCCCTGCCCTGCGCGACCCAGAACGAGCTCGGCGAGCAGGATGCCAAAACCCTGATCGCCAATGGCGTGCAGTGCGTGGCCGAAGGCGCGAACATGCCTTCGACCAACGAGGCAGCCAAGGCCTTCGAGCAGGCCGGCGTGCTGTATGCGCCCGGCAAGGCCAGCAATGCGGGCGGCGTGGCCACCTCGGGCCTGGAGATGAGCCAGAACGCCATGCGCCTGTCCTGGACCGCCGAAGAGGTCGATGCCCGGCTGCTGCTCATCATGCAGGGCATACATGCGGCCTGCCTCAAGTACGGCCAGCGCGAGGACGGTACGGTCAGCTACATCGACGGCGCCAATGTCGCAGGTTTTGTGAAGGTGGCCGACGCCATGCTTGCGCAGGGCGTGATCTGATGGCGTTTCCTAGCGCTTGAGCGCAGCCTCGCACCAGCGCTGGGCCACGGCCGGCGAAGTGGTGCAGACCGCCTCCGTGGTGACCGTGGTCACGGCGCGCTCCAGCAACTGGATGTCGGCCTCGTGCTGGCGCGCCACATGCGGATCCTCGAAGAAGATCACGCGCTGGCAGCGGCGTTCCAGCACCAGGTCGGCGATCTGGGCATCACCACCCAGAGGGCCGCTGTTGTAGCGCTCCACCCAGGGCCGGCCCTGGGGCCAGCCCCGGCTCCAGGCCAGCTCGTTGAGCCTCTGCCCCGTGGTGCCCGTGGCCACGCGCCGCCCGAAGCGCGAGAGCAGCTCGAAGTTGAGGGCCGCAAACTCCAGCATGCGCGACTTGAGCGCATCGTGGGCGATCAGCGCCAGCGTCTGGCGCCCGAAGTCGTGAAAGCGCTGGGCCCCGGGATCGGGCGCCAGGCCTGCATGCAGGCGCTCCATCTCCACCCAGTCGCGCGCCGAGGCCAGGGTCGACAAAAAGGGCTTGCCATGGATTACGCACTGGCGCTTGAGCGCCACGGCCTCGGGAAAGGTCGAGGAAGGATCCACGGGATCGGTCAGGTAGATCGCGCCATCCAGGCGGCGCGCATCCCCCTCCATGCCCACGACCTCGGCCACCAGCTTCATGAGCCCGCCCTCGCGCCCATAGGGGTAGCGATGCAGGGCGCCATAGCCGCCGAGCATGCCGGCCCCCTGGATGGCGTCATAGGTGCGTCCCACCGCATGCAGGGAAAGACCGAGCTCGCGTATGCCGGCCTCGCAGGCACGCAGCCAGGCGAACAGCGCCGCATCTTCGGTTTGGTGGTGGATTCGGTTGGCCGCAAGACCCAGGCATAAAGGCATAGAGTTCATCCCTTGGAAGACGGCCGATGCGACTCCCGCCCGCGACCGAGGGCATCAAGAATAGCGCGTATCACGGCGCTGCCCGCGCACCGCAGCGAAGTCCCTCCATGCCCTGCAAGAGAAGTTCGCAGAGCCAGTCACCCCAACCTTCCTCGCAGGACATTTTCGCCGGGGCCATTCGCCAAAGCCGCACGACTTGTCTGCTACGCTTTGGCGCTTGCACCGGCCCGGCCCCGGGCTGGCTCTGCGGCCAGAGCCCCGCACCACGCCCTGGCCTCTTCTCCATGCCTTGATCTTCTGCTGCCCATGTCCTGCCCCAAGCCTCCCTCCTGCCTGGCCATCGCCGGCCCCACCGCCTCGGGCAAGACCGCCGCCGCCCTGGCGCTGGCCGATGTGCTGGCGCGCAAAGGCCGGGCAGCGGAGATCGTCAGCGTGGACTCGGCCCTGGTCTACCGCGGCATGGACATAGGCACGGCCAAGCCCGATGCGCGCGAGCTGGCCACCTGCCCGCACCATCTGATCGACATCCGCGACCCTTTGCAGGCCTATAGCGCGGCCGAGTTCGTGCAGGATGCGAAGGCCCTGGTCGCACAGATCCATGCGCGCGGCGCCATTGCCCTGCTCGTGGGCGGCACCATGCTGTACTTCAAGGCCTTGCTGGACGGCATGGACGACATGCCGCCCGCCAACCCCGAGATACGCGCGCGCATCGATGCCCAGGCCACGGAGCGCGGCTGGCCGGCCATGCATGCCGATCTCGCACGCATCGACCCCGAGACCGCCGCCAGGCTGGCGCCCGCGGACAGCCAGCGCATCCAGCGCGCCCTCGAAGTCTGGATGATCTCCGGGCGCCCGCTGTCGAGCTTTCACACTATCAAAAAGAGAGCTTCCAGCGCAAGCCTGATAAGCGCTGGAGGCTTTTTCTCCTTGGAACCAGAGAACCGGGCCTGGCTGCACGAACGCATAGCCCGGCGCTTCGAGGCCATGCTGGCCTCGGGCTTTCTCGACGAAGTCCGGCGCCTGCGTGCACGCGGCGACCTGCATGCCGACCTGCCCTCGATCCGCTGCGTGGGCTACCGCCAGGCCTGGGAGAGCCTGGACGGCCTGCACAGCATGGACAGCCTCGGCGAGCGCGGCATCGCCGCCACGCGCCAGCTTGCCAAGCGCCAGATCACCTGGCTGCGCGGCATGGAGTTCCGCCATGCCGTGGCCTGCGATCAGCCCGCCGCCCAGGAGCGCCTGATCGAGGCGGCGCTGCGCGTGATCGGGGATTAGGAGCCGGCGCCGTCTGCGGCCAGCAGCCCGCAGGGTATGCGCACCGGCATGGCTAGGAGGATCTGGGCCATGCCCTTGCCCAGCGGGTCGTTGCGCAGCGAAGCCATGCCGCCGCCATCGAGCGCCGACTCGCAAACGAAGTTGAAGGCATCAAAGCCCGGCAGCTCATAGCGGGTGACGCTGCCTTGCACCAGATGCCCCAGCCAGGCCTTGACGCTCTGCGGGGTGACGGCCGCACGCAGCACGGGCAGATAACGGGGATGCCTGGCAATCAGGCCGATGTTGGAGATATCGCCCTTGTCTCCGCTGCGGCCATAGGCGAGGCGGATCAAAGGGACTTCGACCGCATCCTGCGCCTCGTCTGCCGGTGGGCTTTCCTCGGCCGGGCGGTCCGGCAGATCCAGCTCTCCGCCATCGGGAATCGGCACGGCCGTGCGCACGCCATCCATGAGGACGCTGGGATTGAGCGCGAACTTTTCCAGCAAAAAGCCATATTGCCGTATCGAGGGCGAGGGGCTGGGCCGCCCGCCTCCCGAGCCCGTGGTGCCAGGCGCCCAGCTCGTGCCGGCGGCCGCGATCTCGCGCGCGAACAGCTCCAGCGCCGCTTTCTCCTCGTGCATCACGGCCAGCCGCATCGTGGCTTCACGCGTCTGCCAGGTGCCTGCATGGGGGCCGAAGCAGGATTCGGTGCCCAGAACCTCGATGCGCGTGCGGCTGTAATCGGCCCAGCCATTGGCCTCAAACAGCTTGCGCGTGCGCGCCAGAATCGCCTCGGCCGTGCGCTGCGCCTTGGCTGCGGCATCCACCCCGACGATGGACAGCTGGGCATCGCAGCGATAGCCCTGCATGAAGGTGGCGCTGACCTTGTACGCTCCGCCGGGCGCATATCCGCGAGCACCGCTGACCAGCACCCGGTCCGGGCCTTGCTGCTGCAGCCGCACCTGAGTGAAGTCGCAGCGCACATCGGGCAGCAGATAGGCTGCAGGGTCGCCGATTTCATACAGCACCTGCTCGCCCACGGTCGCCGTGCTCACCAGCCCGCCCGTCGCATCGGGCTTGCCCACGAGAAAGCTGCCGTCCTCACGGCACTCGACGATCGGGTAGCCGATGTTGGCCCAGTCCGGCACGCTTTCCCAGTCGGTATGCAGGCCGCCGGTGGCCTGGCAGCCGCACTCCAGGATATGGCCAGCCAGGCTGCCCTGGGCCAGGCGGTCGTAATCATGGGCCTGCCAGCCGAATTCGTGCATCAAAACCCCCAGGGTCACGGCGCTGTCCACACAGCGGCCCGTGATCACGATCTGCGCGCCCTGGTCCAGGGCCTGGCGCACAGGCAGCGCTCCCAGATAGGCATTCGCGCTGATCACCCTGTCCGGCAGCGGCCGCCCTTTTTGCATGTCGCGCACGCCGGCATCGCGCAGCGCAGGCAACAGCGGCATCACATCGTCGCCCTCGACCACGGCGATCTTCACCGACAGGCCTTGCTCGGCGGCCAGCGCGGCAATGGCCTGGGCGCAGCCCTGGGGGTTGATGCCCCCGGCATTGCTGACCACGCGGATCCCGCGCTCCACGATCTCCTTGAGCAGGCCCTTCATGGTCACCGTCACAAAGTCCGTGGCATAGCCCATCTCGGGCTTGCGCATGCGGGCCGAGGCCAGGAGCGACATGGTCAGCTCGGCCAGGTAGTCGAACACCAGATAGTCCACCTTGCCGCTTTGCACCAGCTGCGGCGCACCGACGCTGCTATCGCCCCAGAAGCCCGAAGCGCCGCCGATGCGGATGTTTTTCTTGCTCATTGCTCAATCCTCTTTATCGTCCAGTCCACCGGGGCTGGCGTTTTTCGCGAAAAGCCAGCTGTCCCTCGGCCGCATCCTCGGTCAAGGCGAAAAGGCCGATCTGGCTTTCGGTGAAGGCCATGGACTGCTCGAACGGCATGGCCTCGATCTGCTTCATCAGGTAAAGCCCCCGGCGTATGGCTGCAGGCGACTTGTCCAGCACCCGTGCCAACAGCTGTTGCAGCCGGGCATCGAGATCATCCCCCACATCATTGACCAGGCCGCAGGCCAGGGCCTGGTGCGCGTCGATGGACTCACCTGTCACGCACAGCTCGGTCAGCAGACGCCGACCCATCAGACCCTGCAGCACGCTGAGCACCTGGGCCGGGAAGACGCCGACCTTGACCTCGGGCAGGCCGAAACGCGCATGCGAGGCCGCCACAGCCATGTCGCACATGGCCATCAGCCCCATTCCTCCGGCCATGCATGCCCCGTTGATGCGCGCGATCTTGGGCACATGGGTGGCCCGCGCCAGGCGCAGAAGATCGGCCAGGCCCTGGCTGGGCTCGGAATAGTCGAACTTGAAGGACTTTCCCGTCTGCAGATCGGCACCCGCACAAAAAGCCTTGTCACCCGCACCCGTGAGCACGATGGCGCGCAGCGAGCGGTCCTGCGCAGCCTGGGCAAAGGCCTCGCACAGCCCCTGGAGCACGCCCGGGCTCAAGGCATTGCGCCGCTCTTCGCGGCAAATGGTGAGCCACAGCACGCCGTCTTGCCGGCGTACATCGAGCTCCTGGTCTGCGTTCATTTTTTCCTGCGTCATCACATCTCACTTTGTCTTGGGTGCGGGCCTGGTCTTGTCCAGGGCCGCAACCAGGTTGTCGATCTCGGCCGGGTCATAGCCGGCCTCGGCCAGCACCTGCTGCGTGTGCTCGCCAAGCACGGGAACGGGGCGGCTGCGCGCCGGAGGCGTGCCCGACCATTCACTGGGCACGGCGGTCTCCAGAATGGCGCCGGCCACCGGATGCTCGGTCTGCCGGAAAAAGCCGGTCTCGGCAAGGTGCTCGTCCTCGAGCAGGCTCTCCAGGGTATGCATGGGAAAGATGGGTATCTCCGACTCGGGCAGCAGCTGCGTCCACTCGGCCGTGGTGCGCTGGGCCAGCTCATCGGCCACGAGCTCGTAAAGCGCATCTATGGCCTCGGTGCGCGCGCGGATGTTCTTGAAGCGCGGATCGGTATCCAGCAATCCGGCCTTGCCCACGGCCTCCAGGAACAGCGCCCAATGCCTGTCGGTGTAGATCAGGCAGCACACATAGCCATCCTTGGTCTTGTAAGGACGGCGATTGGGCGACATCAGCCGCGGATAGCCAAAGCCGCCCCTGGCCGGCGCAAAGGTGTGACCATAGAGATGGTCCCCCAGCACATAGGGAATCATGGTCTCGAACATTGGTATGTCGATGCTCTGCCCCAGGCCCGTGCGGTGGCGCGCATGCAGGGCCGCACAGATCACGCCAAACGCATACATGCCGACCGAGCGATCGGCAATCGTGATCGGCAGGTATTGCGGCTCGGTGCCGCCCGCCTGTCCGACCGCAGCCGCCAGGCCCGTGGCCGCCTGGATCATGTCGTCGAACGCAGCCTTGCCCGCATAAGGGCCGCGCTGGGAGAAGCCGACCATGCTCGCATAGATCAGGCGCGGATTGACCTGCGACAACTGCTCATACCCGAGCCCGAGCCGGCGCATGGCCGCAGGACGCACATTGGTCGCGAACACATCGGCGCTCTTTGCCAGATGCAGCAAGGCCTTGACGCCCTGCGGCGTCTTGAGGTCCAGCACCACGCTGCGCTTGTTGCGGTTCAAGCCCAGGAAAAGAGGCCCGAGGCCCTGCTCCCCGCCAGGCCCGATGGCGCGCGTGGAATCACCTACCGGGGCCTCGATCTTGATCACATCCGCCCCCAGATCACCCAGATACTGGGTTGCCGAGGGGCCCATGAACACCGTGGTCAGATCCAGCACCCGAACGCCGTCCAGCGGCCCCGCAGCGGCACTGGCCGAAGCCGGCCTGGCTTGCTCTGCAGTCATATCAACTCCCTGTCTCATTGCGGCTTGATACCTGCGCGCTGGAACGTGCTTTTCGCACGCTCGATCTCGGAGCGGATGAACTGGTTCATCTGCTCGGGGCTCAGGCTCTCGTAAAAGCCTGCATTCTCGGCAACGTATTTTTCGTACTCGGCGCTTTGCAGATAGGGGGTGAAGGCCTGTCTGAGCTTTTCAAGCACCGGCCCGGGTGTCCCGGCCTTTGCGAAGAAAGCGGCCCAGCCATTGAGCCGTATGTCGGGCAGGCCGGCCTCGGCCATGGTCGGGGTGGACGGCAGCGCCGAGACGCGCCGGCCCGAAGTCACGGCCAGGGCCTTGAGCATGCCCGAGCGGACCATGGGCATGGCCGCACCGCCGTCGACGATGGTGAAGTCCACATGGCCGCCCACAAGATCCATCATGGACTGGGCACTCCCCTTGTAGGCAACGTCACGGAAATCGAGCCCTGCCTCATGACGCAGCAGGTTCACGGCCAGTTGCTGGAAGGTACTGCCGGTCGCAGCCGTGTACTTTGCAGGCTCTTTGCGGATCAGCTCTATCAGCTGGGCTGCGCTGTCCACGCGCAAAGAAGGCCGGGCCAGCAGCACCATGGGCGCAAACACCACGGAGACCACGGGCACCATGTCCTTGATCGGGTCATAGGGCAGTTGCCTGAACAGCGCCGAGTTCACGCCGTGCGTGGTCCCGCCCGAGTACAGCAGGGTATGGCCGTCCGCCGGCGCACGCAGGAAGTCGTGCACGCCGATGAAGCTGTTTCCCCCGGGCTTGTTGTCCACGACAAAGGTCCAGCCCATGGCCTCGCCCACCTTGCTTGTCACATAACGCACGCTGTTGTCCGAGCCGCTGCCGCTGGCAAACGGCAGGACGACCCGGATGGGCTTGCCGGGAAAGTCGGGCTGCGCGAACGCGCTTGTTCCGCCCAGGGCACTGCCGGCCAGAGGCAGGGCCAGAAGATGGCGTCGGTTCAACATGTTTTGTCTCCTTGAAGTGAATTGCTTTTCTGCGCCGGCCACCTGAACAGCGGCGGCTGCTTGTTCACGAAGCGCTCGACCGCCTGCCGGTGGTAGGCGGTCGCAAAAGCCACGCCCTGGGCATTCGCCTCCAGCTCCAGCATGGCCTGCCAGTCGCTGGACAGCGAGGTGTTGAGCGCAGCCTTGGTCATGGCCACCGCCGAGCGTGACGCCGAGGCCAGGCTCTGGCCCAGTTGCAGCGCACGCGCCAGCGCCTGGCCCCGGGGCACGACCTCGGCGGCAATGCCCCAGGCCTGTGCCTGCCGGGCATCGAGTTCGCGCGCGCTGAGCATCAGCTCCTTGGCGCGCTGCACCCCCACAATGCGCGGCAGCGTGTAAAGCGCGCCGCTGTCGGGCACCAGGCCGACCCGCGCGAACGACATGCAAAAGCGCGCGCCCTCGGCCGCGATCACCAGATCGGCAAGCAGCGCCATGCCGAAGCCGCCGCCAAAGGCACAGCCCTCGACGGCGGCCAGCACCGGCTTGTCGCAGGTGTAGAGCGCGGACACGCTTTGCAAGGTCCGGCGCATGCGTTCACGCCCGGACTCGGCATTCATGCCGCCATCGGCATCCATGGAGCCGATGTCTCCACCTGCGCAGAAATGGCCGCCACGCCCGGTCAGAACAATGGCTTTCACGCCGTCGTCGCCGATGACCTGCGCCACGAGATGCGCGTATTGCGCGCGCATCTCCATGTCCATGGCATTGCGCCGCTCGGGCCGGTCGAAGGCGATCACCGCGACCGCTCCATGCAACTCCAGCTCCATGCCGGACTGTGCTGGAGCGGGCATCATGCGTTGGCTCTCATACGTCATGACTTGGATGCCGGCTTCAGAAGCTGTGCTTCACACCCAGGGCCAGCACATCGACCTTGGCGCCTGCAGCCCCGGCAGCAAAGGAGGTGTCGCTGCCCGTGACGCCGAACTGCCCGGTCGCATTGTTGCTGGAGCGGCTGTAGGAGGTATACAGCGATGTGCGCTTGGACAGGCCATGCTCGAAAACCGCGCCCACGACGGTGGCCCTTCTGTCCTTGCCGGAGGGATTGTCCTGGCGCAGCCTCTGGACCTGCAGCTTGACGGTGTTCACACCAAACGTATAGCCCGCTCCCAGCCAGGTGTCCTCACCCTTTTGCGGGGCGTTGACACGAAAGTGTCCGGCGGACAGCAGCCATGGGCCGGTTCTGTACTGGGCTCCGAAAATCAGGTCCTTGCGTGTACGCAGGCCCGTGAATTCCAGCGGGGCGCCGCCCACAGTCGGCAGCTTGATCTGCTGGTAGGCCGCGCTCAGCACCAGACCACCCGTGCTGAAGTCTGCGCCCACACCATAAAGCGTATGCGCATCCTTGGGCGGATTGCCCGCGCCTCCCGGGCTTTCAGCACCAAAGCCATAGGCCGCGCGCAGGCGCAGGCCGCCGAGCTGAGGCGAGGTATAGAAGACGCCATTGCTCATGCGCGCCAGGCGCTCCGAGCCACCAGCCAGAGAAAGCAGGCCCTGGACATTGCCAAGATAGGCGAGCTTGAGGGTATCCGTTGCCAGAGCCGTGTAATACATGGGCGTGTAGTCGCGCCCCAGCAAGACGGTTCCCCAGTCCGACTGCAGGCCGACATGGGAGCGGCGGTTGAAGCCGCCGGTCGAAGGCAGTCCCCCAGGAGCTGACGGTGTGGCCGAAGCATAGTTGCCGGTAAAGGTCTTCAAGGCTCCGCTGTCGGCCTCCAGCCCCATCTCCAGCTGGAACAAGGCCTTGAGGCCGCCCCCCAGATCTTCCTGACCCCGCAAGCCTATGCGCGAGCCTGTGCCCACCCCCGAGGACAGGCCGGTGACCCGGCCCGAGCCGCGTGCGCCGTTGTCGCTGGAAGTCACGCTCAGATCGAGAAAGCCGTAGAACGCAAGATTGCTCTGGGCCTGGGCGCCAAGCGCGCAGCACAGTGCCGTCGCGCCCAGCAGCACGGGGCGCGGCCATGATGGAAAAGCCATTTTTGTCTCCTTTGGATTTTATGAATGAGCCCTTGTTTTTCGACCAGTACGCTCTGTTGGTCGGGTGCACTGCACAGGCCTGTTATTCAGGCTGGATTCCTGCCTCTCGGATGATGCGTCCCCATTTCCTGGACTCGGCCGCCTGGAACCGGGCCAGGCCCTGCGGGCTGCTCAGGGCGATCTCACCGCTGGCCTTGAGCTGGAAATTCCTGACCTCGGCAGAGGCCGAGACTTTCGCCAGCAACTGGTTGAACCTCTCCACGATGGCTGCAGGTGTGCCTGCAGGCATGTAGGCGGCGGTCCAGTAGCTCATGTCATAGCCTGCGACCCCTGATTCATCCACGGTGGGAATGTCTGGCGCCACGGCCATTCTTTGACGCCCGCTGGCCGCCAGCGCGCGCAGCTTTGCAGCCTGGACCTGGGGCAGTGCCGTAGGCGCATCGGCGAACATGAAGTCCACTTGCCCTCCCAGAAGGTCGGTGATCGCCATGGGGTTGCTCTTGTAGGGCACATCCACCATCTCCACCGCAGCCAGCTGCTTGAGCAGCTCGCTGGCCACGCGACTGGAAGAGGAGCCACTGCCGAAGTTGAGCTTGCCAGGGCTTTTTTTCGCCGCCGCAAGCAGATCGGCCAGTGTCTTATAAGGCGAGTCGGTGCGCACGAGCAACAGCATCTGGCCCTTGGACAACAGGCTGACCGGGGCAAAATCCTTGACCGGATCGTAGGGCAGGCTTTTGAACAAATGCTCATTCGCCGCCTGGGTCGTGTTCGTGGTGATGAGCACCGTATAGCCGTCGGGAGCAGCCTTGGCCACATGCTGGGCTGCAATCAGACCGCTGGCACCGGCCTTGTTCTCGACGATCACGGGCTGCCTGGTGTCGTCGCTGAGCACTTGGGCGAGCACGCGCGCCTGCTGGTCGGTGCCGCTGCCTGCGGCAAACGGCACCACCAGGGTCATGGGCTTGCTCGGAAAGCCCGGCTGGGCCCGAGCGCCCGGCACGATGGCCGCCATTGCGGCCGCACACAGCATGGCAATACGCCAACGGGGGTGGATCATGTTGCTGTCTCCTTTTTTATCGGCTGAGTGATGAGGCGAGTCATGAGGCTTTCGCAGCCGCAAGCCCGTAGAGCGCGTTGTGCTCCCCTAGGCGCGGCGCCGGGGCCGAGATCCCTGGACGGGCACCATCGAAAGACAGGGGCAGAGCGGTGAGGCAAAAGTCTTGGCCGGGCACGGGGGCCAGCATGTCCTGGGCCTTTACCTGGGGAGTGGCCAAGGCCTCGGGCACATCGTGGATGGGCGCACACGGCACGCCCTCGGCCTCGAACAGCGCCACCCATGCGGCCCTGGAGCGCTTGCGCAAGGCCGGCTCCAGATCGGCGAGCAGCGCCGCCTTGTTCTGCAGCCGCGCACGGTTGCTCATGAAACGCGGATCCTCCAGCCACTGGCTGCATCCCAGCACCCGGGCCAGCTTGGCAAACAGGCGGTCATTGCCACAGCAGACCAGCAGCGGGCCATCGGCCGTTTCAAAGGCCTCATAGGGCACAAAGCCCGGATGGCCCGAACGATGGCGCTGCGGCAGGTGGCCCTCGTTCAGAAAGGCATCGCTCTTCTGGGCACTCCAGGCCAGCGCCGTTTCCAGCAGCGAGGTCTGCAGCAGGCCGCCACGCCCGGTCTGCGCGCGCCGGTGCAGCATGGACAGAACACCAATCACCAGCCACATCCCGCTGCCCTGATCGCATATCGAGGCACCCGCGCGCAGCGGCGGGTCATCGGGCCCGCCATTGAGGCTGGACAGGCCGCTGAAGGCCTGGATCAGGGGCTCGTATCCCGGGCGCAAGGCCATGGGCCCACGATGCCCGAAGGCGGAGATCTCCCCATAGATCAGGCGCGGATGACGAGCGCAAAGCGAAGGGCCGTCCAGGCCCAAGGCCTTGGGCACATCGGGGCGCAAGTTGTGGATCAGCACATCGGCCCTGGCCACCAACGTCTCGAATGCCTCAAGCCCCTCACGCGAGCGCAAGTCCAGCGCCACCGAGCGCTTGCCGCGATTGAAGACATGGAAGTTCAGCGCATCGCCCTGACGGAACTCTGCCCCCATGCGACGCCCGTCATCACCGCCCTCGAGGCGCTCGATCTTGATGACCTCGGCACCCAGATCAGCAAATATCGCCCCCGCAAAAGGACCGGCCAGCACCTGCCCAAGCTCGACGACGGTCACACCTTCCAACGGCCCTGTCATTGCTGCACATCCTCTTCATTAGCTGTATGCGAAGGCAGTTTAGTCAGCGCTCATCTATATTGGAATCTATTCAATTCTTTATCTGTGATAAATTTTATGGATCAATCAAACAGACTTTCATGCGCATCAACCTAAGCCTTCAGCAGCTGGAAGCCGTGGTCCGCATCGCGGAGGCGGGCAGCTTTCGCGCCGCAGCGCGGCAGCTGGACATCTCCCAGCCCGCACTGAGCCGCACCCTGCGCCTCGCAGAAGAAACCCTGGGCATGCGGCTTTTCGATCGGGATACGCGGCATGTGAGCATCACGCCAGCCGGCGAAGAGCTGTTGCACATTGCACGCCGCGTGCTGCGCGACTTCGACAGCGCCCTTGGTGAGCTGGGGCATTTCATGCAAGGCCACCGCGGCCGGATCACGGTGGCAGCCCTGCCCTCGATCAGCGTCGCCCTGCTGCCGCAGGCCATTGCGGGCTTCAGGCGCGAGTATCCCGAAGTCGAGTTCAGGCTTCTGGAGCTACCCGCCGAGCCCTTGCTGGCAGCCATCGAGGACGGCCATGCCGACTTCGGCCTGTGTACCAAACCCGCTCAGGACCAACGCCTCAAATACCAGCACCTGTGCAACGATCCGATGATGCTGCTTTGCCGAGCGGGCGACCCATTGGCTGCCAGCAACAGCCTGCCCTGGAGCGCCTTCATGGGACGCGACTACCTGACCGTGCAGGCAGGCAGCAGCATCAGAAGCATCGTGGACCCGGTCTTCATCCGCAAGCGCCTGCAGGTGCAGCCGGTCATGGAAACTGCAAGCGTCGCCGCCTGCTGCGCGCTGGTCAAGGCCGGCTTCGGGGTGACGGCCCTGCCCCGCTTCGCCCTGGGCCTGGCGGACATGCAGGACCTCGTGGCCGTGCCCTTGTCCCAGCCAGCCGTGTCAAGGCCCATAGGCCTGGTCACCCGCATCGGGCGCTCGCTCTCACCGGCAAGCCAGCGCTTCATCGACCGCATGAGCCGGCAAGATTAGTGCGCCGGGCTGAGGGCGCGCGCAAAACCCGAGGGCGGCTGGCCCAGCTGTCTCTTGAACATGGTGGAGAAGGCGCTGGGGCTGTCATAGCCCAGGTCCAGCGCCACCTCGGTCACGCTGGCCCCAGCCGCGAGCCTGGACAAGGCCGCCATGAGACAGGCCTGCTGGCGCCATGCACCAAACGACATGCCGGTCTGCTGGCGAAACAACCGCGTAAAGCTTCTAGGGCTCTTGCACAGCTCCCGCGCCCAATCCTCGGGGCTGGCGCGGATATGCGGAGACTGCATGAAGGCCTTGCACAGACCCGCAAGCCTCTCGTCTTCTGGCATGGGAGCGAACAGCGGCATGGTCGGGGCCAGGGCGATCTCATGCAGCAGGAGTTGCACCAGGGCACCATCGCGCCCCTGCTCCTCATAAAGCGCAGGCAGATCTGCGGAGGCCAGCAGCAATTGGTGCAAAAGCGCTGAAACAACCAGTACCTCGCAATGCCTGCCCGTACGCGGCACGGCCGCAGGCTCTATGTAGAGACTGCGCGTGCTCACGCCCTGCATGCGCACCTGGTGCGGCTTGCCCGCAGGAATCCAGACCCCGCTGAACGGTGGAATCACCCAGGCGCCATCCGAGGTCTCGACCTCCATGAGACCGCTCATTCCATACAGCATCTGGGCCCGCCTGTGGGAATGCATATTCAGCAGGCTGCCGTGCGCATAGTCCGTGCCTATGGCCAGCACCGCACGATCCACGGCATCCACGCTCTTCAATGCAATGTTTCGCATACCTCAGTGCCAGACGCGAGTCTGGCCGAATCTCAAACATCAATGACCCATCTTCGAATGCGGGCCAACTCATGGCCGCCTATTGTGTAGCTTTCCCCATTCCGTTACGCCAATCATGTATTTCATCTTGCTGCTGTTCGGCCTGCTGGCCGGAATCACCACCGTTCTGTTCGGCTTTGGTGGCGGCTTTGTCGTCGTTCCGCTTTTGTACTCGGTGCTGCTGACCACCTACGGTCCGCACAGTGCCATTGGCGAGGCCGCCATGCATGTGGCCGTTGCCACCTCGACCTGCGTGATGATTTTTGCGGCCTCCATGGCCACGCTGCGCCATCACAAGGCCGGCACGCTGCAGTGGGAGCAGGTGCGCCCCTTGATGGCCTTCATGGCCGTGGGCGCAGCCCTGGGCGCATTCGCCGCCACGCGCTTTGGTGGAGACTGGCTGCGCTGGGCCTTCATCGCCTATCTGGGACTGACGATTCTGGACAGCCTGCTGCGCTCGGGATTCCTGCGCCAGCCCGACGCCTCAGCACAGCGCATGTCTCCCATCAGCCGTCCCCAGGCAGCGGGCTTCGGTCTGGTCATAGGCGCGATTGCCGCCTTTCTGGGCGTGGGCGGCAGCGTGATGACCGTCCCGCTGATGCGCAGGCGTGGCGCCAGCATGACGGCGGCAACCGCCATGGCCAATCCCCTGTCCCTGCCCATGGCCGTGACCGCCAGCCTGAGCTATGCGCTGCTGACCTCGCGCGACATGGCGCCGCTGGGCAACTGGTATGCAGGCTATGTGGACCTTGCGGCCTGTCTGGCGCTGGTGGCCGGCTCCTGGCTGGGCATCCGCCTCGGCGGCCTCTGGATTGGCAAGATTGCCGACCGCACCCATGCCCGCGCCTATATCGGCCTGCTGAGCCTGGTGCTGCTGGTAATGCTCATCGTCTAGCCCCCGGCACTGGAGGTTCGCTAAGAGCGTGTTCACGATCCCCTCGCGGCGCGCCAACGTAGAGATCATGAACACGCTCTTAGCGCGGACCGACACCTGCAAACATACAAGCGGGTCTAAATCACGAGTCGCGGCAGGCATCCACCAGCCATGGTCACGGCGATGGCATGGGGATTCGGAGGCGACCTCAACAAGCCCCCATTTGAGGCCCCGGCCTACGGGTACTTCAGGACATGGCCACGGCCTCAAACCCTTCGCAGACCACGCGGTTGCGCCCCGAATGCTTGGCCTCATACATCGCCTGGTCGGCACGCTGCTGCAGACGCTCCAGCAGTGGCGGCGGATCGCAATGAGCAGGGCTGCAGCTCACGCCTATGCTGGCGGTCACGCGCAACACCTGCTCATGAAACGAGATGGGCAGGCTCTCCAGCGCCGCACGTATGTTCTCGCCCACATTGCGCGCGCTTTCCAGGGCCGTGTTCGGCAGGAAGATAGAGAACTCCTCTCCGCCGACCCGGCCCAGCAGATCGCTTTCGCGCAAACACTCCCTGAGCACCATGCCGGCCTGACGCAGCACATGATCGCCCATTGCATGGCCATAGTTGTCATTGATGCTCTTGAAATGGTCGAGATCCACAAACAGCACGGATACCGGCAGGCCCAGGCGCTGGCACAGGTGAAGCTGGGCGTTCGACTGCTCGTAATAGGCACGCGCATTGAGCGCGTGCGTCAGCGGGTCATAGCTGGCAAGAAGCTGCAAGGCCTGCTGCTGCTCCTGGAGACGGTCATAGAGATAGTAAAAGCGGGCCACATAGATATGCCCCATCAGAGCACTCGCAAACATGGTGAAGCACAGGGTCTCGTACACATTCGGATAGGCCGAGAGATCCAGCCGGCCCAGCAGCCACAGGCTTGCCCCCAAGGTCAGCCCCAGGGTGCCCCAGCCCCAGATGCGGCCCAGCATGATGAAAGCGCCTATCACCTGCAGGATCAGCCATATGGGCAGCAATGGATCTGGTGGCAGCCACAATGCCGTCACACACAGGTTGGAGCAATAGAACAGGCCCGTGCGCAGACTGGTGCCCACCAGCTGACGCGGATGCCGCCGTATCCAGGCCCAGTGCAGCAGGTGGATCAGGGTAAAGCCGACCCAGCAGACCGCCACGATGGGAAGATAGGGCTGGCCTTTGGACATCAGGTGAAAGAACAGCATCAGCGCCATGTTGCAGACCGCTGCGCTCAGCGCAACGGCCACAAAAAAGGGCCGGTGTCAAGCCTTTCGTGCAAATCACGAGAGGCTTGAAACCATATATGGGGCAATAGGTTAGCTCTGTTTCGTGCCGCTTTCAGGGGGTGCAGCGTTACAGGCTGGGAGCCACGTAAGAGCCTTGGGAAAGCAAGCCGAGGCGCGCTGCAGCGACGAAGTTTTGCAAAGCACAAGCAGGCACCCAGTCATCATAGCTCACTCCTTCACGCCACTGAATTAGCCGAGCTGCTCAATCAGTTCGGTCGCCTTTTCCCAAGTGTTCCCTATCCTGACGGATACCTTAATCGGAATTGCCTTCTTGATGGGGTCTGTAAGATTCGATGCATGAATCTCCACATGCAACGCCCCTACACACTCATCCCTATCAAATGGTGAAATAATCTCGAATTCAAACGATTCGGGCTCTGTACGGTGCCGCCATTGTTCGCAGGTGAGTTCAGTCCCGGGCCTTGGGTGTTCCGGGCGTGCACCCGTTTTCCAATAGAAGGCATCAGGTTCGCGGGGAGTAGGAAACGCGGGGGGATTGATAAGAGGCGTTAGGGGTCGCACCATTGAGGACAGTATTCCTGCTCGGTTCATTGCCCCCATCAAACTACTGACACTAGTTCTCTTCCAATGGCCAGTTGGCACAGATGGCCGACGCGGCAGTGCAATACGGCGGCTGGCCATTTCAATTTCTCGACTTAGGTTTTCGTCGTCATCAAGACTCTCTGATACATCGTCTTCTTGGGGCAGCTTCAGCAATAAGCCACCACCACGAAGATAAAATACTACTCTCACTCCCTCAGCAGGACGTGAACCTTCGTTGAGTAAATCCACTTCGATTCTTGGCAGTTCTTTAGCACCATGGAGTTGGTGATGCAATTCGCGGAAACATGTCTCACAGCTCGACAGCCAATCTGGATATTGCTCATTCTGGTAGAGAGTTATTTCTTCATCGGATGCAGGGACAAACTCCTCCCGCCCATAAAGTGCATCAATTCCGCTTAGTCCGAGCCCCGGGCGGCGCTCTGCTTTTTCTCGTGAGCCGAAATCAGTTGCCGCTGGAAATCGTTCCTTAAGCGTCGTCATCAATGATTGTATTTGTTCTTCCGTCAAAGGTTGAAAGCGCTCCACGCCGAACTCCCATGGTTCCCCATGTGGCTGGATAACGCACATCGGCTCAGCGCTTTTCAAGCGTTTGACTTCCCCCTCCAGTGCTCGTAAGCGCTTTTGATCCTCGTCACCCTCGGCGGGAAGCAACCAATCTGACGGCACCCGATGAAACGGGACGCCTACACGACGCGCACTCATCAATGGCCCATTGTCATTCGATAACAGGGCAACAGGCCGTCCTTCTTGAGCATTTAAAAACGCTGAAACGATACCCACGATGGAATCATCAGCCTGGGTAAAATCTAAGTCGTCTTGAAGAGAGGGATTTGGCCTGAGCTCAGGCATAGCAACTAAGGTTACTATCGGCCGCGCCCTCTCGCCTGAAAGTTCAACGTGAGGTGAATCAATGAGTCGGCCAATTAAGCTATTGGCGGCTCGCGCACGTTTAGCCAAACGGCCCTGTCCTCCTTTTTGTCTATCAATTTCTCTTATTACTGGTGCAACAAGCACGACGACAATGGCATCCCACTCTGGAAATGCTGTACTCCAAGGCAGCTCGTGAAGGTGTCTACATTGCATGAACACATTAGTGTCTGGAATGAGGTGAAGTGTCTTGTGTGTGGCAGGCATCGAGGCGGCGTCCAAGGGGGCTTTCGAACGAGCAAGGTTTCAGGACTCATGTCATGACAATTCTGCATAGTTCCTTGCAACTTATAAATGCCATTTAATCACCAAAAAGGTACCTGTCGCCCTGGAATCAGGAGGTTTTCTTCTTGAACCCCCGATCCCCCGCCATGAACGCCTCCAGCATGTGCGGAATCAGTGTCGTCGCATCGACCGCTTCGCCATAAGTCTGCGCATGAAGTGCGGCGTAGCGGTCAAGATCGGCTTTCAGGCTCGCCGGGCAGGCGAAGGTCAGTTTGACGCTTTCGGTCTTGGGTAGCGGCCCCAGCCGCAATTTCCTAGTCGTGCTCATCTCGAAGTCCCCTTGTTGAAAAAGAGCGGCTGGTACGGGCGGAGTACCAGATCGCGACCGATCACGATACGCACCGGAATTCCAGGCCGGATCGTCAGCGTGGGCTGGATGTTGAGGTTGCGCCGGGTCACTTCCTGGCCAACCTGATTCACGGTGTCCTGCAGGCTGTCGCGTCCGGCGATGATGACGCGATCACCATTCCGACGATTCTCGGGCGCAGCCAGCTCGGCTCCCACGCCCAGCAAGGTGGTCATGACCGCGCCAGCAAATATCCGATCCCAATGCCAGTCCACATCGTCTTCCAGACCGGCATAGCCTGCTGGGTCGGTGCCGACCAGGTTGTCGAGCGTGAGCGATGAGGTATCGGGCAGGATGATGCGGTTCCACATTACCTGCACACGGCTCTGTCCGTAGCTGACCTGGCTGTTGTACTTGCCCAGGATGCGCGAGCCCTGCGGGATCAGCAGAAACTTGCCGGTCGCCGTGTCATAGACCGGCTCCGTCACCGTGGCGATGACATCGCCTGGCAGGTCGGACTTGATGCCCGTAACCAGCGCCCCAGCAATCACGGTTCCAGCCATGACCTGATATGGCGATGTCGGCATTTGCAGGTTGCCGGAATTACGGGTTTCTACAGAACCGCCTGTCAGGAACGCTTCTTTCTGGTCTTGCCGGTTCTGCACAGCAGTCGGGTCGGCAGGCTGAGCCGCCGTCGAGGCCGGGCCAGCGGCGAGCGGATCGAAAGCAGCATTGGCGGCGAAGCCAGGCGCGGCAGCGACTTGCGACTGCGCCACTGGCGCAGCCTGCGGGGAGCCGGCGCGGAAAAACACCGACGAAGCTGCAGCCGCTTCTTCCTCCTTGCGCAGCGCATCGTTGGGGTCGTAGCCCGGCGCGGCATAGGTGGCGGCGACCGGCTGTTGTGAATTGACGATGGCTGGCCCCAAATCACCCGGCAATGGTGGGCCCAGCTCCGGCACATCGGGCGGCAGCGCTGGCAGCTTTGAATAGTCTGTCGGCAGCGCATCCAGTCCTTCGGAGCGCGAGACGCGATCCACGTTGTACAGCTCGGTGGATTCGCCCGCGCCGCGTTGCTGCGGTTGCAGCGACCAGATCAGCGCGCCCATCACGCCAACCGATAAGCCGCCTGCGAGCATGGCCAGCGTACGCCGGTTCAAGCGCGTGACCGGGCGCGGCTGAGCACGCAGCGCTACCGCCTCGGGTGCTACCTTGCCCGCCTGCGGCGTGGTAAGGTCGGGAATGTCATCCTGGCTCATGCTCAGTTCCTCCCGGCGATGCCATCCGTGCGCTCGATGCGCACCACGTCGCCCTTGTCGGCTCCCAGGCGCAGTTCGGCTGCACCGAACAGGCGATCCACGATGTAGTACGGCGAGCGGAAGCGATAGTTCACCAGTTGCCCGTCGCCCTGTGCGCCGATGACAAACAGCGGCGGCAGCTCGCCTTGGGCGATGCCTGCCGGGAACTGGATATACACCTTCTCGCCATCGTCGAAAGCGCGCAGCGGCTTCCATGGTGGATTACTACCGCTGATCGCGTAGCGGAAACGGATTTTCTCCAGCGAGAGACCGGTATCGACCGGCGCGGCGGCGCTGGCGGCCTCCGCCTGGCGCTGCAAGGCCAGCATCCGATCCTTGGGATAGTCCCAGGACACCGATGCCATCCATGCCTTGTCGGTCGAAGTCAGTTCCAGCAGGTACGTCCTGCGGCTGGTGGTGATGACCAGATTGGTCTTCAACCCGGAGCGAATAGGCTTGACCAACACATTGACGCGCAGATCGGCACCGCTGCCGCTGGACGTGTCGCCCACGATCCAGCGCACCGTGTCACCCGCAGCGACCGTTACCAGTTCCTCGCCGGGCTGGAGCGCGATCACCGTCACACGGCCCACGGACGCATAGACTTGGTACAGCGCGCCGTCGGTGAATGGCCAGACCTGGATTGCATTGACGTAGCCCTCGCGGGTCGGCGCGATACGCGCTTCAGCATTGGCACGCGAGACGCGCACCTTCTCGTCGGCAGGCTCCGGTGCCGTTGGGGTTGCATCGACCTCCGGCAGCGGCTTTAACTGCGCAGGCAACGCCAAGGGCTCAGGCATCGTCACGACTTCGATGGGCTTGGGCGGTTCGGGCAATGGCTGCGCTTGCACCGCTTCATCGAGCGAGATCACCGGCGGCGGTTTGCCCTGCGTGGCGCAGCCTGCCAAGGCAAGAAACAACAACGGCAAAGCGTAAAAACGGAAAGGCACACTCATGGCTTCACTCCTTCAGAAGAATCCAGTTCACGGCTCCAAGACAGGCCATTGACGTAGATGCCCAGCGGGTTGCGGCGCAGGCGTTCTTCGGTACGCGGGGTCTGCTGCACGATGGACACCACTGCCGTCCATCGCTCCAGGCCAGCAGCCGCCCCCTTGACGTAGCGGCGTTCTGTCCAGCGCACGTTGAACGACGCATCGCTGGCGCGAACCACGCTGGTGATCTGCACCGTCACCGATTCCTTGCCGATGCGGGCGAACGGATCATTGGTGCGGGCGTAGTCGTTCAGCACTGCCGCACCCCGGTCGGTGGTGTAGTCGTAGGCATCGAGCCAGTTCTGCCGCACAACGATCGGGTCGATTGACAGTGAGCGCACCAGCGTCATGAAGCGCGCGATGTGGTGCGCGGTCTGCGCATCGGTGGGCCGGTACGGCGTGGCCGCTTCGCCCACGGTGCGCACCTGGCCGGACTGATCGACCTCGATGACATAGGGCGTGACGATGGACTGGGCCGAGCGCCACACCAGGCCACCGGCCATCAGCAGCGCGAGCATCAGGCAGCCAAAGGCCATCAGCCGCCAGTTCTTGGCCTGCACCCGGGCCGAGCCGATGCGCTCGTCCCAGACTTGGGCAGCGGATTGGTATGGAGTTGCAGGCTGCGGCGTATCGGCATAGCGCACCTGAGGTCGTTTGAATCGCATGGAGTTCTCCTTGAAAATCAGCTATCGGAATCCCGCAGGCTTGGGCCTTGGCCCGAACCACCTCCGTCGCCACCGCGCAGCGTGTGCGCGGCAGTCGTAGTGGCCTGGGTGAGTTGTTGGCGGCGATGCAGGCGCTTGGCCCAGCCGGGTTGTTCTTGCTTCTGAGAGTTGGCTTCTCCAGAGCCGGCGGCTTGCTCGGAAGCGGCAGCGCCACCACCTGAGCCACCATCTGTGCCAGAGCCTTGCCAGCCCGCCTTGAAAGGCGCAGCCGTCTTCGCCGCCGCTGACTTGATGCCTGCACCGGCGCGTTGGCCAGCCGCCTGCGCGCCACTCTTGGCAACATTACTCAGCCCCGCCATCGCGCCTTTGGCACCTCCGCCCGCAGCAGCGGAACCGACCTGAAATGCCGACTTGGCGCTGCCAGCTGCTGAGGTGGCGGCTCGCGCACCAGCCCCTGCGAGCTTGGCAGCAGCCGGTGCCATCTTTGCCCCGGCCATCACGGCACCGCCCACGCCTGTGGCGGCAGCCCCTACGGCAACCGCCGCACCAGCAGCGCCAAGGGCAGCACCGGCCATGGCCCCTGCACCCAACTGCGGCGCACCCGATACCAGCCCGGTGGCAATGCCTGGGCCGAAGATCCCCAACGCCAGCAGCGTGAGCGCGGCCAGCATGATGACCAGGGCATGGTCGATAGAGGGTTCGGCCGGATGCACCTGGAACTGGGCGAACAGGCTTGAGCCGATGCCGACGATCACAGCCAGTACAAGTACCTTGATGCCCGACGACACCACATTGCCCAGCACCTTTTCGGCGAGGAATGAGGTCTTGTTCCACAGCGCGAATGGCACCAGTACAAAGCCCGCGAGCGTGGTCAGCTTGAATTCGATCAGGGTGATAAAAAGCTGGATCGCCAGCACGAAGAAACAAAGAATCACCATCGCCCAGGCCAGGAACATGACCACGATGGGCGTCATGTTCACGAACACTTCGGGAAAGCCCGCCATGTCGCTGATCTGGTCAAGAAGCGGCGCAGCCGCGTCAATGCCTGTTTTGGCCAATCGGCCCGGCTGAAGAAAGTTCTCCATCGTCAGCGTCGAGCCGGATGCGGTCAGACCCAGTCCGGCAAAGGAGCGGAACACGATGCCGGCCAGCCAGTTGAAATTGTTGAGGATGTAGGCGAAGGCACCGACGTAGAGCACCTTGCGCAGCAGCTTGGCGATCACGTCCTCGCCCTGGCCGGTGGCGTGGCTCATCGCCCAGTACAGCCCGGCAATCGTCATGTCGATGACGATCAACGTGGCGGTCAGGAACGCCACTTCGCCCTGCAGCAGCCCAAAGCCCGAGTCGATGTAGCGCGAGAAGGTATCGAGGAAGCGATCAATGACCGTCACGTTGTTCATGGCAGCCCCTTCGTCAGTTCCCGTAGAAATTCACGCGTTCAGGCCTGTACGGCGTGCCGCTGCCCAGAAAGCGCCGGGTCACTTCGCGCCCGCGCTCCACAGCCGCCGCCTGCCGCGCCAGTTCCAGCGAGGCCGCGCGGTCTTGCGTGATCTGGAGCTGCTGGGCCTGGATGGACTGCTTGGCCTGCAAGGCCAGAAGCTGGTTCGTCGCCTGCATGGCCTGCAAGGCACCCGTGGCCGATTGGCTCTGGCTCACAAGGTCGGCCAGCGCGCTTTCGTCTTGGGCCAGGTTCTGCGACACCTGCGCCTGCATCCGCATTGCGGTGTGCAGGCCGTTCAGGGTGTTCTTCCAGCGTTCCTGCGCATCGCGCAGCATCTGGTCGCCGCTGACGGTGGCGGCGTACTGCTCCGGGTACAGGCGCGAGAACGTGGCATCCATGTTCTGCACATCAAAAGCCAGCCCCTGCGCCTCGGCGATCAAGCGTTCGGTCGTGGCGAGCGTCGAGCGCAGGCGGTTAACGATGTTGAAATCCAGCTTCGCCAGGTTGCGCGCCTGGTTCATCAGCATCTGCGCTTCGTTTTGAAGCTGGTTGATCTGGTTGTTGATCTGCTCCAGCGTGCGAACAGCGGTCAGCGTGTTCTGCACGAAGTTGGACGGGTCGAACACCGTCAGCGCCGATGCGGGCTGCACGGCCAGCAGCGACACTGACAGCGCGGCGGCCAGCGTTACGGAAAGCACACGGGTCTTCATGGCAGGTTCTCCTGTCGTGGTTGGGAAAGGAAAGAAGCCGCCGCCGGCGAGGACGGAAGCAGGTCGGCGGCCCAATCGAGGCCGCGATGGCGCAGCCACGCGCCGGCAAAGCCGGGAGCGCCGGCCTGCGTCAGCACGCGGTCAATGTCGCGTTGGTCTTGCGGAGTTGATGCGCCCGCGAAGGCGAGCGCAGCCGGCCCCAGATCGAGGTCGAACAAGCGATTTCCCAAGCGGGATTGGTAGTAGTAGTCACGCTTGGGCTGCGCGGTGGCGACGATTTCGATTTGCCGCGAGTTCAGTCCGAAGCCTTCGTAGATCGTGCGAATCTGCGGTTCGGTCGCTTGTGGGTTGGGGAGAAAAATCCGGCTCGCGCAGCTTTCGATGATCGCGGGTGCGATGGTCGAATCCTTGATGTCGGCCAGGCTCTGTGTGGCGAAGATCACCGACACGTTTTTCTTGCGCAGCGTCTTCAACCATTGCCGGATGCGCGCCGCAAACGATGGTTCATCAAGGAACAGCCACGCTTCATCGAGGATCAGCAGGGTGGGCGCACCGTCGAAACGTGCATCGAAGCGGGCGAACAGGTAGCGCAGCACCGCTTGCACGGCTGCGGGGCTGTGCATCAGTTCTTCCATCTCGAAGCACTGCACACTGCCGGAACCCAGGCGGTCGGCATCGGCATCCAGCAGCTTGCCGTGGGCACCACCCAGCACATAGGGCGCGAGCGCCTGGCGCAGTGCGTTCGATTGCAGCAGCACCGACAGACCCGTCAGCGTGCGCTGCTCAACCGGCGCACCGGCGAGGCTGCCGAGTGCCGACCAGATCGCGGCCTTCTCGTCCGGGCCGATGGCCACGCCTTCGTGCAGCAAGCGGCCTTCCACCCATTCGGCGGCCCAGGTGCGGTAGCCCTCCTGGTCGATGCGAGCCAGCGGCTGGAACGCAATCGCTCCGTCGTTGCCCAGGTCGTAGTGTTCGCCGCAGAGGCCCAGGACCGTGGCGCGTATCGAGCGCCCCATATCGAAGGCGAAGATGCGCGAGCCGGGATAGCGGCGGAACTGCAAGGCGAGCATCGCCAGCAGGACGGATTTGCCCATGCCGGTCGGCCCGGCGACCAGCGTGTGGCCCACGTCGCCGATGTGCGTCACCAGCCGGAACGGCGTCGCGCCATCGGTGCGGGTGACGACCAGCGGCGGGCCGTCGAGGTGGGCGTTCTTCTCCGGGCCGGCCCACACGGCGGACACCGGCACCATGTGCGCCAGGTTCAGCGTCGAGACGATGGGCTGGCGCACGTTGGCATAGGCATTGCCAGGGACGGACGACAGCCACGCATCTACGGCGTTGAGCGTTTCGGGGATGGTGACGAAGCCGCGCCCCTGGATGACGCGCTCCACCATGCGCAGCTTTTCGTCGGCCACGGTCGGGTCGGCATCGAGTACCGTCACCGTGGCGGTGAGGTAGCCGAAGGCCACTTGATCGCTGCCCAGCTCCTGCAAGGCGGCGTCCGCGTCGGCCGCCTTGTTGCTGGCATCCGTGTCCACCAAGGGCGATTCCTGCTGAAAGATCGTTTCGCGCAGCAGCGCGATGACGTTCTTGCGCTTGGCAAACCATTGGCGGCGCAGGCGGCCCAGTTCCTTTTCCGCCTCGGCTTTGTCGAGGCAGAGAAATCGCGTACTCCAGCGGTAAGCAAAGCCCAGGCGGTTGAGGTCGTCCAGCAGGCCCGGCCAGGTCGAGGTCGGGAAGCCCCGAACCGACACCACGCGCAGGTGCTGGTCGCCCATCATGGGCGCGAGGCCGCCGACCAGGGCGGAGTCGGCCAGCAGCGCGTCGAGGTGAAACGGCACTTCCGGCACGCCCACGCGGTAGCGCCGCGTCGAGATGGTCGCGTGCAGATAGGTCAGCGTCGCGGCATCGTCCAGCCAGGCGATTTCCGGCATCACGCCATCGAGCAGGTCAAAGACGCGATCGGTTTCCGCCACGAAGGCATCGAGCCGACCGCGCCAGTCCACGCCATCGCCCGGTGCATGCTCGTAGAGCAGCTTGGCCGCACGGACGCGGGATTCTTCGGGCGGCAGGTAGGCCAGCGTCAGGTGATAGGCGCTCTCGAAGTGGTTGCCCGATTCCTCGAAGGCGGCGCGGCGTTCCTCGTCCACCAGCCACGACAGCGGTTCAGGGAAGTCAGAATGCGGATAGTCCGCTGCCGGTTGGCGCTCGGCTTCCACGAACAGCGCCCAGCCCGAACCCAGCCGGCGCAGCGCGTTGTTCAGCCGCGCCGTGGTGGCGATCAGTTCGCCCTGTGTCGCACTGTCCAGATCAGGCCCGCGAAAGCGCGCCGTGCGCTGAAAGCTGCCGTCCTTATTCAAGACGACACCCGGCGCGATCAGTCCAGCCCAGGGCAGCCAGTCGGCCAGCAGCGCGGGCCGCTGGCGGTATTCGGCAAGGTTCAGCATGGCGGCATCCCCCTACACGTCCAGCAGCGGCTTGTGCTTGATGTGCCGGGCGAAGACCTGCATGAACTGCGGATCGACGCGCGCGCCCCACACGGCCAGCGAGTGGCCGACGATCCAGAGCACGACACCGGGAATCCACAGTTGCAGTCCCAGCCCGACGGCGGCGGCCAGCGTGCCGTTGGCAATCACCACGGTGCGCGGTGCGCCGCCCATCAAGAGCGGTTCGGTCAGCGAGCGATGCAGCGGCACTTCAAAGCCTGGAAGATCAGTGGCCGTGCTCATACAACAGCTCCACCGGAGAAGCTGAAGAACGACAGGAAGAAGCTCGAAGCCGCGAACGCGATGGACAGGCCAAACACGATCTGGATCAGCTTGCGAAAGCCCCCCGACGTGTCGCCGAAGGCCAGCGCAAGGCCCGTGGCGATGATGATGATGACCGCGACAATGCGCGCCACCGGCCCCTGGATGGATTCGAGGATGGATTGCAGCGGGCCTTCCCACGGCATCGAGGAACCTGCGGCCTGCGCCGTTCCGGCCAGGAACAGCAGCAGCGCGGCCAGAAGCAGCCCTTGCGCCGCAGGGCGTGCAAGGATGATCAGCCGGGAAAGCGGATTTACAGAAAAATGGAAAGCATCAACGTGCGTCATGGCAGTTCTCCAGGTTGGTCAGGGGTCGAGGAAGGCGCAGCGGTAGCCGCTGCAAGATGAACCGGCGTCAGCTCGGGAAACGGCGTTTCCAGCGCCTCCAGTGCATTCACCAGGCGGTAGCCCACACCGTCGAAGCCGACGACGTGGGCGATGCTTTCGACGCGGCGCTTGCGGCCGCGTCCGGCGATGTGGATGACGACGTTGACCGCCTCGGCGATCAGTGCACGCGGCGGGTTCACCGCCACTTCGAGAATCAACTGTTCCAGGCGCAGCAGCGCGCCCAGCGCGGAACCGGCGTGGATGGTGGCAATGCCGCCGGGGTGGCCGGTGCCCCACACCTTCACCAAGTCCAGGGCTTCGCCGCCGCGCACTTCGCCGACGATCACACGGTCGGGCCGCAGGCGCATCGTGGCGCGCACCAGTTCGGTCATCGACACCACACCAGCGCGCGTGCGCAGCGGCACATGGTCACGGGCGGCGCATTGCAGTTCGATGGTGTCTTCGAGCACCAGCACGCGGTCGCCCGTGGCGGCAATTTCCGCAAGCAAGGCATTGGCGAGCGTGGTCTTGCCGCTGCTCGTCGCCCCGGCGATCAGGATGTTCTGGCGCTCGCGCACGGCGCGGCGCAGGAACTCGGCCTGCACGGTGGTCAGGATGCCGTCGGCCACATAGCGATCCAGGCCGATGATGCTCACGGCGCGCTTGCGCAGCGCAAAGGCCGGCCCCGGCGCGGCCGGTGGCAAGATGCCCTCGAAGCGCTCGCCGGTTTCCGGCAGCTCGGCGGTCAGCAGCGGCCGTCCGCGATGCACCTCTGCGCCGACGTGCGCGGCCACCAGGCGAATGATGCGTTCGCCATCGTCTTCGGACAGTTCCACGCCCAGCGGCGTGCGGCCCGAGGACAGCCGATCGACCCAAAGGGTGCGGTCGGGGTTGAGCATGATTTCCACCACATCCGGGTCGGCCAGCGCGCTGGCGATAACTGGCCCCATTGCCGTGCGCAGCATCTGGATGCGGCGATCCAGCGAAGCCGCGGTGGATGAGCGTTCGGGTGGGGACTGTGGAACGGTGCTCATGAGGCACGCTCCTGCGCTTCGGCCAGCGCCGCCGCGTCGTCCATCCGCACCGGGTCGGGATGCAGCTCCTCCACCACATCGCGCACCAGGCTGCGGCCGCGCAGCAGGTGGCGGCCCAACTGTTCAACGAACTGCTCGAAGCGTGCCCGGCCTTGGGCTCGCGCCGCGTCTTGATGGGCTTCGGGAACCGGCGTACTGACGGTCAGGTAGTAGCGGATGAACAGCGCCAGCGTTTCGATCTGGATGTTCTGGTCGCGCTCCATGCGTTCGGCCTGGCGCGACAGGCGATCGAGCCGCTTGGCGATGGCCGCCTCGCGCTGGTCGCCTGCATCGGGCGACAGCCACGATGCGAGCGCCGCCGCGACGATGGACGACTTGGAAACGCCTTTCTTGGCGGCCAGTTCTTCGAGGCGCTTGGCGTGCTCGGGCTGAATGAACAGATTGAGGCGGTATTGGCTCATAAGTCGATTCCGTCGTTGGGGTCGAGGGAAGCCAGCCGGGCCGTGCGCTGCATGGCCGGATCGAGCTGACTGGGAAGTGGCAACAGGTCGGCGTCATCGAGCAACGACAGATCGCTGGCCGAGTGCGCTAGTTCGGGGTCGTAGGCGACGGATTCGGACAGTTCGGGTTGGCGGCGGGGGCCGCCGTTATCGCTTGAAGGCATATCCGCCAGACCATCACTCGCAGCCGTGACCGGCATGGCAGGAATCGCCAGCCCGCTCCAGTCGTTAGGACGCGCAGGCGGCACATCGGCATAACGGCCTGCCGTCACCGCTGGCGGTGGCAACACCCGTTGCTTGAAATTGGCATCTGCGTAGTAGCGCAACTTCCTCGCCTTGATCGGTGCCAGGCTGGACACCATCACCACGGCCTCGTCGGTCGGAAGCTGCATCACTTCGCCGGGCGTCAACAGCGGGCGGGCCGTCTCCTGCCGCGACACCATCAAATGCCCGAGCCACGGCGCAAGGCGGTGGCCCGCATAGTTGCGCTGCGCACGCAGTTCAGTGGCAGTGCCCAGCGTCTCGGATATTCTTTTGGCCGTGCGTTCGTCGTTGGTCGCAAACGTCACGCGCACATGGCAGTTATCCAGAATCGAATGGTTCTGGCCGTAGGCTTTGTCGATCTGGTTGAGTGACTGCGCGATAAGGAAGCTGCGGATGCCGTAGCCCGCCATGAAGGCCAGCGCCGTCTCGAAGAAATCGAGCCTGCCCAGCGCCGGGAACTCGTCGAGCATCAGCAGCAATTTGTGGCGGCGCTCGATGCCGTCGCTGCCGTCGAGCGATTCGGTGAGCCGCCGCCCGATCTGGTTGAGGATCAGGCGGATCAGCGGCTTGGTGCGCGAAATGTCCGAGGGCGGCACCACCAAGTACAGCGACACCGGGGATTCGGACGCGATCAGGTCTGCGATGCGCCAGTCGCAGCGCGAGGTGACTTCGGCCACCGTGGGGTCGCGGTACAAGCCGAGGAACGACATGGCGGTGCTCAACACGCCCGAACGCTCGTTGTCCGACTTGTTGAGCACTTCGCGCGCAGCGGACGCGACAACCGGGTGCGGCACGTCACCCAAGTGCTTCGTCGTCATCATCCGGTGCAAGGTCAGCTCGAACGGGCTGGCCGGGTCGGACAGGAAGTTGGCGACGCCGCGCAGCGTCTTGTCTTCACCCGCGTACAGCACATGCAGGATGGCTCCGACCAGCAGCGCATGGCTGGTCTTCTCCCAGTGGTTACGCTTCTCCAGTGCGCCTTCGGGATCGACCAGAATGTCGGCAATGTTCTGCACATCGCGTACTTCATGCGCGCCGCGCCGTACCTCCAGCAGCGGGTTGTAGGCCGCCGACTTCGCATCGGTTGGGTTGAACAGCAGGCAGTGGCTGAAACGGCTGCGCCAGCCTGCGGTGATCTGCCAGTTCTCGCCCTTGATGTCGTGAATGACAGCGGATGCTGGCCAGGAAAGCAGCGTGGGAACCACCAGGCCCACACCCTTGCCCGAGCGCGTAGGCGCAAAGGTCAGGACGTGCTCCGGCCCTTCGTGGCGCAGGTAGTGGCCATCATGCTGGCCGAGGAACACACCAGCGGCCTGTGTCAGCCCGGCCTTGCGAATGTCGGCAGTATCGGCCCAGCGGGCCGAACCATAGGTCGTCACCTTTCGTGCCTGGCGCGACCGCCACACCGACATGGCGATGGCGACCACCACCGCCAGCAGGCCGCTGCCCGCCGCGATCATGCCGCCAGTGTCGAACACCTGCGGCGCGTAGGCGTCGAAGAAGAACCACCACTCGAACAGCTTCCAAGGGTAATAAACCGGCGTGCTGTACAAGTCGAACCAGGGCGAACCCAGGCGTAGCTGGTAACCCAAGGCGGCTGCTGTCCATTGCGTGGCACCCCACACACCGGCGATCACAATGCCGAACACGGCGGCGATCTGCCCGAACAACACCCCTTGAGCTTGCATACCCTGGCCTCCGATTTCTCCTGCGCTGATTCCCCGTGGAAAACGCGGCACAAGGGCGTGCCGCAGGCGTCAGGATCGGTGCCGGGTCAGTGCCGGTCAAAGACCGTTATCGGCAACAAGGTGATGCAAAAAGCATGGTTTCATGCAGCGACGAAACCAGTAAAAACGCCGCAGGCATGGGCGCGCTGCGGCGTGTCGAGCAAGAAAATCAGAATATGCGGCAAGCCGCCAACGGTCAGAACTTCGGCGGCGTCTCCGATGGCGTGTAAGGCACCTTGCCGTCGCCAAAGAAACGCTTGTTCGTCGCTTCGGCCATGCGGTTGCACAGCACATCACCCATGGTCGGGCGCTCAGTCTTGCATTGCTGGCGCAGTTCCTTCAACCGCGCCGGATCGGCGGCCAGCTCGTCCACGGTCGGCACATTGGCGGGCTTGGGGGTTTCCGACTGTCCGCAGGCCGTGATCGCAGCGATCAATAGCAATGGGGCAATGCGTTTCATGGCGGGGTGTCCTCCTGCGGATCAGGTTCAGGTGTCGGCGCGGGCCTCGCGCCTTCGGGAAGGTCGATGGCCTGCACCCGTTCGATGAAGCGGGCAAGCGTCTCCGAAGGCTCGCCTTCCGGGCGCAGCAGGTAGGTCGTCAGCATGGGCGAGCGCCCAGCCAAGGGCCGGGCCACCACACCAGATTCCTGGCTTGCCGCGATGTGTGGCGCACCGGCCAGGCCCAGGGCGAAGCCTGCCGACACCACGACCATCATCAACTCGAACGAGGCCACGCGCTCGGCGATCAGGGGTTCGCGCTCGGAACGGCGCAGCAGGCGATCGACCTGGCGCGCATGTCCCTCGCACGCCTGCGGGTCGCATAGCACAAGAGGAAATTGCAGCACTTCATCCAGCGGAATCCGCTTGTGCTTGAGCAGAGGATGGCGCGCTGGCACAGCCACCATCAGCGGGTCATTCCACACCGCTTCGGCAGCGATCCCTTCGCCCACTTCGTCCGACTGCGCAAAGCCCACGTCGTACAGGTCGTCTTGCAGTCCTTTGATTTGTTGCGCCAGCGGTACTTGAAACAACCGAATATCGACCTCGGGTTCCTCCTGCCTGCACATCGCCAACAAGGCCGGCAACCGTGACGGCGTGATGCCATCGGATAGCGCGATGCGCAATTGACCGTGGAAACCATTGGCTGCTGCTTTCACGCTGTCACGGGCTTGCTGCAAGGCGGAGAACACGCGCGGCACATGCTCCAGAAACAGCTTGCCTGCCCGCGTCAGTCGCGTGCTGCGGCTGGTGCGGACAAACAACTGTTCGCCCAGGTCTTCTTCCAGTTCCTTAATTGCCCGCGATAGCGGCGACTGCTCGATGTGCAGCCGCTCCGCTGCGCGGGCGAAATGGAGTTCTTCTGCAACAGCGAGAAAGCAGCGAAGATGACGCAGTTCCATGGCGCACCTATAGAAGTGGTGGCGCAATCGGGTTGGGCGGCGACGAGCGAATCAGGACAGCCAAAGAGATCGACAACAGGCTGCACCAAAATACGAACTGGTAGCCGCTGATATGCGCCGCGACTTGCGCCTCGCGTGCCAGTACCTGCGCAATGCCGGCCACCCCGGACGCGGCCCGCTCCATGACCCACGGATCGCCTGCCGGAACATATGAACCCAAACTTGTACGACTCATATCCGCAGCCATCCGCAGCCAAGCGGACATGATCGTGCCGGCAGCCACGGGCGTGAGAACCCGCGCGATCGGTACGTAGGCGCCCAGCGCGACTCCATGCTGCGGGTTCAGGTTGGTAACAAAAGCCGCGATCAGCCCGATCAGCATGACGCTCTCACCAAGCGATTGCAGGATCAGCATCATGACGAACTGATCAACGCGCCAATCGTGATTGATATGCGTCCCCAGCCACGCAGTCGCGGCAATGACGGTCAATCCGCAGATAATCAGGAGCCTCGGCTCGAAACGCCTCCCGAGATAAATCGCCAAAGGCGTCGCGGCAAGGTAGGCTGCGAAGGCAATCCATGTGGCGGTCCCGGCCTGCATCGGTTTCAAGCCCCCCATCTGGGCTAGAAACGTCGGTATCAGCAGGGAGGATGGCGTCATCAATACGGCGAACAGGCAGGCAATCACCAGGCAGATGCAGATGTTGCGGTTTCCGAATGCAATTAGCTGCCCAAACGAAACTTTCAGGCGAACTGCACGCATGACGGCTGCGCAGAACAGAATCGCTCCGCCCGCGAGCGCAGATACGACCAGACCCGAATCAGCCCACCCCAATCGCTCGGCCGACTCGATACCGATAAAGCACAGAACCAACCCCGTGCAGAACAAAGCCATGCCTCCCCAGTCCGCTTGCTTCAACTGGGCACGATCAACCGGTGTCAGTGGCATGGCTTTCCACGTCAGCAAGGCAATCAATGGGCCTGCTATCGCTGTGATCCAGTACACCCAATGCCAGCCAATGCCTTCAACCAGAAAGCCGGACGTACCGTATCCCGCGTCCATGCCTGTGGATACCCTTAAACTGTAGGCTGCCATGACCGCCAGCCAGAATCGAGGATGCGCGCTGCGCAATCCCAGGGAAATGGTCAGAGGCAGGTAGATTCCCAGGCATAGTCCCGCTGTGGCATGCAGGAACATCAGCAGTGGGTAGTGGTGTGCGAAGGCTGGAATGACCAACGCTACAAAACCCAGCAACAAACTCGGTGCGACGAGAACACGTGTTGGCCCAATAACCGTTGCAAGCCAGGGAACGATGGGCATGGTGACGAGTTGCGCGCCATTGAGCGCCGTCCCCAACCAGGCCGCCTCCAGTACGTCCAGACCGAACTGCCCGCGCAAATCCGGTAATGCCGCAGAAAACAGGCGTCCTTGCAGCGTGGTCAGGACAGCACCAAGAAAAATGGCCGTCACGGTGAGCGCCGGACGCGGGATAGGCGTGTTGGAAAACAGGCGGGAAAAGGCCATGATCAATCGGCCTCTCGGCCCGCGATAGCGGCAAATTGCGCCGTTTCTGCCGCTGCTGCCGCATGGACGGCGACTGTTTCGCCTTCGGTGTCGATGCGCGTCTCCGCCGACATCCCCGGGCGCAGCCGGTCGAGTGCGTCCTGTCCTGGCTCCAGTTCGATGCGAACCGGAATCCGCTGCACGACCTTCGTAAAGTTGCCCGAGGCGTTATCCACCGGCAGCAGCGCGGACTCTGCTCCACTCATGGGTGCGATTTCAGCAACCCGGCCACGAAAGTGCCGGCCCGGCAGGCCATCGACAGTCACGACAACGGGCTGGCCCGGCCGTACGCGCGCGAGCTGCGTTTCCTTGTAGTTGGCGATGACGTAGGCTGGCCTGGATGGAACGAGAGACACGATTTGCGTGCCGATATTGACCAAACTACCGGCTTGCACGTGCCGTTTGTTCAGCATGCCGTCAAACGGCGCGACAATCCGTGTATAGCCAAGGTTTCGTTTGGCTGTTTCAAGTGTTGCGATGGCAGCGTTGACGTCTGCCTGCCGAAGTTTCCGCTGGCCTTCCAGAACATCCAGTGATCGCCTGGCCAATTCAGCTTGTGCAGCGGCAGCCTCACGCTGGCTCACGGCATGATCCAAGTCGGCCTGCGCGTTCTCGAATAGTTGGCGAGACAGTGCCCCCTCTTTGACCAGTTCGGCCTGACGCGCAGGATTGCTCCGGTACTGCCGAATTCGGATTTCGGCCGCACGGACGTTAGCCTGCGACTCATTGATGCGCGCGCGCTGCTGGGCCATCTCCGCATCAAGGTTATCGAGGTTCGCTTGCGCCTTGGCCAGGGCCGCTTGGGCTGCCGATACGGCCAGTTCGTAGTCGCCATCGTCGATTTGCGCGATCAGATCTCCCGCATGGACGGGCTGGTAATCGCCCGCAGGTAGCGCATTGACGTAGCCCGATACCTTGGCACTCAACACCGCAATGTCGGATTTGACGTACGCATTTTGCGTCGTCTGAATGGTTCGGCTGCTGGTCCAATCACCCCACTGGGTGGTTGCCAGAATGACCAGAGCAATGACGGCGGCGCATCCTAGCCAGGGGGCGAGCCGCAGCGCCAAGGATCGTGGCTGTGTTGCAGTTTCAGGTGTGCTCATTGGTGTTTCCATGCCAGGTTGGTTGTCGTACTCGCTGCGTCGAAGCCGCCACCCAGGGCGCGGTTGAGTTCCACGCCAAGGACGAGTTCGCGTGTTTTCAGCGCCAGTTGCTGCTGGCGTTCGCGCAGCAAGGCGTTCTGGGCGTTGAGAACCGTCAGGTAGTCCGTCAAGCCGGCTTCGTACTGCCGCCGCGCAAGTGCAAACGCAGCCTGCCTAGCCGCGAGCGTTTGCGCTTGTGCGTTCGATTGCGGCACCAATCCATCCAGAGAGACAAGCTGATCGGCCACATCGCGCACAGCAGCAAGCAAGGTCTGGTTGTAGGTTTCGATGGCCGCGTCCAGTTCGGCTGCTGATCCTTTGAACCGGGCACGCAGCCGGCCTGCATCGAAGATGGGCAGCGTGATGGCAGGCGCAACGCCATAGGTTCGGCTGCCCGCAGTCAGCCAGTCGGACAAGCCGACCGATAAACCCTGGCGGGCAAATCCCGCGAATGCGCGCAGACTGATGTTCGGATAGAAGCCCGCTTTGGCAACTTCCATTTCCTGGGCGGCAGCCTCCACCCGCCAGCGCGCTGCGACCACATCCGGGCGATGGCCAATCAGGGCGGCAGGGACTGCTGCCGGAAACTCGCTGTCAGGCACGGCGCTGAGGCTGGGCATGGCATCGGACAGCGCATCCACTGGAAGCCCCGCCAAAGCAGCCAGCGCATGGCGTTGCAGGGCGATTTGCTCGTCCAGACTGAAAATCTCTCGTTCGGTGGCGGGCAGATCGCCTTGCGCCTGCTTGCGATCCACTTCGGTAGCAAGGCCGGCCTGAGTCCGCCGTTCCACGATACGCAGCGTATGGCTGCGTATCGTCAACGCCTCTTGCGCCAAGTCCCGCAGGGCGATCAACTGCGCCAGCTCAAACCAGGCGTTGGCAAGCCGGCTCGTCAACAGCACCCGGGCCGCCTGCACTTCCGCACTTCGCGCCGCCGTTTCCCCTAAGGCCGACTTCAAGGCGGCACGTTGCCCGCCCCAGAAGTCGAAGGTGTATTGAATTTCAGCACCGAGCGTGAGGGTCGTCCCGTGGTGCCCGGCCAGCGGCGCGTCTGCATCGTATTGCTGGGCATACCGCTTCCGGACGCCGCTGGCATCCATGTCCATCGTCGGCCACCGCTGTGCGCCGGCCTGCTCGGCCAGGGCCGCCGCCCGTGCCAGCCGCGCACCCGCGATCCTCAGATCGGGACTCTGTGCCAGTGCTCGCTCGATCAGGCGATTGAGCGCTGGGTCTTGGTAGCTTTCCCACCAGCGATCAGAGGGCCATTGCGATGGCGCACTCTCTTTGGCACCGATGGCCGTTGGCGTGTTCAGGGTCGCCCTGGGGGCTTTGTCCAGGCCATCCATGCCGGCGCAGCCCGCCAGGCTCAATGCCAAGATGCTGCATAAAACAATCGCTTTCATATCAAACCTAACATTGTTAGTCCTGTCGAATATGATACACTAACACTGTTAGATTTCAAGCCAAACGGAGAATCCCCACACGTGAAAGCCCCAAAAATCCAGCGAGAACAGGTGATCCAAGCAGCGCTGGCGTTGCTGGATCAGGACGGACTGGAAGGCCTGACGATGCGCAAGCTCGCCCAGGCTTTGCAGATACAGGCACCGTCCCTCTATTGGCATTTCGACGGCAAGCAGGCCTTGATCGACGGTATGGCCGATGCACTGGTGCAGGATGTGGCGCGCGACCTTCCTGAGAATCAGGAATGGACGGATCGAGTCCGGCAGGTGGCGACTGAGCTTCGCCAGGCTCTCCTGCAGCGCCGCGATGGCGCGCGGGTGTTTGCGGGGACATACGTTGTCACGGACAACGTGTTGCGCACCAGTGAGGCGTTGCTCTCCGCCTTCGCGCAGGCGGGGGCAGATGCTGACCTCGCGGCCACTGCCAGTTTCAGCGTGACTTATTACGTGTTGGGCTTCGTGACGGAAGAACAGGCGCTGGGGCCGGGCAGCACGCTGGACTTGGCCACGCGCAAGCAGGCATTTATTGAACTGGCGCGTGAGAAGTATCCAAACAACTGGATCGCTCGTGATGCCATTTTTTCAGAGGATTTCGATAGCCGGTTTTTGACTGGCCTGAAATTGCTGATCGCTGGTGCGCAAAACACCATCCATGCCTCTGGTAATGCAGTGGCCTAGCACTCAAGGAAGCAGCCATGCAAATTGATACTCGCCATTTTCCGTTGGTATGGATGTCTTCCTCTCAACCATCTAACTGGGAATCAAAGCTAGACGCCTTGCTGAGTGAAGGGGAGAAATTCGTATTGCTGACACGGGAGATGCCAGGCAGGGGGCATGATGCGAATGGCGAAGACCGGAAACAATTCGCGCTTTGGCTCAAACGGAACCGGGAATTGTTAAAGCGAACTTGCGCGGGTAGTGTTGTCATCGTACCGAACCAAGCCATTGCAATGTCTTTGAGTGTCGTAGCAACGCCGCTTAGCAAGGCATTTGGTTATCCAGTGCGCGTGGCAACAGAGGATCGTCTCGAAACAGAAATCAACAGCCTGCTTGGAAAAACTTGTTCCAAATGATCTTTCCTTGCAGACAGCAAGACACCTTTGTTCATGGAATGTCTCGTGGTGATCTATATCTGTGGGCCACGCTGCCGCCCAATATCCCATGACACGCCACCGCCGTGCACCGTCGCAACGATCTGCTGCCCCAGCCGCTGTTCGATCACCGGCCGCCACGGCACCAGGCTGAACCCCATGCCGTCATCGAACATGGCGTAACGCCCACTGGCGAGCATGACGGAGCGCCTGTAGATACCAGCCACGCGCTGCCCGTCAGCCACCGGGCGATGCTCCAGGCCGGTTTCCCCGGCAATGTCCTTCGCGGCCTGCGCCAGTTCCCGGTTGCGCAGCGTGCCCAGCAGGTTGCGCGCGAGGATCACGCGCTGCCCGCGTCGCTCAGCCAGTCCTTGTTCGGCCAGGAAGTTCGCGCGCTGCTGCATCGCCTGCTTGGCGTCGCCACCAAAGCCCAGATCCCCCAGCCCTTTACAGCCGCTGATCAATTGTTGGTCAAGCCAGGTCGCGCCGATGACGCGCGCCTGCCGCTCGATGGGCAGGTGCGATTTCAGTTCCACGGCTACGCCGCCCAGCCGCTGCGCGTCGTATTGGCGGCCACGCTCGGCCAGGTCGGCCGGCACCTTCCATAGCCCTTCGGCCACGCGCTCCACGATGCCTGCTCGGCGCAGGGCTTCCAGTCGCCGCACGTGAGCGGCAACAACCTCCTGCGGGTCTCGTACGGGCTTGGCCCGGCCCTGTTCGATGGCCAGGTGATGATCGGCGCGGTACAGGCCATCGCTCGCCAGCGCGACGATGTTCTTGTCAGCCGCACGCACCTCGGCAGAACCTCGCACCTCCACCACGGCACCGGTCGGGTACTGTTCCAGCTCGGTCTTGGGTGGCAAGGCGACGTAGTGGGCTTTGCCGTCGATACCATCGACAACCAAATAGCCCTTGTCGTACAGCTCATCGGCCAGACCTTTGCCAGCCACGCGGCCCACGATGGTTCTGGTGTCTTCGGCCGGTTGAAACACCGCCAGCTCGCGCTGCTGCCCGCTCATGGCACGCTGCATGGTGCGGATGATGTCTCCACGCTCGCCCATGGCCCGCAAGGTGCTTTCCGCTTCAGCATGCACGGCCCATACGCCAGTCTGCATCTCGGTGGCCAATCCCATGCGCTGCAAGCGTTGCATGCGACCGATCAGCAGCAAGCGCTGGCGTTTCAATCGGGGCTCAGTCTCCAGCCTTTCGGTGCGGATAAGTCCATCAACGGCTTCGCGCTGCAAGGTGCGATCCAGACCTGTCCAGCGTTCCTGCTCGACTTCTCGCTGCATGCTGCGTTGGATTTCCAGTTCGGTACGCGGCCCCAGCCATTCTGTCGCCAGCTCCGAAGCCCGTTCCCGCATGCCCTGGCTGATGTAGTCGCGGGAGATGATGAGGTCTTTGCTGGTGTAGTCCTTGCCGCGTAGGACGACATGGGTGTGGGGGTTGTCAGTGTTCCAGTGATCCACAGCCACCCATTCCAGCCGTGTACCCAAATCGGCTTCCATACGCGCCATCAGGTGGCGGGTGTAGGTGCGTAAGTCATCAAGCGATTCGGCATCTTCGGGCGAAACGATGAAACGGAACTGGTGCCGATCCTCGCGCCCACGTTCCTCGAACGCAGCCAGATCGGCCCCATCCGTCATCGGGCCATAGGCTTTGCCGGGCTCACCATCACGCCCCACGCCTTCGCGCTCGATGTAGCGCAGGTGCGTGCTGGTGGAACGCGCCCCGGCCTTGGCGAGATTCACCAGCCGGGTTTTGATGGTGACGCGCCGGGAATTGACGGTCAGCGATGCGCCAGTAAAGCGTGCGGCGACATGGCCGCGCCCCAGGCGAGAGCCTGGCCTACCACCCGCCTTGGCGACTTTGGCGCCGGCTTTGCTGGTCTGGCGCAACACCTGGCTGATGAAGGCATCGCCACGCTGCCTGGGTGCGCCTGGACGGATGCGGAAACGGTCATCGTCGTGGCGGCTCATACATCAACTCCATCGAAAGTCATCCAAGCCAGGCGTGGGTAGCACGCGCTTTCCCGAACACCGACAAGGCATTGGCGACCTACGTAGCACCGTGCCGCGATCAGGCGCGTGCCGCGCCACCCCCATGTGCAGACACGGTTTTTGCGAAACGGAGTGCCGCAACCTTTTATCTTGCCTTCCGCCTTTGCCCCTCGCTGTCGCTCCGGGCGTCGGCGGCCCGGCGGCGCTGGGCTGCTTGCAGCCAGCCTGCCAGCGAACGCGCCAATGGCCGCAGGCCGTGCGCGTTCGAGGCAAGACGCCTGCACGTTGGGCGGCTGCGCCGGAGGCAGCGCGAAGTGCGGTGCGAGTGCACTCGCACGACACGCGCGACGACACGGCGGCAGCCACTGGAACGACATGCCCGATGGCACGACAACGTGCAGCGAATCGGCGGCTATCATGGGCGTGTCTCCACCCAGATCGGATGCGCAACGCCGATCACGTCGGATGCGCTGACAGGCCCGAAATACCGGCTGTCGAACGACGCCGGATTGGTCACGCTCAACAGGAACAGTTCGCCCGCTTCAAGGCGGCGGCAAAGCTGCAAGGATGGCAGCGGCCGGCCCAGCCTGTCGGCAGGCAGCGCGGTGGCCGCAGGTGCGCCGTCGATGCGTACCTGCCCGGCGACGATGCAAACGTGTTGCGGCGCGACCACGCCCACACGTTTGAGCAGCGGAGCGTGTGCCGGCAGGTAGCCGCGCTGCGAAGCGAGCGCGGCAACATCTGGCGGCAATGTGGTCAGGACGACGCTGCCCACAGATAAGGGACGTGGCAGCGCGTCGGCGCCGTGGCGCTGTGGATCGACGCGATACCAGCCGACCGGAACGCTGTCGGACGGGTTGTAGATCAGGCGTGGCAGCGGCTGCACGAAAGCCGCCCAGGCCAGCGCAGCGAGGCCGACGGCGGCGAAGCCCGCCAGCACGATGCGAGCGCGCAGGCGCGAGCGAGGATGCGGTGCGGCTTCAGGCGTGCGCACGATGGTGGATTGGGCCGTCATGGCAGCACCTTCCCGGCCAGCCAGGCGGCGTGCCGCTCGGCGGTGTATCCGGGCAGCGGCAAATGCGCGGCGAGCCGGTTGGCGAGCGTGCGCCAGTACGCGGGCGACACGTCAATGGCAGCGATGCCCAGCGCCTCGATGCCGTCGATGCGTTCCAGCACGGCACGCACATTGGCGTCACCTTCGGCATGCAGCAGCAGGCACGCGCCTGGCTGCACGCCTGGGATGCACTGCACGGCATCAAGCGGTGTAGCAGCCTGCATCACCATGAGCTGCCAGCGGATCGTGCCGTAGTCGTTGGCCTGCCAACGAACGCGGCAGAGGATTGCACCCGGCAGGAACATGGCGCAGCGCCGCCAGCGGTCGAGCTGGAGCGTGCGGGCTGGTTCGCCGAAGCGCAGATAGAGCTTGAAGCGCGGTTCAATGTAGGCGAGCGATACGCGCGTCAACGGCGCGCTGCCAGGCTGGCTGGACGGTGCAGCGTGCGCAGCCGTGACCGCGATGGCGGCAGGTGCGGCAGCAGACAATGCGGATGTGGTCATGGCGTGTTCTCCCTGCGGTGTTCTGGAAACTCGCGCTCCAGCAAACCGCGCAGCAGGTCGGCCACGGTCACGCCTTGCGTGAAGGCCGACACCTTGATGCGCGCCCGCATGGCGGGCGTGATGTCGAGGGTCAGGCGCGCGGTGTAGAGGTCGCCCTTGTTGAGCGCATCCGCGTCGCCTTGGCGAATCCACGCCTCGGCGTGCGGATTGGCGGGCGGACGCGCGCCGATGCCGACCCGCTTGGCCGGGCGTTTGCCATTGGGTGGATTGCTGTTGTCGCTCATTACGGCCACCGCAGCAGCTCATCGACCAGCGCGGTGATTTCCTGCGCCGCCGCACTATCGGGGGCTGTCTCCCGCGCCAATCGCCCCGCAGCCACGCTGTCGGCAAAGACGATGCGTTGGCGCACCTCGCTGCGCAGCGCTGGCAACGGCTGTTCGGCCAAGGCTTGCCGTGCTTCGCGCCCGATCACCGTGGTGCTGACGCGCCGGTTGATGACGAAGGCCGCGCGTAGCGCAGGCCGGAACACTTGGGCCTCACGGATCAGCGCCACCATCTCAGCGCTGGCCCACAGGTCATAGGGGCTGGGCTGTACCGGAATCAGCACCCGTTCGGCCGCCAGCAGCGCAGAACGTGCCAAGGCGGCGATCCTGGGTGGCCCGTCGATGATGACGTGATCGGCTCGCCTGGCGAGTTCTGGGGCTTCCTGGTGCAGTGTTTCGCGGGCAAGGCCCACGGTACTGAACAGCCGTGGCAAGCCCTGCTGGCTTCTGCGCTGTGTCCAGTCCAGTGAGGAACCCTGCGGGTCGGCATCCAGCAGGACGACGTGCTGGCCGCGCAAGGCCAGTTCCCCCGCAATGTGCGTGGCGAGCGTGGTCTTGCCGACACCGCCTTTCTGGTTGAGCAAGGCGACGATCATGGCGCGGCCCTCCCTGCTGGAGAGCCGGGCTTTGCCTGCCCTGCGAAACGGGGTTCGCCGTGCCGTTTGGCGGTTGTCCACCGAAACGGCGCGCTTCTACTAAAAATTATGTATTTACTGTTAGGGAAGTTAAGGGGCGCAAAAACCCAGTAACGGCGCGGGGTTGCAGCCGATTTTTGTGCCTGATAGCACGAGGATTTGTTGCCTGATAGCACGAGTCCACTGTTGCCTGATAGCACGAGTGAATTAACAGGTTTTCCCGCACTTATCCCCGTGCCGTATGCAGCACGGGCCGGAAGGTCAGCAGTTCGGTTTTCTCGCCAGGCATCCGCTCGATGCCCAAGACATAGCCGGGCAACGATTGACGAGCCACCAGCGCGCGCAGGTCGGCGGCGAAGTCGTAGAAGCGCGCCACGCTGCCCGACTTGCGGTACAGGTGCTGGAAATCGAACTGCCAGCCGTGTTCCTGCCGGCCGCCATGCTTGCGCACCAGGCGGTACAACCAGCGCTCGATGCCGCCGGTCAGCCGGAAGTACGTCGGGTCGATGGTTAGCACCAGGGCCGCGTCCACCACGCCCGCATAGAACCAATCCGGCAGGATCAGCTCGATGCCCAGCGGCGTGCCGCTGGCATCGGCCAGTTCCTTCCACTCGTTGATCCACGAAAAGCGATGCAGCCGCCTTCCCGTGATTTCGCGGATGGACGTGGCCACCGTGGTTGATTGCAGTCGGTCGAGTGCTGCCTTGAGCCGCTGGTAGTCGCGCAGCGACGTACCGCGCCCGATGAAGCGCAGGATTTCGTAAGGGCGCACCTGCATCAGCCGCGAGGTCGGGATGCCCGCGTCCTTGGCTTCGACGATCTGGCTGGCGGCCCAGATCAGAATATCGGCATCCCAGATGGTGGCAATACCATGCTCCTGCGTGCCTTCCACACGGATGGTGATGTTGCCGCTGCGGAAGTCGATCGGCGCGGTGCGCCGCGACTTCGCCAGCGAGAAGAACGGATAGGCCATCAAGTCCTGTGCATCGCGCGGTGCCATGTCCTCGCCCGGCAGTGCGCGGAACAGGTCGAGCTGTTCGCGCTGCGGCAAGGCGTGCCCTGGCGGGCGAGACATGGCGATGGCCACCCACGCGCCGACGGTCAGCGGCCGTCACGGTAGTCACCCGCGTGCCGTTCGGCATATTCCGGGTCGGAAGTCGCCTCATAGCTGCGCGCATCGGCCCAGGCATCGAGGTCGCTAACGGCGTACATGACGCGGCGGCCGAACTTGCGGAATTTCGGCCCACCGCCGATCACGCGCTGCTTCTCCAGCGTGCGTGGCGAAAGGCGCAAGTAGTCGGCGGCCTCGTCGTTGGTCAGGTAGCGTTGGGGCTGCGCGGGCGCAGCGACAGCAGCGGCGGCAGGCCGCAAGGGAGCGGGTCGCATGGGGTGTACCTCCATCAAGCCCGGCCACACCACGCGGCCGGATAGAGGCACTTTCAAGAAAGATGGGCTTCTTGCTAAGGGACGAAATGCAGGGGCTGCAAAACGTCCCCCCTCACTGCGCTGCAACTGGCGGGAGCTGCGCCAGGCTGCGATAGCCGCCGCGCATCAGCGCCTCGCCACGCCGCACCAGCCGGCGTACACGAGCGCGCAAGGCGCTGTCCTTGTGCCAGTCGGCCACGACGGCATCCACGCCAAAAAGCCCTTCGGCCACCTCCCGCAAGGACGCACCCGCCAGGGTTGCATCCAGCGCCTGCAAGGTATGCACTTCCTGCAGCTGGCTTAGCGAAGGTCGGGGCCGCGCAGTGGCGACAGGAGCGGCATCCGCCGCCGCAGCCAGCCTGTCCAACGCGACGGCAAATGCGTGGTATCGAGCACACGGTACGGCGCAGGCCCGGATGGCATAGGCGTAAGCCATGCCGTCGGCCAGGCCGGGCGCGAGCACGAAGCGCAGGCAGCAGCCGGGCCAGCGCGCCACCAGCACCAGGCGCTTGCCGTCATGGATCAGGTATTTGTGGCCCGGCAGCTTCCAGAACTCAAAGCACAAGGCATCGGGCGGTGGATCGGCATCCGGGTAGAGCTGCACCACGGCATCGTGATCGGGGAACCAGGCCGGGTGCGCGTCCCGCGCATCCAGGGCGGGATCTTCCAGCAGGCGCAGCCCCCAATGCCCGGCAGCATCCGGTTGGCGACGACGGCGCAGCCAGTCGTGCCGATAGTCTGGATGACGGCGCAAGTACTCCCAGGCCAGCGCCGGGCTATCCAGATGCAGAACGTAGAGATAGGCCGCCGTGGCATACCACGGCTTGGCACTGCGATCAGCCATACGGCAACCTCCCTGTGCTGGGGGTGCGTCGCCACGGCGAAACGGCGTGCTACGAGGCCATCGTCAAAACGTCATGGGTGAAGCGTAAACTGGCAGTGTCAAGACCGATGAACTCCGATGCGTTGCTGAAATCGTCCGAGTGCGACGGCGGCAACGCACTCCAATAGCATGCCGCGTCGGTCAGCTTGCCGCAGCCCGCGCCAGACATCATGACCGTTTCGATCTGGCACGCACCGCTTCGGTACAACACTGCCGATTCAGACCGAACGAGTCACAGACCAGACCGAAATAGACACAGTGCGCCCCGCTTGGCGGTGGCGCTCAATCGGTGATCGAGCCGTTGTCTTCGGCCAGTCGCAGGTATTCCGACAGCCGCCGCACTGGCTGGAAGTAGCGATCCCGCATCACGGACTGCTGGCGCGGCCCGACGATGGCGGCAAGGTCAGACAGCTTCACCGTTCCCAGTGCAGGCATGCCAATCCCCAAGTCGATCAGGCCGTGGGCAGTATCGCCATCGGCTGGGTCGAGCGAAGCCAGCAGCCAGGTGGCATGCGCATCTGGCGTGAACAGGCGCACCACGGGCAGCGGGTCGGTGTCCTGCCCGGCAGCGCGAGCTTGGCCGTTATCCAGCAGGCGCGCGCGCTCGTCGGCGGTGATGAGCGGAGTCATGGTTGTACTTCCACGGACTTGGAGAGCAGCAGAGGCGCTTTCACGCCTTCCCACGAAAGCACCAATGCGTAACCCCACGTATCCGCAGAGACGTAGAAGCACGAAGGCACGTGCACGGAAGTCAGGAAAGACACGGATCAGGTTCTCCGCTTTTGAAGAAAGCCGCCAAGGCGGATTTCCGTAAAAGCACAAACAGGCAAAATGAACACTATAGATTGTAGCCCTATAGGGCTCAACAGGTTGTCATTCTGAATTTTGGGGAAAGTTCAGAATGACAGCGCTCAAGCCATCATTGCCCGATGCACTGCGGCGGATCAGAAAAGCGCGTGGTCTGAGCCAAGAGGCGTTCTCGGAAGTATCCAGCCGCACCTACATGAGTTCGCTGGAGCGCGATCTGAAAAGCCCGACCTTGACCAAGCTGGCTGAACTGTGCGAAGTCATGGAGGTTCATCCGCTCACACTGCTGACGTTGGCGTATGCCGATGGTGACCAGCACAAGGCTTCCTCGCTTTTGGCGTATGTGCAACGAGAGCTAACGTCTCTACTTTCCAAGGCAGGAAAAACGGAAGATAAATGATCTACATTGACTCAACAGACAGCACTCTCGATAAGCAAGTCAAGGCTGTTTGTGCCCCTCTATTTGCTACTGGTCAGTTCTTGCAAGGCGGTCATAGCGAGAACACTACCAATGCTACGGTGACGTTCATCCAGTTTGAGTCCCGCATATATGCCGTGACCTGTCACCATGTCATTTCGGCATTTTTGAGCGAAGCCCTAAAAACTAAACACCGAATCGTCCCTTCAATTCATTCGGGTCGAAATATTTACCAGTTCCATGAGCATGGGCCACAGGGGCAATACCGGTGGTCATTCACCAGCTGCCGCGATTTTCCATCCAATACCAACATCAATAATCAGCAGGAACTTTCTGATCTAGAGCGCCGGAATTTGGAACGACCTGACATCGCAATTGCCGACTTGACCAGCATCTGGCCCTTAATTCGGGATGGTCGAGATGCAGAAGCGATCAACCTGGATAACTGGGTAGAACCGGACTGGTCTACCACTCAGCCGGTATGGCTTGCTTATGGATTTCCCAATGGCCATAAATACCGGACAGACAACAAGGTGGCCGCGCCGATGCCGCGTGTAGCGGTTGAACTGGCGTCCTCGGCTCCCTCGCCAGAGAAACCTACCTATACGCTCTGCTCAACCTTGGCAGTCGAACACGGCTGGGGGTTCAGTGGCCTCAGTGGCGGCCCTGTACTAATCGCCCACACTACCGAAGATTGTTATGCGTATGTTGGCATTACGTTCGAGGGGGCTCCGAGTGCGAAAGAACTAGAAGAAAATTCGGAATCGTTCGTCGGGAAAATGGATATTATCCTAAGGGGCTATCAACTGACGCCAAATATTTTTAGATACTGGCTCTCGCAACTAAAATTTAGTGTCGAGCTTTCATGACATCAAGCAAGTAATCTTACAGACTGCAATCGAGTGCACCACCGCCTAGGCGGCGGTATGGCGTGCTGCGTAATCAAGTTAGGCATACGTGCTGTCTTCGCCTTCAATGAGGCGGGTATAGACCTCAATCGGGGGCGTTGTCGTCGCCTCTGCCGCTGGGGGTGACATTGGATTACGGTGGCCTATGAGGACGTATTGGATGTTGCTGACCCATGAAAATTCAAGATGAGGTCTAGCGCAAGATTGAAGCCTTCTTCAGCATATTTCTCAATTTCAGCATGCCCATTAAGGTCGATGCTCAGGCGTGAAGAATTGCCATGCACAAGTTCAGATCTTACATCATAAAGCTTATAAAACTCTTTAGCTCTGGCCCCACCGAGGACCTTCCTAACCAAGCGCTTTCCTGCCTTCGATATAGTCTCTATCTTCGCGCCTTCCAATAAATTGGCGAGCCGATCTTTCATTTCAGACGTGGCTTTAACTTCAGCTATTTTCTCCTTCAAATTATCAAGCGCATCCGCAACCTCCTTTTCCACACACTCTCTATCGCTAAGGATTTCAACTGCGGTCATCGCAAGAATCAGTTTAGATTTCGCATGCGGATCAGCTAAAGCTAGCCCCAATACATTCAATGCCTCTAGAGTGCGAGCAGTTCCGAAATTGAATTTATCTTCGGGAAGAGCAATATCACTGAGAATCTCAAGGTTGAACGGGGCTCCAGCAGGTGTCGCGCCAGGCCAGTGCTGAAATCTTCTTGTTTCATAAACTTGGGGCTTGTAGCTGACTGCAACTATCTTACGTTCTTCAAAGAAACTGCCAATAGCTTCCGTAGCAAACCGTTGACTGGTGTTGAATAACAGCCAGTCCTGATGGGGGATTCTGAGTTTAAGCAACGTAATTTTGGCCTTCATAAGCATAGCGGCCAGTTGCTTCAGCGCATCTTCCTCGCAAGAGTATCCATCTGATGAGATCAAGAGGATGTCATCCTCTTTTCTCTCGACTTTAATGTCTCCGCCATCACTTTGGAATGATGCTATAGAAGACTGTTTGTCAATACTGCGATCAGTTAGTTTTACCGCAAATGAGTAGGAGAACACTTTAGATTCCTTGGCGTTAATATAAGCTCAACTTGACTAAGCTCTGCGTCTAATAATAATTACAAGCAGAAGCTGCCAGGCACAGATTACACTTTCCCAGTGCCCCACGATCCACTTAATACCACGATTGGAGCACTGCGCCCCACTAAAGCAGGCGGGATCCTGCGGCGGTTACATCGCCTTGGGCTTGCTGCGCGACCTCCTGCGCGGCGTGGTCGTCGGTGATGGCAAGGGCCATCAACTGGTCAAGGCTCACGGCTTCTGCGCGGTCGCGGCGACACATTGGCGAGTTTCAGGCGGCGCTGCACCACCCCGAAATCCGCCGCTATGTCCTCGATGGGGCGACCTTCGGTCACCAGCGCGACAGCGGCACAAGAATCAGATTTTTGCTCGGGTCGGCGGCTTCCAACAGCACGGCAGGCGTGGCGCTGGCCGTGGCGTGGATGGCTTGGGCTTCGGTGTGGTTGATGGCGTTCATGGTGAAAACTCCTTGCGATGATGGAATGCAGCAGCGAATGACGCGGCAAGGGTTGCTGCCTGCCCCTGCCGCGCAGGGGAATCAGGCTTTCAGTTGGCGCAGGCCATCGGCCAGCAGCCACAGGGCGCGATTCAGGCGAATATCAGAATCAATGCCCTGCACGGGGCGGGTCTGCTGGCGGCGTCCGTTGGCGCTGCGCCCATGCAAACCGCCTTTGGTCAGGTTCTCTTGGGTGCGGTTGAACACGCTCCACAAGTCCGGGCGGCGGTCGTCGAATCGGCGCGGCATCAGGATTTGCGATTCGGTGATGGGTGCGGGCTTGTCCGGGTCGTCGTACTTGAGCGACAGCGCGGCGCGGGCGAATACTTCGGCCTCGCCTTCGTCCAACGTGATGGCCTGCATGGATTCGCGGGACTCCAGCGCACGGTCAAAACCGTGCAGTACCTGATAGGCACCTTCGATCACTTGCCCAGCCACATCGCCCTTATGCGGCACGCGCACGTCGGCCACGGTGTCGCCGCAAACAAGGCCATTGCTGCAAACGAAACGGAACATGCCGGCCAGCATCTGGTAGCTGCTGGTGCCGTCGTGCGAGTTCAGCAGGATGATTTCGTTGGCTTCGCCTCGGGCGTTGATCTGGCTGGCATGACGCAGCCGGATCATGTGCTTGGTGTAGTCGCGCCGGTCTTCGTGGCGGGTGCGGGTCTGCGTTACCATGAAGGGTTGGAACCCCTCCTTGCGCAGTTCGGTCAGCACTGTGACGGTGGGGATATAGGCGTACCGCTGGGAACGGCTTTCGTGGGGCGCTTCCGCAAAGATGGACGGGGCCACGCGGTGAATCTGGTCATCGGACAGCGGGGAGTCGCTGCGCAGTACCGGGGAACGGGAAGCAAAGCGCGAAGCAAGGGGGGATGCGTACATGGTCTTTCTCCTGACGAAAAGGGTTTGCTGTTCAAACCGCACACCGGATTCCTAGATTCGGAGCCCAGCCTTTCGGCTGTTCGGTGCGGTTGGCACGAAGAACCCGGTTGGCCCTGTTGCCACCGTCTTTCCTGAGTTCATCGCCCGCGACGGTCAGGAGCCCACGGACGTGGGCCGTCAAGGAGAAAAGCGGCAGATTGGTGCGGCCCGCAGGCGCAGCCGAGGACACGGCCTGGCGCGCCTTGACGGCACGCGGCCACGGGCTACAGTCGCGGACAAGGTGATGGAGTCAGGAGAGACGGATGGACATAGCAACGGCCGTCCCTGTGTGCCGAACCGCACGCAAGCGAAGCGCGCAGGCCCGAAGCTGGAAGCCGGGCCGTAGGCGTCAGCCGAGCGGAGCGAGGGAACGATGGAAGCCCGAAGGGGGCGAGACGCCGTAGGCGGCTCGATGCGCAGCACGACAGCGCGACCGGCCATGTTTCTTGGCCGGGGGCGCCCATTCAATCAACGTTGGACGTATAGACTAGATGCCCTGGATGAAATGCTACTGGTTCGCAAGGGTTTCTGCGTCTGCCCAGCCGGGCAACGGTATCGAGCAGTGCCAAGCACAGCGCCCCGGTTGGGGGCAAGGCATCGGCACCGAGCGCTGCAGAAAAAGCGCGTCGGCCCGAAGGAAAAAGCGCTGAATGGTCGCCGCACGGTCACTGCGCTGTCATCGCCTGCAACGGCTAAAACACGCCGCGTTGAAAGATCACACATGGCTGCCAGTCTTCGATCGGCGACGGCAAACATATCTCGTTCCAGGTGCGTTAAGCGGCGTGTGCGGTACGCCTGTTTGGGATCTGCAGCCGCTTGTCGGAGACCGGCGCGAGAAAGCCATCGTCGGAGACATTCTGAAGATCCAGACACGAGCCTCAATCGGTCATCGCTGCATGCCCATGCGCAGGAAACAATCCAGCAGAACGGCACCAGTGTCTAAGTGCTGCAGGGAAGACAAACGTATTGTTCAAGCGGCACATGCTATTTTCCGTCCATAGCGATCTCAAGCCGGCACAGGAACCAGTCTTTCATCAAGTTTCCAACAAGGTCTGGATCCAAGAGTGAGCCATATCCCTCTCTCCGCTCAACAGAAACCGCATTTCGCCGCTGAAAGCACTGTCGACATGAATAGATTTCAATATTCGCGCAGCCACCCTTTTGAACGCTGGCTCTTGTAAAGCATCAGATTGTGTCGCAATGAACAGTGCCTTTGCCTCCTCAATATCCCCTAAAAGCTTTACAGCTTCTGAATGCCGCAGTTTGCAAGTTGGCTCGTGATGCAAATGGTATATTTCTATCGAAATATCTGCACGCTGGCGTTGCTCGGGAATATCACTCGTGGCACAAGGCTTCCCATTCTCTTTTCTGCATCCTAAAAGCCGCCAATCCCCGACTTCGCAAGGATCGACCAGAATTGGTCGCTCGCCAGTGACAGCCCCTGGCTCATAAACTCGGCGCGCCTCGTCTAACAGTGGGAACCTATCAGCCTTTCCACCGGCAGTGTCACCCTCGATATCTTTCCGGCGAGAATTGCAGAACGTGCAGGCATACCGAAAATTCGACTGTTCAAAAGCGAGCCAGCGATAACCTCTATGCTCATTCTCTGCGTCTCTTACGCGGCCTTTCGGTCGAAAATGATCAACGGCGTTATCCGAGCGAGGAACTGAAACCTCGCAATACCAGCACTTGTCATTAAAAAGATTCGCCAATCCGTCTTTCAGCTCTCTCCAGATCCGGGCATAATCATCTGGATTCGCACCATTCTCGACTGCAATTTTTGCCGCAGCCGCACGCTCCAGCCAACCATCAGGCAAACGCAATCGCGTCGAGTCAATGTACCTCACTGATCGGGCTCCTGCTTATCGCGCTGCTCGGCAAGTAGTTCCCGAATGAGTCGCTGCCCCAACTCCTCCCGCTCTTCGGACTCCATTGCTATTGACCGCTTAGCTAACTGCTCCGGATCGTCCGACTCAAACTTAGCGCGCAGTGCAGCGCTTCTCAAGCGTAGGTAGCGGGAATACTCTTCATCGGGATGGAAAAATCGAAACCCAAGTCGTTCCAATTTAGAGTTAATTTCAGATAGGGCTGCGAGCTCTTCAGGTGTCAAGTGCTCTTTACCTGCGTATGCCCTTTGCCGCTCTAGGAGCAAATGCGTCGGCTGATCAAGCGTTGAGGCGATACCAAACATATCGCTTGTTACAATTGCAGCGTAGCCCAGGCCGCGCGGGTCAAGTTCCGGGTGCACGGCGACAATGCGCGTCGATTCTGCATCCTTTGATAACTGCAGAATTTGAACCTGCTCCCGCACAAGCTCTGCAATTGCCAGTGGATTATGAGTGGTTAACAGTATATGGCTATTTTCCCGATCATCATTACTTTGACCAGCAAAGGTTCGTAGATAGTTGAAATAGTCGACGGCCCAACGTGGATTTAAGTGCGTATCGGGCTCATCCAGCAAGAAAAGACTTTCACTTTCAGCCGTAAATCTAAGCAGGCCTAAAACCGTCAATAGCTGTTGTTCGCCTTCGCTAAGTTCACGAAAGGTAACTGTCCCGTCATTCTTTTGGAGGCGCACCCGAATGCGTACTTCATCAATTAGCTGGGAAACGTGGGTGCTTTCCATGTCACGAAAAAATTCAGCCGGACGCTGCTCACCCACCAGTTTGCGGAGCGAGGCGATGTCTTTAACGTATAAATATTTGAATTGAAGTACCTTGTCGCTCCAAAGGGAAACGCGCTCACGACGGCTGAGCTCGACTGGGGCCAATGCAATATTGTAGAGGCGGTCCAGAAAAGAGGCGACGACTCCCTTAGCACGCCAAAAGCGAGGGTCTCCTTCTTTAGATGTCCAAGGGGGCTCTCGCAGTACAAATAAAACCGACTCGATCCCTTCATCTGGATCAATACCCAAGTGTTCGGCCAAAAAATTCCTTACATCATCGGACTGCTGAATAAGGAATGCCAGCAGGACAAACTGGCTATGTACTGGCATGGCATAAAACAGTCTTTTTAATCCAGGATCCTCCCCCCGCCTTAATTTTTTATCAAAATCCTCCAAGTATGGACGGAATACTTGATAGAGCCGGTCACTTTCACCTGAATAATAGGCAAATACATATCGCGGCAAATACCCGAATTTAGGATCGAAGAAACTCTTCAGCGGAATTCTTTTTCCTCGTAGGGCGGAGGTTTTCGAACTTATCTCGAGAGAGGCGTCGAATAACTCATCGCTTTTAGCCTCTGCGTCTGTTGCGACATGAATAATAAGTAAATCACGCGGCCGATCCGGGTCAGCATCAATATTGACGTGCAACGCAGTCGAACCAGAAGAAATCCTGTATTCAAGATTGAATGCAAATGCAGGTTTTCGCGCCCCTTGAATGAAGTCCCGGAAGATGGTAGCAAGCGCCTCAAGTACATTTGACTTTCCCGTGCCATTCCATCCAATTACGACCGTAATCCAATGCTGCTGATCAAAGTCGATTGAGACATTTTTTAGATTTTTGAATTGATGCGTAGGGCTGCTTTTCGGGCTACCTATGGTGATCCTATCTAGGCGCATACTTACACCGCCTTCAAACGGATGCGGTCGTAAATTTTACGTCCCTGATCGTCATTGACGGCCTCCGTCTCCAGCTTTCCGGCCAAATCCAAATCTCGCAATTCCGAATACAATCGCTCAATCTCTTCGGTAGACGCTCCGTCGCCGATTCCACAGCGCTGAAATACGTCTTGCGCAGAAAGCCAATTCTTCGCCTCTGTTAAAACCTGCTCAAGTGTTCTTTCTATCGCCATGAGTTTCTCCCGTGTCTGCCCCTGGTAGATCTGCTTTCGACTTTGAATTTTTCTGGGTTGTGCCACAAATTCTGCTTTGACACGCTCTAGCAAAGCCGACGCTGGTTCGTCACCTGCGTTTTGAGGAATCAGTTGTCCTTCAAAAGCTTTGGAGAGGAGTGCAGTGTCGAGCTTTTCCAGCAACTGAGAAGCACCACCGTGACTGGCAGCGACCCGATCTAACCACATAAAAGTGCGTTCTATCCGACGAACAATCTCTACCGCTTCCTCAAAAGGAGGAACCGGCAGTGGCAGAGCCGCCACCTTTCTTTTACTGATCGAAGCTAAATTTGTCGTCTGAGTACCTTCATCAAAAAAATATTGTTGACCACGCTCGTTAGAAAAATGAGAGACAAATTCTGGCGGCAAGGTCGCCGGTTTCATACGGATACGGAAAACGTGATTTTGGTGAATACATTCGTCAACTTCACCATTCCAGACCCACCCCCGCCCCAACTTATCACGATCGCCCCCTTCGTTCATGAGCACGTCACCCTGTGCTAATAAAAGACGGGCTTTCTCTTCCGGGGTGACGAAAATCGTCTTGATCTCGTCAAGATTCAACCATCCCCTTTGAACATTGGCCACACGAAGATACGACACCTCAACTAGTTCTTCCTGTCCGCTTCTACGTTTCCCAACTTGGATTCCGCTTTGAATTTCACTGATATCGCCCAATCTTTGTATCGTCCACCCTTCGGGAAGACCAGAAGTAGCATCAGAATTACTGCCGCGAAGATCGGCTGTCAATTTTCCCGAGAAAGCTAATTCAAGCACTGCGGACTTATATGCCGCTAGTAGAGAAGGAATCTTCTTTAATTCGCTACGAGCACGCGCACTACGGGAAATCAAATTATCTATCTTAGCGACGATACGCTCTTGTTCTTGGAGAGGGGGCAGCAATAAGGGGTGGCTCCTTAAATAATCTGCCGGAACTCTTTGCTGACCAACTGCGCCAGACATTACTTTTCGCGCGTTATCCCGAAAGCTCTGTTGGCGGATGAAATACCAAAGAAATTTCGGAAGAACCGCCCCTTTGCTTCGAAAGACGTGAAATTCCGTAGAGCCGAAACCTATCCCATTAGTAAGATTGGCAGCAACGGCAGCCTTTCCATTCTCCATGGAAGGCGTAATCTTCGCGAAGATCACATCATTTTCGACAAACTGAGTGAACCCCTTATTAACTTGTCTAAGGGGGCGCCCCATCGGAGTGGCGATCGTCCCAGTTATTTCGCTAACAGCCGCCATAGGAACAAATGTTACGAACTCATCTGGCGAAAGATCGACTGATTTGCGTGGGTTAACTTCCGCCACATCTGCAATATTAACGCTCACCCATCCCTGAGGAAGCTTACTCATATGTGGCCTCCTCGAAAACTGCATTCACCTCCAGCCCGCGGCCGTCTAAATAGGCAATTCCCTGAGTCACTGCCGAAACCAAGTTCGCGGCGATCATTTGTCAGTCTCCGAGCTCTCAGCCAACTCGTCGGCAACCGCCTCTATCTCGCTCAGCGCGGCGCGTAGATGAAGTAGAATTGCCGCAGAAATGTCATCTGGTTCTGTAAGTCCATCTTCAGGATCTGCCTCCGTTTCAGAAAGCCATGAGATATTCAAATTATCGAATTTCTCGGCAATTTCTTCTCGACTAAAGCAGCGCCAGCGCCCCCCTTTACCTTGATCTTTACGTAATTTCATTGCCTCAAGATCAACGCCATATACGGCCTCGAATGGGGAGAAGTCCGCAGCCTGCAGGGGTCTTTTCTTTCCATATCTTGGGGCGTCATGGCGCATATCGTAAATCCATACGGCCCGAGTATTCCCAGTATTCTTTCGGCCACGGGTAAAGAAAAGAACATTCGTCTTCACGCCTGGACTATAGAATATCCCGGATGGCAATCTCAAAATCGTATGAAGATCGCAACGATTCATCAGATCTTGTCGAATTTTTCTTCCCACTCCGTCTTCGAATAAAGCGTTATCAGGGAGTACAACTGCTGCGCGACCACCTGGCTTAAGCCCTAAATATATATGCTGGAGAAAAGCGAGCTGCTTGTTGGTCGTGGCGTAAGCGATATCATCTCGTTGCTTTCTAGCGCTCCCAGCCTTTGATCCAAAAGGCGGATTTGCAAGAATGACGTCTGCGGGGGAAAGATCTTCTGCATCTTTTGTTAGTGCATCACCAAGAATCAGATGAGACTCAAGTCGATGGAGGAACGCATTCATGAGGCAGATGCGATACGTCCCTTTCTCAATTTCCACACCCTCATATCGTGGAGGATTACTCTTGTACTTCTTCTCACTCACTTGAGAACGCACATAGTGATCTGCTGAGATCAAGAAACCTCCGGTGCCGGTGGCCGGATCCTGTATCACTTCCCCCAATCGTGGCTGGAGTAGCTTAATCATACAATCCACCAGGGGGCGCGGCGTAAAATACTGACCCGCACCGGATCGTGCATCCTGAGAGTTCTTCGCAAGCAGCCCTTCGTAAATACCCCCCATGCCATCAAATGTTATTGAATGCCAGTCAAGCTTTGCGATTCCATCAATAACCGCCTTGAGGTTTTCTGAATGCGAGAATACGGTTGTCGGGAAGGCATAAATTTTGCGCACTGCTTCGCTTGAAGCATGCGCGCCTAGGTATGTAAGCATTTCCCGATAAAAATCTAGAAGATTATCACCCTTATAAGCGACAAGATCGCTCCATCGTCTCCCATCTGGAATGAGATTCTCCGTCTTATTTTCCTCTGCAATTTTAAGAAAAAGAAGATAAGTCAGTTCCGAAATGTATTCGTGGTAGCTAACACCATCACCTCGAAGGACATGACAAAGGTCCCATATTTTTTGTACGATACTTTCAGAATTCATAAATCCGACCTGGTAACTTTATGGCTTAAGACAGCCTGAATATATTTGAAAATTTGCTCTTGGCCGTCTTGCTTCCCCTGCCGACGCCATTGCTGCTCGATCAAGTTAACTTGTAGCCAACCCACCTCAAAATTGACTAGCCATCAGATGATGGCCTGCAAGCCCTTGTCTGCAATTAAGTTGAGCAGCTTGAGCGCCGGGCCGGCCGGGCGAGTCTCGCCTTGCTCCCACTTGCGCACGGTCGATGCCGTGGTATGCAGGTGCAGCGCGAACACCGGCTGACTGAACTTCAAGCCTTCGCGCAGGCGCTTAATGTCGGCCGCGTCGAACTCCCGCACCGGCGGCGGGCAAATCGCGTCAAACTCGCGCATCGTCACCTTGCCGATGGCTCCTGCCTCGTGGAGCGCCGCCAGGTCGCCGCGCAGCGATTCAATGATCTTGCTCACAATGCACCTCCATTAACACGCCAACCTGCAATGCTTTCGACAGGGCTTCCGCAGTCAGTTCCAGAAACACCTTGCCGGCGAATTGCAGCGCCTTCTTCTCATCCTGCGTGACGTTCGCCTTGTCGCTCTTGGGGAACCCATGTAGGAACACATAGCGGCTGCCAATCCTGGCCGACAGCAGCGTGCGGTAGCCGCCGCTCTTCCCACCACCGGGACGGGCCACCCGCTTCTTGTAGAGGAAGCCGCCCAAGTCCGCATCAATCAGACCGCTTTCCATCTCCTGAACCGCCTTGCACAATGCAGCATCGGGCAGCTTCTCGCCCGCCTGCCACCGTGCAAAGTCCTTGCGCTTGAGGATGCTCTTCACATCGACCTCCAAACTATACCCGTAACGGGCATATCTTTCAATCCCTTGCCGTACCACCACGAGAGGAACGGTACGCTCGATTGTTGTGACAGCGACACGACAATCGGGACAGGCAAGGCTGGGGTACCGGCCGCCGCTCATACCGTAGCTTCCGCAGGGCACGATGCGCCCGTAATCGCCAGCCGCCGACTCGCTACCAGTTCGGCGGCATCCCGTACAGGCTTGTCCTCGGTATGAACATAGTGCATAAACATCGCCACGGTCTTGTGACCTGTGAGCTTCATGCCCACCTTGGTTGGCACGCCCGAGTTGGCAATATCAGTGGTCGCCCGGTGGCGAATGCCGTGCGTGCCAACGTGCGGCACACCAGCGGCCTTGAGCACGCGCGTCCAGCCGCCGTAGTGTTCACCGTGGGTCATGTGCCGAGTCGGATCGTTGGGCGAAGGTAGGACGTAGGGGCAGCCTTCCCGGCGCGGCGCTGTGGACAGCAGCCGATAGGCTTCCTCGCTCATGGGCTTGGAGATGCCGCCGGTCTTGCTGTCAGGCCAGACGACGCGGCGCTTCTCCAGATCAATCCAATCCCACTCCAGCGGGCAGATTTCGGAGCGGCGGGCGGCGAACTCGAACTGCAGGCGGATCGCCAGCGGGATGACGTAGTTCTCCAGTCCTTCCGCCTCCAGGTGCTCCAGGTGGCGGAAGATCCGCACCAGTTCATCGTCCACGATGAGCCGGGTTTCCTTACCGGGCGGGTACATCGGAACGTGGCGGCACGGGTTCGTGCCGTCGGGGCGCAGCCCCCACACTTCGGCCAGGTTGAACATCTTGCGCAGCACGCCAAAGGTACGGTTGGCCTCGGCCTGCTTGTAGGCCAGCTTCTTCATCAGCGCGGCCACGTCTGGGCGCTTCACGTCCTGCACCTTCATCCGGCCCATGATCGGGATGATGCAGCGGTCAATCACGCCCTGATAGCCGCGCTGCGTGCTGGGCTTGTTGCGCTGCTTTGAGTAGTCCTCCATGAAGGTGTGGCAAAACTCCTTCATGGTCGGTGCCTTGCGGGCGGCATTCTTGGCCGCACTGGGGTCGCCACCCTTGCGCACCTCGGCCAGCCACTCCTGCGCCATCGTGCGTGCCTGATCGACCGTCAGTTCCCCGTACTGGCCCAGGGCGGGCTTACGGCGCTCGCCGGCATTCGTGCGGTACTGGAGCATGAACACCTTGCGACCTGCCGGGGTGATCTTGCACAGGAAGCCGGGCACCACGGTATCCCGCAGTTCGATGGCCTTGTCTTGAGGTTGCGCCGCATCGACTGCGGACTTGGTGAGCTTGATCTTCGCCATGATGACTCCTCGGAAAGCCCGGTTTCCAAGAGCCGCATGGGAGCCACGCGAGGGAAAGCCGGGTCAAGTTTCGGAAAGCACCGGCATATGTTGAACCCGCCTAAGTGATTGATAAACCTGCTGTATCGAGCCTTGGCGTAGTCCAGCGAAATGCCGAGCTAGAGTCATCGTGAAACAAAAAAACGGTGCTGAAAGGCGTGGACTTCCTCGTCCGGGGAAAAATCGGTCTCGCCATACAGCCAGGTGTGCAGGCGTGATGCCTTTGGGTGGCTGTCTTCGCTGGCCACGTCGTGAAACGACATCCGCGCATGCATGCGCAAGTCCATGGGCCGCATGCTGCCGCTGGAGCCGTAAGGCAGCACCCATTTGCGCAGTTCCAGCTCACCGGTCAAAGCCCTGCGGATCTTCATGACACAGGCTTGAAATGCTTTCAACAGTCGGGTCATACGTTCTGCCATGGCTTTCCTCCCGTTGGTATCGGTCGTGGAGCCTGGATCTGGAGTCCAGTCCAGCGCCCTGGGCTGTTGCGCCCTGCTGGCAAAAGATCTTTGCTTCAATGCCCAAAGTCCTAGCCCTGCCGGCACTCAAGGCTCCGGTGAGCGAGCCTTCGATGCCGGGGCAGGCAGGCCCGAGGAAGGCATGCTCTTTTACGAGTCAACCGGAGATCAGGCCCTTGCTGCCCAGATAGGTGCATGCCTTCGCACCAGGCACCATCTTCGGACAATATCCTCTGGATATCGACCATGAACAAGGCCTCATGAGCTCCCCAGGCAGGCGGCCGGCTTTGTTCTTGCAAGGATTTGCGCGAGGAAGCGACCACACACATAAGGCAAGCGCCCCCTGTCTCTGACAGTTACTTCGAATACGTCTGATGGGACCTCGGGTGAATGGTCCACCCAAACCGGCCAGCGTCGTAAACCCCGGAAACTTCGTTCACAAAAAACATCCATTGCTGTTTTCATCACAGGCGTACTGAGCGCAGACATAACAAAATGCAAAGCCATCATGCGCAGACGCAACCAAGGAGCAGCATGCAGATTCAGCCTTATTTGTTTTTTGACGGCCGCTGTGAAGAGGCCTTGCAGTTTTATGGCGCCGCGCTGGGTGCGCAGGTCACGGCCTGCCTGCGCTTCAAGGATGCGCCCGCCGACCCTGAGCCCGAGGCCGGTGGCTGCGGCCCTGCACCGGATCCCGAAAAAATCATGCACGCCAACCTGCAGATTGGCGAGACACAGATCATGGCCAGCGACGGCATGGCCGCAGGACGGCCGGAGTTCAAGGGAATTTCGCTGAGCATTAGTGCCAGCAGCGATGCCGAGGCAGAGCGCATTTTCGATGCCCTGGCCGCAGGCGGCGAAATCCGGATGCCCCTGGGTCCGACATTTTTTGCCACATGCTTCGGCCTTGTGACCGACCGGTTCGGCGTGAGCTGGATGGTCATCATGCCCCGCCCCGAGATCGGCTAGGACAGAAACGGCCGGCGTCTGATACGCGGGCCGTTTTCATCACGCCGAACCGGCCCCCAGCGAGGATGCCGGGTCTATCTTCTCTTTCCCAGCCAGGTGATCAGCTCGCCCATGATGCCCCGGCGAAAGGCAAGAACCACGACCACGAAGATCAGCCCGGTGACGATGGTCACGGACTCGCCCAGCGAGGAGAACCACTCCACGCCCGTGAGCCCGACCAGGAAGTGGCCGAATTCGCCTATCTTGTTTTCCAGCATCACGACCACGGCCGATCCCAGTATGGGTCCGGACAGCGTGCCCATGCCGCCGACCAGGGTCATGAGAATCACCTGGCCCGAAGCCGTCCAGTGCACATCGGACAAGGTCGCGAAGCCCAGAACCACGGTCTTGAGCGAGCCTGCAAGGCCTGCAAGCGCCGCCGAGATCACGAACACCAGCAGCTTGAAGCGCGCCACGTCATAGCCCAGGGAGATGGCGCGCGGCTCGTTTTCCTTGATGGCCTTGAGCACCTGGCCGAAGGGCGAATGAATGGTGCGCACGATGAGCGCGAATGCAGCCACGACGACGACCAGGGTCAGGTAGTACATGTGGATGTCGCTGGACAGATCGAACAGGCCGAACAGCTTGCCGCGCGGCACGCCCTGCAAGCCATCTTCTCCGCCCGTGAACGGAGCCTGCAGGCAGACGAAGAACAGCATCTGCGCCAGCGCCAGCGTGATCATGGAGAAATAAATGCCCTGGCGGCGTATGGCCAGCCAGCCGAAGATCAGCCCCAGAAAGGCGCCGCTGGCCGTGCCGACGAGCAGGCCCAGCTCCGGGGTCATGCCCCAGCTCTTGATCGCATGGCCCGTGACATAGGCCGCGCCACCGAGAAAGGCCGCATGGCCGAAGGACAGCAGGCCCGTATAGCCGAGCAGCAGATTGAAGGCACAGGCGAAGAGTGCAAAGCACATGAGCTTCATCACGAAGACCGGATAGGCCCCGAGCAGCGGTGCAGCCACCAGACCGCAAAGCAGCAGGCCATAACCCCAGGGCGCCATACGCCGAACCAGATTCTTGGATTTCATGTGATCGGCCCCTTGCTATTTCTCTTTGCCGAAGAGTCCGGCGGGGCGAATGAGAAGAACGATGACCATGATGAAGAACACCACGGTGGAAGAGGCCTCGGGCCAGAAGACCTTGGTCAGGCCCTCGATCACCCCCAGACCCAGACCCGTGAGGATGGAGCCCATGATGGAGCCCATGCCCCCGATCACGACCACCGCAAAGACCACGATGATGAGGTTTTGCCCCATGAGCGGAGTCACCTGGTAGACCGGCGCCGCGAGCACGCCTGCAAATGCGGCCAGGCCGGCGCCGAAGGCATAGGTCAGCGTGATCATCACGGGCACATTGACGCCGAAGGCCTCGACCAGGCGCGGGTTTTCCGTGCCCGCGCGCAGATAGGCACCGATGCGGGTCTTCTCGATCATGAACCAGGTCGCCAGGCAGACCACGATGGAGGCCACGACCACCCAGGCGCGGTAGTTGGGCAGGATCATGAAGCCCAGATCGGTTGCACCCTCGAGCAGCTCGGGCGTGTCATAGCCCAGGCCCGAGACGCCGTAAAGCGAGCGGAACACCCCTTCGATGAGCAGCGACAGTCCCAGGGTCAGCAGCAAGCCATAGAGATGGTCGAGCTTGTAGAGCCACTGCAGCAGCAGCCGCTCTATGAGCACGCCCAGAGCCCCCACGATCAGCGGCGAGACCAGCAGCATCACCCAGTAGTTGACCTCGAAGTAGTTCATGGCCATCCAGGTGATCATGGCACCGAGCATGAACAAGGCGCCATGGGCAAAGTTGATCACGTTGAGCAGGCCGAAGATCACGGCCAGGCCCAGACTCAAGATCGCATAGAACGAGCCGTTGACCAGGCCCAGCAAAAGCTGGCTCATCAGGCCTGGCAATGAAACACCGAAAATTTCCATGGGCGACACGCAATGGGTGAAAGAGGGAGCTTCAGGCGTGCGGCTCTTGCTCGCAGCCGGCCTCTTGCAAGGCTGCGGCTGCAGGGCTTGAGCGGCTTATTTCCAGAGCGCGCACTTGGTCTCGGCCTTGGTGGTCCAGACCTGGTCGGCCGGCAAGGTGGTCAGCACCTTCAGATAGTCCCAGGGCCTCTTGGACTCTGCGGGCTTCTTGACCTCGACCAGGTACATGTCATGGGCGAAGGTGCCGTCGGGGCGGATCACGCCCTTGCCGTAGAAGTCGTTGATGGGCTGGCTCTTGAGCTGGGCCATGACCTTGTCGGCATCCGTGGTCTTGACGGCCTCCACGGCCTTCAGATAGTTCATCACCGCCGAGTAGTCGGCGGCCTGCACGTCGGTGGGCATGCGCTTGGTCTTGGCAAAGAAGCGCTCGGCAAACTTGCGCGTGGCATCGTTCTGGTCCCAGTACCAGCTGGTGGTGAACAGCATGCCTTCGGTGTTCTTGAGTCCCAGGCTGTGCACATCGGTGATGAAGACCAGCAGGCCCACGGTCTTCATGCTCTTGTTGATGCCGAACTCCTTGGCGGCCTTGATGGCATTGATGGTGTCGCCGCCCGCATTGGCCATACCCAGGATCTGGGCCTTGGAGCTTTGGGCCTGCAGCAAAAAGGAAGAGAAGTCCGAGGCGTTGAGCGGGTGCTTGACCCCGCTCACCACCTTGCCGCCCTTGGCCTTGACCACGGCCGAGGTGTCGGCCTCCAGCGCATGGCCGAACGCATAGTCGGCCGTGAGGAAGAACCAGTTCTTGCCGCCGCGATCGACCACCGCCGAGCCCGTGCCCTTGGCCAGGGCCACGGTGTCGTAGGCGTAGTGCACGGTATAGGGCGAGCACTGCTCGTTGGTCAGGGCCGAGGAGCCTGCTCCGCTGTTGATGTGCACGCGCTTTTTCTCATCGGCCACCTTGGCCACGGCCAGGGCCGTGCCCGAGTTCGTGCCGCTGAATACCAGGGAGATGTTTTGCGTGTCTATCCATTCGCGCATCTTGGAGGCCGCGATATCCGCCTTGTTCTGGTGGTCGGCACTGAGCAGTTCGATCGGCTGGCCCAGCGCCTTGCCGCCAAAGTCGTCGATCGCCATCTGCATGGCGATGACGGCATTCTTGCCTTCCACGTCCGCATAGAGGCTGGACATGTCGGTCACAAAGCCGATCTTCACCTTGTCCTGGGCCTGTGCCAGAGGACTGGCAAGGCCGGCGGCGGCAAGCATGCACGATACGACGCTCAGTTTGGCTTTCATTGCTCTCTCTCCTTGGTTTGATTCGGCTTGTCTCGCAGGGCCGTTGCATGGTCCCGGCAGGCGCGCCCCAGATGCCTGCCAGATGGATGGATTCCCAGCCCTCAGACGCCCAGCAGTTCATTGAGCACGGGCATTTTTTCCTGCAGCTCGGCTGCGGCAAAGCGCTCGACCACGCTGCCGTGTTCGACCACATAGAAACGGTCGGCCAGCGGCGCCGCAAAGCGAAAGTTCTGCTCCACCATGACCACGGTGTAGCCCTTTTCGCGCAGCATGGTGATCATGCGCGCCAGGGCCTGGACGATGACCGGCGCCAGGCCTTCGGAAATTTCGTCGAGCAGCAGCAGGCGTGCACCCGTGCGCAGAATCCGCGCCACGGCCAGCATCTGCTGCTCGCCGCCCGACAGGCGCGTGCCCTGGCTGTGGCGTCGCTCGGCCAGGTTGGGGAACATGGCGTAGATCTCCTCCACGCTCATGCCGCTCATGCCGGTCTTGAGCGGCGGCGGCAGCATGAGGTTTTCCTCGCAGGACAGGCTGGAGAAGATGCCGCGCTCCTCGGGACAATAGCCCACGCCCAGATGGGCGATGCGGTGCGTTGGCAGACCGATCGCCTCTACGCCATTGATCCGGATCGAGCCCTTGCGTGCGCCCGTCAACCCCATGATGGCGCGCAGCGTAGAGGTGCGGCCCGCGCCGTTGCGGCCCAGCAGCGTGACCACCTCGCCGGGCTGAACGATCAGGTCCATGCCGTGCAGCACATGGGATTCGCCATACCAGGCCTTCAACTGCTTGATCTCCAGCGCCGGCGTATTCGTCTTGCTATTCACTCTTTGTCCCTTCACTGCACCGCCCAACCATCTACAGCCGGGTTTTGTTCCTGGGCACGGCGTACACCACAGGCACGCTCCAAGTCAGAGGCATCGAGCAAGGGCCGCCCCGCAGCGAGGATGCCGTCCCCCTGGGGGGAAGACGCGCAGCGGCTCAGGGGGAGTGCCATCAATGCGCCCCCTGGAGTTGGCCATCCGCCGTGCCCATATAGGCCTCCATCACCTGGCGGTTGCGCGAGACCTCCTCGTAGGGCCCCTCAGCCAGCACGGCTCCGCGCTGCAGCACCGTGATGCAGTCGGCAATCGAGGCAATGACCTTCATGTTGTGCTCCACCATCAAAATGGTGCGCCCTGCGGAGACCTTCTTGATGAGTTCGGTCACGCGGTCCACGTCCTCGTGGCCCATGCCCTGGGTGGGCTCGTCGAGCAGCATGAGCTCGGGCTCCATGGCCAGCGTGGTCGCGATCTCCAGCGCGCGCTTGCGGCCATAGGGCAGATTCACCGTGACCTCGTCGGCCAGGTCCTGCAATCCCACTTCGGCCAGCAGCTCCATGGCGCGGGCGTCGAGCTGGCTCAGGCTTTTCTCGCTGCGCCAAAAATGAAAGGCCGTGCCCAGCTTGCGCTGCAGGCCTATGCGCACGTTCTCCAGCAAGGTGCAATGCGGAAACACCGCCGAGATCTGGAACGAGCGGATCACGCCACGGCGCGCAATCTGTGCGGGCTCTTCATGGGTGATGTCCGTGCCGTTGAAGCGGATGCTGCCCGAGGTCGGCACCAGAAACTTGGTCAGCAGATTGAAGCAGGTGGTCTTGCCCGCGCCATTCGGCCCGATCAATGCATGAATCGCACCACGGCGCACCGATAAATCCACCTGGCTGACGGCCGTAAATCCCTTGAACTCTTTGGTAAGGCTTCTGGTTTCGAGAATGATGTCGCTCATGTGTACCTTTACGGCTTCGTAAATGCCTGTACGCCATTCATTCTTTTGGGAGAAAGGTATTGGCAGCAAAAACAGTAAGCAATAGTAGGCACCTCGAGTTTGTGCACTGCAGCGGGAAAACGCCTATGTAACACTGCCTAAGCAGAAATCCCCAAGCATCGAAAACCCGGCCAGCAAACCCATGAACGCAAGCAAATGCTCGCACCAGCGCTGGCGTGGACAAGAAGTCCTGGATTCATCCCCGGAATCGGCCATGCATGCCAATTCAAATTCAGGCACATGCACGACAGAAGATGTAGAAGCGACCCGGGTTTTTTCGACGGGCAGGATCAGCCACAGCGACCCAAGGGGAATACCCAGCTGCGATTCAGCGCACGATTACCAGACAAGCCGCATCGGGCATTGGGCAAATGGCGCCTGAACATGTTTGAATCTGCAGCCGAAAAATATTGGAAATAATCAAAACCATAGCTGCTAGCGCTTGGTATATATTGATTTCAAATAGATTTAATAGAAAATTTGAGCAGGGACAAGCGCAAGCTGCTCCTGTTTTTGCATAAACAAAGCCCTGCCGCCCAAACCTGTCATAAGTGCTGCCGCTGCGCGCTTGCGGTCTGCACTGGAGGGCTGCGCTTATTGCAGGGTTTCGGAGCTGCTTTCCGGCAGGGCCAGGGGCATGACCGCAATTCCTTCATCGAGCAGCTCCATGGCCTGTTCGGCCGTGGCCTGGCCTCGGATGGAGCGCTCATCGATCTCGCCATAATGCATGCGGCGGGCTTCCTCGGCAAAGCGCTCGCCCACATCTTCACTCTGCCTGGCCACCTCGCGCGACCAGCGCAGCCACGATGCCTGCAGGGCCTGCAGACGTTCGCGGGACTGGGCGGGCAAAGCCTCGATCTCGGCCTTGGCTGGCCCCTGGCCGGCCGGGGCCGAGGCTGACGCCTGCGGAGCCGGACCAGGCTCGGGCCTGGCGCCGAGGTTCAGGCGCGGCGCACTCAGACGCTTGGTGATGCTGGTGTCGCCGCAGACCGGACATTGCACCAGAGAACGCGACAGCTGGCTCTGGAAGTCGTCTTCCGAAGCAAACCAGCCCTCGAACACATGTTGCTGCAGGCAGTGAAGGTCTAGCACTTTCATGTCAGGCCCCCTTTGCCGTCAGATTTGCAAGCGCCCGCAGATCTCAGGCACGGCGCTGCACAAGATAACGGCCAACAAACCCCGGAAAGGCCAGGGTCAGGAACAAACAGGCCGTTACCGCATAGAACTCCCAGCCCTGGGGAGCAATCTGGCCCATGCGGCGCTCGAGCAGCAAAGCCAGACTGCCGACGGCAAGATACAGCAGCAGCATCTCCAACAGCCGCAGGCCCAGGGATTTGCGCCCGGCAATCTTCGGCCCCAGCAGCAGATAGCGCTGGCTCATAAAAGGCCAATTGGCTGCCACAAGGGCAGCCAGAATCACAAGCCAGATGGAAGCAGTTTGGGACATGGGTCTCGCATTGTGCCAGGGATGGGTGCAAGCACCCTTTCCCCGGTTAATTCGCGAATGCCGTCAGGAGGCCAGGGCGCGAACCATGGCATCCGTGCACAGGGCCATCAGGCCGCCGGGCAGAATGCCCAGGCCCAGAACCAGGGCGCCGTTGAGGGTCAGCACCACGCGCACGTCCATGGAAGCGGAAACGCTGGTGGCCGTGATCGGCTTGTCAAAATACATGACCTTGACCACGCGCAGATAGTAGAAGGCGCCGATCAGCGACATGATGACCGCGAACACCGCCAGTCCGATGTGCACGCTCTGGCCCGAAACCAGCAGGGCCTGCAGTACCGACAGCTTGGCATAAAAGCCCACCAGCGGAGGAATGCCGGCCATGGAGAACAGGCAGATCGCCATCACGCCCGCATACAGGGGGCTGCGCTGGTTCAGGCCCGCGAAGTCCGTGATCTCCTCGCTCTCGAAGCCTTCACGGGCCAGCAACTGGATCACGCCGAAGGCCGCCAGGGCCGTGAGCACATAGGTGATCACGTAGAACATGGCTGCGCTGTAGGCGTTCTCCACCGTGGGGGAGACGGCCTTGTTGTCGATCACGCCCGACATCAGACCCAGCAGCACAAAGCCCATCTGCGAGATCGTCGAATAGGCAAGCATGCGCTTGATGTTGGTCTGTTGCAGACCGGCCAGGTTGCCGATCAGCAGCGAGCCCACGGCGAGCACGGCCAGCATTTGCTGCCAGTCCACGGCCAGGGGCAGCAGACCATCGACCAGCAGGCGGATCACGATGGCAAAGGCCGCGAGCTTGGGCGCGCCACCGATCAGGGCCGTGATGGCCGTGGGAGCGCCCTGGTAGACGTCGGGCACCCACATGTGGAAAGGCACGACACCCAGCTTGAAGGCCAGGCCGGCCACGATGAACACTAGGCCGAAGATCAGGGGCTGTACCCGCAGCTGACCACCATGCGCCGAATCAATGGCCTTGAACACCTGGCCGATGTCCAGCGAGCCGGTGGCGCCATACAGCATGGACATGCCGTAGAGCAGGAAGCCGCTGGCCATGGCGCCGAGCACAAAATACTTCATCGCGGCCTCGACCGAGGCTTCGTGATCGCGGCGCAGTGCCACCAGCGCGTAGCTGGACAGCGTGAGCAGCTCCAGGCCCAGATAGATGACCAGGAAGTTGTTGCCCGAGATCATGATGAACATGCCCAGGAGCGAGAGCAGCGACAGCGTGAACAGCTCGCCGCCGCGCAGCATGTCGCGCGTGGCCGCATAGGGCCGGCCATAGACCAGGGTCACCATCATGGCCACGGTCGCAAAGCACTTGAGCCAGTTGCCCATGGAGTCGGAGACCACCATGTTGCCCCAGCCATAGAAGGTATTGCCGCTGGCCGCATACATGCCTTGCAGCACGGCCACCACGGCCAGGGTGAGCATCGTCAGAACATAGGTGGCCGTACGGCGCGTGCTGGTCACGCCCAGGTCCACCAGGGCGATCACGCAGGCCATGACCAGGAGCAAAATCTCCGGGTAGACCGCCAGCCAGCTGGAGTTGTCAATCATCTCGAATCTCTCGTTTCAGTCTGGTCACTGCAGCTTGGTCGTAGCCACATGCTTGAGCAGTTCGGCCACCGACACATTCATCACATCGGTGAAGGGCTTGGGATAGACACCCATGTACAGCACGGCCACGGCCAGCACGCCCATCACCAGGAACTCACGGCAGCTCAGGTCCTGGAGGCCACGTACGTTGTCGTTGGTGACCGGGCCCAGATACACGCGCTTGTACATCCACAAGGTGTAGGAAGCACCGAAGATCAGGGCCGTGGCAGCACCCACACCCACCCAGAAGTTGTATTCCACGGCGCCCAGGATGACCATCCACTCGCCGACAAAACCGGCCGTCGCAGGCAGGCCGCAGTTGGCCATGGAGAACAGCAGGGCAAAGGCCGCGAACTTGGGCATGGTGTTGACCACCCCGCCGTAGGCCGCGATGTCACGCGAATGCACGCGGTCGTAGAGCACGCCAATGCCCAGGAACATGGCGCCGGAGACGAAGCCGTGGGCAATCATCTGCACCAGGCCGCCAGCCATGCCCATTTCATTGAACATGAAAAAGCCCAGGGTCACAAAGCCCATGTGCGCCACCGACGAATAAGCCACCAGCTTCTTCATGTCCGTCTGCACCAGAGCCACCACGCCCACATAGATCACGGCGATCAGAGACAGCGTGATCATGAGCCAGGACCACTCATGGGCTGCATCGGGAGCGATGGGCAGCGAAAAGCGCAGGAAACCGTAGGCCCCGAGCTTGAGCATGATGGCAGCCAGCACGGCCGAGCCGCCGGTAGGCGCTTCCACGTGCACGTCGGGCAACCAGGTATGCACCGGGAACATGGGCACCTTGACCGCGAAGGCGGCGAAGAACGCAAAGAAGATCAGGGTCTGCTCTTTCGCGCTCAGCGGCAGCTGATGCCAGGTCAGGATGTCGAAACTGCCGCCCGACTGGTTGTAGAGGTAGATCACAGCCACCAGGGTCAGAAGCGAGCCCAGCAGCGTGTACAGAAAGAACTTGAAGGCCGCATAGATGCGGTTAGGACCTCCCCAGATACCAATGATCAGGTACATGGGGATCAGCGTGGCCTCGAAGAACACGTAGAACAGCAGGCCGTCCAGGGCGCTGAACACGCCCACCATCAGGCCCGACAGGATCAGGAACGCCCCCATGTACTGGTTGACGCGCTCGGTGATCGACTCCCAGGAGGCGATGACCACGATGACGGTGATGAAGGCCGTCAGCGGCACGAACCAGAACGAGAGGCCGTCCAGGCCCAGATGGTAGTGAATGCTGAAGCGCTCGATCCAGAGCGCCTTCTCCACGAACTGCATCTGCGCAGTCGAGGTGTCGAAGCCCGCGATCAGCGGCAAGGTCACGACCAGGCCTGCGAGCGAGGCTGCCAGTGCCAGCCAGCGCACGGCCTTGGCCTGATCCTCGCGGCTCAGCAGCAGCAGCAAAGCGCCACAGATGATTGGCACCCAGATTGAAAGACTCAACCAACCCATTTTTGTTCTTCCCCTACTACTTGTTGAGCCACACGAAGTAAGTCATGAGGGCGAAGATGCCCAGCAGCATGACCAACGCGTAGTGATAGAGATAGCCCGTCTGCAGGCCGCGCACCCACTGGCCGAGACGGCCCATGAGCTTCCACGAGCCATTGACCAGGCCGCCGTCGATGATGGCTTGATCGCCAACCTTCCAGAACACGGTGCCGAACGCACGTGCGCCACGCGCAAAGACGTTCTCGTACACCCAGTCCACGCCGTACTTGCCTTCCAGCACCTGGTACAGGCCGATCTTCTTGGAAAAGCTCATGATGGCAGCAGGAATCTCGGGCTTGACCATGTAGAACACATAGGACACCACCACACCCGCCAGGGCCAGCCAGAACGGCGCAGCGCTGAAGCCGTGCAGGGCCATGGGCAGCCAGCCGTGGATCTGCTCGGCCAGCTCGGCCATGGCGCCATGCTTGGCCCCATCCACGTAGATCACGTTCTTGAAGAAGTCGCCGAACAGCATGGGCATGAGGGCGATGGCTCCGATGAACACCGAAGGAATGGCCAGCAGCATCAGCGGACCGGTCACGACCAGCGGCGACTCATGGGGCTTGGCATCGTGGCCATGGCCGTGGTCGTCATGGCCGTGGTGGGCATCGGGATTCTGGTCGTAGCGCTCCTTGCCGTGAAAGACGATGAAGTACAGACGGAAGGAGTAGAAGGCCGTGATGAACACGCCGGCCAGCACGGCAAAGTGGGCAAAGCCGGCGCCGGGCAGGTTGGATGCGTGCACCGCTTCGATGATCGCGTCCTTGGAGTAAAAGCCCGAGAAGAAAGGCGTACCGATCAGGGCCAGGTTGCCCAGCAGGAAGGTGAGCCAGGTAATGGGCATGTACTTGCGCACGCCACCCATCCAGCGGATGTCCTGGTTGTGGTGCATGCCCATGATCACCGAGCCCGCACCGAGGAACAGCAAGGCCTTGAAGAAGGCGTGGGTCATCAGGTGGAACACCGATACCGAGTAGGCCGACACGCCCAGGGCCACGGTCATGTAGCCGAGCTGGGACAGCGTGGAGTAGGCAATCACGCGCTTGATGTCGTTCTGGATGATGCCCAGAATGCCCATGAACAAGGCCGTGATGGCGCCGATCACGAGGATGAAGTTCAGCGCGGTGTCCGACAGCTCATACAGCGGCGACATGCGCGAGACCATGAAGATGCCCGCCGTCACCATGGTGGCCGCGTGGATCAGCGCCGAGATGGGCGTGGGGCCTTCCATGGAATCGGGCAGCCACGCGTGCAGCGGAAACTGGGCCGACTTGCCCATGGCGCCGATGAACAGGCAGATGCCGATCACGGTCACCAGCAGCCAGCCCGTGCCGGGCAGCAGCGTGCTCTGGATCTCGGGCAGCTTGGCAAAAATCTCTGCGTAGTTGAAGGTGCCTGTGTAGGCAGCAATCAGGCCGATGCCCAGGATGAAGCCGAAGTCACCCACACGGTTGACCAGAAAGGCCTTCATGTTCGCGAAGATGGCCGATGGCTTGTTGAAGTAAAAGCCGATCAGCAGATAGGACACCAGGCCCACGGCTTCCCAGCCGAAGAACAGCTGCAGCAGGTTGTTGCTCATCACGAGCATCAACATGGAGAAGGTGAACAGCGAAATATACGAGAAGAAGCGGTTGTAGCCGTCGTCTTCCTGCATGTAGCCGATGGTGTAGATGTGCACCATCAGCGACACAAAGGTCACCACGCACATCATCATGGCCGTGATGGAGTCGATCAGAAAACCGATCTCCATCTTCACGCCACCGATCTCCATCCAGGTGTAGATGGTCTCGTCAAAGCGTGCGCCGTCGAAGACCACGCTGTTGAAGACCATGGCCGACAGGATGAAGGCAGCGAGCACGCCCAGGATGGTGAGCGAATGGCTGCCGCCGCGGCCGATCTTGTTGCCGCCGAAGGCGGTGCCCCAGATACCCGCAAGCGCGGAGCCCGCCAGCGGTGCCAGCGGCACCGCCAGGAGCATGGATGCTGAAAGGGTTTGACTCATTCTTGAGAACCTTGCAAGTAACGGCGGACTCAACCCTTGAGGGTGTTGAGATCTTCCGCATTGATGCTGGTCTTGTTACGGAACAACAGCACCAAGATGGCCAGACCGATAGCTGCCTCAGCGGCTGCCACTGTGAGGATGAAGAACACGAACACCTGGCCGTGCATGTCATCCAGATAGCTGGAGAACGCCACGAAGTTCGTGTTCACGGCCAAGAGCATGAGCTCGATGGCCATGAGCAGCACGATGAGGTTCTTGCGGTTCAGAAAAATGCCCACGACGGCCATGGCGAAAAGCATGGCGCCCAGCGTCAGAAAATGGCCCAAAGTCAACGTCATGCTTTTGTCTCCTCGTCAGATGGGGCCACGCCTGCGGGTACCTGTGCTGCCGGCGTAGGTTGCACCTTGACCATCTGCAGACGGTCGGCGGCACGTACACGCACCTGCTCTGCAGGGTTGATGGCCTTGCTGTCCTTGCGCTTGCGCAGCGTCAGGGCAATTGCGGCAATCATGGCCACCAGCAGGATCACGGCGGCGATCTCAACGGGGTACAGGTATTCGGTATAGAGCAGCTTGCCCAGGGCCTGGGTGTTCGAGTACTGCACGACCTGGCCGGCGGCGTTCACCGTGGCGGTCACGGTCTTGGCCTCTTCCACACCGCTGAAGCCGCTCATCAGCACCACGCCCATTTCGAAGGCGATCAGCGCGCCGATCAGCGCCGCGAACGGGAAATGCTTCCAGAAGCCCTGACGCACGGCGTCGATGCGTATGTCCAGCATCATCACGACGAACAGGAACAGCACCATGACGGCCCCCAGATAGACCAGGATCAGCGTGATACCCAGGAACTCGGCCTTGAGCAGCAGCCAGATGCCGGCCGCCTGCGAGAAGGCCAGGATGAGGTTGAGCACGGCATGCACGGGGTTGCGCGCCGTAATCACCCGGAAGGCTGCGAACAGCAGCACGACCGAGAACAAATAAAAGAAACCAGTTTTGGCGTCCATGGATCGATTCTTTTCTCAAGTGATCAAGGAGCCGCTTCAGCGGTACTTGGCATCCGCCGCCTTGTTGGCAGCGATCTCGGTTTCGTAGCGATCACCGACGGCCAGCAACATGTCCTTGGTGAAGTACAGGTCGCCGCGCTTTTCTCCGTGGTATTCGAAGATATGCGTCTCTACGATGGAGTCCACGGGGCAGCTTTCTTCGCAGAACCCGCAGAAAATGCATTTGGTCAGATCGATGTCGTAGCGCGTGGTGCGGCGCGAGCCGTCGTCACGCACATCGGACTCGATGGTGATGGCCATGGCCGGGCACACGGCTTCGCATAGCTTGCAGGCAATGCAGCGCTCTTCGCCATTGTCGTAACGGCGCAGTGCGTGCAGGCCGCGGAAACGGGGCGACAGAGGGGTTTTTTCCTCTGGAAATTGCACCGTGACCTTGCGACGGAAGGTGTAGCGGCCCGTAAGGGCCATGCCCTTGGCCAGTTCCCAGAGCATGAAGCTCTTGAGGAAGTCTTTGATCGAAAAAGGAGTAGCAGCAACCGCAGACATTCTTGCTCCGCTTTAGTTCCAGATGTTCCAAGGCGAATGCATCCAGGCACCCACGATGACCAAGTACACCAGGGTCACAGGAATGAAAATCTTCCAGCCCAGACGCATGATCTGGTCGTAACGGAAGCGCGGGAAGGTGGCGCGAATCCAGATGAACATGGACACCACCAGGAAGGTCTTGATCGCGAGCCAGATCCAGCCAGGAATGAAGGACAGGAACTCGAACGGAGGCAGCCAGCCGCCCAGGAACATGACCACGGCCAGGATCGACACCAGCCACATGCTCGCGTATTCAGCCAGGAAGAAGACCGCAAAGCCCATGCCCGAGTACTCGACCATGTGGCCGGCCACGATTTCGGCTTCGCCTTCGACCACGTCGAAGGGGTGGCGGTTGGTCTCGGCCACGGCCGAAATCAGATAGACCACGAAGATCGGCAGCAGGGGCAGCCAGTTCCAGGAGAACAGGGTTCCCGCGAACACTCCGCCAAACGCCACGCCCTGGGCCTGACCCAGAACGATTTGCGTGAGGTTCATGCTGCCAGAGACCATGATCACGACCAGGAAGCAAAAGCCCAGCGCAATTTCATAGCTGACCATCTGGGCCGAGGCCCGCAGCGCGCCCAGGAAGGCGTACTTGGAGTTCGAGGCCCAACCCGCAATGATCACGCCATAGACTTCGATCGAAGTGATCGCCATCACCAGCAGCAGACCGGCATTCACATTGGTCAGTGCGACCTCGGGTCCGAAGGGAATCACCACCCAGGCCGCAAGAGCGGGCATGATGGCCATGACCGGGCCCACGTAGAACAAGCCCTTGGCTGCGGCCGTGGGCTGGATCAGCTCCTTGGTCAGCAGCTTCAGGCCGTCGGCCAGAGGCTGGAGCAGACCAAAGGGGCCCACGCGATTGGGGCCCATGCGCACCTGCATGAAGCCCAGCAGCTTGCGCTCCCACAGCGTGAGATAGGCCACGGCGCCCATGAGCGGCGCCACGATGGCGACAATGCCCAGCAGGATCCAGATGACGGGCCAGGCCACATCGGTCCACCAGGAAGCGGCGACAAGGCCGGCACCAGCGGTCTTGAGTGCGTCTATCATGCCGCACCTCCCTCATTCGCCAGACGGGCATCGGCCGTCAATTGCAACGACGTCGCGCGGCGCACGATGCCGTCAAGCTGATAAATACGGGCCACCACAGGCTCGCTCAGGTTTTGCGCGCTTGCAATGCTGTCCACCGCAGGCGCAGCATTGCCGAGCTTGCCCGCAGGCACGCGGGTCGCACCGCCGGTCGCGGCAGCCAGCACCTCTTGCGAGGTCTCGTAGTCCACGCCCTTGACGCCCAGCAGATTGCTGAGCACGCGCAGCACTTTCCAGGCGGGACGGGCCTCGCCCAGCGGTTTGACCACCGCATGGAAGCTTTGCAGCAGACCTTCGGCATTCACGAAGCTGCCCGAAGTCTCGGTGAACGGAGCAATCGGCAGCAGCACATCGCTGAACGCCATGTTCGCCTTGAACGGGCTCAGCGTCACCACCATCTCGGCCTTGGCCAGAGCTGCGGCGGCAGCCTTGCCGGCTGCGCTGTCGAATTCGGGCTCGTTGTTCAGCAGGATCGCGGCCTTGAGGCCGCCGGCCAGCATCTGGCCTGCGTTCTGTCCCGTGACATCGGGCTGGACGCCAACCCACTGGGCGCCTACGGTGTTCGCAGCCTCGGTCAGGTAACCAACGCTTGCACCCGTCTGCCCACCAATCCAGTTGGCCAGCGACAGCAGCACGCTGGCCTGTCCATGGTGAGCAGCGGCATTGCCGAGCAGGATGGCCTTGCGATCACCGCGCAGCAGCGCCTGGGCAATGGCCTGGGCTTCCGCATGTACATTGGCCGCAGCCACGGGCGCCTCAACACCCTTTTCCTGGGCCACGGCAGCAGCCACATCGGCCAGGGCCTGGGCCCAGTCGGCAGAGGCGACGACCGAAGCCATGACGGGCATGGCCCAGTCGCGCACGCCTTCGTTGATCGCCAGGACCGAACAGCCCTGGCGAGCCGCCTGACGTATGCGCTGTGCAAACAGCGGATGGTCCTTGCGCAGGTTGGAGCCCAGCACCAGAACCGATTGCAGCTTGGACAGCTCGGCGATGGGCAGGCCCAGCCATTGCACGCCTTGCGTGGCCGAAAAATCCGCACGGCGCAGACGGTGATCTATGTTTTCGCTTCCCAGACCACGCACCAGCTTGCCCGCGAGATACAGCTCTTCCAGCGTGCTGTGCGGGCTGACCAGGGCACCGATGGCATTGGCGCCATGCTCGGACTTGATCTGCTGCAGACCATTGGCCACGTACTCCAGGGCCGTCTGCCAGTCGACTTCCTTCCACTCGCCACCCTGCTTGAGCATGGGGCGGGTCAGGCGCTCTTCGCTGTTCAGCGCTTCATAGGAGAAGCGGTCGCGGTCGGCAATCCAGCATTCGTTGACGGCTTCGTTCTCGAAGGGTACGACGCGCATCACGCGGTGGTTCTTGACCTGCACGATCAGATTGGCACCGGTGGAGTCGTGGGGCGAGACCGACTTGCGGCGCGACAGCTCCCAGGTACGGGCGCTGTAGCGGAAGGGCTTGCTGGTCAGCGCGCCCACGGGGCAGATGTCGATCATGTTGCCCGAGAGCTCGGAGTCCACGGTATCACCCACGACAGTGGTGATCTCGGAGTGCTCGCCTCGGTTGATCATGCCCAGCTCCATGACGCCGGCCACTTCCTGACCAAAGCGCACGCAGCGGGTGCAATGGATGCAGCGGCTCATCTCCTCCATGGAGATCAGTGGGCCCACATCCTTGTGGAAGACCACGCGCTTTTCTTCCTCGTAACGCGAGCTGCTGCTGCCATAGCCCACGGCCAGATCCTGCAACTGGCACTCGCCACCCTGGTCGCAGATCGGGCAGTCCAGCGGGTGATTGATGAGCAAGAACTCCATCACCGATTGCTGGGCCTTGATGGCCTTTTCGCTCTTGGTGCGCACGATCATGCCCTGCGTCACCGGGGTGGCGCAGGCTGGCATGGGTTTGGGAGCCTTTTCCACATCCACCAGGCACATGCGGCAGTTGGCGGCTATGGAAAGCTTTTTGTGGTAGCAAAAGTGCGGGATATAGGTGCCGGCCTTCTCGGCTGCATGCATGACCATGCAGCCCTCGGCGACCTCCACCTTTTTTCCGTCCAGTTCAATTTCAACCATATGCTTGTCTCGCGATCAGGCGGCCGAGGCCGTCTGCTTGGAAGCGTTCTGGATCTTCGCTTCAAACTCGTGGCGGAAGTGCTTGATCATGGCGCGCACCGGCATGGCTGCGGCATCGCCCAAAGCGCAGATCGTGCGGCCCATGATGTTCACGGACACGGAGTCCAGCAACTCGATGTCTTCCGGACGGCCTTCGCCGTGCTGGATACGGTTCACCACGCGCCACAGCCAGCCTGTGCCTTCGCGGCAGGGTGTGCACTGCCCGCAGGATTCGTGCTGGTAGAAGTAGGACAGGCGCAGCAGGCTCTCGACCATGTCGCGCGAGTCGTCCATCACGATCACCGCGCCCGAGCCCAGCATGGAGCCGGCCTTGGCGATGGAGTCGTAGTCCATCGTGCATTCCATGATGATGTCGGCCGGCAGCACGGGCGAGGACGAACCACCGGGAATCACGGCCTTGAGCTTGCGGCCGGTGCGCACACCACCCGCGAGCTCCAGCAGTTTGGAGAACGGCGTGCCCATGGGCACTTCGTAGTTGCCGGGGAGATTGACGTCACCGCTGACCGAGAAGATCTTGGTGCCGCCGTTGTTGGGCTTGCCGCATTCCAGGTAGGCCTGGCCGCCGTTGCGGATGATCCAGGGAACGGCCGCAAAGGTTTCGGTATTGTTGATGGTCGTGGGCTTGCCATACAGACCAAAGCTGGCCGGGAATGGCGGCTTGAAGCGGGGTTGGCCCTTCTTGCCTTCCAGCGATTCCAGCAGCGCGGTTTCCTCGCCGCAGATATAGGCGCCAAAGCCGTGATGGGCATGCAGCTGGAAGCTGAAGTCGCTACCCATGATGCTGTCGCCCAGATAGCCGGCGGCACGCGCCTCTTCCAGCGCCACCTCGAAGCGCTCATAGACTTCGAAAATTTCGCCGTGGATGTAGTTGTAGCCCAGCGTGATGCCCATGGCATAGGCAGCAATGGCCATGCCTTCGATCACGATGTGCGGGTTGTGCATGAGGATCTCGCGATCCTTGCAGGTGCCGGGCTCACCCTCGTCCGAGTTGCACACCAGGTGCTTCTGGCCAGGGAAGGTGCGGGGCATGAAGCTCCACTTGAGGCCCGTGGGAAAGCCGGCGCCACCGCGACCGCGCAGACCCGACTCCTTGACTGCGGCAATGACCTGATCCTGGCTCAGGCCTTCGCCACCGTCCTTGCCCAGGATCTTGCGCAGAGCGGCATAACCGCCACGGGCTTCATAGTCCTTGATGGACCAGTTGCTGCCGTTCAGATCGGCATAGATCTGGGGCTCGATATGACGATCGTGGAAGCAGGTTTCCTTGCCCGAGGAGGCAAACCTGGCCAATACGGAATTCGCTGCGGCGTTCATTCTTGCTTGCCCTCCGCAGCCTTCAGTCCTTCGAGCAGCTCGTCCAGCTTTTCGTTGCTCATGAAGCTGCACATGTGACGGTCGTTGACCAGCATCACGGGGGAGTCTGCGCAGGAGCCCAGGCACTCGGTCTGCTGCAGCGTGAACAGGCCGTCGGCCGTGGTCTCGCCCATCTTGATGCCCAGTCTGGCCTCCAGGTGATGCAAGGCCTTGTAGCCATCGCGCAGCTGGCAGGGCAGGTTCGTGCAAACGCCCAGCTTGTACTTGCCAACGGGGCGCTGGTTGTACATGTTGTAGAAAGTCGTGACCTCATGCACGGCGATCTCGGCCATGCCCAGGTATTCCGCAATCACGGCTTCGCTCTCGGGACTGACCCAGCCCTGCTCCTGCTGGACTATGGACAGACAGGCCATGACAGCCGATTGCTTCTGGTCGGCCGGGTACTTGGCCACCTCGCGCGCAAAGCGCTCCTTGGTCGCTTCGGTAATCATCGGTCAACATCTCCAAACACGATGTCCAGGGTGGACAGCACCATCACGGCATCAGCCAGCATGTGGCCACGGCACATCTCGTCCATGGCGGACAAATGGGCAAATCCTGGTGGACGAATCTTGAGGCGGTATGGCTTGTTCGCCCCGTCGCTGATCAGGTAGATGCCGAACTCGCCCTTGGGGTGCTCGACAGCCGCATAGGCTTCGCCTTCGGGAACCTTGAAGCCTTCGGTGAAGAGCTTGAAGTGGTGGATCAGCTCTTCCATGTTGGCCTTCATGCCTTCACGGCTCGGCGGAGCCACCTTGTGGTTGTCGGTAATCACCGGGCCGGGGTTGGCACGCAGCCAGTCCACGCACTGCTTGACGATGCGGTTCGATTCACGCATCTCGGCCACGCGCACCAGATAACGGTCGTAGCAATCGCCGGTCTTGCCCACGGGAATGTCGAAATCCATGCGCTCATAGACTTCGTAAGGCTGGGACTTTCGCAGATCCCATGCCACGCCCGAGCCACGCAACATGGGGCCAGTCAGCCCCAGATTGAGCGCTCGCTCGGCATCGACCACGCCAATGCCCACGTTGCGCTGCTTCCAGATACGGTTGTCAGTGAGCAGGGTCTCGTACTCGTCCGCGCACTTGGGGAAGCGCTGGGTGAAGTCGTCGATGAAGTCCAGCAACGATCCATGACGGTTGCGGTTCATGAGCTCCAGCGAGCGTGCATTGCGCACCTTGCTGGCCTTGTACTGGGGCATGGTGTCCGGCAGGTCGCGATATACGCCACCCGGACGGAAGTAGGCCGCGTGCATGCGGGCACCCGAGACGGCCTCGTACATGTCCATGAGGTCTTCACGCTCGCGGAAGGTGTAGATCAGCGAGGTCGAGCTGCCTGCATCGTTGCCGCTGGAGCCCAGCCACATCAGGTGATTCATGATGCGCGTGATCTCCGAATACATCACGCGGATGTACTGGGCACGAATCGGCACCTCCAGGCCCAGCAGCTTTTCGATAGCCAGGCAATAGGCGTGCTCGTTGCACATCATGGACACATAGTCCAGCCGGTCCATGTAAGGCAGCGACTGGATGTAGGTCTTGCTTTCCGCCAGCTTTTCCGTAGCGCGGTGCAGCAGGCCGATATGCGGGTCTGCACGCTGCACCACTTCACCGTCGAGCTCCAGCACCAAGCGCAGCACACCGTGCGCTGCAGGGTGCTGCGGACCAAAGTTCAGGGAATAGTTCTTGATTTCAGCCATGGTCTTCCATCAAAAAGGCGCTTGACGCGCCTTTAGTGCAGGCCCCCGTAGTTGTCTTCGCGAATGATGCGAGGCGTGATTTCTCGGGGCTCGATGGTGACCGGCTGGTACACCACGCGCTGCTGCTCGGCGTCATAGCGCATTTCCACATGACCCGACAGAGGGAAGTCCTTGCGGAAGGGGTGGCCGATGAAGCCATAGTCGGTCAGGATGCGGCGCAGATCGTCATGGCCATCAAAGATGATGCCGTACAGGTCGAAGGCTTCGCGCTCGAACCAGTTGGCGCCACTCCAGATCGAGGAGACCGAGGCAACACAGGGAAAGTCATCGTCGGCGCAGAACACACGCACACGCACACGCTGGTTGCGGCTGATGGACAGCAGGTGGCTGACCACGGCAAAGCGCGGACCTTCACGCCCTATTTCGGCATAGGTTGAGTAGTCAACACCGCACAGGTCCATAAGCAGTTCAAACTGGCAATCAGGCGCTTCACGCAGGATCTGCATGACCTCGACATATTGAGCAGCCGAAACTTCAACGGTGACCTCGCCCAAGGCAAGGCTGACGCTGCGAGCCTTGTCACCCAAGGCAGCAGCCACCACGTCCCGAAGCACTTCGGGGTGAATTGCAATAGCAGTCATCATCAACTCCTTAGACGCGAGCGATGGTATGGGTGCGGCGGATTTTTTGCTGCAGCTGGATGATGCCGTAGATCAATGCCTCCGCAGTCGGAGGGCAGCCTGGCACATAGACATCGACCGGCACGATGCGATCACAGCCACGCACCACCGAATAGCTGTAATGGTAGTAGCCACCGCCATTGGCGCAGGAGCCCATGGAGATGACCCAGCGCGGCTCGGACATCTGGTCGTAGACCTTGCGCATCGCCGGAGCCATCTTGTTGCACAGGGTTCCGGCCACGATCATCAGGTCCGAATGCCGAGGGCTGGCACGGAACACCTCCGAGCCAAAGCGCCCTATGTCATAGCGGGCAGCTGCTGCGTGCATCATCTCCACGGCACAGCAGGCCAGACCAAATGTCATGGGCCATATGGAGCCCGTCTTGGCCCAGTTCACCACAGCGTCATAGCTGGTGGTGACGAAGCCTTCCTTCATCACGCCTTCGATCATCGTGCTTCCTTTGTTCTTTTGCTTATTCCCAGTCCAGGGCGCCCTTTTTCCACTCATAGGCAAAGCCCACGACAAGAACGGCCAGGAAGATCAGGACAGCAATGAAACCTTCCCCCCCCACATCCCTGAAGGCAACGGCCCAGGGCACAAGAAAGGCAATTTCCAAGTCAAAAAGAATGAACAAGATGGCAACGAGGTAGTAGCGCACATCAAACTTCATGCGCGCGTCTTCAAAGGCCTCAAAGCCACACTCGTAAGGGGAGTTCTTGGCCGCATCGGGCCTGTTCGGGCCGAGAACATAGCCCAGAAGCAGCGGCACCACACCAACACCGGCACCGACCAGTATGAACAGTAGGACGGGAAGATATTGATCGATGTTCATCGCGTGGCCACCATGAGGAGCACGCCCTAACCGATCACAGCCTGATCAGCGGGGCAGGCTCTTAGTTATTCGTTGGTGCCGTCGGCGAGACTCGAACTCGCACAGCTTTCGCCACTACCCCCTCAAGATAGCGTGTCTACCAATTCCACCACGACGGCTTCTTTACTCACCTCGCCCGGCTGCACCAAACTCTTCATTGCGAAGAAGCTGCTTACCGGACAATCCCTAGATTCTACCCCGAAAATTTCAGCGTTTTGAAGATCCCGGGGTTTCCAGAACATTTATTTGGTCGGGATCTGATCCGCACCTTCAGCAGCAGGCTGAGGCAACTCAGTCGCTGCCGGAGCCGTGACGGCAGGCGCCGCCACCCCCTCAAGCACGCTACCCGAGCTCACGGGGCGCACATTGCCCAGATAAGCCAAAGCCAGCGTCGCCACAAAGAACACCGTGGCCAGAACACCCGTGGTCCGCGAAAGAAAGTTCGCGCTGCCGCTGGCACCGAACAAGCTTCCCGAGCTGCCGCTGCCAAACGAAGCCCCCATGTCTGCCCCCTTGCCGTGCTGAATCAGAATCAGCCCGATCATGCCCAAGGCCGTCAGCATTTGAACAGCCAGAATTACGCTTGCGAATCCACTCATTGATAAACCTGCTTGCAATGGTTGAAAAGTACGCTGCCGCTTACTGGGCTGCAGCAATGATGCTCAGAAAGTCAGCAGCCTTGAGCGAAGCGCCGCCCACCAGACCGCCGTCGATATCCGCCTGGGCCAGCAGTTGGGCCGCATTGCCCGCATTCATGCTGCCGCCATAGAGCAAGACCATTTGCCCGGCCTGCTCGCTGGCAGCCGCCAACTGAGCGCGCAGCACGGCATGCACGGCCTGGGCTTGCTCCGGGCTCGCAGTCTTGCCCGTGCCAATGGCCCAGACGGGCTCGTAGGCCACGACCAGTTCGCTCACGCAGTGGCCGACCTGCTGAATCACGGCAGCAAGCTGACGCTTCACGACCTGCTCGGTCTGACCGGCCTCGCGCTCTGCCAGAGTCTCGCCAACGCAGACGATGGGAGTAATGCCCTTGGCCAGCGCAGCCAGCGCCTTCAGCGCCACGACAGCATCCGTCTCGCCATGGTACTGACGACGCTCGGAGTGACCCACCAGGGTGTAGCGCACACCAAAGTCCTGCAGCATGGCGGCCGACAGCTCGCCCGTGTAGGCCCCGGCTTCATGCTGGGATACATCCTGAGCAGCCACAGCGATCACGGAGCCCGCAAGTTCAGCCTGCGCCTGCGCCAGATAGGCAGCAGGCACGGCAACAGCCACACCCGCCTTGCAGTCACCAGCCAGGCCTTGCCTGAGGGACTCCAGCAGGGCGGCATTCGCAGCCAGGCTGCCATTCATCTTCCAGTTGCCGACGATTAGCTTTTTTCTCATGTCTACCATGTCAAAACAATTTTTCCAGTGTGCTGACTCGACTCCATCAGCGCATGCGCCTGGGCTGCCTGAGCCGCAGGAAAGCTGCTGTGAATCACGGATTTGATCTTGCCAGCCTCGATCAATGGCCAGACCTCGCGGCGCAAGGCCTTGGCGATGGCACCTTTGAAGTCCACGGGCCTGGGCCTCAAGGTAGACCCGGTCACCACCAGCCTTCGGCGCAGCACGAGACCGGCATCAAACTCGGCCTTGATGCCGCCCTGAACCGCAATGATGACCAGACGCCCCTCCTCGGCCAGACTCTGGACTTCACGCGCCACATAGCTACCGGCCACCATATCCAGAATCACGTCCACCCCGCGGCCTTCGGTAATGCGCTGCACCTCTTCGGCGAAGTCCTGGCTGCGGTAGTTGATCGCATGATCGGCCCCCAGGGCCAGGCAGTCCGCACACTTGGCGTCCGACCCCGCAGTCACGATCACGCGCGCACCCCAGGCCTTGGCCAGCTGTATGGCCGCCACGCCAATGCCACTGCTGCCACCCTGTATCAGCAAGGTCTCACCAGGCTGCAAGCGCCCGCGCTCGAACACATTGCTCCAGACCGTGAAGAAGGTTTCGGGCAAAGCCGCAGCCTGAACATCGTCCAGCCCCTTGGGCACGGGCAGGCACTGAACCACGGGGGCCACGCAGTACTCGGCATAGCCTCCGCCCGCCAAAAGAGCACAGACCCTGTCGCCCAGGCTGATGCCAGCCTCGGCCATCGCCGCCTCATCACCGGCAACCACCTCGCCTGCAACCTCAAGACCAGGCAAATCACTGACACCCGGAGGCGGAGCATAGTGCCCCTTGCGCTGAAGCACATCAGGCCGGTTGATGCCGCTTGCCGCAACCCGGATGAGCAACTCGCCCATACCGGCAACAGGCAGAGGTCGCTGCCCCAGTTGCAGCACCTGCGGGCCGCCAAAGCCCGCAAGCTCTACGGCGTGCATGATTTGCTTGTCCATTTCAGGCCTTCGACAAAGTGATCAAAAACACCAAAACGCCGGGCTGGCCGACGCTTTGATCGCTTGCAGCCAAGCAGCCCGGGCCATGGGCCCGGAGCCGCATTATTGCTGCTGCTGTTGCTGCTGATCGGCAGATTCCTCAGCAGGGCGAGGCTCGCGGGGCTCACGCGCTTCGCGGTACTCGCGCGGCTGACGCGCAGCACGCTCGGCAGGCGCAGGACGCTCGCCGCGCTCCATGCCTGCAGGACGCTCGAGCAAGGCCTTCATGGAGAGCTTGATTCGACCTTTTTCATCAGTCTCCAGCACCTTGACCTTGACGATCTGGCCTTCCTGCAGATAGTCGGTGACCTTTTCCACGCGCTCGTGCGCAATCTGGCTGATGTGCAGCAGACCGTCCTTGCCGGGCAGCAGATTGATCAGTGCACCGAAGTCCAGAATCTTGGTGATCGGACCTTCGTAGATCTTGCCGATCTCGACTTCGGCCGTGATCTCCTCGATGCGGCGCTTGGCCTCGTCGGCCTTGGCTGCATCGCTGGATGCGATGGTGATGGTGCCGTCTTCGCCAATATCGATTTGCGTGCCGGTCTCCTCGGTCAGCGCACGGATGGTGGCGCCGCCCTTGCCAATCACGTCACGGATCTTCTCGGGGTTGATCTTCATGGTGTAGAGCTTGGGCGCGAACGAGGAGATCTCGGTCTTGGCCTCGCCCATGGCATCCTGCATCTTGCCGAGGATGTGCATGCGCGCCTCCTTGGCCTGGGCCAGGGCAACCTGCATGATTTCCTTGGTAATGCCCTGGATCTTGATGTCCATCTGCAAGGCCGTGATGCCGCTGGTGGTACCTGCCACCTTGAAGTCCATGTCACCCAGATGATCCTCATCACCCAGGATGTCGGTCAACACCGCAAAGCGGTTGTCTTCCTTGATCAAGCCCATGGCGATGCCAGCCACATGGGCCTTGAGCGGAACGCCTGCATCCATCATGGACAGGCAGCCGCCGCAGACCGAGGCCATGGACGAGGAGCCGTTGGACTCGGTGATCTCGGAGACCACACGGATCGTGTAGGGGAACTCATCCTTGGCCGGCAGCACAGCCACCAGGGCGCGCTTGGCCAGACGACCATGGCCGATTTCGCGGCGCTTGGTCGAACCCATGCGCCCCACTTCGCCCGTGGCAAAGGGAGGCATGTTGTAGTGAAACAGAAAGCGGTCCTCGAACTCGCCGGCCAGTGCGTCGATGCGCTGCGCATCGCGCTCGGTGCCCAGAGTGGAGATCACCAGGGCCTGGGTTTCTCCGCGTGTGAACAGCGCCGAGCCGTGGGTGCGGGGCAGCACGGAGTTACGGATTTCGATGGGGCGCACGGTACGCGTGTCGCGGCCATCGATACGCGGCTCACCCGCCAGAATCTGCGAGCGCACGATACGTGCCTCGATATCGAACAGCATGCCTTCGACCTTGACGCCGTCGAACTCCACGCCCTGCTCGGCCAGGCCCGCCTTCACGGCGGCATAGGCTTCGCGGCAAGCCTGGGTGCGAGCCTGCTTGTTGCGAATCTGATAGGCCGCGCGCAGCGCCTCTTCACCCAGAGCCGAGACCTTGGCAATCAGCTCCTCATCCTTGGCAGGAGCCACCCAGTCCCATACGGGCTTGCCGGCTTCGCGCACCAGCTCATGGATCGCATCGATCGCGACCTTGCCCTGCGCATGACCAAACACCACGGCGCCCAGCATCACGTCTTCAGGCAACTGCATCGCCTCGGACTCGACCATCAGCACAGCGGCCTCGGTACCGGCCACGACCAGATCCATCTGCGAGTTCTTGCGCTGGGTCTGGCCAGGGTTGAGCACATATTCGCCATTGATGTAGCCCACGCGGGCGGCGCCAATGGGGCCATTGAAAGGAATGCCAGAAACCGACAAGGCCGCAGAGACGGCAATCATGGCGACGATGTCGGCATCCACTTCAGGGTTCAACGAGATGGTGTGGATCACCACGTGCACATCGTTGTAGAAGCCTTCGGGGAACAGAGGCCGAATCGGACGGTCGATCAGGCGGCTGGTCAGCGTCTCCAGCTCGGAAGGCTTGGCTTCGCGCTTGAAGAAGCTGCCAGGGATCTTGCCAGCCGCATAGGTCTTCTCGATGTAGTCAACAGTCAGAGGGAAGAAGTCCTGACCTGCCTTGGCGATCTTGGAGGCCACCACGGTGGCCAGCACCACGGTGTCATCGATGTTGACCAGGACGGCGCCCGAGGCCTGACGGGCAACTTCCCCGGTTTCCATGGTGACCGTATGCTGGCCCCACTGGAAAGTCTTGGTCACTTTATTGAACATTGTCATTTCTTGCTCCTGAAAAAGTAGCTGCACCCGCTGGATACAGCTCAATTGGAGTGCAATACAGAACACGATGCCATTCCAGTGCTGCGCTTGCCGCTACAAGTTTCGCAGCATTGGAATGACACAGCTTCGCTCTGTTTTGCGCTCTCCGAAGTAAAAAACGCCTGAGCTAGCGCACTAACTCAGGCGTCTCGATCTCTCACCGTGCTTACTTGCGCAGGCCCAGCTTGGCGATCAGTGCGGTATAGCGATCAGCGTCCTTGGCCTTGAGGTAGTCCAGCAGCTTGCGGCGGCGGCTCACCATGCGCAGCAGGCCTCGACGACCATGGTGGTCCTTGGCATTTTGCTTGAAGTGAGGAGTCAGCTCGTTGATGCGGGCCGTCAGCAGGGCCACTTGCACTTCGGGACTACCAGTGTCGTTCTCGGAACGGGCATTGGCCTTGACAACTTCAGCCTTGATAGAGGCAGCGATCATTTGGTTTTCCTTGGGATTTGGCACTCTCGCAGGAGCACCTTGGTTACTTGCGCCAGGACTGGAAAGGCCCTGACGTGCGTTCTGCACCATGCAAAACCGCACGATTATATCAACCCCACTCAAGCGCCCCTTGAGCAGGCCGGCTCAAGCACAGATCACACGGTTTTCACCATGCTCGCCCCCCACTTGACAAGGATTGACAGCGCAGCAAGGCTCGGCCGCACAAACCCTGCCTGCAACACGGCAAGCCCTGCGCAAAATGTCCGTCATGACCACAACGCCATGGAGGCCGCATGCAGCAGATCACACACCGTTCTCTGACCTTCCTGGGCAGTTGCCTTGGCTGCTACCTGGCTCTTGCGGCCATGCTTGCAGCCGCAGCCACCCCCAGCCCAGCCCAGGCCGGCGGCAGCGAAAGCAGCCAGGGCAAGGCCTACAAACGCCAAAGCAACCGTATCAAGCTCGCACCAACGCGCAGCAGTTCGGAAGAAAGCACGGCCGAGCGGGACAGGCGCCTGTACCGAGAATGTCAGGGGCGCCCCAATGCAGGCGCCTGCGCGGGGTACACACAAAGGCCGCCGTCGCGCCAGCGCTGAGCGCAGCTGAACGCCTCGGACGATCAGAAGGCAAGCCCGCAAAACCCATGTTTTCGCCACTGGTCCGGAAACAAAGCCCACTCGTCCAACTGCCCGGCCACACAGCACAGGCAATACCTACCATGCATGCCATGCATGTTCCGCCCCCTTCGACCTTGCCCGCACCAGAGTCTGCGGCCCGAGGCTTTACCAGCATCGAACTTCTGGTGACCATTGCCATACTGGCCGTGCTGGCCGGCTTGGCTGCCCCCAGCTTCACGCCACTGATCGAGCGCTGGCGTGTGCGCCAGGCAGTCGAAGAGCTGCAGTCGACGTTCTACTTTGCGCGCTCTGAAGCCGTCAAACGGGGAGCTGCCACCATCACCAGTGGCAATTGCGATGCGCAGGATGGTGGCACCAACTGGAGCAATGGCTGGATGGTCTGCAGCACCACCACGATTCTTCAGCAAAGTACAGCCCCCTCGAACGTGACCATCAGCACCGCCACGAAGGCCGAACCCATCATCATTGATCGCTGGGGCCAGTTTCCCAGCGACTTTGCCTTCAGATTCCATCCATCGGGCAAGGACAGCAGCCACGCCAGCGCCGCAACCCTTTGCGTCAGCAAAAGCGGTCGCATCAGGCGCCTCGACTCAGGAAGTGATTCCTGCTGAAAGAAACCAACACCGTATCCGCCGCCATATGTCTTGACCCGTTTCATCATGAGGTATTCGTATGTGCATTCCATCTTGCGCCCCTTTGCAGCCCATTGCGGCAAAAGCCATGGCCCACGGGTTCACCACGGTAGAGCTCATGGTCACGCTATCGATAGCAGCGGTTCTGGCGGCCCTCGCAGCTCCGGGCTTCAGATCCCTCATCGAAAGCTGGCGAGTGACGAAGGTCGCCAGCGATATGAAGTCATCCCTGCATTTCGCCCGCTCCGAAGCCATCAAGCGCGGCGGCAATGTCTATCTTGAAAAGCTGCCCAAGACAACGGCGGGCTGCATCACCGACGGCACCAATCAAGACTGGGACTGCGGCTGGGTGGTTTTCGTGGATACCAATGGCAACAAGCGCTGGAATACCGGAGAAGAAATCCAGCGCATTGATGTTCCAAGAAACATGAACGTCACCCGCTCCAGATCAGGCGCCACGATCCGCGTCGATCGCTGGGGAATGATGGATGGTGCCAGTCTCATCGGCTTCACCATCTCCCCCTCTCCTGCCGGAATTGCCTCACCTGCAGCCAAGGGCGTTTGCTCGGCTGCAGGAGGTCGCATCAGAGTCATCAATCAAAAGGATATTCCATGCCAATAGATCACCGTCCACCTGTGCCCTTAGAGCGGCAACGTGGCATCACCCTCATTGAGTCTCTGGTCGCCATCGTGATTGCAACCTTGGGGATTCTGGGGATTCTGGGGATGCAAATGCGCACCTTGAGCGATACCCAAAGCACCGTGCGCCGGGCCCAGGCCATTCGCCTGATCGAGGACTTGAGCGAGCGCACAAGAGTCAACCCGAATGCCATGGCAAGCATCGAGTCCTATGTTTCAGACTTTGACGACAAGCCCACCCCCGGCAGTTGCCAATCTCAAGGCTGCAGTCATGCCGAGCTCGTCGCCTACGACCTCGGAACCTGGAAGCAGGCTGTCGCCAATACCCTGCCCTTGGGGGAGGCCAAGATATTTCTGCCCAAAGCGGAAAAAAATGCCGATAACAACCGCCGCCAGCTGGGCGTGATGGTTGCCTGGAGAAACAGCGAAAAAACGCCTCTTCCCGAAAACCCAGACAAGGCCAGCCAGGACTGTCCATCTGACATGAGCTGCCACCTCCAATACATCACCGTGGCTGCGCGCTGCGCCCCCTATCTGGGCGCCGTCAAGGATGCAACCAAGTATTTTTGCGCGGGAGCCTGAACATGTGTCACAAGCAGATTCAGGGCTGCCCCAGGACTGGGGAACCAATGCACTTCCAAGCACGCCGGCAAACAGGGGTTACGCTGCTCGAACTAATGGTCGGCATCGCCATAGGCCTGTTGATTGTTGCCGTAGCCATGGGAGCTCTTATAGGCTCGCGCAGTGTGTCAGGCACAGTGAGTGATGTCAGTGGCATACAGCAGCAAGCTGCCTACGCGATGCGCGTCATCGGACAGCAACTGCGTCAGACGGGATCGCTTCGGCTCAACCTCAACCCATCCGGCGCTCCAGCGGATAGTTCCTCGCTGATCCCGGTCGGTTTTGAAGCCCTGATCCCTCTTGACGGCGCCTCCAAGGCCACGGTCATTCCTCTCGTCCACACGACGAACGGCTTCACGACCAACTACAGCCGCTACAAGGAAAGCGCCTTCTCGAACACCAGTGGGACGTCCTTTGCACGCAACTGCCTTGGAGGCCCGAAAGACTCCGAGAGTGACACGCTGCTGGAAAGCATTTTCCAGTTCAGCAATGGCCAGCTCAAATGCGGCGGCAACGGAGAAAGCCCCCAGCCCATGGTGTCCAACGTAGCCGACTTTCAGGTCAGCTATCTGCAGCAGGACAACACCACCCGGGGCGAAACCAGGATCAAGTACATCAGGACCGCCGCAGAAAAAAGCGCATTGCAGTCAACCACCGATGGCATGCTCAAAGTACAGGCCGTTGAAGTCTGCCTGCTTCTCTATGGCGATGAACTCATGGATCTCCCTGCTGACGGCACCTATACCGACTGCAGTGGAGCCTCCCAGAAATACGCAAGCCTCACAGGCACACGTGCACGGCGCATGCATCTGGCATTTCGCAGTGTCTTCCAGTTGCGCAGCCAGGGGCTGATCACGAGCTCGACTTAGACCATGTCCCAGAAGTTTCATATGCGCAGCAAAGCGCCATTACAACAACGCGGCGTGGCGCTGTTCGTCGTCATCGTCTTTGTCATGCTTTCCATGCTGCTGGCCCTATGGGCTTCGCGTACCTCGCTCTTCAACGAGCTCGTGGTCAGCAATGACGCCGACTACCAACGCGCCTTTGAGGCCGCCCAGGCCTTGCTTCAGGATGCCGAACTCGACATTCGAAACGAAAACTCCGATGGCTCGACGTGCGCCACGCCGACCAGCACAGAGGGCAAGGAGCTTCTCTGCCGCCCTGGAAATATTGACAAGGTCCCCCTGGAAGCCCAGGCAATCCTGCCCTTGCTCACAGCCCTGGATGCCCAGCCCAGCAAATGCCGTTATGCACTGTGCTCCAAGCGTGCCAGCGAGCAGGACTTCTGGAACGACAAAGACACATTGAAAGAGATGACCAAGTCCAATGTGGGTGCCAGGTATGGCGACTACACAGGGGCCGCCCCCGGCACCCCCGAGGAGCCGGCCAACCCCATCCTCGCCGATCGCGGCGAAAAAAGCGGCGGTTGGTACTGGATCGAAGTGCTGCCTTATGACGAGAGCAGCAAAAACTCAGGCCTATTCGTGGACAACCAAAGCAAGCTGCTGGGCCTGAACCTGACACCCAACGTGATCTATCGCATCACGGCCTTGGCTTACGGACGCAAAGCCGAAACCATGGTTGTGCTGCAACAGACCTATGCACAGCAAAAGCTCAAGGATTGAGCCTTTGCTGTCATCGCCAATTTCAGTCGCAGGTGCCCGCACCGCTGGCACCTGCGGATCGACGAGAACCATACCAAAGCTACTCCAGGAGGAGGATGCCATGCATCGCACTATGCCCCCCCGTTTCCGCAAAAACCTGCTGGCCCTCGCGGTCGGTGCCGCCCTCGGCCCGCAGATGGCCCTGGCCCTTGACCTGGCACAGGCACCGCCGGGCACGACCGAGCCTTATGTGGCTCCGAACGTCATACTCTCCCTGGACGATTCGACCAGCATGAACGCCACCATGCGCAGCGCCACGGGCGTCGACCTGGGCTGGCGCACAAACGTATTGAAAAACGCAGTCATCGACGTATTCAAAGATACCAACCTGCTGCCCGACGGAAAAATCCGTCTGGCTTGGCAAACCATGGGCAACTGCACCACGGTCAACAGACAGGCCTGGGCCGTTCCCCTGGATGCGAGCTCCGGCACCAACAAGAATGTCATGCGCGTACTCGAGGGCCAGCATCGCGCAAACTTCTTGCAGTACATGGGAAACTACACGGCCTGCACCAACACGCCAACACACTTGATGGTCAGGCGCGCCCATGACTACATGACGGCCAAACTCAACGTCAACGGTCCCTGGGCCTCCGTCCCCGGGGAGAAGGCAAAGCCTTACCTCGGTTGCCGCCGCAATTACCACATTCTGCTGACTGACGGGGGCTGGAACGCCCAGACGCAAAACACCGACCCCAGGAACTATGACGGCGCCAGGCACGTTCTGCCTGATGGAACCGTGTATGACATCAACAGTCCCCAGACCCGCCTCTATCGCGATACCGAAAGCGCAACCACCATTGCAGACTGGGCTTTCTACAGCTGGGCGACTCAGTTGCAAGATCCCAAAAACCTAGAAGGACTCCCTCAGCCTTCGTCGGCCTACCGCAAAGCCCCGTCTCACGAAACATTCACCAGCAAGGAGACGGGAGCCAAAGTCGAGTTGGAGCGCTACTGGAACCCACGCTACGACCCCGCGACCTGGCCCCACCTGGTGACCTTTACCATTGGCTTCAGCAACGATGCCCTGCCCAAGAACAACTACACCAGCAGCGGAGTTCGCAAGAGCACGATCACAGCCCCCTCGTCCATGCTGCCCTATGGCTTTGACGGCAACCTGGCTGATTACGCGAATGGCACCTATGGCTGGCGTGCCGCCGGCAACGACAAGGGCCATGACATGTGGCATTCGGCCCTGAATGGCCGGGGTGAGTTCTACGCCGTAGAAAAAGGGGAGGATCTGAAAAAGGCCTTTGAGCAGATCATAGGCACCATCAACCCCTTGACCGAATCAGATCCCACATCCACGGCCACCAGCGGATCAAACATCACGCGCTCCAGCGTATTCAAGTTCACCAGCGCCTATGAGCCTCAGAATGCCTGGAAGGGCTTGATCAAGGCCGAGACGGTAGGGACCAACGGTGAGCCAGTGCCAGCCGCCGCATGGGGCGGCAAGAATACGGCCGACAAGCTCGACGCCATGGATCTGGGCAAGCGCCTGATTCTCACCTGGAGCGATGTCCGAAGCGGAGACGGCTACAAAGGCGGCGTGCTTTTCAAGTGGGACAGCGCAGAGACGTATCTGAGCACGGCCCAGAAGGCCATGCTGGGACTGAACCCCAATGCGCCCGGAGTCACGGTTGCAACCAACGGGGAAAACCGGCTCAACTACCTGCGAGGCGACACCAGCCTGGAAGATCGCAGCGCCTCCACCTACAGCAGCTCCAAGCCCTTCAGAAAGCGCAAGAGCCGCCAGGGCGACATCATCAACTCCGTGGTCTGGTATGCGGGCGCTCCGGTCAGCAATTACGCGCTCAAGGGGTATGCAACGTTTGCCACGAAAGATCCTGCGCGCACGTCCATGATTTATGTGGGCGGCAACGACGGCATGCTGCACGGCTTTTCTGCTGCCGATGGCAGTGAAAAAATCGCCTATGTCCCCCGAGGCGTGATCCCCTCTCTGCACAAGCTCACCGATCCTCAGTACGACGATATGCACCAGCATTTCGTCGACGGCTCGCCCATGACCGGCGATGTAGACCTGGGCACGGGTGTTCAGGCGCCTGACGATCCGCTCTACAGCAGCTCCTATGCGCCAGACTGGCGCACCATGCTTGTGGGCGCGCTCGGAGCCGGCGGCAAGGGCTACTTCGTGCTGGACGTGACCGACCCGGCCAGCTTCTCGAAAAACAGCGTCAGGCTGGACCGCACCCGAGGCTCGAGCGAAGCCGCACCGAATTGCGAACAAAACGGTCTGACCTCCACCCAAAAAGCCGCCTGCGTGAAAGCCGTGGAGGAAGACAGGGACATAGGCCATATCACGGCCCAGCCCGTACTCGACGAAGCCAACCCCATGCGCACCACGCAGATCACGCGCATGAACAACAACCGCTGGGCTGCCGTCATGGGCAACGGCTACAACAGCACCAACCAGCGCCCCGTGCTGTTGATCCAGTACCTGGACAACAACGAGCTGCTGCGTATTGCGGCCACGAATGATGCGCCGGGCCAGGATCTTGCCGCAGACAACGGCCTGTCTGCACCGCGCCTGGTCGACCTCAACGGAGACGGCCGCCCCGATATCGCCTATGCCGGCGACAACCTGGGCAATCTCTGGAAATTCGACCTGACCGACATAGACCACAGCAAGTGGAAGGTAGCCTTTGACGGCAAACCCCTGTTCACGGCGACAGGGCCGGCCTCGCTGGGCTCGGCACGCAGCCATGCCCAGCCCATTACCGTTGCGCCCACAGTCCGGGCCAATGATCGCTTAATGGTTGTGGGCACCGGCACCAATACCAAGACCCAATCCGTGGGCGGCATGATGGTGGCTTTTGGAACCGGCCGCAATGTGGACCTGGAGGATCCCAACAGCGTCCGGGTGCAAACGCTGTATTCCGTGCTGGACAACACCCGCTACGGCCTGGTCAAAACCAGCAAGGGCATGCGCCTTGCGGTCAAGCCTGGAGACAGCGGATGCACGGCCGCCTCGACCACGGCATGCATACCGCAATCCAAGCCCCTGGGCTCAGGGGTTGTCGAGGCCAAGCTGGCCGAACAGAAAATCACCGAGGTCGACAGCGGCAATTTCGGCACCCTGGGGGCATCCAGCACCGCCAACGCTCTCAAGCCCGCCACCTGGAAGGACTTCAACGGCTGGTACATGGATCTTCCGGCAATTGGCGAGCGCCTGCTCAAGCCCATGGAGTTCTACGACGGCAGCAACGTCCTGGTGGTCTACTCCCAGGTGCCGGCCAAGGGCTCCAAAGTGGACGTCGACGTCGAAAGCTGCGAGTCCACCTCCATCGATGAAGAGCGCCAATATCGCACCCTGGTCAACATCATGGACGGCCAGCCTCCGTCGATACAAATCGTGGACAAGAACAAGGACGGCTTCTACAACGATGCGGATGGCGGCGTTTCCCGGGCCAAGGTCTCCAAGGGCTCGCATACCTTGATCACGCAGCAAAACAGAATCATCGACCTCAGCACCAACCCTGGCAAAGACCAGGACAACAAGGAGCTTCTGGCCCGCATGCCCGAGCAATCCTTGCGGCCCAGCTGGCGCCAGGTGCAATGACGCACAGAAAAAGGAAAAGGAACGCCATGAAATACAAGAATCAAGGCTTTACGCTGATCGAGCTCATGATTGTTGTCGCCGTGGTCGGCATTCTGTCGGCCATCGCCTATCCCAGCTATACCGAGTACATACGCCGCGGCCACCGCGCAGATGCACGCGCCGGCCTGCTACAGGCCCAGCTATGGATGGAGCGCGCCGCAACCGCCATGGGAACCTACCCCACGAATGCGGACAAGACCAAGGTTCTGCCGGATGCACTTTCCTGGAAAAACAACTCATCCAAACGCTACGAGATCGGACTCAAGGCGAGCACGGACAAAAGCTTCACGCTGATTGCAAAGCGCAAAAGCCCCGGGCCCCAGGCCGGCGACAAGTGCGGTGACTTAACCCTGTCCCATACAGGAGACCAAGGAGCAGACAACCTTGCATCAGGGGCATCTGCATCCGACTGCTGGAGCAGGTAAAAGCACGCCCCCTGCATTACCATCGCCGGCATGACCAACCATGCCAGCCATATGCATCAGGCGCTTGAGCAGGCCGCTCAAGCGCTTTTTCTTTCCTCGCCCAATCCTCGCGTGGGCTGCGTTCTCGTGGCACCGGATGGCCGCACCATAGGCCAGGGCTTCACCCAGCAGGCCGGGGGCGCGCATGCCGAGGTCATGGCACTGCGCGATGCGGCCGCTCATGGGCAGGATGTGCGTGGCGCCACGGCTTATGTGACGCTGGAACCCTGCTCCCACCACGGCCGCACCGGGCCCTGCTGCGACGCCTTGATTACGGCCGGCATTGCACGCGTGGTGGCCGCTCTGCCCGACCCCAACCCCGAGGTCGCAGGCCGGGGCTTTGCACGCCTGCGGGCGGCCGGAGTCGAGGTGGAAACCGGTCCTGGAGCCGCCGAGTCGCGCGAGCTGAACATCGGCTTTTTCAGCCGCATGCTGCGCGGCACGCCCTGGGTACGCATGAAGGCGGCCAGCTCTCTGGACGGCGCCACGGCCCTGCACAATGGTGCCAGCCAGTGGATCACCGGCCCCGAGGCCCGCGCCGACGGCCATGCCTGGCGTGCGCGCGCCTGCACCCTGCTCACCGGCATAGGCACGGTGCTCGCCGACAACCCGCGCCTCAATGTGCGCGAAGTCAACACACCGCGCCAGCCGCGCGTGGCCGTGGTCGACAGCAAGCTGGAGATCCCACTGGATGCTCATGTTTTAAAAGCGCCTAGCGCTTGCCTTATCTACACTACAAGCACAAACAAGGCCAAGATCGAGGAGCTGCAAGCGCTAGGCGCTACGGTTATTGATATGCCCAATACCCAAGCCAAGGTCGATCTTGCAGCCATGATGCGCGACCTGGCCGGGCGGGGCACGAACGAGCTGCACGTCGAGGCCGGCTTCAAGCTCAATGGCTCGCTGGTTCGCGAAGGCCTGGTGGACGAGCTCTTGCTCTATCTGGCTCCCAGGCTTCTGGGCACGGGCGCCATGGGCCTTGCCAACTTCGGCCCGCTGGACAGCCTGTCCCAGGGCCTTTGCCTGGAGCTGGCCGAGGTGCAGCAACTGGGGCCTGATCTGCGGCTGCGCGCGCGCATCAAAGAGCGGGCCGACTTTTAAGCCTGCATGCCATGGCGCACAACAGCTCTCGCCCGCACTCTTCCAAGGCCCTGGATTCTTGCGTCCGGGCGCTGGCGCCCCTGCTTTTCATGGCCCTGCTGCTTGCCGGCTGCGCCAGCCAGTTGCCAGTCCATGTGGAGCGCCCCGTCTCCACCGCCCTGGCCCAGCCGCAAGATACGGCCCTGGGCCAGTTGATCGAGCGACAGCGCCCGGCCCGCGTCAAGCCTCAGGCCTCGGCGTTTCACCTGCTGGCCGGCGCCCAGAGCGCCTATGGCGCCCGCCTGGCGCTGGCCGAATCAGCCCAGCACACCCTGGATCTGCAGTACTACGCCATCCATGCCGACCAGAGCAGCCAGCGCCTGCTGCGCAGCCTGGTCTCTGCAGCCCGGCGCGGTGTGCGCGTGCGCGTTCTGCTCGACGACTTCCACAGCACCGGCGCCGATGCCCAAGTCATGCGCCTGGCCTTCGTGCCCGGCATAGAGATGCGCATGTTCAACCCGCTGGCCGGCGCGCGCAGCTCGCCCCTGGGTCGCGCCTATACCGTGCTCACCGACTTCCAGCGCGCCCAGCAGCGCATGCACAACAAGCTGTTTGCGGCCGACAACGTCATGGCCGTGGTCGGCGGGCGCAACCTGGGCGATGCCTATTTCGATGCCGACATCAACGGCAACTTCGTGGACCTCGATGTGCTCGCCGCCGGCCCTGTGGTCAAAGAGCTGTCGCGCAGCTTTGACAGCTACTGGAACAATGCCCGGGCCTACCCCGTACAGTCCCTGATCGGACTTGACGAGCTGCGGCAGCTGCGCGCGCGGTATGCGCAGGACGATGAGCAGACCTCGCAAGAGCTGTCCGACGCCGCTCGGGCACAGCCCGCGCCCGGAATCTGGGATCAGCGCCCCTTGAAGCTCGATGCCACGCCATGGGTCTGGGCTTCGGCCGTGGTACTTGCGGACCGTCCCGCCAAGATCGCGTCCGAGCATGAAGACGCTCTGGAGCAGCCACCCCCTGCCCACCCTGCCCCTCAAAGCCAGGGGCAAAACCTGCGATTGCGCGAGCAGTCGGCCCCGGCCCTGCAGGCCGCCACCGTGGTGGACGGCCTGCTTGCGCTCGTGCGCTCCGCGCGCCGCGAGCTGCTCGTGGTCTCGCCCTACTTCGTTCCCGGGCCCGACATGATGCAGGCCTTTGCCGAGGCGCGCTCACGCGGCGTCAGCGTGCGTGTGCTGACCAACTCCCTGGCCTCCAACGATGCGCCCCTGGCCCATGCCGGCTATGCGCGCCACCGCAAGCAATTGCTGGAGATGGGCGTGGAGCTCCATGAACTGCTGAGCCAGCCCGCGAACCTGCGCTCGGCGCTCAGGGCCGGCCGCAGCGCCTGGGGCAGCTCCGGCACCTCGGGCGCATCGCGCGCCATGCTGCACACCAAGCTGCTGGTCATCGACAACCACCTGGTCGTGATCGGCTCCATGAATCTGGACCTGCGCTCCCAGCTGCAGAACACCGAGCTGGCCTTGCTCATCGCCAGCCGCAGCCTGGCCGGACTGGCCACGCACAGCATAGATGCCAGCCTCGCCTATGGCAGCTGGCACCTGCAGCTGGGCCCCGAGCAGCAGCTGACATGGCGGGCCCCCAGGGACAGCGAGCGCGATGACGAACACAGCGAGCCCGATGCCAGCTGGGGCCTGCGCCTGCTGCTTAGGCTCATAGGCCCGCTGGCACCTGATGAGCTGCTTTGATCAGCCCGGCTGCGCCTCGTCGGCGGCACGCCGCACCAGCGCCTGAATCCATAACGTGATCTCGCGCTGGTCGGTCTGGGTGCGCAGCTCCTGATAGGCCTGTTCGCCTTCGGGAAAGCGCCGGCGCAGCAGGTTCAGCCACTGCTTGAGGCGCCCGGCCCTCTGGCGCGGCTCCAGGCCCTCGCAGACCATGTGCCAAAAGCGCTCCAGCTGCGGCGTCAAGTCCTGCCAGCTCAAGGGCTTGATGGCTGCCGCACCCACGGCAGCGCGAATGTCCAGCGCCAGCCCCGGATCGGCCACGATGCCACGGCCCAGCATCAAGTCCATGCAGCCCGACTCGGCCTGGCAGCGCAAGGCATCCGCCACGCTCCAGATCTCGCCGTTGGCGATCACGGGCACGGCCACGGCTTCGCGTATGCGCGCAATCCTGTCCCAGTAGGCGGGCGGCCTGTAACCATCGAGCTTGGTGCGACCATGGACCACGATTTCGCAGGCTCCGCCATCGGCCATGGCCTGGGCGCAATCGAGCATCAGGCTGCTGTCGTTGAAACCCAGACGCATCTTGGCCGAGACCGGCATGGGCGCCGGCACGGCCGCACGCACGGCCGCAACCACGCGCGCAATCTGCTCAGGCTCCTGCAGCAGGGCCGCGCCACCGCCATGACGATTCACGACCTTGGCCGGACAGCCGAAGTTGAGGTCTATGCCCTCGGGCCCCAGGCGTGCAAGACTGGCCGCGTTCTCGGCCATGCTCTGCGGATCGGAGCCCAGCAACTGGGCGCGCACAGGCACGCCGGCCAGCGTACGGCTGCCATTGCGCAGCTCGGGCATGGTGCGCAGAAACACCTTGTCCGGCAAAAGACTGCCGGTGACGCGAATGAACTCGGACACGCAGCGATCGGCCCCGCCCACACGGGTGAGCACGTCGCGCAGCACAAAGTCCAGCAAGCCCTCCATGGGGGCCAACAGCAGTTTCATGGTCGAGAATCTGCGGGCAGCCCCGCGCGTCATTTTTCCAAGCCGGCATTGTGCACTCGCCCATACCCGAACCGGAGACTCGCCTGTTCATGACCTCGTCATATTTGTTACATCCAATGACGATTGCTTGAACTTCACGCCACGCCATGCAGCTGCAAAAAACCGCCAAAGCCCAAGAGGAGCTGCTGCCCGGCAAACGCAGCCTGCCGCTGCGCCAGCGCTCGCTGCTGCTCATGGTCGAGAGCCACGACCTCGCGGACTTGCGCGACATCTTCGGTCAGGAGATGGAGGCACTGCTGGAGCAGCTCATGGAGCACGGCTATCTCAGGCCCCAGCGACCGGACGTCCCGGTCAAGCCCAGATCCGGCCAAAGCGGCAGAACGGCCCACCCGGCGCTCAGCCTGGACAGGCCCGAGCCTGCCCCTGCTGCAAGTGTCAATCTCGCCAGCACGCGCATGTATTTGTTCGACATGTGCGAACGCCTGTTTGCCAACCGCCATGAGGACAAGGCCCAGGCCATGCGCGAGATGCTGCGCCAGGCCCGTGATCTGTCCAGCCTGCAGGCCGCAGCCCGGGTGTTTCTGCATGCCGTGCGCGAGCATGCGGGCGAGGAAAGGGCCGCCGGCATACGCCAGCGACTGAGCCTGCTGCTGGCTCAGGCCTGAGCGGACTGGGCCAACCCCAGGCGCCAGAGCGAAGTCAGCTCGGCGGCCCGCGCCTTGTGCAGCGGATCGCTCTCATCTGCAGCCTTGCCATGGCGCGGACGGATATCGTCGCGCCCCAGAACCTGCAGGCCGGCATCGCTGATCCAGCCCAGCAGCTCCTCGCGCGTGCGCAGGCACAGATGCTCGGCCAGGTCGGACACGATCAGCCAGGCCTGGCCGTCGGGCAGCAAATGCGTGCCAAGGCCTTGCAGAAAGCCGCGCAGCATGCGGCTACCCTCGTCATACACCGCCTGCTCCAGCCTGGAGCCGGGCTTGCCCGGCAGCCATGGCGGATTGCAGACGATGAGGGCAGCGCGGCCCTCGGGAAACAAATCGGTCTTGAGCAGGCTGGCGCGCTCGCCCAGCCCCAGGCGCTGCAGATTGTCCTCGGCGCAGGCCAGGGCCTGATCGCTGAGGTCCGTGGCCACCACCCTGGGCACACCACGCCTGAGCAGCAGCGCTGTGAGCACTCCCGTGCCCACGCCTATGTCCCAGACCCGGGCCTGGCCCTGATCAGCCTCCAAGAGTGCGGCACGGGGCAAAGCGGCCCGCGCCACCAGCTCCAGATACTCGCCTCGCACCGGAGAGAACACGCCGTAATGCGGATGAATGCGCATGGCAGGCAGATCCGGCAGACTGAGCTCCACGCCCTTTTTGCGCCACTCGCTGGCTCCAAGGGCGCCCAGCAGATCGCGCAAGGACATGACGACCGGCTTGCCCGGCAAGACACCAAAGGCCTGCTGGCAGGCCTGGCTCCAGTCGGGCGCACGGCGCAGACTGCAATGCCAATGCTGATCGAGCTCGATCAGCAGGCTGCCCAGCAGGCGCGCGCGCTGGGCCTGAGCCTGGCGGTAAAGGTGAAAACCGTGGGGAAACTGCAGACTCTGCCCGGCCTTGCTGCGGCGCTTGGACGCCGTGCTCTGGCGCTTTTCCCAGCGCCGCCCCAGGGCCAGCAGCAGTTGGCGCGCATTCTGAAAATCGCCGCGCCAAAGAAGCGCCGTGCCTTCGCTGGCCAGACGAAAAGCCTGGTCGGCGGACAGGCTGTCATCCACCACCTCGACCCGACGCGGCAGGCCCGCATCGGCACGCCACAGCGCACTGCGCGGCGCATCGCCTTCCTGCCAGCACAGCTCGGCCCAGGCCGAAGAAGAAGAGCAAGACATCTGCATAGAAAAAGCCCAGGTAAGCCAGCGAGCAATCAGCAAGCCATGGAGTTGATCACACCGATTGCATAAAACCGGCTCCGCCCAACTCAGGGATGCCGAGCCAGGGCTGCCCCGCAGCCAAGGCAGCGTCCCCCTCCCGAACAGAGGCGAAGGCGTGCAAGCGACTCAGGGGCAGTTGGGTTCAGTTCAAGGGGCGCTTGAGACGCACTTCCTCGATCTTGATGGCGCCGATCTGCGCGGTCTTGGCCGTGGTCATCTCGCGCTTGAAGCCCGCAAGCTCGTGAAAGCGCAGGGCGCGCTCATTGCGCAGCGGCACCCAGGCCGTCACATTGGTACAGCCCTCTTCAAGAAGGCCATCGCGGGCAGCGTCCCACAGGGCAACGCCAACGCCCTGGCTCCAGTGTGAAGGAGAGGCATAAATGGCCCAGATCTCGCCCGTGGTCTGGCGCGATTTTTCATCGCGAGAACGGTCGAAACCCACAAAGCCGACAATCTTGTCGCCATCAATGGCGACCTGTACCTGGGGTTCGCAGAATTCAATGGCCTCGCGCCAATAGGCTTGGCGTTTTTCAACCGAGGACATGCTCTTGAGCTGGTCGTCAGGAAGTAGCCCTCGGTAGGCCTCCAATGCGGAGGCAGTATGGATTTGAGCAATCGCTTTTGCATCACGAAGTGTGGCAGGGCGGACCTGAATACTGGACATGGGAAAACTGAAACGAAAACAGGTGAAAATGTGAGGGCGTGATTGTCACCCCATTCGCGCTTTTTGCGTGTATCCCGGCTCTTAGCCATGCACGCAAGTACGGCTGTGGTCGATTTCTTGCCCTCTGAATGAGGATGTGTTAGGTGCTCATCATTAATGAGCAATTAACACTTGTCCCACAAGACTTTGCGGGGAGCTGCACTGGCTGAAAGGCGCTCGGCGCGATCTGAGAGCGTACCTACAGCCAGCGCTTGAGCAATGCCATGACGTTGTCGAACTTGGGCCCGTAAGGCGGGTAGAGCAGCGAGGCGGCCGACCAGCGCGACTGCACGAACACCGCCTTTTGATGGCTGAAGCGCACAAAGCCCTGCTCGGAGTGGTAAGCCCCCCAGCCGCTATCGCCCACGCCGCCAAACGGCAGGTTGTCGTGTGCGAAGTGCATGAGCGTGTCGTTGATGGACACCCCCCCGCTCACGGTCTTGCTCAGGACCGCATCGCGCACCTTTTCATCGCGGCCAAACCAGTACAGGGCCAGGGGTCTGGGCCCGGCATTGATCGCGTGGATCACATCGTCAAGCCTCTCATAGCTGATCACGGGCAGGATGGGGCCGAAGATCTCCTCCTGCATGAGCTGCATCTGCGCCGTGGCATCGAACACCAGGGCCGGCACCATCTGCCGCTCCACGGCATCGCCCCAGGCGGACTGGCTGCCTGCAGCCGCGCTCTTGCTGCCATCTTCCATCCACTCCACGCGCGCTCCCATGCCCTGCGCCTGGTGCAGCATCTGGCGCAGACGCGCAAAGTGGCGCTTGGTCAGAATCGAGGCATAGTCGGCATTGCCCGCGAAGCTTGGGAAAAGCTTTTGTGCAGCCTGGCGAAAGGCCTGCGCAAACGCCATCTCCTGACCGCGCGGCAGCAGCACGTAGTCGGGGGCAATGCAGGTCTGCCCGGCATTGATCAGCTTGCCGTGGGCGATCTTGAGCGCAGCATCCTCCAGGTCACAGTCCTCGCCGAGGATGCAAGGTGATTTGCCGCCCAGCTCCAGCGTGGTCGGCGTCAGGTGCGCGGCGGCAGCCTGGGCCACGCGCCGCCCCACCGAGGTCGAGCCCGTGAACACCAGGTGGTCAAAGCTCAGGCCCGCGAACTGCGTGGCCACGCTGACATCGCCTTCTATGACGGCAAACTCCTCGGGGGCGAAAAACTGTGAGATCAGGGCCGCAAGCTGGGCCGAGGTATGGGGCGTGAGCTCACTGGGCTTGAGCATCACGCGGTTGCCCGCAGCCATGGCCGTGATGGCCGGGCCCAGTGCCAACTGCACGGGATAGTTCCAGGGCGAGATCACGCCCACCACGCCCAGAGGCTGGCGCTCTATCCAGGCCTTGCCCGGCATCAGCATCAAGGGCGTTGCCACCTTCTGGCGCCGCGACCAGCGCGCAAGATGGGCCAGCACATGCTTTAGCAACTTGCGCGTGACGAACAGATCCAGCATCTCGGTCAGCCTGGGCGAGCGCATGCCGAAATCGGCCTGCACAGCTGCAGCCAGCACTCCGCCGTGTTCGTCCAGCAGCTTTTGCATGCGCAGCAAACGCTCTCGGCGCACCACAAGCGGCGTCTCCACCTGGGCCCTGCTGGCCTGGTGCTGGAGTTCGAAGACCTGGCGTAAATCCATTTGCGTCATAAACCAAATGATAAAAAGCAGCAGCCTGTGACCATAACAGGCCAGCCACTCGACTGCTACAAAAAAAGGGAGCCCCCACATGGGCTCCCTTTACGAGTGGAAAGGACACGCTCCGGCACCCAGGCCGCAGCCAGATGGGGAGGCTCAGGGCTCACGCACCTCCCGTGGCTGAACATCCGTCACCTCACCTGCGCCAGGCAGGGCTCCGGCGCGGCGGCCCGCAGCATAACCGCGCTGGCTGCGCTCGCCCGAGCCGGCCTGGGCCATCCACTGTGCACCTGAGCGATACACGGTTTCCCAGCCCGTACGCGGATTCATGCGCATGGCCCAGGGCGTGATCGGCTGACCCGTGAGCTTGGCCCACAGTGCCCTGATGCCCCAGATCAGCGCCAGCAGCGCCGCAGCAGCAATCAGACTGGCCACAAAAACCAGACCGACCAGCACCAGCACGATGCGAACGGTCCAGCGGCTCAACGTGGTGACGAAATCGTTCAAAACCAAACCTTTCTAGTCCAGTCTCGGGCTTCAGGCCTCGCCTGCTGCCTCGAACCGGAAGACTCCCGGATCCTGTACCGGGTCCACCTGCACCTCAATCGTGCTCTTGGGCGGGAACCTGCCCTCCAGCAACAGCCTGGAGAGCGGATTCTCAATCCTCTGCTGTATCGCCCTCTTCAGCGGTCTTGCGCCGAATACGGGATCAAATCCAACCTTGGCCAGCTCGGCCAGGGCCTGATCGGAAACAACCAAACCGAGATCCATTTTCTCCAAACGGCGCTCAAGCAGTTGGAGCTGTATCCGCGCAATCGACTCGATATTCTTCGCATCCAGAGAGTGAAACACCACGGTCTCGTCGATGCGGTTCAGGAATTCGGGCCGGAAATGGTTTTTAAGTTCCCCCCAGACCGCTTCTTTTACGTCCTCATACTCTGCGCCCACCATGGACTGTATGAGCATGGAGCCGATATTGCTGGTCATCACGATAACCGTGTTCTTGAAGTCCACAGTGCGGCCCTGGCCATCGGTGAGACGGCCGTCGTCCAGCACCTGCAGCAGCACGTTGAACACGTCGGGATGGGCTTTCTCCACCTCATCGAGCAGCAGAACACTATAGGGCTTGCGGCGCACGGCCTCGGTCAGATAGCCGCCCTCTTCATAGCCCACATAGCCAGGAGGCGCTCCAATCAAGCGCGCCACGCTATGCTTTTCCATGAACTCGCTCATGTCTATGCGCACCAGGTGGTCTTCGCTGTCGAACAGAAAACCGGCAAGCGCCTTGCACAGCTCGGTCTTGCCCACGCCCGTGGGGCCCAGGAACAGAAAGGAGCCTGTGGGCCGGTTGGGATCGGCCAGGCCGGAGCGCGAGCGGCGTATGGCATTGGCCACGGCCGAGATCGCCTCGTCCTGGCCGACCACGCGCTCGTGCAGCTTGTCCTCCATGCGCAAAAGCTTGTCCTTCTCGCCCTGCATCATCTTGGCTACGGGAATGCCCGTGGCGCGGCTCACCACTTCGGCGATCTCCTCGGCCCCGACCTGGGTGCGCAACAGCCTGTGCGAGGACTCGCCGGCCTGGCCCTCTTCGCTGGCCTGGGCTTCATGCAACTGTTTTTCGAGCGCGGGCAGCTTGCCGTACTGCAGCTCGGCCACCTTGTTGAAGTCGCCCTTGCGCTTGAGTTCCTCGATCTGTATGCGGATCTGGTCGATCTCCTTGCGGATCTGCTCCGAGCCCTGGGCACTGGCCTTCTCGGACTTCCAGACTTCCTCCAGGTCCGCGTATTCGCGCTCCAGGCTGGCGAGCTCTTCCTCGATCAGCTGCAAGCGCTTTTGCGAGGCCTCGTCCTTTTCCTTCTTCACGGCCTCGCGCTCGATCTTGAGCTGGATCATGCGGCGTTCGAGCTTGTCCAGAGCCTCGGGCTTGGAATCGATCTCGATCTTGATCTTGGCCGCAGCCTCATCGATCAGGTCAATGGCCTTGTCGGGCAGAAAGCGGTCGGTGATGTAGCGGTGCGAGAGTTCGGCCGCAGCCACGATGGCCGGATCGGTGATGTCCACGCCATGGTGGGCCTCGTAGCGCACCTGCAGACCGCGCAGGATGGCAATCGTGTCCTCGACCGTGGGCTCGTTGACCAGCACCTTCTGAAAGCGCCGCTCCAGCGCCGCATCCTTTTCGATGTACTTGCGGTACTCGTCCAGCGTGGTCGCGCCAATGCAGTGCAACTCGCCGCGCGCCAGGGCCGGCTTGAGCATATTGCCGGCGTCCATGGCGCCATCGGCCTTGCCCGCGCCCACCATGGTGTGGATTTCGTCGATGAAGAGGATGATGCGCCCCTCTTCCTGGGCCACTTCCTTGAGCACGGATTTGAGGCGCTCCTCGAAGTCGCCACGGTACTTGGCGCCGGCCAGCAGGCCGGCCATGTCCAGCGACAGCACGCGCTTGTTCTTGAGCGATTCCGGCACCTCGCCGGCCACGATGCGCTGGGCCAGGCCTTCGACGATGGCGGTCTTGCCCACGCCGGGCTCGCCGATGAGCACCGGGTTGTTCTTGCTGCGGCGCTGCAGCACCTGGATGGAGCGGCGGATCTCGTCGTCACGGCCGATCACGGGGTCGAGCTTGCCGCTTCTGGCGCGCTCGGTCAGATCCAGCGTGTATTTCTTGAGCGCTTCGCGCTGGCCTTCGGCCTCGGCGCTGTCCACGCTCTGGCCGCCGCGCACGGCCTCGATGGCCGTCTCCAGGCTGGAGCGCGAGACGCCGGCCTCCTTGAGCAACTGGCCTGCGCGCGTGGATGCGCCGCTGCCATCGGTGAGCGCCAGCAGGAACAGCTCGCTGGCAATGAACTGGTCGCTGCGCTTCAAGGCCTCCTTTTCCGTGGCCTGCAGCAGGCGCGCCAGCTCCGAGCCCACCTGCACCTGGTCCTGATGCTGGACCTTCGGCAGATCGGCCAGCGCCTTTTCGGCCACGGTCTGCAACTGGCCCACATTGGCGCCCGCACGCTGCAGCAGCGCGCGCGGCCCGTCCTCCTGGCGCAGCAGGGCCACGAGCACGTGCAAGGGTTCGATGCTGGCCTGATCACCTCCCAGCGCGAGAGACTGGGCATCGGCCAAAGCTTCCTGGAATTTCGTCGTCAGTTTGTCGATTCGCATGTTTGTTCTTGCTCCAAAACAGAGTCACTGCTCTGAATCTGGGAGCCTCATGCGAGATTTCAAGATTCAGGGCGACCTGCTCAGCCAGCTTGGCCTTTGAATCCCGCAAACTGTGTAGGTCCAAACCCCATCCTCAAACCGCTTCCTCAAACGGAAAAGCCAAGCCAGCGCGCTGGCTCAACGCGGCATTCAGCCACACTCCGCTTTGGCGTCACTTTTTTGCCGCAGCAGGCTCGCTCGTTGGAGATGCAGACTTCTTCTTGCCAGCGGCCTCCATAAAAACACCTGGCCTGTCAAGCGTTCTTGATCTTTTTCTTCCCACGGGCTGCCAACGGTGCTGGCAGCACGCGATCACCATACAACTGCCCTTTGGCGCGCAGTTCCGTCAGATTCTGATTGAAGCTGCGGCGGTAGTTGTTGCCTATCCAGGCCACGAAACCCACCAAGCCATCGCTGATGAGCTGGCCTTGGTAGGCCAAAAGTCCGCACTCGATAAAGGCGCCACTATCACCAACCAGTTCCTTGAGCCTGGTGGTCAGGCATTTGACGGCATAAGCGGCCTCTTCATTGCGGGCATCCATCAGCACGCTATAGCTCGTTGTGTCACGCAGGTAAACCCAGTGGTCCACCCGCAGGCTGAGCACGGCCTTTCGCACATCCTCGGCAACGGAGAGGCCTTTGTCCTGCAGGCTTTGCAGCGCTTGCTCGCACAGTCCGGGGTCAGCCAGCATGGCCGTGCGAGCCGCCACCAGCATCTCGCTCACACTGCCCCACCCCTCCTGCCGCTTGACCAGGCCGCTGATCAAGGCAACCTCGGTCAGCAGCTCCTGATAGTGATTAATGAAATGCAAGGCTTGTTCTTTGGCTATCAGCATGTACAGATTCGGCTCACTGCCGATCCAGGATGAATAAAAAATGCAGGACCGCTCACAGTCCCAGACTCCACCTCTCCAGCGCCTGCTCGTCGCTCACGCGCGCATCCACCCAGCGCGCGCCGGCCGGGGTCTGCTCCTTCTTCCAGAACGGCGCCAGGGATTTGAGATAGTCCATGATGTATTCGCAGGCCTCGAAAGCCTTGCCCCGGTGGGCGGCCGTGACGGCCACGAGCACGATCTGCTCCATGGGCGCGAGCAGGCCCACGCGGTGGATGACGCGCGCACCATGAATGCCAAAGCGCGCCTGGGCCTGGTCGATGATGGCTTCTATGGATTTTTCGGTCATGCCCGGGTAGTGCTCCAGCTCCATGCTGGCCACTTCGTCGCCTTCGTTGCGGTCGCGCACCAGGCCCACAAAGCAGCAGGCGGCACCCACACCTGCATCGCCGGCGCGCAGCGCAGCCAGCTCGGCCGAGACATCGAAGTCCTGGGTCTGTATGAAAACACGGGCTTGTTGCATGCCTGAATTGTCGCAGGCCGGCCCAGCCCGCTGCACAAGCGCTAGCATTGGCCGGATTCATCTGCTTGACGCTCGTATGGCCACCCTGACGATTACCACCCCCGACTACACGCTCTACCCCTCGCCGCGCAACGAGGTACGCGTGGTGTTCGAGCACCAGCTGTTCGTGCCCCACCCCTACAGCATGATCCACCTGCCCGACTACGGCTTTCGCGGCCAGGCCACGCTGTTTGCGGCCCAGCGCCTGGCCGACGGCAGGATGGGCCAGCTCGTGAGCTGCGAGCTGGCCGAGGACATCGCGCGCTTCGAGCGCCTGTTCGAGCCTGACTGAGAGCCGCCATGGACGAGACCAGCCAGATCCAGCCGCCACCGAGCTTCATGGCCTTGTTCGCCGACCGCCTGGGCCGGCTCAAGACCGCGCAGGCTGAAGTCCTTGCACGCTACGAGCTCTGCGAAGACCTGGCCTGCCACCTCGTGGAGCAGGCACAGACGATTTATCACAGCGGCAACTCTTCGGAGGAAGGCGTGCTCGAGGCCATGCACGCCGGCCTGGCCGGCCAGGGCTCGCCCGTGAACCCCGCCGAGGCGCGCTGGATTGTGCTGCGCCTGGGCGAGCTGCTCGAATGGCGCGCGCCCGAGCTCAGGCCGTGCGAGCCGCCGCTCACACCCGGGCAAAACTGAGCAACGGTGCACGCAAACGCTGCCAGGCCAGATGGCGCCAGGCAGCACTGCCATAGCCCGCGCACAGATCGCGCCCCATCGCAGCCCAGGCGGCATCGCTCGCATCCAGGCCCAGGGCGGTGATGAAAGGCGCCTGCACGATGAAGCACTGGCGCCTGTAGGGCAGCAAAAAGCCTTCGGGATCATCGGCCAGCACGGCGGCTGCCTCTTCGTGGCGCGCAAACCAGATGTGCAGCAAGATGCCCGTGCGCGGCGCATGCCAGAAGCTGCCCATGTCCTCGCCGCAGCCGGCCGCGCCGCCCAGCACATGGCGCGCATGCGCCCAGTCGGCAAAGCCAGTCTCGCGCGCGGCGGTGTGCAGTTGATCGCGCAGCGTGCCCGCAGGCTCGGCCCCTTCGCGGCGTGCGGTGTTGAGGCGCACGCGTGCGCGTATCTTGAGCTCGCCGACCAAGTCCTGGGACTTCATGCGGACTCCCCGGGCTGTGGTTGCAGCTCGGCCTGCCACAGTGCGAGCAAGGCCTGGAGTTCGGCTTCGTAGTCGAAATCGGGATCGGTGCGCTGCCTGACACGGTCGAGCACCTCGAAGCGAAAGCCCGCCTCGCCATGGCTGGCCCAGGCCCGGGCCAGCGCGGCATCGCGCCGCAGGCCGGTGGCCAGCTCAAAGCGTATGCGGTTGAGCATGCCGTCCACATTGCGGCTGGCGCCCAGGCGCAGCAGGCCTGCGGCATCGCAGCGCACGGCATAGATTCCCATGGCGGGAAACGCCTGTTTGTAGTTGCGCAGCAGCGTGCGGCGCGCTTGCGGGGAAAGGGGAGAAATGGTCATTGACAGGGCTCCTGGTTGCGTCGACAGCCCCCCGCGCTGGGCCATGACTAACCTGGGTCCATCAAGACAGAAATGCATGTCTTCATGTCCGGGCCGGGCGGCAAAGCGTCCAGGCCTGGGCAGAAACAACCGGGTGAGAGCCTCTTGTGCGGGCGGGCGCCCCTGTTGCACCCGAGTTGCGGATTCTAAACGCAGCCGCGTTGGATGGCTTTCGGGCTCAGTCTTCGCCGCCGGCTTCGGGCAGGCCGTCGGCATAGCGGTTCAAGATGCGCTGAACCTGGCCATGCGTCCATGGCCCGCCGCGCGCCGCCACAATGCCGCGCGCATTGAGCTCGGCCGCCATGGCGCGATGCGTCAGGCCGCGCGACTGCAGCTCGTCGAACAAGGCCTGGTGCTGGCGCGCAAATGCATCCGCATCGGCCTTGCGCTTTTGCACCGTGGCCTGCAGATTCGCGGCCCCCGCCTTGCCCAGTTGCACGCCGCGCGCGCGGGCTTCGGACAAGGCCTTGCGCGTGCGCGCGCTGATGTCGGGATCTGCGGGGGGCTTGTTGCTCATGAGGAATGCATCAAATAAAGGAGCTGCTAGCGCTTGCTGTTAATCACTTTCAAGCCATTAAGCATCTGAAATGTCCGTGTAGAAAGCGCAAGCAGCTTTGATTTCAATAGCGGTTCGAACCCGTTCAGCCACCGGTCACGGGCGGGAAGAAGGCCACCTCGTCGCCACTCTTGATCTGCGCTCCGCTCTCGCACAGGGCCTGGTTGAGCGCCATGCGCACGGCCCGGCCCGGGGCCAGCACCTGGGCTGCGGCGCCGCCGCGCGCAATCAACTCGTCGCGCAGCGCGCCCACGCTGGCGGCCTCGGTGTTCACGGTCTCGCAGCCCGTGCCCATGGCTTCACGGATGGAGGCGAAGTAGCGCACGCTGATGGTCTGGTTCATGACAGCAGCTCCGCAAAGGAAATGAACTGCACGCGGTCGCCGCGCGCAATCGTCTGGCCTGCTGGGTTGTCGATGACGCCATCGCCCCAGGCGGCCGAGGTCAGCACGCCCGAGCTCTGATTGCGGAATAGCTCCAACCCGCCCTGGTCATTGATGCGCACGCGCAGGAACTCGCGCCGCTTGTCGCCGCGCGGCCAGTCGAAGTCGGCACGCATGGGCAGGGCGCGCGGCGCGGTGCGTGCCGCTCCCTGCAGGCGCAGCACAAAGGGCCGCACCAGCAGCAAAAAGGTCACGTAGCTCGACACCGGGTTGCCGGGCAGGCCGATGAAGTGCGCAAAGCCCGCGCCCTGCTGCCCATCCCGGTTCACGCGGCCATAGGCAAACGGTTTGCCGGGCTTGACCGCGATCTGCCAGAGGTCGAGCTGGCCCAGGGCCTCGACCGCAGGTTTGACATGGTCTTCCTCGCCCACGGAGACGCCGCCGCTGGTGAGGATCAGGTCATGGGAGCCGGCGGCCTCGCGCAGCGCGGCCAGCGTGGCCTCGCGCCGGTCGGGAACAATGCCGAAGTCCGTGACCTCGCAGCCCATGCGCTCCAGCAGGGCGCGCAGAAAGAAACGGTTGCTGTTGTAGATGCTGCCTGCCGGCATGTGCTCGGGCGCCACCGTGCCCGGCATGACCAGCTCGTCCCCCGTGGAGAACAAGGCCACGCGCGGCCTGGGCGCCACGGCCAGGCGTGCCAGGCCGATGCTGGCGGCCAGCCCCAGTTCGGCCGGCGCCAGGCGCGTGCCCGCGGCGATCACGGTGGCGCCCAGCTGGATGTCCTCGCCCGCGCGCCGTATCCACTGACCGGACTCGGGCCGCGCCTTGATGCGCACGCGCCCGTCGTCCAGCAGCTCGCAGTCCTCCTGCATGACCACGGCATCCGCGCCCTGGGGCACGGGCGCGCCCGTGAAGATGCGCGCCACCGTGCCCGGCTCCAGCGGCTGGCCCACGCTGCCCGCAGGTATGCGCTGGGACAGGGGCAGCACGGCCTCGCCGCTGTGGCATTCGGCCGCGCGCACCGCATAGCCGTCCATGGCGCTGTTGTCCTGGGGCGGCACCTGCAGGGGCGAGACCGCATCCTGGCGCAGCACACGCCCGTCGGCCTCGAAGCAGTCCACGCTGTCCTCGCCGGCCAAAGGCCGGGCCTGGGCCAGCAGTTCGGCCAGGGCCTGATCCAGGGGCTTGAGTGGGGCTCGCATCATGTTCTCCTTATTTCATCGTCCGGCCGGCGGCCGGTAGTCCAGGCGCGGTGCCTGCTCCAGCAGCCATTGCAGCACCCGGGCCGGGTCATTCAGATCCAGCAGGGGCTGGAGCGGTGGCGAAGGCAGGGCCTGTACCGCATCCGTGGCCACTGCCAGCACATGGGGGTCATGGGGGTAGAGCGGCTCCAGGCTCTTGCCTGCGCGCGCACGCTCGGCCTGGGCGCGCCAGATCTCGATCTTGGGCAGATCCGCATGCTTGAAGCCTTCGACCAGCACCCAGTCCACCCCGGGGTCGAGCTCGGCAATCATCTCATGCACGTCCAAATCCCGGGGCTCCCCAAACTCGCGCATCAGCACCAGGCGCCGGCCCGAGGCCAGAACCACCTCGCTGGCACCGGCCTTGCGGTGGCGCCAGCTGTCCTTGCCGGGCTGGTCCACATCAAAGTCGTGGTGCGCATGCTTGACCACGGAGACACTCTGGCCCTGCTCACACAAGAGACGCACCAGGGACTCGACGAGGCAGGTCTTGCCCGAACCCGAATAGCCCGCAAAGCCTATGACCTTCATGCTTGGCCTGCCCTTTTGAAAACACCTGTTTTGATAGCTTGCAGCGCTTGCTGCACAAGCGCTTCAGAGCATTCAGCCCCAAAAAAGAACAGCACCTGCAGCCAGGCTCCAGGTGCTGTCTGCATGCGGCCGACTCAATCGCAATGCTGGGCAATGAATGCCTTGACCTGCTCCGCATCGGCCGCCATCACAGTGACGCGCTTGGGCAAGGCTTCGATGCCATCGAACTTGGCCGGGCGATCGGGCGATCGGCCCAGGGCCTCTTCGATGGTGGCGGCAAACTTGATGGGCAGGGCTGTTTCCAGCACCAGCATAGGTTCAGCCCCCAGATGCTCGCGCGCCACCTTCACGCCGTCGGCGGTGTGGGTGTCAATCATCTGGCCAAAGCGCTGGAACGTGTCCTTGATGGTGGCCAGGCGATCGGCATGGGTGCTTGTGCCGCTGACAAAACCATATTTGGCCGCAGCGTCCTTGAACACAGGGTCGGCACTCAGATCGAACTTGCCGGCCTGGGCCACGCCGTCGACAAACAAGGCCTTGGTACGGGCGCCGTCGCGGCCCACCAGGTCGAACACAAAGCGCTCGAAATTGCTGGCCTTGCTGATGTCCATGGAAGGGCTGGAGGTCTCATAGGTGTTGGCCGCGCCGCGCACCTGGTAGACGCCGGTGCGGAAGAACTCGTCCAGCACATCGTTTTCGTTGGTGGCCACCACCAGCTTGGCAATCGGCAGGCCCATTTGCCGCGCCACATGGCCGGCGCAGATATTGCCGAAGTTGCCGCTGGGCACGGTGAAGCTCACCTTCTCGGCATTGGTCTTGGTGGCCTGCAGATAGCCCGCGAAGTAGTACACCACCTGGGCCAGCAGACGGGCCCAGTTGATGGAGTTGACGGTGCCGATCTTGTACTTGGCCTTGAAGGCATGGTCGTTGCTGACGGCCTTGACGATGTCCTGGCAATCGTCGAACACGCCTTCGATGGCGAGGTTGTGGATGTTGGCGTCCTGCAGGCTGAACATCTGTGCCTGCTGGAAGGGGCTCATGCGGCCGTGCGGGCTGGTCATGAAGACGCGCACGCCTTTTTTGCCGCGCATGGCGTATTCGGCCGCGCTGCCGGTGTCGCCGCTGGTGGCGCCCAGGATGTTCAGCTCGGCATTGCGGCGGCCCAGTTCATATTCGAACAGATTGCCCAGCAGTTGCATGGCCATGTCCTTGAAGGCCAGCGTGGGGCCGTTGGACAGGGCTTCGATGTGCAGCACGCCATCGAGCTGGCGCACGGGAACAATGGCCTCGGTGCCAAAGACTTCCTGGGTATAGGTCTTGGCGCACAAGGCCTTCAGATCCGCTGCAGGAATATCGTCGATGTACAGCGACAAAATTGCGAAGGCCAGGCCGGCATAGCCCTGCGTGGCCAGCGTGCTGCGCAGCTGGCTCAGTTGGGCGTCGTCGATCTGGGGATAGCGCTCGGGCAGGTAGAGGCCGCCATCGGGGGCCAGGCCTTCGAGCAGGATGTCGCAAAAACGCTTGCGGTCGGCGTGACCACGTGTGGACAGATAAAGCATGGGCTTCCTTGTCAGTAATCCAGGGCGCTGCGCATGAAACCGGCGCAGCCCAACTCAGAGACACCGCGCAAGGGCCGCCTTGTATCCGTGGCAAGCGCTGGTGTCGCCCCCTTCCAGGGGGAAGCGGCAAAGCCGCTCAGGGGGAGTTAATTCAGTTCCTCTTTGCGGATGCGGGTGATGGGCGCCAGCACCGTGGGCAGGGCCTGGATCTCGGCCAGGGCCTGGTCCATATCACCTTCGCGCGTGTCGTGGGTGAGGATGATGAGGTCGGTCTGGGGGATGCCTTGCGTCCCCTCGGGGTTCGAGCCCTCACCGCCTACTTCGTCGGCTTCGCGCTGCAGCATGGCGTCGATGCTGATGTCGGCATGGGCCAGGATGCCGGTGATCTTGGCCAGCACGCCGGCCTCGTCGGCCACGCGGATGCGCAGGTAGTAGCTGGTGACCACCTCGGCCATGGGCAGCACGGGCAGCTCCTTGCCGGCAGCGCCCAGGGTGTTGCTCTGGAAGGCCAGCGGCGGCACGCTGTGCGCCAGATCGGCACCGTGCAGGCGGGCAATGTCCACCAGGTCGGCAATCACGGCCGAGGCGGTGGGCTCGGAGCCCGCACCCTTGCCGTAGTACAGCGTGGTGCCCACGGCGTCGCCATGCACCACCACGGCGTTCATCGCGCCTTCCACATTGGCAATCAGGCGCTTGGCCGGCACCAGGCTGGGGTGCACACGCAGCTCGATGCCCTTGTCGGCGCGCTTGGTGATGCCCAGCAGCTTGATGCGGTAGCCCAGTTGCTCGGCATAGCGGATGTCGGCGCCGGACAGCTTGGTGATGCCTTCCACATAGGCCTTGTCGAACTGCACGGGGATGCCAAAGGCAATGGCGCTCATCAGCGTGGCCTTGTGGGCGGCGTCCACGCCTTCGATGTCGAAGGTGGGGTCGGCCTCGGCATAGCCCAGGGCCTGCGCTTCTTTCAGCACCACGTCGAAGTCCAGCCCCTTGTCACGCATCTCGGACAGGATGAAGTTGGTCGTGCCGTTGATGATGCCTGCCACCCACTGGATGGAGTTGGCCGTCAGGCCTTCGCGCAGTGCCTTGATGATGGGAATGCCACCGGCCACGGCCGCTTCATAGGCCACGATCACGCCCTTCTCGGCCGCGGCCTGGAAGATCTCGGTGCCGTGCACGGCCAGCAAGGCCTTGTTCGCCGTGACCACATGCTTGCCGGCGGCAATGGCTTCCAGCACCAGGGCCTTGGCAATGCCGTAGCCACCGATCAGCTCCACCACCACGTCGATGTCGGGGTTGGCAATGATTTCACGCGCATCACCCACCACCTTGGCCGCATCGCCCACCACCTGCTTGGCGCGTGTCATGTCCAAGTCGGCCACCATGGCAATCTCAATGCCACGACCCGCACGGCGGCGGATCTCTTCTTGGTTGCGCTGCAGCACGCTGAAGGTGCCGCTGCCCACGGTGCCAATGCCCAACAGGCCTACTTGGATCGGTTTCATAAGGTTTAAAAATCACCAGCAAAAAGGACTGCAGCGCTTGCTGGATCTGCGCATGCAGCTATCAAAACAAAAGGCTCATGCCATCCTGACAGGCCCAAGCCCTTATGGGGTCAGGCCACGGCCTTGTCGGCCTTGGCCTTGCCGGGCTTCAGCAGGCTCAGCTTGTCCGTGCCATGGCGCTGGCGGTACTTGGCAAGGAAGGCGGCAAGGCGGTTGATGGCTTCACGCAGATCGGTTTCATGCGGCAGGAAGACGATGCGGAAGTGGTCCGGCTCGGGCCAGTTGAAGCCCGTGCCCTGCACCAGCATGACTTTGGTTTCCTGCAGCACCTCGAGGAAGAACTCCTGGTCGTCCTGGATGGGATAGACCACGGGGTCCAGGCGCGGGAACATGTACAGCGCCGCCTGGGGCTTGACGCAGCTCACGCCCGGAATGGCATTGATCATTTCCCAGGCCAGATCGCGCTGCACACGCAGGCGGCCACCGGCCTGGACCAGCTCGTCAATGCTCTGGTGGCCTCCCAGCGCCGTCTGCACGGCCCACTGGCCGGGCACGTTGGCACACAGGCGCATATTGGAGAGCATGTTCAGGCCTTCGATGTAATCCTTGGCGGGCTTTTTGTCGCCCGAGATCACCATCCAGCCCGCGCGGTAGCCACAAGAGCGGTAGGCCTTGGACAGGGAGTTGAAGGTGATGGTCAGCACATCGGTGGACAGGCCGGCCAGGGGCGTGTGCTTGACATCGTCGTACAAGACCTTGTCGTAGACCTCGTCGGCAAAGATCACCAGACCATGCTCGCGGGCGATCTGCACAATCGCCAGCAGCAGCTCCTTGGAGTACAGCGCGCCCGTGGGGTTGTTGGGGTTGATGACCACGATGGCGCGGGTAGCCGGCGTGATCTTGGCGCGGATGTCATCGAGATTGGGCATCCAGCCATTGGACTCGTCGCACATGTAGTGCACGGGCGTGCCACCGGACAGGCTGGTCACGGCCGTCCACAGCGGGTAATCGGGGGCCGGCAGCAGCATTTCGTCGCCGTTGTCCAGCAAGGCATTGGTGGCCAGGGCGATCAGCTCGGAGGCGCCATTGCCCAGGTAGATGTCGTCCAGAGTCACACCCTTGATGCCCTGTTTTTGCGTCTCGTGCATCACGGCCTTGCGGGCCGCAAAAATGCCCTTGCTGTCCGAGTAACCGGCCGAGTTGGGCAGGTTGCGGATCATGTCCTGCTGCACTTCCTCGGGGGCATCAAAGCCGAACACGGCCAGATTGCCGATGTTGAGCTTGATGATCTTCTGGCCGTCTTCCTCCATCTTCTTCGCCGCGTCCATGATCGGCCCGCGGATGTCATAGCAGACGTTGGCTAACTTGGCAGATTTTTGAACGGTTTTCATGCTTCAAAGTGGATAGTGGGCAAATACGGCGGCGTCCCGGCCCCAGGCTCGAACGCCGGCCCCAAAATACCATGGGCGGCCCTCTGAACCTGGCGGAACCTATAATTTGACCACATATCCGCCTTCGGCCACTTGCAGACGCTTTTGCGGCCGTCATTGCTGTCTTTGGCAGCGCATCATTTCCAGGCCGGCCCAGCCTCGGCCGCGCCCCAGCTCCATGAAACTCCATGCCGACAAGTCAGACACGCAAACCATTACCGGCTATGGCACGGGCTGGCTGGCGGTGGACAGAAAGCAGTACGAACACAGCCTCATCGTGGGTGCAGGTGGACTGCTCCAGCCCTGGGACTGCCAGCGTTTCGAGGATTTGACGCTTGCGCACTTCGAGGCTCTGGCCCAGCTGGATGCCGAGGTGATCATCTTCGGCAGCGGTGCACGCAACCGCTTTCCGCCTGCGGCATGGCTCAGACCGCTGATGGAAAAACGCCTGGGCCTGGAGGCCATGGACACACAGGCGGCGTGTCGCACCTACAACATTTTGGCCAACGAGGGGCGCAACGTGATCGCAGCCCTTCTCTTGGAGTAGACTGCTACGCCCCCGATTCGGCAAATTCGGGTTTTCGAGGTAAAATTACAGGTTGCGGTTGGGGGCAATTGGAAATAATAAAAGCAAAAGACCAGTATCGCCCTCGGCATTTCAACGACTACACCCGAGAGATACAAACGCATGGCGATCGTTGTCAACAAACCCCTTCCTGAATTTGAAGCCAACGCTACCGGCGGGATCAAGGTGAGCAACACCTCCCACACGGGCCAGATTCTGATTCTGTATTTCTACCCCAAGGACAATACGCCTGGCTGCACCACCGAAGCCATGCAGTTCCGCGACAAGTACAAGGACTTTGCCAAGGCGGGCGCCACGGTATTCGGCGTCTCCCGCGACAACATGAAGTCCCACGACGACTTCAAGGAGAAGCTGGAGCTGCCCTTTGAGCTCATCGCTGATACCGAGGAGAAAATGTGCCACATGTTTGGCGTTGTCAAGAACAAAATCATGTATGGCAAAAAGGTTAAGGGCATCGAGCGCTCCACCTTTCTGGTCGGACCCGACGGCATTCTGGTCCAGGAATGGCGCGGCCTCAAGGTTCCCGGCCATGTGGACGAGGTTTTGAAGGCTGTCAAGACTCTGAAATCCCTGAAGCAGGCCGCCTGATCCGCAAAGCCTGTTGACGCAAATCGGAACAGCTTCCATCCGCCCGTCACAGGGCTATGCATAATGGGCCGATGCCCCAGTGCAAAGTCGCTTCTTCTGATTCCATGAACAAAGCCGCCTCGGTTTCCAGGCGGCTTTGTGCTTTTTGTTCTTGCTAAGGAACGATTCACCCACTATGCCCCTGCCTCCCGCACCCGGCCGCCGCGCCGCCAAGCTCTCCAACGACGCCTATCTCCCGGCCCGCAATGCCAAGCGCGCGGCCACCCCGGCAGACGACGAGCCGCAAGACACCTTGCCGGCCGTGGCCACCGCGCCCGCACGCAAGAGCACACAGGCGTCAGCCAAGGTGAGCGCCAGTGCCAAGAAGACGGCCGCCAAGACGGCTCCTGCCAAGACCACAGCCGCCAAAGCCCCCGCGCGCAAAACGGCTGCCGGCGCAGCCGCAGCCCCGAAAACCACGCCTGCCGCACAGTCCTCTGGCGCAACGAGCACACGCCCCGGCAGCCGGGCCGCGAGCGAACTGCCCAAACCCTCGGCCGCTCCGGTACGCCAGCGCCGTGCACGCTCCGGCCCGAAGACGCTGTTCGTGCTCGACACCAATGTGCTGCTGCACGACCCGACCAGCCTGTTCCGCTTCGAGGAGCACGACATCTTCCTGCCCATGGTGGTGCTCGAAGAGCTCGATGGCCACAAAAAGGGCATGACCGAGGTGGCGCGCAACGGCCGCCAGGTCAGCCGCATGCTGGACTCGCTGGTCGCATCCCAGCCTTCACAGACCCTGAACCAGGGCCTGCCGCTCAACGCCACCGGCCAGCGCAGCGCCACCGGCACGCTGTTCTTCCAGACCGAGCCGCTGGATACCGGCCTGCCCGGCAGCCTGCCCCAGGGCAAGGCCGACAATCAGATCCTGGGCGTGGTCTCGGCGCTGAACAAGAAATTTGCCGAACGCGAGGTCGTGCTGGTGTCCAAGGACATCAACATGCGCGTCAAGGCCCGCGCCCTGGGCCTGGCCGCCGAGGACTACCAGAACGACAAGGTGCTCGACGACGGCGACCTGCTGTACTCGGGCGCCCTGGCCCTGCCGCCGGACTTCTGGATCAAGGCCGGCAAGAACGTGGAAAGCTGGCAGGAAGGCGCCATCACCTATTACCGCGTCAGCGGCTCGGTGGTCGACCAGTTGATGATCAACCAGTTCGTCTACTACGAGGCCCCGGGCGAGCCCAGCCTGTTCATGCGCGTGACCGAGATCCGCGACAAGACGGCCGTGCTCAAGACGCTCAAGGACTTTGGCAACCCCAAGTACGCGGTCTGGGGCGTGACCACACGCAACCGCGAGCAGAACTTCGCCATGAACCTGCTCATGAATCCCGATGTGGATCTGGTCACGCTCACGGGCACGGCGGGCACGGGTAAGACGCTGCTGGCCCTGGCCGCCGGCCTGGCCCAGGTGCTGGACGAGCGCCGCTACACCGAGATCATCATGACCCGCGCCACGGTCAGCGTGGGCGAGGACATCGGCTTTCTGCCCGGCACCGAGGAGGAGAAGATGGGCCCCTGGATGGGAGCGCTCGACGACAACCTTGAATTCCTCGCCAAGGGCGATGGCGGCAATGCCGGCGAATGGGGGCGCGCCGCCACGAATGAGCTGATCCGCAGCCGCATCAAGATCAAGAGCATGAACTTCATGCGCGGGCGCACCTTTCTGAACAAGTACGTGATCATCGACGAGGCGCAAAACCTCACACCCAAGCAGATGAAGACCTTGATCACGCGCGCCGGCCCGGGCACCAAGATCATCTGCATGGGCAATCTGGCCCAGATCGACACGCCCTATCTGACCGAAGGCTCCTCGGGCCTGACCTATGCGGTCGACCGCTTCAAGGGCTGGCCGCACAGCGGCCACATCACGCTGGCGCGCGGCGAACGCTCGCGCCTGGCCGACTTTGCGAGCGAGGTGCTCTAAGCCATGGCCATCAGCTGGATTACCGCGCTCAAGATGGTGCCCTGGTCGGATGTGATCGAGGCCACGCCGCAGGTCGTCAAGGCGGCCAAAAGCCTTCTCGGCAAAAAGCAGGCCGCCGAGGCCGCCGCGCCCCGGCAGACAGCGGCCAAGCTGCCGCTGTCGAGTACCGAGCAGGCCTTCCAGCTCATCCAGACCCTGGAGCAGCGCGTGCAGCAGCTGGAGCAATCCCAGCGCCAGTCGCTGGAGATCATCGAGAAGCTGGCCGAGCAGAACGCGCAGATCGTGGCCACGGTCGGCGCACTGCGCACCGGCGCCCAGCGCCTGGCCTGGGCCGTGGGCACTCTCGGCATCTGCCTTGCAGCCACGGTGATCCATCTATGGCGCGGCTGAAGCTCACGCCTAGCACTCACCACCAATAGACAAGCGGCTCCCCGGAGCCGCTTTGTTTTGCACCTATGGAAAAAACAGGAGCTGCCAGCGCTTGCCACATATGGATTTCAGGCACGAATCAGCTTGAAATCCAATAAAGACAAGCGCTGGCAGCTCACTTTTCATCAGTACTCATCGCTGCCATAGCCCATGGCCAGGTTCTCGAAGCGCGTCTGGTTCTTCTGGAAGAACAGCTTCACCGTGCCCGTGGGGCCGTTACGCTGCTTGCCGATGATGACTTCGGCGATATTGGGCTCCTTGCTGTCCTTGTTGTAGTAGTCGTCGCGGTAGATGAACATGATGATGTCCGCGTCCTGCTCGATGGCGCCGGATTCCCGCAGGTCGCTCATCATGGGGCGCTTGTCGGTGCGCTGCTCCACCGAGCGGTTGAGCTGGGACAGCGCGATCACCGGGCACTGCAACTCCTTGGCCAGCATCTTCAGGCCGCGCGAGATCTCGCCCAGTTCGGTGGCGCGGTTGTCGGCGCTGGAGGCACCCGAGCCGCTCATGAGCTGCAAATAGTCGACCACGATCAGCCCCAGCTTGCCGCAGGTGCGCGCCAGACGGCGCGCGTTGGCGCGCAGCTCGCCGGGCGTGAGGCCTGGCGTCTCGTCGATGTGCAGTGACACCGTGCGCAGGCGCTCTATGGCCTCGGCCAGGCGCGGCCACTCCTCGTCATTGAGCTTGCCGGTGCGCAGATTGCCCTGGTTGACCTTGCCGATCGAGCCCACGATACGCACGGCCAGCTGGGCCGCGCCCATTTCCATGGAGAAGATGGCCACGGGCAGGCCTTCGTTGAGCGCCACATGCTCGGCGATGTTCACCGCAAACGAGGTCTTGCCCATGGAAGGGCGCGCAGCCAGCACCACCAGATCGCCAGCCTGCAGGCCGCTGGTCATGCGGTCCAGATCGGCAAAGCCCGTGGGCACGCCGGTCACATCCATGGGGTTGTCGGCCATCTCCTGGACGCGGTCCAGCAGGTCGACCACCAGGGTACCCAGGGACTGGAAGCCCTGCTTGTTGCGCGAGCCCTCTTCGCCGATGGCAAAGATCTTGGACTCGGCCTCATCCAGAATGCGCTCCACCGTCTTGCCCTGGGGGCTGAAGGCATTCGTCGCGATATCGTCGCTGGCCGTGATCAGCTTGCGCAGAATGGAGCGCTCACGCACGATTTCCGCATAGCGGCGGATGTTCGTGGCACTGGGCACATACTGCGCCAGCTGGTTCAGATACAGCAGGCCGCCGATCTCCTCGGCCTTGCCCATGCCCTGCAAATGCTCGTAGACCGTGATCACGTCGGCAGGCTTGCTCGCGTTGATGAGCTTGCCTATGGCATCGAAGATCAGCTTGTGCTCGTGACGGTAGAAGTCGCCCTCGGTCAGCAGATCGCCCACGCGGTCCCAGGCATTGTTGTCCAGCAGCAGGCCGCCGAGCACGCTGGACTCCGACTCCATGGAGTGCGGCGGCACACGCAACTGGGCCACCTGCAGATCATCGGTCGGCAAAGGGCCCAGCCCATGCCCGTGGTCATCATCGATATCTAGCGGAGGCATTACAGAGGACATGAGATTCCTAGAGTCAAGCCCGCCATGGTAGCGGCTGGGCCTGGGCCATGCCAGCACTCGGCAGGCAGGCCGCGGAGAAAACAAAAAGCCGCCCAAGGGCGGCTTTTTCGACAGAGGGCACAAGCCCTTGCTTTAAGAGTGGTCGCCGTAGACGGAAACCGTGACTTCGGCGCTCACGTCAGTGTGCAAGGCCACGATCACGGTGGCATCGCCAACCATCTTGATGGGGCCGTTGGGCAGGCGAACCTGGGCCTTGACCACTTCAAAACCGGCCTTGACCAGCTCTTCGGCGATGTCGGCATTGGTGATGGAGCCGAACAGACGGCCATCCACGCCAGCCTTTTGCGTGATCTTGATGTTCATGCCATTGAGCTTCTCGCTCAGGGCTTGAGCCGCAGCCAGCTTTTCAGCGGCGATCTTTTCCAGTTCGGCGCGCTTGGCTTCGAACTCGGCCTTGGCAGCAGCCGTGGCACGACGGGCAGCGCCCGTGGGGATCAGAAAGTTGCGGGCGTAGCCGTCCTTGACCTTGACGATATCGCCGAGGTTACCCAGGTTCACGACCTTGTCGAGCAGAATGATTTGCATTGCCGTGCTCCTTAGATCTTGTGCTGGTCGGTGTAGGGCACCAGAGCCAGGAAGCGGGCGCGCTTGATGGCGGTGTTCAGCTGACGCTGATAGATGGCGCGCGTGCCGGTCAGGCGGGCGGGCACGATCTTGCCGTTCTCAGCGATGAAGTCACGCAGGGTGTCGACATCCTTGTAGTCGATTTCTTCGACGCCAGCGACGGTGAAGCGGCAGAAGCGCTTGCGCTTGAACAGCAGAGACTGCGTGTTGCGCTTGGGGCGCTTGTCCTTGTTGAATTTCTTGAACGTGGCCATTTCTGGACCTCTTGAAAATTAGTTTTGTTGAATATCCTGGATGTGCAAAACCAGCTGCCGTCCATTGCGCGGCGAAGCCAGAAAGCCCCTGAAATCCCACTGGCTGCCAAGAGCCTGGCGGGCCAGTCTTTCGGCCAGAGGACCGAAAGCCACGGCTTTCACGGATGCTGCGACGCTGCGCTGGACACCGGCCTCTTTTTGCTGCGACGCATGTTCGAGCCGCAAGTCCAGTGCAGGCAGCCCTGCCGGCGTGTACCGCAAAGCCGCAAGCTCTGCGATGGAGGCCGTCAGTGCAACGCTGTTTTCCACTCCTACAGGCTGATGGCTTAGGCTTGCTCGGCTTGGTTGGCCTTGCGTGCTTCTTCGCGCTCGACGGTCTTCATCATCGAAGAGGCGCTCGTATCGGCCTTCTTCTTTTGAACCGTCAGGTGACGCAGCACAGCATCGTTGAACTTGAAGGCGTGCTCCAGTTCAGCCATCACAGCCTGATCGGCTTCGATGTTCAGGCACAGGTAGTGGGCCTTGGCGAGCTTGTTGATCATGTAGGCCAGCTGACGGCGGCCCCAGTCTTCCTCGCGGTGCACCTTGCCACCGCCAGCGGTGATCATGCCCTTGTAGCGCTCCAGCATGGCGGGAACCTGCTCGCTCTGATCCGGATGGATCAACAAAACGATTTCGTAATGACGCATAAAGACTCCTTTTGGGAAAACGCCGCCCACTGCGTCTGTAGTGGTGCGGCAAGGCAAAGCAGGAAATTATAGCCAGGAGCCCACCATCTTGACTAGTCTCCTCATGCTAACCCCCGATATTTTCTCTGGAATTGCACAGCCGCAAGCCAAAGTTCCACGCCTTGCGCGGCGCGGCTGAGACAATTGCCGGCTGCGCAAGCCGGGCCGTACCTGGCTGGCCTGGGCCCCGGCCCTTGAAATCCGGCCGGACGCACCCAGCTAGTAGCCACAGCGCCCAAGGCGCACCTTCACTGTTGTTGACCTCAATCCAACCCATGTCTGAAAACCAAAGCACTCCCTTGCAAGACGCATCCCCCGAGGAAACCGAAGCTGCCATGGCCGCCAACGCTGCCGATGAGATGCAGCGCCTGCAGACGGAACTGGCCGAGCTCAAGACCAAGAGCGCCGATCTGGCCGACCAGTATCTGCGCGCCAAGGCCGAAGCCGAGAACGTGCGCCGCCGCGCCGACGAGGAAGTCGCCAAGGCCCGCAAGTTCGGCATCGAGAGCTTTGCCGAAGGTCTGCTGCCGGTCTGCGACAGCCTGGATGCGGCCCTGGCCATAGAGAACGCAAGCGCCGAACAGTTGCGCGAGGGCTCGGATGCCACGCTGCGCCAGCTGCTGTCCGCGCTGGAGCGCAACAAGGTCGTGCCCATCAACCCCGCTGCCGGCGAGAAGTTCGACCCCAACCTGCACCAGGCCATCTCCATGGTTCCTGCCGAACAGGAAGCCAACACCGTGGTCGGCGTGCTGCAAAAAGGCTATCTGATTGCCGAGCGCATTCTGCGCCCGGCCCTGGTCACCGTCGCCCAGCCAAAGTAAGCGGCCACCGACAGGTAAATCAATTGCGCCGCTAGTCTTGAAACCAGCGCCAGCCGCCTCCAGTTAGCAAGCATTCAAATATTTCATAGATCTCGGAGAAAACAAAATGGGAAAAATCATCGGCATTGACCTCGGCACGACCAACAGCTGCGTGGCCATCATGGACGGCAACACCACGCGCGTGATCGAGAACAGCGAAGGCGCACGCACCACGCCTTCCATCATCGCCTACCAGGAAGATGGCGAAATCCTGGTCGGCGCCTCGGCCAAGCGCCAGGCCGTGACCAACCCGAAGAACACCATCTACGCATCCAAGCGCCTGATCGGCCGCAAGTTCGAGGAAAAGGAAGTTCAGAAGGACATCGACCTGATGCCCTACACCATCGTCAAGGCCGACAACGGCGACGCATGGGTGGAAGTGCGCGGCCAAAAGCTCGCCGCGCCCCAGATCAGCGCCGAAGTGCTGCGCAAGATGAAGAAGACCGCCGAGGACTTCCTGGGCGAGACCGTGAGCGAGGCCGTGATCACCGTGCCCGCCTACTTCAACGACGCCCAGCGCCAGGCCACCAAGGACGCCGGCCGCATCGCAGGCCTGGAAGTCAAGCGCATCATCAACGAGCCCACGGCGGCTGCCCTGGCCTTTGGCCTGGACAAGAGCGACAAGGCCGACCGCAAGATTGCCGTCTATGACCTGGGTGGCGGCACCTTTGACGTGTCCATCATCGAGATCGCCGACGTGGATGGCGAAAAGCAGTTCGAGGTGCTGTCCACCAACGGCGACACCTTCCTGGGCGGCGAAGACTTCGACCAGCGCATCATCGACTACATCATCACCGAGTTCAAGAAAGAGCAAGGCGTTGACCTGTCCAAGGACGTGCTGGCTCTGCAGCGCCTCAAGGAAGCGGCCGAGAAGGCCAAGATCGAGCTGTCCAACTCGGCCCAGACCGACATCAACCTGCCCTACATCACGGCCGACGCTTCGGGCCCCAAGCACCTGAACCTCAAGCTCACGCGTGCCAAGCTCGAAAGCCTGGTCGAGGATCTGATCGAGCGCACCATCGCTCCCTGCCGCACGGCCATCAAGGACGCAGGCATCAGCGTGTCCGACATCAATGACGTGATCCTGGTCGGTGGTCAGACCCGCATGCCCAAGGTGCAGGAAAAGGTCAGGGAGTTCTTCGGCAAGGATCCGCGCAAGGACGTGAACCCCGACGAAGCCGTGGCCGTGGGTGCCGCCGTCCAAGGCCAGGTGCTGTCGGGCGACCGCAAGGACGTGCTGCTGCTGGACGTCACCCCTCTGTCCCTGGGCATCGAAACCCTGGGCGGCGTGATGACCAAGATGATCACCAAGAACACCACCATCCCGACCAAGTTCGCCCAGACCTTCTCCACCGCCGAGGACAACCAGCCGGCCGTGACCATCAAGGTTTTCCAGGGCGAGCGCGAGATGGCATCGGGCAACAAGATGCTGGGCGAGTTCAACCTCGAAGGCATCCCGCCCGCAGCGCGCGGCACGCCCCAGATCGAGGTGACCTTCGACATCGACGCCAACGGCATTCTGAACGTCTCGGCCAAGGACAAGGCTTCGGGCAAGGAAAACAAGATCACCATCAAGGCCAACTCGGGTCTGTCCGAGGATGAGATCCAGAAGATGGTCAAGGACGCCGAGCTCAATGCTGCCGACGACAAGAAGAAGCTGGAGCTGGTCCAGTCCCGCAACCAGGGCGAAGCCGCGGTGCACAGCGTCAAGAAGGGTCTGACTGACCACGGCGACAAGCTCGAAGCTGCCGAAAAGACGGCCATCGAGGAGGCAGTCAAGGAGCTCGAGGAAGCGCTCAAGGGCGAGGACAAGGATGCCATCGACGCCAAGACCACGGCCTTGATGACGGCCAGCCAGAAGCTGGGTGAGAAGGTCTATGCCGATGCCCAGGCTGCCGCAGGCGGTGCCGACGCAGCAGCCGCGGCTGCCGCCGCAGGAGCAGCCGCAGGTGGTGCGGCGGGCGCAGCCGACGACAATGTGGTCGATGCCGAAGTCAAGGAAGTCAAGAAGGACTAAGCACAGCGTGGTCCTGCACTGACCGCTTGCCGCCGCGCTGGGCTCAGGCCTGCGCGGCGTTGTTCCGTTTCAGGTCGGACATGAACGCAGGCACTGCATGTTTGATGGGAAATGGAATCACTGTTCTGATTGGCTAACAACACCATGTCCAAACGCGACTATTACGAAGTCCTAGGCGTTGCCAAGAACGCCTCGGACGACGATATCAAGAAGGCTTATCGCAAGCTTGCGATGAAGTACCACCCCGACCGCAACCAGGGTGATGCGGCCGCCGCAGCCGAAGAGAAATTCAAGGAGGTCAAGGAGGCCTACGAGATGCTCTCCGACGGCCAAAAGCGCGCAGCCTATGACCAGTACGGCCACGCTGGCGTGGACCCCAACCGCGGCATGGGCGGCGGCGAAGGCTTTGGCGGTTTTGCCGAGGCTTTTGGCGACATCTTCGGCGACATGTTCAACCAGGGCCGCCGGGGCGGTGGTGGCCGTCAGGTCTATCGCGGCAACGACCTGAGCTATGCCATGGAAGTCACTCTGGAAGAGGCCGCCAAGGGCAAGGATGCGCAGATCCGCATCCCCAGCTGGGACAACTGCGACACCTGCCACGGCAGCGGCGCCAAGCCCGGCACCAGCCCCAAGACCTGCAGCACCTGCAACGGTGCAGGCAGCGTGCAGATGCGCCAGGGTTTCTTCAGCGTGCAGCAGACCTGCCCGCACTGCCGAGGCACGGGCAAGATCATTCCCGAGCCCTGCACCAGCTGCGGCGGCCAGGGCCGCGTCAAACGCCAGAAGACGCTCGAAGTCAAGATTCCGGCCGGCATAGACGACGGCATGCGCATACGCTCCTCGGGCAACGGCGAGCCGGGCACGAATGGCGGGCCTGCAGGTGATCTCTACATCGAGATCCGCATCAAGGACCACGACATCTTCGAGCGGGATGGCGACGACCTGCACTGCAAGGTACCCGTGAGCTTCATCACGGCCGCCCTGGGCGGCGAGATCGAAGTCCCCACGCTCTCGGGCAAGGCCGCCATCGACATTCCCGAAGGCACCCAGGCCGGCAAGCAGTTCCGTCTGCGCGGCAAGGGGATCAAGGGCATTCGCTCCAACTATCCCGGCGATCTCTATTGCCACATCGTGGTCGAGACCCCGGTCAAGCTCACCGAACACCAGCGCAAGCTGCTGCGCGAGCTCGACGAATCACTCAAGAAGGGCGGCTCCAAGCACTCGCCCAGCGGAGAAAGCTGGACCGACAGGCTCAAGAGCTTCTTCAGCTGACCTCCCCAGGGCGTGCGCGGCGCCCTGCTTCAAAAAGCGCCTTTTGAGGCGCTTTTTGCATGCTGAGTCAGGATTTTCCAGGCTTCCAGGCCTGGGCCTGGCGCTCGACCCGCATGCGCTGGGTCTCATCCAGCTCCTTGGCCAGGCTGTCGCGCTTGGCCGACAACGAGCGGTCCTTGTGCGCGGCCAGCCAGGACCAGAAATAGGCCAGCGAGCTATCGCGCTCCACCCCCTTGCCTGCCGCGTACAGGCTGGCCAGATTCGACTGCGCCAGGGCATCGCCCTGCTGGGCTGCGCGCTCCAGCCACTTGGCGGCCTGCTCGTCGCTGGTCGTCACCCCCTGACCATTGGCATAGAAAACGCCCAGATTGAGCTGGGCCGAGGCATGGCCTTGCTCGGCCGCCTTCTGGAACCAGTGCGCCGCCTGGACCAGGTCGCGCTCCACGGGGCCGCCTTCGGCATACAGCAGGCCGGCATTGAACTGGGCATCCGCATGTCCCTGGGCGGCAGCCTTCAGGAACCACTGCAGGGCCAGAGCCGCATCCTCGGTCGCCCCCTGCCCTGTGGCATGCATGACACCGAGCGCATATTGCGCGGCCGCCTCGCCCTGGCCGGCTGCACGCTCGAACCAGTGCAAGGCCTGAGCCTCGTCACGCGCCACGCCACGACCGGCCGCCAGCATCAGCCCCAGATTGCTCTGGGCCACAGCCTCGCCCTGCTCGGCAGCCTTGCGATACCACTGCACGGCCTGGGCATCATCCCTGACCACGCCATTGCCATGCGCATGCATCAGGCCCAGCTCGGACTGGGCCGAGGCATGACCTTGCATGGCCGCACTCAGATACCAGTGAGCCGCTGTCTGGATATCGGGGCTGAGCCCCAGGCCGCGTTTGTAGGCCATGCCCAACGCATATTGAGCCGGGGCATCGCCTTCTTCAGCGCGTCTGCGCAAGGCTGCGAGCTCGGCTTCGCTGATGGCGTGCTCGGTCTTGCCGGTCAGAGAAGCCGCCGCCGCACCCGCCCCCAGAGCCGCAGAGGCTGCAGGGGCTGCAGCCGCGCCTGGGCTTGCAACCGACGCGGATTTGGGAGCCGGCTTGGGCACAGCCCTGGCCTTGCTCGCAGTCTTTGGCGCAGCTTTCTTGCTGCCTTGGGCCTTGCCTGCTTTGGCAGCCCCTGTCTTGGCCTGGGCCTTGCCAGCTTTGGCCGTCTTGGCTGCCGGAACCGGCTTGGCCTGAGCCGGCCCCAGGTTGCTGCAGGCCAGCAGGCCCGTGAACACCAGGCCGCCGAGGACCTGGCCCAGTCGGCTGCCGCAGGAATTCCTGACTTTTGAATCTGGTTTTTGCATACGCTTCTATTTTTACAGCGGAAAACACAGGCCAGCCCATGCCTGCACTGCCAAACAGTCAAAAAAGATAGCCGCGTTTACCCCTGTTCACAAGACCACTGCTCTCCAGGGCCGTTTCTACCCCGAAATACCTTGCGCCCCAAGCACGGCCATAGCCAGCTGGCATGACTGCAATCGCTGACCATGGCTTAAGCCATCTCATTGCGAGATGGCAAACTGGTTATTTATCGTGGAAAATAGCAAAAGCTTCTCCTTTGAAGAAGGCAAGCCCCACCAAGACCATGAAAAATTCCGAGCGCAGCTTTGCGCGGCGTATTGATCTGACATCGCTGCAATTATTTGTAGCCGTTTGCGAGCTCGGCAGCATAGGCCGCGCGGCCGAGCGAGAGTTCATCGCAGCATCGGCCGTGAGCAAGCGCCTGTCCGATCTTGAAGCCACGGTGGATACCGCCCTGCTCTATCGCCACAGCCGGGGCGTGACCCTGACGCCTGCAGGAGAGAGCCTGCTGCATCATGCGCGCAACCTGCTTTTCGGCCTGGAGCGCATGCAGGGCGAACTCTCCGAATATGCCGACGGCGTGCGCGGCCATGTGCGCGTGCATGCCAATCTCTCGGCCATCGTCCAGTTCCTGCCCGAAGACCTGGGCGCCTTTGCGCGCCAGCATCCTCAGGTCAAGATCGATCTGCAGGAGCAGCTGAGCCCTGCGGTGCTGGCCGCCGTGCAGGAAGGCATTGCCGACATCGGCATCTGCTCCATGGAGCACATGGCCACGGGCAATGGCCAGGCCGCGCCGGTGCTTCAGCAGCGCCCTTACCGCGAGGACCATCTGGTCGTCGTCGTGCCCGAGGGTCATGCGCTGGCCGAGCGCCAGGAGATCGGCTTTGCCGATGTGCTGCCATGGGACATCGTCAGCCTGCAGTCCGGCTCGTCCATCAGCCTGGCGATGCGCGCGGCCGCAGCCCAGGCCGGCCACGCCCTGCACCAGCGCATACAGGTCACCAGTCTGGACGCCATGTGCCGCATGATTGACAACGGCCTGGGCATCGGCCTGATACCGGACCGCGCCTTCGAGCTCATGCATGGTGTCGGCCGCCTGCGCTCTGTGGCGCTGAGCGATGCCTGGGCACGGCGCGAGCTGTGCATCGTGGCGCGCGACTTCAATGCCCTGCCCGTCACGGCCCGCCTGCTGGCCGAGCATCTATGCCAGCCCGCAATCGACGCCCGGATCGCAGCCGCAGGCTGAGTTCCTAGAATCCTCACCCATTTCCCCCACGATCACCCAACCACGCGAGAACGCCATGGGACGCACCCTCTACGACAAGATTTTCGACGAGCATGTCATCCACACCGAGGAAGACGGCACCTCCATCCTCTACATAGACCGCCATCTGGTGCACGAAGTCACCAGCCCCCAGGCCTTCGAAGGCCTGCGCGAGGCCGGGCGCAAGCTGTGGCGCATCAGCTCCGTGGTCGCCACGGCCGACCACAACACGCCCACCACGGGCTGGGAGCGCGGCTATGACGGCATTGCCGACCCCATCAGCAAAGAACAGATCACCACGCTGAACACCAATATCGGCGAGTTCGGCGCTGCGGCCTTCTTTCCCTTCATGGACAAGGGCCAGGGCATCGTCCACGTGATGGGCCCCGAGCAAGGCGCCACCCTGCCCGGCATGACCGTGGTCTGCGGCGACAGCCACACCTCCACGCACGGCGCCTTCGGCGCGCTGGCCCACGGCATCGGCACCTCCGAGGTCGAGCATGTGATGGCCACCCAGACCCTGCTGGCCAAGAAGGCCAAGAACATGCTGGTCCAGGTCAACGGCAAGGTCGCGCCCGGCATCACGGCCAAGGACATTGTGCTGGCCATCATCGGCAAGATCGGCACGGCCGGCGGCACGGGCTACACCATAGAGTTCGCAGGGCAGGCGATCCGCGACCTGTCCATGGAAGGGCGCATGACGGTCTGCAACATGGCCATCGAAGGCGGTGCGCGCGCCGGCCTGGTGGCCGTGGACGACAAGACCATCGCCTATGTGAAGGGTCGCCCCCTGGCACCGGGCGTGGACCGACAAAGCGGCCGCTTTGTCGGGGGCGCGGAATGGGATGCGGCCGTGGCCTACTGGAAGACGCTGCACTCCGATGCCGATGCCAAGTTCGACAGCGTGGTCGAGCTGAATGCAGCCGACATCGTGCCGCAGGTGACCTGGGGCACCTCGCCCGAGATGGTGCTGGGCATTGATGCCAGCGTGCCCGATCCCGACCGGGAAAAGGATGCGGGCAAGCGCGGCGCCATCGAACGCGCGCTCACCTACATGAACCTCGAGCCCGGCAAGCCCATCAACGACATCTTCGTGGACAAGATCTTCATCGGCTCGTGCACCAACAGCCGCATCGAGGACATGCGCGAAGCGGCGGCGGTGGTCAAGAAGCTCGGCCAGAAGGTCGCCAAGAACGTGAAGCTGGCCATGGTCGTGCCCGGCTCGGGCCTGGTGAAAGAGCAGGCCGAACGCGAAGGCCTGGACGCCATCTTCAAGGCCGCGGGCTTCGAGTGGCGCGAGCCCGGCTGCAGCATGTGCCTGGCCATGAACGCCGACCGCCTCGAGCCCGGCGAGCGCTGCGCCTCGACCAGCAACCGCAACTTCGAAGGCCGCCAGGGCGCGGGCGGGCGCACCCACCTGGTGAGCCCGGCCATGGCGGCGGCGGCGGCCATCCACGGCCACTTCGTCGACATCCGCAAGTTCGCCTGAACCTGCCTCAGCGAGCCGCACACCATGAACTCCTCCATCTCCGTGCTTCTCATCGGCCTGGCCCTGACCCTGGCGGCCTGCAATACCGTCAAAGGCATTGGCCAGGATGTGCAAAAGGCCGGCAACGCCATCGAGCGCGCGGCGAACTGAACACCCAGACTGCAAAGAATCAGCCATGCAAAAATTCACCGTGCACCAGGGCCTCGTGGCCCCCATGGACCGAGAGAACGTCGATACCGACGCCATCATCCCCAAGCAGTTCCTCAAGTCCATCCGCAAGACGGGCTTTGGCCCCAACCTGTTTGACGAGTGGCGCTATCTGGACCAGCCCGGCCAGCCCGGCGTGCCCGAATCCGACCGCAAGCCCAACCCCGACTTCGTGCTCAACCAGCCGCGCTACCAGGGCGCCTCCATCCTGCTGGCACGCAAGAACTTCGGCTGTGGATCGAGCCGCGAACACGCGCCCTGGGCGCTGGACCAGTACGGCTTTCGCGCCGTCATCGCGCCCAGTTTTGCCGACATCTTCTTCAACAACTGCTTCAAGAACGGCCTGCTGCCCATCGTGCTGCCCGAGACCACGGTCGATCTGCTGTTCAACGAGGTGTTTGCCTTCCCCGGCTACGAGCTGACCATAGACCTGGATCGCCAGCTCATTGTTCGCCCCGGCGGCGAGGCCATACCGTTCGATGTGATCGCCTTTCGCAAGTACTGCCTGCTCAACGGCTTTGACGACATCGGCCTCACGCTGCGTCACGCGGACAAGATCAAGGCTTTCGAGGCCGAGCGCCTCGCGCAAAAGCCCTGGCTCAGCCATACCCTGCTCCAGGGCTGAGCGCACACACTGCTCCGCTAGCAAGATATGAGCCGCTAGCGCTTACCCCTTCTCATTTTCAGCATGAATTCATGCTGAAATCGATGTATATCGAGCGCTGGCAGCTATCGATTTAATAAAGGAAACATCATGAAGATCGCAGTCCTGCCCGGTGACGGCATTGGTCCCGAAATCGTCGCCGAAGCCGTCAAGGTGCTGGGTGCTCTGGGCCTGGAATTCGAAATGCAGACCGCGCCCGTGGGCGGCGCAGCCTACGAGGCTGCGGGCCACCCCCTGCCCGAAGCCACGCTCAAGCTGGCCATGGAGTCCGACGCCGTGCTGTTCGGCGCCGTGGGCGACTGGAAGTACGACACGCTGGAGCGCGCGCTGCGCCCCGAGCAAGCCATTCTGGGACTGCGCAAGGCCATGGGCCTGTTCGCCAACTTCCGCCCGGCGATCTGCTACAAGGAGCTGACCCACGCCTCCAGCCTCAAGCCCGAGCTGGTCGCCGGCCTCGACATCCTCATCATCCGCGAGCTGACCGGCGACATCTATTTCGGCCAGCCGCGCGGCCGCCGCGTGGCCACCGATGGCCATTTCCCCGGTGCCGAGGAAGCCTTCGACACCATGCGCTACTCCAGGCCCGAGATCGAGCGCATCGCGCATGTGGCCTTCCAGGCCGCGCAAAAGCGCGGCAAGCGCGTGACCAGCGTGGACAAGGCGAATGTGCTGGAGACCTTCCAGTTCTGGAAGGACGTGGTCAGCGAAGTCGGCAAGCAATATCCCGATGTGCAGCTGGACCACATGTACGTGGACAACGCCGCCATGCAGCTGGTCAAGGAACCCAAGCGCTTCGACGTGGTGGTCACGGGCAATATGTTCGGCGACATCCTGTCCGACGAAGCCTCCATGCTCACGGGCTCCATCGGCATGCTGCCCTCGGCCTCGCTGAACGACAAGAAGCAGGGCCTGTACGAACCCAGCCATGGCTCGGCCCCCGACATCGCGGGCAAGGGCATTGCGAACCCGCTGGCCACGATTCTCTCGGCGGCCATGATGCTGCGCTTCAGCCTGGGCCAGGAAGCCGCGGCCCAGCGCATCGAGGCCGCCGTGCAAAAGGTGCTGGCCGACGGCCTGCGCACGGCCGACATCTACAGCGAAGGCACGACGCGCGTTTCCACCAGCGAAATGGGCGATGCCGTGGTCAAGGCCCTGACGGCCTGATCCTCCGGAGACGGCAGGACCTCGGCTCACCGGGGGCTTGCCGCATGCGCCATCCTGGCGTGCTGTCTTTTTACGCAGCGACTGTGGGTGAAATGCATGACTTCATGCCACCTGCAAACAGATAGTCGCTAGAATGCTTTTCCTATGTTTGCCGCAGCAGCCCTTTGTCTTCAGAACACCGCCGCCAACCTGGCTGGCGTGGCCGCGCGCGCAACTGCAATCACCACCATTAAGACGATTAAGGGCTGACCCAGCCTGGTTCGTCGTGCGCCCCTGATCCGGCCAGACGAGCCGGGCGACAACAGTCTGATCGAGCACTGTTTTCATCACGAAAGGGCGTTAGAAATGAGCAAGCAATTGGTAGGACTGGTCGGCTGGCGAGGCATGGTCGGCTCGGTCCTGATGGATCGCATGCAGGCCGAGGGCGACTTCGCGCTCATCGAGCCGGTGTTCTTCTCCACCTCCAACGCAGGCGGCAAGGCTCCGGCCATGGCCACCGTGCATACCCAGCTCAAGGATGCGAACGACATCGCCGAGCTGTCGAAGTGCGACATCATCATCACCTGCCAGGGTGGCGACTACACCAAGGAAGTCTTCCCCAAGATCCGCGCTGCGGGCTGGAAGGGCCACTGGATCGACGCCGCTTCCTCGCTGCGCATGGAAGACGACGCCGTCATCGTGCTGGACCCGGTGAATGACGATCTGATCAAGGCCAAGCTGGCGGCCGGCGGCAGGAACTGGATTGGCGGCAACTGCACCAACTCCATCCTGCTCATGGGCCTGGGCGGCCTGTTCAAGGCAGGCCTGGTGGAATGGGTCTCTTCCATGACCTACCAGGCGGCTTCGGGCGGCGGCGCCAACCACATGCGCGAGCTGCTCAAGGGCATGGGTGTGGTGCACGCCGCCGTGGAGGGTGACCTGGCCACGCCGGCCTCCGCCATTCTGGACATCGACCGCAAGGTGGCGGCCACCATCCGCGAAGACGTGCCTACCGAGTTCTTTGGTGCCCCCCTGGCTGGCGGCCTCATCCCCTGGATCGATGTGCAGCTGCCCAATGGCCAGTCCAAGGAAGAGTGGAAGGGCCAGGCCGAGGTCAACAAGATTCTGGGCACAGCAGCCGCCATTCCCGTGGATGGCCTGTGCGTGCGCATAGGCGCCATGCGCTGCCACTCGCTGGCCCTGACGCTCAAGCTCAAGAAGGACCTGCCCCTGGAAGAGATCGAAGCTCTGATCAAGGGCGGCAATCCCTGGGTGAAGTTCGTGGCCAACGACCGCGCGCTCACCGTCAAGGAGCTCACGCCCGCCGCCACCACCGGCGGCCTGGAAATCGCCGTGGGCCGCGTGCGCAAGCTGAACATGGGCCCCGAATACCTGTCGGCCTTTGTGATCGGCGACCAACTGCTGTGGGGCGCTGCCGAGCCGCTGCGCCGCATGCTGCGCATTCTGCTGGCGGTCTGAAAAGCCTGACAGGCAGCTCGCGTGCACAACAAACAAGCGCCATGACGCACCAAGCCTCATGGCGCTTGTTCTTGCCCTGACTCCATCTGTTGGGCACAATGCTCGCCCAAGCTGTAGGCATTAACCTACATTAAACAAAAATCAAATCTTATTACTTATCGTTGCCATTCGGCAACACTCCGGCAGCTAGCGTCCATGCAAATACTTGCAGGCCTATAGCGTGGCCGACAATGCGGGTCATATGCCATGGTGGGCCCTCTAAGGGCCGGCCTTTTGGCGCCACTGGAGTTCATTTCAATTAAAGGTCTATCAGCCGGTTTGGCAAACGTCACTGTCCGGCTGCATCAGTCCATTCAAGTCTGACGCCTTATGCAACGCTGGAAACTCTCTGCGCTGGCCACAGCGGCCATTGTCTCTGTCGGCCTGACCGGCACCAACGCATGGGCCCTGGCTCTTGGGCAGCTTACCGTGCAATCAGCGCTCGGTGAGCCGCTGCGTGCCGAAATCGCCCTGCCCCAGCTCAGCGCCAGCGAAGCAGAAAGCCTTCAGGCCTCGATTGCTCCCCCATCGGTGTTCAGCGCCCAGGGCGTGGAATACAGCAGCGCGGCGGCTTCCATGCGCGTCAACATCCTGCGCCGCCCCGATGGATCGGCCGTGCTGAAATTGAGCAGCAGCAAGCCGGTCAACGATCCCTTCATCGACCTGGTCATCGACGCCAACTGGGCCTCGGGCAGTCTGCAGCGCAGCTACACCATGCTGCTGGACCCGCCGGCGGCACGCCGCCCCGCGCCAGCCATCAGCGCTCAGGCGCAAGCTTCGGCCCCCGAATCCGCGCCAGCTCCTCGCCGCCCGGCAGCGCCTTCGGCTTCGGCCTCGCAACCCCCTGCGAGTGCCGAACCCGTGGCAACTCAGCCCACTCCCGTCGAGCGCCCGGCTGTTACGCAAGCCCAGCCCAGCCCTGGCGAAGTCCATGTACAACGCGGCGATACCGCAGGCCGCATCGCTGCAGCCCATCGCCCTGCAGGCGTGTCGCTCGATCAGATGCTGGTCGCCATGCTGCGCGCCAATCCCCAGGCCTTCATCAACGGCAACGTGAACCGCATGCGCTCGGGCGCCGTGATCAGCCTGCCTGACGAAAGCGCAGCCAAGTCGACCTCGGCGCGCGAAGCCCGGCAAATCGTCTCGGCCCAGGCGCGTGACTTCAACCAGTTCCGGCGCCAGCTGGCCGCAGCCGCTCCCCAGGCACCGGTGGCAGCCGCTTCGCGCGAGGCCTCGGGCGGCGTGCAGGCCCAGGTCGAGGAAAACCGCCAGGCCGGCACCTCGCCAGACAAACTGACCCTGTCCAAGGGCGGCATCAAGAGCGCTCAGAGCGAGGAAAGCCTGGCCCAGAAAAAGCAGGCCGAGGACCAGAACTCGCGCATGGCCGAGTTGCAACGCAACATGTCCGAGCTCACACAGATCGCTTCGGCCTCCACGCCTGCTGAAGGCACGCCAGTGGAGCCCAGCCCTGCACCAGCGGCCTCGGCGCCTGCAACTGATGAAGCATCGGCTCCGGCTCCTGCCACCGACGAGAACACGGGCCCCGCAGTTCCTTCGGCATCCGGCGAAGCTGGCAGCGTTCCTGCCGATACCCAAGAGCCAGCCCAGGAACAGGCCGCCGAGCCCGCAGCTCCGGAGCCGGCACCCAAGCCCAAGCTCACCCCTCCTCCCGAGCCCGTGGAAGAGCCCAGCTTCATCGACTCCCTGCTGGAAGACCCCATGATTCCGCTGGCCGGAGCTGCACTGCTGGCCCTGCTGCTCGGCTATGGCGGCTATCGCGTGGTCCAGCGCCGCCGCGCGGCTGCCGCTGGAGGCGAGAGCGGATTCGGCGACAGCCAGCTGGCCGCGGACTCCTTCTTTGGCGCCAGCGGCGGCCAACGCGTGGATACCGGCGCATCCAGCCAGCTGTCCGGCAATTCCATGCATTACACGCCAAGCCAGTTGGATGCCGGCGATGTAGACCCTCTGGCCGAAGCCGATGTCTACCTCGCCTATGGCCGCGACCTGCAGGCCGAGGAGATCCTCAAGGAAGCCCTGCGCACCACGCCCGAGCGCCTGGCCTTGCATCAAAAGCTCGCAGACATCTATGTCAAGCGCCACGACCGCAAGGCCTTCGAGGCCCTGGCCCAGACCCTGCATGGTCTGACTTCGGGCCAGGGAGCCGAATGGCAGCGTCTGACTGAGCAAGGTCGCATACTCGATCCCGAAAACCCGCTCTACCAGCCTGGCGGCATGCCATTCGTGGCGGGCTCCACGACCACGGCCGCCATTGCCAACGACAGCGTGGGCTTTGCATCCACCCTGTCGCCCCAGACCCGGGCCATGCCCGAGTCGAGCGACGCAGAAAAGCGCGAAGGCCCGGCAACCATGCCCATGGACCTGGATCTGGACCTCGACATGGATCTGCCCGGTGGACTTGCAGACGCCAGCCTGCCCAAGCCCCAGGCCAGCCCATCCAGCCCCATGCCCGCCCCCAGCGAGCAGGACTTTGCAGCACTGGAGCCCAGCTGGCACAGCACGGACATGGTGAATCTGCCCACCCAGCATGCGCCCTTGTCATCGGCCGCGCCGGCAGCATCCCTGCCGCCAGAGAGCAAGCCTGCACATGAGAATGACTTCATGCCCAGCAGCGGGCTTGAGTTCAACCTGGACGAGCCCGCAAGCGCTGCCATGTCCGCAGTTGCGTCAGCCGAGCTCAAGCTCGACCCTGCAGAGCCTGCCCCCGCACAAACCGCGGAGCAAAAGCAATCGCTTGAGTTCGACCTGGGCGATCTCGCTCTCGACCTGGGCGATACCGAGCCCGCCAAGACTCCAGCCCCCACGCCCCCCGAGGACCTGCTGGCCACCAAACTGGCCCTGGCCCAGGAGTTCAGCACCATTGGCGACAACGACGGAGCACGCACCCTGATCGAGGAGGTCATTGCCGAAGCCCACGGCGACCTCAAAGCCCGTGCCCAACGCCTGCTTTCCGAGATTGGTTAACATCGCTCTCCCATGCAACTCAGGCTGCCCTTTTTGCTGGCCGCATAAGAGCGGCTGGCTCTGCAAGGACAGCCTCTCTTCGGCTCCTCCTGCCTCTGTCTGAGCCCACGCAGCAGGACTTGAGACCCGGGCGCCATGAAAAGCCGAGACTCGATGCACACCTCCTCCCCAAAAAAGGCCACGCCATGCGCATAGCGCTAGGCGTCAGCTACAACGGTCAGGCCTATAGCGGCTGGCAAAGCCAGCCCTCAGGCAACACCGTTCAAGACCATCTCGAAGCGGCCCTGGGCCGCTTTGCTGCTCAGGAGATCCCCACGATTTGCGCAGGCCGCACGGACGCAGGCGTGCACGGCCTCATGCAGGTCGTGCATTTCGACACCGAGCTGGACCGTGCAGCCAACTCCTGGGTACGCGGCAGCAACACCTTTTTGCCTTCCGACATCGCCGTGCAATGGGCCCAGCCCGTGCCCAATGGCTTTCACTCACGCGCCTGCGCAACGGCACGCCGCTATGCCTATGTGCTGCTGCAATCCCCCGTACGCCCGAGCGTGGAAGCCGGGCGCGTGGGCTGGGTTTTTCATGCGCTGAACGAGCAGGCCATGCAGGCCGGTGCCCGATATCTGCTGGGCGAGCACGATTTTTCCTCTTTCCGGGCTTCTGGCTGCCAGGCCAAGAGTCCCGTCAAGACCATGCACCGCATCGCCATCTCTCGCCGCCAGACCGGCGGAGGAGCCGGTGCCGCAGCCGCCAGCGCCATGCGCCCCGGTCAACACCCCCTGGAATGCTGCTACTGGCGCTTCGAATTCCAGGGCAGTGCCTTCTTGCATCACATGGTGCGCAACATCATGGGCTGCCTGGTTGCCATAGGCCAGGGCCTTTATCCTCCCGAATGGATGCAGGCCGTGCTGGCCGCACGCTCGCGCGATGCGGCGGCACCGACTTTCGCCCCCAATGGCCTTTATTTCCTCGGCCCCGTCTATGACGAAAAATGGGGCCTGCCCAGCACGACTGCGGCTTTCGACTGGTTGCCATGAACCCGCCCACACGTACCCGCATCAAGATCTGCGGCCTCACACGCGAGCAGGATGTGGACGCGGCCGTGGCTGCGGGCGCCGATGCCATAGGCTTTGTGCTGTATGCGCCCAGCCCACGTGCCGTAAGCCTGGAGCGAGCCGCCGAATTGGCACGGCGCCTGCCGCCTTTCGTGACACCGGTTCTGCTCTTCGTCAACGAAACCGCTTCCAATGTGATAGCTGCCTGCGCCCGAATACCGGGCGCTTGCGTGCAGTTTCATGGTGATGAGTCGCCCGATACCTGCCTGGCAGCTACAGCAGGAGGAGCACGCCCCTTCATGCGCGCTGCGCGTATTCCCCTGGGAGCAAGCACGATGGGCTTCGACCTCGTAGAATACGCACAGCATTTTTCTCAGGCCCAGGCCATCTTGCTGGACGCTCATGTGGACGGCTATGGCGGCGGCGGACAAACATTCAATTGGTCACTCCTACCACCAAGCGTTGCCTGTCACCTCGTTTTGTCTGGTGGACTTACGCCTGCAAACGTGACCGATGGCATCTTGCAAGTGCGCCCGCGAGGTCTCTCGCTGGCCGTTGACGTCAGCTCCGGCGTTGAAGCCGATGGCCCTGACGGCAAACCTCTCAAGGGCGTGAAGAGCGCCGACAAGATCCACCGTTTCATCGCCGCCGTACGTGCGGCCGATGCCCAGAATTTGCAGACATGTTCGACTACCAATACCCAGACACCTCCGGACACTTTGGCCGCTACGGCGGCAGCTTTGCCAGCGAGACCCTGACCCATGCTCTGACCGAGCTGCGCGAGGCCTATGCCAAGTACCAGCACGATGCCGAGTTCATCGCAGAATTCAACTCCGAACTCGCTCACTTCGTGGGCCGACCTTCGCCCGTCTACCATGCGGCGCGCATGTCGCGCGAAATGGGGGGCGCGCAAATCTACCTCAAGCGTGAAGATCTCAACCATACAGGCGCCCACAAGATCAACAACGTGATCGGCCAGGCCATGCTGGCCAAGCGCATGGGCAAGCCGCGCATCATTGCAGAAACAGGCGCCGGCCAGCACGGCGTGGCCACAGCCACCATCTGTGCGCGCTACGGCCTGGAGTGCGTGGTCTACATGGGTGCCGAGGACGTGAAGCGTCAAAGCCCCAACGTCTATCGCATGAAGCTTCTGGGTGCCACCGTCATACCCGTGGAGTCGGGCAGCAAGACCCTCAAGGATGCACTCAACGAAGCCATGCGCGACTGGGTGGCGAATGTGGACAACACCTTCTACATCATCGGCACCGTGGCCGGCCCTCACCCCTATCCCATGATGGTGCGCGACTTCCAGAAGGTCATCGGTGAAGAATGCCTGAAGCAAATGCCCGAATTCCTGGGTGCCGGCAAACAGCCTGATGCGGTCGTGGCCTGCGTGGGCGGCGGCAGCAATGCCATGGGCATCTTCCATCCCTACATTCCTTTCGAAGCCACGCGCCTGATCGGCGTGGAAGCAGCCGGGGAAGGCCTGGACACGGACAAGCACTCGGCCTCGCTGCAGCGCGGCAGCTCCGGCGTGCTGCACGGCAACCGCACCTTCATCCTGCAGGACGACAACGGCCAGATCACCGAAACCCACAGCATCAGCGCAGGCCTCGACTATCCAGGCGTAGGCCCCGAGCATGCCTGGCTGCAGGAGATAGGCCGCGCCGAATATGTGGGCGCCACCGATACGCAGGCGCTGGACGCCTTTCACTATCTGTGCCGCACCGAAGGCATCATTCCCGCGCTGGAGTCCAGCCATGCCGTCGCCTATGCGATGGAGCTTGCCAAAACCATGCGCCCCGATCAGTCGATTCTCGTGAACCTGTCCGGTCGTGGTGACAAGGACATTGGCACGGTGGCTGATCTCTCGGGTGCCGACTATTACGACCGCCCCTCCATGCGCGGGTTGACGGTCAAAGGAGGAGCAGCTCAATGAGCCGCATCGCCAACACATTTGAAAAGCTCAAAAGCGAAGGCCGAAAGGCCTTGATCCCCTATATCACCGCAGGCTATCCGTTTGCGGCGATCACGCCCACGCTCATGCATGCCATGGTCGAAGCCGGCTCCAACGTCATCGAACTGGGCGTGCCGTTCTCCGACCCCATGGCCGACGGCCCCACCGTGCAGAAAGCAGGAGACCGCGCCATTGCCAACGGCGTGGGTCTCAAGCAGGTCCTGGCCTATGTGCGCGAGTTCCGCCAGAAAAACCAGACCACGCCGGTAGTCCTCATGGGCTATGCCAATCCCGTGGAGCGCTACGACCAGGTGCATGGCGAACATGCGTTCGTCGAGCATGCCGCCGACGCCGGCGTGGACGGCGTGCTCGTTGTCGACTACCCGCCCGAGGAGTGCGAAGAGTTCTCGGCCCGGCTGCGTGCACGCGACATGGACCTGATCTGCCTGCTGGCCCCTACCTCCACGGAAGAGCGCATGCAGCAGGTGGCGCGCGTGGCCAGCGGCTATGTCTACTATGTCTCGCTCAAGGGTGTCACGGGCTCGGGAGCACTCGATATCTCGTCGGTCGAGTCCATGCTGCCGCGCATACGCAAGCATGTGGACATTCCCGTGGGAGTCGGCTTTGGCATACGCGATGCAGCCACGGCTCAGGCCATAGGCCGCGTCTCGGATGCCGTGGTCATAGGCAGCCGCATCATAGAACTGCTCGACGGCCAGCCGCATGAAAAAATTGCGCCCCTGACCATAGACTTTCTGCGCGGCGTGCGCAAAGCACTGGACGCATAATGCTGCCCTGAGATAGACCGCCCCGAAGGCCAGACCTGCGGAGCGGCCCTTGCTCGCTGTCCCTTATCCGGGATGCGCCAGTCGCCTGCGCCGTGCCGCTCTCATGAGATGCGGGTGGCGCGCAGCGCAATGGAAACTGAAAAGGAAACATCATGTCTTGGCTTGAAAAACTCCTGCCCGCCAAAATCCAGCAGACCAGTCCCACGGATCGCCACCAGCAAATCCCCGAAGGTCTGTGGATCAAGTGCCCAAGCTGCGAGTCCGTCCTCTACAAGGCTGACCTGGAGAAGAACCAGAACGTCTGCCCCACCTGCGGCCACCACCATCGCATAGGTGCACGTGCACGCCTGAACCACCTTCTCGACGCCGAAGGCCGCTACGAAATCGGCCAGGAAGTCATTCCCGTCGATGCGCTCAAGTTCAAGGACAGCCGCAAATACCCTGAACGTCTCAAGGAAGCGCTGGAGAACACCGGCGAAACCGATGCCCTGATCGTCATGGGCGGCGCTATCAAAAGCCTGAGCGTGGTCGTGGCCTGCTTCGAATTCGACTTCATGGCGGGCTCCATGGGCTCCGTCGTGGGCGAGCGCTTTGTACGTGGCGTGGAAACCGCGATAGAGCAAAAGGTTCCCTTCGTCTGCTTTACAGCCACGGGCGGTGCACGCATGCAGGAAGGCCTGCTGTCACTGATGCAAATGGCCAAGACCAATGCCGCCCTCACACGCCTGGCCAAGAAGGGCCTGCCCTATATCTCGGTACTCACCGACCCGACTTTCGGCGGTGTCTCCGCAAGCTTTGCCTTCGTGGGTGACATCGTCATCGCCGAGCCCAAGACCCTGGTCGGCTTTGCCGGCCCGCGCGTGATCGAGACCACGGTGCGCGTCAAGCTGCCCGCAGGCTTTCAGCGCGCCGAATTCCTGCAGGACAAGGGAGCAGTGGACATGATCGTCGATCGCCGCGAACTGCGCGACCGCATCGCCACTTCCCTGGCCATGCTGCAGCGCCTGCCGGCCGACGCAGTACAGTAAAGCGCAAAACCAAACGGCCTGCGCGGACTGGAGCCGCGCAGGCCGTTGTCATTTCAGCGGCGCCGCCTGGCAGCTGCGTCAGAGCGCTCCGGCCACCAGCAACAGGCCTGCTGCCTGCACATGATTGAGCACCATGAGCGCCACCTGCAGGCCTATGAGTGCCACCAGAGCCGACAGATCAATGCCGCCTATCAGTGGAACCACCTTGCGGATGGGCCTCAGCAAAGGGTCCGAGAGACGCTGTAGCACGCCGTAAATCGGCGAATACGGCTGCACCCAGGACAAGATCACATAAATGAGCAAAATGCCGACCAACCCGGAAAGCACGACCTTGGCCAGCCCACACAGCGCCAGCCAGGGCACGGCAACAATCCCACCCAAGCCCCCTATGAGCAGCCACAGGACCAGCATCTGAGCCAGCTGCAGCAGAAAAGCCCCAGCCAGGCTGGAGATATCCCAGCGCCCCTTGCTCGGCAATACCTTGCGCAAAGGCAGCACGATCCAGTCGGTCAAGGCAAACACCAGTTGCCCCACGGGGTTGGCAAAAGGAATGCGCTGGGCCTGCATGTAAAGCCGCAGCAAACAAGCGCCGCTGACCAGGCCAACGACGACGTCCAGGAGGAATGAGAAGATCTGAAGCAGCATGAATTGGGTTCAGTCCATAAAGATGGGCCGGCAAAACAAGGCCCTGGCATCGTATCCAGGTCTTGCCCGCGTGGGTTGTGAGATGATAGTCGGCTTGCCTGGCCCGGAATGCAGTCCAAGGCTTTTGCCCACATGATCATGCATTCATGACCAGGCTGCCGAGCCATTGCTCAAGCCATTTCACCCGCTTGAGCAAAAAACCTAAAATTGCAGCCTCCTGGCCTAAGCCATTGGCCCGGCATCTGTTTGTTGCCTCACCCAGCGCAAGACGCTGGCGCTCATTTTCATGACTGAACTCAATACCACTCTTGCGGCCGAAGGCGCTGCCCCTCAGGACGAGAACAAACTCATTGCCGAGCGCCGCGAGAAACTCAAATCCCTGCGCGAGCAGGCCAAAGCCCAGGGCAATGCCGCCTTTCCCAACGACTTCAAGCCTGCTGACCGTACGGCAGCCCTGATCGCCGCGCATGGGGAAAAGTCGGCCGAAGCTCTGGATGCCGAAGCCATCACCGTCAGCGTAGGCGGCCGCATGATGCTCAAGCGCGTCATGGGCAAGGCCAGCTTCTCGACCATCCAGGACGCCACAGGCCGCATCCAGATCTATGTGACGCGTGATGCCGTGGGCGAAGAAGTCTATGCCGACTTCAAGAAGTGGGACCTTGGCGACATCATCAGCGCCGAAGGCCTGCTCATGAAGACCAAGACCGGCGAGCTGTCGATCAAGGCCACACGGATTCGCATGCTCACCAAGAGCCTGCGCCCTATGCCCGACAAGTTCCACGGCATGGCCGACCTGGAACAGAAGGTGCGCCAGCGCTATGTCGACCTGATGACGGACGAAGCCGCGCGCGCGCGCTTCGTGGCCCGCAGCAAGGCCGTATCGGGCATCCGCGACTTCATGGTGGACCACGGCTTCCTCGAGGTCGAAACTCCCATGCTCCACCCCATTCCCGGTGGCGCCAACGCCAAGCCCTTTGTGACCCATCACAACGCGCTGGACCAGGAAATGTATTTGCGCATTGCGCCCGAGCTGTATCTCAAGCGCTTGGTGGTCGGCGGTTTCGAGCGCGTGTTCGAGATCAACCGCAACTTCCGCAACGAAGGCATCTCGGTACGCCACAACCCCGAGTTCACGATGATGGAGTTCTACGCAGCCTGGTGGAACTATCGCGACCTCATGGACTACACCGAGCAATTGGTCCGCGATGCGGCGCAAAAGGCCGTGGGCACACTGCAGTTGAGCTATGGTGGCAAGCCCGTGGACCTGGCCGCGCCCTTTGAGCGACTGACCATTCCCGAAGCCATCGTCAAATACACCGATGCCGGCGAGAACGTAGCCAACCGCGAATGGCTGACCAATGCGCTGAAAAAGCTGGGCATGAAGGAAGACAAGGACAAACTGTCCAGCCGCACGCTGGCCAGTCTGCAGGTGCTGTACTTCGAGGAAGTGGTCGAGGAAAAGCTCTGGGACCCGACCTTCATCATGGAGCACCCGACCGAGATCTCGCCGCTGGCCCGTGCCAATGACGAACGCCCCGAAGTGACTGAGCGCTTCGAGCTCTACATCACGGGCCGCGAGTTCGGCAACGGCTTCTCCGAGCTCAACGACGCCGAAGACCAGGCTGAGCGCTTTGCCTCTCAGGTCGATGCCAAGGATGCTGGCGACGACGAAGCCATGTACTTCGACCACGACTTTGTGCGCGCCCTGGAATACGGCATGCCTCCCACGGGCGGCTGCGGCATAGGCATAGACCGCCTGATGATGCTGCTCACCGACAGCCCCAGCATCCGCGACGTCATCCTGTTCCCCGCCCTGCGCCGAGAACAGTAAGCCGGCTTCCCGCCGATAAAGGCCTGCCCCTCACCTGGCAGGCCTTTTTGCGTGGCCAGCGCAGCAGACACCCAGGTTTCCCACAGAGCCCGACGGCGAATCAATTCCGTCTTGTACAAGCCTCTGGTTGAATCACCCTGTCAAGTCCCGATTGGTTATAAACCCGATTTTTGAACAATTCGGGCTTTTTCCGATACCAGTTCTTTAAGGCCTGAACCGGTGAGACATGATCGAGCGCTCGCTGTGGAATTTTGATCTTGCCCCTGTTTTGTGTAGCTCTTAGCCCATGATCTACGCGGCCTTTTTACGCTGTGCCTCGTACCAGCGTTGCTCGTACTGCATAGGACTGAGATAGCC
>NZ_AUCQ01000006.1 GCF_000429845.1 Comamonas composti DSM 21721
TCACCCGTTCGCCACTCGTCAGCGTCCGAAGACCTGTTACCGTTCGACTTGCATGTGTAAGGCATGCCGCCAGCGTTCAATCTGAGCCAGGATCAAACTCTATAGTTCGATCTTGAAATTTAAAGTCTTTCGACTTTGCTCAAAAATGGAATTGATGAAGATAACTTCAACAATTACTGTTCATGAGCGTTTGATAGTTCCGAAGAACTTGGCTGCTTGCCATCAAACGCCCACGCTTATCGGCTGTATATTTTTAAGGATCCGAGAGCAGAGGCCAAGCCCCTTTTCTCAAGCTCGCTGCAATCAGCGAAGTCTTGTAGTGTAGCACGTTTTTTTGATGTTTCGCAATTCGTATTTTCGATATTGCATCCACACCTGAAAGCACCGCTTGCACCAAGCAAGCCTCGCAGTGTATCACGGTTTTTGGCGATCTCACTGAAGTTTTTCCTCACCTCAACAGCGATCAGTGATTGCTGTGAGGTGAGGGGCCGAACTATAGCATGGGTTTGGGCAAGCCTGCAGCAGTTTTTGCCCTGACTCGAAAAAGTTTCCTCAGACTGCAGACACCTCGCCCGAGGCAGCCTGCAAGAGTGCGACGCAACACAGAGCCAATGCTGTGACTGGACGGCGCCCGCAATTACAGGAGCAGGATCAAGCTGGCGCTACACCCCATTTCAGCGCTTTCCCTGATGCTGCAAACCCCAAATTGACAACGCTGTCACACCTATCGGACATTAGCCATCGAACACTGCTTGCTCATTACCTGAAGAAATGACAACGGTGTCAAACATCTTCAATAAATCCATGACGGAGACACATCCATGCTTATCTAGAAGCACGTTCATGTCACTGCGCTTTGCATAGGAGAGCCACCACCCTTTGTGACACTCCGTGCATTTACGCCTTGGACCTGAGGCTGCGGCAACGCCCATGCCACCCACTTTCTTCACCACCACACGATGCCAGCCATGACTTCTTTCAAACTCTCTTTTTTGACTGCTGCCGCACTTTTGCTGCTGACCACGACCTCGGTCTATGCCAGCAAGCAAGCGCCGGTGATTGGGTTTTCGATTGACGATCTGCGCGTAGAGCGCTGGACGCATGATCGCGACTACTTTGTCGAGGCCGCGCAAAAGCTCGGGGCCAGCGTGAATGTGCAGTCGGCCAATGCGAATGAGGCCAAGCAGATTGCTCAGATCGAGAACCTGATCGCCCAGAACGTCGATGCCTTGGTGATTGTTCCGTTCAACTCCAAGGTGCTGAGCAATGCGATTGCCAGCGCCAAGAAAAAAGGCATACGCGTGGTGTCGTATGACCGGTTGATTCTGAATGCCGATGTGGATGCCTATATCTCCTTCGACAACGAGAAAATTGGCGAGATGCAGGCCCAGGCCCTGGTCAATCTCGCGCCCAAGGGAAATTACTTTTTGCTCGGGGGCGCTTCTACCGATAACAACTCCCGCATGTTTCGTGCAGGCCAGATGAAGGTGCTCCAGCCCCTGGTGGACAAGGGGGACATCAAGATTGTGGGCCAGCAGTGGACGCCGGAATGGGACCCGATGAAGGCCCAGAGCATTGTGGAGAATGCGCTCACCGCAAATGGCAACGACATCCAGGGGATCGTGGCCTCAAACGACGGTACCGCAGGCGGCGCCATTCAGGCCTTGAATGGCCAGAAGCTGGCAGGCAAGGTACCGGTTTCCGGCCAGGATGCCGACTTGGCCGGCGTGCGCCGCGTGGCCGAGGGCACCCAGTCCATGACGGTGTACAAGCCCATCAAGCACATCGCCAGCAGCGCTGCGGAAATGGCCATCACCCTGGTTAAAGGTGGCACGCCCAAGTTCAACACCAAGCTCAACAACGGCAAGAAAGACGTGGACACCATGCTGCTGACGCCCACGCTGCTGACCAAGGACACGTTGGACGTCGTCATCAAGGACGGCTTCTACACGCACCAGCAGATCTTCGGCAAATAAATCCTCGGCCAATGAAAGCATGGCGCGGCCAATGAAAGCATGGCGCGGCCAAGGCATGCGCCATGCGCGGCAAGGGCGATTCCAGACCCAACAACCAATCCAAGGAGCACAGCATGCGCAGCGACGCCTTGCTGGAAATGCGCAGCATTGTGAAATCATTTTCCGGCGTACGGGCACTGGAAGGCGTGAGCCTGGCTGTGCACCGCGGTGAATGCCTGGGCCTTTGCGGCGAGAACGGCGCTGGCAAATCCACGCTGATGAAGGTGCTGTCCGGGGTCTACCCCCATGGCAGCTTTGAGGGAGACATTCTCTGGGAAGGTCAGCCGCTGCGCGCGCACTCGGTACGCGACAGCGAGCAGGCAGGCATTGTCATCATCCACCAGGAACTGATGCTGGTGCAGCAGTTGTCGGTGGCGGAAAACATCTTTCTGGGCAACGAGATCACCAGGCCTGGCGGACGCATGGACTATGACGCCATGCATGCCCAGGCCCGGCAACTCCTGGAGCGCCTGCACCTGAGCGATGTGGACGTGACCGCGCCCGTAATGCACTACGGCAGCGGCCAGCAGCAGTTGTTCGAGATTGCCAAGGCGCTGGCCAAGAATGCGCGCCTGCTGATTCTGGATGAGCCCACCTCTTCGCTGTCGGCCCAGGAAATTGCGGTGCTGCTCTCCATCATCGAAGACCTCAAGCGCAGCGGCGTCGCCTGCATCTACATCTCGCACAAGCTCGACGAAGTGAAGCAGGTGTGCACCAGCATCGCTGTTCTGCGTGACGGCCGGCACATAGGCACGCGCCCCACCACCGAGATGCGTGTGGACGACATCATTACCATGATGGTCGGCCGTGAGATGCATGCTCTATTCCCGCCAGTGCAAAGCCAGGTGGGTGAGGTGGTGATGGAGGCCAGCGGCATCACCTGCTGGGACACCAACAACCCCCTTCGCAAGCGAGTGGACAACATGGGGTTTGCCGTGCGCCGTGGCGAGATTCTGGGTGTTGCCGGCCTCGTGGGTGCAGGCCGCACCGAGATGGTGAGCGCACTGTTTGGCGCCTACCCGGGCCGCAGCACCGCACAGATCACACTGGGTGGCCAGCCCGTGCGGATCAGCACCCCAGCCCAGGCCATTGCCTGCGGCCTGGGCCTGGTGCCCGAAGACCGCAAGCGCCACGGCATCGTGCCGCTGCTGGGGGTAGGTGCCAACATCACGCTGGCCACGCTCGCGCAGCATGCGCGTGGCCAGCACATCGACCAAGACGCCGAGCAGGCCGTTGTGCAGCGCGAGATCCAGCGCCTGCATATCAAGACCGCCAGCCCGTCCCTGCAGATTGCCTCGCTGTCGGGCGGCAACCAGCAGAAAGCGGTGCTCACCAAGATGGTGCTGACCATGCCCAAGGTCTTGATCCTTGACGAGCCCACACGCGGCGTGGACGTGGGCTCCAAATACGACATCTACCAGATGATTGCCGACCTGGCCGCGGCCGGCGTGGCGATTGTGCTGGTGTCGTCCGAGATGCCGGAGATTCTGGGCATGAGCCACCGCGTGCTGGTCATGGGCGAAGGCCAGTTGCGTGGCGACTTCATCAACCAGGGGCTGACCCAGGAGCGCATCCTGGCTGCAGCCATCAATGCCGAACCCTGCCGCGCTGCGGCCTGACACCATGTCCAACACCTTGAACACATCTTCCATGCCTACGCACCGCAGTGGCGATTCGCGCCCGGATGGCCGCAGCATCCAGCTGCTTTTCACACGCTACAAGCTGCTAGCCCTGCTGCTGGCCGTGGCCCTGATCTGGGGCTTTTTCTACTTGCAGACCGGGGGCACTTTCCTCACTCCCAACAGCATCTCCAACCTGTTCCTGCAGATGTCGGTCACGGGCATGCTGGCCTGCGGCATGGTGTTCGTCATCATCGCCGGGGAAATCGATTTGTCCGTGGGTTCGCTGCTCGGGCTCCTGGGGGGGCTGGCCGCCATCCTCACCGTCAACCTGGGCTGGAGCACCTGGCTGGCCGTGGCCACGGTATTGGTCACGGGTGCGGCCATTGGCGTGGTCAACGGCTTGATCATCACCCGGCTGCGCGTGCCTTCGTTCATTGTCGGTCTGGGTGGCATGCTGACTTTCCGCGGTCTGCTGCAGTGGGGTACCGACAGCGTGACCATTGCCCCGGTTCCTGAGTCGCTGAGCCAGATCGCCCAGAGCTTTGTGCCTGCATGGCTGTCATGGTTGCTAGCGGCCGTGATCGTGGTCGCATGTGCAGCGCTGATGCTGCGCCGCCGCTACCTTTACTCGCAAGCCCCACTGCAGCACAGCGCACCCGCAGCGCAGTGGGTGGATGGCCTCAAGTTGCTGGCGATTGCCGTCTTTGCCTTCGGCTTTGTGGCCGTGCTCAATCAGGCCAACGGCGTGCCGCTGCCGGTCCTGATCCTGCTGGTGCTGCTGGCCATCTTCACTTATGTGGCCATGCAGACCGTGTTTGGCCGCCATGTCTACGCCGTGGGCGGCAATGTGGAGGCCACGCGCCTGTCCGGCGTGAACGTGGACCGCGTCAAGCTGCTGGTGTTTGTGCTGATGGGGCTGATGTGCGCCTTTGCGGGCATTGTCACCACTGCCCGGGCCGCCGCAGGCTCGCCTTCGGCCGGCGTGAGCGGTGAGCTGGACGCGATCTCGGCCTGCTTTATCGGCGGCACCTCCATGCGCGGAGGCTCGGGCACCGTGTATGGAGCCTTGATCGGCGCCCTGGTCATGGCCAGCCTGGACAACGGCATGCAACAGATGAATGTGGACAGCTCCTGGCAAATGATCGTCAAGGGCGCAGTGCTGGTGCTGGCCGTCTGGATCGATGTCGCAACGAGGTCTGAACGTGCTTGATTACACACGGTCTTCACACCCCAGCAATTGCCTGCTCGCCGTGGGCACTTATACCGAAGCCATGCCCCATGTGCAGGGCAGCGGCCTGGGCATTCATTTGCTGGAATTCGATGCTGCCACCGCCAGCTTTCATGAGCGGCAGGTACTGCGCGATGCGCTCACCAACCCCTCCTACCTCTGCGCCACGCCAGGGCGGCTGTACAGCGTGTGCGAAAAAGGCCAGGACGCCGCGCTGTCGGTGTTTGCCATCGCCCCTGACGGCGCAAGTCTGAAGCCGCTGGGTCGCTATCAAGCACCCGGCGCCGACCCCTGCCATGTGAGCATCAACCCGGCGGCTCAGCAGCTGTATGTATCGAACTACAGCTCTGGCGAGCTGATCTGCTACGCGCTCGATAGCAAAGGTCTGCCCGATGGCGCGCCCCAGGTAATTGCACGCCAGGGCGCGGGCCCGCGCCGCGACAGACAGGACAAGCCCCATGTGCACTGCGCCACACCTTCGCCGGATGGCTCGCGGGTTTACCTGTGCGATCTGGGCACCGATACGCTCGCCTGCCACCATGTGCTCTCGGACAGGCTGGAGAGCGAGCCACGGCAAAGCCTGCAGTCGCTCCCCGGATCCGGGCCGCGCCATCTGGTGTTGACGGCCAATGGCGAGCAAGCCCTGGTGGTGGAAGAGCTGTCCAACACCGTGAGCCTCTATGCCCTGGACGAGCCGGCGCAGGCCTTGTGCCGGGTCAGCACGCTGCCGCCCGACTGGCAGGGCGTCAACACCGCCTCGGCCCTGCGCCTGCACCCCAACGGGGAGCTGCTGTATGCCGCCAACCGGGGCCATGACAGCATTGCGGCCTATCGCCTGCACCGCGGTGCGCCCTGGCTGGAGCCGCTGGGTTTTGTCCCCGTGGGCGGCCGCACCCCGCGTGACATGGTGCTGACACCCGACGGTGCTTTCTTGCTGGTGGCGTCGCAGGACGACCACTTCATCCGCGCCCTGCAACTGGACCTGCAAACCGGTCTGCCGCAAGAACAGGCACAGGGCCAGCCCTTTCGCCTGCATTCGCCCGCCTGCCTCTGCCCCCTGCCCTGACCCGAAAGCCTGCACCGTGTCTTTTCGCCGCCCACCCGCCCACATTGTTGTCACCGGCGCCACCGGCCAGATTGGCCGTAAGGCCATTGCCATGCTGGCGCGCCAGCCCTGGTGCAAACGCCTGACCGCCCTGGATGTAGAGACCGATGCCAGCCTGTTCAGCCCCGATTTGCACGAGCGCCTGACGCTGGTGACGGCCGACTTGCAGCACGCAGACCCCGCATGGACCGATTGCTTTGCAGATGCAGATGCCGTGCTGCATCTGGCCGCCAAGCACTCCACGCCCGATGCCAGCTGGGAGGATGCTCTGGCCTCCTACAACATGACGCTGAATGTGCTCACCGCCGCCGCCACCCACGATGTGAGCCGCCTGGTGTTCTCCTCCTCCAACCATGCCATGGGCGGCTACAAGGATGGGCCGCTGGCCGCCTCCATGGGGCCGGGCAAGCTCACGGCCCACACCAAGCCTGCGCCCGGCACGCGCTGGTTTGACGGCCAGCGCGAGGTGTATTCGCTGGCCTACGGCACATCCAAAGTCATGGGAGAGCGCCTGTGCCGGGCTTACTCCGTCATTACCCAGGGCCGGCTGTCCACGGTGGCGGTACGCATAGGCTGGGCCCTGCCGGGCGATAACGACCCCCGCCATATCAGCTACTCCGGGGTGGCCCACCAGCATGCGCCTGCCAGTGAAAGGCTGGACGAAGCCAGCGCACGCGCCCTGCAATGGTTTCGCGGCATGTGGCTGTCGAATCAGGATCTGGAGCGCCTCTTGATCGCTGCGCTGACGGCAGACCCCTCCCGCTGGCCCTGCGGCCATGTCGTCGTCAACGGTGTATCGGCCAACCAGGGCAGCGTATGGGACGTGATCGCCGGCCGCGACAGCATTGGCTATGCACCCCAGGATGATGTGCAGGCCCATCTGTGCCGACCTGCACTGACTCGCTGCAGCGCAGACTAGGTATGGGCCAGCAGACCCGGCGCACCGGCCGAATCGCGCACCACAATCTCGTAGCCCAGGGTACGCACCCGGGCCTGGGGCTCGCGCGCGGCCAGTTGCTCCACCGCAGCGTAGGCCATGGCACGAATGGGCTGGCGCAAGGTCGTGAGCCTGGGCCAGGTCTGGCCCGACAGCGGCGTGTCGTCATAGCCCACCACCGACAGGTCCCCGGGCACGCGCAGGCCTCGCGCATGGGCTGCGTACAGCACGCCGGCGGCCATATCGTCGGTAGCCGCAAAAATCGCGCTCGGGCGCTCGGGCAAGTCCAGCAGCCGCTGGCCGCACGCCAGCCCGGATTCAAACGAATGCAGGCCTTGCTCGACCAGGCGCTCATCAAAGGCCAGGCCGCTTTCGCTCAAGGCATCGCGGTAGCCATGCAGACGCTCGCCCACGGCGCCATGGTCCGGGTGGCCGGCCACAAAGCCGATGTGGCGATGGCCCAGGCCCAACAAATACCGCGTCATATCACGTGCGGCACAGCGATCATCCGTGCCGACCTCCAGGCCTTTGATGCTGGGCGTGCTGGGCGCCAGACGCACATAAGGCATATCGCCCTGATCCAGCAAATCGATCAGCACCCGCAGGTCCGACAACGGTGGCGTCAGCAGCAGTCCCGCACAGGCATGCAGCCGCGCCGATCGCACGATGTCGGCCGCCACATCGGGCGCGCGGTAGTCGCAGGGATGCAGCAGCAAACTGTAGAAGTTCTGCTTGCACGCATCCAGTGCACCATGCTGGATATTGATCAGATAGTTGTCGCTGGGGTTGTCGTAGACCAGCATCAGCAGGTCGGAGCGCTTGCTGGCCAGCCTGCGAGCGGCTGGATTGGGCTGAAACTTCAGGTCGGCCATGGCGGCCACCACCTTGGCGCGGGTCTTCTCGCTGATATTGGGCTCGTTGTTGAGTACACGCGACACCGTCTTGATGGACACGCCGGCCTCGGCCGCCACATGCTTGACCGTCACCGCCCTTTTTTCCCCGCTGCTTGCCATGCTTGAGCTCTCGTTGATCCGAATCGACACCAAAGACGACGCACGGCCCCTCCGCCATGCGCGCAGCGCTCCAGTCTACCGGGCGCTGCACAAAAGAGTTTCAGACAGGCACTATAAAAAAGAGAGCGCCTTGCGCTCACTGCGCCTCAGATCCAATATGAATCTATTTTAAAACGAGGCACCCTGCGCGCTAGGCGCTCATTTTTTCATTGACCTCAGCAGTTGGTCCGGCCCCGCAAGTGGAGCGACAGGCTTTGCCGGCAGGCGCAGCAACGCTGCAGAGAATGGCAGGCTGCCATGAAAGAGGCCGAACCACCGGCAACTCACTCGGCCAGGGCCGCCATGGAGCGCTTGGCGATATTCGTCACATGGATCTGGCTGGTGCCTTCATAAAGACGGAACAGGCGCACATCGCGGTAAAAGCGCTCGGCCACGTTGTCGGCGATGTAGCCGCTGCCGCCGAACAGCTGCACCGCGCGGTCCGCCACGCGCCCGCACATCTCCGATGCGAACAGCTTGCACATGGAGGCCTCCATGATCACGTCCTGCCCCGCATCGCGCTTGCGCGCCGTATTGCTGTCTGCGATCAGCTGCTGCACAAGCTGGAATTCGCCTATGGCCTGACCGAACTGTCTGCGTGTGCGGCCACGGCGCACCGAGTCGATATAGACCAACTGGTCGCGGTCGCGCACCCCGAGATTGACGGTGCAGCCCGTGGTCCTGGCCAGTGACTCCATGAACGGCTTGGCCAGCTGGCGCACCTGCATGCTGGCCAGCAGCGGATGCCCCAGCGAAAGCACGCCCGGCCCGAGCCTGTACTTCTGCAACCGGGCATCACGGCTCAGGTAGCCGAGCAGGGTCAGCGTATAGGTGAGGCGGGACACAGTCGGCTTGGGCAGGCCCGTACGATCGGAGATCTCCCGGTTGCCCAGCAAGGGCGTGGTGGCCGTGAATGCCCGCAACACCTCCATGCCTCGCGCCAGGTTCATCGCAAACTGGCGGTCGGCGGACAGGTCGTGGGGGTCGACGAGACCGGGGAGAGGAATGGCGTGCAAGAAGCGTTCTTTCTGTGGCGGCTGGCCCATGATTCGATCTGCGCAAGAAATGGTCAAGAGTGCCGGGACCGGTGTTTCGCTGTGCGAAACAGCATCTTGTCGCCTCGCCTGCACTCTGGCAAAACGAATCCCCTACGCTTGCTTGCTGCACCAATGCCATGGGCAGGCACCGCCCATACACGGGCGTACTCGCCGGCGTGTGCCGGCTCGATTGAGGACAGTTCTGGCGCGCCCAGGGGCGCCACGCTGTGCGAAGAGCATAGGCGCCCTGAGAACGTGCTCCGACGCGGCCCGGGGCCCTACTTTGCAGCGATGGCTGTGCCGGCCGCTGCCTGCTCCCAGCCCCCCCCGAGGGCCTTGTACAGTCCCACGCTGGCCAGCAGTCGCTGCTGGTGCAGCTGCACGGCCAGGTCCTGCGCCTGGTAGAGGGTTTGCTGCGTGGTCAGCAGGCTCATCAGCGTTTCGCCTCCGGCCCGGTAGCGGGCCTCGGCCAGTGTCAAGGCCTTGCGGGCCTGGGCCAGCTCCTGGGCCTGGGCCTGGGCCTGTTCCCGGGTGCCGGCCACGGTGTGCAGCGCGCTCTGCACATCGCCAAAGGCCTGGACGATGGCCTGCCGGTAGCCCGCCAGCAACTCCTCACGCCGGGCATCGGCCAGGTCGCGGTCTGCGGCCAGACGGCCCGCGTCGAAGATGGGCGCAGCCAGGCCGGCGGCCAGGGTGTACAAGGGATTGTCAAAAACGCTTCGCAGCCTGTCATCACCCGAGCCTATCTGGGCCGACAGCGTCACCCGGGGGAGCATGGCGGCCCGGGCCACCTGCACATTGGCCTGTGCCGCCGCCAGGCTGGCCTCGGCACGCGCAATATCGGGCCGGCGCGTCAACAGCGCCGCAGGTTCCCCCTGCTGAATGTCCGGCACGTTCAGCAGCGTCAATTTGGCCGGCGCCAGTGCAAGGCTCTCGGCCTGGCCCAGCAGCAGGGCCAGCGCTGTCAGCGACTCGGCTTGCTGCTGCCGCATCAGCGCCAGCGCGCGCTGCTGCGCTGCCACCAGGCCGCGTTGCTGGGCCAGCTCCACCGCCGTGGCGGCGCCCAGACTGGCCCTGGCCTCCACCAGTTGCAGCAGGCGCTGTGCGGTGGCCAGATTGACCTGCGCAATGCCTTCACGCTCCTGCAATGCCTGGCTGCCCAGCCATGCGCTGGCCACGGCGGCCGTCACCGTCAGCCGCACCGTGTCCCTGTCGTGGACACTGGCCTGCAAGGCTGCCTGTGCCGCATCCCGCGCACTGGCGTTGCGCCCCCAGAAATCCAGCTCGTAACTGGCCGAGAGCCCGGCCTTGAAAGCATTGCCTGCCGCATCGGAATGGCTGTCCAGACGGCCTTGGCGTGCGGCATTCAGCTCGGCCGTGACTTCGGGGAGCAGCGCTGCACCGGCATGGCGCGCACTGGCGCGGGCCTGGTGTACACGCGCCACGGCGGCCGCGACATCCCAGCTTTGGCGCTGTGCCTGTGCGATCAGCCCATCCAGCTCGGCACTGCCAAAGCTGCGCCACCAGCCCTCGGTGACGGCGTCTCCTACACCCATCCCGCCGGCCCAGCGCGCCGGCAGTTCCGGGGGTTGGACCTCGCTCTGAAGGACAGGCCCCACGCATCCGGGCAATACCAACACGGCGGCCAAGGCCGCAGCCAATTTCTGCATACACATTCCTACTCTCCCGCCAAGGCCCGCACGGGGTCCAGGCGTGCCGCCGTTTTGGCGGGCATATAGCCAAAAATCAGTCCGGTCAGCACCGCACACACAAAGGCGCCCACCATGGCGCGCACGGAAAACACCAGGGGCACATCCAGGACCAGCAACACCATGCCCACGGCCAGGCCGGCCAGCAGGCCCACACAGCCTCCGACCAGGGTCACCAGGCTGGCCTCGGTCAGGAACTGGCGCAGGATGTCGCTCTGGCGCGCGCCCACGGCCATGCGTATGCCGATCTCGCGTGTGCGTTCGCGCACCGTCATCAACATCACATTCATCACACCTATGCCGCCCACCACCAGCGAGACTGCGGCAATCAGGCCCAGCATCACGGCCATGCTTTTGCGCGTGGCGGCCTCGGCCTGGATGCGGGCTGCGGCATTGCCAATGCCAAAGTCTTCACGCCCGCCGTGACGCTCCAGCAGCACACGGCGGATGGCCGCCTCTGCCTCGTTGACCAGGTCCGAGGACACGGCTTCGATCACCACATAGTCGGGCTGGGTCTGGGCCTGGTAGACACGTGCCCGCCCCGATTGGTAGGGAATGAAGACCATATCGTCGTAGTTCTGCGCGCCCGAATCTGCGCCACGCTCGCTCATCACGCCGATGACCTCGAAGGCCGAGCTGCCGATGACGAGCTGGCGCCCCAATGGGTTGGGCGTGTCAGGAAAGAAGTGCTGGTGCGCCTTGTGCCCCAGCACCACCAGCGGTGCCAGGTCCTGGTCTTCGGCATCGGTGTAGTAGCGGCCCTGGCCGACCTTCCAGTGGTGCACCAGGGGCATTTCCTCGCTGGAGGCGAAGACATAGATCTGCTTGTCGGCATTGCCATAGCGCACGGTGATGGGGTCCCCGATGACGGGCATCACCCGCCGTATTTCGGGCAGCTCGCGCAGGGCGGCCAAATCCTCTTCGGTGATCTGGCCTGCCGGCCCGCCCGTAGATGGCGACTGGCTGCCCATATAGAGAATCGCCGTGCCCATGGTGCCCATCTGTTCCACCACCTTGCGCCGCGCGCCTTCGCCAATGGCCAGCATGACGATGACCGACACCACGCCGATCACAATACCCAGCAGGGTGAGGCTGGTGCGCACCCGGTTCAGCCGCATGCCGCGCCAGGCGCTGCGTGCGGCCTCGGCCAGCTCGGCCAGCAGAGGGGCGGTGCTGGCACTGCCCTGGGCGGGGATGGCAGGGATGGCAGACAGGGGACGCTCGGAACCGCTTCCCTTGGCGTCCGTCTGTGCAGCGTCCTGGCCAAGCTGGCCGACGCTGTCGCCGATGATGCGCCCATCGCGGATCTCTATCACCCGCTGCGCCTGGTCTGCAACGCTGCGGTCATGGGTGATGAGGATGATGGTGTGGCCTGCTGCGGCCAGCTCACGCAGCAAGGCCATGACTTCGGCGCCGCTGTGCGAATCCAGCGCGCCCGTGGGCTCGTCGGCCAGGATGATGTGTCCACCATTCATCAAGGCCCGGGCAATCGACACCCGCTGCTGCTGGCCACCCGAGAGCTGGTTGGGCCGGTTGCCCAGGCGCTCGCCCAGGCCCAGGCGTTGCAGCAGCGCCTGGGCGCGCTGCACGCGCTGGGGCTTGGGCAGGCCGGTGTAGATGGCAGGCATTTCCACGTTCTCGCTGGCGCTTTCGCTGGCGATCAGGTGGTAGCCCTGGAACACAAAACCAAAGGCCTCGCGGCGCAGCCAGGCCAGGGCATCGGCATCGAGCCGGGCCACATCCTGGCCCTGAAAGTGGTAGCTGCCTTCGCTGGGCCGGTCCAGGCAGCCCAGGATATTCATCAGCGTGGACTTGCCCGATCCCGAGCTGCCTACCACGGCCACAAACTCACCCGCGTGGATGTCCAGGTCTATGCCATGCAGCACGGTCACGGCGGGCTGGCCGCTGTCGCCGCCGCCGTAGTGCTTGCGTATGCCGCGCAAGGCAATCAGTGGCGGCCCCTCGCAGGACTCGGCCATGCTCACCATTGCAGCCACCTGAAGCCGCCTTCGAGCTGCGTCTCGCCGACGATGACCTGCTCCCCTTCGGCCAGACCATCCAGCACCTCGACCTGGTGGCGGCTGCGCACGCCCAACTTGACGCTGCGCGGCTGTGGCCGGCCCTGGGCATCCAGCACCCGTGCCACATAGGCGCCTGGCTGGGCGGGGTCTTCCTCCACCGCCGTCAGTGCCACATGCAGCACCTGGTTGGCGCTGGCGCTGACAAACACCACCTGGGCCGTCATCTGCGGCATCAGCTCGGCATCCTGGTTGTCCACATCAAACAGCACCGTATAGGCCACGGCCTTGGTGGCCGGTGCGGGCGTCTGCCCGCTGCCAGCGGCCTGGGCCTGGCTGGCCACCGGGGCCGGCAACACCTGGCGCACCGCGCCGCTCCAGCGCCTGGGCTTGGACTGGCCGGCTCCGCCCAGCGTGGTGAAATACACCGCCATGCCCTCTTTGACACGGCGCACATCGGCTTCAGAGACCTCGGTCCAGACCGTCATGGCCGACAGATCGGCAATGCGCAGAATGTTCGGGGTCTGGTAGGTGGCATTCAGCGTCTGGCCTTCCCGGGCTTCCACCGACACCACGGTACCCGCCATGGGCGCGTAGATGCGCGTGTAACCCAGACGTGCCTCATCGGCCTTGAGCGTGGCTTCGGTCTGGCTGATCTGCGCTCTGAGATGTTCCATGCGGGCAGCGGCCATGGCCAGGTTGGCCTGTGCAGTCTGCAGGTCTTCCTCGCGCGTGGCTTCGTGCTGGCTGAGCTGCTGCTGGCGCGTCAGCTGCTGCCCCGCCAGCCGGTGCTGGGCCTGTTGCTCGGCCAGTTGGGCACGCAGGCCGGCCAACGAGGCACGCCCCGCATCCACCGTGGCGCGCTGCACGCTGGGGTCGATTTCCACCAGCAAGTCCCCCTTGGCCACCTGGGCCCCGGGCTCCACACGCAGCTTCAGAATCTGGCCCGAGACCTGCGCCCCCACATCCACATAGCTGCGCGGCTGCAGCGTGCCGATGGCCGTGACCGTGGCTTCCACCGCGCCGCGCTGCACGGCCACCGTGGTGTAGGCCGTGCGCGCACGGCTGCTCCACCACAGCGCCAGCACCACGGCCACCAGCAACAGTCCCAGCAACGACCAGCGCAGCCAGCGCGCCCCTCCACCCTGCCCATGGCCCTGTTCCGACCTCTCACGCATTGGCATCAACGATGCTCCCTCTTTGAAAAAACACACCAACCTATCGCGCAGATCACACGACAAAGCCTCTGATTCCTGTCCACACCAGCGCAGCCAGACCTGCCAGCGTCACCAGCAACGCTCCACCCCGGGGCGCATAGGCCAGCAGCCAGGCCACGCCCAGCGCAGCCGCACTCATCCATCCCAGCCAGGCCACAGACCCCACCGATGGCCCCCAACCCTGCAGACACCACCACAGCGCCAGCACCATCAGCGCAGTGCCCAGCAAACGCAGCACAACACGCAGGGCCAGCCCAGGCTCTGCACGCTCCAGCACCTGGGAGCAATGCCTATCCATGGCCTGGCTCAGCAGCAGCATGCCGGCCAGGCTCAGTGCCAGTGCACAAGCCACGATTTCCAGCAGCGTCATAAACCACCTTTCAAGGCCAGCAGCGCAGCCGCCAGCACCAACGCCCAGGCCGCCAGCACGGCGGCCACGCGCTGCACGCGAGGCACATGGAACACCCACAGTGCCACCACGGTGTAGAGCACAAAGCTGAGCAGCGTGGCCAGCAGCACGGCCGGTGCACGCTCCATGGCACCCACGGCCACCAGACCATGGGCCAGCACGGCGCAGGCCAGGGCCGTGAGCCCATAGCCACCCAGCACGGCCAGCAGCACCCGGCACAGCACGGCCCAGCGGTAGCGCAGGGTTTGCGCCTGCGTCATCGCTTGCGCCTTCATGTGCCAGCCCCCATCGGCGCCGCCCGCCTTGCACGCGGGGCCGGCTTGAGGCCGTAATGCGCAGAGCGCCACGCCATCCAGGCTGCCAGCAGGCCCAGGGCCATGCATGTCAGCTCCACCCCGGCACGCAGGCCATCACCCTGTGCCAGATACAGGCCCAGATGCTGGCCGGTGGTTGCGGCATTGAGCAAGGGCAGCGCCAGGCACAGCAGGGCCAGGGCCCACAGCTGCTCACGCCAGGCCTGGCGTGGGCTGCGCAGCAGCGCATGCAGCAGGCTCAGCGCCCAGATGGCAAAGAACACCCGAATCTCCCAGCTGCTGCGCGCCTCCAGGCCTTGGGGCAGCAAACGGTTGCCATACAGATAGGCAATCGAAGCCAGAGCCGACCCTGCCAGCGCCGCCACATTCAACGCATCGATGCAGCGGTAGAACTGGGGCGTGGCAGCGCCCCATTCATGGCCGCTTTTGGTCTTGCGCTTGACGGCGAACAGCAGCGAGCCTGTGGCCACCATGGCCGTGCCCATCAGGCCGCAGAAAAAGTACAGCCACTTCATGGGCCAGCCGCCAAAAGTCACGAAGTGCAGTGCACTGATCACGGGATGCACCTCGCTGACCGTGGTACGTGGCGCATCATGCGGCGAAGCCTGCAGCACATGGCCGCTGGTGGCGTCGAACGTCACCGACTCTGGGCTGTTGAGCACGCGCCGGCTGGTCCCGGTATCCGGCTGGCGCTCCAGCATGCGCACGGTGGCCGGACCTTGTTCAGGCCGTTGCACGATCACGAACACCACGGGCTGCGACAGCAGGCGCTGGGCCTGCAGGTGCAGGCTTGCAAGGTCTGCGACAACAGGCTTGGCGACAGCGGCATCCGCAGGCCGTGTGTTCATCACCTTGGCGTTCAAGGCTTCCTGGTAGCGGCTGTATGCCGATCGGTCCTGGCCATAGACCGACTGCAGCGGCCAGGGCATATAGCTGGTATAGAAGTGCGCCAGCCCGGTGTAGACGATCATGAACAGAAAAGGCAGCGTCAGCACAGCCGAGGCGTTGTGCGCATCCAGCCAGGAGCGCTGGCCCTTGCCCGGCCGAAAGGTGAAGAAGTCCTGGAAAATGCGCCGGTGCACGATGACACCCGAGACCAGGGCCACCAGCATGCACATGGACACCAGACCCACGGCCCAGAAGCCCGCGATACCGCCTTGCAGCGAGTAGTGAAAGGACATGAAGTGGCGGCCGCCTTCGGTGCTGCGCGTCTGCGGCTCGGCCAGGGTCTCTCCCGTCTGCCAATCCAGCGCGGCCTGCACATTGCCGCGCTTGCTGCGCGCAAACACCTGGAGCCCATCCGCCGTGGTCTGCGGCAGCTGAATGCGCCAGAGGCTGGCATCGGGGGCATGCTGCGCCAGATGCTGCTCGGCCAGACCCAGAGCCTGCCGGCGCTGTGCCTCGCTCAAATCACTGGGCTGCTGCAGCTGCAAGGGGGCAGCCTCCATCCAGCGTGTGATGGGCTCGCGGAACACGCTGAGAGTGCCGGTCAGAAAAATGGCGCACAGCAGCCAGCCACAGACCAGACCGCACCAGGTGTGCAGCCAGGACATGGTCTGGCGAAGGCCGGGAGAAGATACGGTCTGAGCTTGCATGGCGAGGTCAGAAAGCTCCGCGCAGCGTCAGCATGGCATTGCGCGGATCGCCATACCAGTTGCCACCACCCGAGGTGCCTACGGTCTTGTAGTAGGTCTTGTCGAACAGGTTGTTCACATTGAGCGTGGCCGACCAGTTGCGATTGATGCGGTATTGCACGCTGGCGTTCCACACGGCATAGCCGGCCTGGGTGAATTGGAAGGGCACGGATGCGCCATCAAATTTCCCGGAAACCGGGTTGTAGCTGTTGGCTGTGCCGCTCACATAGGTGCTGCTTTGCAGCGTCAGGCCGCCACCCAGGGTCCAGGGCGACAGCTCTCCCGGCAACTGGTAGGTGCTCCACAGCTTGAACAAATGCTTGGGCGTGATGGAGCTGTAGACCAGTTGCGACGGGTCGGTCTTGTTGCGGTTGTGGTTGTAGGTGTAGCCGGCGAACAGGTTCCAGCCGCGTGCGATCTGGCCCGAGATTTCGGTATCCACCCCTTGGCTGACGATCTTGCCCTGGGCGATATAGCAGCAGGTCAGGCCCAGGTCGCCCACATTGGTATTGGGGTAGCGCGGATCGCGCGCAGCCTGGCCCGTGCGCTCTATGCGGTACAGCGCCAGCGCGGTGTTGAGCTTGCCATCGGCCAGTTCGCCCTTGAGCCCCAGCTCCAGGTTGCGGCCCTGGATGGGATCCAGCGGCGTGCCCGGCAGCGGGCCCTGCAGATTGTTGGCCTGGGATTTGTGGATCTCGGAGACGCTGCCATAGGCCGTCCACCGCTCGCTCAGGTCGTAGACCAGGCCGGCATAGGGGGTGAAGATGCCGCTTTCGCTGTAATAGCTTCTGCCGCTGGAGCGGATGCTGCCATCGGGGTTGTAGTTGGCATAGGGCGTGTTGTAGGCATAGCTGGCATAACGCCCACCGGCAATGGCGGTGAGCTTGTCCGTCAGGCTCAGATTGATGCGGCCGTACAGACCTTTTTGCGTCGCGCCATAGCCGGGGTAGCTGCGCGTCATGCGCTCGCCCAAGGCCGGAGGCACCTTGCCGGGGTCAAAGCCATAGATATTGGTCGACGGCCCGGGGTCCCCCATCTCGGAGTAATAGGTGTCCTGGTCGTCACTCACCCGCGTCCAGTCCGCACCGATCAACAGTTGGTGGGTACGGCCCAGCAGCGTAAACGGTCCGCTGGCGTTCAGGTCCAGGCTTTTTTTCTTGGAGCGAAAATCGTTGGAAAAACCGGTCCACTCAGCGCCCTCTCCCGTGGCCGGATCGACTGTTCCTGTCAGATTGGCCAGCCGCGAATCGCTGTCCACGTTCTGGTAGTTGAGCTGCAGCTTGGCCTTCCAGCCTCCGGCCAACGCCTGGTCCAGCTGTGCAAACAGCTCCTTGGCCGTCTTGTCGTAATGCCCCCAGCCCGCCATCAGCGCAGTGCGGCGCGGCAAATGGAGGTCGTCTCCATTGGCTGCGCGCGGCAGACCTTCGCGCCAGGGTGTGGATGCCAGCTTGTCGTAGCTGGCTCCCAGGCTGAGCTTGGTGGAGCGGCTGAGGTCAGCCTCTACGATGCCGTAGAGCAGGCTGTTCTTGGAGTCCGCAGCGCGGTAGAAGAATTCCCTGTCGGTGTGGGCAATGACGGCACGGCCGCGCACGCTGCCGTCGGCATTCAAGGGGCCTGCGGCATCCAGCTCCAGCTGCTTGCGATTCCAGCTGCCCAAGGCGGCCGAGGCCTGCAATTGCTTGTCCAGCGTGGGACGCTTGCGCACCAGGTTGATGGCACCGCCTGGCTCGCCATTGCCGCTGAACAGGCCGTTGGCGCCGCGCACCACCTGCACGCTGTCATACATAGCCAGATTGGGGTCGAACAGTTGCTGGCTGAAGGCGTCCACGCTGGCGCCGTCAATTTGCACATTGCCGATCTCAAAACCACGTGAGAGGAATTTGGTGGCCGAGCCCCCCAGGCCGCCGGCACCGGAGTAATCCACCGTCACGCCCGTGGTCTGCTGCATGACCTCGCCCACCGAGCCCAAGGCCTGGTCTTCAATGCGCTGGCGCGTCACCACGGAAATGGACTGCGGCACTTCGCGCACATCCTGGCCCTTGCCCAAAGACACGCGCGAGGCGGCATAGGAGCCGCTGCCTTCGGTGGTCTCTCCGCGCTGGGCCTGCGCCTTGACCGTCACCTCACCCAAGGTGCTGCTGCGGCTGGCGCGCTGCACGCTGATGGCCGCACCCGCAGGAATGGCCTCCAGGCCGCTGCCGGCCAAGGCCTTGGCCAGCGCCTGCCCCAGCGTGGACGGGCCCTGCAAGGCCGGTGCCATACGCCCTTCCACCAGGGCAGCATCCACCGAGATCGCCACCCCCCAGGTGCGGGCCAGCGCATTCAGGGCCTGGCCCAGTGGCTGGGCCGGCAGGCTCAGTCTCTGCGAGACCACCATGGCGGCCTGGCCTGCGCTCTGCTGTGCCTGGGCGGCCGGCCATGCCGACCAGCCCGCCAGGGCCATGAGACAGGCCATGGCCACGGTCTGTGGACGTGAAGCCCGGCATGCTTGAGAAGATGAATGAGAGTGATAGCGTTTCATACGGATTCCTGTGAGAGAGCTTTTCGAAGGCTTTTCACAGTGAAGACGTATGAGGCGCGATCTACCGGACAAATTTTTTGGAGCGTGGCCTGTTGGGCACCGTCGGGGACTCCCCAGCCTCTCCACCGAGAAGGCAGAGCGATGGAAACATGCCGAAGGCAATGCAGAAAGCAGCTGCCGCATCTCAACGCCGCTGAATGACCGTGCGGCCATCCGGCAGATATTCCACATGCACCGGCAATGAGCGCGGCAGGCTGGAGACAAAGGTGGCGGGCTCGCGCAGCTTGAAGCTGCCGGTCAGGCGCAGCGATTGCAGCGACGCATCTTCGGCCAGCAGCAGCGGCCGCGCCAGATAGTCATTCCAGCGCGCCACGACCTCGGTCAACGGCGTGTGGTCAAACACCAGCCAGCCTTCACGCCAGGCACCCACGTCCTGGGTGTTCACGGCAAAGGGCTGGATATGGCCGCTCGCATCCAGACGCAGTGCCTCGCCCATGGACAGCACGGCATCTGCGGCCCGGTCGGCATCGGCACCTGGGCGCCACACGGCCACCCTGCCCTGTGCCACCCGCACCTGCAGGCTACCGCCGTGCAGGGCCACGGAAAACACCGTGCCCAGCACCCGCACACGCCCCAGCGGGGTCAGCACCTCCAGCGGCCGCTGCGCATCGTGGGCCACCTCCAGGCGGAGTTCGCCCTGGGTCAGATGCACCTCACGGCGCTGACGGTAAAGCAGCACCAGGGCCTCGGTCCCCGGTGCCAGATCCAGCTGGCTGCCATCGGCCAGTTGCCGGCTCAACTGCTGGCCATGTCCGGTGTGCAAGGCCAAGCGCTCCAGGGGCTGCAACCAATGCCAGCGCCCCAGCGCCCCGGTCAGGCCTGCCACCCCGACCACGCCCAGCACCGACAGCGCACGGCGGCGCGTCTGCCGCATTTGCTCCGTCTGGCTTGCGGGGATGGGCAGCTCGCCTTGCAAAGCCTGGCCATCGGTTGCGGTCCAGGCTGCCTGTGCGGCCTGGGCTGCGGCCTCGTTGGCCGGCTCCTGCGCCCGCCAACGCGCCAGCGCTTCTTTGGCGGCCTGCGCCGTCTGCGTGCTGCCGCCATGCTGGCGGGCAATCAACAGCAGCGCGTGCTCCAGCCGCTTGCGTTCGGCCGCCATCATGGCAACAGCCCCATGCAGTCGCACACGGCGCGCACCACATGTTTTTCGATGGCCACTTCGCTGATGCCCATGTGCGCAGCGGCTTCAGCGTGGCTGAAGCCATAGATGCGTACCAGCACAAACACCTCGCGCCGCTTGCGCGGCATGGCTTGCAGCCTGCGGCTCAACAGCTCCAGCTGCTGGCGAGCATCCACCTGGCGCTCGGCCGAGGGCATCTCATCCGCCCTCGCCACGGCCAGGGTTTGCAACATATGGGTTTCGGCCTGGCGACGGCGCGCATCGTCGATGACGATGTTCTTGCCCGTGCGAAACAGCAGCGCCCGCAGATCGTGCACCGCCACCTCACGCGCCTGCAAGGCAAACACACGGGCATAGCTTTCCTGGACCACATCGGTCGCGGCCTCCCGGTCTTTGAGGGAACGGGCAAAAAAACTGACGAGCTCTGCGTAATAGTGCGCAACCACGACAAACACCTCGGCCCGCTGGCGGGGCATGCCGCCGGGCAAGAGGTGCTGCAGCCATCGCATACGCCCCCGAAGGCGGGAAAGCGGCGACTGTAGCAGAAAATGAGAATTAATCTCATTCACCACCTCATCAAGCCCGACAGCTTGCGAGCTCATCGCTGCACAGCCTCCCACAGCCAGACCAGACCCGGCAATGCACCCAGTCCACCCAGCCCAGCAACCAGGCCGGCCCAGCGTGGGGCCGCGCTGACCAAGCCCACCACGGCCAAAGCTGCCACCGAGATCCAGCCCAGCCAGGCCACGGTGCCTACGGTGGCGCCCCAGGCCGCCACGCAGGGAAAGACCGCTGCGACCAGCGCCACCGTGCCAACGCAACGCAACAGCCAGCGCTGTGCAAGGGGGATTTCGTATCTGCCGGTGAGCTGCTCGTAATGGCGGTCCATGGCAAAGGCCAAAGCCGCCATACCCGTAAAGCCCAGGGCCAGTGCCAGCAGTGATGCATGCAGTGTGTTCATGCCGCCACCTCGGCTTTCACGGGCTGTGCATTGCGTGCCGTCCGCATGCCTGCAGTCTGGCGGCGTTTCAACCACCACCCTGTCCAGGCGGCAGCCACGCCCGAGGCCAGGCAGAACAGCTCCAGCCCTGCCCCTTCCCAATCGCCCTCGGCGATCAAGCCCGGCAGATGCTCGCCCACAGTCCACCAACTCAGCAGCGGCAGCAGCAGGCACAGCGCGGCCAGCACCGCCAGCTGCTGGCGCCACGCTGCGGCGACGGGAACCCACAGTGCATGCACCAGCATCAGCAACCACAGGCCAAAGAACACGGCCAGCTCCCAGTCATCGCGGTGGGCAATCCCCACGGGCACCAGGCGGTTGGCCCACAGATAGCCTATGCAGGCCACGCCCAGACCGGTGATAGACGCTACGTTCAGCCCTTCGATCAGCCGGTAGACGCGGGCCGTGGCTCCGCCAAATTCGCCCTGGTGCTTGCTGCGGCGCTTGACCATGAAAAGAATGGCACCCGTGGCCATCAACGCGCTGCCGGCCAGACCGCTGACAAAGTACAGCCACTTCATGGCCCAGCCGCCAAACTTGACCATGTGCAGCCCGCTCATGACGGACTGGGCCTGCGAGGACACGCCGCCGTCCACCTCGCCCGGCAGGCGCACGCGCAGCACCTCGCCCGTGGCCACCGAGAACATCACCATGCCCGAGGTTTCGCTCAGACGCTGGGCATACCTGTCGTCGCTGTTCCAGCCATAAATACCTATGCGAGCCGATGACTCACCGGGCTGGTAAACCACCACGGCGCGCACGGCCTGGCCCATCAACGCCTGGCCCCGGCGCGCAAAAGGCTCCAGGTCCGGCACGGCCAGCGGCTCGCCGCTGCGCTGCTGCAGATAGGGGTTGTCCAGCTCGCGCAGAAACTGCTGCTGCGCCTGAACGCCCAGACCGTATTGGCTGATCTTGGGTGCCGGCATAAAGGTGATGCCAGAGATCACGATGCCGGTGAAGGCGATCATGAATAGAAAAGGCAGGGTCAGCACCCCGGTGGCGTTGTGCGCGTCCAGCCAGCTGCGCTGGCCCTTGCGTGCACGAAAGGTGAAGAAGTCCTTGAAGATGCGCCGGTGGGTGATGATGCCGCTGACCAGCGCCACCAGCATGGCCATGGTGGCAATGCCCACGGCCCACAAGCCCCAGCTGCCCGCATGCAGCTCGTGGTGGAACTCCACAAAATGGTGGCCGCCCAGAGTCTGGCGCACCGCAGACGGCGGCAGCTCCACAGGCTGGCCGGTGCTGGGGTCCAGGGGCTGCATGGCGTATTCGCGCTTGCCGTCGAACCAGTAGGCGGTCAGCCGACCACCACCTTGGGCATCCATCGGCCAGATTTCCCACATCTCCGCACCCTGGTGCTGACTGGCCATATAGTCCAGCCCCCAGGCCAGGCGCTGGGCCCGGTCGGCGCCCTTGGGCTCCAGGGCCTGGGCCGCCTCCTCGGCATGGTGCTCGGGCGTCATCCAGTGGGTAATGGACTCCTCGAACACCGCCAGCGTGCCCGTCAGAAAGACCGCAAACAGCAGCCACGAGAACCACAGGCCGCACCAAGTATGCAGCCAGGCCTGGGCCTGGCGGAACCCGCCTGCAGCAACACCCGTCTGCTTGGCCACACTGCCCCGGGGGCCTTGCTTGTGATTGTTCGCCGTCATCTCAGCCTCCCAGTGCCGGGCGAGCAAAGGCCCAGGCTGCGACCAGCACCACAGCCGTCACCGACAGCAGCAGCCCCCACATGCGCGCCAGCGCAACCGGCGAAAAGGCCCAGATGGCCACCAGCACATGGGCCACAAAACTCCACTGCATGCCGGCCAGCACCGCCTCGGCCCTGGGAATGGGCAAGACAGCCGCCAGCAGCACCGCCACGGCGCTGGCCAGGGCGTAGCCGCCCAGCACAGCAGCCAGCAGGCGCGAGAGAATGGAAAAGCCCGGTCGGGCCGCAAAAGCAAAGGTCATGGAATCGATGGCCAAAAGCAGAAAGTGGGGAATGGCGGGGACATCAATCTGCCCCTCTCATAAGACATGACAAACGAGAGCGGAAAAAGGGCCATTTCCATCCCAGAAATGGAAACCGCCCCGTTCCGAGGGGCTGCAAGGCAGCCTCCAAGGCTCAGAATTTGTAGTTCACGCTGATATTGACACTGCGTGGCGCTCCCCAGGTGTAAGTGCTATACCAGTTGAAGATGGTGTAGTACTTCTTATCCAGGAGGTTGCTGATGCTCACCGAGGCCGACAGTTGCTTGCTGAATTCGTAGCGGGCCATGGCATCCAGCACCCAGTAGCTCTGGACGGTGTGCTTCATGGGAGTCCCGGAAGGCGTGGAGATATCCCCCCAGGTCTTGTCCTGCCAACGGGCACCGCCACCCAGCGTCAGTCCCTGCAGGCGTCCTCCCAGACGGTAGCTTGTGTAGAGGCTGAACTGGTTGGATGGGGTCAGCGTGGAGACGCGCTGTCCCTGCTGGCGCGCAATGCCATGCGAGAAGCCCGCCTGAATCTGCCAGCCAGGAGAAAGCTGGCCCGAAACTTCCAGCTCATAGCCCCTGGTCTTAACCCCTTGAATGGCACGATAGGCCGTGCCACCGGACGGCGTCATGCCACCGGTCTCCACCGCATAGTTGTCCTGCTGAAGCTGAAAGACAGCGGCCGACGCGTTGAGCTTGCCGTCCCAAAACTCGGCCTTGATGCCGAGCTCGTAATTCGTACCCTCCAGCGGGTCCAAGGTATGACCTTGCGCATCCTGCACGGACTGAGGCTTGAAAATCCCAGAGTAACTGGCATAGGCCGAGTAGGTCGGATGGAAGTCATACACCACGCCCAGATAGGGCACAAAGACCCCGGATTCATCCAGCAACTGCGCCCGGTTGACATAGCTGGACCAGCGTCCGCCGGTGATCAGCTTCAGATCATCACGCAGATTCCAGCGGGCGGTGGCGTACAGACCACGCTCACGCGTGGTCTCGTCGTTGCTGAAGTCCGGCGCCACACCCCAAGCAGGCATGGGCACATTGCCCCTCCACTGGTAGTAGTCGCCAATGTTTTTGTCGTAGCTTCCCGTATCCCACCAGCCCTGGTTCTTCCAGCGACGGTTGGTCATGCTCGCGCCCAGTACCAATTCATGCTCGCGCCCACCAAGCTGCAAAGGGCCACTGGCATAGAGGTCGGCAGCATTGCTGGTGGTATGGCCCACATATTTTCCTGCCCACATGCTGGTTCCCGTACCGTCAGCGGGATTGGGGAAACCTGCAGCGGCCGAACCCAGATTGGAGTCATAGCCATTGGTCTGGCGATTGAGCTGCAGCTTGGCCACCCAGCCGCTGTCAAAACTGTGCTCCAGCGTGGCAAAGCCCGTGCGGGTGTATTGTTCCCAGCGGCTCCAACGGGCACCGTTGTTGAAGGAACGCGGCATGTCATTGAAATTACCATTGGCATCAAGCAAGGCGATGCCGCCCCAGGTCGAGCCCATGGGCTTGTTGTTCTGGTGGTCAGCCCCCAGGGTCAACAAGGTACGCGGTCCCAGATCAGCCTCCACAATGCCGTAGAACACCGTGGAGTCGCGGCTGTAATGGTCTTGCTGGGTGTTTTTCTTCTGCTGCGCAACCACGGCCCGGCCACGTACATTGCCTGCTGCATTGAGTGCCCCACCCAGATCCAGTTCACCGCGGTAACTACCCCAGCGGCCACCTCCCACGCTCGCATGCCCCTGGAAATCCTGCGTAGGCTTTTTGCGCACCAGGTTGATCGTTGCGCCCGGGTCGCCACTGCCCGTGAGCAGACCGCTGGCTCCCTTGAGCACCTCGATGCGGTCATAGATCACGGTATCGCTCAGCGTATTACCGGCCGAATAGGCCGAATCGCGCAGCATGGGAATGCCGTCATACTGAAAATTGTTGATGGCAAAGCCCCGCGCATAGTAGGTAGTGCGCTCGCTGTCATAGGTCACCACACTCACGCCTGGCGTATGCTCCATCACCTGGTCGATGGAGTTGAGCTGAAAGTCATCCATCTTCTGCCGCGTGATCACGCTGACCGACTGCGGCGTCTCCCGCGGCGTCAAGACCAGGCGAGTGGCGGTGGCAATACTGCCCGGCGTATACGAGCCCGAGCCTTCGGTGATTTCTCCAAGTTGGTTGGCGTTCACCGTGATCTCTTCCAGCGAACGCGCAGACATCTGGATCTGCCGCTGCACGGTGAGCATTCCCCCTTCCATCCGCCCTTGCAAGCCACTGCCTTGAAGCAAGGTCTCCAGACCTGCCCGCACCGCATAAGGACCTTGCAGTGCTGGCGCCTGACGCCCCTGTACCAGCGTGGGGTCCAGCGCCAACTGCAACCCCGCCTGCCGGGCGAACTGGTCGAGCGCCGCAGCCACCGGCTGGGCCGCAATTTCAAAGCGAATGGCTTGCGCTACCGATGACGTTTGAGCCTGTGCCGAAGCCTGGTGCAAAGGCATGAACAGCCCGAGACTGAGTACCGCCGAGGCCACCGGCGTACGAGGGGATGGAAAGAGAAGCGAATGCATGGGAATTGTCCTTGGCAGTAATAGGCCCAACCCGATGGGCTCACTGCAAGGACGTTTACCGTGGCAAATTCCTGAAAAAAATTCGTCTGAGGTTTTCACCGGGCTGAAACCACCAACCCATTCCCCTGTGCCCGGTGCCTGACCTGGACCGGCAGCGCACGCGGCAGAGCCTGCACCCAGGCCTGGGCATGGGCAATGCGCACACGCCCGCTCACAGGCAGACCAGCGGCTTCGGGCGATACTTCCAGCGACCAAGAGGTGTAGCGTGACAAGCGCTGCACAGCCTCACCCAGCGTGCTATGGCTGAACACCAGCTCACCATGGCGCCAAGCCGCCGCATCCTGGGGCTGGGTCTGCACAGACAATACCGATGCGCCCTGCGCCTTCAACCCCTGCCCGGCCTGCAGCTCATAGTTGCCGCCTGCCGCCTCCACACGCACCCGGCCAGACTCCACCTGCACCCCCACAGCCGCCTCGTCACCCGCCTCACTCAGCTCGACACCAAAGCGCGTTCCCAGCACCACGACCCGGACCCCACCAGCCTGCACAATAAAAGGCCGTTCAGGGCTGCGCTCCACATCGAAAAAAGCTGCCCCCTGGGTCAGCTCCACCGTACGCCGTGCAGCAAAGTAGCGCACGTCGGCGCTGCTCATGGCATCCAGCAGCAGCATGGAGCCATCGGGCAGAGCAAGACGGTTTTGTTCGCCACGGCCGCTGGTACAGCGCAGGTGCCACTGCACATAGTTCTGCCGGTACTGCTCCCAGACCAGGTGGCCGCCCAGGCCCAGCCCCGCCAGACCCAGCAGGGCCCCCAGGCTGCGGCGCCTGCCTGCACGCCGGGCGCTGGTGGCCAGATTGCCACCGCGCCAGCGGTGCAGCGCATCCTCGATGCAGGCACTGGCCTGCATCAGATCACGCTCCACCGTATTCAGCGACAGGCCCAGGCGCTGGGCGATCTCGGGCTGTTTTTCGCCATGGATGCGGTGCGCCACAAAGGCGCTGCGGCTGCGTTCAGGCAAGGAGGTCAACGCCGCCTCCAGCACGCTCAGCGCCTGGCGGTACATCACCGCATCGGCCACATCGGGCGTGTGACTGGGCGCGAGCTGCTCGCGCAGCAATGCGGAATCCAGATAATCCCCATGGCGCTGCCGACGCCTGTGCGCATCCAGCGCCATATGCTGGGCCATGACGGCCAGATAGGCCGTCACGTCGCGCGGTGCATCTTCCTCCGCTGCGCCCTGCCGTTCTCCCGCCCCACTTTGCGCGTGCTCGGCCAGCCGGAGCCAGGTGTCATGCACCAGGTCACCGGCCTCCTCGCGGCAACCCGTGCTGCGCGCGGCCACACGCAGCAGGTCGGCATAGGCCCGGTCAAAGCCGGACAGCAGCGCGCGGGTGAAAGAGGTGGAGAGTTCCATGGGGCCAAATGATAGCCACAAAGAAGAATCATTCTCAACTCCACCCACAAAGACGGGCCAGCACCCAGCCCTTGCTCCGGAGCCGAGACACCACCAGCGCTTCAAGCGCCTCTCAGAGCGTGTTCACGATCTCAGAACTGGCCGCGCAGCGTCAGCATGGCATTGCGCGGTGCGCCATACATATTGTGGAAAGTGGCACTGCCCACCGATTGGAGATAACTGCGGTCCGTGAGATTGTTCAACGCCAGATGGGCGTGCCAGCGCGGGTTGATGCGGTAGCCCAATGTGGCCGAGACCGTGGCATACCCGCCCTGGCGCGAGCCATTGGCAATGTAGATATCGCTTTGTGCCTGCACGCCCATGCCCAGGCTCCAGCCCTTCATGCGGCCCCCCAGGGCCTGGTCATTGAACCGGTAATGGCTCCACAGCTTGAGCAAATGGCGCGGCGTGGTTTCCGGCGCAAAGCGCTGGCCAGCGTTGGCGCTGTCGCGCAGGTATTTGGCATTCAGATAGGTATAGCTGGTCGAGACATCCCAACCCGGGGCCAGTTTGCCCACAACCTCTGCTTCCCAGCCCTGGCTTTGGACTTCGCCCGCTGCCATGCTGCAAGCGCCATCCCAGGAGTCCGCGCAAATGTGGCTGGGGTCAGGGTCAAGCATGCTGCGGTTTTTCTCACGGATGCGAAAGGCGGCCAGCGAGACGTTCAGGCGATCATCGAAGAACGCGCCCTTGATACCTGTCTCCACCTGCCAGCCCACACGCGGATCCAGCAACCGCCCCTGATAGTCCTTGACCGTCTGCGGCGCAAAAATATCGGCATAGCTGGCATACCAGGTCAGCTGCGGTGTCCAATCCCACAGCAGGCCTCCGTAGGGCGTGAACTCATGGCGCACCTTGGAGTTTTCCGTCCAGGGCTCATGTCCTGCAGCCGTGATACCGCGGCTGCGGCTTTCATAGCTGGTCCAGCGCCCGCCCAGCACCAGGGTCAGTGGATCGGCCAGCTTCAAACGGGTCACGCCGTAAAAGCCGGATTCGACGGTGTAGTCATTGTTGGTCCGCGCCGCTGGCCCGGGCAGGAAAGCGCTGAAGTCGTGCTGGTGAAGAACGTCCCAGTCTTGCAAGGACACATAGTTGTTATTGCCCTTGAAGTCCTCGGTGATACGGTTGTACCCCAGGGTCACGGTGTGACGGCGGCCCAGCAGCTCGAATGGCCCGGAGACGCTGGCATCCACGCCGGTCCAGACATCGTCTTGCTGAATGCGCCCCAGGGAGACGCCGACCAATCCGCCATTGCTGGAGTCCAGACCGCTCCAGGGGTAGGCGGTATAGCCAGCGTTGTAATCCAGTGTTTTGCGGGACAGCGTGCCCTTGGCCGTCCAGCCATTGCCGAACTGGTGGCTGGCATCCAACGCCACCTCATTGATCTCCCGAGGGGCACGTCTGTTCGACCCCACAAAGGCTTTGCGATTTTCCAGCAGCGAACCATCCACCTTGGTGGGCTGGCCAAAGAAGTTGACGCGCTCCACGTCCATGTGGGTCAGCGCCAGCCCCAGCTTGGTCTGCGGCGTCAGGTCGTACTCCACCATGCCATAGGCCACCATGCTGCGGGCATGGCCCACGTCATAGAACATGTCCTGGTCGCTATAGGCCAGCACAGCCCTGCCACGCAATGTGCCCCCCTGGTTCAAGGGGCCCGTAGCATCGACTTCGGCACGGTAGTGATTCCACGAGCCAGCGGACAGGGCCACTTCAACGCCTGCCGTGTCCTTGGGCCGCTTGCGCACATAGTTGACCGATCCCGCAGGGCTGCCACTGCCCTGCAGCAGCCCAGAGGGACCGCGCAGCACCTCTACCCGGTCATACAGAGCCAGATCATTGTGCATGTACAGCAGCGAGGCCATCTGCGGCACCCCGTCGAACTGCGCGCCCAGGGTATAGCCACGCACCGACATGCGCTCCTCGCCGGCATAGCTGTCGGTACGCACACCCGCCACCGACTGCATGGCCTGGGCCATATCGGTCATGCCCTGGTCCTTGATCTGGGCCTGCGTCAGCACCGATACCGACTGGGGAATTTCCCGCAGCGTCAGCGTGTCCTTGCCTATGCTGACTGCGCGTGCGGCGTACTGTCCCGTGTCTTCGGTCACGGCGCTGCGCAGCGCTTCGGCCGTCACGGTCACAGCCGCCAGGCTGACCCCTTGCGAATCGGCCATGCTCTGCACCAGGACCAGCTCACGCAAGGTGTAGCCGCCCCCTTGCGCAGGCACTGCTGCCAGCCGGGTGCCGCGCAAGGCCTGGGCCAGCGCCTGCTCCACCGTCAAAAGACCTTGAACACCCGGGCTGTGCTGCCCTTCGGTGAGCTGCGAGCCAAAGGTGACCAGCACACCCGCCTCATGCCCGAGGCGGTTGAGCGTATCGCCCAAAGGGCCTGCGGGTATGCGGTAGTGACGCTGTGCATCGGCCTCGGCCTGCGCCCACGCGGTGCGTGGAGTGACCACTCCAGAGCCCACTCCGGCCAGAAGCCCCAGGCACAGCACATGCAGTGCCATAGCGACAGGTCGAAGAGCAGGCAAAGCCCGGAGTGTGGGAGCGAAGGCAACAGCGCGTGGCCGGACAGGCAGAGAGCACATGGGAATATCAACTCGGAAAGTGACAAAAACTGCAGGCACCGAAATGCCTTTCTTTCCTGTCTGACAGTCCAGCGATGCCAACTAGCTCATTTTTTTGCGAATCTTTCCCATCAGGAGCTCGCCGCCTGCACACTCACCCAGTAGCGCGAGAAGAAACGCAGCTGCACCGGCAAGGCCGAGGTCAGCGACGCCAGCACCTTGTCGGTATCGGCCAGCGGATAGCTGCCAGACACCCGCAAGTCTGCAATGGCCGGATCGCAACCCAGATGCCCACGCCTGTAACGCCCCAACTCGGCCAGAAAATCCTGCAGCCGCATGTGCGAGACCACCAGCATGCCATCCGCCCAGGCAGCTGCAGCCGGCTCCAAAGGGCCATTGCGATGCGCTGCGACTCGCTCCAGCCACCCGCGCTCTCCTGCTGCCAGGCGCAACACGCCTGCGGCAGCATCGATCGGGCGCAGCTCTACCGCGCCCTCCAACACCCCCACCTCAAAGGCCTGCTCTCGCTCGCGGACCATGAAGCGCGTACCCAGCGCACGCACGCTGCCCAGCGCGGTCTGCACGCTGAAGGGCCGCCGCTGGGCATCGGGCGCGGTCTGCACCAGGATTTCACCGCGCACCAGTTGCAGCACACGCACATCAGCACGGTAGAGGATGTTCAGCGCACTGCCGGTGTTGAGCACGACCGAGCCACCGTCGGGCAGGCTCAGCCTGCGCTGCTCCCCCACCGCAGCCACGACCTCTGCCGACCATGCCCGCCAGGACTGCGAACGCAGCAGGGCCGCCGTGCCGGCACCCGATACCAGCGCCACCGCCAACAGCTGCATGCTGCGCCGCCGGCGCGGCGAGGCTGGCGCCCCCAGGGCGGCGCGCGCCAGGGGCAGCGGAATGCCGGCCATCTCGCTGCCCATGGTCTCTATGCGCTGCCAGGCCGCCTCGTGCAAAGAATCGGCTTCCCGCCAGCGTTGCAGCTCCAACCGGGTTCGGGCCGTCTCCTCTCCTGCACGCAGGGCCACCCACCAGCGCACGGCCTGCTCGGCCACCTCGGCAGGAATGGCCTCCACCTGGGCACAGCCGCCGGGCCTTGCGCTCTGAACATGGCCATCTGCAGCGGCAACGGACGAAGAGGGCATGGCTACTCCGGGAAAAAGCAGCGCAGCGCAGCCTTGGCGAGATGGCGCTTGACCGTGGAGACAGAGATGCCCAGCTCCGCCGCAATCTGGCCATGGTTGAGCTCTTCCAGCTGCGCCAGCAAAAAAGCCTGCTTGGCCAGCGCCGGCAACGTGCCCAGGCGCCGGTCTATCTCCACCAGCGTTTCCAACAGCATCAGCCGTGCCTCGGGCGGTGGTGCGACGGGCTCGGGCATGGCAGCCAGGGCCTCCAGATAGGCCTGTTCGATGGCGCGCCGGCGCACCTGGTTGATCAGCAGATTGCGGGCAATGGTCGTCAGATAGGCACGCGGCTCCAGCAAAGGTGCCTGCTGGCGTGCGCACAGCACTTTGACAAATGTGCTTTGTGCCAGATCGGCTGCATCAAACGCATTGCCCACTTTTTTGCGCAGCCAGCCCTGCAACCAGCCATGGTGGGCGGCATACAGGGCAGCGATATCAGCGTGCGACGTGTTGGAGGCGGGAGGCATGAAGATGTGTAGCTGGCAGAGTGGCCTACAAGCACAATATTAAACGAGAATAATTCTTGTTTATTCTATCCAATACCGTCTGCGGCATGCATCAGAGCCCATGCATCCACAGACTTCATCACACCCATGCGGCGCAACAGCCCCCTCGCCTACCAGTAGTACCTGATGCTCACATTGGCCTCGCGGTCCACACCGCGGAAGATGCCGCCGTAGTAGGTCTTGTTGAACAGATTGTTGATGTTCAGCGCGATCCGGTATTGGGGCGTTTCATAGGCCACGGCCAGGTCGGCCACGGTGAAGGCGTCATTGACGTTCAGGCTGCCGTCTGCTGCCACGTTATAGGGAGAGCGGCCCTTGTAGCGCAGGCCGCCGGCCAGCATCAGACCGGGCACGGCGCGGGGGCGATAGTCCAGCCACACGCTGGCCATGTGGCGGCTGGTTTGCATGGTCTGGCGATCCACCTCGGCGGGCCGGGTGCTTTGCGTGGTTCGCGGGTCCAGCCAGGTGTAGCTGAGCAGGCTGCTGAGTTCGCGTGTCAAGCCGACCCGGGCTTCCAGCTCCATCCCCGTCGCGCGCACCTCACCTGTCTGGATGCTGAAGCGCGGGTGGTCGGGATCCGGGGTGGTGACATTGGTCTGCCGCAGGTCAAACACCGAGGCCGTGATCAGAGTGCTACTGCCTGGCGGCTGGTACTTCACCCCCACTTCGTACTGTTTGCCACGGCGCGGCAGGAAGGCGCTGCCATCGAACTTCAGGCCGGTGGCCGGATCGAAGGAGGTGGCATAGCTGGCGTAAGGTGCCCAGCCGCTGTCGAACTGGTAGAGCACACCGGCGCTGCCCGTGGTGGCGCTGTCCTTCATGCGCGGCTGGGTCGTGCTGTTCTGCGTGGTACGGGCCTGGTCGTGGCGCAGGCTGAGGTTGGCTGTCCAGCGGTTCCACTGGAGCTGGTTGAGGGTGTAGATGCCGGTCTGGCGCAGGTCGGAGTTGCTGTCTTCCATCTCCGGCATCTCCACGGACTGGCCATACACCGGGGCATTCAGGTCCAGGTCGGGCACGTTCCAGCCAAAGCCCATGCCACCGCGCTCCTTGTACTTGCTGTGGTCCAGGCCAAAGGCCAGGCGGTGTTGCAGCGCCCCCCAGCGCAGGTCTTTCTGTGCCCGGTTGTCTATGGCCAAGGCCGTTCCCTTGGTGCGCTGGGCCAGGTTGGCGCGCGAGATGCTGTGCCCATCGGCCAGCACGTCCATGGCGTAGATGTGGCGGTAGTCGATGTCGATGCGGGAGTAGCGCAGGTTCTGTGTCAGCTGCCAGCCGCTGTCAGTCTGGTGGCTGAATTCATAGCCCAGGGACTGGGTATCGCGGTCGAACCTGTCGAAAGCCGAATCGCCAGCGGTGAGCTTGGGCGAGAGCTGCTTGATCTGCGGGTAGGTGAACAGGCTGGGCCACCAGGATTTGGGTGTGCCGCGCTCGCGCGAGTAGGAGCCCAGCAGCGTGAGCTGGGTCTGGCCCGAGAGGTTCCAGCGCAGCGAAGGTGCGATGGAGATGCGGTCGTCACGCGATCCCACGGTGCGGCCGTCGCTGTCACGGCCCTTGAGGTTGAGGCGGTAGAGCACATCGCCGCGCTCGTCCAGCGCCCCGCCCAGATCGGCCGTGAGCTGGGCACGGTGGTAGCGACCATAGGACAGGCCCACGCTGTTGACATGGTCGGCCTCCGGCTTCTTGGACACCACATTGATCACGCCGCCCGGGCGGCCCTGGCCAAAAAGCACCGAGGCCGGGCCCTTGATGACTTCGATGCTCTCCAGCTCATCGATCTCGTCGTTCCACGAACCATAGGTGCCGGCCGAGAACTGGCGCAGCCCGTCCTTGTAGTAGGAGCTGCCATCGCTGAAGCCCCGGATAACGGCCCCCGTCATGCGCAGATCGGCGCCCGTGACCTCGGTGGACACGCCAGCCGTGTACGACAGCGCCTGCTCTATGCTCTTGGGCGCCTGGGTCTTGATCTGCTCCTGGCTGACGATGGAGATGGAGCGCGGCGTCTCCATCAGCGTGCTGCCGAGCTTGGTGCTGGCAGCACGGCCCGAGCCCGCATAAAGCGCCTCGGCTGCATAGGCCTGGGAGCTGACCGTGACCGTGGACAGCGCAGCCGTGCCGGCCGTGGGCGCCACCGGTGCCGGGGCCTTTCGCAGCAGCACCGCGCCCTGGGCCGAGCGCTGGGCCATCAGACCGGTGCCAGCCAGCAGACGGTCCAGCGCCTGGGCCTGGGTCAGCCGCCCCTGCAGCCCCGGGCTGTGCAAGCCCTGCACCTGGTCTTGCGTGAAAGACAGCAGCAGGCCCGAGGCGCGGCCAAAACGGGTCAAGGCCTCATCCAGCGGGCCGGCAGGAATGCGGTAGTCCCGCAGGGCATCCACCGCCGCAGCAGACGGCGCGGCTGCTGGGACAGCGGTTTCTGCCGCCACCTGCGTTGCAACGCAGACGCACAGGCCGGCAGCGACCAGGGCCAGCACCAGACGGTGCAGCGCCCATGCAGGGGCCGCAGAGGAAGAGGAGAAATCCGCAGGATGCGCCTGCGCCAGAAGATCAGCCATGGTGGTCAGGGCCCGAAGGCCAGAAAAATGAAGTGCAACCCACAGCCCAAAGACCGCACCGGGTTGGCCCGCAGACGGTGTGCACACCGCCTTCCTTAGCCATGTCCCGCCAGCCGCCAAAACAGCCCACCCTGGCCGCAATTTATTGTGGACAGCCTCCTCTGCTGCCCATGGCCAGCCCAGATGCACTGCAGTTTTTATATTTTTTTCATAGCTGTCAGCGCCCTCTGCTCAATGATTTCAGCATTGTTCAATATTGAAATCGTTGATGAGCAAGCGCAAGCAGCTATGGTTTATGCTGAATCGGCTGGTCATGCGCCATGGCTCACAAGGCGCCCACCGGCCCTATGGCCAGCTCCTGCCCACCCCACCAACGGGTCAGCGTGCGCACCTCCAGATGCAGCAGGCTGCCCAGGGCCAGCATCACCCGGGGCACATCGTCCAGCGGGTAGGTGCCGGACACCTGCAGCGCCGCCACGGCCGGGTGGCAGACCAGGGTGGCGGTGCTGGCCGGCTGCAAGGCCTGCAGCACGGCATCCAGCTGCATGCCGCGCGCCACCAGCATGCCGTCCACCCAGGCGGCGCTCTCTTCCCGCGCAGGCGCTGGCGCTTGCACCTGGCGGGCATGCAGCCAGGCCTGCTGGCCAGCCTGCAGCACCAGGGAGCCGTCAGCGGCAAGCCGGGGCGCCAGCTGCACCGCACCTTCGTAGACGGCCACCAGGCTGCGGCCATCCTCTTCGCTGCGTACGGTAAAGCGCGTGCCCAGGGGCCGCATCTCGCCCGCCGTGGTCTGCACCACCAGCGGCCGCGCGGGTTCCAGGGTGTCCGGCGCAGAGGTGATATAGACCTCGCCCGCGCGCAGCAGCAGCCGGCGTTCGCTGCGGTCATAGGCCACATCCAGCGCACTGCCGCCTTGCAGCACCAGTTGCGTGCCGTCGTCCAGGGTCAGGCGCCGGCGTTCACCGCGCGGCGTGCGCACATCGGCCACCCAATTGCGCCAGGAGTTGCGCCAGGGCGTTTGCGTTTCCAGCTGCCAGGCCACTCCGCCGCCAAACACCAGCAACACCAGCGCCTGCACCGTGCGACGCCGGCGCGCTGCAGGCCTCGGCGCCAGTGCCTGCTGGGCCAGTCCCTGGTGGGGTGCAGCCACCGCCGCCAGACGCTGCTGCATGGCCTCTACACGCTGCCAGGCCTGCGCATGCAAAGGGCTTTGTCCCCGCCAGACCTGCCACTGCTGCTGCAGGGCGATGCTGTCTGGTGTTTCCTGCAGCTGCAGCCACCACTCCACGGCCTGCCGGGCAATGTCCTGCGGCACAGCCTGCAGGCCCGCTGGGGCGCTCATGTGGGTTCCGCGGCGACGGCGGCCATGCAGTGCATGCCGGCCTGGACCAGATAGCGTTTGACCGTGGTCAGCGACAGGCCCAGGGTGGTGGCGATGTCGGCCTGCTTCATGCCGTCGAGCTGGGCCAGCAAAAAGGCACGGCGCACGGGCGCCGGCAGGCCGTCGAGCATGCGGTCTATGGCATCCAGCGCCTCCAGCAGCAGGGCGCGCTCCTCGGGCGAAGGCGCCATGGCCTGCGGCATCTGTGCCAGCGCCTCCAGATAGGCCCTCTCCAGCTTCTGGCGGCGGTAGTGGTTGGCCAGCACGCGCTGGGCCACCGTGGTCAAAAAGGCCCGGGGCTCCCGTGCCTGCACCGGCTCCTCGCGCGCCAGCAGGCGCACAAAGGTGTCATGCGCCAGATCGGCCGCCTGATGCACATCGCCCAGTTTTTTGCGCAACCAGGTTTGCAACCAGCCATGGTGGTCGGTGTAGAGGGTGGCGACTTCGCGGTGCAAAAGGCTGGAGGGAGAGGTCATGGTGGCACGGCCGGGCGCGGAGATAAACAAGAATGATTCTTGTTTGATTGTATCTATGAACACCCACCGTAGCTCGGTACTCAGTCGGCCTAAAACTTCATCCCCAAAGACAAGCGCAGATTGCGGGCCTCGCCGTAATAGGACGAGGTAGCAATCGCCTGGTATTTCTTGTCAAACACGTTGTAGAGGTTGGCCGACAGCGTGAGTTGCTGGGTCAGCGGTATCTGCAGCATCAGATCGACCACGGCATAGCTTTTTTGCTCGGCACGGCTCACCCCCGGCAAATTCAAGAAGCTGTAATCGCTCCAGGTACCGCTTTGCCAGCGCCAGCCGCCTCCCACCGTCATGCCTCGGCCCAGGCCTGCCATGCGGTAAGTGCTGAATAACTTGAAGGTGTTGCGCGGAATTTCAGGCATCAAGCGCTGCTGCTGCGCGTCGCGCGCCAGATTGCGTGCAAAGCCGGCGTAGAGATTCCAGCTCGGCGTCAGCGCACCATTGGCCTCCAGCTCAAAGCCCCGCGTTTCTGCACCTTTGACGGCGCGGTGGGCCTGGTTGCCATCGGGGGCATAGCTGCCAGGAATGGCCTGGGCCACATTGTCTTGCAGCAAGCGGTAGGCGGCAGCGCTGAGCTGCATCCGGCCCTCCAGCAGCTCGCCCTTGACACCCAGCTCATAGCTGCGGCCGAGCACCGGCGCCAAGGTGCGACCATGCACGTCCACCTGGTTTTGCGCCTGGAAGATGTCGGTGTAGCTGCCATACAGCGACCAATCCCGCGCTACATCCAGCACCACACCCGCATAGGGGGTGAGTCTGCCGTTCTCACGCATGTGGCTGTCGCTGCGCGCACCACTGGCGTAGTCGGTGTAGTACTCGCTGCGTTTCCAGTTGGTGAGCCGCGCGCCCACAATCACGGAAAGCGCATCACTGGGTCGCAAGCGTACCGAGCCATAGGCACTGCTGCTGCGCTCGCGGGCGCCGGCATCGCCCAGGGCCGGGTTATGCGGCTTGCCCGGAGTATTGCCGTCCCAGGTAAAGATGTTGTCTATGGTGCTGTCCCAGCCCGGGAAAGACCAGCGCCCATGGGACTGACTGTCATTGCGCGTGCGCGCAAAGCTGGCACCAAAGGCCGCCTCATGCTGGCGCCCCAGCAGGCTGAAGGGCCCCGAGGCGGTTAAGTCCAGCGTATCCTGCACAGGCCTGCCCGTCCACCAGGCAGCCCACAGACCCACGCCGCCGCCGGTAGCGCGGTCCACCGGCTGTTCATTGGTCCAGCCCGGAATTTCGTCATAGCTGATGCGGTCGCGGGTGTAGGCCGCCTTCAGCCGCCAACCGCTGTCCAACTGGTGTTCCAGCGAAGCAAAAGCGCTGCGGTAATCGCGCCGGGTCGAAGCCCAGCGCGCACCCGACGATGCCGAACGACTCCAGTCGATGTGCGTGCCATCGGTGTAGAACAGCGGCCGGCCCGCACGGCCTATGCCGGTAGCATCGTAGTTCTGGGCAGCAAATCCCACGGTGGCCAGTGTGGTGGATGTCAGATCCATTTCGACCACGCCATAGAGCGAGCTGGTCTTGTCTTCTTCGTAATCAACCTTGGAGTGGCGTTTTTGCGTCACGGCCACCACCCGCCCACGCACGGAGCCGGAGGCATTCAGCGGTGAGGACAGGTCGACCTCGCCACGGGAAAAATCCCAGGACCCTGCCGTGAGCTTGGCACTGCCCTGGAAATCGGCCGTGGGCCGCTTGCGCACCAGGTTGATGGTGGCGCCAGGTGTGCCCGCCCCGCTCATCAACCCCGAGGCACCGCGCACAATTTCTGCACGGTCGTACATGGCCATATCACTGGTCTGGAAAATACCGGTGTAGTCGCTGAACAGGCGGTTGACGCCATCGACCTGGAAGTTCTTGACCTGAAAACCGCGGGCATAAAAGTAATTGGTGTCGCCCCCTGTGGGGCCGTATTGCGCGTAGGTCAACCCCGTGGTCTGCCGGACAATGTCTTCCTGCAGCACGATGCCCTGGTCGTCCATGCGCTGGCGTGTGAATACCGTGACCGACTGCGGCGTCTCGCGTAGCGACAGACCCAGGCCTGTAGCCGTAGCCGATTCACGGGCTGTATAAGCCCCTGTGCCTTCTGTTACGGCGCTGCGCTCGGCTGCGGCCGTAACGCGCACCTCGGCCATGGTCGCTCCCGCTGCCGCAGGCCGCCCCACTTCCGGCATGACCCGCAGCACATAACTGCCTGGGCCCGCAGCCTCGGCCTGCAGCGCAGAGCCAGCCAGTAATTTGGCCAGTGCCTGCTCCACGGCGTAGCTGCCGTTCAGACCAGCCGTGTGCTTGCCCTTCACCAGAGCGGGAGACGCACTGATGCTAATACCCGCATCAGCCGCAAACGCTGTCAGCGCCGCCCCCAGCGGGCCGGCAGGAATGCGAAAGTCCAGGCTGCTGGCCGCATCTGCGGCCTGTGTCGAGGGTTGTGCCTGTGCAGCCTGCGGTGCGGCGACCACCAGGGCCAAGGCGATGAGCACGGCCTGGGCCGTGGCCGTATGCCGCAGTGCCTGCAGACAGACCGATGCAGGCCGGGCCGCAGGAAATTTGGACTGAGAAAGCATAGGTGTTCCTAGAGGAAAGTGCGATGGGAAAAGCAAAGAAAAAGAGCGCTCCATCGAACAGGACACACCGGTTTCACAAAAGGGGCCAAGCCTGGCTCCATCAGGGGAAAAAATCAGGCCGCAGGCAGCAAGGTGACCCAGTAGCGCGTGCGGTAGAGCAGGCGCAGGGGCAGCAGGTGCAGCAGGTTGTGCAGCACGGCATCGGTATCCGCCAGCTGGAAGGCGCCCGTGATGCGCAGGCCGGCCACGGCGGGGTCACAGCGCAGCAGGCCGGGGCGGTAGCGGCCCAGCTCGGCCACAAAATCGTCCAATCGCATATCGTCCACGGCCAGCACACCGCGCGCCCACTGGCCGGCGTTGCTGGCTGCGGCTTGCACCGCTTCGACATGCTCGCTGCCAAAAACCGCCTGCTCACCGGCCTGCAGCCGCTGCGCCGTGTGGCCATGGCGCGGGGTCAGCTCCACCGCGCCCTGCAGCACGGCCACCTGGCTGCGATCACCCTCGGTGCGCACGCTAAAGCGCGTGCCTATGGCCCGCACACTGCCCTGGGGTGTGCGCACCACCAGGGGCCGGTGCTCGGGCTGTGGGTCGGGCGCTGTTTCTACCCAAACTGCCCCGGAGCGCAGATGGATAGTGCGCTGGTAGCTATCAAATTCAATATGAACCACACTGGCCGTGTCCAGCGTCATGCGGCTGCCATCGGCCAAGGTCCAGCTGCGCCATTCACCCGTGGCCGTGGCATGGCTGGCCGACCAGCGCTGCCAGGGCTCCACCTGCCAGGCCAGCCAGCCCGCAGGCGCGGCCACCATCAACACCGCCAGTGCGCGGGCCGCATCGCGGCGCGCCAGGCGCTGGGGCCGGCGCAGGCTGGCACTGCCCAGTGCGGGCGGCACGCCAGCGGCGCGCAGGCTCACGGCCTGGGCGCGCTGCCAGGCCTGCTCATGCTCGGGCGCCCTGGCACGCCAGGCCGCACAGGCCTGGTGGTCGGCGTCCGTGGCCGCATCTTCTTGCAGCCGCACAAACCACTCGGCAGCCTGCAGGGCCACGGCACGCGTCAGCGCCGGCGGCGCCTCGGCCACTGGAGCGGCGCTGCTCATGGCGCCAGCAAAATGCATTCGGCCATGGCCTGGGCCATATAGCGCTTGACGGAACGCAGGCCCATGCCCAGTTCCTCGGCAATGGCTGCATAGGTCAGCCCGTCGACCTGGGACAGCACAAACACCGCCCTCACCTTGGGTGGCAGGCCGTCCAGCATGGCGTCCAGCTCCTGCAGGGCCTGCAAAATCAGCAGCTGCTGCTCGGGCGAAGGCGCCTGGGCTTCGGGCAAGGCGGCCAGGGCCGCCAGATAGGTCTGTTCCAGCGACTGGCGACGCAAATGGTTCAGCAGCAGCCGCTTTGCCACCGTGGCCAGATAGGCGCGCGGCTCACGCAGCGGCGCGGCCTGCAGCCCGGACTGGCCTGCCGGCGTGGTCAGCAGGCGCACAAAGGTGTCCTGGGCCAGATCGGCCGCCTCCCAGGCATTGCCCAGACGCCGGCGCAGCCAGCCCTGCAGCCAGCCGTGGTGTTCGGTGTAGAGGGTGGTGACTTCGCGGTGCAAAAGACTGGGGGAAGAGGTCATGGCGAGAGCCCGGGTGTATTGCAGGCCCGGGCACCGCAATCAAACAAGAATCATTCTTATTGGATTGTAGCCATTCTCCAGCCTTGCAGCTGCTGCCATGGCGGCGATCTCAGAGCGTGTTCAGGTTCTCAGAACCGGTAGCGTGCACTCAGCAGCACATTGCGCGGCGCGCCGAAGTGGTTGTTGTCCTGCGTGCTCCCCAGAGCCTGGTAGTAGTACTTGTCCGTGATGTTGTACACATTCAGCCGCAGATCCAGTTGCGGGCTGAGCTGGTAGCCCAGCATCAGGTCCGCCACGGTATAGCCGCCCTGGCGCACCGGGTAGGAGGGAGTGCGGGTGGCGCTGCGTGTACGCAGCGAAGCCCCCACGGTCCAGCGGCTCCACTCGCCAGGCAGCTGATAGCGGGTCGAGAGCTTGAAGAGGTGGCGCGGCGTCAGCGTGTCATAGGGCGTTCCGGCCTTGGCTGCGTCCGAATCCTGCACATGCTCGGCCTTGTTGTAGGTATAGCCGGCCATGAGCTGCAGCCCGGGGGCGATTTGGCCGGCCAGCTCCAGCTCCAGCCCCCGGCTGCGTACCTCGCCTGTCTGGGCATAGCAGGCCGGCACCGTGGGGTCGCAGGCACTTTGCGGCAGCTGCAGTGGCAGGTTTTGCTGGTTGACCTGGAAAACCGCAGCACTGGCCTGCAGCCGCTGGTTGAAATACTCGCCCTTGATACCGACTTCCAGATTGCGGCCGGTCACCGGCTCCAGCAATGCGCCCCGGGGGCCTTGGTAGTTCTGTGGCTGGAACACGCTGGTCCAGCTGGCATAGAGGGAATGGTGCTTATCCAGGGTGTAGACCAGGCCGGCATAGGGGGTGAACCGGTCATGCACCTTGTAGGGCGTGCTTTCGCTCCAGGCCCCGGACACGGTCAGCATGTCGTAGGAGTAGGAGTCCAGCCTCGCTCCCAGCAGCACGGTCAGCGGGTCCGAGACACTCAGGCGCAGCGTGCCATAGGCACCGGCCTGGCGCTGGTGCCCCCGCCTCGACCACAGCAGATTGAACGCAGGCTTGGCCACGGCGCTGGAGTCCCATTGCAGAGGGTCAATCACCGGCGCATAGTCGGCCGGCCAGCCTCCTGGGCCATCGTCATCGCTGCTCTGCCGAATGCCCGCCCCCACCACCAGCTCATGGGTGCGCCCCCATGCCTGCCAAGGCCCTTGGGCAAAGGCATCAAGGCTGTATTGGGTCTTCTGGTAGGCATAGGCGCCAGCACCCTGGCCAAAGGACTCGGAGTTTTCCAGGGGGTACAGGTAGGTGCCCAGCATGTCCATCTTGGTGCGCAGCACACGGGCGGTGATCTGGCCTTTCCAGCCATTGGAAAAACCATGCTCCAGCTCGGCAAACAGGCTGGCGTTCTCCTTGTTCCAGTAGGCCCAGTCGGGCGTCATGCGTGCCGAGCGGGGAAAGGGGTAGAAGCTGCCATCGCGCCGCGTGGGCAGGCCGTTCCAGTCGGCACCCGGGCTGTCTTCCCGGTTGTAGTAACCGCCCACGCTGAGCAGGGTGTGCGGTGCGATGTCGGCCTCCAACGTGCCATAGACCAGTTGGCGCTCATGGCGGTAGGCTTTTTTGAAGGTATCGGCATCCTGCAACGCGACCACACCCCGGCCACGCAGCGTGCCGGCCGCATTCAGCGGCCCTGCGGCATCGACTTCGCCACGCCAGTTGTTCCAGGAGCCCACGCTGCCCGTCAGCGTGAGCTGGGGGGTGGCCGTGGGGCGTTTGCGCACCAGGTTGATGGTGCCCGAGGGGTTGCCCGTGCCCGTCATCAAACCGGCGGCACCGCGCAGCACCTCCACACGGTCATACATGGCCATGGTGGCCAGGCCCTGGGTGTCGTAGTCAAAGGCCAGGGGCACACCATCGGCCAGAAAGTTGTTGACCTCAAATCCACGCATGAAGAACTGGGTGCGCTCGCCGCCGCCAATCTGGCGGGTGCTCAGGCCCGTGGCATCCAGCGCCACCTCATCCAGGGTCTGAAAGCCCCGGTCATCGATCTGTTCGCGCGTGATCACGCTGATGGACTGCGGCGTCTCGCGCTGCGACAACGCAAACCGTGTGGCCGTGCTGCTGGGGCCTGCTGCCACATAAGCGCCCGAGCCCTCCGTCACGCTGCTGCGCTGCGCTTCGGCCGTCACCCTGACCTCGCCCAGCATGGCGCCCTGCCCTGCCGCAGCGCCCGGCACCACCACCGGCATGGCCCGCAGGGTATAGACGCCGCCACTGCCCGCCACGGCCTCCAGCCCCGTGCCAGCCAGCAGGCCGGCAAAGCCCTCGCGCAGGCCATAGCGGCCCTGCAGGCCGGGCGAGGTCTTGCCCTGCACCAGAGCCGGCGGCATGGTGATGCTGATGCCCGCACGCACGGCGAAAGCGGCCAAGGTTTCATCCAGTGCGCCCGGGGCAATCTGGTAGCTCTGCGTGGCCTCGGACTGCGCTGCGGCAGATACGGCCAAGCCCTGGGCCTGGCCGGTGCCCGCCGTGCAGGCCATGGCAATCAAGGCGCAACGTGCCGCCAGCGCCAGGGCGTGGTGTGGGCTTGCGGGATGGAGATGAAAAAACGGGCGTGCCATGAACTGTCGGGCTCCTGAAGCTGTGTTGTGCAAAGTTCTCCTAGGCTTCACACGCCAGATCTGGAAAAGGGACAGCTGGTTAGAAAAAATGCAGCGCCTCTGCGTTCAGCGACGCCTGGAATCAAGCGCTGTGCTTGGCGGGAAGGCCCCTCACCCCCACCCTCTCCCCGAAGGGGCGAGGGAGTAAAACCAGGGGCAAGAGAGCAAGGCAGGGCACACAAAACTGGCGCGGCCCAGGCCAGCAGACAGCGAGCAAGGGCCGCCCCGCAGCGAGGCTGTCGTCCCCCTGCCCGCATCGCTTGCGATGCGAGAGCGGGGGGAAGGCGCACAGCGCCTCAGGGGGGTGTCACCAGAGTTATCCAGTAGCGTGTGCGATAGCGCACGGCCACGGGCAGCACCTGGGGCAGGCTTTCCAGCACGGCTGTGGTGTCGCCCTGCAGCTGAAAAGTACCCGAGATGCGCAGTTCGGCCACGGCAGGGTCGCAGTGCAGCACGCCAGGGCGGTAGCGGCCCAGCTCGGCCGCAAAGTCCGCCAGCCGCATATTGCGCACCTGGAGCACGCCATGGGCCCAGCCATCCGCATCGGGCGTCACCGGCTGCGCTGCGGCAAGGCTCTGCGCCGTCATGCGGGTTTGCTGGCCGGCTTGCAGCACCAGCACCAGCTCGGGCGCCGCACGCGGGCGCAGTTCCACCGCACCGTCGAGCACGGCTACGCGTGTGGTGTCGCCATCCTGGCGCACGGTAAAACGCGTGCCCAGGGCACGCATGCGCCCCTGGGCCGTGGCCACCACCAGGGGGCGCGGCGGGAGCTGGGCATCGGCGGCGGTTTCTATATGAATCGCCCCGTGAAGCAGATGCAGCAAGCGCAGATCGCTATCAAATTTGATATTCACGGCACTGGCCGTGTCCAGCTGCAGCCGGCTGCCGTCGGCCAGTTGCAGCGTGCGGCGCTCGCCCGTGGCGGTATGCAGATCGGCCAGCAGGTCGGCAGCACCACCATGGCGCCAAGCCAGCCAGCCCGTGGGCGCAGCCACCAGCAGCAGGGCCAAGGCCTTGACGGCGCGGCGCCTTTGCACAGTCTGCACGGCAGAGCGGTTCAACACCGGCAGCGCCAGCTTGGGCGGCAAGCGGCCCAAGCTCTGGCCCACGCGCTCGGCGCGCTCCCAGGCTGCAGCATGCGCGGGATGGGCCGCATGCCAGTGCTGCCAGCGTTGCCGGTCCTGGCCGCTGGCAGCGCCGGACTGCAGCAGAAAAAACCACTCCGCCGCCTGCAGCGCCACCTGCTCGCTGATGGCCGCCGGGGCCACGCTCTGCACCCCGCTCATGGCAGCAGCAGAATGCAGCGCGCCATGGCCTGGGCCATATAGCGCTTGACGGTGCGCTCGCTCAGGCCCAGGCGGGTGGCAATCTCGGCATAGCCCAGGCCCTCGAGCTGGGCCAGCAAAAAGGCGGCACGCACCGGCGGTTTGAGGCCGTCCAGCATGGCGTCCACCTGCTGCAGCGTCTCCAGGATGATGGCCTGGTCTTCAGGTGATGGCGCCATCGGCTCGGGCAGCTGGGCCAGGGCCTCCAGATAGGCCTGCTCCAGCGAGCGGCGCCGGTACAGATTGGCCAGCAGGCGCTTGGCAATCAGCGTCAGATAGGCACGCGGCTCGCGCAGTTGCCAGCCGCCCTGCTTCTCGGGCGTGGCATCGGGTGCATCGAGCAGGCGCACAAAAGTGTCCTGCGCCAGGTCGGCTGCATCGCCGGCATGGCCCAGCCTGCGGCGCAGCCAGCCCTGCAACCAGCCATGGTGGTCGGTGTACAGAGCGGCAATATGGTGATGGTCAGGGCTGTGCGCGGCAGACATGGCGTCCCGGTTCCTTGGCGGGACGGCAGCCCCAATCAAACAAGAATCATTCCTATTTGATTGTAGCAACAGACTTTTTCTTTCCGCCTAAGCCTCTAGGTTTGCCCCCACGGCGCGCCCTGCAGATGCCAAGATTCAGAACTGGTACTTCAGATTCAGCATGGCATTGCGTGTGCTCGCGTAGTAGCCGGTATAGAAGGTCTGGTCAAAGCCCTGCAGGTACTTCTTGTTGAAGACATTGTTGAGGTGCAAGGTGGCCGACCACTGCTTGCTGAAGTCATAGCGCGCCATCAGATGGGCCACCACATAGGACTTCTGCTGCGCCGTGACGGTTTTACCCAACTGCCATGGCGTGGCACTGAAATAGGTGCGGCTCTGCCAGTTCAGGCCGCCCCCCACGGTCAAGCCACTCCATGCACCCGAGAGTCGGTAGCTGCTCCACACACGTGCCATCTGCCGAGGGAACACCGTGTTGATGCGCGTGCCATCGGCATCGTGCGTGGTGCTGTAGTTGTAGCTGGCCCCCAGTTGCCAATGCTGGCTCAACTCGCCGTTGATTTCCACATCCAGCCCGCGCGTCTTGGCACCGTCCACGGCGCGGTAGGCCGGCTCGTTGCGCGTGTTGGGCACGGTGTGGCCGGCATCTATCTCGGCCAGGTTGTTCTGGCGAATCTCATACAGCGCAACAGCCGTTTGCACGCGCCCACCCAGCAAGCTGCTCTTGAGCCCGATCTCGTAGTTCTGACCTTCCCGCGGGTCCAGCACATCGCCTGTGCGGTCGCGCATGCTCTGCGGCTTGAAGATGCTGGTGTAGCTGGCGTAGACAGCGTGCGCATCATTCAGGTCATAGACAATGCCGGCGTAGGGGGTCAGCACGCTGCTTTCATTGCGGCTGGTGACCTTGTTCAGATTCGGAATATCCGGGTAGAGCGAGGTCAGCCGATAGGCGTAATGGCTGAGGCGTGCGCCCAGAATCACGGCCAGGTCATCCCGGGGCTTGAGGCGCAAAGCACCATAGGCTCCATACTGCTTTTGCCAACCGTTGTAGTCCATGAACTTGGTACCGTCGGCCACGGGCCGTTCGGTCCAGTTGTTCCAGCGGTAAAGATTGATGGTCCGACCCTCGATTTCATCCTCGGTGTTCAACGCCTGGTGCAGGTTTTCAAACTGCGACCAGTTAAAGCCCACGACAGCTTCATGCTGGCGCCCCCACAAAGTCCACGGACCTTGTGCGTGCACATCAAAGCCTGTCTGCTTTTGCTGGGCCTTGGCCATGCCGCCATACAGCTGCACATCCCCCACGGCCTTGTCCGGAAAGCCCCAGCTCGCATCCGCAGAGCTGCTTTTGCGATGGCCGCGCATATGGTTTCCGGAGAGCTTCAGCATCCAGTCGTTGGGCAGCCGGTGTTCCAAAGCTGCAAAGGTGTTGGTGGCCGTGATGCGGTTGGTATTCCAGCGCGCTCCGGCATTGGCCGAAGCCGCAAAGTCGGTTTGTTCGCCATTGCTGTAGAACAGCGGCAGACCCGATCCCGTTCCCCCACGCGGCGCATTGCGCTGGGTGTCCAGCCCCAGGGTCAGCGTGGTTTCCGGACCAAGATCGGCCTCCAGCACACCGTACAACACAGACTTGTTGACCCGCGAGAAATCGACATGCGTACCGCCCGACTCATGGGCTCCCACCAAGCGCCCACGCAGGCTGCCGCTTTGGTTCAAGGGCGTCGACACATCCAGCTCGATCCGGCGACGGTCCCAGGAGCCCACGCCTGCGCTCGCATGCCCCTGAAAATTCCGTGTGGGCTTTTTGCGGACCAGGTTGATGGTGCCCGAGGGGTCACCTGCGCCCACCAGCAAGCCGGCCGCTCCACGCAACACCTCGACCCGGTCGTAGATGGCCATATCGGCTTCGCTTTGCGGAATGTTCTGCGAGACAAAGTCAATCGCGGTGACGATGCCGTCCAACTGGTAGTTGTCTATCGTGTAGCCACGCGAATAAATGGAAAACCGGCTGCTGCCGACGTTCTGCACTGACAGGCCCGGTGTTTGTTCCAGCACAGCGGCCACGGTGTCGAGCTTCTGGTCATCCATGCGCTGTCGGGTCATGACACTCACGGTCTGAGGTGTTTCCTTCAGGGTCATGTTCAGGCGCGTCGCGGTGGCAGAAGGCCCTGCTGCGGCATACGACCCCGTCCCCTCGCTGACAGCACTGCGCTCCGCCTGGGCCGTCACCTGCACCTCGGCCAGCGCGGCGGCACTGGCATCGGCGCTCTGGGCCCTGGCCGACCGGCGCAGCACAAAGGCCTGCTCCCCCACCTGGGTCACCGCCAGCCCCGAGCCTTGCAACAGCTGGGCAAACCCGTCCAGCAGGCCATAGCGGCCATGCAGCCCCGGGGTCTGGCGGCCTTCGGTCAGCGCCGGATCGGCCGACAAGGTGATTCCGGACTGGCCGGCAAAGTGCGACAGCGCAGCCCCCAGGGCTCCGGCAGCAATGTCGTAGCCACGTGTGGCAGCCCCCGCCTGGGCGGTGGAGGCCGGTACCGTGGACTGGGCCCAGACCGGAGTGGCAGCCAGTGCGGAGAGCACGGCTGCCTGCACCGTGGTGCGGCGCATGCGCGCAAGGGCCGAAGCGCTGGAGTGGCCCGCAAACAGGGATGGCATAGGGAGAGCAACCTTTCGTCAAAGAGGCAGCTGCGTCAGGCAGCAGCTGCTGTCCTGTGTATGACCGGTGACTTTCCAAAAGGGGACATGGGGTGCGCCATCGCTCCAGTCCACGGCGCCGGCCTGTGTGCCCAGCGCGTATTGCAGGGCTCAGCGTGCCTGTGCAGAGAGCGTCACCCACCAGCGCGTGCGCATGTCCACACGCACCGGCAGCGAAGCGGCCAGGGCCGTCAACGCAGCATCGGTATCCGCCAGCTGAAAAGCGCCGCTGACGGGCAGATGGGCCACCGCCGGATCGCAACGCAGCAGCCCACGGCGGTAGCGCGCCAGCTCGGCGGTGAACTGTCCCAGGGGCATCTTGTCGGCATAGAGCACGCCCTCGGTCCAGCCCTCGGCCAGCGGCTCACGCCCGGCAATGGCGCCGACCTCGTCCACGGTGGTGCTGGCCTGCTCGCCGGCGGCGATGCGCACCGGCCTGCCGCCATGCGCCGGGCGCAGCTCCACCGCTCCCTGGCTCACGGCCACCTGTGTGCGCTGCTCCGCCGTGCGCACGGTGAAACGGGTGCCCAGGGCCAGCGCCGATCCCTGCGGGGTCTGCACCTGAAAAGGCCGGCCCGCAGCGTCGGGCGCCGTCTGCACCCACAGCGCACCGCTGTGCAGCACGATGCGGCGGCTGTCGGCGCTGTAGGCAATGTCCACGGCGCTGGCCGTGTCCAGGCGCAGACGCCCGCCATCGGGCAGGGTCAGCTCGCGCTGCTCGCCCGTGGCAGTGCGCACATCGGCCGTCCAATCCTGCCAGGGCGCCTGCCGCCAGGCCACCACGGCGGCAGGCCCGGCCACGATGGCCAGGGCCAGCATGCGCGCAGCGGCACGGCGCTGGGCCCGGCCGGCCTGGCCGGACAGGCGCAGCGCCGTGGCACCGGCCGGCCCCAGAGGGCCGGGCACCATGGCCGGGGCATTGCTGCGGGCTGTGGTGTTGGAGGCGCTGCCGTGGCCGAGTTGCTGCAACACCTGCTCGGCTCGCTGCCAGGCGGCTTCATGCCGGGGGTCGGCCGCACGCCAGCAGCACAGTGCCTGCTGCTGCGCGGCATCGGGCGTCTCGGTCTGCAGGCGCACCAGCCACTGCGCGGCCTCGCGGGCGGCGCGTGGGTCAATGCCCGGTGCGGGCGTGGAACGGCTCATAGCCCTGGTCCAATGGAGCGCTTCATGCGCCGTCCACCAGCAAAATGCATTGCTCGAAAGCCTGGGCCATATAGCGCTTGATGGTGCGGTCGGTCACGCCCAGCCGCTCCGCCACCTGGACATAGCTCAGGCCATCGAGCTGGGAGAGCAAAAAGGCTTCGCGCACCTTGGGCGGCAGGCCATCGAGCATGGCATCGATCTGGTGCAGGGTTTCCAGAATCAGCAGGCGCTGCTCAGGGGACGGGGCCAGAGGCTCGGGCACCAGGGCCATGGCCTCCAGCCAGGCCCGCTCCAGCGACTGGCGCTGCACATGGTTGATCAGCAGATTGCGCGCCACCGTGGTCAGGTAGGCGCGCGGCTCGCGCAGGGCCACGGCGCGCTGCGGTGCCTGGGTGCTCATCAGGCGCACAAAAGTGTCCTGCGCCAGATCGGCCGCATGGTCGGCCCCGCTGAGCTTGCGGCGCAGCCACCCCAGCAACCAGGAATGGTGGGCGGTGTAGAGGGCGGCGACTTCGGCGTGAAGAGGGCTGGGTGCGGTGGGCATGGCGAGTCCCGATTCCTTTGCAGGACAGGCTGCCCACAATAAAACAAGAATCATTCTTATTCAATTGTATCCATGCCCACACGCTCTACCGCGTTCAGAAGCGGTAGCGTGCCGTCAGCACCACATTGCGCGGGTCGCCAAAGAAGTTGGGCCCGTTGTCCGCACCGATGCCCGAGTAGTAGCGACGGTCGAACAGGTTGTTGACGTTCAGGCTCAGGTCCAGCTGGCGGCTGAAGGCATAGCTCGCATGCAGGCCCGCCAGGGCGTAGCCGCCCTGGTGCACGCCCCAGGTGCTGTAGATCTCATTCTGCAGGTGCAGCGAGCCGCCCAGCTTCCAGCGGTAGAGCGCGCCCGGCAGCTGGTAGATGGTGGCCAGCTTGAACAGGTGGCGCGGCATGTTGGTGGCATAACGCGAGCCCACGGAGTAGCTGCCCGTGGGATCGTAGCCCGAGGCGGCGGCCACACGTTTGGCCGAGGCATAGGTGTAGCTGGCCGCCATCTGCCAGCCACGCGCCAGCTCGCCCGCGACCTCGAATTCCACACCGCGGCTGCGCACCTTGCCGGCCGACTGGTAGCAGTTGCTGATGCCCATGGCGCAGGCCGAGGACGGCAAGGCGTCGGGCAGGTTTTCCAGGTCGATCTGGAACACGGCGGCGCTGGCGTTCAGGCGGCCGTCCAGGTACTCGCCCTTGATACCCAACTCCAGGTTGCGGCCCTGCTCGGGCGCCAGCGTGCCACCATCGGCCGTGTTGTAGCTTTGTGGGTTGAAGATGCGTGTCCAGCTGCCATAGACCGCATAGGTGCGGTCCAGCTCATGGACCAGGCCGGCATAGGGCGTGAACTTGTGCTCGGCCTTCTGGTGGGTCTCGCCATAGGGAGTGGCGCCGTCGTACTGCACCTGGTTGCGTTCGTACCAGTCCAGGCGCGAGCCCAGCACCAGCTTGGTCGCGTCGGTCACAGCCAGGCGGGTCATGCCGTAGAGGCTGGTCTGCTCCATGTCGGCCTTGCGCCGCCACAGGCCGTATGCCCCCACCGTGGGCACAGGCACGCTGCGCGGGTCCCAGTTCAAGGGGTTAAAGCTGGCCAGGGTGAAGCTGCCGTCGATGGTGGCGCCACCGCCCACATCGTCCCAGCGGCTGCGGCGGTGGCTGGCGCCCACCACCAGGTCATGGCTGCGGCCCCAGGCACTGAACGGGCCCGAAAGCTGGGCATCGATGCTGCGCTGCGTACGCTCGTAGTCGTAGCCACCACCGCCCAGGCTGAACACGGGCTGGCCGCTGGCATCCATGGTGGCCGAACGCAGGTAGGTGCCCAGCATGTGCATTTCGCTGTCGATGGCCGAGGCCGCCAGCCTGGCCTTCCAGCCGTTGCCCAGGCGGTGCTCCACATCCGCAAACACCGTGGTGCTTTGCTTGTCCCAGAAGGACCAACTGGGGCTCATGCGGGTGGAGCGGCGGATGGGCAGAAAGCTGCCGTCGGGCATGGTGCCCAGGCCGTTCCAGTCCACGCCGGGGTTGTCCTCCTTACTGTACGAGGCGCCGAAGGTGACCGTGGTGGACGGGGACAGGTCGGCCTCCAGGATGCCGTAGGCCAGGCTGCGCTTGTTCTGGTAGTCGTCAATGAAGGAGTGCTTGTCCTGGCGACTGACCACGGCGCGCCCGCGCAGCGTGCCGGACTCGTTCAGCGCCCCGCCCAGGTCCACCGAGCCCGTGTAGTCGTCCCAACTGCCGGCGCTGAGCGTGGCCGTGCCCTGGAATTCGCGTGTGGGGCGCTTGCGCACCAGGTTGATGGAACCGCCGGGTGTGCCCGCGCCTTCGCTCAGACCGGCCGCGCCGCGCATGACTTCCAGACGGTCGTACATGGACAGGGCACCCGTGGACAGGGCCGCCTCCTCGTACTCGATGGGCAGGCCGTCGACCATGAGGTTGTTGATCTGGAAACCGCGCGAAGAGAAACGGTAGCGCTCGCCGCCCCATTTACTGACCGTGAGTCCGGGCACGGCCTGCACGGCATCGGCCAGCGACACCAGGCCGCGGTCCTCAATCTGCTGGCGCGTGAGCACGGACACGGCCTGGGGCGTCTCGCGTGGCGACAGGGCCAGGGGCGTGGCCGTGCTCATGCTGGAGCTGGTGTAGCTGCCCGTGCCTTCGGTGGTGCCGGCGCGTTCGGCCGTGGCCGTCACACGCACCTCATTCAGGGTGGCCGTGCCGGGGGCGCTGGTCACCGTCGGCAGCTTGCGCAGCGTGAGGCTGCCGTCGCTGCGCGTCACCAGGCCCAAGCCGCTGCCGGCCAGCAGGCGCTGCAGCGCCTCGTGCGCTGTGAAGCTGCCCGCCACGGCGGGGCTGTGCAGGCCCTGGGTCAGCGCGGGGTCGAAGGACAGGGCCATGCCCGCACCGGCGGCCACTTCGGCCAGGCCCAGGCCCAGCGGGCCGGCGGCGATGCGGTAGCTCTGGACAGCCTGGCTGGCTGCGGGCGCCTGCACGGCGGCATCGGAGGCCGCATGGGCCGTGCCAGCAGCCAGGGCCATGCCCAGCAGGCTCAGGCGGACAGCAGCCGCCACGGGGTGGTAAACAGGGCGCGGAGCCGAGGAAGAAGACATGGGAAACAGTCCTTGCGCAAAAGCCATATGAAAGGGTTCACAGGCTTTGCCAAGCGAGAGTGCAAAAGGTCTCAGCTGCGGTGCAATTTTTTTTCAGCTGCGCGGCATTCACCGGGCCAGCAGCGTGACCCAGTGGCCACGCCAGCGGCGTGCCACCTGCAAGGGGTAGGTGGACTCCAGCATGGCCAGGGCCTGGTCGGTATCGGTCAGCGGGTAGGCCCCCGAGATGCGCAGCTGCGCCAGCTCGGGCGCGCATTGCAAGAAACCGGAGCGGTAGCGCGACAGTGCGGCGCAGACCGCCTGCAGCGGCATGGCGTCGGCCACCAGCATGCCTTGGACCCAGGCCTGCTGGGCAGCCGATACGGGCTGCGGCGCCTCCAGGCCTTGCGCCGTCAGCACGGTTTGCTGCCCGGCCTGCACCACCATGGAGGGGGCCAGGGCCTGGCTGGGCGTGACCTCTACCGCCCCCTCGGTCACGGCCAGGTGCACGGCCGCATCGCTGCAGCGCACCGTAAAACGCGTGCCCAGGGCACGCAGCTGCCCCAGCACGGTGTGCACGGCAAAGGGCCGCTGCGCGCCACTGGGGTCGGCCGCCGTTTGGATAGAAATCGCCCCCTTGCGCAGATAGATCAAGCGCTGGCTGCTATCAAAAACAATGTCTACCGCCGTGGCCGTGTCCAGCAGCAGGCGGCTGCCATCGGCCAGGGTGAGGCGGCGCTGCTCGCCGATGGCGGTACGCGCATCGGCCGTCCAGCCCTGCTGCTGCACCAGGCTCCAGCCCAGCCAGCCTGCGGGGGCCACGGCCAGCAAGGCGGCCAGCTTGGCCACCACGGCACGGCGCTGGCGGTGGTCATGGCGCAGCGGCCTGTCCAGGGCCGGCATGGCCAGGGCGGCGGGCAGGCCGCCCAGCTTGCCCATCAGCAACTCGGCCCTGGCCCAGGCCTGCTGGTGGGCAGCGCTGCTCTGGCGCCAGCGCTCGAAGTCAGCGTGCTCGGCAGGGCTGAGTGCACCACCATGCATGCGCACCAACCAGTCGGCAGCCTCGTCCAGCAGGCTCTCTGCCAGGGCCTTTGGCGCCACAGTGCTCATGCCGTCAACGCCAGGCATTGGCGAAAGGCCTGGGCCATATAGCGTTTCACACTGCTCAGCGACACGCCCAGCTGCTGGGCAATGTCTTCGTACTTCATGCCGTCGAGTTGCGAGAGCAAAAAAGTCCGCCGCACCAGGGGCGGCAGCGCATCCAGCATGGCGTCGATCTCGTTGAGCGTCTCCAGCACCAGGGCGCGTTGCTCGGGCGAAGGCGCCTCAGGCTCGGGCAGCAGGGCCAGCGCCTCCAGATAGGCCTGCTCCAGCGCCTGGCGCCGGTACCAGTTGACCAGCACGCCCTTGGCCACCGTGGTCAGATAGGCACGCGGGGTCTGGATGGCGCCCACATCGCGCGCCCGCAGAATGCGCACAAAAGTGTCTTGCGCCAGATCGGCCGCATCGCAGCTATTGCCCAGGCGCCGGCGCAGCCAGCCCTGCAGCCAGCCGTGGTGCTCCACATAGAGGGTGGCGACTTCGCCATGCGTGGCGCAGGAGGAAGGGTTCATGGCGGATGCCCGGTTGCTTTGGCGGAGCCTGGCATCCGCAATCAAACAAGAATCATTACTATTTATGGATTCTAGCCTGGGCAGGCCCTGGGCTATCATCGCGGCCCTTTCCTTCCCCACACGCCGACAGCGTTTTTACGCGGCAGCCGCGCAACGATATGAGCGACTATCTCAAGGCCCTGGCGCTGTCCTCGGCGCTTTCCCTGGCAAGCGCCCCCACCCAGGCCGCGCCGCCCCAGGGCATACGGCTGGTGGACGCCAGACACAAAGCGATTGCCCTGCCTCGCCCGGCCCAGCGCATCGTCTCGCTGCAGCCCTCGTTCACCGAAGCCATCTGCGCCCTGGGCGGCTGCCAGGCCCTGGTGGGCGTGGACCGCTATTCCACCTGGCCTATGCAGGCCACCACCCTGCCCCAGGTGGGCAGCATCCGGGATCCGGACATAGAACGCATCATCGCCCTCCAGCCCGATGTGGTGCTGGCCCGGCCCAACCACCGCGTGGACGAACGCCTGGAACGCCTGGGCATCACCGTGCTGACCCTGAATGCCCAGTCCTATGAGGACATGGAGCGCGAGCTGGAAACCCTGGCCCAGCTGCTGGGCCGCCCGGGTGACGGCACCAGGCTGTGGCGGCAGACGCGGGAGCGGCTGGAAGCCCTGCGCCGCCAGATGCCGGCGCAGTGGCAGGGGAAAAAAGTCTATTTCGAGCTGCACAGCGGCATGGCGGCTGCGGGCGAGGCCTCGTTCATAGGGCAGACGCTGCAAAGCCTGGGCCTGGTCAACATCGCCGGTCGCGATCTGCCCATGTACCCCAAGCTCAGCCCCGAATATGTGGTGCGTGCCAACCCCGATCTCATCATCACCATGGCCGACCTGCCCGTGCCACCCCCCGAGCGCCAGGGCTGGGGCCGCGTCACGGCCTTGCGCGGCAACCACTATTGCCGCATTCCCAATGCCGAGTTTGATGTGCTGGTGCGCCCCGGCCCCCGCATCGATGAGGCAGCGCGGCACATCGTGCAGTGTTTACAGCGCATGCCCCTGCCGGCGGGTGGCATGGATGCATCCAAAAGATAGCGGCCAGTGCTGGTGGGACAAGTGCTGGAGGCTGATTTGACTCAATCAGCGACCTGCCTCAAATGGAGCTTTACTACGAATCTCGCTGCAGCGCTGGGTCTCACTTCCGAGGCCGGGTCTCGCCCCGGCAGGCGAGGTACTTTTCTTGCTCGTGCAAGCAAAGTACCCAAAAGAACACGCCCCTGCTACCCATGTCCCTGCGCTTCGCTTCGGGCAAGCTCGGTGCTCCATCCCAGGGCGGTGCCGCAGAACTCGCGGCGCGGCTATGCCGCTCTGCTCAAACATGCTGCGGCAAGTCAGTCCACGAAACAGCTGTGTCCTGCGGCACAGCTGTCCGCCCCGGGCTCTGCGCGCCAAGCCATGGGCAGAAGGGGAAAGCAGGAACCGAATACCTGCCCTGCGCGGGCTGCGCTGTAAGCGAACCTTATCTCCAAGCCATCGACACCTGTCGCTTCGTCACATTCCGACCCACGCAAATCACTTCACAGCAGCATCTCAAGCAATCACCCCCATCCATCACCAATCAGGCAACGCCAACCTCACCGCATCCGGCCAGGCCCGTACCAGGCGCTGTGCGCCTGCAAACGGCGGCTTGGCCGATACCTGCTCGCAATCCACCAGCACCTGGGACAGGCCTTGGGGGCCGCGCTGCTGCTCCAGCGCCAGCACGTCGGGGCTGCGAAAGTCACTGAGCAGCCACAAGCAGGCGGGCTGGCCCTGCTGCTGTGCACGCCGGGCCAGCAGCTCCCAGGCCTGGTGCACGGCCTGGGCCAAGGGCGTGCCGCCGCCGCCTGCCAGGGGCTCAATCAGTGCGGCATTCCAGCGCGGTGCGCGGCCAGGTGCCAGCCGCCATTGCACCTGGCCGGCGCCAAAGCACAGCAAGGCCACGGGCATGCGCTGCAGATAGGCCCAGCGCAGCCACTGCAGCACCAAGCCTTTGGCACGTGCCAGGGCTCCGCTCGCCAACATGGAGGCCGAGCAGTCCAGCGCAAACACATGCAGGGTTTGGGGCGTGGCCAAGGCCTGGCGCCAGCGCAGATGCGCGGGCTGCAGGCCTGCCCCGGGGCCTGCCTCCAGCAGGCGGGCACGCAAGGTAGCGGGCCAGTCCAGCAGGGCACCGGCATCGACTTGCATCACGCCCGGCCGCGTCTGGCCGGCCAGGGCTGCGCCCTGGGCAGGCGTGTTGGCCCGCCCTCGCCCCCGGCCCGCTGGGCTTAGCGCGGCAGGCCGGGGGCGCGGGCTTTTTTTGCGGCCAAGGCCTCCATGGCGGCCTGGGCCAGGGCATCACCCAGCGGCGGCGCGCAGGCGGCTGTAGCTTGCGGCTGAGGCTGGCCCCAGCCCGCTGGTGGCTGCGCCATGGCCTGGGGGGCCATGGCGGTTTGAGGTTGCTGCGCTGGCGGCTCCGTGCCCGGGGCAGCGCTGTGCGCGGGTGCTGTGGGAGCCGGTGCGGCGGATGGCGCAGGCCCTGCGCCCTGCGATTGCGGGGCTTGCCCGGCCTGCGCATCGGCAGATCGCGGCGGTGTCGCCTGCGATGGTTGCTGTGACTGATTCTGCGACGGGGCCAATGCCGGCTGCTGCGGCTCGGCGCCACGGTGGGCCAGCACCAGGGGAGCGACCCGGGACACATGCTCTGCCTCTATGGCCGGGCTTTGCTCCCAGGCCGCCAGGGCCCGGGCCGCACGCAGCATCACCAGGTCGGCACGCAGGCCGTCCACCTGGGCCGCAATGCATTGCTGGGCCACAGCCTCGTGGATGGCATCGCTCCAGGGCAGTTCGTCAGGGTTGGTGCAGCGTGCACGCGCCACGCGCAAACGCTCTGCCAGCGCGGCCTGCTGGGGCGCATGCTCCCGCGCAAAGCCTGCAGGGTCCAGCTCAAAGCGCAGCCTGGACTTGACGATGGCGCTGCGCAGCTGCACGTCCTGGGCATTGGCCAGCTGCACGCACAGGCCCAGGCGGTCCAGCAGCTGTGGGCGCAGCAAGCCCTCCTCGGGGTTCATGGTGCCTATCAGCACAAAGCGCGCCGCATGGCTGTGGGAGATGCCGTCGCGCTCCACGCGGTTCACGCCCGAGGCGGCCACATCCAGCAGCACATCGACGATGGCATCGGGCAGCAGATTGATCTCGTCCACATAGAGCACACCGCCATGGGCCTTGGCCACCACCCCGGGGGCGAATACCAGCTCGTTGCCTGCCAGGGCCTTGCCCAGGTCCAGACTGCCCAGCACATGCTCCACCGAGGCCCCCAGCGGCAGCGTGGCAAAAGGTGCCGGCGCCAGCAGCTCGGCCAGGGCCCGCGCCGCGGTGGACTTGGCCGTGCCGCGCGGGCCCTGGATCAGCACACCGCCCAGAGCAGGTTCGATGGCGGCCAGCAGCAGGGCCTGGACCAGTTGGGCCTGCCCCTGAATGGCCGCCAATGGAAACACTGGCGGTAATGTGGAGACCGTCATTGCGATGCCCGTCCTTCCATGAATTCTTCCTGCTCCAGCATGCGCGCCAGCAGTGTCTGGTGCATGTCCTCGGGCTGCGCCCACATGCCACGGTCTATGGCCTCGAGCAGGCGATGCACGATATCGCTCAAGGCCTGGGGATTGTGCGCGCGCAAAAAGCTGCGCACGGCCTCGTCTTCCACATAGGCCTGGGCCACCATCTGGTAGTGGCGGTCGGAGACCAGGGCCGTGGTGGCGTCAAAGCCAAACAGATAGTCCACCGTGGCGGCCATTTCGAATGCGCCCTTGTAGCCGTGGCGCATGGCGCCGGCAATCCATTTGGGATTGGTCACACGGGCGCGCACCACGCGGCCGATTTCCTCGGCCAGCGAGCGGATCTTGGCCGATTGCGGATTGCCATGGTCGCCGTGGTAAATGGCTGGTTCACTGCCACCCAGATGGCGCACAGCGGCCACCATGCCGCCCTGGTGCTGGTAGTACTCGCTGGAATCGAGTAAATCGTGCTCGCGGCTGTCCTGGTTTTGCAGCACCACGTCCAGGGCCTGCAAGCGTGTCTCCAGCGCCTGGCGTGCGGGCAGGCCGTCGGCCTGCTGGCCATAAGCATAGGCACCCCAATGCAGATAGTGGCGGGCAAAGTCGCCGGCATCGGTCCACTGCCCGGTGCGCAGCATCTCGTGCATGCTGGCGCCATAGCTGCCTGCGGGCGCGCCAAAAACGCGCCACAGGGCCTGCTCATGGGCCAGGGCTGCGTCCATGCCCTGGGCCGTCCAGGCTGCGGCATCGCGCTGCACGCGGGCGCGCAGCGGGTTGTCTTCCGCGTCTTCCTCCTGCGCGGCCACGGCGCGCACAGCGGCGTCGAACATCTGCACCACATTCGGAAAAGCATCGCGGAAAAAGCCGCTGATGCGCAGCGTCACATCCACACGCGGGCGCTGCAGGCCCACACGGGGAATGACCTCAAAGTCCAGCACGCGCTGGCTGCCTGGCGCCCATTTGGGCCGCACACCAATCAGTGCAAAGGCCTGGGCGATATCGTCGCCGCCGGTGCGCATGGTCGCCGTGCCCCAGACCGAGATGCCTATGGCCTGCGGGTACTCGCCATGCTCCTGCAGATAGCGCTCTATCAGCCGCTGCGCCGACTGCTGACCCAGGGCCCAGGCCGTTTGCGTAGGAATGGCGCGCGTATCCACGGTGTAGAAATTACGCCCCGTGGGCAGGGTGTCGCAGCGCCCGCGTGAGGGCGAGCCGCTGGGCCCTGGCGGCACAAAGCGGCCCTGCAGCGCACGCGAGAACTGGCGCAGCTCTTCGCTGCCGCAGGCATCCAGGGCCGGCGCTACCTCGCGCCCCAGGCGCTCCAGCACGGCCTGGGTGTGGGGCCAGTCCTGGGCGATTTGTGGATCATCGAGCAGTTGCAGGGCCAGCAGTTCCAGGCGCTCGCGCGTATCGCCGCCATGGCGCCAGGGGCCGGCATCCAGGGCCGCCAACATCACCGGGCGCGGGCCGGTCCAGACAGCGGCCGCATCCATGTCCAGCGGATTCCAGTCGCCGCCAGCTGCATCGGGCAGCAGATCTGCAGCCATCGCCTGCAGCAGGCCTTGGACGCTGTCGCCCTTGCCTGCGCTGGGGTAGCGGGCCAGGGACAGCAGTGTGGAGGTGCGCAGTTGGCCCTCGGGCGAACGGCCAAAGATATGCAGACCATCGCGGATCTGGGTTTCCTTCAGCTCGCACAGATAGGAGTCGATGCGCTCCAGCAGTTGCGCGTCCGCATCGACCTTTTCCTCGGCGCTTGGGCCGTCGCTCTGTGCCTCCGCTTTCGTCTCCAGCCCCAGCTCGCGCAGCAGGTCCTGCTCGCGGGCAACATCCAGAATCTGGCGGCGCAGCATGGTGGCGCGGCGCTGGTCCACCAGCAGGGCCTCGTAGTACTCGTCCACCAGCCGCTCCAGCTCCTGCATGGGGCCATGGTTTTCGGCGCGCGTGAGCGGCGGCATCAGGTGGTCGATGATCACAGCCTGGCTGCGGCGCTTGGCCTGGGCACCCTCGCCGGGGTCGTTGACGATAAAGGGATAGACATGGGGCAGCGGCCCCAGAATGGCATCGGGCCAGCACTGGCTGGACAGGGCCAGGCTCTTGCCCGGCAGCCATTCCAGATTGCCGTGCTTGCCCACATGGACCATGGCGTCCACACCAAAGCTGTCGCGCAGCCAGAAGTAGAACGCCAGATAGTTATGGGGTGGCACCAGCTCGGCATCGTGGTAGCTGGCGTAGTCGTTCTTACCATCCAGCGCGCGCGCGGGCTGTATACCCACAAACACATGGCCCAGCTGCAGGCCGGCCACCATGAACCAGCCCTGGCGCAGCATGGGGTCTTGCTCGGGCGCACCCCATTGGGCTTCCAGCGCCGCGCGCATGGCCTCGGGCAGCTGCTGCAGGCGCTGGCGGTAGGCATCGAGGGAATAGCCCTGCTGGGCCGGGCGCAGCACCCATTGTTGGGGGTCGTTGGCAATGCCTTGCTGCAGCTGCTCCATCAGCGCCAGACCGCTGGCGGGGCGGGCTTCGGCATCGCCCAGGTTCCAGCCGTCGCGCTCCAGTTGGGCCAGCAGTTCCATCACGGATGCGGGCGTGTCCAGACCCACGCCGCTGCCCATGCGGGCTTCGCTGCCGGGGTAGTTGGCCAACACCAGGGCCACGCGTTTTTCAGCCGCGGGCTTGCTGCGCAGCAAACACCAGCGCCGGGCCAGCTCGGCAATCCATTGCACGCGGTCGGGCTCGGCCTGGTAGGCCACGACATCGGTTTGCGTCAGCTCGCAGCGGTGCACCAGACCTTTGAAGCTCATGGCCCGGGTCATGATGCGGCCGTCCATTTCGGGCAGCACCACCTGCATGGCGATATCACGCGGGCGCAGGCCCTGGGTGTCGGCGATCCAGTCCTCGCGGTTGCTGCCGCTGGCAATCACCTGCAGCACGGGAATATCACCGGCCAGGGTGTCGATCTCGCCCCCTGCCACACCTTCTGCCACACCTGCCCGGGCATGCTCGCCCAGGGCCGCAAACGCCGTGGTGTTGAGGATGAGCTGCACCTGGTGGGCCGTGCACAGCGTGCGCAGCGTCTGCAGGCACAGCGCGTCCTTGAGCGACTCCAGCGCCAGCGGCAGCGGGTTCAAGCCCTGCTCCAGCAAGGCCTGGGCCATGGCATCAAAGGCCTCGGTGTTGGCGGCCAGCAGATGCGAGCGATAGAAGACCAGCATCACCACCGGCGCGCCCGGCGTCCAGCGGGCCTGCAAATCGTCCAGGCCCGGAAGGTGCGTGGCGCCGCCTTGTACCCCGCCTTGCACCCAATCCAGCGGCACATGCACGGCCACCGGCGGCAGCAGGCGCACGGGTGCGCCCTGCTCCGCCCGGCCCAGGCCCCAGGCCGCGGCCATGCGCAAAAATTCGCGCGCATTGCCCAGGCCACCCGCGCGCAGGTATTGCCACAGCGCCCGGCTGTGCTCGGGCGCCAGCGTGCCCCTGGCCAGCAGCTCCGCATCTTCCTGGCTGTCGCCCGAGAACAGCGCCAGCTTCTGGCCTTTTTGCAGGGCCAGCTTGCGCAGCTGCTCTATGCCATAGGGCCAGGCCGACTCGGCGCCCAGGTGGTCGACGATGACGGTCTTGGCATGCTGCAACACCTCATCGATGTACAAATCCAGCGAGGCGTTCTGGCGCAGATGCAACAGATTGGCCAGGCGCAGCGAAGGAGCGTCAGGTTCGGCCTGCTGCCAGATCCGGTAGGCATCGGCCAGCAGGGACAGCGTGGTGTCGGCCGAACTCAGCACCACAATCTCTGCCGGGGTTTGATCGAGGCGGGTGATGATGCTGTCGTCTTCGACAAAGCCACCGGGGCGGGTGCTGAGCAGGTGCATGCTTCAATAATAAGAGCTGATTACGCTGAATGGATAAGGGCTAGAGGGCGATTTTCCTTGTGAGAGTGTGTGCATGGGCCGTGCCCACCCTCACCCCTGCCCTCTCCCGCCCAGGCGGGAGAGGGAGTAAAAAACCTTCTCCCGCTTGAGGCGGTGGAGCCAGCCCACACTGTCTTGCCCCCTCTCCCGCTTGCGGGAAAGGGTTGGGGTGAGGCCCTGGGCAATCAAGCCAGCGCTGTATGCAACTCCTGCTGCAGCACCTCGGCATTCAAGCCCTTGCCGATAAACACCAGCCGCGTTGCGGCCTTCTCATCCTCGCGCCAGGCGCGGTCGAAGTAGGCGTCAAAGCGGCGGCCCACGCCCTGCACCAGCAGGCGCATCTTCTTGCCCGGCAGGGCCACAAAGCCTTTGACGCGCAGCACCGCGTGCTTTTGCACAATGGCTTGCAGCGCCTGCATCAAACGGTCGCGGTCCACGGCGCCCAGGTCGATGAAGAGCGAATCAAACTCATCGTGGTCATGGTCTTCATCGTGGTCGTGGTTGGAGTGACGCGCATCGATGTGCTGCTCGGCCGCGCGCTGCTGGCCCAGCAGCACCGACAGCGGCACGCTGCCCTGCACGGCTTCGATCATCTTGACTTCGGCCGGCACCTCTTCGGCCACCATGGCGCGCACCTGGGCCAGTTGCTCGGGTGTGACCAGGTCGGCCTTGGACAGTACCACCAGGTCGGCGGCCGAGAGCTGGTCTTCGAACAGCTCGTGCAGGCTGGCGTCGTGGTCCAGGTTCGGGTCGTCCTTGCGCTGGGCGTCCACGGCCTGGGGGTCATGGGCAAACTGGCCGGCCGCAGCGGCGGGCGTATCGACCACGGTGACCACGGAATCCACGGTGAACACGCTGGCAATCTCAGGCCACTGGAAGGCCTGGACCAGGGGCTTGGGCAGAGCCAGACCGCTGGTTTCGATCAACAGCACATCGATGTCATTGCGGCGCTCGGCCAGGGCCTTCATCACCGGGAAGAACTCTTCCTGCACCGTGCAGCACATGCAGCCATTGGCCAGCTCGTAGATCTGGCCGGGCTCGGCGCCCTCTTCGGCGCAGCCTATGGCGCAGGTCTTGAGGATTTCGCCATCAATGCCCAGCTCGCCAAACTCGTTGACGATGACGGCCACGCGCAGCCCCTGGGCCTGCTCCAGGATGTGGCGCATCAGCGTGGTCTTGCCGCTGCCGAGAAAGCCGGTGACGATGGTGGCGGGGATTTTGGTGGTTTGCATGGGTCAAGCTCCTGAAGAGGTTTCGCGAGGAATCGGGGGAAGCAGCGGGGAAGGCGCTGGGCAAGAGGATTCGGCCTTTGCAGGCAGGGCCGGCCGGCCATGCACGCACAGCACGCTATCCACCTCACCATCCAGCACATGGCGGCTGAGCACGGCCTGCATCTCGCCGGCATCCTGCACGGGCCCATACCATGCGCCCTCGGGATAGACGATCATCAGCGGGCCGTGGTTGCAGGGATATTGGCAGCTGGTCTGCAGCAGCATGAGGCGCTTTTTCAGCGGTGGATTCTCGCGCACCACGCGCGCCAGTTCGGGCCACAGCTGCACCGCGCCCTTGGCCGCACAGCGCGGCCCCATGCACCACAGCACATGGTGGCTGTGCGCGGGCACGCTGGACCAGCCCTTGGGGTCATGCTCCCAGGCATCATCTCCCACCACGGCGGGCACATCGGCCGTATCGGGCGCCGCCAGCAGCTGCCGCACCGTGCCAGCCAGCGTCTCGGCCAGTTGCGGGGCCTCGGGCAGCGGGGGCGCAAAAATCAGCCTGGGGGTGTTGGCATGCGCACCACGCCTTGCACTCCAGCGCATGATGAGCTTGTGCATCCAGCGGCGCAGCGCGGGCTCATCGGGCACCATGACCGGCACGATGACCACGGTGTGCGCGGCCTGGCAGGCGTCCAGAGCCTCGGGCAAGGCCGGCTGGTAACGGTCCACAAAGGCAGGCTGCACCACGATCTGCGTCCAGGCCGGCGCCATGCCCTGTGCCTGTGTTTCGGCCTGCAAACGGGCATGTACATGCGCTGCCAGCTGGGCCAGTTCCGCCTCGCTGGCGGCATAGACCGCCCCCCGTCCGAGCAGGATGACGGCCAGCGCATGCGAAGCGCTTGCGGTGGTGTTCAATGCAGGGCCTCCTGCTGGAACTCCACCGCATTGACGCCGATCTTTCGCTCGGGATGCAGGGCCGCAGCCAGCCGCTGCGCCGTCTCCACATTGCGTGGGCCGGGCGTGGCCTCGGCATAGCTCATCACAAAAAACCGGCGATGGCGAATCGCACTCACCGCTTCCAGCTCTTTTTTCTGCAGCAGAAAATCAATTTTCCCCTGCGCATTGGGCGTGCCGTAGTCGACGATGATGATCCACTCGGGGTCGCGGTCGATCACATCTTCCCAGTTGCCCTTGGGCCAGTTCTTGGCCAGGTCGGCAAAAATATTGGTGGCACCGGCCTCATCCATCATGGCCTGGGGCATGCCGAAGCGGCCCACGGTGGTGGGGATTTTTTCGCCGCTGTCAAACACAAAGACGCGGGGGCGATCTACCACGCCCTGCATTTGCTGCCTCAGCTGCTGCAACGCTGCACGCAGCGGCGCCAGGCACGCCTCGGCCTGCGGCCCGATGCCAAAGATGCGGGCCACGTTCTCCATGTCTTTGAAACCATCGTCCAGCGCCACACGCTCGCGCTGTTGCACATGGATGCAGGACTCGGACAGCACATAGGACGCCACCCCATGTTCGGCCAGGCGCTCGGGGGTGATGCCGCCGGGGCGAAATCCGTAGCTCCACCCTGCAAAGACAAAGTCGGCGTTCGCACCCAGCAGGCTCTCCATATTCATGCCCTGTGCCGACAGATTGGGCACCCGTGCAAGCCAGGGTGCAAGCTGTGGGCTGATGGCTTTGTGCGACGAGATGCCGCCATAGCCCACCAGCTTGTCACCCAGCCCGAGGAACAGAAACATCTCGGCAATGTTCACGTCATGTGTGACGGCGCGCTGGGGCACGCGGTCATAGCGTGTGGGCTGGCCGCACACATCGATGACCACGGCAGGCGCATGCTCCCGGGCATGGGCCTGCTCTGCTGCAGGCTGCGGCGTTTTGTGCTCGCCACAGCCTGCCGCCAGCAAAGCCAGCGGCAGCATGCAGGCGCGAAGCAGCAATCTGCGCATGGCCATCAAAAGCGCATCTGCGCCATCAGCTCCACGCTGCGGCTGCTGCCCAGAATCCACTGGGTGTTGTAGGCCGAGGTGGCATAGACGCGGTTGGTCAGATTGCGGCCAATCAGGCTCACGGTGGTCTTGGGGTTCACATTCCAGCGCACCACTGCATCCACCAGGGTGTAGGCAGGCAGGCGCTTGGCGTCGCTGTTGGCGTTGTCGCCAAAGCGCTGGCCCACATGGCGCAGGCCCAGCGAGGCACGCCAGTCGCCCATGCGGTAATGGCCCCACAGATTGGCCGTGACCTTGGGCACATTGGAGGGGCGGTTGCCGGCACGGTTGGCGCCTCCTGCCTCGATCAGCTCGTCAAACTTGGCGCGTGTATAGGCGGCATTGGCTTCCAGGCGGAAGGCCGGGGTCACATTGAAGGCGCCCGCCAGCTCCAGCCCATTCGAGGACTGCTTTCCGCCCTGAATCGACAGGGCCGAGTTGTTCGGGTCGCGCGTGATGATGTCGTTCTTGGTGATCTGGAACAGCGCTGCCGTCCACTCACCACGGCCTGCGGCCAGCTGCTGCTTGAAGCCCAGCTCCTGCTGGCGGCCCTTGCTCAGGGTATAGCCCGTCTGCGATGACGCGAGAGACAACAGGCTGGTGACCGGGTCATGGCCGGTGCTCATTTGCGCATAGACGCTGGACGCTTCGTTCAGCTTGTAGGTGGCACCCAGGCGCCATGAGGTGCCGTTCAGGTTTTTGTCAAACCCCGTATTGGGAGAGACCAGTTCCTGGCGCGAGAACTCGTACCAGTCGCGGCGTATGCCCCCCATCAACAGCCATTGCGGATGGATCTTCCAGGCATCCTCGATAAACAGCGCGTTCTGGCGCAGCGTGGAGTCCATCTTCGGCTGATAAGGATTGGCGCTGCGCCAGGGAGCGGATCCCGGGTCAAAGGCCGGCACATCAATGCTGGTGGTAGTGTATGGAGAGTTGCTGGTATTGCTGAAGTTGGTGTGGGAGACATCCCAGCCCACAGCCACCTGGTGGGCACCCGCCTTCCAGTCCAGTGCCATGCGGTTGCCGTTTTGCTGCAGGGCATGGCCTATCTCCAGATAGTCCGCAAGAGTGACTTTGCCTGTTGCTGGCTTGTAGTCATAGGCTTCGATGTTCTTCCAGTGGCGGTCGGAACTGAAGTGGTAAATCTCGTTGCGCACGCTCAAGGCCTCGTTGACCTGCCAGCTGGCCTTGGCCTTGAAACGCCGGTCACGGTAGTGGATGTCGCTGTCCTCGGAGTTGTAGCCCTGGTTCTTCAACTCGCGCGCCAGACGGCCATCCACCACCGGCGTGCCGTAGTAGCGCGATGGATTCTGGTTGCTGATGTCGGCCGTCAGATCGAAGGTGAGATCGCTGCGCGGCTGCCAGCGCAGCGCGCTCATCAGCTTGGCACTCTTGCTGTCGTCAAAGGGGCGGGCGCCATCGCTGCTGCTGCCATAGGCATCCACGCGGTAGCTCAGGGTCTCGCTGAGGGCTCCGGTACTGCCCAGGCCCACACGCGCCGTGCCGTGGTTGCCGCCGGTGAGCATGAGCTCGGTGGAGCGTTCGCGGCTGGGTTGCTTGCGGATGGCATTGACCGTGGCGCCCATGGTGCCACTGCCATACATCAACGAGGCCGGGCCACGCAGCACGTCAAAGCGCTCATAGCCCCAGGTGTCCGAGGGATAGTTCACCGTGCCCGAGCCCACGCCCTGGGTGATGCCGTCCTCGGCCACGCCCACCGAGTTCACGCCGTAAAAGCCGCGGCTGGCAAACGACAGCCCGCCATTGCCCGGCGAGCCTGCAGCCGTCAGGCCCACGGTGCGGGTGACCGCATCCACAGCACCCCGGTCGGCACGCTCATCGATTTGCTCGGCCGATACGCCGCTGACGCTGGCGGGCAGGTCCAGCACGCGCACATCCACATGCGAGGCCGATGTGGCGGGGCGGTTGGTGTCCAGGGGCGCTTCGGCCTGGCGGGCCTCCTGCACCGTGACTTCGGGCAGGGTTGGCTGGGCCAGCACGGCAGCCGGCCACAGCAGCGCCACTTGCAGCGCAGCGCTGCTGGAACGGAGAGAAAAAGGAGGTTTTTTGCCGGAAGCCGTGGAGGCGGCAGGAAGAGCTGGTGTATTGCGCATTTCAAAAAAGGCTGGAACCGCCTGATGGGAAAGCTGCGCAGACCAAGGCTTCGCCGGGGACGGCAATGCGCTCTGAGATTCCGGCCGCCATCCGCACCCCGCAGACAGTTGTAGCAAGCGCCAGTCGCAGGGCGACGGCACGGTGTGGCGTTTCGACAGGCCGGTCTCCGGGCTCACAGGCAGCGCATCACTGCACCTTCTCTCCCCGACCTTCCCGGGTGGCTCGCACAGATGTTTTGTGAGCGAGCCGACCCAGTGGCCGCAAGCGCGTGAAGCGACTTGCATGGGGTGTTTTTCCTGCATACCGTTGCGGGGGCAGCCAAGGCATGGCGGTTGCAGAACATGTTCTCCAACCGGACCTTGTTCCCGTTTCACTTGCTGCAAAGCAAGCACCTGCCGAAACAATGTGCCTCTCGGAGTATCTCCAAGGCACGGGGAAGGAGTCTATCAGCCAAGCCCCCAGCCTGCCGGGTCAACCGTGGCAGGCACGGGTGATTACCAGGGCCGGCGAAAGCAGCGGCTACAGCATCTCTTGCGGCAGATACTCGATCAAGAGCTTGCCCGTGCGCGCGCTGGTGCTGACCAGGGCGCGCACGCCGTAGACCTGGGCAATGGTCTCTTCCGTCAGCACCTGGGTCGGTGTGCCCTGGGCCACCAGGGCGCCGCCTTGCAGCAGGTAGAGGCGGTCGCAGTAATGTGCCGCCATCTGCAACTCGTGCAGCGCGGCCAGCGTGGTCAGGCCCAGGCTGCGTATCAGGTTCATCAGCTCGAACTGGTGGCGCACATCCAGGTGGTTGGTGGGCTCATCCAGCACCAGCATGGGCGCCTGCTGGGCCAGGGCGCGGGCCATCAGCACACGCTGTTTTTCCCCGCCAGAGAGCGTGGAAAACATGCGCTGGGCGAGATTCTGCGCATCCACGCGCTGCAAGGCCTGCGCCACGATGTCCAAATCCTCCTGGCTGTCGCGCGCCCATGCAGCCTGGTGGGGGATGCGCCCCATCAACACCACGTCCTGCACGCTGAGGGCGAACTCGCTGCCGTTCTCCTGGGCCAGCACAGCCATGGCGCGCGCATTCTCGCGGGCACTGCTGCGCCAGACATCACGGCCCTGCTGCAGCACGCTGCCAGCGGCGGGTTGGAGGATGCGGTAGATCATGCGCAGCAGCGTGGATTTGCCGCTGCCGTTGGGGCCCAACAGGCCCACGAATTCGCCCCTGCCCACATGCAGGCTGACATCGCGCACGATATGGGCCGCAGCCGCCTGCCAGTGCAAGCCCCGGGCCTGCAGTTGCATGTCTAAGAACGTATTCACAGGCCCAGACCTTTGCTGCTGTTCTTGCGGCACAGCATCCAGACAAAAAACGGCCCGCCCAGCAACGAGGTGATGACGCCCACCGGCACCTCGGCCGGCGCAAAGCTGATGCGTGAAACCACATCCACCCAGACCAGAAAGATGGCCCCCAGCATCGCAGCCACCGGCAGCACGCGCCGGTGCTCGGCACCCACCAGCATGCGCGTGGTATGGGGCACCATGAGACCGACAAAACCAATGGGGCCGGTGAGCGCCACCAGCACCCCGGTGACCATGGAGACCAGCACAAACAACCAGCGCCGCGTGCGCGTGGTGTCCACACCCAGCGTGGCCGCGCTTTCCTCCCCGGCCAGCAAGGCATTGAGGGAGCGCGCCTGGCCCAGCAGCAAGCCCATGCCCAGCAGCAGCAGGGCTGCAGGCAGGCCCAGTTCATCCCAGCGTGTGCCGGCCAGGCTGCCCAAGGTCCAGGTCAGCACGGCGTTGGCCAGCTCGCGCTGGTCCGAGGTCAGCACCATCAGGCTGGTGACACCACCCAGACAATAGGCCACGGCCACTCCGCCCAGAATCAGGCGCGAGGCCAGCAACTGGCCCTGGACATGGGCCAGCAGATAGACCGCTGTGCAAGCCGTCAAGGCCCCTGCAAACGCCCCCAGCGGCAAGGCCAGGCTGCCCGCAAATGCCAGCACGCCAAAGGCCAGCACCGCGACCGCCCCCACCGAAGCGCCCGAAGACACGCCCAGCAAATAGGGATCGGCCAGCGGGTTGCGCACCATGGCCTGCATGGCCACGCCCACCAGCGCCAGACCGGCCCCGGCCAGTGCCGCCAGCAGCACGCGCGGCAGCCGTATGCGCCAGACGATTTGCTGCTGGGACACACTCCAGTCACCGGGCGCAAGCTCCAGGCCCAGCCGCAGGCCGATCTCCTGGGCGGCAATATGCCAGGCCTGTTGCGGTGCGATGCGCACAGGCCCCAGGGTGATGGCCAGCGTCAGCGAAATGGCCAGCAGAACCAGCAGGGCCAGCAGCCAGTAGCGCAGGCGGCGGCGCTGCAGCGCGAAGTGCAGGCTGGCGGCGCTCATGGTGTTGTCACGCATTCAGGACTCAGGACAGAACTCTGGCACTCAGGATTAAGGACGATCTTGCACTCCAGAAAATCGTTGAAGCATTGTGCGAGAGCAAAAGCCGTGCGCCCTGCCCTCATGTCACCCGCCCGGCCCAAGCCGCTGGCACTTGCTGCATGACGGAGCATGCCGAGATCCGCTCCAGCGCGGGCCTGCCAGCCATCCTCCAATGCGGGCGCAGTATAAGACCGGCGACGCAGCAATTTTGGCCCAACGCTCCGCGCAGCCCTGGACTACGCCAGCCCAGAAACGCGAAAGCGGCCTGCGGCCGCTTTGGGAAAAGTCGGATCGGAAGCCGGCTCAGTCCAGCTGCAACTCCTTCAACAGGCTCTCCTCATTGCGAAAACTGGCGATCGCAAACTCCGTGTACTCCTTGGGGCCGAAGTAGTGGCCGCGCACCGAGTAGTTGGCCAGAACCTTCTTGAACTCCGGATCCTGCTGGGCATTTCTGATCGCGGTATCGAGCTTGTTCACGATGTCCGCAGGCAGATTCTTGGGCCCCGCTATGCCCACGGGCGAAGGCATGTCGAAGCCATAGCCTGCATCGTGCAGCGTGGGAATGGACTTGAAGTCGCCGGCTTTTTCATTCGCTGCCGTGGCCAGGGCCCGGATCTTGCCCGAGTTCAGATAGGGAACCAGGGTGTTGGAGGCCACGATGGAATCGATATGCCCGGCCATGAGTGCATTGATCGACTCGGTATCTCCCTTGAAGGGGATGTGGTTGAACTCGGCACCGGACTTCTTGGAGAGCATGGCCATGGTGATGTGGTGGGCCGCGTATTTGCCAGGCGTTCCATAGCTCACGCTGCCGGGCTTGCTCTTGGCCTGGTTCACCAGATCCGCGAGGCTCTTGTAGGGCGACGAGGCATTGACCGCGACGATGAAGTCGTAGGTCATATAGGTGGCGATGTAGGTCACATCGTCTATGGGGTGGTAGTTGGTCTTTTGTATATAGGGCTGGCGGAAGATGGAGATGGGCGTCAGCGCCAGCCGGTAGCCATCGGGCTTGGCGCTCTTCATGTCGACCACCCCCATGGAGCCGGCCACACCGGGCTTGTTCTCTATCACCACAGGCTGCTTGAGCTGGGCAGCAATGCTTTTGCCCATGGCTCTCGCAATCACGTCGGTCACGCCACCAGGGGAGAAAGGCACGATCAGGGTGATGGGGCGGCTGGGATAGTCGCTGGCCTGGGCTGCGCCTGCAGCCACCAGGCCGGCGGCGAGAGCCAGCAGGCTGCGTCGGACTTTATGAATCATGATTGTCTCCTGGTATTTTCATTGGCCCGTAAAGCGGGCAGGACGCTTTTCCAGGAAGGAGCGCATGCCTTCCTGAAAGTCCTGGGTTCTGGCCAGTTGCACGAACTGCAAAAACACATGGTGCACGTGGTCGTCAAAGCGTTCGGACAGGCCCATACGCATCAGGCGCTTGGCGCTTTGCACGGCCAGGGGGGCATTCGCGCAGATGTCGTCGACCACGGACATGGCCTGTACCTTTTCCTCTTCGTTGGAAAAGCCATAGTCGGCCAGCCCCAGCTCCAGGCTTTGCTGCAGATCGAGGTTCTTGCCCGTAAAGATCACCTGGGCAGCCTTGGACCAGCCCAGCATGCGCGGCAGATACCAGGTGCCACCCGACTCGGGCACCACGCCGCGCTTGACGAAGGCCGGGGACAGCTTGGCCTCGTGGCTCATGATGCGCATGTCGCAGCCCAGGGCCAAATCCATGCCATAGCCTGCGGCCGAGCCATTGAGCAGGCAGATGCAGGGCTTGTCGAGGTTGTGCAGCACCGTGGGCGGCGCAATCCTCAGGTCGAGGTTCACATGCACGTTGTTGTTGGACTTCTCCGAACCGATGCTGTCGCCGCTCAGGGCATCCTGAATGTCCAGCCCTACGCAAAAGGCCTTGCCAGCGCCAGTCAGCACGATGGCGCGCACCTGCGGATCCTGGTTGGCCTGCAGCAGACGCTCGCCCAGCGTATCCAGCATGGTGCGCGTGATCGCGTTGAGGCGCTCGGGCCGGTTGAGCGTAATCGTGGCCACATGTCCATCGACTGCGTAGAGAACTTCGTTATTTGCCATGGTGATCCCAAATAGTGATGAAAGAAAAGTGCCTGCACCGTGAAGTGCGGCCTGAAAGCCTCTTCAGTCCAGCCGAATGCCGCCTATGGCCTGGATGGTGTCGCCCCAGCGCTTGTAATCGGCATTCACGATGTCCGAGAACTGAGCCCCCTGGATGCCTGTGTACTGGTAGCCCAGCATGGCCATGGAGGCCCGGTACTGGACCGACTCCGTGGCCTGGACAATGGCCTGCGACAGCTTGTCGGCCACGGCGGCGGGTACGGCCTTGGGCGCGAATATGCCCAGCCAGCCGGTCATCTTGCTCACCGAGCCATAGCCCTGCTCGGCAAACGTGGGGACATCGGGCAGCAGGCTGTTGCGCTTGTCGCCGGTGACAGCCAGAACCCTGAGCTTGGGCGGATCGCCAATGAACGGCGTGAGCGAGCCCACGTCGGTGATCGTGGCGTCCAAGTGTCCACCGATGACATCGGGCGTTGCCGATTGCTTGTAGGGCACGTGGCGCAGCCGGATCTTGCCCATGCGCATGAACTCCTCGCCCAGCAAGTGCGCTGCCGTGCCGTTTCCGAAAGAGCCGAAGGAGACCAACTCGGGGTTCTTGCGCGCCTCGCCCACATAGCTGTCCAGGCTGGAGAACCTGCCGGATGTAGAGACTGCCAGGGCCAGGGAGGTGCGGCCTATCTGCACCAGCGGCCTGAAGTCGCGCACGGGGTCATAGGGAGTCTTGGAATAGGTCTGGGGCGTGATGACGACGAAAGAGGAGATGGCCATGTACAGGCTGCTGCCATCGGCCGGGGAGCGCAGCACCTCCTGCCCGCCGATGAAGCCCGAGAAGCCAGGCTTGTTCTCCACGATCACGGGGATCTTGAGCGACTTGCCCAGGTTCTCGGACATCCTCCTCGCAAGCACATCGGGAGCCGAGCCCGCAGGCAGGGGCACGACGATGCGCAGGCTTTTGAGCTTGAGGGCTTCGGCCTCGTCCTTGGCCGCGGCGGACAGGCACAGGGCACCAGCCGCCGAGAGCAGGGCCAGGCCGCGCACGATTTTTATGGCGCTCATTTTTGTCTCCTTGTTGTATTTCTTGCAGCTTGCAGGGCTGCTTATGCGCTGGCCTGCATGGCCTGGGGCAGACGCTTGCCCACGAGCTCGTTGGCCTCGCTGAGAATGCGCGTCATGAGCTCCTGGACCGTGGGGATGTCATGTATCAGCCCTGCGACCAGGCCGCAGGACCAGGCGCCAACCTCCACATCGCCATCCACCATGACCTTGGGATAAACGCCGCCGACTTCGTCCAGGATGTCGTTGAAGGTGATTGCCGCGCCCAGCTCTTTTTCCTTTTGCAGCAGGCGCTCGACGCCCTTGTTGACCAGCACGCGCTCGGTGTTGCGCAGCGGCTTCATGACCAGGCGCGTGTCGAGTTCCGTGGCCTTCAAGATGGCTTGCTTGACGTTTTCGTGCACCGGAGCTTCCTTGGTGGCCAGAAAACGGGTCCCCATGTTGATGCCGTCCGCACCCAGGGCCAGGGCAGCGATGAGGGAGCGGCCGTCGGCCATGCCACCCGAAGCAATGAAGGGCACGCTCAACTGCTCGGCGGCCAGGGGCAGCAGGATGAAGTTGGGAATATCGTCCTCGCCCGGGTGGCCGCCGCATTCAAAGCCGTCCACGCTGATGGCATCGCAGCCAATGCTCTGCGCCTTGAGCGCATGGCGTATGGAGGTGCACTTGTGCATGACCTTGATGCCGGCCTCCTTGAGCATGGGCAGCCACTGTGCGGGGTTGTTGCCCGCAGTCTCGACGACCTTGATGCCGCCGTCGATGATGGAGCGTATATAGCCCGCATAGTCGGGCGGCGTGCGCGCTGGCAAAAAGGTGAGGTTCACGCCAAAGGGCTTGTCCGTCATCGTGCGGCAGCGGGCGATTTCTTCGGCCAGGGCTGCAGGCGAGGGCTGGGTCAGAGCCGTCAAAAGGCCCAGGCCGCCGGCATTCGAGACGGCCGAGGAAAGCTCGGCCAGGCCGACATAGTGCATGCCGCCCTGGACAATGGGGTACTCGATGCCGAACAGTTCTGTAATGCGTGTCTTCATGATGGATAAATGCAGGGTGCGGAAACTTGTTTTGGAAAAGGTCGGGGCGACCTGGGCGAGCAGGCCGGCCGAAAGCCTGGAGGTGATTTGGGGCGGCTACTTTTGCGTCAGCTGATCCATGAAGGGCGCCAGCTTCTCGCCCATGTTCCTGGCCAGCGCATTGAGGCCGGAGAGCGGGCGCATCATGACCTCGAATTCCTCGATCTTTCCCTCGGCGTCGAAGCGCAGAAAATCGATGCCCTTGACGCGCTTGTCATCGACGTTGGCGCTGAATTCCAGCACCACGCTCATGCCGTCTTCGGTGAACAGCGTGCGGTGGTATTCGAAGTCCTTGAACACCGTGTTCACGGTCTTGAGCACCAGCTTGATCGCCGCACGCCCCGGATAGGGGTTGTGGGCCACGGGCGAGCGAAAGACGATCTTGTCCGAGAGGATGGGGTCCAGCTCTTCCATGGCGTTGCGCGCCAAGATGTCATGCCATGTCTCCAGGCTGGCCTGGATTTTCTGTTGGGTATTCATGCAATGTCTCCGGGGGGGGGCTTGGGTTGTTGACGGGTGGGCGCTATGCCTTTGAGTCCAGCGAGGCCAGGATCTGCAGGCATTCCTCGCACCACTCGATATAGGCTTTTTCGCGGCGAATGCCCGCATCCAGCACCATCTTCTTGATCAGCTGGCTGCGGTTCAAAGGATCTGGAAACGACCGCTTGCCGATCTGCTCGTAGGTTCTGAGCTTTTCTTCATGGTGCTGCTTCTTTTCCCGGATGATTCGCTCGGGGCACAGCTCATCGAAGTTCGACAGGGCGCGGACCTTCACAAGAAACGGATCCCGGATCACGGAGTGGTTCTTGTCGTCCTCTATCCACTGCTTGAGCTCCGCTCTGCCCTTGGGCTCTATCCTGTAGACGAAGCTGCTGGACTTCTGGGCCGAAGTCTCCGAGGTCACCAGTCCTTTGCTCTCCAGCTGCTTGAGCTCGCGGTAGATTTGCTGGTGGGTACAGTTCCAGAAGTAGCCAATGGATTTGTCGAAGCGCTTGAGCAGCTCGGCTCCCGTGCTCGGCTCTTCCGTCAAGGCGGTGAGAATGGCGTAGGCAAGAGACATGGGCGTTCAGTCGGCTGGTGTGTCTTCTGGATTGGCCGCTTCCTGCAGCTGGCGCCAGAGAATCTTTCCCGAGCCCGACTTGGGCAGGGCTTCGGTGAATTCAATGTGCTTGGGCACCTTGTAGGCCGCCATATGGCCGCGCGCCCAGTCGCGGACTTCCTCGGCCGTGGTCGTTCCCCGGGCCGAGGGCTTGAGCACGATGATGGCCTTGGCTGACTCGCCCCGGTAGGCGTCCTTGATGGCGATGACGCAGACTTCCTTGATCTTTTCGTTCTTGTAGAACAGGGACTCCACCTCGGTAGGCCAGACCTTGAAACCGCTGGAATTGATCATGCGCTTGGAGCGGTCGGTGAGGAAAAAATAGCCTTCCTCATCGAAATAACCTATATCGCCAGTCTTGAAAAAGCGCCGCCCGCCGATGCTCACAAAGCTGTCCTCATAGTCCTGGGGCTTGTTCCAGTAGCCCTTGAACACTGTGGGCGAGTCGATCACGATCTCGCCGATCTCGTTCGCACCCAGAGGCTGCTGGCTGTCCTGGTCCATGACCAGCGAAGTCACGCCCGAGATCGGAATCCCCAGGCACTGGTGCTTGGGGCGTTGTGGCGGATTCACATGAGTGGAGGCCACGGTCTCGGTCAGTCCATAGCCTTCGACGAAGTCCAGACCGAACTCGTCGAGCAGCCTGTCGGCCAGGGCCTTGGGCATGCCGGTGCCGCCGCCGCTGAGGTACCGGAGCTGCTGAAAGCCGAAGTCCTTGTAGGAGTCGTCACCCATGATGTCGGCCACCATGGTGGGAATGCAGGTCCAGTGCGTGACGCCGTACTTCTTGATCAGGCCGGAGGCCAGCCGCTTGTCCCAGCGGTTGATGAGCAGGGTCGTCGTGCCGATGAACACATTCACCAGCACGTAGTAGAGCAGCCCGGTGATATGGAACATGGGCACCGAGGCCAGACTGATCACGCCGGCCGTGGTGTTGTTCCAGTAACCCAGGATGGCATTGCCCATCAGACTGCGATGGGTGTGCATGCAGCCCTTGGGAAAGCCCGTGGTCCCCGAGGTGTAGGCAATCAGCGCCAGATCGTCGGCCACGGCCTCTTCGGGATCGGGTCCGGCCTGCAGGCCTTCGCCAATCATGTCCACGAGCTGCAGATCAGCCAGTTCCTGCTGTGGCCGTGCATGCAGCCAGTCATAGACCTCGGCGCTCGGCCTTTCGTCCTCGGCCAGCTCGTCCCTGGCGGCCATGAAGCTTGCATAGCTGCAGCCCACGAGTTCCAGCGCATGGCCTGCCTGGGCGCTGTCCTGCTGGGCCTGGCGGGCAATGGGCAGCAGATCGGCCGCGCAAAACACCAGCTTGCTGCCCGAGTCCTTCACGAAGTAGGCCAACTCCTCGGCCTTGCACATGGGGTTGACGGGCACGACCACGCCGCCCAGGCGCAGCACCGCATAAAAGATCAGTGCAAATGCCGGGCTGTTTTGCATGTAAAGGCAGAACCGGTCACCCTTTTCAAAACCCCTGGCACGCAGATTCCGCGACAGCTGCATGGCCTGGGCATGCAGTTGCCCGTAGCTCATGGGCTTGCCGAAGAACACATAGGCCGGCTTGTTCGGGTAGCGCCTGGCGGAGATTTCCAGGTTCAGCCACAGCGAGCCTTCTGGAACCGGAATTTGGGGCGGCAAGGCTCTGGGCCAGAAGCTGTTTTGTGCGGTAGGGACTGCGTCTTTCATGGGGATCCGAGTAGAGTTGCGCAACAAGTTGCATATATTTTGCAAACTTATGCAACTTGTTGCACTAGGGTTTACACGACCCCATGCACTGACGCCTGGGAGACCCCTGTGAGCTATCTTGCAAACTAGATTCATGCGACAACGCCGTCCTGAATGCGATGCCCGCATGCCCCGCAGATCCGCCTGCGGCCAAGAACATCAGAAAGAATTTCCCATGAGCCATGCAGCAGCCCCCGTACAGCGCCTGGACTTCGGCCGCGCCAGCGTCTTCTTCGGTGCCAAGAGCGGCAAATACCCCGACGGCAATCAGGTGCTGATACGGGGCTCGGACACGCTTGCCGCCTTTGATACGCCCCTGGTTTCCAACCACATAGGGGCCGAGTTCGATGCCACGGAGCTGGTGCTCATGGGTCACGTGCACGAAGACCACATGGCCGGTCTGCACCGCCTGCCCCAAGCCCAGGTGCATGTGCACGAGGCCGACCTGCAGGCCGTACGCAGCTGGGGTGGGCTGCTGAAAGCCATCGGCATGGAGGATGGAGAGTTGGCCGCACAGGTGCTGACCAAGCTCCAGCAAGAGTTCTTCTATGCCCCGCGTCCCGATGCCCAGGGCTATGCAGACGCAGCAGTCTGGGATCTGGGCCAGACCCGGGTGCGAGCCTTTCACATGCCCGGCCATACGGCAGGCCACACGGTCCTGCTCATCGAGCCCGAAGGCATTGCCTTCATCGGCGACATCGACCTCACGGGCTTTGGCCCCTACTACGGCGATGCCTCCTCCAGCCTTGGCGACTTCCGCCGGACCCTCAAGCGCCTGCCCGATATTCCGGCCAACATCTGGGTCACCTCCCACCATCGCGGCGTCTATACCGACAGAACGCTTTTCCTGCGCGATCTCGCAGCCTTCGAGGCCAAGCTCGACGAGCGTGAGCAAAAGCTGCTGAAGCAGCTCGGCGAGTCACCCAGAACCCTGGACCAGCTCGCCGATCAGGGGCTGCTCTACCCCGCCGGCTATGACAGCCCCTGGGCCAGGAACATAGAGATCAGAAGCATTGAGCAGCATCTGGCCGAGTTGCTGGAACAGCAACGCATCGCCTGCGACGACCAGGGCCGCTATCGCAGCAGCTAAGCGCCACGCCGGCCGGAGTCGTTAGCGCCGGCCCGGCTCAGGGAGTGTTCGTCTCGAACGGCGAGCGTATGTCGGCCAGGAACTTCTGTGTGCGCGGGTGCTGGGGGCGTGTGAAGAAATCCTGGGGCTTGGCCCGCTCCAGCACCGCGCCCTGGTCCATGAAGATCACGCGGTCCGCCACTTCGCGCGCAAAGCCCATTTCATGGGTCACGCAGACCATGGTCATGCCGTCCCTGGCCAGATCGCGCATGACCAGCAAGACCTCGCCGACCATCTCGGGGTCGAGCGCGCTTGTGGGCTCGTCCAGCAGCAGGATCGGCGGCTGCAGCGTCAGCGCTCGCGCAATCGCCACGCGCTGCTGCTGCCCGCCCGAGAGCTGGCTGGGGATGGCCTCGGCCTTGTGCGCCAGGCCCACGCGCTCCAGCAGGGCCATGGCCCGCTCCCTGGCCTGGGCCGGCGTCATCTTCCCCAGCTTGATCGCGGCCAGCGTGCAGTTCTCCAGCACCGTGAGATGCGGAAACAGATTGAACTGCTGGAACACAAAGCCAATGCCTGCGCGCAGCGCATTCAGATCCTGATCCCGCCCATGTACATCGCGCCCGTTGAGCAGGATCTGGCCCGACTGGATCTCCTCCAGACGATTCATGGTGCGGATCAGCGTGGACTTGCCCGAGCCCGAAGGCCCGCAGACCACGACCACCTCGCCCGAAGGTATGGTCTCGCTCACATCCACCAGGGCGTGATAGTCGCCATACCACTTGTTCACATTGCGCAGTTCGATCATGCGGTTACCTTTTTCTGGTGATTGCCCAAACCGCGGCGCTCCAGGCGCCGCTCAATCCAATATGCAAGCCGTGACAGGCCGAAGCACAACACGAAGTAGGTCAAGCCCAGGATTGCAAACACCTGTGCGGGCTTGGTAAAGACCAGGCTGTTGATCTGCGTGGCGATGAAGCTGACCTCGGCCAGCCCGATGATGTAGCCCAGCGAGGTTTCCTTGATCGTGGAGATGAACTGGTTCACGAGCGAAGGCAGCGAATTGCGCAGCGCCTGCGGCAGCACCACGGTGGCCATGGCCGCGAGATAGGACAGGCCCAGCGAGCGCGCGCACTCCATCTGCCCCTTGGGCAGGCCCAGAATGCCGGCCCGCACAATCTCGGCCAGATAGGCGGCATCGAACACCACCAGCGCGATCAGCATGGTGGTGAACTGGTCCGTCTTGTGGCCCGTGACGCTGGGCAGAAAGAAGTATGCCCAGAACACCACCATAAGCAGCGGCGTGCCGCGCACCACATAGATCAGGCCCGTGACCGGCAGACGCAGCCAGGCCCAGGGCGAGACACGCATCAGGCCCAGCACCAGGCCCAGGGGCAGGGACAGCAGCAGGCCCAGCGAGGCCAGAACCAGGGTCAGGGCCAGCCCTCCAAGAGGCCCGTTCGGATACTGGCCCACCAGAAAATACATCCAATAGGTTTGAATCAATTCCAGCATGGCCACCTCACATCGTGCGCACCGGATAGCGGTGCTGGAACCAGCTTGCGGCGGCGGTAATGCACAGCGACACGCTCAGATAGGCCGCACTGGCAAACGCAAAGGCCTCGAAGCTGCGAAAGCTCGCGCTCTCCACCTGCCCTGCCTGATACATCATCTCGGCCGCGCCGATCACGGTCGCAATCGAGGTGCCCTTCCACATGTTCAGCGTTTGCGAGATCAGCGGCGGCACGGTCATGCGCAGGGCCTGGGGCAGTATCACCAGGCGCATGGTGCGCATGTAATTGAGGCCCAGAGCACGCGCGGCCTCCATCTGCACCACGGGCACGGCGCGTATGCCGCTGCGGATGTCCTCGGCCATATAGGCGGCCGTATAGACACCCAGGGCCAGCACCGCGCAGATCGACTCCACCGGGCCCTCGTACAAGGCCTGCCTCCAGCTCTCGGGCAGCAGTTCGGGCACGCCAAAGTACCAGAACAGCATCTGGGCCAACAGCGGAATGCTGCGCACCACCTCCACATAGCCTGCACCCAGCCAGCGCAAGAACCTGAATGGCGACAGCCTGCACAGGGCAATCACCAGTCCCAGGGGCAATGCAATCCAGAACGCGAAAAACAGATACTGCAGCGACATCTTGAAGCCAGCCACCAGCATGTCGTGGTACTGGCCCGAGAGAAGCATTTGCACATCAAATGTCGTCATGGCTTTCCAGTTGCGCCCCGCCGTCCTTCACGACAAAGCGCTCCGAGGAGCGCTTTGCGTCGATCACCGGGGCTGCACAGCTTTAGTCAATCTTGTCGCTGTCGATCTTGAAGTCGCGCTTGGGCATCTTCAACGCACTTTGCTGACCGAACCAGCGCTCGTACAGGGCTTCGGCCTTGCCATTGGCTTCCAACTCGCGCAGCGTATCGTCAACGGCCTTCTTGAAGCCAGCCTCGCCCTTTTTGATGCCCAGGGCAATGGGCTCGATGCTGAGCTTGGTGGGCAGCAGCCTGTATTCCTTGCGCTGGTCGCCGAGCTGGGTCAGGGCGCGCAGCAGGCTCACGTCATCGTTCACGATGCCCACGGCCTTGCCCTGCTGCAAGGCCACAAAGGCCTGGGGCGAGGTGTCGAAGGTAATGACGTTGGCCGTAGGCACGGCGCGGCGGATATTCACCTCCATCGAGCTGCCCTTGGCCGTGACCACGCGCTTGCCAGCAAGCTCGGGCACGTCCTTGATGGGACTGCTGGCCTTGACCAGCACCTTCTGGCTGGTGATGAAGGTGGTCAGGGAAAAGTCGATCTGGGCTTCACGCTCCTTGTTGTGCGTGAGCGAAGCCGCCAGCAGGTCGATATGGCCTTGCTGCAGTTCGGGGATGCGCGCAGCCAGCGTGATCTGCTTGAACACCGGCTTGACCCCGAGCTTTTGCGCCACGGCCCGGCCCAGGTCCACGTCGTAGCCCACCAGTTCGCGGGTCTTGGCATCGATGAAGCTCAAGGGCTCGTCCGTGCCCAGCACGCCGACCACCAGCTCGCCTTTTTTCTGGATATCGCCCAGCTGGTCCGCCTGCACGGCCGAGCAGACCAAGGCCAGACCCGCTACCCCCATCATCCACGAACGTCGTTGCATCACCTGTTCTCCCTCATTGGTTTTCATCTTTCGGCATCACATCATGCCCGGCCCTGCCGGTTCACCGATGGCGACCATGCCTCCTGGGCCAGTGCCAGACCGGTCAGGGGCAAAATTCTATGGCGCTGAAAAATACTGCACTAATATTCTTTTTACATATGTAAATCAGACCCATGGAAAGCAGGCATTGGGAGCCGCCCACTGCGAAAAAACGCTTAGGCACAGCGCTTGCCTGGCTTCTGGGCCGCAGTTCAGAATCAGCATCCATTCAGGCTGAAGCGCTTATGCATCAAGCGCTTCAAGCTACAAAAATCAAAGCATGCATTCTTTCCTCCCGGCCTGCACAGACCGGGTGATGCGTCAGAGCGCTCGTCTCTTTTTCACGGCCGCTGCCAGCTCTTCGAGCACGGGAACCGTCTGGACCATGCTGATGCAGGCATCGGTGACCGAAACGCCCGGCTTGAGCGCCTGCCCGCAGACGATGTCCTGGCGCCCTTCCTCCAGGTGGCTTTCGATCATCAGCCCCGTGATGCGCTTGTCGCCGGCCGCGATCTGCGCCGCGACTTCACCGGAGACCGTGATCTGACGCGCATGCTGCTTGCTGCTGTTGGCATGCGAGACATCGATCATCACCTGCTCACGCAGGCCGCTGGCAGCCAGCAGTGCGCAGGCCGCATCCACATCGGCAGCGCTGTAATTGGGCTGTTTGCCGCCGCGCAGAATCACATGGCAGTCTTGGTTGCCGCGCGTCTCGAAAATGGCCGACTGGCCCATCTTGGTCATGCCCATGAAGGCATGGGGCGCACTGGCCGCAAGAATCGCATCGGCTGCGACCTTGACGCCGCCGTCCGTGCCGTTCTTGAAGCCCACAGGACAGGACAGGCCGCTGGCCAGTTGCCGGTGGCTCTGGCTTTCCGTGGTGCGCGCACCGATGGCGCCCCAGCTCACGAGATCGCTGATGAACTGCGGCGACAGCAGATCCAGGAACTCCGTGCCCACGGGCAGGCCCAGGTCGAGCACATCGAGCAGCAGGGCCCGCGCCATCTCCAGGCCCTGGTTGATCGCAAAGCTGCCGTCCAGGTGAGGGTCGTTGATATAGCCCTTCCAGCCCACGGTGGTGCGCGGCTTCTCGAAATACACGCGCATCACGACGAGCAGCTCGCCCGCCAGCGCATCGGCCTGCTGCTTGAGCTGGCGTGCATAGTCCATGGCCTGGGCGTGATCATGTATCGAGCATGGGCCCACGACCACGATCAGCCTGTCGTCCTGGCCCTGGAGCACGCGCGAGATCGCCGCACGGCTGCTCTCCACGAGTTGCTGGGCAGCCTCGGATGCGGGCAGCGACTCCAGCAGCAAGGCGGGCGTGATCAGGGGCCGTACGGCCTTGATGCGCAAGTCGTCGATGCGCGTGGTGTCATGGGTGGACAGGGCCGGTCTGTGCGCGGGGGCTTTGGATGTGGTCATGGCGCTATTGTCGCCCGACGGCCACCGCGATCATTTCAGCCAGATCACAAGCCTGTGCGTTTTCCATGCGGATCTTCTGCGCGCATGCACCAGAGCCTGCCGGCCCTGGGCTGCGCGCATCAGGGCGCATCAGGGCGCGGAAGGCTCGCCAGCAGCCTCGGCAGCGGCCTCCTCGGCCTGAGGCGGCCAGCCCTGCGCCATCACGCCGTCCAGCCAGTGCATGCGCCAGGCCAACGCTGCAAGCAGGGCCAGGGCCGCAAGCACCAGCAGGCTGTTGCGCAGCCCATGGCCTTGTGCATAGGGATCGCTGGCGCTGCGCTTGGCGCCGGCCGGTATCTTGGCCCTCTGGGAAAGGCTTTCGCCCAGGGGCAGATTGATCTTCATGCGACCATTGATGGCCCAGCCGCTGGCATCCAGGATAGGCCCGAGGCTGCGCTGGCGCAGCTTGAGCCAGGCAATCATCATGCTCGGGCCGGAGATTGCGGCAATCATGCCCAGCAAGGCCACGGGAATCCAGGGCCCGAGCTCGATGAACTTGCCGAAGATGCCGACCAGGACCGCGCTGATCGAGCCCAGGGCCACGCCCAGAGCCGCCACCGTGCCCACATCGGTCTTGCGCGGCTCGGCTGCCACGGCCTGGGCCGGGGTGTTCGCGAGCTTGCCGGCCTTGTCGCCAAGGTTGGCGCTGACCACCTCCTCCTTGGCCGCTGCACGCTTGGCCACCTGCTCCTCGATCATGCGCAGGAATTTCTTGTAGGGCGAGAAGAAGGCCTGGCCGATGCTGGTCGGGTTCTCTATGAGCTTGACGATGCTCGCATCCCAGTCCTGCCCCTGGCGGTCATAGAACACGCCGTTGCGGCCCACGAACAGAAAATCCACATCACCGGCGGTGAACGCCGCCACGATGGTGCGGCTCACACCCGCGCGTCGGCAGTCGCAATAGGCAAGATAGGTTTTGGCCAGGCCCGCCAGCGCCGCATGGGCGCCGGCATCGGCCACCTCCACCGTCAGATCGCAGCTTCGGCCGTCGAGAAACAGGGTGCCGGCCTGGAAGGCCGCACCCTCGCGCCGGTAGAAGTGGGGAAAGGAGATGAAGTTGTTGAGCAGGGGCAGCAGATCGCGCTGCAGGCGGATCAGCTTGGTCAGCGCCTGCGAGAGCAGGCCATGCTCTCTCTCGCCCTCGTCCTGGTCCAGCAGGTCCATGAGCGCGGCTTCCAGGCCGCTGTCCAGCAGGGCCGCAATCTCCGCCACCTCCAGCTCGCCCAGGGGTGAGGCCGGGCGCGCACCCAGCCATTGCTGGCATGGTGCAAGCAGGGCCTTGAGCTGCTCCCATTGCGCGGCGTCAAGCTCGACCACCTCCTCGCCCCAGAGCGGAGCCACGGCCTGCTCGCGCAGTGCTGCCAGGGCCGCGGCCCAGGCCGGGTTCACGCCATGCAGCAAGGGCAGAGCACGGCCTTCGGCCACGGGCGCCAGAGGCAGGGCGGCAATCGGCTCGGCATCATGGCCGAGCAGGCCCTGGCTCAGCGCCGCATAGCCTTCGACGGAAGGATTCAAGGCCTGCTCGGCCTTGGCATCGAAGGCCACAAGGCGGGCCCGCGTGAAAAAGTCATCGCCCTTGGCCTGCACAGCCTGCAAGGCCTGGGCGGCGGCCAGCGCCTGCTCGCGCGTGGCATAGCCGCATCCGCCTTCGACGATCTGGCTGCGCCAGTCGCGCTGGGCACGCAGATCGTCGAAAAAGGCCTGGGCCTGCTCGCGGCCGATGCCGGCCACGGCATCCACGCCCTCGACACTGCCATAGGCGGCCGCGATGCGCTCTATGAGCGCAGCCAGATCCAGGTTTTCGCCGGCCGTGGCCGCGCTGACGATGCCATCGCCGTTGAAGCGCATGGCAGCCAGGGACTCCAGACGCTGGTTCATCTGCTCCAGGCTGATGGCGTCGGCATCCGCCTCGCCGGCCAGGGCCAGCACGCGTCGGGCCTCGGCATGCAGCAAGACGCCCTCTTCATGCGCCTGGTTGATGCTCGACAGCTTCAGCACATCGCCGCCATCGGCCAGCACCTGGGGGTCGGCCACGCGCGCCACCGCCCATTCGCAGGTCGCGATGAGCTCAGGCGGACGAATGCGCCCGTCCTTGTCCTCGTCGATCAGATCCAGCGTCGCGCTGTCAAACTCTATGCCCCGCGTCGGGCAGGCCAGGGCCACCCAGAGCTTCTGGTCCAGCTCGCGTATATGGGCAATGTCCTGCCCCGTGTTCAGAACCGCCTGGTCCACGGCACCAGCGCGGAAAAACTGCCATACATGTTTTTGTTGCATCACTCCCAGTCCTCTCACCCTGCTGCGCCAGCGCCCATCAGGAAGTACAAAAAGCTGGGAGTGTAAAAGTCATGCACACCGCCAGCAGCAACAAACCCAGGATTTCGGCATTCGCCGCCAAACTTCGGCCGTGCCGCCGCCGCATGCAAGATAAAAGCAATGAATGGATCGCTTATATTCCGCCAGCATGCCTGCCACGGCCTCCTCTGCACCAGGCAGGAGCTCGTGGCCTGGGCACGCAGATCGGGCAAGCCCTTGCGACCGCGACCCAGGTACGTGGTGCTCACTGAAAGATATGGACGGCGACCTTGCGGCCGCCGGAACCATCTTGCCCCCAATGAGGAGACTTGAATGCAATTGAACGAAACCCATGACCCCGCGCTCGTGAGCTGGGTGACCTCAGCGAATGCCGCGGGCTGCGACTTCCCGCTGCAGAACCTGCCGTTTGCGGTATTTCGCCGCGCAGGCAGCCAGGAGCCCTGGCGCGGCGGCGTGGCCATTGGCGACAGGATTCTGGACCTGGCCCATGCGGCAGACCTGAAGGCCCTGGGCAGCGCACAACAGGCGGCACTGCAGGCCGCAAGCCAGGGCGAGCTCAACGCCTTCATGGCCATGGGCCCGGCCGCCTGGAGCGGTCTGCGCCTGGCCTTGTCGCGTGCCCTGCGCGAAGGCGCGGCCGAGCAGCGCTTGCTGCAGGACGGCCTGATCGCCCAGGACCAGGCCGAGTACCGGCTGCCCGCGCGCGTGGGCGACTACACGGACTTCTACACCTCGGTGCATCACGCCACCAACGTGGGCCGGCTGTTCCGCCCCGACAACCCGCTGATGGAGAACTACAAGTGGGTGCCGATCGGCTACCACGGCCGCGCCTCCAGCCTGCGCGTCTCGGGCGTGGATTTCCACCGCCCCCAGGGCCAGTTGCGCGCGCCCGGCGCCGATCCGGCACTCCAGCCCTGCGCGCGCCTGGACTACGAGCTGGAGCTCGGCATCTACGCAGGCCCTGGCAATCCCTGGGGCCAGCCGATACGCATGCAAGACGCCGAGGACCATATCTTCGGCCTGTGCCTGCTCAACGACTGGTCGGCGCGTGACGTACAGGCCTGGGAATACCAGCCCCTGGGGCCGTTTCTGGCCAAGAACTTCGCCACCACGATCTCGCCCTGGATCGTCACGCTCGAAGCCCTGGCCCCGTATCGCACGGCCTTTACGCGCCCCCCCGAAGACCCCCAGCCCCTGCCCTATCTGAGCTCGGCAGCCAACAGCGCCCACGGCGCGGTGGACATACGCCTGGCCGTGGGCCTGCAGACCCAAGGCATGCGTGCAGCCGGCCTGGCGCCCGAGCTCATCACCCGCACCAGCTACCGCCATGCCTACTGGACCATGGCCCAGCTCATCACCCATCACACGGTCAACGGCTGCGACCTGCAGCCCGGTGACCTGCTGGGCACGGGCACGCTGTCCGGCCCCACGCCCGGCGAAGCCGGTGCGCTGCTGGAGATCACCGAAGGCGGCAAAAAGCCACTGACCCTGGCCAACGGCGAAACCCGCACCTTCCTGCAGGACGGCGATGCCGTGGTGCTGCGCGCCCACTGCGAAAAGCCGGGCGCCGCACGCATAGGCTTCGGCGAATGCCTGGCCACGGTGCTGCCCGCGTACCAAGCATGAATAAAGGAGCTACTACCACTTGCCAGCAAACAATTTCAGATAGAAAAGCATTTGAAATCGAGTAACAGCAAGTGCTAGCAGCTCACTTTTTACAATTTTGTGCAGCGCACGCACGCCATGCATGCTCCAATGGGCCGCAGTGCCCGGCTGCGGGCGCTCCCGCATCACCACAGGAAAGATTGCGCATGTCCTGCTCTACCTCCCCCCTCTTCCCGACCCGCGGCATCGCTGCCGCCACCTTGCTGGGCGCCAGCCTGCTCAGCGGCTGTGCAGGTCTGCCCGGCCTGGGCGGCGGCAGCACGGCGGGATCGGCCTCCACGCCAGCCCCCCGGCCCGTCCAGATCTGCAATGCAGCCCAGGCCCAGTCCTTTGTGGGCAAGACCAATACCGCCAGCACGCTGGAGGCCGCGCGCAAGCAGGCCGGCGCCTATATGGCACGCGTGCTGCGTGAAGGCCAGGCCGTGACCCAGGAGTTCAACCAGGAGCGGCTCAACCTCGTGGTCGATGGCGCCGGCAAGATCACGGCCGTGCGCTGCGGCTAAGAGCGTGTTTACGATCTCTGCGCAGGCGCATTGGAGCGCAATCGGGATGAGTTCGAGTCGATGGGCCGCAGCTTGCACCGGGGTGCAAGCAAGCTTTAGCGCTAGAAAATAGCCCGATTTCGCTCCAACCCTTGGGGCCAGTGGCTTTGCGGGCGGTCTACAGCGTTGCGAATCCTCGCAATAGCACGGCTATTGCTGCAGTGTCGCGCCTCGTATCCCATCCCGCAAAGACACTGGCGCGCCGCGAGAAGATCGTAAACACGCTCTAAGCCTCATCCCTCCTGAGTCGCCTGCGGCGCCTCTGAGCCGGGCTCTGCCGGTTTTAAATGCTCTTGCTCATGGGCAAGCCCTGCCATGCAGGGCTTGCCGCCCTACAAAAACATTTCCTGCAGGTCGCTCAGAAAGTCAAAGCCGCGCTCCGTGGGCCTGACCCAGCCCAGACCTGCGCCTTCGCTGCGCTCGATCAAGCCCTTGGCCTGGGCCTGCTCCAGGCCCTTGGCGATCGCCGATAGCGGCAGGCCCGTGCGCTCCATGAAGTCCGTGAGGGCAAAACCGCTGCGCAGGCGCAAGGCATTGAGCATGAATTCAAATGGCAGCTCGCTGCGTTTGACCTCGCTCTCGCGGGCCAGCGGCATGCCGGCCAGGGCCTGGTCCATGTAGCGCGCAGGATCGCGCAGGCGCACCTGGCGCACGATGCGGTGCGCAAAGCTGAGCTTGCCGTGCGCGCCCGCGCCTATGCCCAGGTAGTCGCCAAACTGCCAGTAATTGCTGTTGTGCCGGGACTGGTGACCCGCGCGCGCAAAGGCCGAGACCTCATAGCGCTGCAAGCCGGCGGCGGCCGTGCGCGCCGTGATCCGGTCCAGCATGGCATAGGCCGCATCATCCTCGGGCACCGCAGGCGGAAACTTGGCGAAGTAGGTATTGGGCTCGATGCTCAGGTGGTAGATCGACAGATGCGGCGGCGCAAACGACAGCGCCGCATCCAGGTCGCGCTCCAGGTCAAGCTCGGTCTGGCCTGGCAGCGCATACATGAGGTCGAGATTGAAGGTCTCGAAGCACTCGGCAGCCTCGGCCAGGGCCGCACGCGCCTGGGCACCGTCGTGCACGCGCCCCACGGCCTGCAGAAAGCGGTCGTCAAAGCTTTGCACACCCACCGACAGGCGCGTGACCCCGGCCGCGCGAAACGCGCGAAAGCGGTCTTTCTCGAAGGTGCCGGGATTGGCCTCCATGGTGATCTCGCAATCGCCCTCCAGCCGCACGCGCGCACGAATGGCGGCGATCAACCGATCTATGGCCCGGGGCGAGAACAGGCTGGGCGTGCCGCCGCCCAGAAAGATGCTGATCACGGTACGCCCCCAGATCAGCGGCAGAGCGCTTTCCAGATCGGCGATCAGTGCGTCCACATAGCGCTCTTCGGGCAGCTCCTGGCGCTGCTCGTGCGAGTTGAAGTCACAGTACGGGCATTTCTTGAGGCACCAGGGCAGGTGCACGTAAAGCGACAGCGGCGGCAGGCCGCCCAGCTGCAGCGTGCCCGGCCGCATGTAGTGCTGTATGTCGCGCTGCACGGCGGCCTCAAGGCCCGCCGGATCGGAGTGGATGGGAATCATATTGCTCGTTCAGGGCGCCCCTCCAGGCGGGGGAGGATGGCGCCGAAGGCGATTCAGGGGACTACATCCAGCGCTCGCGCACCAGCTCCAGCATCTTTTGCGTGGCCCGGCCGCGATGGCTGTGGGCATGCTTGAGTGCGGTATCCATTTCGGCAAAGGTCTGGCCCAGCTCCGGGATGTACATCACGGGATCGAAGCCAAAGCCGTGGCTGCCGCGCCTCTCGGTGGCGATCTCGCCCTGCACGCGGCCCACGGCGATCAGGGGCTCGGGATCCTTGGGCGAGCGCACGCCGACCAGGGTGCTGACCATGGCCGCGCGGCGGCTGGCCACGCCCTGCATCTGCTCGAGAATCGCGCGCACATTGTTGTCGTCGCTCTTGTCGTAGCCGAACTGGGTGCAGTAGTAGGCGGTGTCCACGCCCGGCAGACCGCCGAAATGCTCCACGCACAGGCCGGCATCATCGGCAATCGCGGGCAGGCCCGAGCGCTCGGCCGCAAAGCGCGCCTTGGACAAGGCGTTCTCGACAAAGGTGCAATGCGGCTCGGGCGCCTCGCCCTCGAACAAATCACCCTGGCGTATGAGCTCCACGCCCAGGGGGGCGAACATGGCTTGCAGCTCGACGAGCTTGCCCTGGTTGTTGGAGGCTAAAACTATCTTCATTGAAAAACCGCGAGGCGCTTGTCGCGCCTGCACATCCAGCTATTGTTTCAAGAGCAGACCAGCGCTAGCGCCTGGTCTGACGTTCGGCCGAGCGGCGTATGGCCTCGTTGATCTCGGCAATGGAGCGCTCTATGGCCTCATCGTCAAAATCGTCCTCCCAGCTCTCCAGCGGGCCGGCCTGTATCGAGGACTCGAAAGCGTCATCGCCGATCTCCTGGGTGGAGATGCCTTGCGTGGCCTCGAACGCATTCGGCGTTTCCCACTCCATGGCAATCGCCGTGACGTTGTCGCTGCTCGACCCTGCGCGGCGCAGCGCTGCTTCGACGAGATTGTGCACCGCCTGGGACACGGGCCAGCCATGCAGTTCCTGGAGCAGCCGGGGTTCGTCCACGCTGCTCCACAGGCCGTCCGAGCACAGGAACAGCTTGTCGCCCTGCTCCAGCTTCCACGGGCCGCTGCTGTCATAGATCGGCTTGGATGGAGAGCCCAGGCAGGTGAACAGCACGTTGCGGTTGGCCGTCGACAGCTGGGCCGATATCTGCCCGAGCTCCAGATAGGAGTGATCGCGCGTGCGCGCTGCCAGCTCCCCATCGCGCGCCATGTACAGGCGCGAGTCACCGCAATGAATCCACCAGGCGCGGCCATTCTGGACCACGGCTGCAACCAGCGTGGTACGCGGCGCATCTTCCATGCCCTTGTCGGCCGCATAGCGCAGGATCTGCTTGTGAGCGCGCAGCAAGGCCTCGACGAGGAAGTCGGCGGGATCCTCCAGCCCCGGCTTGGCCTGGCGCTGGAACTGCATGGACAGAACCTGCAAAGCCAGCTCGGCCGCAGTCTCGCCCTCGGGGTGACCGCCCATGCCATCGGCCAGCGCGAACAGCGCGGCCTCACGCGTATAGCAGTAGCCCATGCGGTCTTCATTGATCGCGCGGCCGCCACGGCGGCTGAGCTGAAACACCGAGAACCTCATGGCTGGCGCCCTTCGCGCTGCGGCGCAGCGCCCGGGCCGCCGATTCTCTGCATGCCCTTCCTGGCCTCGGCCACAAAGGTATCGAGCTGCATGCGCATGCGCTCGGGCACGCTCAGGCGGGTGTAGCGGCGCTCGCCTTCGCGGCTGAGCTCCTTTTGCAGGGCGAACACCGACTGAGGGCGGGACAGAGGGTCCAGCGCCATGCACCATTCGACGACCTCGATGAGGTTGTCCGAATAAACGCCGCGCAGCTTGGCCAGCGCAAGGCCCAGCCGGTCCTTTTCCTGACGCTGGGGCGCCTCGTTGGGCGGCACGCCCTGCATGCAGGCATAGATGCAGGCCCCTATGGCATAGATGTCGGTCCAGGGCCCCAGGGCCGCATCGCGGCGGTACATCTCGGGCGCCGCAAAACCTGGCGTATACATGGGACGGATGAAGTTTCCTTCCTTGGAAAGCACTTCGCGCGCAGCGCCAAAGTCGATCATCACCGCGCGATCGTCATTCGTGATGAAGATGTTGGCCGGCTTGATGTCCAGGTGCAGCATCTTGTGCTGATGCACGATGCGCAGGCCGCGCAGAACCTCGTCGAACAGCGAGCGTATCGTGGATTCGCGGAACACCTTCTCGGTCTTGAGATCGCGGGCCGTGACGACGAAGTCCTGCAGGGTTGCCCCTTCCAGGTAGTTCATCACCATGTAGACGGTCTCGTTCTCGCGAAAGAAATTGAGCACGCTGACCACGGAGGTATGGGAGATCTGGGCCAGCGAACGCCCCTCCTCAAAAAAGCTCTTGAGGCCCAGGCGGTACAGCGATAGTTTTTCGGGCGCCACATTGGGCTGCAGCTCACCGGGGGCACGCGTGGCAAGCGAGGCCGGCAGGTATTCCTTGATCGCCACCTGCTTGCCTTGAGCGTCCAAGGCCAGATAAACGATGCCAAAACCACCTGCGGCAATCTTGCTAACCACTTTGTAGCCGCCGATCGAACTGCCGCCTGACAGCGGTGCCGGCTTGATCTTGGAAGACATTTTTTTCTGGTAAACCTCAGGGATGAGGCGAAACCCGGATAATCGGGCAATTGCAAGCATCCATCGAAAGTCCAATGCCAGTTTACAGCATGACCGGATACGCAAGTGCCCAGCACAGTGCGTCCGCAGCAGATGGCGCAGCCTCTGGCGCCAACAGCCGCCTGGGCCTCGAGATCCGTTCGGTCAACAGCCGCTTCCTGGATTTGTCCCTGCGCCTACCCGACGAGTTGCGCGCCCACGAGCCGGTTCTGCGTTCGCTTTTGACCGCCGGCCTCAAGCGCGGCAAGGTCGAGGTGCGCGCCGCCATCGATCTCGAAAGCGGCCAGGCCCTGCCCCAGCCCTCCACCGACCTGCTGCAGCGCCTGATGCTGCTGCAGGACAATGTGCGCTCCTGGCTGCCCGATGCAGCCCCCTTGTCGGTTGCCGATGCCGTGCGCCTTTGCGGCAGCGGCTCGGGCCCTGCAGCCGACTGGAGCGAAGTCCTGCCCAGGCTCGCCGAACAGGCCTTGAAGGACCTGGTCCAGGCCCGTGGCCGCGAAGGCAAGCGCCTCGCAGACATGCTGCAGGACCGGATTGCCCAACTCAGAACCCTGGCCGAGACGGCAACGCCCCTGGTGCCCCTGCTCGTGGAGCAGCAGCGCCAGCGCTTCATGGAGCGCTGGAAGGACGCCATGGCTCTGGGCGAAGGCTCCGTCGCGCCCGAGACAGCCCAGGAGCGCGCCCTCACCGAAGCCACGGCCTTTGCCATACGCATTGACGTGGCCGAAGAAGTCACACGTCTGGTCTCGCATCTGGACGAGATCCAGAGCCTGCTCAAGAAGGGCGGCGAGATCGGCAAGCGCCTTGACTTTTTGATCCAGGAACTGCACCGCGAAGCCAATACCCTGGGCTCCAAGTCGGCCACGCTGGAGCTCACACGCATCAGCGTGGACATGAAGGTGCTCATAGAGCAAATGCGCGAGCAGGTGCAGAACATCGAATAAGCCCACAGCTTCAGGCCCACCCCATGGATTACCCCGGAAATCTTTTTGTCGTCTCGGCCCCCAGCGGGGCCGGAAAGTCCAGCCTGGTGCGGGCGCTGCGCGAATTCGACGCGCGTGTCTCGCCCTCGGTCTCCCACACCACACGCGCCCCGCGCGGCCAGGAAAAGCACGGCCGCGAGTACTACTTCGTCTCCGAGGCGGAGTTCGATGCCATGGTCGCGAGCAACGCCTTCGTCGAATGGGCCAATGTGCACAGCAAACGCTACGGCACGGCCAAGAAGGCGCTGGAGGAGCGCATCAAAAACGGCACCGACGTGCTGCTGGAGATCGATTACCAGGGCGCACTGCAGGTCAAGCAGGCGTTTCCCAATGCCGTGCTGATCTTCATCCTCCCACCCAGCTGGGATGAGTTGCGCGCACGCCTGGAAAACCGCGGCGAGGATGCGCCCGAGGTGATCGAGCTCCGGCTCAAGAACGCCTCCGAGGAGATGGCCCAGGTCGGAAAGTTCGACTTCGTTATAATCAACGAGTTGTTTGAGAGCGCGCTCTTTGATCTCAAGGCGATCATCCACGCGCAGCGCCTCAAGTATGCGGCCCAGCGGTGCTTGCGCGCCGAGACCTTCGAGTCGCTCAATATTCCTGAATCCCTCTGACGTACCCCGGAGATACGATGGCACGCATCACAGTTGAAGACTGCCTGGAGCAAATTCCCAACCGCTTCCAGCTCGTGCTGGCCGCGACCTACCGCGCCCGCATGCTCAATCAAGGCCATACGCCCAAGATTGAAACCAAGAACAAAGCCGGAGTCACGGCGCTGCGCGAAATTGCCGAAGGCAAGGTCGGCGTCGAAATGCTCAAGAAAGTTCCGGGCTGATTCGCGGCAAAGCAACACCCCAGAACAAAAAGGCACCGCACTGCGGTGCCTTTTTTCAATGGCGGCCGTGCGGCCTTCCTCGCGCGCTACTATTTAAGCCATGACAGCGGCCCTGAATTCGTTGACTGCCCCCTCCGGCACCCCCTCATCGGCGCGGCCCAGCCGCATGTCGCCCGCACAGGCTGCCCAGGTTTCGGGTAGCGCCTTCGAGAGCCTGCTGGAGCAATTGGGGTACTTGGATGCACCAGGCATAGAGCTGGTGCGCTCGGCCTATGCCTATGCGGATTTTGCCCATCAAGATCAATGGCGCAGCAGTGGTGAACCCTACATCACCCACCCCATAGCCGTCACCGCGCTCTGCGCGAGCTGGAAGCTCGATGCCCCGGCCCTGATGGCCGCCCTGCTGCACGACGCCATGGAGGACTGCGGCGTCACCAAGGCCGACCTGAGCCAGCGCTTCGGCCAGGATGTGGCCGAGCTCGTCGACGGCCTGACCAAGCTCGACAAGCTGCAGTTCAATACACGCGAGGAAAACCAGGCCGAGTCGTTCCGCAAGATGCTGCTGGCCATGGCACGCGACGTGCGCGTCATCCTCATCAAACTTGCCGACCGCACCCACAACATGCGCACCATGGGCGACATGCCGCGCAGCAAGTGGGGGCGCATCTCTTCCGAGACACTGGAGATCTACGCGCCCATCGCCCACCGCCTGGGCCTGAACCAGACCTACCGTGAACTGCAGGACCTCGCATTTCGCCACCTGCATCCCTGGCGCTATGCGACGCTGGAAAAAGCCATTGCACGCTCTCGCACACGCCGGCGCGATCTCGTGCAGCGTGTACAGGACGAGGTCGATGCCGAATTCATGCGCCTTGGCCTTTCCGTGCGCCTTGCGGGACGCGAAAGCACGCTGTACTCGCTCTACCAGCGCATGGAGAAGAACCAGCAAAGCTTTGCCCGGGTCACCGACATCTACGGCTTTCGCATCATCGTGCCGCGCGTCATCGATTGCTACACGGCCCTGGGTGTGCTGCACCAGATGTACAAGCCCATGCCCGGGCGCTTCAAGGACTATATTGCAATCGCCAAGAGCAACGGCTACCAGTCGCTGCACACCACCCTGGCCGGCCCCTCGGGCGTGAGCATTGAGTTTCAGATCCGCACCGAGGAGATGCACATCGTCGCCGAGGCCGGCGTTGCCGCCCACTGGCTCTACAAGGCCCAGCCCGGCCATGACTCCGAGCAACTGGGCACGCAGTGGCTGCAGTCGCTGCTGGACATCCAGAACGAAACTCGCGATGCCACCGAGTTCTGGGACCACGTCAAGGTCGACCTGTTCCCGGATGCCGTCTATGTGTTCACGCCCAAGAGCGAGATCATGGCCATGCCGCGCGGCGCCACCGTGGTGGACTTTGCCTATGCCATACACAGCAAGGTCGGCAACCACACCACGGCCGCACGCATCAACAATGAAGAGGTGCCGCTGCGCACCGAGCTCAAGAGCGGCGATGTGGTGCACATCGTCACCTCCGAGAACGCCACCCCGAATCCAGCCTGGCTGGGCTTTGTGAAGACCGGCCGCGCACGCTCCAAGATCCGCCACTATCTCAAGACCGCGGCCCAGACCGAATCCTCACGCCTGGGCGAGAGCCTGCTCTCCCAGGCCTTGCGTGCCGAGGGCATCGATGCCGTACCGGCCTCGGATGAGGCCAACCAGGCGCTGTGGGACGAACTGCTGCGCATGGCCGGCAGCCGCAGCCGCGTCGAGCTCATGGCCGACATCGGCATGGGCCGGCGCATTGCCACACTGGTGGCCTCGCGCATGGCCGCGCTCATGACGCGCCATGGTCACAAGCCCGATGCCCTGCTGCTCACGCGCGAGCGCTTCAACGCCAGCAGCCGCCCATACCAGGGGGCCGTGCTGCTCGACGGCTCGGACGGCGGCTCCATACGCTACGCGCCCTGTTGCCGCCCCGTTCCCGGGGACGCCATCGTCGGCTACCTGGGCGGAGAAGGCCTCACGGTGCACCACGCCCAGTGCAAGCAGGCTGCGCGCCTGCAGGACAAGGACCGAGACCGCTTCATCACCGTGGAATGGGCCGACGACATAGACCCCGCGCGCATGTTCGACGGCGGCATCGTGGTCACCGTGAACAACGGCAAGGGCGTGCTGGCCCGCGTGGCGACCGAGCTCTCGAATGCCGAGGTCGATATTCTGCGTGTGGAGATGACCGACGAAGCCGCCATGGGCACCACGGACCTGCGCTTCGTGATTGCCGTGCACGACTCCACGCAACTCGAAACCGCACTGCGCAATCTGCGCCGCGTCCACCCCGTGGTGCGCGCGGCCAGAGTCTTTTCCTAGTGCCGCGCCGCCGACCGGGTGTCGCGGCCCAGTGCCGACCGATAGCCGATTGGTGATGCGACACCACGGCCCTCACAGCCCCACTGCCCGCGGACCGCTACGGTCGCGGCGCCCTGCTCTTACAGCGAAACGCCCTGCATGCCATCTGCCCGTCGCCAGCTTCCTCTCGCCGCACTCCTGACTCTGGGCACCTTGCTCGCCGGCTGCACCGCCGGCCCGCCCGAGATCGAGCCTGCCGCGCAGCCCGCAGCCCCCATCAGCCCTGCCGCCCATGCACCCCAGCCTGAGCCTCCCGGGGCCCAGGCCTTCGAAGCCTGGAAGCGCGAGTTCGGCCAGCAGGCCCTGGCCGCCGGCATTTCGGCAGACACCGTGCACCAGGCTCTGGAGCAGGCCCGGATCGAGCCCCAGGTGCTGCAGCTGGACAAGGCCCAGCCCGAATTCACGCGCACACCCTGGCAATACCTGGACAACGCGGTCTCCAGCCGGCGCCTCAGCCAGGGCCGCACCAAGCTGGCCGAAGCCGCGGCGCCGCTGAACGCAGCCAGCCAGCGCTATGGCGTGCCCGCCACCGTGATCGCCGCCATCTGGGGCATGGAAAGCAATTACGGCAGCAACTTCGGCAGCTTCTCCACGGTCAACGCCCTGGCCACGCTGGCCTTTGACGGCAGGCGCGCCGCCTGGGCGCGCAAGGAGCTGCTCGCAGCCCTGCGCATTCTGGACAGCGGCGACATCGACCCGGCCCACATGCTGGGCTCCTGGGCCGGCGCCATGGGCCACACCCAATTCCTGCCCTCGGTGTTTCTCGCCTATGCGGTCGATGCGGACGGCGACGGCCGGCGCGACATCTGGGGCAGCATGGCCGATGTGGCCGCCTCCACGGCCCACTATCTGCAGCGCTCGGGCTGGAAGAGCAATGAGCCCTGGGCCCAGGAAGTGCGACTGCCCAGGGACTTTGACTACGCCCGCAGCGAGGGCCTGCGCCAGCACAGCCGCCAATGGGCAGAACTGGGCGTGAGCGCAGCCAGCGGCCAGCCTCTGGCGGATATGGAGCAGGCGAATATTTTTCTGCCCGCAGGCGCACGCGGCCCGGCCTTGCTCGTGGGCGCCAACTTCCGCACCATCTTGCGCTACAACAACTCCACCAATTACGCCATGGCCGTAGGCCTGCTGGCCCAGCAACTGGGTGGCGGCCCGGCCCTGGCCGCAGACTGGCCGCGCGAGCTGCAGCCACTGTCGCGCGAGCAACTGCGGACCATGCAAGCCGCCTTGAATGCCCGGGGTTTTGAAGCCGGCGGCGTGGACGGCCTGCTGGGCCCGGCCACACGCGCCGCACTGACGCGCTACCAGCAAAGCCAGGGCCTGGTGGCCGACGGCTATCCCACGACCGAGCTGCTGAAGCGGTTGCAGGAGTCAGAGCCCTCAGCTGCTAACTAAAACGATAGCTGCTTCCGCTTGACAGGTCTGAATTTCAGGCCTTTTTCTTTGAAGAAATCAATAACAGCAAGCGCTGCCAGCTATGATTTCAGCTAGCATTTGGGGCGTTGGCGGGAGCCCAAAGCAGACGATCCAGAGCCGCGCTCAGCACGAAGACCAGCAGCACGGGCAACAGCCAGCTCAGGCTCATGGCGGCCCCCGGCATCTGGCTCAGGGCTTGAGTCAAGGCGTTATTCCAGTCGAGAAAGCGCATGCCATCGATCAAACCGCAGAGCAGGGCCGTGAGCATGGTCGGAATGAAGACGCGGCTGGCCGAGCGCATCCAAGGCGACAAAAAACTCAGCGCGACCAGAACCATGGCCACCGGGTAAATCGTGACCAGCACCGGCTCGGCCACGCGTATCAGATGTTCAAGCCCCTGATTCGACACCACCAGGCTGAACAGGCTGAGCAGCACCACCAGCGCGCGATAGGACAGGGGCAGCAGGCGACTGAAAAAGCTCGCGCTGGCCGTGATCAAGCCGACCCCCGTGGTCAGACAAGCCAGCAAAATCACCACGGACAGCAAGCCCATGCCCCAGCTGCCGAAAGTCTCTTGCACAAAGGCCGTGAGAATCTGCACGCCCGAAGAAGCCCCTTGCACCTGAGCTCCGCTATGCGCGCCCAGATAAAGCAGGGAGATGTACAACAGCCCCAGGCCTATGGCGGCCATCACGCCCGCAATGATGGCGTAGCGCGTATGCAGCCGGCCATCGTCAATGCCGCGGCTTTTGATGGCATCGATGATCACAATGCCGAACACCAGGGCTGCCAGCGCATCCATGGTCTGGTAACCCTGGGAAAAGCCCTGACCAAAAGCCAGCCCCGTACTTTGATAGGTCGCGAGACTTGAGGAAAGCGCCTCTGCGGGCAGCAAGAACGCCGCGCCGCCAAGAACGCCCAAAGCCAGTATGAGAGGCGGCGTGATGAGCTTGCCCAGGTTGTCAACCAGCTTGCCCGGAAACAGGGACAGCACGCCGGCCAGGCCGAAATACAGCAAGGAATAGACAAACAGCCCGCCAGGCGTATTGCCCACAAACGGCGCCACGCCCATCTCGAACGAGACCGTGGCCGTACGCGGTGTGGCAAAAACCGGGCCTATGGTCAGATAGACCACAATGCCCAGAGCCATGCCTGCGGTCGCACCAATCGGTGCGGTAATGGTCTTGATGCCACCGCCCACACGCGCCATGGCGACCACGGTGATCAGGGGCAGGCCAACACCCGTGAGCAAAAAGCCGGTGGAAGCGCTCCAGAAATTCTCGCCTGCAGAAAGACCGACCGCAGGAGGAAAAATAATATTGCCTGCGCCTAAAAACAGCGCAAACGTCATAAAGCCGAGGGCGACGATGTCCCGCGTCTTGAGAGAGCTCATAGGAAAACCTTGGAAAGCCTTATCGCTGCGCTGCTGGCAAAAGCAGGTCTGGCCAAAAGCCTGAAGCCACTTGCACGCGACAAGAGAGGAACGCGGAGTGCGACGTGCTGCGCACTGGGTCACAGTGGCTCGCAGAAAAAACGCGGACCCGCAGCCGTTTAAGCTTGTAGCCTGTAGCGGCCTGCGGGTCAGGGGATTCGCATGGCGAGGGGTGACCTCGTACATGGCGACTGCTGATCCGACAAAACACCTATTTTGCCTGAGATGTTCTACTGGTATATGGCAACAAACTCAATCCACAAAGAAACCGTAACTCAAACCGTGACTGATGCCAACGCAAGTCGGCATCAAGACCCGGCCCGGGAGGCCTGCCATGTCTGATCTGTTCAAGCTCGAGCCCACTCCGCCGCTAGCCGAGGCCTTGCGGCCCAGGACTCTGGACGAAGTCATAGGCCAGTCCCATTTGCTGGGCGAAGGCAAGCCGCTGCGGCTCGCGTTTCAGTCGGGCAAGCCCCACTCCATGATTTTCTGGGGCCCGCCCGGCGTGGGCAAAACCACCTTGGCCAGGCTCACGGCTGGAGCCTTTGACTGCGACTTCATCGCCTTGTCGGCCGTGTTCTCCGGCGTCAAGGACATTCGTGCGGCCATGGAGCAGGCCCAGCAAAATCTCGCCATGGGCCGCCACACCATTTTGTTTGTGGACGAAATTCACAGGTTCAACAAATCCCAGCAGGATGCGCTTCTTCCTTATGCGGAAAGCGGCCTGGTCACATTCATAGGCGCGACCACGGAGAACCCTTCTTTTGAAGTCAACTCGGCCTTGCTGTCGCGCGCCCAGGTCTATGTGCTCCAATCGCTCAGCGATGAAGAGCTGCAGCAGCTGCTGGCCCGAGCCCAGGACAAAGCCCTATCGGGCCTGGAGTTCGATACGCTTGCGCGCGACACCATCATCGGCCACGCGGACGGCGATGCGCGCAGATTTCTCAACCTGCTTGAGCAATGCCAGACAGCGGCCCACGCGGCGGGCACACAGAAAATCGATGCCGAGTTCGTGAACAACGCCCTGACCCTGAACTCCAGGCGCTTCGACAAGGGTGGCGACAATTTTTACGACCAGATCTCGGCCCTGCACAAATCGGTACGCGGCTCCCATCCCGATGCGGCGCTTTACTGGCTTACGCGCATGCTCGACGGCGGCGCCGATGCACGCTATCTCGCGCGCCGCATTGTGCGCATGGCCTGGGAGGATATAGGTCTAGCCGACCCGCGCGCCATGCAGATCGCCAACGACGCCGCCCTGACCTATGAGCGCCTGGGCAGCCCCGAAGGCGAACTCGCCCTGGGCCAGGCCGTGATCTATCTGGCCATAGCCCCCAAGAGCAACGCGGGTTACATGGCTTACAACCAGGCCAAAGCCTTTGTCAAAAAGGACAAAAGCCGCGAAGTACCAGTTCATTTGCGCAATGCGCCGACCAAGCTCATGAAGGAGCTCGGCTATGGACATGAATACAGATATGCGCATGACGAGCCCCATGCCTACGCGGCAGGCGAAACCTATTTGCCAGAAGATATGGAAGAGCCCGGCTGGTACCGGCCCGTTCCCAGAGGCCTGGAAATCAAGATTGGAGAGAAAATCGCCCTGCTCAAAAAATGGGATGAAGAGGCTGTGAAAAAATGATATTCACAAAATATACGTATAAAGCATGCCACCCATTTCAGGGAAGACCTGAATGAAAAATCACCTCACCCTCAATACTACAGGCCGTAGAAATGTTTGAAAAAATAAATACAACTGTCGACTAGGCAAGAAAAATAGCCATTGAGACATTGAAAATTCTTATCCCGACAATCATTCCAGAAAAATAAGACCCGGCAATACTCCACACCCAAAGAGAGAGAAAGCATATAACAAAAAATACACCACAAAATATTTCCAAAGTCATACCATAGGTGTGACCTGTTGCCACATAAATAGAAAAAGCCGATATCGCCACAATCCAAGCCTTTGGATTCATATATTGTGCAGCAACCCCTGAAATTATGCCTGGTGGGGACGCTTCATTGTATTCGCCCACATTTTCCCAAGAAGCTCTAGCCAAGCTGTATGCAAGGTACAGCATGTACAAGGACCCGAGCAAGACCAAGGCATGCTCAGCATAAGGGAAATACGTAATTGCCGGACTCAACCCGGAGCCTGCAATTACTAAAATAGAAGCAACCCCAGTGTTGCACCCAATATATAGGGAATGGTTCTATTTGCTCCAAATCTCGCTCCACACATAGCAGAGACAATATTAACCGGCCCGGGACTGGCCGAGGTTGCCAATGAAAATCCTGTCATAGCCAAAAAGTTATTAGAAAAATTTTCCGGCATATTTTCCATACATCACGATCCATAACCTCACCAGTGCCCTCAAAATGGGATTTCCACTGGAGAAGCTTTGCCATATAAATGAATCTCCTTCGTTAGCAGCTGTACCTGAGAAAAATTCTTGCTCATTAAAATAAATCAATGCCCTGTCTCAAAAATGCTTTCGATGAAGAAAAATTGTTTTATGCAACAAGGCCATTTTGGTTCAGTCAGCTAATTTCTTGCAAAATCCTTATTTAAGAAACAAGAGAAAATATTATTAAAAATACTCTTTTGTGTGTGTAAAAAATACGACTTCATGGGCTTTAATAACGATCCTATATTTGAAATACAACTTGACCAGCTCCACCGTCATCCATGGCATGCGTTTGCGCTTGCCGTCCAACAGATCGCCGGCAAACGGCCCGCCAGCGCCCGTACAGGCCAAGCTCATGAAGGAGCAGGGCTGCGCTCGCGGCCTGTCATGAGGGCCTTCGACCAGCACCAGCCTCCTGCCATTGACGTGGAAAAGGCTCAAGGCCAAGCTGCCCGATGCTCCATCACAAGCGCATCTACCGAGGCCGGATGAATGAAAAAACATGGGAAATTTGCGTCAGCCTGAAAAAATACGCTATACTTCAAGGCTTGGCGGCTGTAGCTCAGCTGGATAGAGTACTTGGCTACGAACCAAGGGGTCGTGGGTTCGATTCCTGCCAGCCGCACCAAAACGACAAACCCCGGATTGTTTCAATCCGGGGTTTTTTCGTTTGCGCGTGCTGTTTCACGACTGATGCAAACACGCTCTAAGCCGAAGTACGTCGCCCTGGAGCGCCAGCCCTGATTTTTCAATCTGTGTGAAGATTCGGCTCATGAGCAAGGCTTTCACCAAGGAATCGGATGGCGATGATGACGAAGACATCGGCGCCCTGCCCCCTCTGCCCACGGGCGGCAAGAACTACATCACGCCCCAGGGCTTTGCGCGGCTTAAGAACGAATTGCTGGCGCTCATAGACAACGAGCGCCCGCGCATTGTCGAGACCGTGCACTGGGCGGCCAGTAATGGCGACCGCTCCGAAAACGGCGACTATCTCTACGGCAAAAAGCGGCTGCGCGAGATCGACAGGCGCATACGCTTTCTGACCAAGCGCCTGGAGATTGCCGAGGTCGTCGATCCCTCGATTCACGCGGGCAGCGAGCAAATCTACTTTGGCGCCACCGTGAGCTATGCGGACGACGAGGGTGTGGAGCGCCGCATCACCATCATGGGCATAGACGAGGCCGATAGCGCCCAGGCACAGGTCAGCTGGATTGCGCCCGTCTCGCGCGCCCTGCTCAAGGCACGCGTGGGCGATGAGGTGGCCCTGGCCACCCCGGCCGGCGTGCGCATGCTGGAGGTGCTGGAGGTCAGCTATCCAGAACCTTCAAAATAAGTAGCAGCCAGCGCTTGCCAGCTATCAAACTTCTTGTCAATCAATGAAATTTTGGTACTGGATCAGCGCTGACAGCTATCAAAAAAGAGGTCTTGCGACCTCGATTTTTGATTTCCCGGGATGCTTGTCATTGCTTGAGCACATCCGCCCCGGCCGGCGCCTTGAACACAAAGGTGGATGCGGGCAGCGAGGGCTGGATCTGCAACTGCCCGAAGCGCAGCAAGGAACGCTGGCCGAAGCTGTCGATGATGTCCAGCGCCTGCAGCCCGCCATCGGCCGCAAAGCCTACGCGCACGCTCTGGAGCTGGCCGTTCCTGTCCTTGGGCGTGGCCTGGACCCATTGCAGCCCGCCCTCGTCGGCCTGGTTGCTGAGCTCAAAGCTGCTTTGCAAGGCCTTGAGATCGGCGGCCGACGTCAGTATCGCCGCAGGCGTGCTGCCCAGGGCCTGGCCCTGACTGCGCTCGGTGACCTGGTTGAGATCAGCGTCATAAAGCCATAGCGTCTTGCCGTCGGCGACTATGGTCTGCTCGAACGGCTTGGTGTAGACGAACTTGAACTTGCCCGGGCGCTGGAACTCGAAATGCCCGCTGGAATTCTTGGTCCGCGGCGCCTGCCCGTCCTTGGCCGGCGAGGTCACGGCCTGGGTGAAGTCGGCACGGCCGGCCTGGGCATTCTTCATGAAGGCCTCCAGGCTTTGCAGGCCGTCGGCCCAGGTCAGGCCAGCAAAGCCAACGATGGCGATGGCAGTAATGATTTTTTTCATAGCAGTTTCTCCAACACGGGCCCAAGGCCGTGGCCCCCTGATTGAGCCTGTTCCAAGGCGCTTGTTCCACAAAGAAAAGTAAACGCCACCGCCAGCCTTGCCTGCCGGCCCACGCCTACTCCCGCCCGGGAACCAGCACCTCGCGCTGACCGCTCGCCGTCAGGGCGCTGACCAGGCCCGCCTTTTCCATGTCCTCGAGCAGGCGTGCCGAGCGGTTGTAGCCGATTCTGAGCTTGCGCTGCACATAGGAGATGCTGGCCTTGCGGTCCTTGAGCACGACCTCCACGGCCTGGTCGTACATGGGGTCCTTCTCGCCGCCGCCTTCTCCGTCGCCGCCGGCTTCGCCATCGCCGTCACCGGCCGCAGCTTCGAGCACGCCGTCGATGTAGTCGGGCTCGCCCTGCTCCTTGAGATAGCTGACCACGCGGTGCACCTCGTCATCCGAGACAAAGGCCCCGTGCACGCGCACCGGCAGGCCCGTGCCGCTGGCCATGTAGAGCATGTCGCCCATGCCCAGCAGGGACTCGGCGCCCATCTGGTCGAGCACGGTGCGGCTGTCGATCTTGCTGGAGACCTGAAACGCAATGCGTGTGGGGATGTTGGCCTTGATCAGGCCCGTGATCACGTCCACGCTGGGGCGCTGGGTTGCCAGAATCAGATGGATGCCGGCCGCACGCGCCTTTTGCGCAAGGCGGGCGATCAGCTCCTCGATCTTCTTGCCGACGACCATCATCAGGTCCGCCAGCTCGTCGATCACGATGACGATGTGGGGCAGGCGCTGCAGCGGCTCGGGCTCCTCGGGTGTGAGGCTGAAGGGGTTGGGAATCGACTCCTCGCGCGCCTTGGCCTCGTCGATCTTGGTGTTGTAGCCAGCCAGGTTGCGCACTCCGAGCTTGCTCATGAGCTTGTAGCGCCTCTCCATCTCGGCCACGCACCAGTTCAGGCCGTTGGCCGCCTGCTTCATGTCGGTGACCACGGGGCACAGCAGGTGCGGAATGCCTTCATAGACCGACATCTCCAGCATCTTGGGGTCGATCATCAAGAGGCGCACATCGCGCGCCTCGGCCTTGTAGAGCAGCGAGAGAATCATGGCATTGATCCCCACGGACTTGCCCGATCCCGTGGTGCCGGCCACCAGCACGTGGGGCATCTTGGCCAAGTCGGCAACCACGGGGTTGCCCACGATGTCTTTGCCCAGGCCCATGGTCAGCATGCTCTTGGCATCGTGATAGATCTGGGAGCCCAGCACCTCGGACAGGCGAATCGACTGGCGCTTGGCATTGGGCAGCTCCAGCGCCATGAAGTTCTTGCCGGGAATGGTCTCGATCACGCGTATCGACACCAGGGACAGCGAGCGCGCCAGATCCTTGGCCAGATTCACGATCTGCGAGCCCTTGACGCCCGTGGCCGGCTCGATCTCGTAGCGCGTGATCACGGGGCCGGGCATGGCGGCGACCACGCGCACTTCCACGCCAAAATCCTTGAGACGCTTTTCGATGAGCCGGCTGGTCATCTCCAGGGTTTCGGGCGAGACGCTCTCCTGGCGCTGCTGCACGGCATCGAGCAGGTCCACCTGGGGCAGCTTGCTGTCGGGCAGATCGGTGAACAAGGGCTTTTGCCTTTCCTTGATCACGCGCTGGCTGGGCGCAGCCGACTCCTGCAGCACGGGCTCGATGATCTGCACGGGCTGGGCCGCATGCTGGGCCACGCTTTCGCTGCGCACCTCCTCCACCACTTCTTCGCGCTCGCGCGCCGCGCGTCGGCCCGCAGCCGCATCCCGGGCTTTCTCGCGACTGCTGAGCAGCCGTTGCAGCACGCCGTCAAGGCGCGCGCCCAGGCCTTCGGCCAGGCGCCCCCAGGAAAAGCGGAACACCATGGCCAGGCCGATCACGACGACACAGATCCCGATCAGGCCCGAGCCCACAAACCCCAGCCAGTGCAGGCTGGGTTGGCCCACTATGTGGCCGAAGACACCGCCAGCAGGGCCGGGCAGCAGGCTTTCGAAGCGGTAAAGCCGCGTCCACTCGAGCACGCAGCTCGCGCCCAGCAGCAAGGCCAGCCCGCCCCAGAAGCGCAAACGCCTGCGCCATAGCGGCGGCAGAACCATGCCCTCGCGCGGCACGCCCCCGCGCATCCAGCGTGCAAAAGAGGAGAACCAGGTCTGCAGCGAGGCCAGCACCAGCCACCACACCGACATGCCAAAGCCGAAATAGCTGGCATCGGCCAACCAGGCGCCGGCCCGCCCCATCCAGTTGTTGACCAGCCGCCCATCGCCCGAGGTCGACCAGGCCGCATCCAGGGACGAATAGCTGAGCATGGAGGCCAGCCAGAACACCAGGGCCAACAGGCCCATGAGCAGCAGCACCTCATGACTGAAACGCGCCACTCCATGGCGCAGGGTACCTGTCTTGGCCTTGGCGGCAGGCTTGCCCGAAGAAGAGGGATTCAGAGCGTTCAATGAATAAGTCATACGCAGGCTGGAGCTTACTCCAGGCCCTAAAAAGCGGACCTGCAACAAGCCCGGGCAACCCAATAGCCTAATACATGCCATTGCAGCCACCCCGCATACAAGCGCTTTACCTAGTTGATGAAAATGATTTTTAACTATCTAGGACATTACACAGGATACAGGCACGATGGCACGCCACAAGCGATACTTGCGGCCCTGTCTTTCGTCATCTGTCAGCGCGCGCCTTGACCGTGCTTTTTCAAAGTTCCTTCCATGTCCGCTACACAACACGCCAAAGTTCTGATCCTGGGCTCCGGCCCGGCCGGTTATACGGCAGCCATCTACGCCGCACGTGCCAACCTCAGCCCCTTGCTGGTGACCGGCATGGCCCAGGGCGGCCAGCTCATGACCACCACCGAAGTCGACAACTGGCCTGCCGATGTCGCCGGCGTGCAGGGCCCGGACCTCATGCAGCGCTTTCTCGAGCATGCAGAGCGCTTCAAGACCCAGGTCGTGTTCGACCATATCAATAGCGTGGACCTGTCCAAGCGGCCGTTCACGCTCACGGGCGACTCGGCCACCTATACCTGCGACTCGCTGATCATCGCCACGGGCGCCTCGGCCAAGTACCTGGGCCTGCCCTCCGAGCAGGAGTTTATGGGTCGTGGCGTTTCGGGCTGCGCCACCTGCGACGGCTTCTTCTACCGCGACCAGCCCGTATGCGTAGTCGGCGGCGGCAACACGGCCGTGGAGGAAGCGCTGTACCTGTCCAACATTGCGAGCAAGGTCACGCTGGTGCACCGCCGCGACAAGTTCACGGCCGAGCCGATTCTGGTGGACAAGCTCATGGACAAGGTCAAGGCCGGCAAGATCGAGCTCAAGACCTTCTTCACGCTCGAGCAGGTGCTGGGCGACCAAAGCGGCGTGACCGGCATACGCATCAAGAGCACCAAGGACGGCGCCACCGAGGACATCGCCCTGCAAGGCTGCTTCATCGCCATAGGCCATGCACCCAACACCGAGATCTTCAAAGACCAGCTGGAGCTAGAAAACGGCTACATCGTGACCCAGAGCGGCTTGAAGGGTTTTGCCACCCAGACCAGTGTTCCCGGCGTGTTCGCTGCAGGCGACGTGCAGGACCATGTCTATCGCCAGGCCATCACGAGCGCCGGCACGGGCTGCATGGCTGCGCTCGACGCCCAGCGCTTTCTCGAGCAGCAGCAATAAGCCGCTTGCAAGGTTTTCGAGCTTTTCCGCTATAATCGCGGGCTTTGCTGGATTTGAAGTTGGTTTCAGACAGCGTCTTTTCCCTGATATGCATCGCTTGATGCGCATCGAGGTGCCGGCGCCAGGCTCTGGATCCACCCATGCAATCGGGTTTACCGCCACCCTACTGGCGAGGTGAGGCCGCAGGTCATCTCCATTTCGATGGGGCTTCGACAAGCGGCTGTTTAACTGAATCGGAGTGTCCTTATGGCACGCGTATGTGAAGTCACGGGCAAGAAGCCCATGGTGGGCAACAATGTTTCCCACGCCAACAACAAGACCAAGCGCCGCTTCCTGCCCAACCTGCAGTACCGTCGCTTCTGGGTTGAGAGCGAAAACCGCTGGGTGCGCCTGCGCGTTTCCAGCGCCGCCCTGCGCCTGATCGACAAGAACGGTATCGACTCCGTGCTCGCAGACATGCGCGCCCGTGGCCAAGCCTAATCCCCTGAGAAAGAAGGAGAAACATCATGGCTGCTAAAGGCGGACGCGAAAAAATCAAGCTGGCTTCGACGGCTGGCACCGGTCACTTCTACACGACCACCAAGAACAAGAAGACCATGCCCGAGAAGATGTCGATCATCAAGTTCGACCCCAAGGCTCGCAAGCATGTGGAGTACAAGGAAGCCAAGCTGAAGTAATTCGGCAAAGCCCTGCTCCCGAAAAAACCGCCTCGCATCCGCGCAGGCGGTTTTTTCATGTCCGAACCGCTGAAGCGAAAAGGTCTTGCAGGACCCAATCCCTCAGTTCCTCCCAAGCAAAACGGTTCAGGCGGCATCCATCTGCTTGCGCATGAGCCCGCCCAGCTCGCGGTACGCATGCTCCACCTCTGGCGTGAACGGCAGCCCGCAGCTCAGGCGCAGGAAGTGCTCATACTGCCCGGTATTGGAGAACATCGGCCCGGGCGCCACCCGGATGCCGCGCGCCAGCGCATCGTCATACAAGCGGCTCGAAGAAACCTGGGGCGGCAGTTCCATCCACAGGCTCAAGCCCCCAGGCGGCAGGCTAAAGCGCGTGCCCTGCGGAAAATGGCGTGCAATGGCCTGCGCCGCCTGCTCGCGCTGCACACGCAGTGCCGTGCGCAGGCGGCGCAGATGACGCTCGTAGGCTGGCGAGTCGAGAATGCGCGCAGCCAGCAGTTGCGACCAGGTCTGCATGTTGCGCGTGCGCGCGAACTTGAACATCTGCACGCGTGCATGCCAGCGGCCTGCACTCATCCAGCCCTGGCGCAGACCCGGGGCAAAGCTCTTGCTCAGCGAGGCGCAATAGATCACGCAGCCCTCCTCCCCGACAGCATCCCAGGCCTTTGCGGGGCGCAGCACCTGGTCGGTCTCGACGAACTCGCGGTAGATGTCGTCCTCGATGAGCGCCAGGCCATGGTCTGCACACAGCCTGACCAGTCTCTGCTTGTGGGCGTCAGGCATCATGCAGCCCATGGGCATCTGCAGATGCGGCACGACCACCACGGCCTTGAGCCTGGGCTCGGTGCGGATGGCCAGCTCCAGAGCCTCCAGCGACAGTCCGGTCTGCGGACTGCAGGGAATCTCCAGCGCACGCATGCCCTGCACCTCGATGGCCTGCAGAATGCCGTGGAAGGTCGGAGACTCCACGGCCACCACATCGCCCGGTTGGGCCACGGCTTCCAGCGCCAGATTCACGGCCTCGGAATTGCCCAGGGTGGCACTCACATGCCGGGGAGCAATGCTCACACCAAAGCCCAGCGCATGTCTTGCCATGACCTCCTGAAACAGCACATGGGTGGATGGGGCAGAAGGACCATGCACCCAGATATCAGGCTGCTCGCGCAACAAGCCCGTGGCCAGACGATTGAGCGCGGCGGTATCGAACAGCGAAGGCGCAGGCATGGCACTGCCCAGGTCGACTCTCAGCGGCCCCGCCAGGCGTGCCTTTTCCAGAATCACGGAGATACGCTCGTTGACGCCTGCAAAGGCCTGGACATCGGGTTTGAGAGGCTTGCGCAGATCCGGCTCGCGCACGGCAGGCAAGGCGGCCATGGCCTGCTCCACTGGCACGCGCACAAAATAGCCCACACGCTCACGCGCCTCGACCAGCCGCGCATCCTCAAGGCTGCGCAACACCTGCAAGGCCGTGGACAGGCTGACTCTGTGACGCTGGCGCAGCTCACGCACCGAAGGCAGTTTCATGCCGGGCTTCAAGCTGCCGCTGGCTATCGCCTGTTCGTAAAAATAGGCCAGGCGCCGGTAGATGGGAAGCGTCTCGATATCCAAAGGTTTGAGCATGTTCAAAACGCCAAAGCTGCATGTTGCCGCACGCAAATGCCCTGGGACAGATACAGAACAGGCAGATTCAGAGCATAACAGTGAGACAAAATAATCAGCTGTCATGGTCTTCCGGCAAAGCAGCTGTACCTGCCCTGAAAGCGCCGGGTTTTTTACGCTCTTGCATCTCCCCCGCTTTCAGGAGCCTGGCCATGCACTTATCCGTTCACCCCATTTCCGAGACCTCGCCCACCACACCACGCCCCGGGGCAAGGCCTCATACGCTGGAGCTGCAGAGCAAGCAAAGCCGCAGCCTGTGCCTGCCCCCGGACCATGAGCTGTACTGCCTCGAAGGCCAGGCCTGGCTGGAAGCAGGTCCTTTGCTCTACGGCCAGGTCCTAGGCCAGGGCCGGCAACTGTTAGAGGCCGGCCAGCGCGTTCAAGCCAAAGAAGCCCTTTGGATCAGTATCACAGCCCGTACGGACCTGTGCCTGGCTTTGCAGGAGCTCCAGCCCCAGACGCTCATCAGCCCTTGGCCGGGAGCCTTGTTGAAGGCGCTTAAAAAGCGTTTGCGTCCTCAGAGCGTGTTCACGTTCTAAGAACGTGTTTACGATCTCCTCGGTGCCGCGCCAGTGTCTTTGCGGGATGGGATACAAAGCGCGATACCGTAGCAATAGCCGTGCTATTGCGAGGATTCGCAACGCTGTAGACCGCCCGCAAAGGCACTGGCCCGAAGGGTTGGAGCGAAATCGGGTGATTTCTTCGCGCTGTGGCTTGCTTGCACCCCGGTGCAAGCTGCGCCCCATCGCTTTGAACTCATCCCGATTGCGCTCCAACGCGGCAGCGTAGAGATCGTAAACACGTTCTAAGCCTGGGCCGCACGCAGCTTGAGCGAAAAGTCCTTGAGCGCGGCAATGCCGCTGGCCTCGGCCTTTTGGCACCAGAGCTGCAAATGCGCGATCAGTTGCTCTCGCGTCAGCGTGGTGTTCAGCCAAAGCTGGCGCAGATCCTCGCGCATGAGCAGCATCTGGTCCAGCACAGGATGCGCTGCACGGGCCTGGGCCAGTTGTCTCTGGGCTCTTGCGGGTACCTTGTCGTTGTCACGGTGCAGCCAGCGGCGCGCGGTCCTGAGCATGGAGGTGTCGGCCTTGGGCGCATGCGCCTTGAGTGCCTTGAGCTCTTGCTGCACGGCCACGCGCACGCCGCGCGCATAGCCGGCCATGACTTCGTAGCGGTTGGCAATCACTGCCTCCAGGGTCTTCTCGTCGGCCACGGGCTTGACCGCTCCCATGCGCAGCCGAGGCGGCGTCTTCTTGACCTTGGCCCAGCCCAGGGCCTGCATGGCGCGGATGTAGGTCCAGCCCAGATCGAACTCGTAGCGCTTGACCGAGAATTTGGCCGAGGTGGGATAGGTGTGATGGTTGTTGTGCAGCTCCTCGCCGCCGATGATCAGTCCCCAGGGCACCAGATTGGTACTCGCATCCGCAGCCTCGAAGTTGCGATAGCCCCAGAAATGGCCCAGACCGTTGACCACGCCCGCAGCCCAGAACGGAATCCAGGCCATTTGCACGGCCCAGATGGTGAGGCCGATCGCACCGAACAGCAGCACATTGATGACGAGCATCAGCGAAGGCCCCCAGATGGAGCGCCGGCTGTAGAGATGACGTTCCAGCCAGTCGTCCGGCGTGCCATGGCCGAACTTCTTCAGGGTTTCCTCGTTCGCAGCTTCGCTGCGATAGAGCTCGGCACCGCGCGCCAGCACCGTGATCAGGCCGCGGGTCTGCGGGCTATGGGGATCGTCCACGGTCTCACACTTGGCATGGTGCTTGCGGTGTATGGCCACCCATTGCTTGGTCACCATGCCGGTTCCCAGCCACAACCACAGTCGGAAAAAATGCGAGGGCACGGGCCCCAGCTCCAGCGATCTGTGGGCCTGGCTGCGGTGCAAAAAGATGGTCACGCCCGCAATGGTGATGTGGGTTGTGACCAGAGCGTAGAGCACAAGCTGCCACCATGACAGTTGCCACAGGCCATGGGCCATCCAGTCCAGTGCCGTATTCCAGACCCAACCTATATCCAGGGACATGCGTAAAACCTTTGGCAAAAATGGCGCTCCCGGCGCCGACTCTTCATTCTAGAAGAGCCGGCCCGACAAGGGATTGCGGCAATCTCCTAGAAAATACCGATAAATCCCTCAAAAATCACGCCTTCTTTGTCCAAGCCGCAGCAAAGAATCCATCGCTTTGGTGACGCTGAGGCCACAGCCGCAGATAGCGGCTGCCGGTTTCGCCGCCGCTGCAAAGGCCTGTGCCCTGCTCCACCTTGAGTTGCTCCAGCAACTCACCTGCATCCAGGGGGGCGAACTCTCCATGGGTCTCTGAAAAGGCCTGGGCAATGGCTTCGTTTTCCTCGGGCAGGATGGAGCAGGTCGCATAGACCAGGCGCCCGCCGGGTTTGACCAGCCGCGCAGCACTCGCAAGAATGGCCGCCTGCTTTTGCGTAAGTTCCTGGACAGCCTGCGGAGACTGGCGCCATTTGAGATCGGGGTTGCGGCGCAGCGTTCCCAGGCCCGAGCACGGCGCATCCACCAGCACGCGGTCTATCTTGCCCGCAAGGCGCTTGACGCGCTCATCGCGTTCATGGGCAATGGCTGCAGGATGTACGTTGGACAGGCCCGAGCGCGCCAGTCTGGGCTTGAGGTTGTCCAGCCTGTGGCCCGACACATCGAATGCATAGAGACGCCCGGTATTGCGCATGGCCGCGCCAATGGCCAAGGTCTTGCCGCCGGCTCCCGCACAGAAGTCCACGACCATCTCGCCGCGCTTGGCATCCAGCAGCAGGGCCAGCAACTGCGATCCCTCATCCTGCACCTCGATGGCTCCGCGCGTAAAGGCATCCAGCCGGGTCAGCACGGGCTTGCCCTGCACACGCAGGCCCCAGGGCGAATACGGCACAGCCTCGGCCTGTATACCGGCCTGGGCCAGCTCTTTTTGCACTTCGGCACGCTTGGCGACAAGCGTGTTCACACGCAAATCCAGCGGAGCTCCCTGCTCCATGGCCTGGGCAAATGCCTGAAACTCCTCGCCCAGTTGAGCCTTGAGCGGCTGCAACAGCCATTCGGGCAGGTTGTGGCGCTGCTGTTCCGCCAAATCTTCGGGGCGCACTGCATTGCAGGCATCAAGCCATTTTTGTTCCTGGGGCATGAGCGCGGCGCGCACAAAGCTCTGGGCTTCGGCCTTGGCCTGGGCACTGCCAGCCAAGAGCTGCTGGCTATGCCAGAGCCCCAGGATGGCCAGGCGCCTCTCGCGCGCACCGCTGCCCGAGCGGGCCAGGCTTTCAAACACCAGTTTCTGGCGCAGCACGGCATAGGCGGCCTCGGCCAGGGTTGCACGCTCGCGCGTGCCGAGATTGCGGTTTTCGCGAAAGAAACGGGACACCACGGCATCGGCCGGATGTTCAAATGTCAGAGTGCGCTTGACGAGTTCCGAGCAAGCGTCGAGAAGGGCTTTGGGGTGCATGGCCCGCATTGTCCCATTGCCGCCATACCCGATCCCTGTGGTGGTCACATACCAAGCCATGCCCGCATTGGGCCTACCATCCGGCTCATGCCACATTCCGCCCCGCTACCGCCCCTGCCCGCCATTTCCTGTGGCCGCTACCGCCACTACAAGGGCCATCACTACCAGGTGCTGGGTCTTGTCCGTCACAGCGAAACGCTGGAGCCACTGGTCCTCTACCGCCCCCTGTACGGTGAAGAGGCGCTCTGGGTACGCCCAGCCGCCATGTTCACTGAGGCCGTTCTCGTAGATGGTGCAGCCCATCCGCGCTTTGCCTGGATTGGCGATTAGTTTCAGCGTCCATTTGTATATTTGAAATTTATCAAATACATATCAAATACAAAATAGCGATTTCAAAAAATGGCCCATCCTGAAATTAATCAAAGATCGACATGAATCATCAAGCTGAAAAGCGCGGAACATGCGGAGAAATCATTGAATCAATGTATCCATGATTTTCCATTTTGTATTTCTAATGTAATTTAACCAGGCAATCTCCTTTTATTTCTTTTTTCCAGAAGAAAGTCCAAACCCTAATATTCGCTCGTCTTCCCTAGGAGATTGAGATGAGCGATATCACATCCGTTACCACATCGGCATACCCAGCGATTTTTCCCAGTGATTACCACTCTCTGCTGGCTCCCGCCGAGGCCGCCACCTTCTTCACCGTTCCCCTGCCCCAGAGCAGCGAATACAGCCAGCCGGACTCAAGGGACACGGCCTTGCTGGCAAGCCAGAAGCTTGCCGTCCTGCTGCAGCCAGTGCGCAGGCCGGCTGACAACAGCACGGCCGGCCTTGTGCAACCCGACGAAGCTGCGTGCATCCGCGCCAGCCCCGCTTGCAAAAACACGCTGGACCTGCCCGCAACCGTCACACCCAGTGGCCGAGCCTCGGATGCGAAAAGCATGGCCTCCTATCTTGCAGCAAGCTCTGCAATTGCGGGCCATGCCGGACTGCAGCAAAGCATGGACGAAACCGCCTGAACCCGGGACACGAACATGCGCCTTTTCACGCTCAGGCACTGCCTGCCGGGTCTGGCCATCTGTGCGCTCCAAAGCGGCTGCTCCATCATCACTCCAATTCCGCTATGGGAGCTGACCAAGGCCGCAGGCGGACTGGCAAGCACGTCGATATGGAGCTCGCCGCCACAGGCCTCCAACACTCTCTACAAGCTGAATGCACAGCCAAGCCATGTCTGCATAGAGTTCAACCCCCAGACCCAGGTCGCCGACCTGGTGCCTGCACTCCAGGCCGAACTCCAGTCACACGGCATTGGCAGCAAGGTGTATGACAGCCCGCCAGCCGCGCGGCTCTGCGACATCTGGCTAGAGTACGCAGCGCACTTCAACTGGGGAGTCACACCGCTCACAGGCGAATTGCGCCCGTATGTGAACTCGGTCCAGCTGGCATTGCGCTCCAAAAACGGGGAGCTGCTGTCTTCCAGCCAGTTTCTGCTCGACCCCTATACGAACAAGGGCAAGTGGACAGATACGCGCACCAAGGTCGGCCCGGTCGTGACCGCGCTGGTCACCGGCTTCTAGACCTACCTGCGCCCAGCTTCCACCAAGGAGTCTCCCATGCTGTTCATGTGCTTTCACCACCGTCACGATCTGGCGGCTTCCCTGGCCTTGTGTGGCGGTCTTTTGTGCGGCTGCACAGCTCCTGAAAACAGGATTGTCACAGCCCCCATGTCCGTATCAGCCACACCGCGCCTGGCATCCATAGAACGTGTCAACACAGGGAGTCTGTTTCACAAGAGCTCGTTCAACGACCCCTATAACGGCCGCGCCAAGCCCCGTAGCGTAGGGGATACGCTGAAGGTCGACATCTCCGAATCCATGAGTGCCAGCAGCACGGCCAAGACCAAGAGCAGCCGTGAGAACGCGATCGCCAACAAGGGGCCCAATGCCGACTCCAAATCCGGCTTTCTGGGCTCTTTGCTGAATCTGGATGCCGAGGCCTCGGGCAGCGACTCCTTTACCGGCGATGGCAGCGCCAGCAGCTCCAGCAGCTTCACCGGTCAGATCGCGGCTTCGGTGATCAATGTTCTGCCCAATGGAAACCTGGTCGTGGCCGGCGAGCGCTCGATTGCCATGAATGGCGACATCAAGACACTGCGCTTTTCGGGCATTGTCGATCCGCGTGATCTGCGGCCCCAGAACATCGTGGGCTCGGCCGATGTGATCAACGCCAAGCTGGAGGTCCTTGGATACGGTGAAGCTTCCGAAGCAGCCCAGCGCAGTTGGTTGCAGCGCCTGCTGACCAACAGTCTGGCCGTATGGTGACGCCGCACATTCTCCAGCAGCAGCCGTCTCTTTCTCTGCCAAGCCGGATGCTGCATCCGCCTGATATGGAGCCAGCTATGCATCTCTCACTCAAGCACATCATGGCCTTCGCCTGCATGACCACTCTCATTCCCTGCTCCGCCGACGCAACAGAGGCGGATGACGCACTGGCAGGAAGGTCCACCCAGGTCGCAGGCCAGCAACTGCAGTTGAACGGGGTGGGGGTCAGCACTCGCCTGATGTTCAAGGTCTACACCATAGGCCTGTACCTCCGGGACCCGCGCCGCACGACCGAAGCCGTGCTCTCGAGCAGCGGCCCGCGCCGCCTGATGATCCGGTTGATGCGCGACCTGTCCTCCGATGACTTCGAGAAAGCCGTCATGGACAGGCTTGCCAAGGAATCCCCGAACCTGGACGCTCATGTGGCCGAGCAAATGCAAAAGCTGAGCCAAGCCATCGCCAGCCTGCCCACGGGCCTGCGCTGCGGGGATCTGCTCACCCTGGACTGGATTCCGGACAAAGGTACCGTCATCGAGCACAATCAGCGCCGCATCGCCCCTCCCATGCAGGACATTGCGTTCTATAACGCCCTGCTCAACATCTGGCTGGGCGAGCAGCCCGCCGACCCCCGACTCAAGATCGCATTGCTGGGCAGGGAGCCGAGCTAAGAACGTGTTTACGATCTCTACGCTGCCGCGTTGGAGCGCAATCGGGATGAGTTCAAAGCGATGGGGCGCAGCTTGCACCGGGGTGCAAGCAAGCGCCAGCGCTAGAAAATAGCCCGATTTCGCTCCAACCCTTCGGGCCAGTGCCTTTGCGGGCGGTCTACAGCGTTGCGAATCCTCGCAATAGCGCGGCTATTGCTGCGGTGTCGCGCCTCGCATCCCATCCCGCAAAGACACTGGCGCGGCACCGAGGAGATCGTAAACACGTTCTAAGGCATGTCTTTCAACGCCACGTGCTCTGCCCCTGGACATTGCGCACCTCCAGCAGATAGCCGGCCCCGTGAATGGTCTTGATCAGCGTGGGTGCGCGCGAATCATCCCCGAGCTTTTGGCGCAGGCGCGAGACCAGCAGATCGATGCTGCGCTCGAAAGCCAGTATGGTGCGCCCATTGGCCTGCTCCATGAGTTGATCACGACTGCAGACCCGGCGCGGGGAGCGCAAAAAAGTGTTGAGCAGTCGAAACTCGGCCCCTGACAGCGTCACCTCCTTGCCCTCGGGCGAGGTGAGCCGGCGCTCCATGCTGTGCAGTTGCCAGCCGTCGAACTGCACGACCTCGGCCGCATCCAGCGAAGCCGACTGCCGCTGGACCGCCGCTGAGGCGTTGCGCAGCGCATTCTGTATGCGCGCCACCAGCTCGCGTGGCTCGAAAGGCTTGCCCATGTAGTCGTTGGCACCGAGCTCCAGACCCAGCACACAGTCGAATGGATTGGCCCGCGCCGTGAGCATGATGATAGGCAGCTGGGAGCGTTCGCGCAGCTCCTTGGCGAGCCGGATGCCATCCACGCCCGGCAGCATCACATCCAGCACCACCAGGTCAATCGGATGGGCCGCCAGCTGGGCCCGCATCGCCTCCCCGTCACCAGCGGCATAGGTTGCATAGCCAAAACGCGTGAGGTATTGAGTTAACAACGTGGTGATTTCCTCATCGTCGTCAACCACCAGGATGTGATGCATAGTCGAATGGGTTCCAAGACACGGTATTTCACGGGGATTTTCCGCATGAGTTTATGCAAGACCATGAGGCCATGGTCCTAAATCTCTGGATTTTCGAGAGATTTATAAATCTTTACGTAAGTTTTTTTATACAACTCAGATTCAATTCAAATACAAATCATCAAACCCCGCGCCCGTTATATTTAACCTGCCAACAGTTCGCTGAAAAATGATTCTCATGCCCTCACATGCGGTCAACGGCGGAAATCGAGCACAGGAATACGACGGATATGGCTTGAAGAAGAGAGAGGCCTCGGCGGTTGCAACTCAAGATTCAGCACGTGGCTGAATATGCGGCAACTCCAGAACCGCGCACAGGCCGCCGCCTGCGGCGTTGTGCAGGCTCAGTTGCCCATGGTGGCGCAGCGCGATGTCACGTGCGATGGACAGGCCCAACCCAACCCCGCCGTGGTGGCGGTGCCGCGAAGCCTCCATGCGCACAAAGGGCTGCATCACATGTTTCAGTGCGCTCTTGGGAAGACCCGGGCCATGGTCGCGCACGATGATGCGCACGCCTTGCGGACCATCTTCCAGGCGCAGTTCGGCATTGCCTCCATAGCGCAGGGCATTCGCGACAAGATTGTCCACACAGCGGCGCAGCGGTCCCGGCTGGGCATGAACCGGGCGGGCATGGCCCTGGAGCGGAATCTTCACGCCCGTCAGCGCGTAATCGTCCACCACGCTCTGGAGCAAGGCCTGCAGCTGCAAGGACATCACCGGCGCGCCCTGGGCCTGGCCCCGCAGGTAGTCGAGCGTATCCTGGATCATGGCCTCCATCTCCGCGATATCGCCCTGGAACTTGAGGCTGGCTGCCTCGTCCTCCAGCAGCTCGGCACGCAGGCGCAAGCGCGTCAACGGGGTGCGCAAATCGTGAGAAACCGCAGCCACCAGCCGGTCCCGGTCCTGCAGTTGCTGGCAGATGCGCTCCTGCATCTGGTTGAAGACCTTGCTGGCTTCCCGACATTCCACCGTCCCCGTTTCCGGCAATGGCGGGCGGTTGATGTCCGAGCCCAACTCGCGCGCAGCGGCCGCCAGGCGGCGCATGGGCCGCGTCAGCCAGCGCGCGCCAAACCAGGCAGCCACCAGCAAGGCAATCAGGCGCACGCCTACATCGATCAAGAAAGGCAGCATCGGCCGGTTGCCAGGCTCGGGCGCAAGCCCGGCAACGGGCCGGCCCGGGCCTGCTGCCTGAAAGCCCGTGGCCAACGACCTGGGCGCGGCATCAAAAGCCTGACCCGGCTCGCTCTGCGAGGGCGCAGCCTCGTGCCCGGTTCGCCTCTTCAGGTCGGGGCGCAGCTCGAAGATCAGGCTCAGGGCCAGTACATGGCTGGCGATCACGGCCACGACGAGCAAGCAGGCCAGACGGCCGAACAGGCTGTCCGGCCCATGGCGCCAGCGCCCGCTGCGGCCTGCCGCCAGCTTTCGCCGCCAGCCCTGCAGGCGATGCCAGCCGGACGCAAAGCGCAAGACCGGCCCGCTGCGCGCCACCGCCTCTTCTTCACCACCCTGGGTTGGATACATTGGCCGAACTCCATGAGATAAGCCACCCTCTCAGCCACACCCATGGCTGTGCAGGATGAATGCCGGGCACAACACGGCTCAGCGTCCGCAAAAACGCAGGCAGTGTAGGGAGGCTCAGCCTCTCAGGACAAGAAAAATGCTTGTTCCACAGAACAGCAAGGGTCTTGGCACAAGATCATTTCGCGACAGTGCCAGCAGTCCAGAAAATATACAAAAAAGGCCTGTACCTCAATACCATCAAGCGCAAGCAGCTATTAATTTGAAAGCAGCCTGGCCACAGCCTGGGGATAAATCACATGCTCTTGCGCCAGCACGCGCGCAGCCAGGCTCTGCGGGCTGTCGTCTGCGAGCACGGGCACCACGGCCTGTTCGAGAATCGGGCCCACATCGAGCTCGGCGGTCACGCGGTGTACGGTGCAGCCCGCGAACTTGCAGCCGGCCTCGATGGCGCGCTGATGCGTGTTCAGCCCCGTGAAGGCCGGCAGCAGCGAAGGGTGGATGTTGATGAGCCGGCCCTCGAAATGCGAGACAAAGCCCGGCGTGAGAATCCGCATGAAGCCCGCCAGCACCACCAGGGCCGGATCGTAGCCATCGATGATCTGGGCCAGGCGCGCATCAAAGGCCTCGCGGCCTGCAAACTGCCTGTGATCCAGCACCTCGGTCGCAATGCCCTGCTCGCGCGCAAACGCAAGCCCTTCAGCCTCGGCCTTGTTGCTCACCACGGCGGCCACGCGCGCGCCATAGCGCCTTGCCCAGTCCTGTTGCCGGGATGCACGCACAATGGCAGCCATGTTCGAGCCGCCGCCCGAGATCAGAATCACGAGGTTTTTCATGGGCGGCGATTGTCGCACCGCAGACCTTGAAGTCCGCATCCGCCCCGTCATGGCCTACGGCCGTGTCGGGCCTTGTTCTTTATCGTGCAAATCAGGAGGGCAAGCGGTTGCGCCCACCAGCGCCTGCCGCATCCCGCCCCGTCCTGCATTTGTGCCAGCTTGTTGCCTTTCACTCCCCGACTGCCATGCCATTCGATCCCCGTACCACCCCTCTGACAGCCGTTGAAGCCCGCGTCCTGGCCACGCTCATGGAAAAGGCGCGCACCGTGCCCGACAGCTACCCTCTCACGCTCAATGCGCTGATCACGGGCTGCAACCAGAAAAGCAGCCGCGACCCGGTCATGGAAGTCAGCGACAGCCAGGCCCAGGAAGCCCTGGACAGCCTGCGCCTGCGCACGCTGACCGTGCAGATCAGCAGCCAGCGTGCCACGCGCTGGGAGCACAACTTTCCGCGCGGCATTGGCGTACCCGATCAAAGCGCGGTCTTGCTGGCCTTGCTCATGCTGCGCGGCCCCCAGACTGCGGGCGAGTTGCGCATCAACTCCGAACGCTGGCACCGCTTTGCCGACATCTCCTCGGTGGAGGCTTTTCTGGACGAGCTTGCCGAGCGCAGTGAGGAAAAAGGCGGCCCCCTGGTGGTCCAGTTGCCGCGCGCGCCGGGCGCCCGCGAACAGCGCTGGGCACATCTGCTGTGCGGCCCTGTGGACTTGAGCGCACCCGTGGCCGCAGCCGCCGGAACACGCAGCGATGCCCTGGCCCAGCGCGTGAGCGAGCTCGAAGCCCAGGTCGCCCGCTTGCAGCAGCAGCTCGCCCATGTCTACGAACAGCTGGGGTTGCAGGAATCCGAGCCCCAGCCGCCCATGTGACGGCCCTTAAAACGGGCTCACGACCCCGGCGCTTGTCACGCCCCGGACAGGTATGAAAAGCACGCCCGTGCTACAAACACCGGGAATCAAGGAGACAAGCCCATGGATTTGGCATTTACCCCGGAAGAACAAGCCTTTCGCGAAGAGGTCCGCACTTGGGTGCGGGCCAATCTGCCTGAAAGCATTGCGCACAAAGTGCGCCACTCCCTGCGCCTGACGCGCGACGACCTGCAAGGCTGGGCCAAGATTCTTGGCAAAAAGGGCTGGTTGGTCAGCGGCTGGCCCAAGGAATTCGGCGGCCCTGGCTGGAGCGCCGTACAAAAGCACCTGTTCGAGGAAGAGTGTGCTCTGGCCGACGCCCCCAGCGTCGTGCCCTTCGGGCCCGTCATGGTCGCGCCCGTGATCATGGCCTACGGCACGCCCGAACAGCAAAAGCGCTTCCTGCCCGGCATCGCCAGCGGCGAAGTCTGGTGGAGCCAGGGCTATTCCGAGCCTGGCTCGGGCTCGGACCTGGCCAGCCTCAAGACCCGTGCCGAACGCGTGGGCGACAAATACATCGTCAACGGCCAAAAGACCTGGACCACGCTGGGACAGTACGGCGACTGGATGTTCAACCTCGTGCGCACCAGCACCGAGGGCAAGCCCCAGACCGGCATCAGCTTTTTGCTGCTCGACATGAAGAGCCCGGGCGTGACCGTGCGCCCCATCAAGCTGCTGGACGGCGAGTGCGAAGTCAACGAAGTCTTCTTCGACAACGTGGAAGTGCCTGCCGACCAACTGATCGGCGAGGAAAACAAGGGCTGGACCTATGCCAAGCTCCTGCTCAGCCACGAGCGCACCAACATCGCAGGCGTGAACCGCGCCAAGCGCGAGCTCGAGCGCCTCAAGCGCATCGCCAAGGCCGAGGGCGTGTGGGATGACATGCGCTTTCGCGATCAGATCGCCCTGCTCGAAATCGACATCGTCGCCCTGGAAATGCTGGTGCTGCGCGTACTCTCGGCAGAGAAGTCGGGCAAGAACCCGCTGGACATCGCAGGCCTGCTCAAGATCAAGGGCAGCGAAATCCAGCAGCGCTACTCCGAGCTGATGATGCAGGCCGCAGGCCCCTACAGCCTGCCCTTCATCGAGGAAGCCATGGAAGCCGGCTGGCAAGGCGACTTCCCTGGCGGCCTGGTGGCCGATGCACCCCTGGCATCGACCTACTTCAACATGCGCAAGACCACGATCTACGGCGGCAGCAACGAAGTGCAACGCAACATCGTTGCTCAGACAGTTCTAGGCTAAGCCTGAACTGCCTTCGCCATGCGAAGCATGGACTGCTCCCCACACCCCCTCCGCGAGGGGGCTCTAGATTGAGCTTCGCTGGCATGTGGGGTTGCGCAAAGCGCCCCCCGACCGGCACCAGGAGACATATATGGATTTCAATTTTTCGGATGACCAGCAGCAACTGCGCGACGCCGTGCGTCGCTGGGTGGAAAAAGGCTACAGCTTCGAGCGCCGCCGCACCATCGTCGAAGCCGGCGGCTTCTCGCGCGAGGTCTGGGGCGAGCTGGCCGAGCTGGGCCTGACCGCCCTGACCGTGCCCGAAGAGCATGGAGGTCTGGGCCAGGGCGCCACCGACGCCATGGTGGTCATGGAAGAGCTGGGCCGCGGCCTGGTCATGGAGCCCCTGGCGCAGGCATTCGCGGCCTCGTCGGTGCTGAGCCAGCATGCGGATGCAGGCCTCGCCGCCCAATGGCTGCCCCGCGTGGCCAGCGGCGAAGCCCTGGTCGTGCTCGCATCTCAGGAGCGCAAAGCGCGCTACCAGCTTGATGTCTGTACCGCAACCAGTACTAAAACCGGTACTGGCTACACGGTAGACGCTATCAAAAGCATTGTTCCCGCAGGCGATGCAGCCGACGCCTTTCTGGTGCCCGCACAACAGGACGGCCAGATCGCGCTGTTCCTCGTGGAGCGCAATGCCAGCGGCGTGAGCACCCAGGGCTACCGCACCCAGGACGGCAGCCGCGCAGCCGAGCTGATCTGCAAGAACGCGCCCGCCACCCTGGTCACGACCCAGGGCCTCGCGGCCCTGACCCTGGCCCAGGACGTGCTCAACGCCGCCCTGTGCGCAGAAGGCGTGGGCGCCATGGAGCAGACTCTGGCCCTGACCACCGACTACATGAACCAGCGCAAGCAGTTCGGCGTGGTCATCGCCAGCTTCCAGGCCCTGCGTCACCGCGTGGCCGACATGAAGATGCAGCTGGAACTGGCGCGCTCCATGAGCTATTACGCCAGCCTCAAGCTGGGCGAGCCCGAAGCCGAGCGTCACCTGGCCGTGGCCCGCGCCAAGGTGCAACTGGGCCAGTCCCTGCGCTTCGTCGGCCAGCAATCGGTGCAGCTGCATGGCGGCATTGGTGTGACCGACGAGTACGCAGGCAGCCACTACTTCAAGCGCCTCACCCAGATGGAAATGACAGGCGGCGACACCCTGCATCACCTGGGCACGGTTTCCGCGCAAATGCGCGAAACGGCAGGCGTCTTCGTCTAAGAGCGTTGTTCACGATCTCCTCGCGGCGCGCCAGCGCAGAGATCGTGAACACGTTCTAAGACCCGTCCCTGAGCGGCAGCACCACCGCTCTCGCCCGCATCGGGGACAGGGACGGCCCCAACTTGCCGTCCCTGGCTGGGGCTGAGGGCATATGCGCAAGCCCCGGCCCCACCGCTCTCCCCAAAAGCCCACAGGCAGTTCTGGACTCAAGCCGCAGAGCTCCAGAAGAAGCATTCCAAGCCTCTCCAGCCCCAGGTATTCAGGCACCCCGCCCCCCTGAAGATCCTAGCCGGCCACACCCAGCACAAACAGCCGGCTCACACGGCGGGGATGAGCGGCCTCCCATCTGATCCAGAGCCTTTCCTGCCGCCGCTGTAGTCGATGTGCTTGAATGCACAGCCAGTCTCCGGTTGCATGGTTCTTGCGCCGATCTTCCTGCGCCCGCACATCGAGAATGCTTCACGGCAGCGTAGAGATCGTAAACAGCCAGGAGGGATTTTTGCAGCAGTCAAACATGCTGCCTTCACGGATACGATATCCAACAGCTACAATATTTCTTAATAACTATCCAATAAAAAACATACCATAATTTCTAAAATCATTTAAACGTTTATCATTGCCCGTATAAAATCCATCCCTATCATAATAATCATCTGAGCCAATTCAATATCATCATGAATTCATCACCAGACACCATCAGTGAGCGCAGCACAGATAGATATCGCCAAAAGCGCGAAGCCATCTTGAATGCAGCATGCCAGCTTTTTGATGAAAATGGCATCAAAGGCACAATGCTTTCTGAGGTTGCTGCAAAGGTTGGCCTGAGCACGAACAGCATCACTTATTACTTCAAGAAAAAGGAAGATCTGGTCTATGAATGCCTGATGCACACGACAAACACCATTAGCAACATTACTGAAATTGCAGCCAAAGAAACAACACCGCTGGCACGCATAGAAAAATTCTTACGGGAATTTTCCTCCATGCTCATGGAATGCGCTGAGGGAAGATATCCATCCATCATGTCCTTCAGAGATGTCGCCGAGCTGGATCAATCCTATACAACGGTGATTTTTACCGCATATAGCAATATGTTTCGCCGAACGAGACTTTTGCTGACCGATGGTTCTGTCAACTCCGCCAATCGTACGGCTCTTACTGTAAGAACTCACCTTTTGCTCACGCAAGCACTGTGGTCGCGAACCTGGCTTTCCAGCTTCAACCCCATGCACCATGAGCGAATCATCAATTACATATGCAGCATCATCATCAATGGGATCACGGTATCTCCAGCTCGCTGGGATGAAACGGATTTATTGCATCGCCTTGCGAAGGTCGAAGTCCCCGAATCCCCCTACCAAGGCTTTCTCGCAGCGGCGATTCACCTCATTAATGAAGTAGGATATGACGGAGCCTCTATCGACAGAATATCGGCACGCATGAATGTCACCAAAGGATCTTTCTACCACCATATTCCAAGCAAGGAAGATCTTTTCTCGGAATGCACCAAAAGAACTGCTCAGATTATCGAGGGAATGCAGTCCATCACGCTCAAAGATGAGCAATGCGGGCTGGAAAAGCTCATGGCCCTGGCAAGAGGCATAACGGAATTTCACTTCTCCCCTCAAGGTCCTTTGCTCAGAATATCGGCCTGGAGTGAAATACCCAACTTCACGCTCATGCACGATAGGATCAAGCCACTGCGTATCCTGGTACAAAGCGCTGCAGAGTTGCTTGCGGATGGCATGGCAGACGGATCGATTCGTGTGACGCAGCAGCAGATAGCAGCCTTGCTCTTCATTGGAATGATTATTGGAGCAACATCTCTTCAGAAATGGGCTCCTGGGTTTGAGAAAACCAATGCCATCGAGCTGTACATCCTCCCCTTCTTCAATGGCCTTTGCAGCCCTCTGTGAGCCGGTGATTCCCCTGGGGCAACCGGTCGACACGCTCACGATCAGAAGCTGAAACGTACCTGGCTTGATACACCGGGTACGTCTCATAGGGAAAATGCTTCAGAATCTATGTGTCATACCTATGGTAAATGCCGATGTTCCTGCATTGGCAGCCGTTGTTCCTGCATACCCATTGATGATCTTATAAGTATTTTTTGAGTTTGAATTATTTATCTTTGCCAGGCCAACTGTGAACTTGGTTCTCTTGGATATGGGATAGTCATAAATAACACCTACCTGATAAGCACTGTTATCAACTGGCATGCGGTCTTTCTTTTTGATAAACGATGCAAAAACCGTTCCTTTTCCCAGAGGGAAGACCACCCCCAGAAGATAATCTATGCTGTTTTTTGTCCGAATATTGCTTGCAATATTCTTGCCATAGTTGTCCGAATAGGCAAGGTGTATGCGGGAACTCCCCAGCTTGTAGTTTGCAGCCAGCAATGTAGTCCGGACATTGATGTCAGTTGCCTGATTTGTATATTGATTGGCCCTGTGGTGAGAAAGCTCTACAACCAAAGGTCCGACTCCATAGCCAATATTGACTCCAGAAGCGCTATTGCGAGAGTCTCTTTGAGAATCTTCTCCAAAAAAATGGGCTACTGCGCCAAACACACCTTTACGTGCATATGTCCAGGGATCGAAGCCTGGCGAGTTGTAGATGACACCATTGTTGAGACGCACCCCATGCGTTTCCATGAGGCTGGTGGCAGTGATGACCGAATATGTTGCCGTCGGATCAGCAACCAGCGCCAATGTCGCAAATGCTGGCGTATAAAGACGCCCTGCACGAAAGGTTCCCCAGTCTCCCTGAATTCCCAGAAAGGCCTGCTTATCGAAAAAACTTGTCGAGCTTGCAAATTCACCTGTATCCAGATTGAATCCGCTTTCAAGCTTGAAAATAACCGAATTTCCACCTCCCAGGTCCTCCTTGCCGCTGAACATCAATGACGATGCCCCCGCCAAAGCCGTCATTCTTGTACTTCCTCCCGAGTTAAATCCCAAGCCCGAATAAACAGATCCAGATAAGGTCATAGAGGATGTTTGCGCCCAAGCCTGTCCGGCAAGTGCTATCACACCACAAAAAAACAAGCTATCTTTTTTCATGTTTTCCCCAAATGCTCAAAATTTTGACAAAAGCCAGCCCATGGTGCTCATTGAAGAGCACCCGATCTAATGAACAGGATTAAAGGGCTAGCGCAGGAGGGTCGATATCAGACGGCAGAGAAATCCGTTTCTCTTATGAAGCGGCTGCGATGAAAACCGGTATTTCCAAGAGTGGATTCGATAGCAGTAAGTCTCTTGAAATAATGCGATATAGACATTTCGTCCGTCATGCCCATCCCGCCATGCATCTGGATTGCCTGCTGGCCCACAAACTGCATGGCCTTACCAACACGGACCTTGGCCGCAGACACAAGTCTTCGCCGTTCCACCGCCCCTACCTTGTTGACTTTGACCCCTGCCAATACAGCCAGGGATTTGGCCTGTTGCGCATGAATGAACATATCCGCCATGCGATGCTGCAGAACCTGGAACGTGCCGATCGGCACGCCGAATTGCTTGCGGGTCTTGAGATAGTCCAAGGTCAGAGCATTGGCCGCCTCCATGGCGCCCACGGCCTCGGCGCACAAAAGCGCAACGCCAAAGTCTGCAGAAGCCTCCAGAATCTCCCAGCCCTCGCCGGCCACGCCTATAAGTCGCTCTGCAGGGACTCGTACCTCGTGAAAGCGCACATCCGCTGCCCGCAAGCCATCATATGTACGGTATTCAGTGACCGTGACGCCAGGGCTGTCCCGCGGAACATAGAGCAGAGTGATTCCCTGGGTGTCACGCTGCGCTCCACCTGTGCGGGCTGAAACCACATAAGCACCAACCTGTGCACCATGCACGACAGCACATTTGAGGCCGCTGATCACATATTCATGGCCATCGGCACTGGCGGTACAAGAGATATTGAAAAGCTCGTGCCCGGCCTCCTTCTCGTTCAATGCGCAGGCCAGCTTGAGAGAGCCTTCCGCCACTTTTTTCAGCGCGTCCGTGTGTCCTCCCCTGCGGAGAAAGTCGGCAGAAAAAACGGTGGCCCAATAGGGCTCGGCCACCAGCCCTCTCCCGAGCTCCTGCATCACCAGCATCAAGTCCTCGGAGCTTCCCCCCAACCCGTCAGCCTCTTGCGGCACGGCGAGTGCAAGCGCGCCAAGTTCCACCAAGGCTGCATATGAGCGATCGCAGACACCGGCATCGGATGCAATGATCCTCTTGCGAGCTTCATGACCGTAGTCACGCTCAACCCATCGACGCAGGGAGTCCGTGAATTGCTCTTGCTCTTCAGATAGTCGAAAGTCCATTTTTGTCTCCTTACAGGCCCAGAATCATTTTGGAAATCACGTTTCTCTGGACTTCGTTCGAACCGCCAAAGATGGTGATCTTGCGCAGATTGAAGTAATGCGCAGCCAGCGCCGCCAGGTCGTCATCTCCCGATGCACAATGCTCTTTCTCGCCCTTCAAATACTGCGGATCAAATGCCTGCCCTGCAGGTCCGGCGGCTTCCAGCAACAACTGGCTGATCTCCTGAGAAATCTCCGTACCCTTGATCTTGAGCATCGAGGCCTCGGGGCCGATCTTGCTGCTTGCACCATCGGCGACCAGGCTCAGCGCCGTCATCTCCAGCGCCATGAGTTCGATCTCGGTATCCGCAATGCGCGCCGCAAAGCACGGGTCGTCGAGCAAGGGGCGGCCATCGAGCTGCTTGCGCTTGGCCAGGCGCTTCAAGACCTTCAATTCACGCTTGGAATTTCCAATCGCTGCAATACCTGTGCGCTCATGGCCGAGCAGGTATTTCGCATAGGTCCAGCCTTTGTTTTCTTCGCCAATCAGATTCGCCACAGGAACCTTGACGTTGTCGAAGAAGACTTCATTCACCTCATGCGTTTCATCGAGCATGATGATCGGGCGCACGGTAATGCCCGGGGTCTTCATGTCGATCAGCAAAAATGAGATGCCTGTTTGCCGCGCACCTTCGGTGCTGGTGCGCACCAGGCAAAATATCCAGTCCGCGTGCTGCCCCAGCGTGGTCCAGGTTTTCTGGCCATTGACGATGTAGTGCTCCCCCTCCCGCACTGCGCGCGTCTGCAAGGCCGCTAGATCGGATCCCGCACCTGGCTCGGAATAGCCCTGGCACCACCAGTCCTCTGCGTTGTAGATCCTCGGAAGAAAGTGCTGCTTTTGTTCCTCTGACGCAAAGCCCAGCAATACCGGGGCCAGCAGATTCAACCCGAAGGACAGTGTGGGTGGGGCATATGCGAGCGCATATTCTTCCGCCCAGATATGGCGCTGCATGGCAGACCAGCCCGTACCGCCATATTTGACGGGCCAGCCCGGGGCAATCCAGCCCTTGCCGGCCAGAATTTTGTGCCAGCGTACGGCATCCTCGCGCTTGAGATGGCGACGGTTGCGCACCTTCTCGCTGAGCTCCTTGGGTAGATGCTCTTGAAAAAACTGCCGCACCTCCTCGCGGAAGCGAATGTCCTCTTGCTTGTATTCGAGATCCATCAGGTACTCCTTGGGTAAAAAAAGGGCGAGCGCGTCCCGCGAGGTGTCCTTGGGACACCTCGATAAAGCCGGAATGCATTGAAATTAGTGGGCTGGACTCAAGTCACTGAACTTGCGCCCGCTGGCCACCAGTTCTTCAAGCAACCTGGCGGGTTTGAACTGAGGCCCGTATCTGCTCTCAAATTCCTGCATCTTTGCCAGCACCCTGGGCAGGCCGATTTGATCGCCATAGAACATGGGGCCTCCGCGATAAACCGGCCAGCCATAGCCGTTCACCCAGACGACATCGATATCCGAAGGTCTTATCGCCATGCCTTCATCGAGAATTTTTGCGCCCTCGTTGATCATCGGGTAGATGCAGCGCTCAAGGCATTCCTCATCGCTGACTTCACGCACCTGCTTGCCCTGCTTGCGTGCGAAGTCCTGGATGATCCCCTCCACCAGCGAAGACGGGATCGCCGTGCGCTTGTCGTCATAGTCATAAAAACCTGCACCGGTTTTCTGGCCCCTGCGCCCCATCTCGCACAGCACCTCTCTCAAAGTGGAGGAGGATGATTTTTCCTTGCTCCAGCCAAGATCCAGGCCTGCGAGATCGCTCATCGCGAACGGCCCCATGGGAAAGCCGAAATCGTAGAGAACACGATCAATCGCCCATGGCATGGCACCTTCCATAAGCAAGGCATTGGCCTCGCGCTGGCGCTGGCCAAGAATCCGATTTCCCACAAATCCCGGACATACACCCACCAGGACGGCCACCTTGCCGATTTTCTTGGCCAGGTTCATGGAGGTGGCGATGACACTGTCCGAGGTCTTGCTTCCCCTGACCACTTCCAGCAATTTCATGACGTTGGCTGGCGAGAAGAAGTGCAGACCAATCACCGACTCTGGTCGCGTGGTGGCTGAGGCAATTTCATTGAGGTCCAGCGCCGAGGTGTTGGATGCCAGAATCGCTGCGGCCTTGCAGATGCGATCAAGGCGCGAGAAGAGCTCCTTCTTCACCTCCATGTTCTCGAATACGGCCTCGATGACCAGATCGACCTCGGACAAATCAGCCAGGTCAAGCGAACTGGTGAGCAATGCCATGCGCTGCTCTATGGCCTCCAGTGTCAGCCTCCCCTTCTTGGCCGTGCTTTCGTAATTGCTCCGAATGGTACGCAAGCCCCTGTCCAGCGCCTCTTGTCCGGTTTCCACCAGATGCACGGGAATGCCTGCATTCAGGAAGTTCATCGCAATGCCCGTGCCCATGGTGCCGGCGCCAATCACACCGACGCTATTCACCGGCAAGACCGCCGCATTCTTGTCCAGGCCGGGGATCTGGGAGATCTGGCGTGCCGCAAAGAAATAGTAGCGCTGCGCCTGGGATTGCTCGCCCTGGAGCAGCTCGGAAAATCGCTGGCGTTCCCGTTGCAGGCCCTCTTCAAAAGGCAGATTGACAGCGTCTTCCACGCACTGAATGATTTTTTCAGGCGCCTGGAATCCACGGAATTTTCTTGCATTGGCTTGCCTGAAATGACTGAAGATGTCTGGCTGGGCGCGAGCGGTTTCCAGCTTCTCGCCCATGTCGCGAACCTTGCGCAAAGGCAGCGACTCATCGAGCACCTTGCGCGCAAACGCAATCGCGGCGGCGTTCAAATCATCTTCTGGCGCCAGCTGATCCAGCAATCCCAACTGAAGTGCATGCCTTGCCTGGATATGCGTGCCCGCAGTCATCATCTCCAGCGCAACTTCCACTCCCACCAGGCGCGGCAATCGCTGGGTTCCGCCAGCGCCCGGCAGCAGTCCGATGTTGACCTCGGGCAAGCCCAGGCGCGCTGTGGGCACGGCAATGCGGTAATGGCAAACCAGGGCCACTTCCAGGCCACCGCCCAGGGCTGTTCCATGAATTGCAGCAATCACGGGCTTGGGAGATTCCTCCAGTATCTTTTGCACCTCTGCCAGACTGGCGCCAGCCGGCGGTTTGCCAAATTCGGTAATGTCCGCACCTGCGAAGAATGTCCGCCCTTCGCAACGCAGCACCACGGCCTTTACCAAGGGATCGGACAATGCCTGCTGCATGGCGCTGAAAATTCCGTCCCGCACCAAGGCCGACAAGGCATTCACCGGCGGAGAATCGATGGCAATAACGGCAACGCCATCCATATTGCCGAGACTTGTCACACTGTTGATAGTCACCATTTCACGACTCCACTCAAGCACTCAGAAAATCTCGAACAATCCGGCAGCGCCCATGCCACCGCCCACGCACATCGTCACAACACCGTACTTGGCGCCACGACGCTTGCCCTCGATCAATACATGCCCGGCCATGCGCGCACCCGACATGCCAAATGGATGGCCTATGGAAATCGATCCCCCGGAGACATTGAGCAAATCATTGGGAATGCCCAGCCGGTCGCGGCAATAAAGGACTTGCGAGGCAAAGGCCTCATTGAGTTCCCAGATCCCTATATCCGCGATGGACAAACCGTGTTGCTTGAGCAGCTTGGGAATGGCAAAGACGGGGCCGATGCCCATTTCATCGGGGGCGCAACCTGCGACGGCCATGCCGCGATAGGCGCCAAGTGGTGCCAATCCGCGGCGGCTGGCCTCCTTTGCCTCCATCAACACCATGGCAGACGCTCCGTCGGAAAGCTGAGAAGCATTGCCCGCCGTAATGAAGCGCCCTTCCTTAATCACCTGCCCATTCTTGAAAACAGGCTTTAGCCCGCTCAAATCCTCGAATGTCGTTCCGGGCCGATTGCCTTCGTCCGCCGACAGTGTGATCGGCTTTTCGGACAGCTCCCCCGTCTCCTTGTTGGTGATGCTCATCACAGCGGAGATAGGTGCAATTTCCTGGTCAAAACGCCCCTGCGCCTGGGCCTGTGCAGTACGCGCCTGAGACTGCACCGCATATTCGTCCTGGGCCTCTCGAGAAATGCCATAGCGCTCGGCCACGATTTCGGCCGTCTCTATCATCGCCATATATAGCGCTGGAATGTGCTCGACCAGATACGGATCGCGAGCCCTATGGGTATTGGGTGTGCCCGATTGAACCAGCGAAATTGATTCCAGACCGCCGCCAATCGTGATTTGCATTCCATCCACGATCACCTCCTTGGCGGCCGTGGCAATTGCCATTAGTCCGGACGAACACATCCTGTCGATCGTCATGCCGGCCACCGTAATGGGAAGGCCTGCGCGCAGCAGGCTTTGGCGTGCGGTATTTCCACCGCTGCTTCCATGCTGGGCCGCGCAGCCCATGACCACATCATCGATTTCGGCAGCATCAATCCCTGCACGCTCAATTGCATGTCCAATGGCGTGAGCTCCGAGCTCCTGGGCCTGGGTGTTATTGAAGGCTCCTCTGAACGCCTTGCCGATAGGCGTTCGGGCGGTTGAAACAATCACGGCTTCTCGCATGTCGTACTCCGAAGGAAAAGGGATGGGTGTTGTGGCCAAGGGAAATTCAGGCAACGAATTCCCCCGCGCCGGTATCGCGCAATGTGCGAATTTGATGAGTGGTATCCGCGCCAAGAGCCGCTCATACGGGCCTTGATGCGTCGCTGCGATGCTCAGGCCGTACAGCTCGCACAGCCTTTGGCAAAGCGTTGGATATCAACCGTTAGCCTGGGGTTGATGGGGTTGTGCTGGCAGTTCCGGGGCGCGATTAAAAAAGTGTCTCAGGCAGCCTGCTGCGTCATGTCCTGGGCTATGGACAGAAAGTGGTCAAGATTGTCCCGGACCGCTTTCTTGTTGAACTTCCCAACACTCGTCTTTGGAATATCGGCAGTGATGGCCACCAACCTGGGAACCATCCATTTGGTGATTTTTCCCGACTTCACACCATAGTCGTTGAGAAAATTCACGACATCGGCAGCCGTTGCCTCCATGCCGGGCCGGATGCTCACAATCGCCATGGGTTTTTCCCCCCAGGTCGAGTCAGGCACACCCACAACCGCAGCCTCGAGAACAAAATCGGCCATCGCTATCATGTTTTCCAGCAAGACGGTAGGCACCATTTCTGCGCCGCTTCGAATCACGTCCTTGAGTCGGTCCGCAATGACGATAAACCCCTCTTCATCGATCTTGGCGATATCACCGGTATGAAACCACCCATTGCGCCAGACCTCGGCGGTCTTGTCTGGAGATTTGTAGTATTCCCTGGTCACCCATGGGCCGCGAATCACGATCTCGCCGACTGTCCTATCGTCCCATGGGACCGATTCACCAAGCTCATCGACAATGTCGACTTCAAGCCCCAGAAACGGTAATCCGGTCTTGACCATGACCTCATCAATCTGATCCTTGGCCCAGCCGACCATGTGCTTCTTCACAAAGGCCCCAATTGCTGCCGGAGCCGTTTCTGTCATGCCGTAGCCTGACCCGACTCGAAAATTCGGCAGCATTTTCTCCAGCTTGGTTTTCAGCCCAAGAGGCAATGCACCGCCACCTACGCCGATATTCGTCAAACTGCTGAGGTCGTATTGCTCAAAATCCTTGAACTCCAGCAACATGGCAGCAATCGTGGGAACGATGCCAACCGAGGTGACCTTTTCACGCTCCACCAGCTCGCAAAATCCGCGCACTGTGAATGTCCCTGGCAACACGACTTTTTGTGCGCTGAATACTGTCGAGAATGGAGCACCCCAGCCATGAATATGGAACAGCGGGGTGTTGAGCATTGGCACGGCGTTTTCGCCCAGGCGGTCTGACGCCACGAAGTCCGGTGTATTCACGATGCTTTGCCGCGCCATGCCATGCAAGGTCATCAGATAAAGCTGCCTATGCGTGAATGTCGCCCCCTTGGGCTGACCTGTTGTGCCAGTCGTATAGCAAAGGCTGGCAATGGTATCTTCATGCAGGTGGGGCCATTCAAACATCACCGACTCTGCCGAGAGTAGCTTTTCATATTCGATGAGGTTAGGAATCTTGGTGCTAGGCAACCCCGGCTTGTCCGACATGTAGACAAAAAGCTTGACGGTTTCCTTGATACGCTCATAGATATTTTCCAGGAGCGGCATCACCACATCATCCACAAAAATCACCGAATCCTGGGCATGATTAATCGTGTAGACGATGTGATCTTCCGAAAGCCTGATATTGATCGGATGCAGTGTCGCGCCGACGCATGGAGCCGCGTAATACAGCTCCAGATGACGATGCGTGTTGTACGCCATCGTACCTACACGGCTCCCCAGCACTCCAGGCTTGCCGCTTTCAATACCCAGCCGATTCTGCATTGCATTGGCGAGCTGCGAGACGCGCTCATACCACTGCCGCCAGGTAAAGCGCAAATACTCTCCTGTCACATGATTGCGGTACACGACCCCGACTTGGTTGGGGTAGTAGCGTACCGGGCGCTTCATGAAGGTTGTCAACAGCAGCGGATAGTTCGTGCTGTATTCCGGGTAGGTCTGGCTGTCCATTTTTTGTCTCCTCAATCCTGCTCAGCATTTGGCGGATTTTCATCTTGATGAAACTCGATTCAGGGATGCAAATGGCATGCGACAGCATGACCATTTTTCGCCTGAACCATGGCGGGCTCTGCACTACGACACTTCTCCATGGCCATTGAGCAACGCGTATGGAAGCGACAGCCAGACGGGATATTCAGGGGGCTGGGTATCTCCCCTTTCAGTGCAATGCGCGTTCTTTCATGCTCCACATCCACATCCACATCCGCTTCGGGTACCGCTGATAAAAGCGCCTGGGTATAAGGATGTTTGGGGTTCCTGTACAGCTCTTCGCGGGACGCAATCTCGATCACGCGCCCCAGATACATCACGACGATGCGATCACTGATATGCCGCACCACGGCCAGATCGTGAGAGATGAAGACATAGGTCAAACCCAGGCGTGCCTGCAAGTCCTTGAAGATATTGATGACCTGGGCCTGAATGGAAACATCAAGCGCGGAAACGGGCTCATCGCAAACAATCACGCTGGGCTCCAGCGCGAGTGCCCGCGCAATACCTATGCGCTGCCTCTGACCGCCAGAGAACTCATGGGCGTAGCGATCGGCCATATCGGGAAGCAGCCCCACCATGCGCAGCAACTCCGAGATACGCCGGTCATACGCGGCCTTGTCTTTGGCAAGGCCATGAACCTCCAGCGGCTCACCAATGATGCTCTTGACCTTCATGCGCGGATTCAACGATCCATAGGGATCCTGATAGACCATCTGGACACGCCGCCGAAACCTCCCTACCTGCGCTCGGTTGAAGCCACGTATATCCTCGCCCTCAAAAAGAATGCGCCCGCTCGTGGCGTTCAACATATTCATGAGCGCAAGCCCGGTGGTCGACTTGCCGCAGCCGCTCTCCCCCACCACACCCAGTGTCTCGCCCCGCTTCACGGAAAAGGAAACGCCATCCACGGCCTTCACCGAGCCAACCTGCCGCTTGAAGAGCACACCCTTTGTCACTGGGAAATGGACCTGCAAGTCTTCAACCCTCAGTACTTCTTCCATCGAATCCTCCAGTCTTGATCGGTGCATGCCGCGCTCAGGAGGCAAAGCAGGCATTGAAGTGCCCGCTGCCCATGTCCGTCAACGCCGGACGCCGGCTCTTGCATTCGGAGAGCACGCTTGCGCAGCGCGGCGCAAAAGCGCACCCGGCGGGCAGGGCGGACAGGTCTGGAGGCATGCCCCCAATGGCAGGCAGGGGCTGACTGGGATCACTGTCTATACGCGGCACCGAAGCCAGCAAGCCCCTGGTATATGGATGGCTGGCCTGCTTGAACACCGCCCGGGCGGTGCCCTGCTCCACGATCCGCCCTCCATACATGACAGCGACCCGGTCCGCATAACGCGCAACCACGCCCATATCGTGGGTGATCAAGATCATCGACGTCTGGGCCTTGCGAGTCAGCTCCTTGAGCAGATCCAGGATCTGCGCCTGCACCGTGACGTCGAGAGCGGTGGTCGGCTCATCCGCAATGATCAGCGTCGGCCGGCATGCAAGCGCCATCGCAATCATGGCTCTCTGGCGCATGCCGCCCGAGAACTGATGCGGATAGGCTGAGAGGCGTCCTTTGGCATCTGGAATCTGCACCAGCCTGAGCAGCTCCTCGGCCTCTTGATAAGCCTCCCGCCATGACACTCCGCGATGCAGCCGGATGGGCTCGGCAATTTGCTTGCCCACGGTAATGGATGGATTCAGCGACGACATGGAGTCCTGAAAAATCATCGCAATGCGATTGCCGCGAATCTTGCGCATATCCGCTTCGTCCAACTGCAGCAGGTCCGTTCCTTCAAACAGGATTTGGCCTTGCTCGATACGCCCGGGCGGCGAGGGAATCAGGCGCAGAACAGACATCGAGGTGACGCTTTTGCCTGAGCCGGATTCGCCCACGATGGCCAAGGTCTCGCCTCGTCCCACATCAAACGAAACATCGTCAACAGCGGTCACGTCTCCGCGATCCGTCCTGAATCGCGTTGTCAGATTACTGACCTGAAGTACGGGTGTTGCCATGCATCCTCCAAAGGCTTCTGGCGCCAGTCAAATGAATTTGCGATGTGGTGCGCCATGCACTCAAAAGCCCATTTTTTTCTTCAGATCCTGGTCAATCCAGACACGGGCGTGAATCGGTGCAAAGCGGCCTGCACCCACAAACATTTCACCGCCGTAGTTTTTCACCCAGGGCCACCAGGCGATGTAGCGGTAAGGCGCAGGCATCCAGATCGCAGGAGCCTGATCAAGCATCGTGCTGGTCAGCTCCTTGAGCATCTGCTGGCGCTTGGACTCGTCGCGCTCTCCATTCGCCTCGGCGACGCGTGCATCGAACTGGGGGTCATCCATCATGGGGGCGTTGTAGACCTGCCCCTTTCCGAAATTGATTCGCAGCGACGTGGTTGGATTGACGTCGGGAATACTGGTCAGATAGCCCGCAGTATTGGTATGGCTGGTCATGGCCGACAAATGAGCCCCGTATTCCAGCGGCACAATTTCCATGCGCACACCGACTCCCTCAAGATAGGCCGCAACCAAGGGCATCAGCTCCATCTGATCCGGGTTGCAGGTGCAGACCTGCATCTTGAAAGAAAAGCCATTCGGATAGCCAGCCTCCGTCAACAGCTTTTTGGCCTTCGCGGGGTCGTACTTGAACAGCTCCTGGACCGAGGCGGGCTGCTCCTTGAGCGGGCGGTGATAGCCGACATACTCGGGGTGCATGGGGAAGGTGAACATCTCGGCCTCGCCACCGTAGTACTTGTCGATGATTTCCTGCTTGTTCACCGCCATGTTCAGCGCTCTGCGTACACGCACATCCTGGAACGGCTTGGTATCGACACGCAAGGCAATGCGGCTGGCCGCAGTCGTCAGCCACCTGCTCCACTTCAGTTGCGGCGATGTCTTCTTGAGCTCTTTCGCAGCCTCCCAGGAAATGCTGGAGAGAATATCCAGCTTGCCCGTGCGCAAGGCAGCCTGCTGAGTGGCCTCATCCTTGATCACCCGGTGTACCACGCGATCGACAAAGGGCAGCTTGTACTCCTTTGTGCCAATCACATCCTTGTCCCAGTAAACCGGGTTTTTGTCGAAGGTCAGCGAATTGCCCATTGCGACCTGGGTCAGCATGAACGGCCCCGTGCCGTTGGCATTCTTCCAATTGCCCGGGCCGGCATCGACGACCTCCTTGGGCATGATCCCCGAGAAGAAACCATTGCCAAACCGGTAATCCCAGTCGGCGATGAATTTGTTGAAGTTGAATACGACCGTGTGCTTGTCTTTGGCAACCACGCTGTCTACATGATCGAAGTAGTTCTGCGTGCGCTTGGGGCTGCTGTTGAGGCGGTTGAAGCTGTACACCACATCTTCGGCCACCAGTTCCCTCTCTGCCATCACGCCCTGCTTGGCCGGAAACTTCACGCCTTTGCGCAGCTTGACTTCCAGAATCAAGGGCGAGGTCCAGGCCCAGCTCTCGGCCAGCTCTCCACGCATTGCATCGGAGGGCTGCCAGCCACTGATGGCGAACGAATATTTCCCGCCCCGGCTCTTGGCCTTGCTCAGATCCACGGAGAACAGTTGTTCGTAGAACTGGCCCGTATCTCGTGTCTGCAGCGTCGCCTGCCAATCTGCAAGATCCCATGACAGAGTGGAAACAGCAGCACTGGGCGTTGCAAGATTAAGCGTACCGCCATACCTGGGTGCCTCGGCCTGCGCAAACGCCGCCACCCCCATGCCGACAGCACAAACTCCAAGCAGGCTGTGAAACAGGCGCGCACTCAAAGTCGTTTTCATTTTTGTCTCCTTCTAGGTTTCTCAAAGCCGGCGTGGTCAGCGTGAACCACGCATCCGGGGGTCCAACATGTCGCGCAATGCGTCTCCGAATACATTGATGGCGTAGACCACAAGCGTCAGACAAGCCCCTGGGGCCAGCGCCAGCCAGGGCCCTTGAAGCATGTAGGTACGGCCATTACCCGACAGCATTCCGCCCCAGGTCGGGTATGGGGGAGGCACGCCCAGGCCAAGAAAGGACAGGCCCGACTCCGCAAGAATGGCCGTGCCTACGCTCGAGGTAAAAAGCACGATGAGTGGCGGAATGACATTGGGCAGCACATGCCGCCAGAGAATGCGCGGAGCGGATGCGCCAATCGACTTTGCCGCATGGATGTACATGTGCTCCCTGACCGAAACCACTGCACTTCGCACAATGCGCGAGCCACCAATTCCGACCAGCAGGCCCAGTGTGATGATGATCTGGGTAATGCCTGAACCAAACACGGATGCAACCACAATCAAGACCACAAGTCCGGGAAAGCTCATCCAGGCATCGACGAAGCGCTGTATCAGCAAATCGATCTTGCCGCCGAAGTAGCCGGAGATGATGCCGATCAAGGCGGAAACGGCGGTCGCAATGGCCGCCACGGCCAGCCCGATGATCACGGAGATCTGCGCACCATAGATGCAGCGTGATAAAAGATCCCGGCCAAGATTGTCCGTGCCAAACGGATGAGCCCAGGATGGCGCCTGCAGCCGCGCACTCATGTCCACCTCGTTCATGCCGTATGGAGCGAGAAACTGGGCAAACAGTCCAAAGAAAAGAAAGACCACCACCACGATGGCTCCGATGGCGCCCAGGCGCTTCTCTCGCAAAAGCTTGAGCATGAAGCACCAGTAGGCTGAAGGGCGGGCTGCAGTGTCCTGCGATGGCGCGGAGACCTTGGCGGAAATCACGGCTTGGTTTTTCATATGCGCCTCCATCAGCTTTGCCGCACCTTGGGGTCGACCAGGCCATAGCTCAGATCGACGGCGAGATTGATGAGCATGACGGTCAGACCCACGATGAAGAACACTCCGGTCACCACCGGGTAGTCGCGCTGGTTCACGGCATCGAGCAGCAGCAAGCCCATACCGGGGAGTACAAAGATCTGTTCAAGAATCACCGCTCCACCGATCAGAATCGGGGCCTGGCTGCCGATCAGGGTGATCACGGGAATGAGGGCATTGCGCACCGCATGTCTGAGCAGGATCAGAAGCTCGCCCAGCCCCTTGGCCCGCGCCGTGCGTATGTAGTCCTGGCGCAGGACTTCAAGCATCATGGTGCGCGTCATGCGCATGGTGATGGCAGACAGGGAGAGCCCGAGAATGCCCGCGGGAATAATCATCTGCTGCAGGTTCTGCAGTGGATCCTCCCAGAACGGAACATACTGGATCTCGGGGGACCAGCCCCACCAGATCGAGGGGAACACCGTCACCATGGTTCCCAGCCAGAAACTGGGTACGGCCAGCATCAGCAGCGAGAAGGAGCGAGAGATATAGTCGCCCGCCGTATCTTGCTTGACGGCCGAATAAACACCGACCGGAATTGCAACCGTCAACGCGATCAGCAAGGCAAGCAGGCCCAGCTCGAAGGTCACGGGCAAACGCTCACTGATCATGTGCAGCACGGCTTCATCCTGCCAAAGCGAGCGACCGAAATCCCCTCGGGCCACACCGCTCACCCAGATTCCATACTGCTCCCACAAGGGCTTGTCCAGACCCAGGGTTTCGAGGAGTTTCTCCCGCGTCAGATGGCTGGAGCCGGCATCGTTCTGGCTGAGCATCAGATCGACCACATCGCCAGGCACCATGCGCACGATCACAAAAACAATGATGCTGGCCAGGATCAAGGTGGGGATCAGTGCCAGAAAGCGTCGAAATACATAAGCCTGCATCAAGCGCTCCCCCAGGTGCTGCTGACCCGCTGCTCAAGTCCCGGCCCCCTCTGCGAAGAACGCCTCGGCAGGCTTGAGCCTCCCTTCGGTCGCAATGACCGCCGCATGACAACGCACATCATTTGTGTCTCCTCACTGGGTTATCGGCTGACGACACCTTGACCAGGGCTGGCAGCCCCAAGGCCATGAACCCTGATGACGCATCTGCCCCAGATCGCCAGACACAGGCGCCATACCGACACCTCGGCCTCACTACTGGCACATGCTTCAGGATCGTCTCGATTCGTTCAAATAAATCATACCGCCAACACTAAATTCGTCAAACAAGCTCATCTTTTTTACAAAAAATCAAGGGATAACACCTAAAAAAATGTCACCAATCAATCAAAAAATCCAACTTCAGCACTCTTAGTGAACAACGCGAGCAAAGCAAACTCAAAAATCTAAAACCTCATTTTTGTCATCTAAAAATTAATAAAACGACAATTTAGGCAAAACCCATACCAAGGCCCTCCAAAAAATTTCTGTTGTGCTAGCATCAAAACATACCAAAAACACTTTTTTATCAAAAACCAAAACTCAAGAGCCATCCTCAGCGAAAAGACAAACCACAAGTCTTTGTTTTAAAAGAAATTAAAACCATGAATCAAAAAATAAAAGCGTCTCCAGAAAAACATATGCATACCGAAATTTAAAAACAAGGGAACCTCATGCAGATGATCGAAGATCTAACAGGTACCGAAGGCGTTGCGGCAAAGATCTCTCCAGAAGACCACGTCTTTCACACCTACCCTGGAGCACGTCCTCCGGATCGCCAGGGCGTTGTTCACGCACACGGCATTCAGCTGGCCACCTATGAATGGGGCCCGCTGGATGCCCCGCCTGTACTGCTGGTACATGGCGCACTGGATTTCGCGCGAACCTTCGATGTCTTTGCCCCCAAGATTGCCGATGCCGGCTACCGCGTGGTCTCTTACGACCAGCGCGGGCATGGCAACTCCGAGCACGCCGCTCTGTATGGCTGGGTTGCAGACGAGCGGGACCTGCTTTGCGTCGCGGATGCCATCAGCCCACACCCCATTGCGGCCATAGGTCACAGCAAGGGGGGCTCGCTGCTCATGCATGCCATCGAGGCCTTCCCTCATCGCTTCACCCGGTTTGCCTGTATCGATGGGATGCCGTTTCGGCGAGCACGCCCGCCAGAGGATGAATACCGTTACCTATCCCAGAAAGCCATTGCCGGCTGGCTTTCTCATCGGCACACCGCCGCACACGCATCCCGAAAGGCGGCACCACTCCAGGATCTGGCGCGGCGCCGGGCACGCCTGAACCCCAGGCTCACCCATGAATGGCTGTGCTATCTCGTGACCCAAGGAGCCAGGCACGACAGCGCAGGATGGAGATGGAGGCTGGATCCCGAAATCCGGCCCGGCAGCTTCGGCCCCATGCGCTCTCGCTGGCAGATCGAGCGCCTTCCAGGGTTCCCCATCCCCCTGCTGGCCCTCTTCAGCACGGTGAAAGAGCCCATGGGATGGGAGTGCCAGCTCAAGGACATAGCGCCCTTTCTGCCGGCAGGCGCCAGCGCACTGGAGCTGGAAGATACCGGCCACTTCATTCACATCGAGCGTCCCCAGCGTACTGCCCAGCTCATTCTTGAGTTCCTGAAGCCATGATCGAATACCTCCAGCATGGCCGCATACGCCTGGCGCTGCACCAGCTCAAGACATTCGCTGAAAAAGCCTTGCCCGCAGCTCATCCCTTGCTCATGCTGCATGGGCTGGGAGAGTCGTCAGGCACGCATGCCGAAGCCACTTTTTCAGGCTGGCCAGGACCGGTCTATGCACTGGACTTCACCGGACATGGGGTGTCGACCATTCCTCGCGGCGGCGGCTACTCCAGCGAAGCCCTGATGGCAGATGCAGACATTGCACTTGCGCATCTTGGCCAAGCCACTCTTTGCGCACGCGGCCTGGGCGCCTATGTCGGTGTTTTGCTGGCCGGAGCACGCCCAGAGCAGGTGCTCGGCACGATTCTTCTGGATGGACCGGGTCTTGCAGGCGCCTGCCCCATGTCCACGCCTTATATCCCGGCAGTCCAGCCACAAAGCGCCTCGGCGCCCGACTCTTTCGCCCTGGCCGAACTGGCGACCGAGCACAGGCCGCCGCCGTATGCATTGCACTTTGCACGGCTGGCTGCAGAGCACAGCCCTCTTGATGAGCCCATCGCCATCTGCCTGCGCGAAGACCCCGCGTGGCTGCGTGAAGTGCGCGAACGGCTGCAGCTTTCGTCCATCACGCTGGACGCAGCCTTTGAGCGCTTCTCTCGCCCAAAGGCTGTCTAGACGTCTCCAGTCGAGTCCTCATCATGTCCACATCGCCAGCCAACAGAGTCCCCTCCCGCGAGCAAGCCTACCAGGAGCAGATCCACAGGGATCTACCCAGAAACTTTGCCGCCAATCTTGCCCACGGGATGCTGGGTCTGACGGGCTTTCGCCTGATGTATGCGCCGACCTTCATCCCGGCCTATGTCTACGCCTTGTCCGGCTCGAAGGTGGCTGTCGGCCTGGCGCTTGGCGCACAGTTCATCGGCATGGCGCTGTCTTCCATCTGGGGGGCCACACTCATCGAGCACCGCGAGCGCGTCATGCGCGTCGTTTATGCCGTGGGCTGGCTCATGCGCCTGCAGATTTTCGGCCTGGCCGTCAGCGCTTTTGTGCTCACGGGCCACTGGGCTCTTGCGGCGGCATGCATCTTTCTCACGCTGTTTGGCTTTTTCAGCGGCATGCAAGGCGTTGCATTCAATTTTCTGATGTCCAAGGTCATTCCCACGACCAAGCGCGGCAAGCTGATTGGATTGAGAAATTTCCTGGGCGGGCTGATCGCATCCGGTGTGGCCTATCTTGGCGGAGAGTATCTTGTCGGGACAAACGCCTTCGGAAATGGCTATGCCGCAACCTTCATGCTGGCGTTCATACTTACAAGCATTGGCATCAGTGCACTGAGTTTTGTGCGGGAGCCGCTTTCCCTGTCGGTCCGGGACAAGCCATCACGCCTCATGGACCGGCTCTCCGACGTGCCGCAGCTACTGCGCTCGAACCTGAATTACCGCCGCTTTTTTTTTGCACGCGCACTCGGAGCCCTGGGCTCGGCCGCCATTCCCTTCTACATCTTGTACGTGGGCAAGTATGTCAGCCTGTCCGGCGCGACCCTGGGTTATTTTTCCCTGGCCTTTCTGCTTTCGCAGACCGTCAGCAATCTGGCCTGGGGAAAGATTGCCGACGCCAATGGATACCGGCAGGTCTTTTTGCTCAGTGTCGGCCTCTGGGGCATGGCAACCGCGGTTTTGATTTGCGGCAATACACTGCCCATCTTTCTTCTTGCGTTTTGCGGACTGGGGGCCGGCTTTGGCGGCTACCAGGTAGCCTCGCAGAACTTCGTTCTCGAGTTCGGCAGATCCCGTGAGCTGCCCATGCTGATCGCCATCTCGGACACCGCATCCCACGCAATGATGGCCATCGGCCCTCTTTTGGGCGGTCTCATCGCCACACGCTTCGACTACATACACATCTTCTGGCTGGCGCTGGCCTTCAAGATCCTGGCAGTCTGGGTCATCTGGCGTATCCAGGACCCTCGCAACCAGTCACTCTGCGCCGATCGGTGCCTGGAACAGGAGTTCTCGCAAGAGCGGGCTTGAGGCACGCAGCCCTTCAACTGCGCCAGCGCGAGCTCTTGGGCACATGGGCCAGCAAGAACTCCATCTGGTCGGCCAGGATGCGGCGGTTGCGCAGGATGAAGTCTTCCCAGAGGCTGGGCACATAAGGCGCATACAGCAGCGGCATGCGCGCCTGCTCGGGCGTGCGTGCGCCCTTTCTGTGATTGCAGGAGCGGCAGGCCGTGACCAGATTCATCCACAAATCCTGACCGCCCGCAGCCACGGGCACGATGTGCTCGCGCGTGAGCTCCTGATCGTTGAAGTGGCGTCCGCAGTAGGCACAGATGCAGCGGTCCCGCGTGAACAGCTTGCCATTGGTCAGCGCCGGGGTCAGGCTGCACAGGTTGATGGAGGGAGCTCCGCGCGTGCCTATGATGCTGTTGATGTGTATCACCGACTGCAGGCCCGTGACCGCGTTATGCCCACCCCTGAAGCAGGCGATTTCGCCGCCGACCTCCCAGCGGACATCGTCCGCTGCATAGTGCAGCGCCGCCTCTTCCAGAGTGATCCAGGATTGGGGCAGCCCTTGGGCCGACAGCTTCAAGACCTTCACGACACGCCTCCTCTGATGCCAGGGTGAACGGGTATGCAAGTCACAAACGCAGCCAGCAAAGCTGCGCCGACTCAGGCAATATACTCTGTTTCCATGTCAGATCGTCAGGTTGCGCTTACCAGACATGCGCAATATGCTATTAAAAACAGAGCGTCCCATGAAGATTTTCCGAGGCTTCAACCATCCTGGGCGTGAGCCGGCCTGTGCTGTCACGATTGGCAATTTCGACGGTGTGCACCGAGGCCACCAGGCCATGCTGGCCCTGCTGTCGGCAGAGGCCGCGCAGCGCGGTGTACCCACCTGCGCACTGACCTTCGAGCCCCATCCGCGCGACTATTTCGCCCAGGCGCTGAACCGGCCCGAGATCGCGCCCGCACGCATAGGCACGCTGCGTGACAAGCTCTCGGAGCTCGCGCGCTGCGGCGTGCAGCAGACCGTGGTGCTTCCCTTCAACAAGGCACTGGCCAGCCTCTCGCCCCAGGCCTTCATCCACGAAGTGCTGGTAGCCGGTCTGGGCGCCCGGTATGTGCTTGTGGGTGACGACTTTCGCTTCGGCGCCCAGCGCGCGGGCGATTACGCCATGCTGGATGCGGCGGGCCAGACTCAGGGCTTTGATGTGGCGCGCATGAACAGCTACGAGGTCCACGGCCTGCGCGTGTCCAGCACCCATGTGCGCGCCGCCCTGGCCGAAGGCCGCATGCAGGACGCCGCGCGCCTGCTCGGCCACCCCTACACGATCTCGGGCCATGTGGTCCACGGCCGCAAGTTGGGGCGGCAACTGGCCGAGTCACGCGCAGGGGCTGCGGACGGCTTTCGCACGCTGAACCTGCGCTTCAACCACTGGAAGCCCGCAGCCAGCGGCATTTTTGCGGTGCTGGTCCACGGTCTGCACGACGAGCCGCTGCGCGGCGTGGCCAACCTCGGGATCCGGCCCTCGCTCGACCCGCGCGACATCAACGGCGGCCGTGTGCTGCTGGAGACCCATTGCCTGGATTGGCCCGCGGCACTGGGTGGCGAAGGTGCCTACGGTAAAATCATCCGCGTGGAACTTCTGCACAAACTGCACGACGAGCTCAAGTACGCCAGTCTCGATGCCCTCACGCAAGGCATTGCCAAGGACTGCGATGATGCGCGCGCGTTCTTCGCGAGCTTCCACCAGCCCAGCCACACGGGCACATATACCGAGACTCGGCGCCAGACCACGCGCGACCGAATTTGAAGCTCTCGCCCTTTTGCCCAGGCGCCGCTTGCGCGCACCAGGCACTTCCCTTTCATTCGCATGTCCAGGCCTAGTGGCCTGGGCCTGGCTCTGCTTTCAAGGTTTTCCATGTCCGATTCCAAGCCCTCCAAACCCGAAGCGTCTGTCTATCGCTCGACGCTGAACATGCCCGATACCCCCTTCCCCATGCGCGGCGACCTGCCCAAGCGCGAGCCGGCCTGGGCCAAGGAATGGGATGACAAAGGCATCTACAAAAAGCTGCGTGATGCACGCCACGGCGCGCCCAAGTTCATCCTGCACGACGGCCCTCCCTATGCCAACGGCCAGATCCACATGGGCCATGCCGTCAACAAGATCCTGAAGGACATGATCGTCAAGAGCCGCCAGCTCGAGGGCTTTGACGCCATGTACGCCCCCGGCTGGGACTGCCACGGCCTGCCCATCGAAAACGCCATCGAGAAAAAATTCGGCCGCAACCTGCCGCGCGACGAGATGCAGGCCAAGAGCCGTGCCTTTGCCACCGAGCAAATCGGCATCCAGATGGCCGGCTTCAAGCGCCTGGGCGTGCTGGGCGACTGGGACCACCCCTACAAGACCATGAACTACGCCAACGAGGCTGGCGAGCTGCGTGCCCTGAAGAAGGTCATGGAGCGTGGCTTTGTCTACCGTGGACTCAAGCCCGTGTACTGGTGCTTTGACTGTGCCTCGTCGCTGGCCGAGTTCGAGATCGAATACGCGGACAAGCAGTCGCAGACGCTGGACGTGATGTTCCCTGCTGCCGAGCCCGCCAAGCTGGCTGCAGCCTTTGGCCTTGCCAGCCTGTCCAAACCCGCGTTTGCGGTGATCTGGACCACGACCTCGTGGACCATCCCCGCCAACCAGGCGCTCAACGTCAACCCCGAGCTGGAATACAGCCTGGTGGACACCGAGCGCGGCCTGGTCATCGTGGCCAGCGCCCTGGTGGAAAAGTGTCTGGAGCGCTGGAAGCTGGAGGGCAAGGTCGTGGCCACCACCCTGGGCAAGGCCCTGGACCACGTCAACTTCAAGCACCCCCTGGCCCATGTGGACAAGGGCTTTGACCGCTTCTCCCCCGTCTACCTGGCCGACTACGCCACGGCCGACGACGGCACGGGTATCGTGCACTCCTCGCCCGCCTATGGCGTGGATGACTTCAACAGCTGCGTGGCCAACGGCCTCAAGTACGAGGACATCCTCAACCCCGTGCAGGGCAACGGCGTCTACGCCCCGGACCTGGCGATGTTCGCCGGCCAGTACATCTGGAAGGCCGTGCCTGTGATCATCGATGCGCTCAAGCTGGCCGACCGCCTGATGAGCACGCATGGCATCACCCACAGCTACCCCCATTGCTGGCGCCACAAGACCCCGGTGATCTACCGCGCCGCAGCCCAGTGGTTCATCCGCATGGACGAGGGCGAGGGCGTGTTCACCGACCCCGCCCAAAAGCCTGCCAAGACGCTGCGCCAGATCGCGCTGGAAGCCATCGAGCAAACCGGCTTCTACCCCGAAAACGGCCAGTCCCGCCTGCGCGACATGATTGCCGGCCGGCCCGACTGGTGCATCTCGCGCCAGCGTTCCTGGGGCGTGCCCATCCCCTTCTTCCTGCATGTGGACACGGGCGCCCTGCACCCGCGCACCATGGAGATCCTCGACCAGGCTGCCAACATGGTGGAAGCAGGCGGTATCGAGGCCTGGAGCCGCGCCACGGCCGAAGACATCCTGGGTGCCGAAGACGCCAAGCTCTACACCAAGAGCACCGACATCCTGGAAGTCTGGTTCGACTCGGGCTCCTCGTTCTGGCATGTGCTGCGCGGCTCCCACCCTGAAATGCACCATGACAGCGGCCCCGAGGCCGATCTGTACCTGGAAGGCCATGACCAGCACCGCGGCTGGTTCCACTCTTCGCTGCTGCTGGCCAGCGCCATCTTTGGCCGCGCGCCCTATCGTGGCCTGCTGACCCACGGCTTTACCGTGGACAGCCAGGGCCGCAAGATGAGCAAGTCCCTGGGCAATGGCATCGAGCCTGACGAAGTCAGCAAAAAGATGGGCGCGGAAATCATCCGCCTGTGGGTGGCTGCCAGCGACTACTCCGGCGATATCGCCGGTGACGACAAGGTGCTGGCCCGCGTGGTCGACGCCTACCGCCGCATCCGCAACACGCTGCGCTTTTTGCTGGCCAACACCAGTGACTTCGACGCCACCACCGAGAGCGTGGCCTACGAAGACATGCTGGAAATCGACCAGTACGCCGTGGCCCGTGCAGCCCAGTTCCAGACCGAAATCCTGGCCCACTACAAGGATTACGAGTTTCACCCGGTGGTCGCCAAGCTGCAGCTGTACTGCTCGGAAGACCTGGGCGGCTTTTACCTGGACATCCTCAAGGACCGCCTCTACACCAGCGCGCCCAAGAGCCTGGCCCGCCGCAGCGCCCAGACCGCGCTGCAGCAGATCACCCAGGCCATGCTGCGCTGGATGGCGCCTTTCCTGTCCTTCACGGCCGAAGAAGCCTGGAAGATCGTGGGCAGCAGCGAATCCATCTTCCTGGAGCAATACAGCACCCTGCCCGAAGGCAGCCCGGCCCTGCTGGCCAAGTGGGAGCGCATCCGCGCCATCCGCGATGTGGTGAACAAGGACATCGAGAACGTGCGCGCCCAGGGCCAGCTTGGCTCCTCGCTGCAGGCCGAAGTCACGCTCAGCGCCCAGCCGGAGGACCTGGCCCTGCTGCAATCGCTGGCGGACGACCTGAAGTTTGTCTTCATCACCTCGGCGGCCCAGGCCGTGGCAGGCGATGCGCTGCAGACCAAGGTCGCACTCAGCAGCCATGCCAAGTGCGATCGCTGCTGGCACTACCGCGCGGACGTGGGCATCAACCCCGAGCATCCCCAGCTGTGCGGCCGCTGCGACAGCAACCTGCACGGCGCAGGCGAAACCCGCAGCAAGGCCTAAGAACGTGCTCACGATATAAGAAAAGTGAGCTGCCAGCGCCTGTCATACAAGGATTACAGATAGGTTTCTATCCAGAATCCAGATATAGCAAGCGCTAGCAGCTATCAAATTAAATAGCTCTCAGGACTTTCAGGAATACGCCATGCGCAACGCCACTCCATCGCCCGCTGCCAAAGGCAGCATCTGGCCCTGGCTGGCCTGGGCCCTGGCCCTGGTCGGGCTGGACCAGCTGACCAAGCAGTGGATTCTGGGCGCCTACCAGCTCGGCGACTGGACGCCCGTCACCGGCTTCTTCAACATCGTGCGCGCCCACAATACCGGCGCCGCGTTCTCCTTCCTGGCCGATGGCGGCGGCTGGCAGCGCTGGCTGTTTGTGGGCATTGGCGCAGCGGCCACGGTGCTCATCGTCTGGCAGTTGCGCAAGCACCCGGGCCAGAAGCTGTTCGGCTTTGCACTGGCCAGCATTCTGGGCGGCGCCATCGGCAATGTGGTGGACCGTCTGCAACACGGCTATGTGGTGGACTTTCTGGACTTCTACTGGGGCCGCAGCCACTTTCCCGCCTTCAACGTGGCCGACATCGCCATCAGCGTGGGCGCAGCCTGCCTGATACTCGACGAAATCCTGCGCTCGCGCCGCGCCAAGAACGCTGCCGCCTAAGAACGTGTTTACGATCTCTGCGCAGGCGCGCCGCGAGAAGATCGTGAATACGCTCTAAGCCAGCCAGGGCCGGTGGCGCTGATGCACAGACCAGCCCAGCCCCGATACCACAGCAGCCACGACGGCAACCACTGAGAACGTGTTTACGATCTCCTCGGTGCCGCGCCAGTGTCTGTGCGGGATGGGATGCAAGGCGCGATACCGCAGCAATAGCCGTGCTATTGGGAGGATTCGCAACGCTGCAGCGTAGAGATCGTAAACACGTTCTGAGCACGCGGCTTTGCTGCGGCCCCGCCCGCGCGCACAAAGGCCTGCCCTCATCCGGAAAAGCCCTGGCGCGCTGCAGCACAGCTCCCAGCACAAAAAGCGCGGCACCAGAGCGCGACAAAGGCCGACAAGCGGCCTCACCACAGCGAATTAGACTTGGCATGGGTCTTGCAAAGTAGAGGGCTCACCCAGACACCTGCCGCGAAGCAGCGCGATTTCACTCTATTCCTTTCGGAAATTTTCGATAATCGCCGCTTTTTCTACGTTGTTTGACCATGTCAAAAAACGTAACACATACATTCTGGGTATATTCTTTCGCTTCCCCTTTTCTCGTACATGAAGCATTTACTCAATCTCCTGGCTGCGATCGCCCTGCTGATCTGGGGCACGCAGCTGGTCCGCACCGGTGTGCTGCGCGTCTTTGGCGCCAGCTTGCGCAACTTGCTCGCCCGCAGCATGAGCAACCGTTTCACGGCAGCTCTCTCGGGCCTGGGCGTGACGGCGCTGGTGCAGTCGAGCACGGCCACGGCGCTCATGACATCGGCCTTCGTGGGCCAGGGATTGATTTCATTGCCTGCGGCCCTGGCCGTGATGCGCGGCGCGGATGTGGGCACGGCCGTCATGGCCGTACTGTTCTCCACCGACCTGTCCTGGCTCTCGCCGCTGTTCATCTTTGTGGGCGTGGTGCTTTATCTGAGCCGCCAGGACAGCAAGCCCGGGCGCATAGGCCGCGCGCTGATCGGCCTGGGCCTGATGCTGCTGGCCCTGCGTCTGGTGGTCGAGGCCACCGAGCCCCTGCTCGAAGCCCCGGCCGTACGCACCATTCTTGCCTCGCTGACCAGCGACATCTTCATGGAGCTGCTGCTGGGCGCGGTGCTGGCCGTCATGGCCTACTCCAGCCTGGCCGTGGTGCTGCTGATCGCGGCCATGGCCAACTCCGGCGCCATCCCCATGGACGTGGCCCTGGGCCTGACCCTGGGCGCCAACCTGGGCAGCGGCCTGGTGGCCGTGCTGACCACCGTCAAGTCCAGCGCCGAAGTGCGCCAGGTCACCATGGGCAATATGCTGTTCAAGGTGCTGGGCGTGGCCATGGTGGCCCCGTTCGCAGGCCTGTGGCTGGTCTACGTGCAGCCCCATATCGCGGGCAAGGGCCAGAACGTGGTGCTGTTCCATCTGGTGTTCAACATCTTCAACAGCCTGTGCTTCATCGGCCTGACCCAGACCGTGGCCCGCTGGGTCACGGCCCTGCTGCCCAAGCCCGATCCCAACGCCATGAACCTGCTGCGTCCACGCCACCTCGATGCCTCGGCTCTGGCCACGCCTTCGCTGGCCATCAGTTGCGCCGCGCGCGAGGCCTTGCACCAGGCCGACATCGTCGAGTCCATGCTGATAGGCATACAGAAGGTCGTGGAGACCGATGATCTCAAGCTCTCCCAGGAGCTGCGCGCACTGGAGGGCACGGTGGACGACCTGTACTCGGCCATCAAGTACTACATGACCAAGCTCTCGCGCGCCGAACTCGACGAGCGCGAAGGCCAGCGCTGGACCGAGGTCATCAGCTTCACCATCAACATGGAGCAGATCGGCGACATGGCAGAACGCGTGCTGCTCGACATCGAGGAAAAGAAGATCAAGAAGGGCCGCCAGTTCTCCGAGGCCGGCATGCAGGAGATCCGCGAGCTGCACCAGCACCTGCTGGACAATATGCGTCTGGCCATGAGCGTGTTCCTCAACGGCAATCCGCGCGAGGCCCAGAAGCTGCTGGAGGAAAAAGCGCGCTTTCGCGATCTGGAGCTGGCCTATTCGGCCTCCCACCTCACGCGCCTGTCGCACAACACCATGCACAGCATGGAAACCAGCTCGCTGCACATCGACCTGATCAGCGACCTCAAGCGCATCAACTCCCTGCTGTGCTCGGTCGCCTACCCCATCCTCGAGCAGGCCGGTGCGCTCACGCCCAGCCGCCTCAAGGAGTCGGCGCTGAACAAAAAGACCGCCTGATTGCCCCAGTTGCCCTGAGAACATGTTTACGACCTCTACGCTGCCGCGACACCGAGGAGATCGTAAACACGTTCTGATTGCGCGTCGCACTCACCAGCCCAGCCAGGCGGCCATGATCAGGGCGGCCTCGGGCGTGAAATGGTCCTTGAGCAGCCACTGCACGAGCTGCTCGCGCTCCAAGAGCGCAAACGCCTGAACCTCTCCATCCTGGTTGCGCGGCAACAGCCCCGCAACCAGCGTGGCGCAGAACCAGTCCGAGCGCTCGCGCATATAGCCAAAGCCGCCAGCCTCGTCGCTGGGGCTGCTCAGCGCCAGGCGGCCGCCATGGCGCAGGCCCGACAGCTGGGCCAGCGCGATTCCCGCCTCTTCACGGGTCTCGCGCGCCAAGGCCTGCTGCACATCGTCCTGCGCGCCCACCATGCCGCCGACCAACGCATCCCACATGCCGGGGTTGTTGGGCTTGGCCTCGGAGCGCTGCTGCACCCAGACGCGGCCATCTTCGCTCTCACCCACCAGATAGACGGCGCGCGTGGCAATGCCCAAAGGCCGCACGGCGCCGCGCTCCACCGTGGCCAGGGCTTTGCCTTCGTCGTCGCAGACCAGGAGCTGCTCGTCGCGCCAGGGACCGCACTGTCCCGCGTCACGCAGGACAAGGGCCAGGGCGTTGAGGTCAGCCGTGGCATCGCCCCGACCCACAAGCCGCCAGCCTGCCTCATGGGACTCATGGGCCACGAGGGCAATGCCATGCGCCTGCAGCAGCGCCGTGGGCAAGGCATGCACCAGCTCGGCCTGCAGCGAACCTACTTCATGCGACCCCAGCCAGAGCGGCGCCCTGGGCTGCAGCGGCGGGCTGCAGGCCCAGGCCCTGGCCTTTTGCAGCCAGGCAGCAATCCCCGGAGGGCTCTCGGCAACGCAGTTGGCCTTCATAAGGTGAAGATGCTCGACGCCGTGGTCCTGCGGGCTTCGAGATCGCGATGCGCCTGCTGCACTTCGGCCAGCGCATAGCGCTGGGCGATCTGGATCTTCACCGCCCCGCTTTGCACCACGGAGAACAAATCATCGGCCATGGCCTGAGTGGCTTCGCGGCTGGCGATATGGGTGAACAAGGTCTGGCGCGTCACATAGGCCGACTTGGCCGCGAGCTGGGCCGGCGCAAACGCGGGCACCGGCCCCGAGGCATTGCCAAAGCTCACCATCAGTCCAAAGCGGGCCAGGCTGGCCAGAGAGCCCTCCCAGGTATCCTTGCCCACGCCGTCATACACCACCTTGACGCCGCGTCCGACGGTGATCTCCTGCACGCGCCGGGCAAAGTCTTCTTCTCTGTAATTGATAGCATGCACCGCGCCATGGGCAAGGGCTAGAGCGCATTTTTCATCCGATCCTGCGGTGGCAATCAACTCCAGTCCCAGGGCCTTTGCCCATTGGCAGGCAATCAGACCCACGCCGCCGGCTGCCGCATGAAAGAGCACATGATCGCCAGGCTGCAGGCCTTCCACGGGCTTGCACTTCTTCAGCAGGTACTGGGCCGTCAAGCCCTTGAGCATCATGGCCGCTCCGGTCTCGAAGTCGATGCCATCGGGCAGACGGCACACGCACATGGCCGGCATGACACGCGCCTCGCTGTAACTGCCGGGGGGGTTGCTCGCATAGGCCACGCGGTCGCCCACGCGCAAATGCGTGACACCCTCGCCCACGGCCTCGACCACGCCTGCAGCCTCCATGCCCAGGTTCAAAGGCATGGGCAGCGCATACAGCCCGGAGCGCTGGTAGATGTCGATGAAGTTCAGGCCCACGGCCTTGTGGACTATGCGCACCTCGCCCGGCCCGGGCTCGCCGACCTCGACCTGCACCAGCTCCAGAACCTCGGGGCCGCCGTTGCGGCTGATTTGCACTGCGATTGCCATGGACTGCATCTCCTCTATGCGATTGCCATTTTTCGATCAGCGGCCATGGTGCCACGCATCGAAAACCAAGGCGAAACCGAAGTCTTGCAGGCACTATAGTGCGCCCCTATGAGCAAGCCCCTGACACCAGCCACAGCCGCCATGCTGAGCCTGCCGCCCCTGCTGTGGGCCGGCAATGCCATCGTGGGGCGCCTGGCCCATGATCTGATCTCTCCATTCGCGCTCAACTTTGTGCGCTGGATTCTGGCCTTTGTGCTGCTGCTACCCCTGGCCGGTGCGGTGCTGCGCCCCGCCAGCCCCCTCTGGCGCCACTGGCCGCGCCTGGCCCTGCTGGGCCTTCTGGGCATTGGCTGCTACAACGCCCTGCTGTACCTGGCCCTGCAGACATCCACACCGCTCAACGTGACCCTGGTGGGTTCGAGCATGCCCGTCTGGATGCTGGCCGTGGGCCGCCTGTGCTGGGGCACGCCCATCAGCCGCCGCCAGTTGCTGGGCGCAGGTCTGTCCGTCCTGGGCGTGCTCACAGTCCTGTCGCGCGGCGACCTGCAGGTGCTGGGCCAGTTGCGCCTGGTGCCTGGAGATTTGTTCATGGTGCTGGCCACCATCCTGTGGGCCTTCTACACCTGGCTGCTGGCCAAGACCCGCCTGCCCGCCGAACTGCAAGCCAACTGGGCGTCCTTTTTGCTCGCACAAATGCTGTTCGGCCTGATCTGGTCCGGCCTGTTTACGGCAGCCGAAGTCTGGAGCGGCCATTTCCATGTGGCTGCGGGCTGGCCCCTGGCTGCGGCCTTGCTGTTCATCGCCATCGGCCCGGCCATCCTGGCCTACCGTTTCTGGGGCCTGGGTGTGCAGCGCAGCAGCCCCCAGATCGCCGGCTTCTTCGGCAATCTGATTCCGCTGTTCACGGCCCTGCTATCGATTCCCATACTTGGGCAGACGCCCCATGCCTACCATGTGCTCGCCTTTGGCCTCATCGTGGGCGGGATCATGGTGTCGAAGTAGAGCCCCCTGAGTCGCCTGCGGCGCCTTCCCCCCGAGGGGGACGACAGCCTTTGCTGCGGGGCGGCCCTTGCTGGCTGTCCCTGGCCTGGGCTCTGCGAATTTTGCAGGCTGCCGCTCCCAACAAGACTGGCCCTGTAGAAAACCAGCCCTGGCTCGGGCCTGCTTTGACATGCCACCCGAGGGGACGACAGCCTTTGCTGCGGGGCGGCCCTTGCTGGCTGTCCCTGGCCTGGGCTCTGCGAATTTTGCAGGCTGCCGCTCCCAACAAGACTGGCCCTGTAGAAAACCAGCCCTGGCTCGGGCCTGCTTTGACATACCACCCGAGGGGAACGACAGCCTTTGCTGCGGGGCGGCCCTTGCTGGCTGTCCCTGGCCTGGGCTCTGCGAGTTTTGCAGGTTGCCGCTCCCAGCAAGACTGGCCCTGTAGAAAACCAGCCCCCTGGCTCGGGCCGGCGACAGCCTTGGCGGCCAGGCCGCCCTTTCCAATCAATAGGCGCCCGGGTACATGCCGCCGTCGGGCAGGATGTTCTGGCCTGTGAGATAGCCTGCATGGCGGCTGCACAGAAAGGCGCAGATGGCACCGAACTCGTCGGGCGTGCCAAAGCGGCCTGCGGGCACCAGGGCCTGCTGCAGCTCGCGCACCTGCTCCAGGCTTTTGCCGCTCTTGTTCGAGGCGGCCTGGAAGGTGGTGCGCAGGCGATCGGTATCGAATTTTCCGGGCAGCAGATTGTTCACGGTCACACCGCGTGCTGCGATGGAGCTGCGCGCAAGGCCTGCGACAAACCCCGTGAGTCCGCTGCGCGCACCGTTCGACAGACCCAGGATGTCTATCGGCGCCTTGACCGCGCTGGAGGTGATGTTGACGATGCGCCCAAAGCCGCGCTCGGCCATGCCGTCGACCACGGCACGAATCAGCTCGATGGGCGTGAGCATGTTGGCATCCACGGCCTTGATCCAGGCCTCGCGGTCCCAGTCACGGAAGTCGCCGGGCGGGGGGCCGCCTGCATTCGTGACCAGAATGTCCAGGTCCAGGCCAGGACCGCCCTCCACCGTCAGCACGGACTTGCGTCCGGCCTCGGTGGTGATGTCGGCCGCCACGGCCAGCACCTGGGCCGTTGGCGCGAGCACCTGCAGCTCGGCCCTGGCCGCTTCCAGAGCCTCGGGGTTGCGCGCATTGATGATCAGATTCACGCCCTCTTGCGCCAAGGCCTTGGCACAGCCAAAGCCCAGTCCCTTGCTGGCGCCGCACACCAGCGCCCATTTGCCTGCAATCCCCAGGTCCATAGCCTTTGCTCCTTGTTGCAGCCGCAGCCGCTTGAAAAAATGCCCAGATGAAACGCGCCGATGTTAAGCCCATGGCGCTACAGTCTCCCCCCATGATCGATTCGCTGGACCATCAGCGCCTCTTGGAACGTGTTGACGATCTCCATGTGGCTGCGGTGCCGAGGCGATCGCCAACACGCATTTACTAGTCTCATGACCACACCCCAGATTCAAGGCTGGTGTCCCGGTGCCTGGCAGCCCATGGCCAGTGGCGATGGGCTGGTGGTCCGCGTGCGCCCGCCGCTGAGCCGGCTCACGGCCCAGCAGGCCTTGCTGCTGGCGCAACTGGCCCAGGACCATGGCTGCGGCCTGCTGGAACTCACCAGCCGGGCCAATGTGCAGCTGCGCGGCATCGCTCCCGAACGCCATGGCGCGGTGCTGCAGACGCTGGCGCAGCAGGGTCTGCTGGACAGCGATGCGCGCACGGAGCGGCTGCGCAATCTGGTCATCGATCCGCTGTGGCAGCCGGGTGATGGCGTGCTGGAGATGGCCCAGGCCTTGCAAACCGCGCTGACCCAGGCACAGGGCCTGGACACCCTGCCCGCCAAATTCGGTTTCTCGATTGCCAGCGGCCGCCATGTCGGCCTGGCCCAGGTGGCCGCCGATGTGCGCCTGCAGCCCGGCGCCGGCACAGGCTGGCGGGTACAGGCCGAGGGCCAGGCCATGGCCTGGCAGGCCGCATCGTCAGGGCAGGCCGTGGATGCTGCACTGGCCCTGGCCCGTTGGTGCGCCACACAAGCCCATGCCCGGCGTGCGCAAGGCCTGCATCCGGGGCGGCTGGCCAGCCTGCTGCAGGCTGCCAACCACGCGGCCTTGTCCAATCTGCCCGGGCTGCAGCACCTGGGCCGCCATCCCACCCCTGCCATCAACAACGATGCGCCTCCGCCCGGTTGGCAGGCCAACCTGGGCCTGCTGGTGGCCGCGCCACTGGGCCGTGTGACGGCTGCTGCGCTGGCTCGGCTGGCCAGCACCCACGCCGGCGGCCTGCGGCTCACACCCTGGCGCATGCTGCTGGTCGAGGGCATAGACCCCGCTGGCGCCGAGGCCGCGGGCCTGGACGATGCCCAGCACTGGATGAACAGTGCCGCCGACGCCAGGCTGCGCGTCTCGGCCTGCACCGGCGCCCCCGGCTGCCCTCAGGCACTGGCCCCCACCCAGGCTTTGGCGCTGGAGCTGGCCCCCCATGTACCGGAAGGCGCCCATCTGCATGTCACCGGTTGCGCCAAGGGCTGCGCCCGCCAGCAGCCGGCCACCGTCACACTGCGCGCCGAGTCGGCCCAGCGCTTTGCCCTGGTGCGCCAGGGCCGGGCCCGCGATGCGGCCCAGGCCATGCTGGGGAAAAACCAGCTGCGCGACAATCCCGGGCTGCTGTTTGAAGAGATTTAATGGTTCACACCTACGAAACCAATGGCGCCGAGATCTATCGGCAGTCCTTTGCCACCATACGCCGCGAGGCCGATCTGGCCCGCTTCACCCTCACCGAGGAACGCGTGGTGGTGCGCATGATCCACGCAGCCGGCATGGTGGAGCTGGCGCCCCATGTGCAGCTCTCGCCCGGCATGGCCGAGGCCGGCCAGCGCGCGCTGCAGGCCGGCGCGCCCGTGCTCTGCGATGTACGCATGGTCAGCGAGGGCATTACCCGCTCGCGCCTGCCGGCTCACAATCCGGTGATCTGCACGCTGCATGAAGACGGCGTGGCCGAGCTTGCACGCACGCTGAACACCACGCGCAGCGCGGCAGCGCTGGAGCTGTGGCGCCCCCACCTGGCCGGCGCCGTGGTGGCCATAGGCAATGCGCCCACGGCCCTGTTCCACCTGCTCAACATGCTGCAAGACCCCAGCTGCCCGCGCCCGGCCGCCATCATCGGCTGCCCCGTGGGCTTTATCGGCGCGGCCGAATCCAAAGAGGCGCTGATGCAAGACCTGCCCGTGCCCGCCATGATTGTGCGCGGCCGCTTGGGCGGCTCGGCCATGACGGTAGCCGCTATCAATGCCCTGGCCAGCCATGTCGAATAAACCGCAAAGCCAAGTGCAGAGCGTCGCTCCCGGCGTCATCTGCGTGGGCCTGGGCCCGGGCGACCCCGAACTCATGAGCGTCAAGGCCGATCGCCTGGTGCGCAATGCCCGCCATGTGGCCTTCTTCCGCAAAAAAGGCAGGCCCGGCAAGGCCAGGCAGTTGGTGGAGGGGCTGCTCCACAGCCAGGCCCACGAATACGCCATGGAGTACCCGGTGACCACCGAAATCCCGGTGGACAGCCCCGAGTACGTGCAGCTGCTCTCGCGCTTTTATGACGACTGGTGTCTGCGCCTGGCCGAGCTGGCCCAACAAGAGCAGGTGATCGTGCTGTGCGAGGGCGACCCGTTTCTCTACGGCTCCTTTATGCACCTCTACACCCGGCTGCGCGAGCGCGGCGATGTGGCGCTGCAGGTCGTGCCCGGCATTCCCGGCATGGTGGGCTGCTGGCATGCCACGGGCCAACCCATTACCTGGGGCGACGATGTGCTCAGCGTGATGACGGGCACTTTGTCTGAAGACGAGATGGTGCGGCGCATGGACACGGCCGAGGCCCTGGTGGTGATGAAGGTGGGCCGCAATCTGCCGCGCATACGCCGCGCCCTGGCACGCGCCGGCCGGCTGGAAGCGGCCTGGCTGGTGCAAAACGGCAGCACGGCCAGCGAGCAGGTGGCGCGGCTGAGCGAGGTCAGCGACGAGGCCTGCCCTTATTTCGCCATTGTGCTGGTCCATGGCCAGGGCCGCAGACCGGAGGCCGCATGGTGACCCCCCACGCAACCATGGGCCGGCTGTGCATTGCCGGCCTGGGCCCGGGCGATCTGGCCCAGATCACACCGGCCGTGCGCGAGGCCCTGCTGGCCGCCGACGATGTGGTCGGCTATTTCCCCTATGTGGCCAGGGCCCAGGCGCTGCTGGCACAAGAAGCGTACACCCAGGCACCGGCCCAGGCCGTGCAATGGCATGCCTCGGACAACCGCGTGGAGCTGGACCGCGCCCGCCAGGCCCTGGCGCTGGCGGCCCAGGGCCGGCAGGTGGTGGTGGTGTCCTCGGGTGACCCTGGCGTCTTTGCCATGGCCTCGGCCGTGTTCGAGGCCTTGGAAGCCGCCGACGCGCCCCCTGCCTGGCTGGCGCTGGATATCGAGGTGCTGCCCGGCGTCACCGCCATGCTGGCCGCCGCGGCCCGTGCCGGTGCGCCCCTGGGCCATGATTTTTGCTGCATCAATCTGTCGGACAACCTCAAGCCCTGGGCGGTGATTGCCCGCCGCGTGCAGCTGGCGGCCGAGGCCGACTTTGCCATGGCTTTTTACAACCCGCGCTCGCGCAGCCGGCCCGAGGGCTTTGTGCGCCTGCTGGAATTGCTGCGCGCGCATTGCGAGCCCGAGCGCCTGCTGATCTTTGCCCGTGCCGTCTCCACGCCCGACGAGGCGCTGCAGGTCTGCACGCTGGAGCAGGCCAGACCCGAGATGGCCGATATGCGCACCGTGGTGCTGGTGGGCAATAGCAGCACACGCCGCGTGGGCCGCTGGGTCTATACGCCGCGCTACTACGACCCCGTAGACGCCGCAGACGTCACATCCAACGGCAGCACGCCGTGAGCCAGCCAGTGCAACACGGCGTCCACTTCTTCGGTACGCGGCCGGTCCGGCAAGGCCGGGCGCTGCACCATCACCACCGGCAGGCCCAGGCGGCGCGCGGCATCGAGCTTGCCGCGTGTGGCCTCGCCACCGGCATTCTTGGCGACCAGCCATTGCATGCCCTGCTGTCGCAACAGGGCCAGGTCATCCGCCTCGCTGAAAGGCCCGCGCCCGACCACAACGGTGTGCTGCGGCAGCGCAATGCTGCCGGGCTCGGGAGTGTCCACCAAACGCAGCAGATAGTGGTGCTGGGGGCGCACGCTGAAAGCATCGAGCTGCTTGCGCCCCACGGCCAGAAACACGCGTGCAGCCGCCTCGGGCAGGGCCTGTGCTGCCTCGGCCATATCGGCCACCGCTATCCAGCGGTCGCCCGCCTGGGCCTGCCAGGGTGCACGCTCCAGGGCCAGCAGCGGCGTGCCGGTGGCCGTGCAGGCCGCACAGGCATTGCGGCTCATCTGGGCCGCAAAAGGGTGGGTGGCATCGACCACATGGCTGATGCCCTGGTCGCGAATGAATTGCGCCAGCCCTGCTGCACCGCCAAAGCCACCGCTGCGCGTGGGCAGGGGCTGGGCCAGCGGTGCCTGGGTCACGCCGGCATACGAGAACAAGGCCGGCACCGCCGCGCGGTGCAAGGCCTGGGCCAGCTGGCTGGCGCCGCTGGTGCCACCCAGCAGGAGAACTTGCGTCATGACTGATCCGTGGTTGAGTTTGATAGGGCTGAACGAAGACGGTCTGCACGGACTTTCCCCCGCAGCCCGCCAGGCGCTGGACCGTGCCGAACTGGTCTTTGGCGGCCCGCGCCACCTGGCACTGGCTGAGGTGGGCGAGCGCGGCCAGCCCTGGCCCCAGCCCTTTGACCTGGCACCGGTGCTGTCCCAGCGCGGCAAGCGCGTGGCCGTGTTGGCCTCGGGCGATCCCTTCTGGTTCGGCGCCGGCGGCAGTCTGGCGGCCAAGCTGCCGCCCCAGGAGTGGCGCTGCTTTGCCCAAGCCTCGACATTCTCGCTGGTCGCGGCGCGTCTGGGCTGGAGGCTGGAAGCCACCGACTGCCTGGGCCTGCACGCCAGCCCGATGGAACAGCTGCTGCCACGCCTTGCGCCCGGCCGCCAGCTCATCGCGCTGCTGCGCGATGGCGCCGCCGTGGAGCAATTGGCCCAGTGGCTAGCGCGCGAAGGCTGGGGCGCCAGCCAGCTGTGGGTGATGGAGTGTGTGGGTGGGCCGCGCGAGCGCTGCCGCATGCTGCGCGCCGATGCAGCAGCCGAGGCCCTGGCCGCCGACCCCACGCAGGCTCCGGTGACCGTGGGCCTGCTGGCCCAGGGCGGATATGCCCTGCCCCAGGTGCCCGGCCGGCCCGATGCCTGGTATGCCCATGACGGCCAGATCACCAAGGCGCCGGCGCGTGCGTTGACGCTGTCCGCCCTGGCCCCGCGCCGTGGCGAGCGGCTGTGGGACCTGGGCGGCGGCTCGGGCTCGGTGGCCGTGGAATGGTGTCTGGCCGGCGGCACAGCCGTCAGCGTGGAGCAGCATGCCCAGCGCGTCGCCAACATCCACACCAATGCCGCACGCTTTGGCCTGCAAAAAAGCCTGCAGGTGGTGCATGGCAGCTCCGCAGATGCACTGCCCCAGCTGCCCACGCCCCAGGCTGTTTTTGTCGGCGGCGGCTTTGATGCAACACTGTTTGCCGCCCTGCGCCAGCACATGCCTGGTGGCTGCCGCCTGGTGGTGAATGCCGTGACGCTGGAAACCCAGGCCCTGCTGGTGCAGCTGCATGGCGAGTTGGGCGGCCAGCTGCTGAAGCTGGAGCTGTCCAGCGCCGCACCCTTGGGCCGCATGCGCAGCTGGCAGGCAGCACGCCCGCTGCTGCAATGGAGCTGGCAGGCATGAAAGACCACGCCTGCCTGGTACTGGGCATAGGGCTGCGCGCCCAGGCCCGGGCCAGCGATGTGCAAGCACTGTGGCTGCGGGCCCAGGCCGCCCTGCCGGCACTGCAACGCTTTTGTGCAATGGCCGTGCTGCAAGGCAAGGAACAGCACCCTGCCCTGCGCGCATGGAGGGCGGCCCTGCCCTTTGACACCGCCCTGGTGGCCGTGCCTGGCCAGGACTTGCCTGGCCAGCCCGTGGCCACCCAATCGCCACGCCTTCTTGCGCGCTATGGCACGGGCAGCGTGGCCGAGGCCGTGGCCCTGGGCGCCGCAGGCCCTGCATCGGCTTTGCTGCTGCCCCGGCTGGTGGCGGACGATGGCAGCGCCACCCTGGCCGCCGCCCTGCGCCGCAGCGGCCCCCTCAACTGTTGTCTGGCAGCCGCCCGCGCTGCCACTGAAAGCCAAGGAGTTACGGCATGACCGTGCATTTCATCGGTGCCGGCCCCGGCGCCGCCGACCTGATTACCGTGCGCGGCCGCGACCTGATGGCGCGCTGCCCCGTCTGCCTGTATGCGGGCTCGCTGATTCCGCGCGAGCTGCTGGCGCATTGCCCTCCCGGCGCCCGCATCGTCAACACCGCGGCCATGAGCCTGGATGACATCGTGGCCGAAATCGCCGCCGCCGAGGCGCGCGGCGAAGACGTGGCACGCCTGCATTCCGGCGACCTGTCGGTCTGGTCGGCCATGGGTGAGCAGCTGCGCCGCCTGCGCGCTTTAGGCATTGCCTATACCGTGACGCCGGGCGTACCCTCTTTTGCCGCAGCCGCCGCCACGCTGGGCGCCGAGCTGACCCTGCCCGGCCTGTGCCAGTCCGTGGTGCTGACCCGCACCTCGGGCCGCGCCACGGCCATGCCCGAGGGCGAACAGCTCGCGGCCTTTGCGGCCACGGGGGCGGTGCTGGCGATTCATCTGTCCATCCATGTGGCCGAGAAAGTGCAGGCCGAGCTGCTGCCGCATTACGGCGCCGACTGCCCGGCCGCCATCGTCTGGCGTGCCAGCTGGCCCGATGAAGCCGTGGTGCGCACCACGGTGGGCGCGCTGGCCCAGGCCGTGGCCACCAGCATGGAGCGCACGGCCATCATGCTGGTGGGCCGCAGCATCAGTGCCGAGGATTTTGGCGAAAGCCGCCTCTACGCCGCCGACTACGACCGCCGCTATCGCCCCCTGGGCACGGAGCCACGTTTTCCCGCTAACGGCCAGGCCGTGGACACCGCCACCGACCGACCCTTGACCGGATCCTCCGAAGGCCGGGCATGAGCCAGGTTCTGCCCCCTCTGCCTCCCGTGGCCTTGACGCTGATCGGCATCGGCACCGGCAACCCCGACCACCTCACGCGCCAGGCCATCCACGCCATGCAGGCGGCCGACCTCATCCTGCTGCCCCACAAAGGCGAGGACAAGGCCGAGCTGGCTGCCCTGCGCCAGCAGCTGTGTGATGCCGTTCTGCCCCCCGATTCCGCCACCCGCGTTGCCGGTTTTGACATGCCGCTGCGCCGCAGCCAGGGCGATGACTATCTGGAGCAGGTCAACGAATGGCATGCAGCCATTACCGAGCAATGGCAGGCCACCATGGCCGAGGCACTGGCCGCAGGCCTGGCACCACGCGCTGCGGATGGCGCGCTGCAAGTCGCCCTGCTGGTCTGGGGTGACCCCTCTCTGTACGACAGCACGCTGCGCATTGCCGCACGCATGCGCCCAGCCCCGAAGCAGGTCACCGTGGTGGCCGGCATCACCGCCATGCAGGCCCTGACTGCCGCCCATGCCATACCCGTGAACGACATAGGCCAGCCCTTTGTGGTGACCACGGGCCGCCAGCTGCGCGACCACGGCTGGCCGGCCGGCGTGGACACCCTGGTGGTGATGCTGGACGGACAGTGCAGCTTTACCACCCTGCCCCCCGAAATAGCTCGCGAGGTGCAGATCTGGTGGGGTGCCTATCTGGGCATGGCGCAGCAGTTGCTGGACCATGGCCCCCTGGCGGAGGCTACCCAGCGCATCGTCGCCACCCGTGCGGCCGCCAGGGCCCAACATGGCTGGATCATGGACATTTATTTGCTGCGCAGAAACCCGGCCCGCTCGCCGCTCAGAGCGGACGGCGCGCCAGCTGGGTGAAGGCGAAGATGCCGCCCATGACCAGGGCCGTGCCGAACACCATCCAGATGCTGAACGGTTCATCCAGCAGCCAGACCCCCATCAAGATCGTGGACAGCGGGCCTATCATGCCTATCTGCGCCGTCATGCCCGCACCTATGCGCTCTATGGCCAGCATCACCATGATCACCGGCGCCGCCGTGCACAGCATGGCGTTGAGCAGTGACAGCCACAACACCTGCGGCGACACCGCCGGAATCTGCACCGGCCGCAGCAGCAGGAACTGGACGATGCACAGCACGCAGGCCACGCTGGTCGCGAGACTGGCGAGGCGCAGGCCACCCAGGCGCTTGACCATCTCCCCGCTGTAGATCATGTAGATCGCATAGCTGACGGCACTTGCAAACACCAGCAGGGAGCCCAAGGCCACCTGGCTGCCCTGAGCGCCCACCTCATGGCCGAAAACCAGCAGCACGCCGCAATAGCTCAGCAGCATGCCGAACATCTGTCCCCGATTGATGCCCTGGCCGTAGATCACCCAGCCGAAGATGACCACCAGGGTGGGGTTGAGGTAGAGGATGAGCCGCTCCAGCGAGGCACTGATATAGGCCAGGCCCGCGAAGTCGAGAAAGCTGGAAAGGTAGTAGCCCGAAAATCCCAGGCCCAGCACCCCCAGCCAATCCCTGCGCGTCAAGGCACGCTGGCCGCGCCCGGCCCACCAGGCCATGAGCAGGAACACCGGCAATGCAAACAGCATGCGCAACATGATCAGCGTCACCGCATCCACGCCATGGCGGTAGGCGAGCTTGACGATGATGGCCTTGCCGCTGAAGGCGATGGCACCGAGCACGGCCAGCACCAGACCGACGAGCCTGGCGGCTTTTATCGACTGACCGGATTCGCCTGCTGATGCAGCGGCCCTGGCCGCAGGCAGCCGGGCAGACTCAGACGTCGGCACTGCGGCGCCCGTTGAACAGTCGGTGATGCATACGCCGCAGCGACCACCAGACGCTGAAAGCAACCACAGGAATGGCAATGGCCGCCGTGATTTCCGGCGACAGCGGCCAGCCCATTTTCTGCGCCCCCTTGCTGAGGTAGGTGACCAGTCCGGTGATGTAGTAGGTGATCGCAGCCACGGACAGACCTTCGACCGTGGACTGCAGCTTGAGCTGCATGTCCTGGCGCTGGTTCATCGCAGCCAGCAGCTCCTGGCTGCTGAGCTGGCGCTCGATTTCCACGCGTGTGCGCAGCAGGCTGCTGACGCGGGCCACGCGCTCGGACAAGGCATTCTGGCGCCGCTCGGCCCACTCGCAGGTGCTGCGTGCAGGCGTGAGCCGCCGGTCCATGAATTCGCGTATGGTTTGGATCCCGTCCAGCCGTGTCTCCTGAATATCCTGAATGCGCCTGTCCACAAGCTCGAAATACGCACGGCAGGCCGAGAAGCGCGAATGCGATGCCGCATATTCGCTCTCCACCTTGCCCGCCAGGCGCGTCAGCCTGTCCAGCAGCTCGGGCTCGCTGTCCCGGTCGGCCGAGCTGATGGCCTGGGCCAGGGACGCCAGATCGCGTTCGGCCGAAGCCAGCACCTGACCCACCTGACGTGCCGCGGGCAGACCCAGCAGGGCCGCCATGCGGTAGGTCTCTATCTCCAGCAGGCGCTGCACCAGCCGCCCCAGGCGGCGCGGATCCAGGGTTTCGCCGGCCACGAGCAGCATGCGCGAGAAGCCGTCGGCATGAATCGAAAAATCGGTATAGACCTTGCCGCTGTCACCGGCCACGCGGGCCCCCACCAGGCTGTCCTGCAGCAGCAGCGGACGCAGCAGTTGCGCAACATCCAGCGCCTGCTCCTGCAGCACCCATAGATGCATGCTGCTCAGACACTGGCCTGGCAGGCCTGCAAGCCAGCTGCGCGGTACGGAATCGATGGCGGTCTCGGGCTCGCGCGCATCGCCCATGTCACCGGGCAGCAAGGGTTTGCTGAAGGTCCAGGCGACAAACTCCGTGTGCAGCTCCCAGCGCAAGCTGAACGCTCCCAGATCCACGAGCACATGGGTGGTTGCCGCATCCGGCGGCGGTCTATGGTGATCGCGCAGCAGCGCTGCCACATGCTCACGGCTGGCTTCGCGCTGCGCCGCATCGGCCAACATGACGATATGGGCCATGGCCAGCGGCGCCTGCATGACATCGGCAGGACGCGCATGGATCTCGTTGTGCAGCAGCACGCGCTGCGAGTGCTGGGCTGGCAAAAGCAATGGGGACATGAATACCTCGGCAAGGCCTGTTATTGTGAAGCGAGTTCAGAGCCCGCCAGGCCAAGCCGCATCCTAAGCCATGCAATTGCAGCAATAAATGGGCTTCTGCCCAACAGTCCTCCCCGCTCCAGCCTCAAAAACCTTCCCAGTCCCCGTTCGTCTGGCTTTTGCGTCTGACTGCCCCCATGGAAGTCGTCCAGCTCATGGCCCCTGCAGCCTTATCGCCCTGGCTCTTCGGGATGCCCTGATTTCTCGGCCCTGGTCTGGATTCAGGCTTGGCCTTGCCGCCCGACTGATGAACGGCGGCCAGCAGAGGCTTTGGCAGGACAGCCCCGGACTGTGGACTGTTTCCAGGCAGCGCCGTGCGTGCAGCAGGCGGCGAAGAGGCCTGCTGGCCTGCGGCCAGCTCGACCACGACCCGCTGCGCCCAGGCCGTCGCCGACTCCTGCCCATCCAGCCTGAACATGGCCACCACCTCGGCCAGATGCTGGGCCTGCTTTTGCAGGCCCATGGCCGCAGCGCTCGACTCCTCGACCAAGGCCATGTTCTGCTGGGTCATCTGGTCAAGGCTGGTGACGGCCTGATTGACCTGGTTGATTCCATTGCGCTGCTCCTCGGACGAAGTCGTGATCTCGCCAATGAGGTCGCTGACGCTGCACACGCTGGCCACGATCTCCTTCATGCTTTTGCCCGCCTGCTCGACCTGGCTCGATCCCGAATGCACCTTATCCTTGCTGCTGCCTATGAGCTGACGGATCTCCTTGGCCGCCTCGGCACTGCGCTGCGCCAGCGACCTGACTTCGCCTGCCACCACCGCAAACCCGCGCCCCTGCTCGCCCGCGCGCGCCGCCTCGACAGCGGCATTCAGCGCAAGAATATTCGTCTGGAACGCAATGCCATCGATGACGCCGATGATGTTGGCGATCTTGCCGCTGCTGTCGGCGATCTGCTGCATGGTGAGCACCACCTGGGCCATGATCGTGCCGCCTTCCTGCGCCACCGTGGCAGCCTGGGCCGCAAGCTGCTTTGCCTGGCGCGCCCTGTCAGCCAACTGGCTCAGGGTCTGCGTCAACTGCTCCATGCTGGATGCGGTCTGCTCCAGATTGGTCCCCGCCTGTTCGGTTCGGGCCGACAGGTCACGGTTGCCCAGCGATATCTGCACGGTAGCCGTGGTCACGGCCTCCACGCCAAAGCGCACCTGGCCGACCACATCGCGCAAATGCCGGACCATGCCAGTCATGGCGCGCAGCAGACGGCCGAATTCATCCTTGCGCCAGGCCTCTTCATGGATCTGGACCAGGTGACCTTCGCTGACTTCGACCGCCATCGCCACCGCCTTGTTCAGCGGCCCGGTGATAGAGCGCACCAGCCTCGCCATGAGCGCAATGGCCAGCAGCCAGAGAACGACCACCACCACCACGCCCCATATATAGACCCGATTCTTCTGGAGCTCGGCATGGGCCAGTGCCAGATCGCGCTCACGTTCCTGGACGGTCACGAAGTGGATCAGGGACTGGGCATAGGCATTGGCCTTGGGCTCGAACTCCTTGAGCGCAAACTCACTGCGCTGCTCAGGGCTTGCGAGCCAGCGCAACTCGGGCAGACGCTGAAGCAGCGCATTCATGTCCTTGTGCGCAGCTTCGACGGCCTTCATCGCCTCACGGTCTGCATCCGTCTTCAGGCGGGCCTGAATCAGTGCCCGGATCTGGTCGGCCTGGGCACGCAAGGCCTCCATGCGCTGGACCAGCATGCCCACACGGCTTTCGCTCTCCTCTATGCTGGTCATGCTGCGCTCGATATATGCGGCAACCAGGCCCTGCCACCGGGTGGCCAGCGTGATCTGAGCCTGGCTGTCGAGAACGCCCCTGGTGACCTTGGCGCTGACCTCGGCCACCTGATACTGGGTCAGTATCGCAGCCCCCATGAGCAGGAAAAGCATGCCCAGCAAGGCTCCCCAGAGCTTGCCGGCCACCCGGATATGGTCGAGACTCATTGCCACCCCGAACTGCAAGCAAACACTGCCATGCATCAAAGCACTTGCCACGACCTGCTCGCCACCTCGCAGCAAATACAGCTGACTGTGTAATCAGCGCTCGGCCTGACGGGGGCAGCAGGTCGCTCAGGCATTCTAGGGGCTCGCCTGCCTCGCAAGAGATTGCCCACAACTCCTCCAATGCCTTCAGATTTGCAGCCTGACTGGCCCCAAAACCCTAAGAACGTGTTCACGATCCAGGACTAGCGACCAGGCTTTGCCTTGAGACGCTCCAGAAACAAAAAAAGCGGCACCCGCCGGGGTGCCGCTTTGGCATGACAGGCTGCGGCAGGCCGCAGCGCACATGGTTTTTAGTCTTCGACGAAGGCTTCCTCGCGCTTGTTCTTCACCGCAGGCAGCAGCACCACGATGAGCAGGGCCACGGCAGCGATCAACAGGCCAGCCGAGATGGGGCGCGTGACGAACACGCTCCAGTCACCACGCGACAGCAGCAGGGCGCGGCGCAGGTTTTCCTCCATCATCGGGCCCAGAATGAAGCCCAGCAGCAGCGGTGCGGGCTCGGTCCCAAGCTTGTGAAACACATAGCCCACGAAGCCGAAGATACCCACCATCCACACATCCCAGGTGTTGTTATTGGTGCCGTACACACCCACCGCACAGAACAGCACGATGGAAGGGAACAGCCAGCGATAGGGCACGGTCAGCAGCTTGATCCAGACGCCGATCAGCGGCAGGTTCAGGATCACCAGCATCAGGTTGCCAATCCACATCGAGGCGATCAGGCCCCAGAACAGCTCGGGGTTGCTGGTCATCACCTGCGGACCGGGCTGAATGTTGTGGATGGTCATCGCACCCACCATCAGCGCCATCACGGCGTTGGGCGGAATGCCCAGCGTCAGCAGCGGGATGAAGGAGGTCTGCGAGCCTGCGTTGTTCGCCGATTCGGGCGAGCACACACCGCGGATATTGCCTTGGCCGAAGGGCACCTCGCCCGGCTTGAGCTTGGTCTTCTTCTCGATGGTGTAGGCCGCAAAGGCCGACAACATGGCACCGCCGCCGGGCAAAATGCCCAGAGCCGAGCCCAGAGCCGTGCCGCGCAGCATGGCAGGGAACATGTGCTTGAAGTCTTCCTTGGTAGGCATCAGGCCCGTGACCTTCGCTGCAAACACTTCACGCTCGTCTTCGGGCTTGGACAGGTTGGCAATGATCTCGCCATAGCCGAACACACCCATGGCGATCACCACGAAGTCGATGCCGTCGGTCAGCTCGGGGATGTCGAAGCTGTAGCGGGCAACGCCCGAGTTCACGTCCGTGCCCACCATGCCCAGCAGCAGGCCCAGCACGATCATGGCAATGGCCTTGAGCAGCGAGCCCGAAGCCAGAACCACGGCACCGATCAGGCCCAGAGTCATCAGGGAGAAGTACTCGGCAGGTCCGAACTTGAACGCGACTTCGGTCAGCGGAGGCGCAAAGGCCGCCAGAATCACCGTACCCACGCAGCCCGCAAAGAACGAGCCTATGCCTGCGGCAGCCAGCGCCGGTCCGGCCCTGCCCTTTCTCGCCATCTGGTAGCCGTCGATAACGGTCACCACCGAGGACGATTCACCCGGCAGGTTCACCAGGATGGCCGTGGTCGAGCCGCCGTACTGAGCACCATAGTAGATACCGGCCAGCATGATCAGCGCCGCCACCGGAGGCAGGGCGTAGGTTGCGGGCAGCAGCATGGCAATGGTGGCCACGGGGCCGATGCCGGGCAACACGCCGATCAGCGTGCCCAACAGGCAGCCGACAAAGCAGTAAATGAGGTTCTGAAAGGTAAAGGCGACGCCGAAGCCGGTCGCCAGGTTCTGCAAAAGATCCATGGACAATGCTCCTGCTTAGCCGGTGATGAAACTGGGCCAGACGGGGAACTGCAAGTTCAGCGCCCAGACAAAGGCCACATAGCTGCCCACAGCCAGAATGGTGGCGAGAATCGCCACTTCCTTGAAGTTGAAGCTGTGACCACCCAGGCTGGCGATGAAGACCAGCGCATAGATGGCGGCAATCAGACCGAACTGGGGAATGCCAAAGGCCGGCACGCCAACCAGCAAAATGCCGAAGGCAAAGTTGGCAGCGAGCACGAAGAACACCTGTTTCCAGGCCCACTTGCCGATCTTGTCACCGTCTGCAGGACCTTTTCTCAGGCCCATGACACAGATGGCTGCACCCAGAATGGCCATGAGCACGCCCAGGATCAGAGGAAAGTAGCCGGGGCCCATGCGGGCTCCGGTACCTATGGTGTAGTCTGTGGCGCCGATCGCAAAAGCGAGACCGACAACCAGAAACATCACACCGGAAAAAAAGTCTTTTTGACTCTTGATTTTCACGAATGTCTCCCAAAGGAAATCACGACACGGCGATTGTGCTTTCAATAAAACGCCCTCCCGATGTGGATTCCACCTATCAAGGGCAATCCCCCATGCCCGGCATTCGTAGGAACCACAATCCACAAGACGCCTGCAAAAAACCTCGACCAGGCCTCGATCAGGCGAAAAGCGCATGCTCACTCAGAAGATGAAGCCCGACCTTTGATCGTTGCTCCATGACACCGCGCATGAGACTGGCTCAGTACAAGACAGACATGCACATGGATATCCAGCACCGTATGCCTGGCGCCCATCACCACAGCCTGCTGCAGGGCTCGACTGAAACCGCACCGGGCTCTTTTGCGACGTGATCTGCACCTGCGCACTCCACAGGCGCAAGAGCCTGCCCACGACCTCTTCGCGGCGCATCTTGCGACTTCGTATTTTTCATGCCCGACATAAATACGATACCTTATTCATAATCCGGATTATCAGAACCAATCAAGGCTTGGCCACATAATTGTTCCGACTGCATCCACCAATATCCCGGCGATCGCAGAAATCAATCTTCCAAGCGCAGCCTAGATTAATTCTCTCTATTTCTGCTCCTGGATTTACACAATCTTCCACGAAGGGCTGTATGAGGATGAAAACAAAAAAATACATGGCCGGATTCATTTGCACCATCAGCATGGTTCTAGGAGCTTGCTCCAATATCACTCCCAAGCATGAAAGCAGTCGCAACGAGGTCATTGCAGCCATCGACAAGGTCAATACTTACTGGCAAACGCATACGCCTGCCGAGCAATATGCATTCTGGGATGTGGCCGCCTATCACACAGGCAATATCGAGGCTTATCGTGTGACCGGCCATGAACGTTACCGCCGCTATTCGGAAACCTGGGCGGAGCACAATCTGTGGATGGGTGCGAAGTCGAACGACAAAGCGAACTGGAAATACAAGACCTTCGGTGAGTCCGATGAGCATGTTCTTTTTGGTGACTGGCAGACCTGTTTTCAAGTCTATGCCGATCTATATCACCTAAACAAGGACGATCGAAATATAGCGCGCGCTCTGGAGGTCATGGATTATCAAATCAACACACCCAATAATGACTATTGGTGGTGGGTGGATGGTTTATACATGGCCATGCCGGTAATGCCGAAGATGTACAAGATCACCGGCAATCGCCAGTATCTCGAAAAAATGTATGAATATTACAGCTACACCAACAGCATCATGTATGACGCCGAGGCACAGCTTTATTACCGCGATGCGAACTTCATCTACCCCGAGCACAAGAGCATCAACGGCAAAAAGGATTTCTGGTCACGTGGCGATGGCTGGGCTTTTGCAGCTCTGGCCAGAGTGCTGACCGATCTGCCCCAAGATGCCCCCCATCGTCCCGAATATGCCGAGCGCCTGCAGGCCATGGCCGCCGCCCTGCTGCCCATTCAGCAGCCAGAGGGTTACTGGACGCGCAGCCTGCTCGACCCCGCCCACACACCGGGCCCGGAAACCAGCGGCACTGCGTTCTTCACCTTTGGCCTGCTGTGGGGCATCAACAATGGCCTGCTGCCTCGCGACCGGTATCTGCCAGCCGCCCAACGCGGCTGGAACTATCTGACCAAGGTGGCCATGCAACCCGACGGCAAGCTGGGTTATGTGCAGCCCATGGGCAAGCAGGCACTCCCGGACCAGGTTCTGGATCAGAACTCGACAGCGAATTTCGGCGTCGGCGCGTTTTTGCTCGCAGGTGCAGAAATGGTCCGTCTCCTCGACCAGCCACAGTGATGCCCGGAGGTCCCATGCAAATCCACAGATTCGTGCATGCCGCCTGGCTCACGCTGGCCGCACTGGACGCCAGCGCTGCCGAGCGCCTGCAGATCACCGTGCAGCATGATCTCCAGGCGGCCCGCCCCAACGAGACCATTGCCATACCCTGGGCCGAGGTGGTACGGCGCCTGCCCGGTGCACAGATGCTCCAATTGCAGGTGCGCGACTCCAACGGCACATTGCTGCCCTACCAGGTCAGCAATGTGCCGCCGCTGACCCAAGACGCCTCTGATGAAGCCCCTGATGCAGATCTTGCCCATGGAGAGCTGCTTTTTCAGCACGACTTTGCCCTGCATGAGCAACGTGCCAGCTTCAGCGTCGAAAAAAGCAGCACACCTGTATTACCTTTTCCGGCCAAGACATTTGCGCGTTACGTACCCGAGCGCCTCGACGACTTCGCCTGGGAAAATGACAGGCTAGGCCACCGCACCTACGGGCCGGCACTGGCGGCACCGGCTCCCCCCGGAAGCGCCAAGGAGGTGCTGGTCACCAGCGGCATCGACATCTGGTTCAAGCGTGTCCCCTACCCCATCGTCGACCGCTGGTACAGCAAAGGGCACTATCACCAGGACGACGGCGAGGGCCTGGACATGTACTCTGTGGGTCGCACGCGCGGTGCTGGCGGCACCGGTATCTGGGATGGCCGCCAGTTGTTTGTCAGCCGCAACTATGCATCCTGGCGCGTAATCGCCAACGGCCCCATCCGCAGCGTCTTCGAGCTCAGCTATGCGCCCTGGAATGCCGGGGGCGTGGCGGTCAGCGAAGTGAAACGATTCACGGTCGATGCCGGACACCTGTTCGATACGGTGGACAGCACCTTCACCACAGAGCAGCCACAAAGCCTGCAAGTGGCCATAGGCCTGAACAAGAACCCCGCCTATGCAGAGCAAACACCGTCAGCAGCAAGCTACCGCAGCCCCGAAGCCCTGATGCAGTGGGTGGACCAGCGCAGTGCGGGCAACTTTGGCACGGCCATCATCCTGCCGGGTGCCAGCGGCCAGGCAGCAGACACCGACAACGAGCTCATCCTGGCCAAGGTCACCAGCGGAAAACCCTTGCGCTACCACCTGGGTGCAGCCATCAACTGGTCCGGCGCCATTCCCAACGCCCAGGCCTGGCAGGCCTATGTGCAGGCCTACAGGCAGCGCCTGGCCTCACCGGTTCGCATCGAGCTGAGCACGGAATAGCCTGCCCTGCACGCCCACAGTGCAGCCGACAAGGACTCTCTGGCCAGTGGCGCTGCCGGGCTCCATGGACCGCGAATGGAGTCGGCAGGGGCTCATAAGAACGGCGTGCTCGCCATGACCTCGGGCAGCGTGGTCAGCCCTTCGGCCACGCGCAAGACGCCGGCCAGCCGCAGGGGGCGCATGCCGTCCTGCACGGCCTGGCGGCTCAGGGACTGCATGGAGGGGTTGGCATGGATTTGCTGCTTGAGTTCCTCGCTCACGCTCAGCAACTCGTACAACCCCATGCGCCCGCGATAGCCGGTCATGCGGCATTCCTCGCAACCCACAGGCTTGTAGGGCTGGCAGTTGCCCGAGAGCTTCCAGGGCTTGACCGCCTCGGCCAGGGCCTCGTGTGCGAGCTCCTCGTCGCGCTGCTTGCAGGCCGAGCACAGCGTGCGCACCAGGCGCTGGGCCAACACGCCCAGCAAGGTGGCATTGATCAGATAGGGCGGCACGCCCAGCTCCATGAGCCGGCTCACGGCGCTGGGCGCATCGTTGGTGTGCAGGGTGGAGAACACCAGATGGCCCGTGAGCGCGGCCTGCACCGCCATCTCGGCCGTGGCCAGGTCGCGAATCTCGCCGACCATGATGATGTCCGGATCCTGGCGCATGAGGGCGCGCAGGCCTTCGGTAAAACCAAAGTCGAGCTGGGCCTGGACCTGGGTCTGGTTGAAACTGGGCTCGATCATCTCGATGGGATCCTCCACGGTGCTCACATTGACCTCTTCCGAGGCCACGCGCTTGAGCGTGGAATACAGCGTGGTGGTCTTGCCCGAGCCCGTCGGGCCGGTCACGAGAATGATGCCGTGCGGCCTTTTCACAAGCTCGTTCCAGCGCCTGGCGTCATGCGGGCTGAAGCCCAGGGCATCGAGATCCTTGACCGCGTTGTCGGGGTCGAAGATGCGCATCACCATTTTTTCGCCAAAGGCCGTGGGCAGCGTGGACAAGCGCATTTCCACCTCGTCGCCGCGCGGGTTGCGGGTCTTGATGCGCCCGTCCTGGGGCCTGCGCTTTTCGACCACGTCCATGCGGCCCAGCAGCTTGACACGCGCCACCATGGCATTGAGCACGCCCATGGGCATTTGATAGACCGGATGCAGCACACCATCTATGCGAAAGCGGATCACGCCCTGCTCGCGCCGGGGCTCCATGTGGATGTCGCTGGCGCGCTGGTCGAACGCGTACTGCCACAGCCAGTCCACCACGCGGATCACGCCCTGGTCGTTGGCATCCAGCTGCTTGTTGCTGTTGCCCAGCTCCACCAGTTGCTCGAAGCTGGCTGCTGCCGAGGCTCCTCCGGCCTTCTGCGCCGCGCGCACGGACTTGGCCAGCGCAAAGAATTCGGCCGTGTAGCGCTTGATCTCCAGAGGGTTGGCCAGCACGCGGCGTACGCTGCGCCTGGCCTGGCGCTCGACCTCGGGCACCCAGTCGTCAAGAAAGGGCTCGGCCGTAGCCACCACCACTTCCTGCGGCGAGATCTGCACGGGCAGCACCTTGTGGCGCTCGGCATAGCTGGCGCTCATGATCTCGCCGACCCGGCCCACGTCCACACGCAGCGGATCGATGCGCAGATAGCCCAGGCCGCTGCGCCGCGCCAGATACTGGGTCAGGGCCTCCACATCCAGCGCCCGGCCGTCGGCCAGGGCCGTCACCCCTACATTCGCCAGACGCACCAGCGGATGCTGGGCGCTTTCGGCCTGGGAGCAGCGCGCAACCACGCGCTCAGCCTCCTGACTGCTAATCTGCCCATCGGCCTGCAGCCACTGCACGATGCGGCGCCAGTCCAGCGGACCAGAGGCGGAAGCAGACGAAGCGGGGGCAGCAACCTTTTGGGGTTCAGGCATGGGGATGGGGCTTGTAACGTATAAGACCTTAATGTAAGCCTTGCGGCTTGCCGGCAAGCCGTGATAGGTCAGCCAGCCGTGGCGCCGCGCTGCATCCCATCCATAACAACCGCCAAAGAGCGCAAGCGAGCAACATCCAGTGCGCAGCGCACAAAACCGGCGCGGCCCAACTCAAGGACACCGAGGAAGAGCCGCTCAGGGCGTGGATTTCATCGCCGGCCCGAACACCTTGGCCCAGCGCTGGGTCGGCAGATCCCAATAGGTGTTGACCTGGTCGCAGGCCGCCTGCAGCGCCTCGCCCTGCAGGGCTTTGGGCGTTCTCTGGGCCAGGACCACGGTATTGCCTTCGCGCGTGGGCCGAAAGTACCACAGCGCCTGGTTGCCAAAGGCCTGGGCCATTTTCTCCAGGCTGCGCTCGTAGCTGCTGGTGCGGCCGAACAGGTTGACGGTCATGATGCCGTCCTCGGTCAGCAGTGCGCGGCAGTCGGCATAGAACTCGGCACTGTCGAGCACGGGCGCGGCCGCGTCGTGGTCGTAGAGGTCCACGGCCAGCGCGTCCACCGTGCCCAGCCATTCGCTTTTGCGGATTTCCTGGGCTGCATCGGCCAGCACCACCTGCAGCCTGTCGCTGTCGGGCGGCAGCTTGAACCAGCTGCGGCAGACGGACAGCACCTGCGGGTTGAGCTCGATGGCCGTGGTCCGCATGCGCAGCTTCTTGTGGCAGAACTTGGTGATGGCGCCCGCGCCCAGGCCCAGTTGCATGGCATGGCGGCCGGCCACGCTGGCCGGCTCCATGAACATCAGCCAGCCCATCATGCGCTGCACGTATTCGAGTTCGAGCTCGAAAGGCTCGCGTATGCGCATGGAGCCCTGTATCCAGGGCGTGCCCAGATGCAGGTGGCGCACGTCGCCATCGTCGGAGACACTGACTTCGGGCAACTCGTTGACGGGGAAGGAGGATGCGGCTGCGGCCTTGGCCGCGCCTCTGGTTTTGCGTATCACGATAAAAATCAGATCAATTGGTTGGCGGCCAGCGCCTCGCGCCAGGCCTGCAGCTTGCGCTCGAAGGACCAGCTCGCATTCGCCGGGCTGGTGGAAGGCAGCTTGAGGGCGGCCAGGCCCAGGGCCTGGACACGGCCCGCGTGCTTGTAGCTTTCCGCACCGTTGTGCAGGCCCAGGCGCAGCAGCGGGCAGCGTTTGCGCAGGGCCGTGAAGTCGTTGACCTCTGCCGCGCGTATGGCGCTATCCAGACTGCCCTGGCGCTCGCAGCTCGCATACACATCCCACAGGCCCAGGCCGCGCGCCAGCAGCCATTCGCAGCGGCCCGCATAGTCGCTGCGCAGCGGCTGCACATGCGCGGGCCACAAGGCCTGGAGCAGCGGCCAGAACTTGTTTTGCGCATGCGCGTAGTACTGCTGCAGGTCCAGCGAGCGCTGCCCCGGGAAGCTGCCCAGCACCAGGGCCCGCGTGCGCGCATCGGCCACGGGGGCCAGCCCGTGCAGACGCACAGCGGTCGAGGGTTGCGGGGCAGAGCTTGGCATGGCCGGCATTGTCGCCCACCCGCTCGCACGGCGTTCGTGGCGTCTCCCATGCCCCGGAGCGGGGCTGCAGCTTTTCAGGCCGCAGGCAGGCCTTTCAAGGCCGCGCGCGCATTCGCCGAGGTGGCCAGGGCCAGCGCCTGGGGCGTGATGCCGCGCAGGGCTGCGATCTCGGCTGCGATGCGCGGCAGCTGGTCCGGCGCGTTGCGGCCCTGGGCCTGGCCTGTGGCGCGCTGCTCGGCCGTGGTGTAGAGCCAGTGCGGGGGAATGTCCGGGGCATCGGTTTCCAGCACCAGGCTGGCCAGCGGCAGCGTGGCTGCGAGCTCGCGCAATTTGAGCGCGCGCTCGTAGGTCACGGCACCACCAAAGCCGAGCTTAAAGCCCAGATCGATGAAGGCCCGGGCCTGCTGGGCGCTGCCGTTGAACGCATGGGCAATGCCGCCCGCCACGGGCCGCGCGCGCAAGGTCTTGAGCAGGCGGTCGCTGGACTTGCGCACATGCAAGATGACGGGCAGATCGAACTCGCGCGCCAGCGCTATCTGCTGCTCGTAGAACCAGATCTGGCGTGCCTCATCGAGGCCTGCATCAGGGCTTGCCCCCACGCTCGCCCGCTGCGCGTGGCTTGCTGCCCCCCGAGGGGGCTGCTCTTTGCCTTGGGGCGGCCCGGCGGCAAAGAAATCCAGCCCGATCTCTCCCACGGCCACCAGGCGCGGATCGCCACGGCGGCGGGCCAGTTCTTCGCGCAGGGCGGCAATGTCCTCCTCCCGGGCACGCGGCGTGTACAAGGGGTGGATGCCCAGCGCGTAGCTGTCGCCATGGCGGGCGGCGAGCTCGGCCACGCCGGCCCACAGCCCACGCTCCACGGCCGGAATCAGCAGGTGACCGACACCCGCAGCCCGCGCCGCCGCACGCACGGCATCGCGGTCAGCGTCGAACTCCGGCGCATCGAGATGGCAATGGCTGTCTATCCACATTAGAGACATAAGCAAGAGCGCTCTTAAAACAGATGCTGCTTGCGCTTGTCTGTACTGGATTTCAGATGCTTTTCGATCTGAAATGGCTTGAATACATGCGCTTGCAGCTATCAAAAAAAATCAGCCCATGCGCGCCAGCGCGGCCCGCATTTCCTCGCCGACCTGGGCCAGGCCAAAGCTGCGCCCATATTCCAGCACCAGCTTGCCCGCTATGAAAAAACGCAGCACGGGCAAGGTGAATACACCTTGCTGGGCACAGGCCGCGGGCAGGGCTGCGCAGTCCACCGAGGCCAGGGCCACTTCGGGAAAGCCATTCGCCACCATCTCCTGCAGCCTGGGTTTGAGCGCCTGGCAGACGCCGCAGTGCGCGCCGCCCCACAGCACCAGGGCCACAGGCCGCTGCAGCCATTGCGCCAACTCCTGTTCCGAACCGATGCCGTGCATGGCCACCTCCATCATCCAGAGCCTGCCTCATCACAGCCTCCAAAACCGGCGCTCCCCAGCCCAGAGACGCCGAGCAAGAGCCGCCCCGCGGCGAGGGCGCCGCCCCCCTTCCAGGGGAAGCGGCGCAGCCGCTCAGGGGGTCACACCAGCCTCCCTTGATCCAGCCTCACCACCCTGTCGCAGCGCGCGGCCAGGGCCTCGTCATGCGTGACCATCACAAAGGCCGTGCCCTTGTTGCGCGCCAGCTCCAGCATCAGGCCGAAGACCGTGTCCGCCGTGCCCCGATCCAGATTGCCCGTGGGCTCGTCGGCCAGCACGCAGGCCGGGGCCGTGACCAGGGCGCGCGCAATGGCCACGCGCTGGCGTTCACCGCCCGAGAGCTCGGCCGGGCGGTGCAGCATGCGCTCGCCCAAGCCCACGGCGGCCAGCATGGCTGCGGCGCTTTCCATGGCATCGGCCTTGTCCTCGCGGCGTATGCGCAGCGGCATGGCCACGTTTTCCTGAGCGCTGAACTCGGGCAGCAGGTGGTGGAACTGGTAGATGAAGCCCAGGTGGCGGTTGCGCAGCTCGCCCTGCCTCTTGGGACTCAAGCCGTGCAGGCTCTGGCCCTGGAGCACGACCGAGCCGCTGGTCGGCGCATCCAGCCCGCCCAGCAGATGCAGCAAGGTGCTCTTGCCCGAGCCCGAGGCACCGACGATGGCCAGGGTCTCGCCGGCCCGGACCTGCAAGTCCACGCCGGACAGCACCTGCACATCGATACGACCTTCGGCAAAGCGCTTGACCAGACCTTTGGCATCCAGCACCAGGGAGTTTGCGGCGGGCGCGAAATTCTTGTCATTCATAGCGCAAGGCCTCGGCAGGGTTGACGCGGCTGGCGCGCCAGCTGGGATAGATCGTGGCCACGAAAGCCAGCACCAGGGAGATCACGCCTATGGGCACGATGTCGCTGCTTTGCGGGTCGCTGGGCATCTTGCTGATCAGGTAGATGTCCTTGGGCAGGAAGTCGGCATGCAGCAGCTTTTCTATGGCCGGCACGATGACGTCGATATTCACCGCAATGCCCAGGCCCAGCAGCAGGCCGGCCAGCGTGCCGATGACGCCGACCATGGCCCCCTGCACCATGAAGATGCCCATGATGCTGGACGGCGAGGCGCCCAGGGTGCGCAAAATGGCGATGTCGGCACGCTTGTCGGTCACCGTCATGACCAGGGTGGAGACCAGGTTGAAAGCCGCCACGGCCACGATGAGCGTGAGGATGATGAACATCATGCGCTTTTCGAGCTGCACGGCCGCAAACCAGGTACGGTTCTGCTGGGTCCAGTCGCGAATCAGCAGGCGGTCGGTAATCGTGTGCGTCAGCTCCATGGCCACGGCCGGGGCCTCATGCAGGTCGCGCAGCTTCAGGCGTATGCCCGTCGGGCCTTCGAGACGGAACAGGCGCTGTGCATCCTCGTAGTGCATCATCACCAGGGCCGAGTCGTACTCGTAGTGGCCGGAGTCAAAGGTGCCCGCCACCTGCATCTGCTTGAGGCGCGGCACCACGCCCGCAGGCGTGACCTGGCCGCTGGGCGCGACCAGGGTCACCTTGTCGCCTTCGCGCACGCCCAGGGCGCGCGCCAGCTCCACGCCCAGCACCACGCGGAACTCGCCGGGCACGAGCTTTTGCAGCACCTCGCCATTCGCGGCCGCCACATCCGTGACCTCGCCTTCGCGCGCCGGATCGATGCCGCGCACCAGCGCGCCCTTCATGTCCTCACCGCGCGCCAGCAGCGCCTGGGCTGCGACAAAGGGCGCAGCGCCCAGCACATCAGGGTTGCTGCGCGCCTCCTGCATGGTGCGCTCCAGATCCGGCAGGGCCGCGCCGTTGGGCGCAAAGATTTCGATGTGCGAGACCACGCTGAGCATACGATCGCGCACCTCTTTCTGGAACCCGTTCATCACGCTGAGCACGATGATGAGCGCGGCCACGCCCAGAGAGATGCCCAGCATGGACACGCCCGAGATGAAGGAGATGAATCCGTTGCGCCGCGTGGCACGCCCGGCCCGGGTATAGCGCCAGCCCACGGCCAGTTCATAAGGAAATTTCATGGTGCCGCATTGTGGCACTGTGCGCCTGCTGCCCGGAAACAAGTGGCCGTAAGAACATGTTCACGATCTCCTCGGCGCCGCACCAGTGCAAAGGCCCTGAACACGTTCCGGCCAGCTTCAGAGATCAGGCCATCCCGCCCGGAATGCAACGCCATGCGCCCATGGCTTGCACATTGCCCGACAATAAGCCCCATGTTCTTGACTGCACCCCTGGTTTCCTCGGCCCATGTTGATGGGCGCAATCTGGACGAATACATCATCTGCTATGCGGGCGGCCCTTCGGCGAATGCCACGGCCGCCGCCCCGGCCGACGACCCGGCCTGGGCCGGTCTGCAGTTGCCCCACCTCCAGGCCTTGCTGGCCCTGCTGAGCCCGGACACCCTGGACTCGGGCAGCGAAATGGACTTTTCCCCCCCGCATGAGCGCGCCCTGGCACGCACCATGGGCCTGCCCCACGCGCCTGGGCTGATTCCCTGGGCCGCCTGGCGACTGGGCCCGCAAGAGGGCAAGGACCAGGCCTGCGCCTTCATCACGCCCTGCCACTGGCATATCGGGGCCGACCAGGTTCGCCAGGGCGATCCCGCAGGCCTTGAGATCAGCGAAGAGGAATCGCGCCAGTTACTGGCCCTGCTCTCGCCCTGGTTCGTGGATGACGGCATCACACTGGAATATCTGGAGCCCCAGCTGTGGCTGGCACGCGGCGCACTGTTCGAAGGTCTGGCAACCGCCTCGATGGACCGCGTCATAGGCCGCGATGTACGCCCCTGGCTGCCCACGGCCGAGCAGTCACGCAGCCTGCAGCGCCTGCAAAGCGAGGTGCAGATGCTGCTCTACACGCATGTCTTCAATGATGCACGTGCGGCCCAGGGCCTGGCACCCGTGAATGCCATCTGGATCCATGGCGCAGGCAGCCTGCCTGCACAACCGGCGGCACAGACCCGTGTCCAGTGCATAGAGGATTTGCGTGCACCGGCGCTGAATGCCGATACCCTGGCCTGGCGCCAGGCTTTTGCACAGCTCGATGCCACGCTCATGGCGGGCTTGCTGGAGCGCGTGCGCTGCGGTCAGGACCTGCGGCTCACGCTGTGCGGCGAGCGCAATGCCCAGAGCTGGAACAGGCAGCCTCTGGGCTGGCCTCAGAAAATAAAGCGCCTGATCCGGGGCAATCGCATGCCGGATCTGCGCAACACGCTATAAAAATGAAGATCATCGAACGCCAGATTCCCAGCGCGCAGGCCAGTGCCCTGCAACAGGCCGGAATCCACCCCCTGCTGGCCAGGCTGTATGCGGCGCGCGGCGTGTGCTCGGCCGATGAGCTGGACGAAGCGCCGAAGAACCTGCTGGCTCCCTGCGGCCTTCTGGGCATGGACCAGGCTGTGCAACTGCTGGCCGATGCCATCGAGGCCGGCAAGAAGCTGTGCGTGGTCGCCGACTATGACTGCGACGGCGCCACTGCCTGCGCCGTGGCCTGGCGCGGCCTGCGCATGCTGGGCGCGCAAAACCTGAGCTTTCTCGTCCCCGATCGCGTGGTCGACGGCTACGGCCTCACGCCGCCGATTGCTCAGCGCGTAAAGCAGCTGGGCGCCGATGTGCTGATCACCGTGGACAACGGCATTGCCAGCGTGGAAGGCGTGGCCGAGGCCAAGGCCCTGGGCCTGAGCGTACTCGTCACCGATCACCACCTGCCCGGCGAACACTTGCCACTGGCCGATGCCATCGTCAACCCCAACCAGCCGGGCTGTGGCTTCGAGAGCAAGTCCATGGCCGGCGTGGGCGTGATGTTCTACGTGCTGCTGGCCCTGCGCACCGAGTTGCGCACGCGCGGGCGCTTCGACAAGAGCAGCCAGCCCCGCCTCGAAAGCCTGCTGCCCCTGGTGGCGCTGGGCACGGTGGCGGATGTGGTCCGGCTGGACGCCAACAACCGCCGGCTCGTGGCCCTGGGCCTCAAGCAGATACGGCGCGGCCAGATGCAGGCCGGGCTACAGGCCTTGTTCAATGCGGCCGGCCGCAAATGGGCCGTGGCCGCGACCTTCGACTTCGGCTTTGCACTGGGCCCGCGCATCAATGCCGCAGGCCGCCTGGCCGACATGACGCTGGGCATCGAGTGTCTGATCACCGACGATGCAGGCCGCGCAGCCCAGCTCGCACAGATGCTGGATGCCATCAACCGCGAGCGCCGTGAGATCGAAGGCGGCATGCGCGAGCAGGCCTTTTTGCTGGCCGAAGGCCTGTGCACCGACGGCATGACGCCGCCCGCAGCCGTCAGCGTGTTCGACCCCGACTTCCATGAAGGCGTGGTCGGCATCGTCGCTTCGCGCATCAAGGACCGCATGCACCGCCCCTGCTTTGTGTTCGCAGCCAGCGCCGCACCCGGCCGCGAGCATGAACTCAAAGGCTCGGGCCGCTCCATCCCGGGCTTTCATCTGCGCGATGCGCTGGACCTGGTCTCCAAGCGCCATCCGGGCCTGCTGATGCGCTTTGGCGGCCACGCCATGGCCGCAGGCTGCACGATTGCCGAGGCCGATTTCTCGCGCTTCGAGCAGGCCCTGGCCCAGGTGGCCCAGGAATGGCTGGATGCAGCCACGCTCACGCGGCGCCTGGAAACCGACGGCCCCCTGGACCCCTGCTTTCTGAACCCCGAGATCGTGGAGAACCTCAACCTCCAGGTCTGGGGCCAGGGCTTTGCCCCGCCCACCTTCAGCGAGGAGATGCAGGTGCTGTCCCAGCGCCTGGTCGGCGAAAGACACTTGAAGCTGCAGCTCAGCCATCGGGGAGAGATGGTGGACGGCATCTGGTTCGGCCACACCGACCCTTTGCCCAACTCGGCCCATATTGCGTTTCGCCTGGACATCAACGAATGGCGCGGAGAACGCAAGGTGCAGTTTCTGATCGAGGGCATGCATTCCGAGAGCCTTTGAGGCGCAAGCGCTCAAAGGCACGCATGGCAGACGCGGTATTGGGCTCATGCCGTCTGACTCCATGCCTAGAATCCCGCCCAATCAAAAAAGGAATTTGGAAATGATTTGTCGCACCTGGACTTTCACCCTGGCAAGCATGGCACTGGCTGCCGGCCTCGCTGGATGCAGCACCACCGAACAGTCCAGAGCACTGGAGACGAGCAAGCCGGCCTCTGCCGCCAGCAGCTACCAAGGGCCGCGCAGCCCCATCTCCGTCGGCAAGTTCGATAACCGCTCGGATTTCCAGCGCGGCATTTTCTCGGACGGCGTGGACCGCCTGGGCAGCCAGGCGCGCACGATCTTGATCACCCATTTGCAGCAAAGCGGACGCTTCAGCGTGCTCGATCGCGACAACCTCTCGGAGACCAGGCAGGAAGCGGGCTTTAGCAAACAGGCCCAGAACATCAAGGGTGCGGCCTATGTGGTGACCGGCGATGTCAGCGAATTCGGCCGCAAGGTGGTCGGCGACCGCCAGTTGTTCGGCATTCTGGGCCGGGGCAAGGAGCAGGTGGCCTATGCCAAGGTCAGCCTCAACATCGTGAATGTGCAGACTTCGGAGGTGGTTTACTCGGCCCAGGGAGCGGGTGAATACAGCCTGTCAAGCCGCGAAATCGCGGGCTTTGGCAGCACGGCCAGCTATGACTCCACACTCAACGGCAAGGTGCTGGATCTGGCCGTGCGCGAGGCCGTGGACAAGCTGGTGGCCGGCGTGGAGAGCGGCGCCTGGCAGATCGCCCGATGAAATCCGTACTCGCCCGTGCAGCATTCGTGCTTGCCCCCTTGCTGCTGGCGGGCTGCGCCAGCCCCAGCCCGGCGCTGTACACCTGGGGCAATTACCAGACCCAGCTCTACAAGCATCTGAAGGATGACGGCAGCAGCCCCGAGGAGCAGTTGTTCCAGTTGGAGGAGATGCAGCAAAAGGCCAGGGCCAGCGGCCAGGCTCTGCCTCCCGGCTATCGTGCCCACATGGGGCTGCTGTACGCCAAGCTCGGCAATCACCAGCAGGCTGCTTTGCAGCTGTCCGAAGAAAAAAGAGCTTTCCCCGAGTCCGCAGTCTTCATGGACTTGCTGCTCAAGACCTTCACGCCCGCCAAGAGCCGTTAATGCGCACGCCAATCTCCACCAGACTTCTGACTGCGGCCTTGGCAGTCCTTGTGACGGGCTGCGCCAGTGCTCCCGGCTATGACTACTCGGCATTGCGCCAGGCCAAGCCCGCCTCCATCCTGGTGATGCCAGCGCTCAACCAGTCTCCCGATGTCACGGCCCCGGCCGGCGTGCTGTCCCAAGTCACGCTCCCTCTGGCCGAGGCCGGCTACTACGTGCTGCCCGTGAGCCTGAGCATGGACATGTTCGCGCAAAACGGCATGCATACGGCCGAAGATGCCCAGGCCCTGCCCATTGCCAAGCTCAGGGAGATCTTTGGTGCCGATGCAGCCCTGTACCTGGACATCCGCGATTACGGCACCAGCTATGCCGTGCTCTCGAGTGCATCCGTGGTCACCTTGAGCGCCCGCCTTGTGGATCTGCGCACGGGCCGGCAACTGTGGGACGGCAACGCATCGGCCTCCAGCGCCGAAGGCCGCAACACGGGCTCAAGCCTTCTGGGCCTGCTGGTCACAGCCCTGGTGACTCAAATCCTGGAGACCATGAGCGAAAGCAGCCTGGAAGTTGCGGCCATTGCCAATCAGCGCCTGCTGTCCCCAGGCCTGCCTGGCGGCCTTTTGCACGGGCCGCGTTCGCCCGAATACGGTAAACCTGCACCCTGAAAAACTCGGACACGGACCCAAAACTACAATGCTGGGGTGCACAAAACCTATTTGAATGCTGACCTGCATTGCCACTCCGTGATCTCGGACGGCACGCTGACTCCCGAGCAGCTTGCCAGACGGGCTGCAGACCGAGGCGTGCAACTGTGGTCCCTGACCGACCATGACGAAATCTCGGGCCAGGACAGGGCCATGGCTGCGGCCCGGGAATGCGGCCTGGACTATCTGACAGGCACGGAAATCTCGGCCAGTTTCGCCGGCAATACGATCCATATCGTAGGCCTGGGGTTCGATCATAGAAATCCGGCGCTGCTCGAAGGCTTGCACTCGATCCGCCACGGACGCGCGCCGCGGGCCAGGCAAATGGCCGAGGCACTGGAGCAGGCCGGCATACCGGGCAGCTATGAGGGCGCACTGCGCCATGCAGGCAACCCCGAGCTGATTTCACGCACCCACTTCGCCCGCTTTCTCGTCGAGGCAGGGCATTGCAGCGATACCTACGAGGTCTTCAGACGCTATCTGGCCGAAGGCCTGCCCGGCTATGTGCCCCATAGCTGGGCACGGCTGGGCGATGCCGTGCGCTGGATCACGGGTGCCGGCGGCGTGGCCGTGATTGCCCACCCCGCACGTTACGAACTCTCGGCCAATGAGGAATATGCGCTGTTCTATGAGTTCAAGACCCATGGCGGCCAGGGCGTCGAAGTCGTCACCGGCAGCCACAGACCCAGCGAATATGCGACTTATGCCGACATGGCCCGCGAGTTTGGCCTGGCGGCCTCGCGCGGCAGCGACTTTCATAGCCCCGAGGAGTCCCATACCGACCTCGGATCGCTGCCCGCCCTGCCCTCGCAGCTCACGCCCGTCTGGGAGTTGCTAGAGAAACGCGTGATCCGCGCCTGAGCTCCTGTGGACGACTCCTCCCGCTCATTTGCATCCACCCACTCCCCCACATGCCATGGTCCAACGCTTTGAAGTCCATCCCGAAAACCCCCAGCCCAGACTGCTCAAGCAGGCTGCCGACATGCTGCGTCAGGGAGCCATCCTGGCCATTCCCACGGATTCGAGCTATGCGCTGGCCTGCCACCTGGATGACAGAGCCGCCGTCGAAAGACTGCGCCGCATACGCCAGATCAATGACAAGCACCACCTGACCTTGCTGTGCAGGGATCTGTCAGAGCTGGCCAATCATGCGCGTGTGGACAATCGCCAGTACCGGCTGCTCAAGCTCGCAACGCCCGGGGCCTATACCTTTATTCTTGAAGCCTCCAAAGAGGTGCCCAAACGCCTGAGCCACCCCTCTCGCAAGACCATAGGCCTGCGCGTGCCCGAGCACAAGACGATCCAGGAGCTCTTGACCCAGTTGGGCGAGCCTCTGATCGCCACCACCTTGATCCCTCCGGGCGAGGTCGAGCCCTTGCATGATGCCGATGACATCCTGGCTCACTTCCCACATGAGCTCGATGCCGTGATCGATGCCGGCAGTTGTCCGGCCCAGCCCACCACGGTCATTGACCTTGTTCCCATGTCCCTGGGCAATGCCCCACAGGTGCTGCGCCAAGGCCGCGGCCCACTGGATGCTCTGGGTCTGAACCTGGATTGAGCGCGACTCTCGCCGCTCCAGACACCTTGCCTGGCCGTTCGACTTGAACCGGCCGAGGCAAGACATCTGCCCCCGATCTTCGGCTACCAGGTTGAACCGATGCCATCAACGGCGCCAGGCCCCTGAACAGACCTACTGACCAGGCCTCGATCCAGGCTGGACATGCTCCAGATCTCGATAGCTGTACGAGCCATCCAAGCCGCCGGTGGCTCCATGTCGAGTTCTTGACACAGATCACCAGGGGCTTTTGTCCAAGCAATCAAAATAATTTGTAACTATTGGTGCACAAAAATTCAACTGCAACAGACAGCAGGCCTCGAAGTATCAAGGTGGATGTCCATGTCGATGAACAACCAACACACGCCCTTGAGCTTTCCTGCCCGAACCATCTTTGCCCTGCGTCACCATCTGGCAATGTAGGATAAACCTTTCACAATAAACGTCAGCATGCTGATAATGCCACCCTATGGGAAGCCAAATTACTTCCCGAATCTTGCTGACGGTTTCGTGTCTCTTTTGAAATAAAACAAATAATCACAATTGAGTAACAATATTTAACTTTCGCATAAAACCAATTAATCAAAAGCAAGTCCTCACCCTCAGAAAGAAGCGCAGACGCTGGATATACGTCGGCTTCTCGAAGCAAGGATCTTGTTGTCTGAGACAATGCCTGCCGTGGATACAAGCAACCTAATACAGACTGTTCTCATATACGCCCTGCCCGTTTTGTATGCAATTACCGTGCACGAGGCGGCGCACGGCTATGCTGCACGCCATTTTGGCGACCATACGGCTGCAATGATGGGGCGAATCACGCTCAACCCGGTCAAGCACATCGACCCCATCGGCACCATCCTGATGCCGATACTGCTGTACTTTGCGACCTCCGGTGCGTTTCTGTTCGGCTATGCCAAGCCCGTACCCGTGCGCTTTGACCAATTGCGCAACCCCAAGCGGGACATGATCTGGGTGGCCCTGGCCGGCCCTGCATCCAACTTCGTCCAGGCCGTCCTCTGGGCTGCACTGTTTTGGCTGTTGCAAGCCCTGGGAGTCAAAGAGCGCTTCTTCCTGGAGATGTGCAGCGCAGGTGTCTTGGTCAATCTGATCATGTGGGCCTTGAACCTGTTCCCCATTCCTCCGCTCGATGGTGGCCGCATTCTGATCGGCCTGCTTCCATGGCGCCAGGCCCAGCTTCTGGCGCGCATAGAGCCATGGGGTTTCTTCATCGTCATGGGCCTGGTCATCGCAGGCCTGATGGGCAGCCTCTGGCTTCAGCCACTGGTCTACCTTGGCCATACGGCGATCAATCTCATTTTGGCCCCGCTGATCTGGCTATTGCGCTGAGTGCGCAGAGTCACGTTTTGCTTCGAGCTTTGTTACGATTCTTTTTCATGAGCAGCACACGTTTTCTTACAGGCATCACACCCAGCGGCACCCCCCATCTGGGCAATTACGCAGGCATGCTGCGCCCAGCCATCGCAGCCAGCCGCACTCGCGAGGTCGAGAACTTCTACTTTCTCGCCGACTACCACGCACTCATCAAGTGCCAGGATCCTGCGCGAGTGCAACGCTCCACGATAGAGATCGCAGCCAGCTGGCTCGCCGCAGGTCTGGACCCCAAGCATGTCACCTTCTATCGTCAATCGGATATTCCAGAGATACCCGAGCTGTGCTGGCTTCTAACCTGTGTCACCGGCAAGGGCCTGCTGAACCGCGCCCACGCCTACAAGGCCGCCGTAGACAAAAACCAGGCATCAGGCATCGAGCCTGACGATGGAGTGACTGCAGGCCTCTTCATGTACCCAGTTCTCATGGCTGCGGACATTCTGATCTTCAACGCCCACAAAGTGCCTGTGGGCCGGGATCAGGTGCAACACATAGAGATGGCGCGCGATATGGCATCGAGCTTCAACCATCTCTACGGCAGCGAGTTCTTCATCCTGCCCGAAGCCCAGGTAGAGGAAAACGTGGCGACCTTGCCCGGTCTTGACGGACGCAAGATGAGCAAGAGCTACAACAACACCATTCCTCTGTTCGCTTCACGCGAGCAGCTCCGAAAGCTCATCAACAGCATCACCACCGATTCGCGCATGCCGGGCGAGCCCAAGACGGTCGAAGGATCCGCTCTGTTTCAGATCTACCAGGGCTTTGCGAGCGAAGCAGAAACCGAGGACTTGCGCCAAGCCTATGCCGACGGCATCGCCTGGGGCGATGCCAAGCAGATGCTGTTTGAGCGCATAGATCATGAGCTGGCGCCCATGCGCGAACGCTACGAGCATCTGATTGCCCATCCCGAAGAGCTTGAGGCGATCTTGCAGGCCGGAGCCGTCAAGGCCAGGCGCCTGAGCACGCCTCTTTTGCGCGAGCTGCGCTCGGCTGTTGGCCTGCGCAGCCTGGTTCAGGCGTCCACGTCAAGCAAGCCCAAGGCGAGCAAGCAGGCCCTGCCTCAGTTCAAGCAATATCGCGAAGCGGACGGCCGCTTTTACTTCAAGCTGCTAGCAGCCGATGGCCGGCTGCTGCTGCAAAGTCTGGGCTTTGATGCGCCCAAGCTGGCAGGCCAAGCCATAAGCCAGCTGCAGCGCGAAGGAGCCCAGGCCTTGAAAAATCTGCAGCCACACCTGCAGGCCATTGATGGTACGGATTCGCAGCAGATTCTGGCAGCCTTGGAACTGCTGAGTCAGTCTTGCGAAACCTGATGCCTTAAGAGCAAGTAGCGTCGGAGAAGCGGCAGGCAAAGCACTTCCGCCCCGATTGGTGTTTTAGCAACACAGATGTGAGAGGAAAAACGCATGCGCATAGCTGTCCTGGACGATGATCCCCTGCAACTAGAAATGCTGCGCCAAGTCGCACAGGCAGCAGGACATAGCTGCCTCACCTACCAGACCGGTAGCGCCCTTCAACTGGAGCTCCGCCGCGAAAGCTTCGACCTGCTGATTGTGGACTGGCACCTGCCGGACATGAACGGCACGGACGTGGTTCGCTGGGTTCGCGAACATGTCAGCCGCGACATGCCTGTCATCATCGTGACCCATCGCAGCGAAGAGGCCGACATCATCGAAGGCCTGTCCTGTGGGGCAGACGACTTCATGATCAAGCCCGTGCGACAAGGCGAATTGCACGCGCGTATTGCAGCACTGCTTCGCCGGGCCTATCCGACCTGCATACAAAGCGTGCTTGAGTTCGGCCCCTACCGCTTTCTCACGGTCAACAACAGCCTGGAGGTCAACGGCGAGCCGGTGGAAGTCACGCACCGCGAATATATGCTGGCACTGACACTGTTCCAGAACCGTGGTCGCCTGCTGTCACGCGATCACTTGCGCGAAGCTGTCTGGGGGCATAACGCCGAAGTGCAGTCCCGCTCCCTGGACACACATATATCGCGGCTGCGCTCATTGCTGAACTTGCGAGCCGGCCAGCCTTATTCAATCAGTGCGGTCTACGGGTACGGATACCGCCTGGACGTCCCTGACGAAGCCATGTCGGCCTCTAACGTTGCAGCCTTATGAGACCTTCCCCTGGTTGCATGCCCCATGCCTCCTCCACCCTCCAATTCAGGCTGAGCAGCAGCCTCTCGATCTGCACTCTGCTGGTATTGGGCTTGTCGGTGGGTGGCACTGCGCATGCTCAAATCACCCCACAGCCGCTGAACAGCCAGACGGATGGGGAAGTCATCGCACACCGAATCTCGCCAGGCGATACTCTGAGCCAACTCGCAGACCGCTACCTCGGCGATCATCAGCTCTGGCCGCTGCTGCAGCAAAGCAATAACAACGTCAATCCCTATCGCCTGAAGCCTGGATCGGCCCTGACAGTTCCCATGCGATTGCTGCACATGGCCATGGCCTCGGTGGAGTTCGTACAGGGAGATGCTCATGCCACACGATCCAGCATTGAAGCCAATGCCCTGCCTGTCTCAGCTGAGCCGCTGCACAAAGGTCAGAGCCTGCAGGAAGGTGATCGCCTGCGTCTGGCTGAGAATGCATTTGTCGCCATCCGTTTGGCCGACGGCTCGCTGGTTCGCATTCAATCCGAATCCGACCTTCAGCTCAGACAGATGCGTCAAAAAGGGCGAGCAGGCAACCTGGAGTCGGTTCTGGATCTTCGCTCAGGCAGCGTAGAAGTCTCGTCCCCTCCCATGCGCAACCCGCCTCCACGCCGCCTGGAAGTACGCACTCCCGCTGCCACCACAAGTGTCAGAGGCACGCATTTTTCAGTGCACGCCAATCCATCCGGCACCACCAGCGCCACGGTCGACAAAGGACTGGTTCTGGTGTCCTCGGACAAAGCCGAGCATAAGCAAGCCCTGCTGCGACCGGGCCTGCAGCTCGTGGTTGCGGCCAATGGTCACCTGGAGTCGCCTCGACACATGCTGACCGCACCTGACCTGTCGAATTGGCCTTCACTGACAGAAGACTCGCAATGGCTCAGCCTTCCCCTTCCCTCCGTTGAAGGAGCCGTGGCCTACCAGGTTCAGTTGGCCCAGGACGAGGAGCTCAGCACCGTGCTGCGCAGCGACGTCTTCAAGACATCGCCGATACGCTTCACCGACATCGATGATGGCGAATATCTGCTCTCGGTACGAGGCCTCGATACCCAGGGCATTCCTGGCCAGCCCAGCCACCGCAAAATACGCGTCAAGGCCCATCCCATTGCACCGCTATACGAAGCACCTGTGGCCGGAGCCACGATAGGCATTGGAGAGAGTGGCTTGCGCTGCACCAAGGTTGCGCAGGCCAGCCGCTACCGCATCCAGGTCGCGGCTGCAGGAGGTGCCCAGAGCTTCGTCCCACTGATAGATGTCTCGGATCTCACCGACTGCGAACTGGCAGCCTCTGCGCTAGGCCAGTTGCCTGCCGGCGACTATCTGTGGCGCACGGCCAGCCTGCGGAAACTAGCGGACGGCAGCTTCGACCAAGGGCCTTTTGCCACGCCTCAGGCCATGCGTCTGGCCTCAGTTCCAAGCAGTGCACTGCAGTTCAGTGAAGCTCAAGACCATATCTATTGGAATGGCGAAGCCAGCCATAGCTACCGCGTGATGGTTGCCACAAATGCGGAATTCTCCAGCCTTCTGGTCGATACCTGGGTCGACAAACCGCAGTGGCGTACGGCAAACCTGCCCTCGAACCAGTATTTTCTGCGCCTACAAGTGAAAGACGGCAACGGACTCGTCAGCGCCCCATCACCCGCTTACACGTTCCAGGTCGGCGACTGGATCGTTAGCTCCGATGGACAACGCTGGAACACTGGCAGCGGGGAGATACTGCAACGCCAGTAAGGTTGGTACGACGTATCCGTCAATACGTCGTACCCAAAACAGGCCTCCAAGACTTGCACATCCTCTTTGCCAATCCAGGAAGCTTGCGAGCAGCCGGTGTTTGCATCAGACCGCATTTGAAACCAACAGGTATCTGGATACTAGACAACGACTGAAAAATACCAACTGGACCTTCTCAGGTCGCAACAGCCCACGTGCCACATAACCCGCCACAGCATGTCCCGCCAGCTCCCATGGCCTCTCCTGCTCCAGCCCTTCCGCCAACACGCAAACGCGGCATGTCTCTGGGTAAGGAATGGTTGTTGCTTGCAGTCAGTCTGTTGTCTTTGGTGTATTGGCTCAGCGGCCCAGGCCAGCTTGAGCGCATCAACAGCCTGGTTCAGGATACGGTCAGTTGGCTACACCAGCCCAAGGCATCGTCTCATATCATCATCATTGCCATAGACGATGCCAGTATTTCTGCCATAGGGCGCTGGCCGTGGCGCCGTGCCCTCCACGCAGGCCTGATCGAACACTTGAGTGCGGCCCAGCCTCGTGCCGTTGGACTCGATGTCGTGTTCAGCGAAGATGACTGGGACTATCCAGCCGACGACTGGCTTCTTGCTCAGGCCTTGCTGCATAACGGTCGCGTCGTTTTACCCGTGGTGCGCTCAGAAGGGCTCACCTCCAGCCAGGCGACCGCACCGCTACCTTCCTTGCGTGAGGCCGTCGCTGCGCTAGGCCATACCCAGCTGGCCGTGGACGCTGATGGCGTGGTACGCAGCTTTTATGCGCTGGAGGGCCCTGCATCCAATCCCTGGTGGCATATGGCCCAGGCGCTGCAGTGCGTTGGCAGGACCGGCCATGGCTGCGCTCCCGCACACCTTCCCGAAAGCGAGGCCGCTTCCTCTCGCTGGATTCGCGCTCAGCACTCCATCGTGGCTTTTGCACATGCGCATGCAGACCACGACCGAGAGTGGAGCTCACCATTCACCACATATTCCTACATCGATGTGCTGCGGGGAAATATTCCCAACGCGGTCTTTCGCGACAAGTATGTGCTCGTAGGCACCACGGCCTCCGGCCTTGGCGAGAAGCTCTCGGCCCCCTTGAGCATAGGAACACGTCCCATCTCCAGCATAGAAATGCTGGCCCATGTGCTCAACGGCAATCTTCAGGGTCAGCATTTGAGAGCCTCCTCGGCAACTCTGGACAGGATTCTCAACCTGACCCCTGTCCTGCTGGCCTTGCTGGCTCTGGCCTGGGTCGGCCCATCGGGTGGCATGCTCGCCTGTGTACTGCTAACGCTGATCAGCCTTCTGCTCGCGGGGCTGGCACCGCGGCTATGGCTGATCCAGACTGCGCCTGCTGCAGGCCTGGTGGACCTGGCTGTGGCGTATCCACTTTGGAGCTGGCTGCGATTGCGGGCAGCTGCAAGTTTCTTGCAGTTGGAGCTGCAAGACCTGCAGGGCCAGGGTCTGCCGGCCATGCCAAATACGCCCAGACGTGGCGACTTGATGGACCACCGAATCACGGCTGTCGAGCAAGCCTCACGCCAGCTGCGTTCGCTGCATCACTTCGTCAGCGAAAGCCTGCGCCAACTACCCTCGCCAACGTTTGTCTGCGATCGACAGGGCTGGGTTCTGCTGACCAACACCACAGCTCATGCCTATGCCCAGGCCCGCGGCTGGAAGCTGCAAATCGGCGACTCGCTACCGCAGTTGCTCAAGGACCTCAAGACGCCTGCCACCGATACCACGCCTCCCCAGATCCTGTTGAGCAGCGCAACCCTGGAAGGAGGGAGCTTGCCACGCCATAGCGAAGTGCAGGATGCCCAAGGCCACAGCCTGATCGTTCTAGCCCAGCCCTTCGATGCACCGCCAACCCAGGGCTGGCTGATTACACTGGTAGACATCAGCGAACTGCGCAGTGCCCAGAATCAGCGCGATCAGGCCATGCAGTTCATCTCCCACGACATACGCGCGCCGATCTCGTCCATCATCACCTTGCTGGAGATGCAGCGCCACGCCCCACATACCAGCGAAGCTACACGCACTGCCTTGCTCTCACGCATAGAGGGCTATGCACTGTCTTCGCTCCAGCTTGCGGACGACTTCGTACACCTATCCCGCGCCCAACAGCAGGTCATACGCCGAACCTGCCTGGATCTCGGCCATCTGCTGGAGCAAGCCATAGATCAGTGCTGGCCCCAGGCCACCGCCAATCAAATACAGCTACTGTCCATGCCCCTGGAGCAGGAAGCCGAGATCTTGGGCGATGCGGGGCTGCTGCAGCGAGCCATCGTCAATCTCATCAGCAATGCCATCAAATACGGTCACCCCACCGACCCGAAGCAGCCGGCCGTGGTCGAATGCATGCTGCACGACGAAGGGCAGCACTGGCGGCTTACCATCCGCGATCATGGTCCGGGCATGGACGCCCAATCCGTGGCCCGCTTGAGCCGGCCATTCGAGCGCCTCGAACAGCATCATGGAATGGATGGTGTCGGCCTTGGCCTGGCCCTGAGCCGTACGGTAGCTATGCGTCATGGAGGTCAGCTGGAAATCAGCAGCATCCAGGGCAAAGGCAGCTGCTTCAGCCTGCTCCTGCCCCAAGCAAGCACCCAGCAGGAGGATCCGGAACACCGCACTGAGGCGGTGCCAAAAGAAAAGCCTTGAAGTCCAAAGACTCCAAGGCTTGAATATGGTGCGGCTGGCAGGAATCGAACCCACGACCCCTTGGTTCGTAGCCAAGTACTCTATCCAGCTGAGCTACAGCCGCAACGCTTCGCATTGTAGCAGCCGTCCAGGGCCGTTTTGAATGAAATGCAAAAAATTGGATTGATCCCAAAAAAGAGAGAGCTCAACGCCGCAGCGACAGGGTATTGGCTGAAGGGGAGGAAGTGGCACCGGCCTCACCACGCATGCTCTCCAAAGCCTTTAATTCATGCTGCAAGTCCACCAGAGTCTCCAGTTCGCGCTGAAGCTTGGCTTCCCGCTTCTTGACCTTGTCACTGCGCCCCTCGGCCCGATACTCACGAATTTCTTCCATGAGCTCATCGACCTCCTTCTGCTGCTCTTCGACCTGCTTCCGTTTGCTTCCAAGCACGCCCTCATCATTGCAGCGGCTTTGAACTCTGGCCAGCGCCCTATTCAGCCCACGCAGACGATAGACGTTTCCGTACTGCCTTGCGTTTTCCATCTGCCACTTCAACTCTTCGACCTTGCGCTCGCACAAAGAGCTTTGGGCATGGGCATTGAACACCATGGCACTCAAAAGCAGCAGCAACATATGATGAATCGTCCTCATCGCACCTATCCTTTCAAAAACCAGACATCAGGAGTCTTGCGCCTGATGTCAGACAAGTGTCTAGGAAAAATCTTATTCCCGCTCTGCAGCCCGGCTTATCGCCACAGCACAGATCGCAGCCGGCGGCCCCAAAGCCCGCCCCCATGCCAAGCTTATGAGCTGACTTTCCAAGACTGAGTTGCATGCCAGCGCCTTGCACTGTGCCCAGCAAGCATTCATCGGTAATGCCGATGTGCAATCCACCCAGACCTGGTTGGGCGGTGCTGCCATTTCGGACTACGGCTTGAACACGTTCAAAGCCAACCGCTGGATTGCAGGCTTGGTGCGCTATACAGTCAGTTCCGGGGCAAGAGTTGTGAATGGTTCACAGCACTCGTGCTCGGTTTTTTAGCAGCGATGCGCCTGCCCAAACTCGGCAGCAAGGTGGAAAACTTAATCAGGATTTGCACGTATGCACAAGTTGTTGAGGCCTGTGTATACAGGAAATCTTCGCCGGCATATCAACAAAAGCCTATCCATGTCTGCAAAGCCCCTGCCCCCTTTCGACACAACCAGCATGCCCCCGGCCATTGAGGCGACCTGCGCCCGCCTTGCCTCGCCAGACACAACGTCACCCTTTACCGTACTGGTTGTCGAAGACCAGGCTGCCGTGCGTGCAAGCCTTGTGTCCGAACTGCGGCTGGCTGGCATTTCTGAAATAGTCGAAGCCGACAACGGCCAAGCGGCACTGGAGCTGTTCAAGAAGCACCGTCCGGACCTGGTTCTCCTCGACATAAGACTGCCTGGCGAAGATGGCTACTGGGTAGCACGACATCTGCGCGAGGCCGAGCCTGGAGAGTGGACGCCGATCATTTTCCTCTCGGGGCTCAACAACGATCTCGACGTCTGGCGTGGCATAGAGGCCGGCGGTGACGACTATCTGGTCAAGCCCGTCAAGCCCATTGTTCTCGTCGCCAAGCTGCGCGCCATGCGTCGGCTGCTGGATATGCGCCGCCGGCTGACTGCCATGTCGGCCGAGCTGCACCAGGCCAACCTCAAACTCAACGCCATGGTCGAGCTCGACATGCTGACCGGCCTGGTCAATCGCCGGGGCCTGGACCGCATTCTTCACCAGGAAATCGCCGCCGCTCGCCGCAGAAACGAGCCCTTGACACTCATGCTCTGCGACCTTGACCACTTCAAGTGCTACAACGACACCTACGGCCATGTGCAAGGCGACGAATGCCTGCGCAAAGTCGGCACCCTGCTGCGCGAGATCTGTGTACGCCCGCGTGACGTTGCTGCACGCTATGGCGGAGAGGAGTTCGCGCTCATTTTGCCGTTCACACCACGCTCCGGCGCCATGACCTTTGCTCGTGCTCTCGGGCAGATGCTGCGCCGCCTGGCCTTGCCCACTCCCAACGGCTCGGTTCTCACCCTGTCGGGCGGCATCACCACCTGCATCCCCGACGAATACACCAGCACCGAGTCCATGCTGATGCGCGCCGACCAGGCCTTGTATGCGGCCAAGGCCCAAGGGCGCGACCGCTTCTTCAGCTTCGAGATGCAGATGGACACCGTTGAGCAGCGGCGCATGTGATTCCCAGGGTCGTGCTCACGATCTCCATGCCGGCGCTGCGCCGAGAAGATCGCAAACATGTTCCAAGCCGGCTTGGCGCACATCTTTTTTCGCCTTTTCTCGCGCAAAAAATCGGGGTTGCGAAGTACGGCATGCTGCACGACCGTACGATGGCGGCTATTTATCTGCTGCGATCCATGTGTTCGTCAATGCACCTTCACCCCGTTTTTTCAAGTGCCTGAATTTATGCGCCGTCTCCAATCCCATTTGCCCGAGTGGATGCTCGAATGGCTCGAGCTCATAGTCCCCGGAGCCCAGATTCTTCTCATCGTTTTCGCGGCCTGGCTGCTCAACCGCATGGCTCGCCGCCTCATCGCCCGTGCAGCCAGCCACTACGACCTGCCACACGAAATCACGGTGACCTTGCGCAGCCTGTTTCGCTGGATTCTGATCGCGGCCACCATCCCTCTGGTTCTTGAACGTCTGGGCGTCTCAGCAACGGTGCTGTGGACAGCCTTCACAGGTTTTGCCACCGTGGGCGCGGTTGCCTTTTTTGCAGCATGGAGCGTGCTGTCGAATCTGTTTTGCGCCCTGCTCATCATCATCGTCGGGCCTTTCAGGCTGGGCGACTACATCGAGGTACTGGACACGGCCGAAAAGCCGGGAGCCAAAGGCCGTGTCGTGGATTTCAACATGCTCTACATCACTCTTGAGGATGCGCATGCCCCAGAGGGCACCCCGAATCTGCTGCAAATCCCCAATTCGCTGATTTTCCAGCGCGTTCTGCGCCGCTGGAAGGGCGGCTTGCCGGTTCCCGAGTTCCACGGCCCCGCCCCGGCCGTGGCCTCCGACACAGCAATCGCTGCGCCCCCCGAAGCCGCCACTGCGCCAAAGGCCCAGGCCTGAAGCAGCGCTCCACATGCCGCAGCCGGGCTGCGCCGCAATGCCGCCCAGGCTCTTTTCAGCCAGCCTGATTTTCAATAGTGCTGGGGCACCAGCATGTCGTCGGAGACTGGATGGCGGATGTAATCCGCATGCCGCACGCGCTCGGGCAGGGTGATTTCGGGGCGCTGCACCTCGCTGTAGTCGAACTGCGACAGCAGATGGCGTATGCAGTTCAACCGTGCCTGTTTTTTGTCGTCGGCGGGCACCACCCACCAGGGCGCTTCGGGGATGTGGGTGCGCTCCAGCATGGTCTCTTTGACACGGGTGTAGTCTTCCCAGCGGCGGCGCGACTCCAGGTCCATGGGTGACAGCTTCCACTGCTTGAGCGGGTCGTGGATGCGGCCCAGAAAGCGCAGGTGCTGTTCCTCGTCGGTGATGGAGAACCAGTACTTGATCACGCGTATGCCCGAGCGCACCAGCATGCGCTCGAACTCGGGCACGGAGCGGAAGAACTCCTCGTACTCATCGTCCGAACAAAAGCCCATCACCCGCTCCACGCCGGCGCGGTTGTACCAGCTGCGGTCGAACAGCACCATCTCGCCCGCGGCCGGCAGGTGGGGTACATAGCGCTGGAAGTACCACTGCGTGCGCTCTCTGTCATTGGGCGCGGGCAGGGCCACCACGCGGCATACGCGCGGGTTCAGGCGCTGGGTGATGCGCTTGATGACACCGCCCTTGCCTGCGGCATCGCGCCCCTCGAAGAGGATGACGGCTTTTTGCTTGGTACTGGCCACCCAGTCCTGCAGCTTGACCAGTTCGCCCTGCAGGCGAAACAACTCCTTGAAATAGGCCACGCGCGTGGCATGGCTGCCGACCGCAGCAGGTGGCGCACCCGGCGTCAGGGGCAGCCCGCCCGTACGGTCTTCAATCTCCAGCTCCAGCTCTTCGTCCAGGCTGTCCAGCAGGTCGCTCTCTATGCGACGCAGCAGTTCTTCGCGGTTGTCCCAGTTCATTGCCTACCTTGTTGGCTCGCCGCGCGGGGGCGCGACAAGCCGCCGAGCCTAGTGCCTGTCTGCGTCAGTTTCATGACAAGCCATGCTTCACTCCTGCCGCCCTCGGCTCTCCACATGCGCAGGCAGCTCAGGGCTTGCGCGGCCTGACCTTGCTGGCCGCGAGCTTGGCATTGGTGCGGGCCTGCTCCACATCGGCCGCACGCGCCAGGGCCACGCCCATGCGGCGCTTGACAAAGCTTTCGGGCTTACCGAACAGGCGCAGATCGGTACCGGGAATGGCCAGGGCCTCGTCCACGCCATCGAACACCAGGCCTTCGGCATCCTGGCCGCCATAGATCACGGCACTGGCGCCAGGGTTGCGCAGGCTGGCGTCCACAGGCAAACCCAGAATGGCGCGCGCATGCAGCTCGAATTCGCTTTGCCATTGCGTAGCCAGCGTCACCAGGCCGGTGTCGTGGGGGCGGGGCGAAACCTCGCTGAACCAGACCTGGTCACCCTTCACAAACAGCTCCACGCCAAACAGGCCCAGGCCGCCCAGGTTGTCGGTCACGGCCTTGGCGATCTGCTGCGACTTCAGTTGGGCTGCGGCCGACATGGGATGGGGCTGCCAGCTTTCCACATAGTCGCCGGCCTGCTGGATATGGCCCACTGGCGCGCAGAAATGGGTTGCGATCTGGCCATCGCGGCCCTTGGCCCGCACGGTGAGCTGGGTGATTTCGTAGTCGAAGTCGATAAAACCTTCGACGATGACGCGGCCCTTGGCCACGCGGCCACCGGCCATGGCACAGGTCCAGGCGGTGGCCACATCGGCCGGGCCGTCGAGCTTGCTCTGGCCCTTGCCCGAGCTGCTCATCACCGGTTTGACCACGCAGGGATAACCAATGGCGGCCTGACCGTCGCTCCCGTCAATGGCTGCCTGCAGCTCGGCCAGCGAGTCGCAAAAGCGGTAGGGGCTGGTGGGCAGGCCCAGGGTTTCGGCGGCCAGGCGGCGAATGCCTTCGCGGTCCATGGTCAGCCGCGTGGCGCGGGCCGTGGGGATGACGGTGACCACACCTGCGGCCTCCAGCTCCTCCAGCATGGGCGTGGCAATGGCCTCGATCTCGGGCACCACCAGGTCGGGCGTGGTCTCTTCAATCAGCGCCTTGAGCTGTGCCGGGTCGCTCATGGTGATGGTGCGCGCATGGTGGGCCACCTGGTGGCCGGGCGCATTCTCGTAACGGTCCACGGCAATGGTTTCCACGCCCAGGCGCTGCAGGGCGATCAGCACTTCCTTGCCCAGTTCGCCGCTGCCCAGCAGCATGACTTTGGTGGCTTGGGGGGTGTAGGGGGTTCCTAAGGTGGTCATGAAAAAATCCAGCGGTTGGCGTGAGAACGGCGAAACCCTGGATCATAGGTGCCCACGATGGCCCATGGAGGCCCACGGCCCATGAGCCGCTGGGCCTACCAGCCCTCGCCCAGCAAGATGCTATCGAAATAAAAGCGGCTGATGCTTGATGGCAAAGCGCTACAGCCTTTTTCAGCACGCATCAGCGCATGACGGAATAGTGTTTGATCCGGCAAGGCCCTCGGTCTTTGCATTCCCCATCCAGATAGCGAAACCGCACCCGCACGGTCTGTCCAGGTTTGGGCCATTGGCGGCGCGGCAGCATGCTTTGGTAGTCCTCGGTTTCAGGGCGAAAGCTCAGGGCCGTTCCCTCTTGCGGGCATTCCGCAGCATTGGGCGTGCTGCTTTCCTTCACCCGGGTTTGCAGCTCGGCCGGGTTGTTTTGCTTGTCTCGCAATTGCACCTGCAGATCGCAAATCTTCCACTCTGCGGCCTGAGCTGACGGGCTCAGGCTGCACACCATGGCGATGAAAAAGCCCGCCACCCATGGCTGTCGTGTGAGACGTTCCGGCATGGTCTCTCCTTATTTCACATGCAAGGCCTGCTCCAGATTGCGCCGGGCTGCGGCCTCCAGGCGCTCGCGAAATACCGGCGTGCTGTAGATGGCATCACGCTCCATGAAAGACTGCAACACGGCGCGGCGTTTGGTGCGGTAGATCAAGGACGGCACCCAGCGGTACTCCGCGCGTATCTGCTGCTCGTACTCGGCAAAGCGCGGGGCATCGGCAGCCAGAATGGCCAGGTCGATATCCACCAGCAACCGGGCATCGGGCTGCTGCGGCTGGGCCGCATGGCAGGTGGCCATGATCAGGCTGTGTACGCGCTGCACCGCTGCCTCGTCTACCTCTTGCGCCCGCATCACCTTGGCAGCCCAGTCGGCACTTTGCAGCTCGTTGTCCTTGGCCTGGGGCTGGTAGACCGCATCGTGAAACCACAGCGCCAGCTCCAGCTCGCCTGGGCGCTGCGCCTGGATCAGCACGGGCTCCAGCAGTGCCAGCATTTCCTGCACATGCTGCAGCGTGTGGTAGCTGCGCTGTGCCTCTTGGTAGGCGGCCAGCAGGCTGTCCAAAACAGCCTGGGGCGCAGGCATGCCCAGCGCGGCCCAGGCGCGTTGCCAGGATCGGACCAGCATGCCGGTGTCGGCTACATGCTGACTTACCGGCTGGCTCACAGTACTGCGCCGCGCAGGCCAGATCATTCAGGCCTCTGCGTCCAGGTATACATGGTCAAAAAAGGCACGCTCCAGCGCCACGGCGCGGGCGAAGAAGCTTGCGGCCTCGGCACTGGCCGCTGCGTCCAGTTGCCGGCCCACGCGGTCCAGTTCGCTGCGCAACCAGCCCACAAAGTCGCGGAAGAAGTCATTGGCGTGCAGCGTGATCCACTCCGCATGTTCAAAGCGCGCAGGCAGCGGCAGCTGTTGCTTGGCGGGCTGGTCGGCCCAGTCCAGGTACAGGCCTTCGGCCACGGCCAGCACGGCAATGCAGTTGGCGTAAGAAAGGCTTTGTGCGGCCTCGTACATCAGCTGCTGAAAAGCCTGTGTCTGGGGGGTGAGCACCGGTGTCAGGCGCTGCTCCTGGTCCACGCCCAGCACGTCAAAGCTGCGCAGGAAATAGGTGTTCTCGTCGCTGGTGATCATGGCCGCGAACTGCGACAGGCGCACGCGCGGCGCAAACACATCGGCACTGGCAATGGCCGCGCCCAGCAGGGCCACAAAGCGGTTGATGAACTGGTAGTCCTGCACCAGATAGTGGCGCAGCACGGCGTCGTCCAGGCTGCCGTCAAAGATCTCATCGACAAAGCGGTGCTGTACGCAGGCATTCCAGTCGCTGATGCTGGCCAGGCGCAGTTGTTCGGAAAAGCCTGGGGAAGTCTGATCGGAAGTCATCAATAGGTTCTCAAAAAATCCAGGTCCTGAATTCAGGGTTGAAGAGACTGCCTGCACAAGGCTATTGCGTGCGTCACCGCATCCCAACGGCTCATGCTGGCTCGCCCAGGGAAATACCGATGTCACGCGCCATCGTGAGCAGGCCATGCCCTTCGGGAATGGTGCGCTGGGTATTGGCCACGCTGGCGATCTCCACGCTGCCTATCCTGCCGCTCTGCAAGGTCACCATGTGGCCGAACTGCCCGGCCAGCACCAGCCGCGCCGCATGGTGGCCGAACTGCGTGGCCAGTACACGATCGAAAGGCGTGGGGTCGCCACCGCGCTGCACATGGCCGAGCACCGTGGTTCGCACCTCGCTTCTGAGCAGAGGCTGCAGGCGCGCGCGCAACACATGGCCTATGCCGCCCAGTCGCACGGGATCCGGGCTGTGCTCCACGCGTTCGCGCACCGTGAGGCTGGCACCGCTTTCCTTGGCCCCCTCGCCTATGCAGATGATGGTGTAGCGCTGGCGCTGCTCGCGCTTGCGGCAAACTGCGGCAATGCTCTGCAGGTCGTAGTCGATCTCGGGCAGCAGGATGATGTCGGCCGCACCCGCAATGCCGGACTCCAGCGCCAGCCAGCCGGCGTGGCGGCCCATGGTCTCGACAATCATCACCCGGTGGTGGCTGTTGCCCGTGCTCTCGATGCGGCGCAGCGCCTCGGTAGCCGTTGCCACGGCCGTGTCAAAGCCAAAGCTGCGCTCGCAGTAGGCAATGTCGTTGTCTATGGTCTTGGGCACGCCCACGCAGGCAAAGCCCGCGCGCTCGGCCAGGCCGTGGGCCAGGCTCATGGTGCCGTCGCCGCCAATGGCCACCACCACGTCCAGGCCCAGCGCGCGCACATTGCGTGCCACCTGCTCCGCCGTGGGCTCGTCGCGCAGCGGATTGGCGCTGTTGCTGGTGCCCAGCACCGTGCCGCCCATGTGCAAAATACCCGAGACCTGATCCCACTCCAGCGGCTTGACACGAGGCTGGGCCTCCATCAGGCCTTCAAAACCATCGGCAATGCCCAGCACCTCACACTGGCCATGGTTGATCAGGGATTTGGTGACCGCTCGGATCACCGCGTTCAGGCCTGGGCAATCGCCGCCGCCGGTTAGCACGCCAACGCGCATCTGTGTCTTTCTTGTCGGACAAGACCGCATCATCCCATAGACAAGCCATGACAAGACGCCCGACAGCACCTGCTCTGCGTGCTAGCGCTGCGTCCCCCAGCGCCTCACCGTGAGCCGCTCCAGCGTATGAAAGCCCAGCACCTCGACCAGCAGCCCGATGACGATGACGGTCAGTAGGCCCGCGAACACCTTGTCCGTATAGAGCTCGTTGCGGTTCTGGAAGATATACCAGCCCAGGCCGCCCTGACCCGAGGACGCGCCAAACACCAGCTCGGCCGCGATCAGCGTGCGCCAGGCAAAGGCCCAGCCTATCTTGAGGCCGGACAGAATCGCGGGCAGCGCGGCCGGCACCAGAATCTGCAGCACATAGCGCAGGCCCTTGAGGCCGTAGTTGCGGCCGGCCATGCGCAAGGTCTCGGGCACGGCCTGAAAGCCCGCATACGTGTTCAAGGCCATGGGCCACAGCACGGAATGCACCAGCACGAACAGCAGGCTGCCCTGCCCCAGGCCGAACCACAGCAAGGCCAGCGGCAGCAGGGCAATCGCGGGCAAGGGGTTGAGCATGCTGGTCAGCGTGGCCAGCAGATCACGCCCCAGCTGGGTGGAGACGGCCAGCGAGGTCAGCACCAACGCCGCCGCCATGCCCAGCACATAGCCCTGGGCCAGGACCCACAGCGACCTCCCGGACTTGGCCGGCAGCTCGCCACTGCCCCAGTCTTCGGTCAGGGCCTGCAGCGTGGCGGTAAAAGACGGCAGCAACAACTCGTTGTCCTGCCACAAGGCCACGGCCTGCCACAGGCCGGCCAGCATGGCCAGGATCAGCGTGCGGCGCACGGCCGCCATGCTCCACAGGCGCGCCAGCCAGGGCAGGGAGCGCACGGGGTCGATGCCGTCCAGGGGGACGAGTTCGCGCTCGTACTCGGCGCGTATGGGCGGGGTCGCCACAGGGGTCTGGAACGAAGGGCTCATGGGCTTGCAATCGGGCCCGGCCGCAGCGCAGCCAGGGCCATGAAATCAGATCGAGGTCGCCTGCTGCTCGAACAGCAAGCGATGTATGCGCTGGGCTGCAGCTTGAAATTGCGCACTGCCCTGGCTGGAGAGGTCGAACTCATGGCTGTTGAGCTCGGCGCGCACGCGCCCCGGATGGGGCGAGAGAATCGCGATGCGGTTGCCCACGACCAAGGCCTCCTCAATGGAGTGGGTGACGAAGACCAGCGTAAAGCGCAGCTCCTCCCACAGCGCCAGCAGCTCCTGCTGCATCTGGCGGCGCGTAAGCGCATCCAGCGCCGCAAAAGGCTCATCCATGAGCAGCACGCGCGGCTGCATGGCCAGCGCACGCGCAATGGCCACGCGCTGCTTCATGCCCCCCGAGAGCTGATGTGGATGTACGTCGGCAAAAGGCGCAAGCCCCACCTTGGCGAGCATGGCCTGCGCACGCTCGCGCGCCTCGGCCCGGCCCGCACGGCCCGAGGCCAGCAGCGGGAACATCACGTTCTCGCGCACGGTCTTCCAGGGAGGCAGCTGGTCGAACTCCTGGAACACCGCCACCCTGTCCGGCCCCGGCCCATGCACGGGCTGGCCGTCGAGCAGGATCCGGCCTTGCGCAGGCCGCAGAAAACCGCCCAGGGCCTTTAGCAGGCTGCTCTTGCCGCAGCCCGATGCACCCAGCAGCACAAAGCGGTCGCCCTCGAACACATCCAGGCTCAGCCTGTGTGTGGCGCGCACCTTCTGACGGCTTGTGGCGTAGATCAGGCTCACGTCCTGCACCTGCAGCAGCGGCTGTATGGCAGCCGGCATTGGTGGCACTGGGTTCGCTTCCAAATCAGGAGCACTCTGCGCCTTACCAGCAAGCGCTACTGGCGATCCAAACTGAGATCTCGGCGATTCCTGCCTGGAGCCCGAGACCCGCGCCAGCGACGACCGCTGCCAGGCAGCACGGGCATTGCCCCAGGCGCTTTTGAGCCCATCCCAGCCGGCCGGACGGCTTTCAAGGCCGCTCTGTCCGGATATCAGATTCGTCATATTCATCTTCTCCCATCGCTCACGCATGGCGCAGCACGCCGCCCGACATACGCCTCAGCTTCCATTTCCCGCATGCGCCTCTTCAAAGAAATAATCCTTCCACGAGTCAGCCTGCCTCTTGAGCACACCCAGCTCATGCAACTCCTTCGCATAGACAAAGGTGCGATGCGGCACGATGGTGAAATCGTTCTCCGGGTCCTCGAGGATGCGGCGCACGAAGTCAGGCGACAGCCTGGACTTCTGCACACGGATAAAGGTTTGGGCCGCCTGCTCCTTGTTGCCCCGGATCCATTGGGCCGCTTCGTCCAGCGCAGCGTAGAAGGCCTTGTAGGTCTTGGGGTTTTCGTCGTGGAACTTCTGCGTGGTGTAGAGCACGTTGAAGCTTGCCGGCCCCCCAAGAATGTCGAAGGAGCTCAGGATCTTGTGCACGCTCTTGTTGGCCTCCAGCGCCTGGTAGTAAAACGGGGCGCTGGAGAAATGCGCAGTCACCTCCGTGCCCCCCGAGATCAGGGCGGCCGTCGCATCCGGGTGGGCCAGGCTGACCGAGATATTGTCAAAGCGCTTGAAATCGGCCTTGCCGAACTGCCTGGCGGTCTCGATCTGCAGCGTGCGGGACTGAAAGCCCACACCGGCCGCAGGCACGGCAATACGGTCCCTGGGACCCAGGTCCTTGAGCGTTTTGACCTCCGGGTTGTTGGTGATCAGATAGTTGGGCAGCGAGCCCAGCGCAGCCACGGCCTTGACGTTCTGGCGCCCGCGCGTGCGGTCCCAGAGCGTGAGCAGCGGCGGCACGCCTGCGGAAACCACGTCCAGCGAGCCCGCGAGCAAGGCCTCGTTCATTGCGGTCGCGCCCGAGATCGCCTCCCACTGCACTTTCACATCCAGGCCTTGCTGGCGGCCGTGCTTTTCTATCAGTTGCTGGTCGCGCACCACGTCCAGGATCAGATAGGCAATGCCGAACTGCTGGGCAATGCGGATACTGCCTTCGGCATGCACGCCGGTGGCACTGCCAAGCAGGGCCATGCCCAGCAAGCCTGCGATCAGCGGCGTGCGAAGCACACGGGGAAAGAGAGATGAATTCATGGCTGAGTCAGAAAGAAAGCAGACGGGACGGCCCCTGAATCCAGGGAGCGCCAGAGAAATCGCCGGGCCGTTGCGCGGCCCCGGCGCGAGAGACGGTTCAGGCCACGGGCCTGGCGCCCTCCACCGTGGTGCGATAGAGCTTGCGGCGCAGATGGGACGGCGTGCCTGCAGCCAGATGCAGCACCGCACGGTTGTCCCAGAACACCATGTCATGCGGCTGCCACTGGTGGCGGTAGACAAACTGCGGCTGCACGCTGTGCGCAAACAGCTGCTGCAGCAGCGTGCGGCTTTCGCCCTCGGACAGGCCCAGGATGCGGCTGGTGAAATGCTCGCTCACGAACAAGGCCTTGCGCCCATTGCCCGGGTGGGTATGCACCACCGGATGCACCGCAGGTCTGACCTCGGCGATCTGGGCCTGCGTGAGCGCCGGGCGCCAGGGACTTTTGGAGCGCAAGGCCTCGTAATGCAGCAGATAGCTGTGCTCGGCCTGCAGGCCTGCAAGGCGCTGCTTGAGCGTGCCGGGCAAGGCCTCGTAAGCCGCATGCTGGTCGGCAAACAACGTGTCCCCGCCTTCTTCAGGAAGCTCCTGAGCATGCAGCAGGCTGCCCAGCGAAGGCTTTTCCTTGTACGAAAGATCCGAATGCCAGAGCTGGCCTGCATCGCCCAGGCCCAGGGGCTGGCCTTGTTCATCGCGCAGATTGGAGACCTGCAGGATCTCGGGGTGGCCCGGCAGCTGGAACTGGCGCAGCACATGGATTTGCAGCGGCCCCCAGAGCCGGCTGAAGGCGACCTGCTCGGAAGGCGTGATGCGCTGGTCGCGGAACACCAGCACATGGTGCTCCCAATGCGCGCTCTGCAGACGCTCGAAATCGTCCCGGGACAAGGGACGCGACAAGTCCAGCCCCACGACTTCGGCCCCGAGCCCGCCCGCCGCACCGGGCACGGGACGGATCACAAAATCCTGTCGTCGGGGTGAAAAAACATGGTCTCGTGCGGCGAGAACGGCAGACATCGCAAAACTCCTTGGAACAGCACCTGCTGCGGCGTGCAACAGGAAATGAAGGCCAGTCTAGGAATCTTGCGGAATGCCGGGAACGAAGAAAATTTTCCTTGCTAATGAAAAAAACGTGCTTCGCCCCGAGCCGCACCGATCAAGGCAGCAGATCCAGCGCCTGCAGGTACGCAGGCTGGCGCATCAAATCGTCCCAGGCCTGGGGCACGGTATCGGGCAGCAGGGCCAGGCGACGGGATTCGGAGTCTTCGTCCGGCACCCAGCGGCCATCACGCAGCGCAGCGTCCATGCCGTCGAGCAACTGGTCCACATGCTCGCCAAAACCCAGGCTCTGGTTGCACAGCAGCACCATGTCGCAGCCGGCGTTCAAGGCCTGCAGCGCGGCCTCGGTGTAGCTGATGAGCTGGCCATTGATGCGGCGTGCCCCCTCCATGCTCAGATCGTCGCTGAAGATGGCGCCGTCATAGCGCAGGCGGCCGCGCAGAATGTCTTTGAGCCATTTTTCGCTGAAGCCTGCGGGGCGGGCATCCACCTTGGGGTAGATCACATGGGCCGGCATCACGGCGGTGAGCACGCTGGACAGCCAGGGATACGGCGCAGCGTCTTCATCCAGAATGGCCTTGAGGCTGCGCTTGTCGACCGGAATGTCCACGTGCGAGTCGGCCTGCACAAAGCCGTGACCCGGGAAATGCTTGCCACAATTTCCCATGCCGGTTTGCAGCAGGCCATGCATCAGGCTCTTGGCCAGCGCGGCCACCACGCGCGGGTCACGGTGAAAGCTGCGGTCGCCGATGACGGAGCTCCGGGAAGCGCTGGGCCGCCCCAAGCTTCCCGGGCCCCCTTGGGGGGCAGCCAGCGCCTGCGCTGGCGTGGGGGCCAGATCCGAGTAATCGAGATCCAGCACCGGCGTGAAGCTGAAGTCCACGCCGCAGGCGCGCAATTCTGTGCCCAGCACATAGCCGGCCGCTGTGGCCGCATTCATGGCGCGCATGGCACCCGCGCCTTCGCGGTATTTTTTGCCCTTGCCGTCATCCATCCACATCTCGCCCAGGGCGCGCATGGGCGGGATATGGGTGAAGCCATCGGTGCGAAAGCGCTGCACGCGCCCGCCTTCATGGTCCACGCAGATCAGCAAGTCGGGCTGCACGGCCTTGATGTCGGCGCACAGCTGCACCAGGGCCGCACGGTCGGCCCAGTTGCGCTTGAACAAAATAATGCCGCCCACCAGCGGATGGGCCAGCCGGGCACGGTCCACATCGGTCAGGGCGGTACCGGCAATGTCGATGATCAAGGGGGCGTGCAGGCGCATAAATGCTTTCAAAAAACAGATGGCTTAGCTTAAAGCCTGGTGAAATTGGTGCAGCGCAAGCACTGCACGGCCCCTGCCAGAGGCAGCCAGCAAGGGCCGCCCCGCAGCCAAGGTTGCCGTCCCCTTGTTTCCCTCTTTCAGGGGAGGGCGCCGAAGGCGACTCAGGGGGGGGAAGTTTTCTCCACTACGCAGAAGCTGGCCGCGTAGTCGGATTCGTCGGTGATCGTCAGATGCGCGCGCAGGCCGCGCTGCTCGAACCAGGTCTTGAGCTCGCCATGCAGAACCAGGCTGGGCTGGCCGCTAGGCAGCTTGATGACTTCGCAGCTGCGCCAGGTCATGGGCATGACCATGCCCATGCCTATGGCCTTGGAGAACGCCTCCTTGGCCGAAAAGCGTGTGGCCAGAAAGCGCAGGCCGCGCGCAGGCCAGCGCGCGCTGCGTGCGCGCCAGGTGATGAGCTCGCCTTCGGCCAGCACCTTTTCGGCAAAGCGCTCGCCATGACGCTCCAGGCTCTTGGCGACGCGGCGTATGTCACAGATATCGGTGCCTATGCCGTAGATCATGATTCAGCCTTAAAAGTGGCTGTAGCGCCCATGGATAAAGCGCTAGCAGCTCCTGTTTCAGGAGTTCCTGCGCAAGACCATGCCCTGGTCTATGCAGTGCTGATAGGCGCGCACGGTCTCGGCATAGCCGAGCTCCAGCGCATCGGCGATCAAGGCGTGGCCTATGGAGACTTCGAGCAGGCCGGGCACGCGCGCCACGAAGTCCGCAAGGTTGTCGCGATTGAGGTCATGGCCGGCGTTGATGCCCAGCCCCGCATCCCAGGCAGCACGGGCTGCGGCCGCATAGGCCTGGAGTTGCTGCTCCTGCGCGGGCTGGCCCCAGGCTGCGGCATAGGGCTCGGTATAGAGCTCCACGCGGTCGGCGCCCACGGCCCTGGCAGCGGCCATTTGTTCGGGGATGGGATCCATGAACAGGCTCACGCGCACGCCCAGTTGCCTGCACTCGGCGATCAAAGGGCGCAGGTGCTCGGCATCCTGCGGAAAGCTCCAGCCATGATCGCTGGTGAACTGGTCCTCGCTGTCAGGCACAAAGGTGGCCTGGTGCGGACGTGTCTGGCGGATGAAGTCCATGAGGTTCTGCGTGGGATTGCCCTCGATGTTGAACTCGGCCGCAGGCCACTGCTGCATGAGCGCGTGCAGCTCGCCCACATCCTCGGCACGGATGTGGCGCCCGTCGGGGCGCGGGTGAATGGTGATGCCCTGGGCGCCGGCTTCCAGGCAGATGCGTGCGGCACGCGTCACGCTGGGTATGCCCAGGTGGCGCGTGTTGCGCAGCAGCGCAACCTTGTTGACGTTGACCGACAGGGCCGTGCGCTGTGCAGCAGAGGTGGGGGCTTGGTTCATAGCGATTGCAAATCCATCATGAGCTGGCGGGTGCGCAGCAAGGGGCTGCCGCAATGGTATTGCAGCAGCGCCCTGAGCAGGGGCTTCAATACCTGGTTCATCTCGGACTGGGCCAGGATCTGCAGCGTGGACACGAAGGCCTGGCGCTGCTGCAGGCCGCTTTCGATGGCGCACCACTGCTGGCCGCTGAGCGCGGCACGCTCGCCGGGCTGGGCCTCGCGCAGGCCGGCCTCGGCCACCAGCGCATAGCGCTGGCCAGGGTCGAGTGCCGACAGCGTGGCGCTTTGCGCATCGAGTGCGGGCAACAGGCCCAGCTCGCGCAGCAGCAGCAGCTCGAAGCTGCGCAGCACGGGCTCCAGCGCCTCACCATGCTGGCCGGCAAGCACGCGCACCACGCCCGCGTAGATGTCGAACAACTGGGCATAGGGATCGTCACGCGCCAGCAGGCGCATGAGCAGCTCATTGAGGTACAGGCCCGAGAGCAGCGCATCGCCCGAAGGCATGACATGGCCGCCCACCCACTCCGCACCCTTGAGCGTATGGACTTCGGCATGCCCTTCGCCCCCCGAGGTGTAGTTGAGCCGCAGGGGCTGCAGCGGCAGCAGCACGGGACGGAAGTTGGAGGTGGGCCGCTTCACCCCCTTGGCCGCCAGCACCACACGCCCGCGATGGCGCGTGAAGACCTCGAGGATCAGACTGGACTCGCTCCAGTCATAGCTGTGCAGCACATAGGCCGGCTCGTCGCTGACGCGCTTGGTCGCCACGTTTTCCTATCTTGTGGTCAAACGAGCGCAATCACTTGCTGCAACCGTTTCGCCGCCGGGCCGCCCCAAGGCGAAACTCGGCGCAGCCGGTCGGGGCCCCCTTGGGGGCAGCGGCTACACGCAGTGAGCAAGCGTGGGGGCCTTTATTCATAGCCGAAGGACTTGACGCGGGCCTCGTCATCAGCCCACCCCGATCTCACCTTGACCCAGACTTCCAGAAACACCTTGGCATCCAGCAGCTTCTCAAGCTCCTGACGGGCCTCGGTGCTGATGCGCTTCAAGCGCTCGCCCTTCTCGCCGATCACCATGGCCTTGTGGCCGTCGCGCTCGACGACGATGGTGGCCGCCACGCGCATGAAGCGCTTGTACTGCTTGCTGGGCTCTTCCTCGAACTTGTCTATGACCACCGTGGAGGTATAGGGCAGTTCATCGCCCGTGAAGCGAAAGAGTTTCTCGCGCACGGTCTCGGAGGCCAGGAATTTCTCGCTGCGGTCGGTGAGCTCGTCCTCGCCGTAGAACCAGGGCTGCTCGGGCAGGTATTTCTCGCAGATGCCGAAGAGCCGCTCTATGTCGCTCTTGCTCTTGGCCGACATGGGCACGAATTCGGCGAACGGGTGGCGCTCCTGCATGCTCTTGAGCCACGGCGCGATCTCGGCGCGGCGCCCCACCTGGTCGAGCTTGTTGGCGATCAGCAGCGTCGGTATGCCGGGCTTGAACAGGCTCAGGACCTTGGCATCGGCCAGCGTGAACTGGCCGGCCTCGACCACGAACAAGATCAGGTCCACATCACCTATGGCGCCCATCACGGTCTTGTTCAGCGACTTGTTGAGCGCGGTGGAATGCTTGGTCTGGAATCCCGGCGTGTCCACGAACACGAACTGCGTGGCAGCGCGCGTGCGTATGCCCGTGATGCGGTGGCGTGTGGTCTGGGCCTTGCGCGAGGTGATGGAGATCTTCTGACCCACGAGCGCATTCATCAGCGTGGACTTGCCCACATTGGGCTTGCCCACGATGGCGATCAGGCCGCAGCGCTGGGGGCCGGTGACGGGCAGGGCCTTGTCGCTGGCACGCGACTGCTGGGCGTCGGTACGTGCGGACGCGGCTCCGGGCTTGGCCGCAGTCAGCATGGCATCGATGTCGGCAGCGGTCTGGGCCGGCGCCGAAGGCTTGTCTTGGTTCATTTCTGTCTTGTCTTGAGTGTTTGCAGCATGGCTGCAGCAGCGGCCTGCTCGGCCGCACGGCGCGAACCGCCCTGCCCCCTGGCCGAGAGCTTGAGTTCGGCAATCACGCATTCGACTTCAAAGCACTGCTTGTGAGCCACTCCCGTGATTCCCGTCACCAGGTATTGGGGCAGCTTCATGCGCCGGCCCTGCAGCCATTCCTGCAAGGCCGTCTTGGGATCTTTTTCGGCAGCACGCATCTGGGGGCTGATGTCTATGCCTTCGAACAAATGCCGCACCACGGCCTGGCCTGCGACAAAGCCGGCATCGAGGTAGACCGCGCCAATCACGGCCTCCAGAGCATCGGCCAGGATGGAGGGGCGCTGGCGGCCGCCGGACTTGGCCTCGCCCTCACCCAGGCGCAGCAAATCGGGCAGTCGCAGCCCGAGCGCAATCTGGTGCAGTGTCTCCTCCCGGACCAGGTTCGCCCTCACGCGCGAGAGGTCGCCTTCGGGCAGCGTGGCCAGGCGCTCATAGAGCAGACTGGAGATGGAGAGATTGAGCACGGAGTCGCCGAGAAACTCCAGGCGCTCGTTGTTGTCCGCTGAAAAGCTGCGGTGTGTGACCGCACGCTGCAGCAAGGCCGGGTTGGCAAATACATGCTGCAGCCTTTGCTGCAAAGCATTCAAAAGTTCATGCACCTATGAGGCCTGTTTCTTGAAACGGTATAGCAGGTAGGCCGGGCCTACCAGGGGAATCTCGCGCGTGTATTCAAAGCCCACTTTCACACGCTCATTGACCTTGGTCACGATCAGGTCCGCGCCCGAGATGGAACTGATGTCGTCAATCGCGGCTGCGCGATCAAAGACATTGCGCACATCGACCACCGAGCCGCCTTCGGCCTCGGCCTTCTTGACGGCCTTGGTGATGGCCTGATATTCGAGAAAGACCGGCAGCGATTTTGCGCCAACCGCGATCACGCACACACCAAGGGCGACCATAAACACCAGTCCCAGAAAGGACAGTCCACGCTGACGCGAACGTCTAGCAGTCAAAGCTTTCATGTTTCTTCTCCTCCTATGGGTTGGCTTGCAAGCCGGCCTGGCCGGCCCCTGGTTTTACTTGAAGCCGCCGATGCGGCTGAAATCACCAAAGTTCATCCAGACGAAGAAGGCCTTGCCGACGATGTTCTCGTCGGGCACAAAGCCCCAGTAGCGCGAGTCCAGCGAGTTGTCGCGGTTGTCGCCCATGACGAAGTAATGTCCTTCGGGCACCTTGCAGCTCACGCCCTCCACGCTGTAGCGGCAGTGATCCTTGAATGCAAAGTCGCCAGCACCCTGCACAAAGGCCGGAGCGCCAGGATTGATGATCATGCGATGCGGCTTGTCGCCGAGCTTTTCTTCAAATTGCTTGAAGTAGGCCATCACGTCGCGGTCCAGGAAATCGGGCAGCTCGCTTGCGGCAACGGGCTGGCCGTTGATCGTCAGGCGCTTGTTCAGATAGGCGACTTCATCGCCGGGGACACCGATCACGCGCTTGATGTAGTCCAGGCTGGGCTGGGGCGGATAGCGAAACACCATCACATCGCCGCGCTCGGGACTTCCCAGATCGACCACTTTCTTGTTGATCACAGGCAGACGCACGCCATAGGTGAACTTGTTCACCAGGATCAGGTCACCGACCAGCAGCGTGGGAATCATGGAGCCCGAGGGAATCTTGAAGGGCTCGAACAAGAACGAGCGCAGCAGAAAGACCACGGCGATCACGGGAAACAGGCCCGCCGTCCAGTCCAGCCACCAGGGCTGCATGAGGATGCTGGCCTTGGCCTGCTCCGACACCTCGATGTCGATCTTGGCAATGCCCTGATGGTCGAGTTCGGCACGGCGTGCAACAGCTGCCTGCTCCAGGGCCTCGGCGGCCTGGCGCCGGCGAGGCAGGAAATACAGGCGCTCGGCAATCCAGTAGCCGCCCGTGACCACGGTGGCCAGGAACAGCAGCAAGGCGAAGTTGCCGTCCATGGCTCCCATGTACCAGGCGCCGATGTATCCCACGAACGCGGCCAGCACGGCCGCCGTAATCCATTGCATTGCTTGCATCAGTCCTCCACTTGCAGGATGGCCAGGAAGGCCTCTTGCGGAACTTCCACCGAACCGATCTGCTTCATGCGCTTCTTGCCGGCCTTTTGCTTTTCCAGCAGCTTGCGCTTGCGCGACACGTCGCCGCCATAGCACTTGGCGAGCACGTTCTTGCGCATGGCCTTGACGGTTTCGCGCGCAATGATGTTGGCGCCAATCGCCGCCTGTATGGCCACATCGAACATCTGGCGGCTGATGATCTCGCGCATCTTGGCAACCACGGCCCGGCCCCGGTAGGTGGCCTGCGAGCGGTGGACGATGATGGACAGGGCATCGACCTTCTCGCCGTTGAGCAGGATGTCGACCTTGACCACATCGGAGGCACGGTACTCCTTGAACTCGTAGTCCATGGAGGCATAGCCGCGCGAGACCGACTTGAGCTTGTCGAAGAAATCCAGCACGATCTCGCCCAGGGGCATTTCGTAGGTCAGCATGACCTGGCGGCCGTGGTAGGCCATGTTGATCTGCACGCCGCGCTTCTGGTTGGCCAGCGTCATCACCGGCCCCACATAGTCCTGGGGCATGTACAGGTGCACCACGACGATGGGCTCGCGGATTTCCTGTATGCGCCCCACATCGGGCATCTTGGAGGGGTTTTCCACGTCGATGAGCTCGCCGTCGCCCTTGATCACTTCATAGACCACGCTGGGGGCGGTCGTGATCAGGTCCTGGTCGAACTCACGCTCCAAGCGCTCCTGCACGATTTCCATGTGCAGCAGGCCCAGGAAGCCGCAGCGAAAGCCAAAGCCCAGAGCCTGCGACACCTCGGGCTCGAACTGCAGTGAGGAGTCGTTGAGTTGCAGCTTCTCGAGCGCATCGCGCAACTGGTCGTATTCCGAGGCCTCGGTGGGATACAGACCTGCGAACACCTGAGGCTTGATTTCCTTGAAGCCCGGCAGGGCCGTGCTGGCCGGCCCGGCATTGTTGGGCAGCTTTTTCTCCAGCGTGATGGTGTCGCCGACCTTGGCCGCCTTGAGCTCCTTGATACCCGCGATGATGTAGCCGACCTCGCCGGCCTTCAGGGATTCGCGCGGCAGGTTGGCCGGTGTGAACACGCCCAGGTTGTTGGCCTCGTAGGCCGCGCCCGTGGCCATCATCTTGAAGCGCTCGCCCTTCTTGAGCTCGCCGTCCTTGATGCGCACCAGCATGACCACGCCCACATAGGGATCGAACCAGCTGTCGATGATCATGGCGCGCAGCGGGCCTTCGGGGTCGCCCTCGGGTGGCGGCACCTTGGCGACCACGGCCTCGAGGATCTCGTCGATGCCCATGCCGGTCTTGGCCGAGCAGGGAATGGCGTCGCTGGCATCGATGCCGATCACGTCCTCGATCTCGGCCTTGGCGTTGTCGGGATCGGCCTGGGGCAGATCCATCTTGTTGAGCACGGCCATGACTTCCACGCCCAGATCCAGAGCCGTATAGCAATTGGCCACGGTCTGGGCCTCGACGCCTTGCGAGGCATCGACGACCAGCAAGGCGCCTTCGCAAGCCGAGAGTGAGCGGCTGACTTCATACGAGAAGTCCACGTGGCCCGGAGTGTCGATGAGGTTGAGGTTGTAGACCTTGCCGTCCTTGGCCTTGTACTGCAGGGCCGCAGTCTGGGCCTTGATGGTGATGCCGCGCTCCTTCTCGATGTCCATCGAGTCCAGCACCTGGGCCTCCATGTCACGATCGGCCAGGCCGCCGCAGCGCTGGATCAGCCTATCGGCCAGGGTCGATTTCCCATGGTCGATATGCGCAATGATGGAAAAATTTCTGATGTGCTTCATCAACGAGAAAGTCGTTCAGTAAAAGTGAAATGGACGCAGCGGACGCACAAGAAAAAAGGGCGCGTCCACGAATGACGCGCCCCGAACCAACAATCTCTGGCAACTGCGATAGTTGGGTCTTTATTGTAGGCAAATTGGGCCCAAAACCAAGCCCGATCAAGGCCCTCAAGGCTTTTTCACCACGCCCGAAAGCCAGGAATCCACAGCTTATCAACAGATTGAATCAGCAGTTTTTCGTCTGCCGCTCGCTGAATCGGGCTACGTTTTGCACTGCAGGAAGTCCTGACCTAACCGGTTTCTGACGCGTCATAACGTCACACATTAGCGAGGCATTCTACCCAATGCCGCCCCTCAAGAGCCCGCTCCGGCATGGCAGCCATGGGTATTGGCCACCACGCCAGGCAGGCAGGCGCTTTGTCAGCGGCTGGGACGCACCAGCACGTACTGGGTCCATTCGCCACGGCGCACCAAAAGGTTCACGGGCTTGGACTTGTCGGCCTTGGCCCAGGCTGCTTCAAAGCTCTTGAGGCTGGTGACTTCGATGTTGGCCAGTTGCAGGATCACATCGCCCTCGCGCAGGCCGGCACGGGCTGCGGCATCGGCGGCGTTCACGATGACCACGCCGCCCTTGATGCCCAGCTCCTTCTTCTGCGCCGTCGTGAGCTCGCCCAGGGTCAGGCCCAGGGGTTTGGCCTCCAGGCTCTTGCTCTTGTCGCCATCGGCCTTGGCCTGCTGGGCGTCATCGGGCTCGACCTCGCCGATGACCATGGTCAGGTCCTTGGAGGCGCCCCTGCGGAACACGGTCAGCGTGCTGCGCGTGCCAGGCTTGGTATTGCCCACCAGGCGCGGCAGATCGGCAACCTTGTCGATCGCGCGCCCGTCGAACTTGATGATCACGTCACCGGGCTCGACACCGGCCTTGGACGCGGGCGAGTCGGCCTCCACGGCCGAGACCAGCGCGCCCTGGGACTTGCCCAGCCCAATGGATTCGGCGACCTCCTTGGTCACGGGGCCGACTTGCACGCCGATGCGTCCACGCGTGACCTTGCCCGTGGCGCGCAGCTGATCGCTCACGCGCACGGCCTCGTCCATGGGGATCGCAAAGCTGATGCCCATGAAGCCGCCCGAGCGCGAATAAATCTGGCTGTTGATGCCCACGACCTCGCCGCGCATATTGATCAGCGGGCCTCCCGAGTTGCCGGGATTGATGGCCACATCGGTCTGGATGAAGGGCAGATAGTCGCCCGTATCACGCTGTTTGGCGCTGACGATGCCGGCCGTGACCGAATTCTCCAGCCCGAACGGAGAACCAATGGCCATCACCCATTCACCGACCTTGAGGCGGTTGACATCGCCGATCTTCACCGCAGGCAGGCCCTTGGCATCGATCTTGACCACGGCCACATCGGTGCGCTTGTCGCTGCCCACAATCTTGGCCTTGAATTCACGCTTGTCGGTGAGCGTGACGATGACCTCGTCAGCACCTTCGACCACATGGGCATTGGTCATCACATAGCCATCGGCCGTGAGGACAAAGCCCGAACCCACACCACGCGGCTGCTCCTCAGCTTCGGGCTGCTGCTGGCGCGGAGCGCCTCGACGCGGCATATTCGGCACCGGCAGGCCGAAGCGGCGAAAGAACTCCAGCATGTCTTCATCCATGCCCAGGGCAGAACCTGCATTGGGAGTGACCTTCTCCAGCGTCCGGATGTTGACCACCGAGGGCCCGACCTGCTCCACCAGGTCCGTGAAGTCGGGCAGGCCGCGCACCATGCTCGCAGCGGGTGCGGCAGCCTGGGGCTGCGCCTGGGCTGCCCCTATGGGAAGCAGCAAGGCCCCGCAGGCCCCCAGGGCCAGCGCAAGGACCTGCAGCCTGGGCATCTTGCTTGCAACTGTGGTCATGATCATCCTTTCCATGTCTGTTGTTGATTGCACCTGCAGCCAGGGCCGGGTGCATGCACAAGGGCTTGGCCTGCATTCTGGCCCAGCCCATGAGGCATTCGTGTTTGAGAAGACATTGCGGGCTGCGAGTTCCCGGTTCTCAGCCTTGTGGCAGCATTTTCTGCCTGGCTCGCAAGAACAGCGCAGCTCCTTGAAAGATAGCTGCTAGCGCTTGCTATTCAAGGGTTTCATGCATGAATAATCTTGAAACCAAGATGGAGCAAGCGCTAGGCGCTCATGTATTTTCAGGGCCTGGATGCGCGCGAAGCAGCAAAGTTGGCGTTTCGCAGAAAGCTGGCCGGCATTTGCAAGGTGGCCGGGCCGTTGAACTCAGGCTGGGCAGCCAGCAGCTCGTCGAGGCGGGGATCGCGCAACATCACGCTTTGCCCGTAAGGGCTGGCCACGGCCACCACCGAGGAGGACTGGGCAATCGAGCTCAGGGGCAGCTCTGCAGAAGCCCGGGCTTGAGCGGGGGCCTGGGCTTGAGGCTGGGCGGGCTGGCCTGCACTCGCATCCAATGTCGCCACCACCGAGGTTTGCTGAGGCGAGGGGCTGCTCAGCATGACGCTCCAGCCTATGGCCGCCACGGCGGCCACCGAGGCAAAGCCCGCCGTCATCTTCCAGCGAAAAACCGAGGCGTTGGCCGCATCGTGCACGGCGGCTCCGTTGACCACGGCATGCAGGCGCTCAGGCCAGGCCACCTGCTCAAGCTCAGGAGCGGCTGCCAGTTGCGCCGCTCCGGGGCGCCGGGCCTCCTTAGCGAGCGCCGCGCGCACGCCGCCAAGCACATCGCTTTGGCAGTGGTGGGCCAGCTCCGGCGAGCGCAGCACGTCGCCCACCAGGTGGTACAGACGCCATTCCTGCTGACCCTGCTCGCTTTCCGCATAGCCGAGGACGGCCTGCAGCTCGGCTTCGGACAGCTCCCCATCGGCCAGGGCCGACAATTGTTCGCGGCTGAGTTCGCGCTTGATCAATTCATCGTTCATGGAGTCACCTGCTTGTCCATTTGAGACATCACCTCTGAAATCATCCACCGCCCTACCACGCCCAGTCACCAGCGTTTGCCCGACTGACGCTCCAGCAAGGGCTTGACCTTGACCGAAATTGCCTCCCGAGCCCGGAAAATGCGCGATCGCACCGTGCCTATGGGACAGCTCATGGCCGTGGCAATTTCCTCGTAGCTCAAACCCTCGATCTCGCGCAGCGTCACAGCCTGGCGCAAATCCTCGGGCAAGGCCTCCATGGCGGCATTCACCGCCTCGGCGATTTCTTTCGCCGCAAGCACGGTTTCGGGCGTTTCCTGGGTGATTAGTTCCTGTCCCGGCCTGGAAGTTTCATCATCGTCATCCCCAGCATGCAGCGCGGCCTCGGTGATCAGCGGCGAGCGCTTCATGTCCAGCAAGGCCTTCTTGGCCGTATTCACGGCAATCCGGTAGAGCCAGGTATAGAACTGGGCCTCGCCACGGAACTGGTGCAGCGCGCGATAGGCCCGGATGAAGGTTTCCTGGGTGATGTCCGGAATCAGATCGACATCACGCACCATGCGCCCCACAAGCCGTTCGATGCGGCGTTGGTATTTGATGACCAGCAGCTCAAAGGCCCGCATGTCCCCTGCATTCGCGCGCTCGACCAGGCTCAGGTCGCTGTCGGCAGAGGAAGGCGTAAGGTCTTTAGATGTCATGAAGTCGGTTCGAGCAGGCCTGCAGGTCAAAACAAAAAGCCGGCCAGACCTGAAGAAGGCTGATGGCCGGGGCCTTGCGGGCAATGCAACCGTACTTGTTACTTTATTGCAACTGCTGGCAAAGTCTGGGCGGGAAATATACCGCACGCCGCAATGGCCCCCATTGATGGGGGCTGAGCTCCTGCGCCAGCCACAGCCAGCGCGGGCTCCTGAGCCAGGGGAGCCAGGCCTCCCGGGCTTGAACATTGGCCTGCAGCCAGAGCCAGGCTCCGCCATCGGCCCAGACCTGCAGCAGCACGGGCCTGGCCTGCTCATCGACCTCCAGCCACCATTGCCGGCCATCCCAGGTCAGTGCCCCCCGGGCCAAACCCTGCCAGCCGTGATGCAGGCTCCAGGCCAGAAGCAAAATCAAGACCAGCCCCGATGACTGGCGCGCCAGCCCCGCCCCCGGCTGCAAGCCCCAGAACAGAAGAAGCCCTGCGGCAGCCAGCCAGAGCACGCACAGCAGCCTGGCCAAGGCCCTTGGGCGTTCGAGCGGATAGCGAAGAGCAGGAGGTGCTTCACGTGTGGACATGCAGCCCAGTGTCGCAAATCCAGAGCCTTGCGCCCAGTCCCGCCAAGATGCGAAAAACCCGCCTTCTCCAGGAGAGAAGCGGGTTCGGGAGTTTGGACGAGCCGCGTTGCGGCTCGCAAACAGGCATTAGATGCGCTTGAACACCACGGTGCCGTTCGTGCCGCCAAAGCCGAAGTTGTTCTTGACGGCGATCTGCAACTTGGCATCGCGTGCCGTGTTGGCACAGTAGTCCAGATCGCACTCCGGATCCTGATTGAGCAGGTTGATGGTCGGAGGAATCTTCTGGTGATGCAGAGCCAGCACCGTGAAGATGCTTTCTATGCCACCAGCGCCACCCAGCAAGTGCCCGGTCATGGACTTGGTGGAGCTGACCACCACGCGCTTGGCATGCTCGCCCAAAGCCGCCTTGATGGCATTGGTTTCGTTGAGATCCCCGAGCGGGGTGGAGGTGCCATGCGCGTTCAGGTAATCGACCTCGTCGGCATTGATGCCGGCGTTGCGCAGGGCTGCCAGCATGGCGCGGCGCGGGCCGTCCATGTTGGGTGCCGTCATGTGGCCGGCATCGGCACTCATGCCGTAGCCGCCGAGTTCGGCGTAAATCTTGGCTCCACGCGCCTTGGCGTGCTCGTACTCCTCGAGCACCATCACGCCGGCGCCCTCGCCCAGCACAAAGCCGTCACGGTCCTTGTCCCAGGGGCGGGAAGCGGTCTTGGGGTCGTCGTTGCGCGTGGACAGCGCACGCATGGCAGCAAAGCCGCCCACGCCCAAGGGCGATACCGTGGCTTCGGTGCCGCCGGCAACGATGATGTCGGCATCGCCATATTCGATCAGGCGCCCAGCCTCACCTATGCAGTGCAGGCCTGTTGTGCAGGCCGTCACCACGGAGAGGTTCGGGCCCTTGAAGCCAAAGCGCATGGAGACATGACCGGCCACCATGTTGATGATGGAAGCTGGCACGAAGAACGGAGTAATCCGGCGCGGACCGCGCGCGGCCAGCTCCGCATGGGTGTTCTCGATCAGCGGCAAGCCGCCGATACCCGAGCCGATCACGCAGCCTATGCGCGTAGCAAGGTCTTCGGACAAGGCCTCGCCCATGGGCAGGCCTGCGTCCCGCACGGCTTGCTCCGCAGCCGCGATGCCGTAATGGATGAAGCTGTCCATGGAGCGCGCATCCTTGGCGCTCATATAGGACTCCACATCGAATCCCTTGACCTCGCCCGCAATCTTGCAGGAAAAGTTCGAGGCATCGAACTTGGTGATGAGGTCAATACCGGACTGACCGGCCAAAAGATTGGCCCAGGCTTGCTCCACCGTGTTACCCACGGGAGTGATACAGCCCAGGCCGGTCACGACAACGCGACGACGGCTCATGCGTAAAACCTTATGCTGATCGCTCGGGATAAGGCCTTAGGCCTTTTGGTGGGTATTGGCGTAGTCGATGGCGTTTTGCACCGTCGTGATCTTTTCCGCGTCTTCGTCGGGGATCTCGATGCCGAATTCATCTTCCAGGGCCATCACCAGCTCTACCGTGTCCAGGGAGTCGGCACCCAGGTCGGCCACAAAGGCCTTTTCGTTGGTGACTTGAGACTCTTCCACGCCGAGTTGCTCGGCAATGATTTTTTTGACACGTGCTTCGATATCGCTCATGGTTTCCCTCAGGGGGTTGTGAATGAACCCGCGATTCTAGCCGGTTCGGGCAGTGAGCCCTTTTCGGCCGGCCGTCGCGAGGAAACGGCCTTAGGGGTTGCAGGCTTGGGCAGCTTCTGGCATATGCCACCCAAATTTGCAATTACATATACATGCCGCCGTTGACGTGCAGCTCCTGACCCGTTACATAGCCTGCTCCCGCAGAGGCCAGATAGGCCACGGCATGGGCTATGTCGCTGGGCTTGCCCAGGTCACCCATGGCGATCTGGGCCTTCAAGGCCTTTTTCTGCTCTTCAGGCAGCTCGGCCGTCATGTCGGTGGCAATAAAGCCCGGGGCCACGCAGTTCACGGTGATGCCGCGGCTGCCCAGCTCCTTGGCCAGAGCACGCGTCATGCCGGCCACACCGGCCTTGGCTGCCGCATAGTTGGCCTGACCGGCATTGCCGGATGCGCCAACCACGCTGGTGATGCTGATGATGCGGCCAAAGCGCTGCTTCATCATGGGTCGAATAACCGCACGGCTTACCCGGAATACGGCCTTGAGATTGGTGTCCAGCACCGCATCCCAGTCCTCATCCTTCATGCGCATGGACAACTGGTCACGCGTGATGCCGGCGTTGTTCACCAGCACATGCAGGCCACCTTCGTTCTTGGCAAGTTCTTCCACCAGGGCCTCGACAGCTGCGCCGTCCGTGACATTGAGGTTGACGCCCCGGCAGCCGGGAAATGCAGCCAGGGCCTGGCTGATCTTTTCGGCGCCGCTGTCGGTGGTGGCCGTGCCGACCACCTTGTAGCCGCGCTGGGCCAATTCGCTTGCAATCGCAGCGCCTATGCCGCGCGAAGCCCCGGTCACCAGGGCAACCAGAGGAGTGTTTTGCGTCTCAGTCATGCCAGCAATTGTTTCACGTCGGCCAGCGTGGCCGTGTCATAAAGGGCTGCAGCCGTCAGGTCGGCGTCAATACGCTTGGTCAGACCCATGAGCACCTTGCCCGGACCACACTCGACCAACTGCTGTATGCCAAGGCCCTTGATGGCCTGCACGCACTCGACCCAGCGCACCGGACCAAAAGCCTGGCGATACAAGGCTTCGCGTATGGCATCGGCATCCTGCTGCACTGCGACGTCAATGTTGTTGATCACAGGAATTTCAGGGACGGCGAGCACGGTTTCGGCCAAGGCCGCCTTGAGCTTTTCAGCTGCCGGCTTCATCAGGCTGGAGTGAAAGGGTGCCGATACAGGCAGGGGCAAGGCGCGCTTGGCGCCTGCGGCCTTCACCGCTTCGCAGGCCTGCTCCACGGCCAGCTTGCTGCCCGCAATCACGGTCTGGGCCGGATCATTGAAGTTCACCGCCTCCACGACTTCAGAGCCTCCCAGCTGTGTCGTGACTTGCGCGCACACAGCCTTGACCTTTTCCGCATCCAACCCCAGCACGGCCGCCATGGCACCCGTTCCCACGGGCACGGCCTCCTGCATGGCCGCTGCACGCAGGCGCACCAGCGGTGCAGCCTGGGCCAGGGTCAAGGCCCCCGAGGCCACCAGAGCCGAATATTCACCCAGGGAATGTCCTGCCACAGCATCAGGCAAAGCCCCACCCTCGGCCCGCCAGACACGCCAGGCCGCGACACCGGCCACCAGCATCACGGGCTGGGTATTGGTGGTCAGGGCCAAAGCTTCCCTGGGTCCTTGCTTGATCAGCAGCCCCAGGTCTTCTCCCAGCGCTTCGGAAGCCTCGGCCAGGGTCTGAACCACGACGGGGTGATCACCCCAGCCATCGAGCATGCCCACCGACTGCGAGCCTTGACCAGGAAAGACAAAAGCGAATTTCTTCATGGTTTCTCAATCAAAAGCGCCTGTAGCGCCCACACATCAAGCGCCAGGCGCTACAACTTCAAGAGCACGGCGCCCCAGGTGAAGCCCCCGCCCACGCCTTCCAGCAGCAGGGTCTGACCTGGCTGGATCTGACCCGAGCGCACGCCATGATCCAGAGCCAAAGGAATGGAAGCCGCCGAGGTATTGCCATGCTCGCCCACGGTGACGATGACTTTCTCCATGGGCAGCTTGAGCTTCTTGGCCGTGCTCTGCATGATGCGGATATTGGCCTGATGGGGAATCAGCCAGTCGATATCGGCATCCGTGAGACCAGCCTTGTCCAGCGTAGCGCGTGCAGCTTTTTCGAGCACGCCCACGGCCAGCTTGAACACGGCCTGACCATCCATCTTGAGCAAAGGATCACCCAGCACATTGCCGCCCGAGACATTGCCGGGCACGCACAGAATCCCCACATGCTTACCGTCCGCATGCAGATCGGCCGCCAAAATACCGGGCTGCTCCGAGGCCTGCAGCACCACGGCGCCGGCACCGTCGCCGAACAGCACGCAGGTCGTGCGGTCGCTGAAATCGAGTATGCGGCTGAACACCTCGGCCCCCACGACCAGGGCACGACTAGCCGCACCCGTCTTGATCATGGCATCGGCCACCGTGAGCGCGTAGACGAAACCGCTGCACACGGCCTGCACATCAAACGCAGGACAGCCATGGGCTCCGAGCTTGTCTTGCAGGATGCAGGCCGTCGACGGGAAAATCATGTCCGGCGTCGAGGTCGCAACAATGATCAGATCGATATCCTGGGGCGTGCAGCCTGCGGCCTCGATCGCCTTCTTCGAGGCCTCCAGCGCCAAGTCGCTGCTGGCCACATCGGGAGCGGCGAAGTGACGGGCATGGATGCCGGTGCGGCCAACGATCCATTCATCCGAAGTCTCTATACCGCGCTGAGCCAGCTCGGCGGCCAGGTCCTCGTTGCTGAGGCGGCGCGGCGGCAGATAACTGCCCGTGCCTGTGATGCGTGAATAGCGTCTCATCTTTTGTATTAAGAAGCCGCCGTTCCTTGTTCCGCCTGCGCTGCCAGCAGCAAGGGCAGTGCAGCGGTGATGCGGGTGCGGACACGGTCTAGCAGGTTGTTGCGGGCCGCATCATACGCGCGGTTCAAAGCGTGCTCAAAAGCCAATGCGTCTGCGGAACCATGGCTTTTGAACACCAGCCCCTTGAGGCCGAGCAGTGCAGCGCCGTTGTAGCGCCGGTGATCAACACGCTTCATCAAGGCAGTTAGCACGGGATAAGAGATGATAGCCGCCAGTTTGGTGAAGATGTTGCGCTTGAACTCCTCCTTGAGGATGCCTGAAATCATCGAGGCAACGCCTTCGGTGGTCTTGAGGGCCACATTGCCGACAAAGCCATCACACACCACGATATCGACCACGCCCTTGAAGGTATCGTTGCCCTCCACATTGCCGTGGAAGTTCAAATGCCCTGCCTCGCCCGCTGCACGCAACAACTCACCCGCACGCTTAATGACTTCGCTGCCCTTGATCAGCTCTTCACCGATGTTGAGCAACCCCACTTTGGGGGCCTCGGTGTTCTTGAGTGCAGACACCAGAGCCGAGCCCATGACCGCAAATTGCAGCAAATGCTCGGCCGTGCAGTCCACGTTGGCCCCAAGGTCCAGCATGGTCGTATCACTGCCCTTGGCATTGGGTATGCCAAAGGCGATGGCGGGGCGGTCTATGCCCTCTAGCGTCTTGAGCAGATAGCGGGAAATCGCCATCAGCGCACCCGTGTTTCCGGCCGAGACTGCCGCAGCCGCCGCGCCTTCCTTGACCTGCTGCACGGCCACACGCATGGATGAATCTTTTTTCTTGCGCAGCGCCACTTCAACCGAATCATCCATGCCGACGACCTCCGTAGCCGGCACCACGGTTGCACGCTCATGCTTGAAATTGGCCAGCGCCAGGGGCTGCCCCACCAGCAGCAAGCGGGCATCCGAGTGAGAGTCAAGAAACTTGCGGCATGCCGCAAGCGTCACACGGGGGCCGTGATCGCCCCCCATGCAGTCAATCGCCAAAGTGATCATGGACTACTGGCAAGCCTGCTGCCTGGCTTGAGTGTGGAGATATGCAGCGATGGGGAAAGCCCGAAAAAACAAAAGCCCGCGCTACCAAGCCTGTAGCAGCGGGCTTTATGGAAGCCGTCTGGATCAGGCTTCGGACTTGTTCTTCAGAACCTGGCGGCCACGGTACACGCCGTTGGGGCTGATGTGGTGACGCAGATGGGTTTCGCCGGTGGTGGGCTCCACGGCGATGCCAGGCACGTTCAGTGCATTGTGCGAACGGTGCATGCCGCGCTTGGAGGGAGACTTTTTGTTTTGCTGAACAGCCATGATGGCTCCTGTGTATCTTGAAAGGGTTGGTAAAAAACGCGATCAGCCCATTAAAGACACGAGGGGATTCGCGCGAAGCCGCAGATTATAGCGCAAATGCCTTTTCTGCCCCCAAGGTCTTGATAGTGACTTTTCACTGATGAATTCATTGCACGAATTGTGCAAAAGGACCACAAGGCCCTGCAACTGACGCAGCCCCACTCCAAGCAACGCTTACTTCTTCAAGTCAAGTTCGCGCAATGCCGCAAACGGATTGACCTTTTCGGTATTCGCCTGCTCGAAATCGGCGTCGCTGGAGCTCATGCGCGGCTCGCCAGGGCAACTGTCATGGCGCGGCACAACCGGCAGCTCCATCAACAACTCGTCCTCCACAAGTTCGAGCAGATTGAACTCACGGCTCAACGCCAGCACGTCCTCTTCGCTGTCATTGTCCTCTTCTTCGGCCAAGGCCTCATCGGCAACAAAGCGAAAAGACCTATCCACCTCAAGGGAGATAGGCGCCAGGCTCAGGCAGCGCTGACACACCATGGGGACAACCGCCTGGGCCTGCAGATGCAGCCAGACATGGCCCGGTCCGCCAGTTTGCTCCTGAAGCTCGCCCTCGGCCCGCCACTGCACCTCAGGCACACCCGCCCCCCCCTGGGCTTCAGCAGCCAGGCGCGGCAGCGCGCCCAGCGGCGCCTGTCCCTGCAAATGACCGGCTGACTGCGCAAACGCATGTACATCGAGACGGCTCGCATTAAATTCCTTGCTCATCGGGGCAGTGTAAGAGAATCCGGGCATGCAAGATTCACATCCTTTCTCGCGAACACTGATTCTGGGCTCCACCTCGCGCTACCGGCGCGAGCTGCTTGAACGCCTGCGCCTGCCTTTCGAGACCGTCTCGCCCGAAGTCGACGAAACGCCCCTGCCCGGCGAAGCCCCGCGCGCGCTGTCTGCACGGCTGGCCCTGGCCAAGGCCCGCGCCGTCGCAGCCCTGCACCCGCAGGCTCTGGTCATAGGTTCGGACCAGGTCCCCGAACTCGATGGCCTGCCCTTGTCCAAGCCCGGCAACCATGAGCGCGCGACCGAACAGTTGCGCCTGATGAGCGGAAGGCAGATGAACTTTCATACCGCCGTCAGCCTGGTCTGTCTTGAGTCGGGCTTCGAGCAAAGCGATGTGATCACGGTACAGGTGCGGTTTCGGGAGCTCGGCGACGCCGAGATAGAGCGCTATCTGCGCGCCGAACAACCCTATGACTGTGCGGGCAGCGCCAAAAGCGAAGGCCTGGGCATTTCGTTGCTGGATGCCATCGTCAGCGATGACCCGACGGCGCTCATAGGCCTGCCCTTGATTCGCACCAGCCAGATGCTGCGCGCCGCCGGAGCCATACTGCCATGAGCAACAAGCACGGACGTCTGTATCTGGTGCCTGCGCCGCTGGACTTTGGCTGCGAAGAGCAGATCGCACTCACCGAAGTTCTCCCCCAGGGCACGCTGCGTGAAGCCGCCCGTATCGGCCACTGGATTTGCGAAAACGCCAAAAGCTGCCGCGCCTATCTCAAACGCGTGGGCGAAATCCATGCGCTGACCCAGCCCTTGCAGGCCCAGCAGATCACCGAGTTGCCGCGTGCAGCACACAAAAAGGGCGACCACGGCGCCAAGGGCAGCGCCGTCTTTGATGCCAAGCCCTTGCTGGCCCCCTTGCTCCTGGGCCATGACATGGGTTTGATCAGCGAAGCCGGCATGCCTGCCGTGGCCGATCCCGGAAGCTCCATCGTGCGTGCCGCGCATGAGCTTGGCGTTGCCGTCATTCCGCTCGTGGGCCCTGTCTCCCTGCTCATGGCCCTGGCAGCCAGTGGGCTCAACGGCCAAAGCTTTGCTTTCGTGGGCTATCTGCCACAAGCTCCAGCCGAACGTGGCCAGCGCATCAAGGAACTCGAGGCCCTGGCCCTGCGCCAGGATCAGACCCAGCAGTTCATCGAAACGCCCTACCGCAACCAGGCCTTGTGGCAAGCCCTGCTGCAGAGCTTGCAGCCCAACACCCGCCTGGCCCTGGCCAGCGGCATCAGCCTGACCAGCGCGCGCCTGCAAAGCAAGCTGGTGCGCGAGTGGCGCCAAAACCCCGAGCCTCCCGACAACCGCGTGCCCACGGTTTTCTCGATAGGAAGGTAGCCCCCTGAATCGCCAAGAACGTGTTTACGATCTCTTCCGAAGGGGAGCGACAGCATCACTGCGGGACGGCTTTTGCTCGCGGCCTCTGACGTTCAGCCACGCCGACTTGTACGCTGCGCGCCCTTGGCCTTGCCACACAGTCTCTCCAGGATTGATACCAGATAACTTTGCTTGCAAGGCCCGGCGCCATGGATGACGCACACAAAAAATCCCGCTTCGCGATGCAGCGGGATTTGCTCATAAAAAAATAGCTGCAAGCGCCTGATAGATAAGCGCTGCAGCCATTTTTTCCTTTGCATCAACGCAAAGCCGGCAGGCTGGTGTTGGCACGCATGCTTTGCACCGCTGCGCTGCCCACGGCCGCGCCAAAACGCTTGGCCAGGCGCTCGGCCACATTGTCACGACGCGTATAGTCCACGACCTCCTCGGCCTTGACGACTTCGCGCGCCACATAGTCCAGACTGCCGATCTTGTCGGCCAGCCCCATTTCCACGGCCTGCTGGCCGGTCCAGAACAGGCCGCTGAAGGTTTCCGAGGTCTCGTGCAAGCGCTCACCACGGCCGGTCTTCACGACATTGATGAACTGGGTATGGATTTGCGAAAGCATCTCATGGGCATGCTCGCGCTGGGACTCGCTCATGGGGCTGAAGGGGTCGAGAAAGCCCTTGTTCTCCCCGGCCGTGAGCAGACGCCGCTCCACACCGACCTTGTCCATGACGCCGGTAAAGCCAAAGCCATCCATGAGCACACCAATGCTGCCGACGATGCTGGCCTTGTCCACAAAGATCTCGTCGGCAGCGGCCGCTATGTAGTAGGCGGCCGAGGCGCAGGTCTCTTCGACCACGGCATACAGCGGCTTGTTGTACTTGGCCTTGAGACGCACGATCTCGTCATTGATGATGCCCGCCTGCACGGGGCTGCCCCCAGGCGAATTGATCAGCAGCACCACGGCGCGTGCCCCGGCATCCTCGAAAGCACTGCGCATGGCGGCAACCACGGATTCGGCACTGGCATCCGCCCCCGAGGCGATCTCGCCCTTGACCTCGACCACGGCAGTATGCGGCGTCGTGGTGGTTGTGGTGCTCGCATCCTTGAACATCAAGGCCCAGAAGATCGCCACCGCCAGGGCGACCCACAGCAGGCGGCCAAACAGGCGCCAGCGGCGGCTTGCGCGCTGCTCGGCAATCGTGGCGAAAACCAGCTTCTCCAGCACTTCACGCTCCCAGCCTGAGGCCGAAGCATTGCTGGCCGCAGGCGCGGCTGGTGTCATCTGGCTCCACAAATCGCCTCCGGGTGGAGGGCTGGGAGGAAAGCCGGGAGTTTGCGGGGGATTCGGTGAGGTCATCTCAGAACTCGACAGGTTTCAGGTTGGGGGCAGTATGCCAGTGCACCAGGCCCCGGCTTTCGCTCAGGCCTATTTTGACCAGCCCGCCACGGCAGGGTCCGCCAGCGCAGGCACCGCTGTCGGGCGCATAGGCTGCGCCATGGGTGGCGCACAAAAGCCAGCGTCCGCTGTCATCGAAAAATCGGTTGGGCTGATAGTCCATTTCCATGGCCACATGGCTGCAGCGATTCAGATACGCGTAGACCTGCCCTTCGAAGCGTATGGCAAATGCACGGCAGGCCTGCCCCGCATATACGACATCAAAGCCCCAGGCCAGGCCGCCTTCAAGCAGATCCTGGCTGGAGCACAAGAGGATTTCTTCACGCATTCAAAATGCCAAAACCGAGCAGCATGCCTGCTTTGACTGACAGGCGCATGACGAACAACGCTTGTTTGCAGTCTCAGAGCGTGTTCATCTCTACGCAGGCGCTCCGCGAGGAGATCATGAACACGCTCTCAGCCATGAGCCAGCAGCCATTGATGCATATCCGCCACGGAATCCGAGATATGCAAAGGCTGCAAGGCCTCAAGCCCTTTACGTCCATGCGCGCCATAGGTCACGGCCAGGCTTGCACAGCCGGCATTGCGGGCCAGTTCCAGATCATGCGTGGTGTCGCCAATCATGAGCAGGCGCTCAGGCTCGACGCCGAATTCAGCCATGAGCTCCTGCAGCATCAGCGGATGGGGCTTGCCTGCGGTCTCGTCGGCTGTGCGCGAGCCGTCGAACAGCCCCTTCAATTGAGGATCGCGCAGCGCATCATTGAGCCCGCGACGGCTTTTGCCCGTGGCCACGGCCAGCAGATGGCCGCGCTCGCGCAGCTCGTGCAGCATGGGCAACACGCCTGCAAACAGGCTGATGTCATCCTGGTGCTTGAGAAAGTGGTAGCGGTAGCGGTTGCCGAGCTCGGGATATTTTTCGGGCGGCATATCGGGCGCTGCCCTGGCCAGGGCAGGCATCAGCGCCATGCCGATCACGTAGGCAGCAGCCTCGTCACTGGGCGGCTGGCCGCCCACATCGGCCACGGCCTGCTGTATGCATTTGACGATCAGGGCCGTGGAATCCCACAAGGTGCCATCCCAGTCGAAGGCGATCAGATCAAAACGGCGAAATTTCGGAGCAACAGTCATGAATTCTTGGGTTCGAGAAATTGCAGAAGTTCCTGCGGCAGTTCGGCCAGCAGCTCCTTGCGCTCACCACTGGCCGGGTGCGTGAACTGCAGACGCCAGGCGTGGAGAAACATGCGCCTGAGGCCCAGTTTCTGCAGGCGGCGGTTGAGATCGAAGTCGCCATATTTGTCGTCACCAACGATGGCATGGCCCTGGCTGGCCAGATGCACGCGGATCTGGTGCGTGCGCCCGGTCTTGATCGTAACCTCCAGCAGACTCATGGCTGGCAGCCCGATCTCGGGCCGGGCCGCCAGCGTCGAGCGCACGCGCACCAGGGTGATGGAGCGCATGCCATCGGGGTCGTCGGCCGTGGTCACGCGCACGCGGCGTTCGCCGTCGGCCTGCAGATATTTATGCAGCGGCAGGTCGATGACCTTCTTGTTCGCAGGCCAACTGCCCTGGACCAGGGCCAGATAGGTCTTGCCGGTCTCGCGTTCGCGGAACTGATCCTGCAGATGCGTGAGCGCCGAGCGCTTTTTAGCGACCAGCAAGATGCCCGAAGTCTCGCGATCCAGCCTGTGCACCAGCTCCAGAAAGCGGCACTGAGGCCTGGCCTGGCGCAACTGCTCGATCACGCCAAAGCTCACGCCCGAGCCCCCATGCACGGCCACGCCGGCTGGCTTGACCAGGGCAATCAGATGCTCGTCCTCGAGCAATGAGGGGAAGTCCTTGGCCGGCGCAGGACGCTCGGCCTTTTCCAGCACCCTGTCCGAGATGCGCACCGGCGGCACGCGCACCACATCGCCTTCGGCGATACGGGTTTCGGCGCTGGCCCGGCCCTTGTTCACGCGCACCTCGCCGCTGCGGATGATGCGGTAGACATGGGTCTTGGGCACGCCCTTGAGGTGGCGCAAGAGAAAATTATCCAGCCGCTGTCCGGCCGAGTCGGCGTCTACGTCGATGAGCCGCACGGCCGCCGCCGGGTTCGGGGTCAGGTTCTTTGACGGTTTGCCCTCTATAATGTGTTTCACCTGTGCCGAGCTTTTTGTAAGTGGTTGATTCGCATGGAGTTTAGTCCAAACAGCCATTTCCCCCGCACAGGCAGGTCGATGCCACCCGGCGCCATACAAGTAATACAGCAGGAGAGAAGACCTGCAAGGTCTGTGTTGTACCGGGTTGTGGCTGACAAATTGAAACACTGAATTACGGAATCTCAAGCTGGCAGAGGACGTGAGGCCCGGTGCCTCTGGCTGCCAGCGGATCAAAGCGAACATGTGGATTTTTTGGACATGGATGATCGGGCTGTGGCACGGGAAAACTCCCGCTGCCCTGTCTGGCGTTGCTCCAAAACATCTCTTTTCCCCTGCGCAAAACAAGGAAAAACCCCTTGATCGCGCCTCTATCCTCGCTCTCGTCCCCTTGCCCTGGCCACCTTTGCTGACTTGATTTTTCATCAAGCCAGTCAGCACTGCGCTCAGGCCCCGGCGATTCCTTTTTGTTTCGATGCGTTAGTCCGGCGTCATGGCTCCATGAGAGCCTGTCTTTGGTCACGGAATCAAAGGCGTGCCGGTCTGGCTGCAAATCTGCAGGCCGACACGCCGTCAAAACGAATAAAGGATACGCATCATGAAACGGATGCTCATCAACGCCACCCAGTCCGAAGAGCGGCGTCTTGCCATTGTTGACGGCCAGAAGCTGCTCGACTACGAAATCGAAATCGAAGGCCGCGAACAACGCAAGGGCAATATCTACAAGGCCGTGGTCACCAGCGTGGAGAAATCGCTGGAAGCCTGTTTTGTCGACTATGGCGAGGACCGCAGCGGTTTCCTGCCCTTCAAGGAAATCTCGCGCCAGTACTTTTCCGAAGGCGTCTCGCCCAGCCAGGCGCGCATCAACGACGTCATCCATGTGGGCCAGGAGCTCATCGTCCAGGTCGAGAAGGAAGAACGCGGCAGCAAGGGCGCGGCCCTGACCACCTTCATCTCGCTGGCCGGCCGCTATGTGGTGCTCATGCCCAACAACCCGCGCGGCGGCGGTGTGTCCCGGCGCATCGAGGGCGAGGACCGGGCCGAGCTCAAGGAGGCCATGGACCAGCTCGAGTATCCCAAGGGCATGTCCATCATCGCTCGCACGGCCGGCATCGGCCGCACGGCGCCCGAGCTCCAGTGGGACCTCGACTATCTGCTCAAGCTGTGGAGCGCCATCGACGGCGCAGCCAAGTCCGGCAAGGGCGCCTTCCTGATCTATCAGGAATCGAGCCTGGTGATTCGCGCCATCCGCGACTACTTCAACAACGACATCGGCGACATCCTCATCGACTCGGACGACATCTATGAACAGGCCCAGCAGTTCATGCAGCATGTCATGCCCGAGCAGGTCTCGCGGGTCAAGCGCTACCGCGACGATGCGCCGCTGTTCTCGCGCTTCCAGATCGAGAACCAGATCGAGTCGGCCTACTCGCGCACCGTGAACCTGCCCTCGGGCGGCGCCATCGTGATCGACCACACCGAGGCCCTGGTCTCCATCGACGTGAACTCGGCGCGCGCCATCAAGGGCAGCGACATCGAGGAAACCGCCACCCGCACCAACCTCGAGGCCGCAGACGAAGTCGCGCGCCAGATGCGCTTGCGCGACCTGGGCGGTCTGATCGTCATCGACTTCATCGACATGGAGGAGAGCAAGAACCGCCGCGAGGTCGAGCACCGCCTGCGCGATGCGCTGAGCCGCGACCGCGCACGCGTGCAGTTCGGCACCATCAGCAAGTTCGGCCTCATGGAGATGAGCCGCCAGCGCCTGAAGCCCGCGCTGTCCGAAGGCGCGCACATCAACTGCCCGCGCTGCGGCGGCTCCGGCCACATCCGCGACACGGAAAGCTCGGCCCTGCAGATCCTGCGCATCATCCAGGAAGAGTCCATGAAGGACAACACGGCCGCCGTGCACTGCCAGGTGCCCGTGGAAGTGGCCAGCTTCCTGCTCAACGAAAAGCGCAGCGAGATCACCAAGATCGAGCTCAAGCAGCGCGTGAGCGTGATCATGGTGCCCAACAAGTCCATGGACACGCCGCACTACAAGCTCGAACGTCTCAAGGTCGACGATGTGCGCCTGGAATCCATGGAGTCCAGCTACAAGCTCGCCGAAGAGGTCGACGACGTGACCACCGTCACGCGCCGCTCGCAAGAGCCCACGAACAAGCAGACCCCCATCATCAAGGGCGTGCTGCCCGACAGCCCAGCCCCCGTGGCCGAGCCCCGGCCCGAGGCCAAGCCGCGCCCTGCTGCTGCCCAGCCCGCCCGCCCCGTGCCGCCGCAAGCACCCGCTCCCGTGCGCGAGCAAGGCTTTTTTGCCTGGCTCAAGAGCTTCTTCGGTTTCGGCCCGGCGCCTGCCCCGGCAGCGCCCGTGCCCGCGCCTGCGGCCGCCGAACCGGCAGCACGTCGCGAAGCGCGCAACGACGGCCGTGGCCGCCGCGGCAACGCAGAGCGCGGCGAGCGCAGCCATGAGCGCAATGGCGAGAGCCGCAACCGCCGCAGCAACGGCCGTGACGGCGAGCGCAATGGCCGCGACACCGAACGGGGCGAGCGCAACCACCGCGACACCGAACGTGCCGAGCGCGGCAACCGTGACGGCGAGCGCGGCAACCGCGAAGGCCGTGGCCGCGAGCGTGGCGAACGCAGCCGCGATACCGAAAACCGCCAGCCCATGGAAGCGGCGGCACAGAACGCCAGCCCCGAGCTGAACCAGGCCACGGAAGCCCGTGGCGAGCGCACACCGCGCGGCGAGCGTGCGGAGCGTGGCGAAGGCCGGCGCGAGCGTGGCGAACGCCAAGAACGCCAAGAACGCGGCGAGCGCACCGAGCGCCAGCCCCGTCCGCAGGCAGACGCTGCCGCTTCGGCCGACAACCTGCAGCCCACGGCTCAGGCGACGGGTCAGGAAGAGCAGAACCAGGCCACCCCGGCCCCTGGCGAAGAACTGGCACCGCGCCAGCGCCGCTCGCGCGACCGCTATGGCCGTGACCGCCGCGAACGCAAGAACCAGGAAGCCCAGCAGTCGGGCGAGGAGCAGACCGTCCAGCCCGCCGAGCAGCCGTCTGCAGAGCAGGATGCCCAGCAGCCTGCACGCCGCAGCTACTTCGATGCAGGAGCCCAGCCCCAGGACGCTCCCACGGCCGCCGAGCCCAGCCCGGTCGAGGCTGTCGCACCCCAGGCCGCCGAGCCCGTGGCCGTGGCTGTGGCTTCACCAGAAGAGCCCGCAGCCCAAGCCCCGGTTGCTGTGGCTGCACCGGTTGCGCCTGAACCCGTAGCCGAGGCCGCACCCGTGATCGCCCAAGCCGAGCCGGCACCCGTGGCCGCGCCGCAGGAGCCGCAGCCCGAAGCCACGCCAGCCCTGCGCAAGGTGCAGACCTACACGCTGCCCATCTCCGAGCTGCAGTCCCTGGCCTCGGCCTCGGGCCTGCAATGGGTGGGATCGGACCCGGACAAGGTGGCTGCGGTCCAGGCCGCGATTGCTGCCGAGCCCCGGCCCGTGCACGTGCCACGTGAGCGCGCCCCGATGATCGTGCTCGACGACGGCCCGCTGGTCCTGGTCGAGACGCGCAAGGACTTGAGCGAGCTGCAACTGCCGTTCGAGCAGGCGGCTGCGATCGCGTCGGCGCCCGCGCCGTCCAGCCCGCAGGCCTGATCCACGGCATGCGCAACAGGGGCCCGACGGCCCCTGTTTGCGTTTTGGCCCTTGCTCACGCAGGCCTTGCCGGCCCTACCTATACTGCCAGCGAGCCGTTTTTTCACCTTTGCCCAGGAGTCTTTCGACCTCATGCTGCTGCTACTGTCCCCCGCCAAATCGCTGGACTACGAAACGCCGCTGCCGCCCGCTCTCGCACACACGCTGCCGGTCTTCAGCCAGCAGCCGCTGGAGCTGATCGATGTTCTGCGCCGCCAGTCGCCCCAGCAGCTGGCCGGGCTCATGAGCATCAGCGACAAGCTGGCCGCGCTCAACGTGGCGCGCTATGAGGCCTTCGAGCCCGAGTTCACCGAAGCCAACTCGCGCCAGGCCCTGCTGGCCTTCAACGGCGATGTCTACGAAGGGCTGGACGCACACAGCCTCCAGGCCAAGGAGCTGGACTGGGCCCAGAAGCACCTCCTGATCCTCAGCGGCCTGTACGGCGTGCTGCGCCCCCTGGACCGCATGCAGCCCTACCGGCTGGAGATGGGCACGCGCCTGCAGACGGCGCACGGCAGCAACCTCTATCAGTTCTGGGGCAGCCAGATTGCCGAGCACCTGAACCAGCGCCTGCAGGAGCTGCCCCAGAGCCAGCGCCTGATCGTCAACCTCGCATCCCAGGAATACTTCAAGTCCGTGGACCTCAAGTGCCTGCAGGCACCGGTGCTGGACTGCGTTTTCGAGGATTTCAAGAACGGCGCCTACAAGATCATCAGCTTTCATGCCAAGCGTGCGCGCGGCCTCATGGCACGCTTTGCCATACAGCAGCGTGCGCGCAGCGCGGCCGATCTGCAGGCCTTCGACCTCGAAGGCTATGCGCTGGCTGCGGCCTCGTCCACACCGCAGCGCCTGGTGTTCAGGCGCAAGCTGTCCGACTGATGGTCTGACAGCGCCCCCGGGCGCTCCATCAGGCCCTTGAAGAACCAAAGCGGCGGCCGCCGCCCTGCATGCCATGAGCTCTCAAGAAACCCAGCCCTCTTCAGACCAGCCTCTTGCCACCGGCCTCACGCCCGAGCTCATGCAATGGGTGAGCGAGCAAAGCGCTGCCGGCAACACGCCAGCCCAGATGCTCAGCGCCATGCTGGCCGTGGGCTGGAGCGAAGAGCTGGCGCGCAAGGCCTTGAACCTGCCGCCACCGCCTGCAAACCCGCCTGCAGCCATGCCCGAGCCCGACCTGGCTGCACAGCCCTGCACGCTGGACCTCGGTGACCGCCAGGTCCACCTCCTGGCCAGCATCGACCATCCGCGCGTGCTCGTCCTCGGCAACCTGCTGTCGCACGACGAATGCCAGGCCATCATCGATGCCGCCCAGCCCCGGCTGGCGCGCTCGCTGACCGTGGCCACGCAAAGCGGCGGCGAGGAAGTCAACGCCAGCCGCACCAGCCAGGGCATGTTCTTTCAGCGCGGCGAGAACGAGGTCGTGCGCCGGCTCGAGCAGCGCATTGCGCGCCTGCTGCGCTGGCCCGTGGAAAACGGCGAAGGCCTGCAGGTGCTGTGCTACGGCCCGGGCGCCGAGTACAAGCCGCATCACGACTACTTCACCCCCGGCGAGCCCGGCACGCCCAGCCTGCTCGCACGCGGCGGCCAGCGCGTGGCCACGGTGGTCATCTACCTCAACGAGCCCGAGGGCGGCGGCGGCACGACCTTTCCCGAGATCGGCCTGCAAGTCGTGCCGCGCCGCGGCAATGCGGTGTTCTTCAGCTACGAACGGCCCGATCCGGCCACGCGCACCCTGCATGGCGGCGCCCCCGTGCAGGCCGGCGAGAAGTGGATTGCCACCAAGTGGCTGCGCGAGCGCGAGTTCGACTGAGCCCCGCCGCAGCGACCCAGAAGCCAACTATTTTGATAGCTGCTTGCGCTTGATACATATGGATTTCAGATTGATTTCCACCTGAAACCCATATGTACCAAGCGCTGGCAGCTCCTTGTTTGATTGTGCACATGAACACTCCAGAACAATCCCAGCTGGGCAAGAGCTCGGCCTATGTCGACACCTATGATGCAGGCCTGCTGTTTCCCCTGCCGCGCGCGGCCAAACGCGCCGAGATCGGCGTGGGCAGCACGGCACCGTTCTTCGGCGCCGACCTGTGGACCGGCTATGAGCTGTCCTGGCTCAACCTGCGCGGCAAGCCGCAGGTGGCCCTGGCCCAGTTCACGATTCCCTGCGAAACGCCCCAGCTCATCGAGAGCAAGTCCTTCAAGCTCTACCTCAACAGCTTCAACAACACGCGCCTGGCCGATGCTGGCGAAGTCAAGGCGCGCCTGCGCGCCGACCTCAGCGAAGCCCTGTGGCGCGGCCAGGCGCCGGGTGCGAGCATGGGGCTGAACCTCGTGCTGCAGGAACAGTTCGATGCCCAGGCCGTGCACGAACTCGACGGCCAGCTGCTCGACCGGCTGGATGTGGAGTGCACGCACTACACGCCCGCGCCCGAGCTGCTGCGCGCCGACCACGATGCCCCGCCCGTGAGCGAGACCCTGGTCAGCCATCTGCTCAAAAGCAACTGCCTGGTCACGGGCCAGCCCGACTGGGGCAGCGTGCAGATACGCTACAGCGGCGCGCAGATCGATCAGGCCGGCCTGCTGCAATACATCGTGAGCTTTCGCAACCACAACGAATTCCACGAGCAATGCGTGGAGCGCATCTTCATGGACCTCTGGACGCGCTGCCGCCCGCTCAAGCTCGCGGTCTACGCGCGCTACACACGCCGCGGCGGCCTGGACATCAACCCCTTCCGGACCAGCCACCCCGGCGCCCTGCCGCCCAACGTACGCAGCGCGCGCCAATAGGCGCGCGCCCGGTCAGACGAGGGCATCGTTCCCCGCCAAAGAGACAGAAGAAAGCCGCGCAGCGGCTCAGAACGTGTTTACGTTCACAGGGGGCTTCCTCCCCCTAGCCCATGGAGAACACCTCGAGCGACCGCTCCAGCGTGCGTGCGTTCTGGCTCAGGGAGTTCGCGGCCGCCGCCGACTGCTCGACCAGGGCCGTGTTCTGCTGGGTCATGGCATCGAGCTGGGCCACGGCCGCATTCACCTCGGCAATGCCCTGGGACTGCTCGCGCGTGGCCTCGCTGATCTCGTGCACCAGGGAGCTCACGCGGTCCACGGCCTGAACCAGCCCCTGCATGGTCTGGCCTGCGCCCAGCATGCGCTCATGGCCCTGGTTCACGCCCTGCACCGAGCCCGCGATCAGCACCCCGATCTCCTTGGCCGCCGCCGCGCTGCGCTGGGCCAGGGCGCGCACCTCGGCAGCCACCACCGCAAAGCCACGGCCCTGCTCACCCGCACGCGCGGCTTCCACGGCCGCATTGAGCGCCAGCAGGTTGGTCTGAAACGCGAGCCGCTCGATCACGCCCACGATCTCCTCCATGCGCCGCGACGAGGCCTTGATCTGCTCCATGGCCCGGCCCACCTCGTCCATGGACTGGCCGCCCTGGCTTGCGGCTTCGCGGCTGTGGTCGCTTTCCCTGGCCATGCGCTGGGCCGTATCTGCAGTCTGGGCCACCATGCCTGCGATCTGCTCCATCGAGGCCATGGTCTGCTCCAGGCTGCTGGCCTGGCTCTCGGTACGGCCCGCCAGATCCTGCCCGCTCTTGGCGATCTCGCGCGCCGTCGCGGAAAAGCCGCTGACCTGGCTGCGCGCATCGCCAACCACGGCGCGCAGATTGATCTGGATCTGCCTGAGCCTTTGCATCAGCGCCCCTTCCCGGCCCTCACGCCCCTGCGCTGGCGGCGAATTCAGCTGACAGCTTGCGATCTCCGCTGCAAAGCGGCTGGCCTGCTCCAGCTCGCCGAGGCAGCGGCGGTGAAAGCGCCACAGCACCAGGGCCGAGCCCAACACCAAAGCGCCCAGGCGCCAGCCCAGGCCCACGCCCGCAGGCAGCTCGACGGCATCCGGCACCAGGGTCAGCAGCGCCACCAGGCCCAGCAGGCAGGCCATGCGCAGCACCAGACTCATATCCCCGAGCTTTTGCAGCGCGCCCCTGAGCCCGCCATGCCTGAGCCGACCTGCGCTCAGGCTCAGCCCCGGGCGCCCGGCATCGGCCTCGGCACGCATGCGCGCATACAGGGCCTCGGCGGCATCGACCTCGGCAACCGCAGGCTTGGAGCGCACGGACAGATAACCGCGCGGCTTGCCCCCGCTCACAATGGGCGTGACGTTGGCCCGCACCCAGTAGTGATCGCCGTTCTTGCGCCGGTTCTTGACCAGGGCCGTCCACGGATGACCACGCGCAATCGTGCGCCACATGTCCTTGAAGGCCAAGGCCGGCATATCGGGGTGACGGATCAGGTTGTGCGGCTGACCTATGAGCTCGTCATAGGTGAAGCCGCTGACCTCGACGAAGGCCGGATTGCAATGTGTGATCTCGCCTCGGGTGTTGGTGACCGATACCAGCAACTCATGCTCTGGATAGTCATAGCTGCGCTGACTGATGGGCAGGTTGGCGCGCATGAAGACTCCTTGGATATGGGCTTTTTGCTCCAACGCCATATTTAACATCGCAGCTTCTTTGGCAAGCCGCACAAAAGCAGCCGTCCAGGCCGCCTGTTCAGGTCTTAGAGCGTGTTCAAGATCTCCTCGCGGCGCGCCAGTGTCTTTGCGGGATGGGCTACGAGGCGCGACACCGCAGCAATAGCCGTGCTATTGCGAGGATTCGCAACACTGTAGACCGCCCGCAAAGGCACTGGCCCGAAGGGTTGGGGCGAAATCGGGCGATTTCTTCGCGCTGTGGCTTGCTTGCACCCCGGTGCAAGCTGCGGCCCATCGACTCGAACTCATCCCGATTGCGCTCCAACGCGCCTGCGTAGAGATCTTGAACACGCTCTTAGAACAAGGGCGCCGTATAAGGGTCGCCCTCCACGGCCGCCGGCGCCGTGCGCAGCAGCCGCTCGCGCGCCACGGGGTCGTGGGCTGCAGCCTCCCAGTCGGCCTTGCGCACCAGCGTGCCTACACGCACGCCCAGCAGCCGCAGGCGCAGATCCAGGGGCACGCGCTTGAGGCACTGGCCTGCGGCGCGGCGTATGGCGCGCGCATCGTCCATGGGCAGGTGCAGGGTCTGGTCGCGCGTGGCGGTCTTGAAATCCTCGTAGCGCAGCTTGATGCCCACGGTGCGGCCCATATAGCCCTTGCGCTGCAGATCGCCGGCCACCTGCTCGCACAGCTGCGTGAAGATGGCGCCGAGTTCGGCGCGGTCGCGCACCGCATGCAGGTCGCGCTCGAAGGTGGTCTCGCGGCTCATGGACACGGGCTCGCTGTGCGTGACCACGGGCCGCTCGTCGCGCCCCCAGGCCGCGCCATGCAGCCAGGCGCCATAGGACTTGCCGAACCAGTGCACAAGCTGGGGCAGGCTTTGCCGCGCCAGCTCGCCAATCGTCGCAATGCCCAGGGCCTGGAGCCTGGCATCGGCCTTGGGCCCTATGCCGTTGATCTTGCGGCAGGCCAGAGGCCAGATCAGGGTCTGCAAATCGTCGGCCTCGACGATGGAGACGCCGTTGGGCTTGTTGAACTCGCTGGCCATCTTGGCCAGCAGCTTGTTGGGCGCCACGCCGATGGAGCAGGTCAGGCCCGTGGCCTCGAGAATGGCCTGCTGCAGGCGCAGCGCCAGCACGCGCCCACCTTCCTGCTGGCCGCCCTCGACCTCGGTGAAGTCGATATACACCTCGTCCACGCCCCTGTCCTCCATTTGCGGGGCCATGTCCAGGATGACCTGCTTGAAGGCGCGCGAATAGCGCCGGTATTCGGCAAAGTCCACGGGCAGCAAAATGGCCTGCGGACACAGCCTGGCAGCCTTCATGAGGCCCATGGCCGAGCCCACGCCGAACTGGCGCGCCGCATAGGTGGCCGTGGTGATCACACCCCGGCCCGTGTAGTCGCTGAGGCGGTCGAACTCGTGCAGCGCGATCTCGTGCAGGCGGCCCGCATAGCGCTGCTCCAGCGGCTCGCCCTGGCGGCGCCCGCGCGCGCCGATGACCACGGGCAGGCCCTTGAGCTGGGGATAGCGCAGCAGCTCCACCGAGGCGTAGAACGCATCCATGTCCAGATGCGCAATGCGCCGCCGGGCCGCGCCAGCAGGCGCCAGCGCCGTATCGCCGGCAAAAGAGTCAGTGAGGGAGCGAAGGCAGGACTGGGACACAGCGCTATTGTTGCCCGCCCCCCGGTTTTTGGGTGCTATCGAAAACAAAAGCACTCAACACCCGCCATTCAAGGCTTTCAGCATTGAAAAGCCTTGAAATCCAGACACAGCAAGCGCTAGCAGCTATGAAAACATCAGGCCTGCACGCAGATCAGCACCAGGCCCAGCAGCATCAGGCTCATGCCCAGCCTCTCGGCGCGGCTGAAGCTCTCGCTGAGCAGACGCCTCGACACCAGGTAGCTGAACACCACCTCCACCATGCCCAGGGTGCGCACGGGCGCAGCGCCCTGCATCGCATAGGCCGTGAACCAGGCCAGCGAAGCCGCCGCCCCCATGCCACCGGCCAGCAGCGAAATGCGCCAGGCCCGGAAAATGGGCGCCAGGCCCTGGCGGTGCGCAATCCAGCCCCCCAGGCCCAGGCTTTGCATGGCCTGGGCGATGAGCACGCCCCAGGCGCCCGACAGCCAGGGCGAGGTCTCGCCCAGCCGCGCGAGCTCGACCGCGCCGCCGCGAAAGCCCACGGTCGCAATCGCAAAGCAGGCGCCGCAGATCAGGCCGTACAGCGCCGAGCGGCTGGCCCAGGCCGAGAGCGACAGCATCTGTCCGCGCGGCGGCAGCGACAGCACCACCACGCCCAGCGTGGCCACGACCATGGCCACCCAGCCCAGGGTCGTGGGCAGCTCGTGCAGAAACACCCCGGCGAACAGCGCCACCTGCAGCACCTCGGTCTTGGACAAGGTCACGGCCACGGCAAAGTTGCGCTGCTTCATGGCCAGCAGCAAGGCCGCCGTGGCGCCGACCTGAAAGAACGCGCCCATGCCAATCCAGCCCAGATAGACCCAGGAGAGCCGGGGCAGCGCAGGCGCCTCATCGCGCAGCGCATACAGCGCCAGCAGATAGACCGCCGCAAACGGCAGGCCGTAGAGAAAGCGCACCAGCGTGGCCGCCAGCGTGCCGACCTCGGCCGTGAGCGAGCGCTGGGCCGTATTGCGAATCGTCTGGGCAGCGGCCGCAAAAAGCACGACGGGAACCCATAACCAGCTGGAATCAAGAAAGGCAGAAAGCATGCGAAGAACACCAAGCGGCAGGCCTGAAACCGGCCTGCTCCTGCATCCGAGCATAGTCCTGGCCAGCAGCGCCACGCCCACGCTCTTGGCGAGGGCTCACACGCCAGACCCAGGCGGCTGGTGCCCGTGCCTGCAGCACAGTACCTGACAGCCCCGATGGCTTTCTTGCGGGAGCGGTCAGCACCTCTTAGAATTCGTTACAAAAACAACTCCGCTTGTGCCGCGTGACGGCTGAGAGGAAGCACCTGCCCGTGCTCCACCCCACTTCGGGAGCTCGCGTCAACGACCAGGCCATGTTGATTGGATTCGTTGACCCGTCAAGGATGCGCTTCGCGCAGCCTCAGGAGCCTTCTCACATGCCTCAGCGCTCAACCGCCTCGCCGGTCTTCTGGCTGGCCTTGCTGTTATCCCCATTCGCCGCACACGCCGATGATGCCCCTGCGGGCCCCAGGCTGCGTCCCCTGGACATGGCCGTGCTCGCCGGAACCTGCGTCAACTGCCATGGGCCCGACGGCCGCTCGACCGCAGCCATTCCCAGCCTGCGCGATCAGTCGGCCAAACATTTGCTGGAGCGCATGCAAGCCTTCAAGTCCGGCCGGGCACCCGATGCCACGGTGATGACGCGCTTGATGAAGGGCTATGACGATGCGCAGATCCGCGCCCTGGCCCAATGGTTTGCAGGCAAGGAGGGCAAGTGATGCAGATCACCCGACGCAATATCCTGGGCGGGGCCGTGGCGGCTGGCGCTTCTCTTGCCGCACCCGCCCTGGTGCATGCCAAGGCCGGAGCTGCTCATGTGGTCGTGGTCGGCGGCGGCTTTGGCGGAGCCACGGCCGCGCGCTATCTGCGCCTGCACGCCCCCCAGCTGCGCGTGACCCTGGTCGAGCCTTCGAGAACCTTCTACACCTGCCCGTTTTCCAACCTCTACCTGGCCGGCCTGCGCAGCTGGGACAGCATAGGCCATGGCTACGATGGCCTGCGCGCAGCAGGCGTGGAAGTGGTCCATGCGCGTGCCGACGAGGTGGATGCGGCTGCGCGCAGCGTCAAGCTCTCCAGTGGTCAGGTGCTGCACTGGGACCGGCTGGTGCTCTCGCCCGGCGTGGACATGCGCTGGGGCGCGCTGCAAGGCTATGACGAGGCGGCGGCCGACAAGGCGCCCCACGCCTGGAAGGCCGGCACCCAGACCCTGCTGCTGCGCAGCCAGCTGGAGGCCATGAAGGATGGCGGCCTGCTCGTGATGGCCATCCCCGACAACCCGTTTCGCTGCCCGCCCGGCCCCTACGAGCGCGCGGCCATGGTGGCCCACTACTTCAAGCAGCACAAGCCGCGCAGCAAAATCCTGCTGCTGGACGCCAAGGACAGCTTCTCCAAGCAGGCCCTGTTTCAGCAGGGCTGGAAGGCCATGTATGGCGACATGATCGAATGGGTCAAGCAGTCCGATGACGGCCAGGTCCTGCGCGTGGATGCCGGCAGCCTCGAGGTGGAGACGGCCTTCGGCACGCGCCACAAGGCCGATGTGCTCAACGTCATACCGCCGCAAAAGGCAGGCTTCATCGCCGAACGCGCAGGCGTGACGAATGCCAGCGGCTGGGTTCCGATCCAGGCCGAGAGCTTCGAGTCCTCTCAGGTGGCGGGCGTGTATGTGCTCGGCGATGCCACGATTGCCGCGCCCATGCCCAAGTCCGGCTTTGCCGCCAACACCCAGGGCAAGGTCGCGGCCGCCGCGATTGCCGCCGACCTGCTGGGCCAGGAGCGCCCCGAGGCCTCCTATGCCAACACCTGCTACAGCCTCATAGGCCCGGGCTACGGCATCTCGGTGGCCGGCGTCTACCGCGCCCGGGACGGCAAGCTCATCGAGGCGCCGGACTCCGGCGGCGTCAGCCCTCTGGATGGCGATGCGCGGTTTCGTGCCGCCGAGGCACTGTATGGCGAGGCCTGGTATGCGGCCATCAGCGCCGACATGTTCGGAGCGCCCAGGCGATGAGTCTGTTGTGGGCCGGATTTCTTCTGGGCGGCATTTTTGGCGTGGCCGCAAGGCTGGGCCGCTTTTGCCTGCTGCGCGGCCTGCGCCAATGGGCAGGCCGCGCCCACGAACAAGAGGCTGGCGGTGCCCCCGCGCTGCAGGCCTTTGCCCTGGCCCTGGCCGTGGCCTTGCTGGCCTCTCAAGCCCTGGCCTTCTTCGGCCTTTTCGATCTGGGCCAGGCCCAGATCGTGCGCGCCCGCTTTTCCTGGCCGGCAGCGCTGCTGGGCGGCCTGCTGTTCGGCGCGGGCATGGCGCTCGCGCGCAGTTGCGGCGCGCGCTCTCTGGTGCTGCTGGCCGGCGGCAACCTGCGTGCCTTCGTCACCCTGCTGTGTCTGGGCCTCGCCGCCCAGGCCACATTGACCGGCGTGCTCGCCCCCCTGCGCCTGTGGCTGCAAGGCTTTGGCCAGATCACGCTGGCGCAGGCCACGCTGGACCAGAAGCTGCAAGCCGGCGGGCTCACCCCAGGTCTCTCTCTTTTACTCACCGCAGCTCTGCCGGCCTTTGCCCTGCTGATTTATGCACTGCGCCACCCGGCCCTGCGCCGCAGCCCCGTGCAGTGGCTGAGCGCCATGCTCATTGGCGCACTGGTCGCAGCCGGCTGGTGGACCACGGCCCATGTGGGCGTGGACCCGTTCGAGCCCGTGGCACTGACTTCGCTGAGCTTCATCGGCCCCGTGGCCGAGGGCTTGCTTTACCTGCAGCTCGCCGTGGGCCGCGAGGCCAGCCTGGGTCCGGCCATGGCTGCCGGCACCCTCGCGGGCGCCCTGCTCGCAGCCCTGGCCACACGCAGCCTGCGCTGGGAGGGCTTTGACAGCCCCCAGCGCCTGGCCTCATCCATTCTGGGCGGCCTGCTCATGGGTCTGGGCGGCGTGCTGGCCGTGGGCTGCTCCATAGGACAAGGGCTGTCCGGCCTTTCCACCCTGGCTATCGCCAGTCTGCCCGCTTGCCTGGGCATCGTTTTGGGAGCGCTCGCCGTGATCCGGCTGCAAGCCCATGCAACAACACACAAGGAGGATCTCCCGTCATGAAACGCCGCAATTTTCTGATCAGCCCCCCGGCCCTGGCCCTGGGCGCAGCCGCCACCGCACCGTCCCTGGCGCTCGCAGCGCCCGCCGTGATCACGCGCGAATCGCGCATACTGCCGCGCGAGGGCAAAGGCCCGCGCATCGTGATCTGCGGCGGCGGCTGGGGCGGCCTCACGGCGGCACGCTACCTGCGCGAGCTGATCCCGAACGCCGACGTGGTGCTGCTGGAGCGCAATGCGACCTTCTGGTCCGGCCCCATGAGCAACAAGTGGCTGATCGACATCGTGAACACCGACTTCATCAACCGCGACATGCTGCGCCCGGCCAACCGCTATGGCTATAAGCTGCTGCAGACCGAGGTCATAGGCTTCGAGCGCGACCAGAAGCTGGTGCGCACGGCCCATGGCCTCATCGAGTACGACTTTCTGATCCTCTCGGGCGGCATACGCAATGCCTATGACGCCTGGTTCGGCAACGATCTGCGGGCCATCGAGTACACGCGCACGCATTTCCCCAATGCCTACATCCCGAATCAGGAGATGCTGTCGCTCAAGCAAAAGGTCAAGGACTTCAAGGGCGGCACCCTGGTGATGACGCTGCCGCCGCCGCCCCACCGCTGCCCGCCCTCGCCCTACGAACGCGCCTGCCTGATTGCCTGGCACATCAAGAAGAACAAGATTCCCGGCAAGATCCTGATCCTCGACCCCAAGCCCAAGATCGCGCCCATTGGCGCGGGCTACAAGCAGGCCTTCGAGGAGCTGTACCCGGACATCATCACCCACGTGCCGAATGCCCGCGTGCAGGAAGTCGATCCCTTCAACAAGCGCATCAAGACCGCAGCCGGAGAGTTCAAGTTCGACGATGCCATCCTCATGCCGCCCCACCAGGCGGCGGACATGGTCTGGCATGCCGGTCTGATCGGCAAGGATGCGGCCGGCAAGCCCACGGGCTGGGCCGACATGCACCCGCGCCTGTTCCACGCCAACAGCGATGACCGCGTCTATTTCGTGGGCGACCTCATGGGCCATATCTCGGACCAGTTCGGCCACTACCCCAAGAGCGCGCACGTGGCCAACTACATCGCCAAGATCGTGTCCAAGAACATCGCCCAGCGCGTCGCGGGCCAGGAGGTCACGCCGCTGCTGCCCGACAACCTGTGCTACATGATGGTCAACGGCGATCCGCAGGAAGAGATCTCGGTCAAGTTCGAGTACGAGGTCGATCCCACAGGCAAGGTCATACAGACGCAGATCGACATGGATGTGCGCACCTCGGACCTGGTCAAGGAAGACTTCGACTGGATCAATACCCGGTTCAAGGACTTCCTCGGGGTGTGAGGTAGCTCCCCTGAGAACGTGAACACGCTCTCAGGGGGAGCACGTCCTGGCCACGAGGCGGCTCTTGCCCACCGTCTCCGGCCTTTGTGAAAGCAAAACAATGAATGAGTTTATGAACCACACCACACGCAGAAGCCTGGTGCTGGGCGCGGCGGCCACGGGCGCCGCCCTGGCCTGGCCCACGGCGGCCAGGGCCCAGGCCAAGGCGCCGCTGGTCGGACCGCTGGCACCGAATCCGGCCGAGTTCAGCAAGCAGATGGCGGCCTTCACCAAGGGCGCCACGCCGCTGGCCGAAGGCCTGCTGCTCGATGTCTCCATGCTGGCCGACAACCCCAGCGCCGTGCCCGTCAAGGTCAAGGTGACCCTGCCCATGAGCGAGCAGGAATGGTGTGAGGAGATCATCGTGCTTGCCGACCTCAACCCCTCTCCGCTGGCCTGTCGCCTGCAGTTCACGGCCGCCGCCGGAACGGCCGAGGCAGCCGTGCGCGTGCGCCTGTCCCAGACCCAGACCATCCACGCCCTGGCCCGCATGAAAAGCGGCAAGATCCTGGCCGCCAAGCAGGCCGTGACCGTGGCCGCCAGCGGCTGCGGAATGTGAGCGACAAGGAAGAGCTATGAGCAAACCACCCCGCGTCTGGATCAGCAATGCCACGCCCAAGAAGGGCGAGATGCTGCGCGTGCGCGCCCAGATGGAGCACATCATGGAAAGCGGTCTGCGCACCGACCCCGCAACCGGCAAGATCCGCCCGCGCAACATCGTCACGCACTTCGAGGCCCGACTGGGCCAGAACCTGCTGTTCAGTTGGGAGCCCGGGATCTCGGTCTCGCAAAACCCCTATATCGAATTCACCTTCCTGGCGCGCGAAAGCGGCGAGCTCCAGATGCTGTGGAAGGACGATGCAGGGCAGACCGTGAGCGCCAGCAAGAGCATTGCCCTGGCCTGATGCCAGGGCCGGCCCGGCCGCCACAGGAACTTACTGCCCCACGTAGCGCCCGGGCCTGTGGCTCACGGCCAGAAACACGCCCATGATCACGGCCGCAAGTATCGACCAGGCCACGCGCTCCAGCGGCACCACCCACAGCGCGAGCAGCACCACGCAGCAGTCGATGATGAGCTGCACCTTGCCCGCGCGCATGCCGTAGCGCTCCTGCAGATAAAGCGAGGCGATGTTCGCCCCGCCCAGGCTGGAGCGATGGCGCGCGAGAAACAGCACGCCCGCCCCCATGAGCAGGCCGCCTGCAATGGCCGCGAAGGCCGGATGCAGATAGTCGATGTGGATGAAGCGCGGGCCCAGACCCGTGATCAGCGACAGGCCGCCAACGCAGGCAAAGGTCTTGAGCGTGAAGGCCCGCCCCATGCGCGTCCAGGCAAACCAGTAAAACGGCAGGTTGATGCAAAAGAAGATCAGGCCGAAGGACCAGCCCGTGGCGTAGTGCAGCACAAAGGCCAGCCCTGCCGTGCTGCCCGTGAGCAGGCCCGCCTGGGCGAACATCATCATGGCCATGCCCACAAAAAGCGTTCCCGTGAACAAGGCCTGCAGGTCTTCGAACAGACCATGGCGTAGCGAGGCGGCGGGCGCGGCTGCCGCAGCGAAAACAGAGGATGTGGACATGTCGGGGATGGTGACTGCTTGGACTCTCGGCCGCCCCGGATCAGGTCGGCCGCTCCACCATTGCGGATAGCACTGGTGAAAACCCGAATTCTAAAGAATTTCCCTGGGGCATGCCACCATGATTGACCGGTCTGGGATGGGCTTCAAGGCCCGTCCGGCAGCTTCTCCCGGCTGCCCGTGCGCAGCACGCGGCCGCTGAAGTCGAAGGTCACGGTGAACTCCATATTGCGCGTCGGAGGATCGACATAGTTCCAGTCCCAGTCGGTTTCCTGCTTGAGCTGGTAGCTCATGACCTTGGCCGGCTTGCCCAGCATGCGCCGCACCTGCTCCTCGTTCATGCCGGGCTGGATTTTTTCGAAGTTGTGCGGGGCCAGCACCTGGCGCAGCGCGCTCATCTTGCCGTCAGCCCCGATGGTGATCATGTAGTTGCGGGCGCCCGCGGGCTGGCGGTTGTACTCCAGGGTGTGCGAGCCGTCGGGCTCGGGCCAGACGCGCTCGGGCTCGCCAAAGCGCGCGCGCACATCGGCTTCGGTGGACAGGCCTTCCTCCAGCTCCTTGATCTTTTGCTGGTCGCAAGCAGCCACGGCCAGCAGGCCGAAAACGGCGGCGGCAGCGGCCACCAGTCGGGTAACAAGGCTCATGAACGTGTGTCCCGGTAAAATCGCGGATTCCGTGAAAGGTTTCCAGTCTATGTCATTCTTTCGTCGCCCCGACTACCGCTCCGATACCACCAACTTCATCAACGACTTGAAGAAGGCCAACCCCGAGCTCGACAGCCAGCAGCAGGCCGGTCGGGCCCTGCTGTGGGACAAGAACGTGAATGCCGAGGTCTGGGAAGACCTGCGTGCGGGCCGCGTCGAGCAAAAGCCCTACGTCTACCAGACCAAGGCCTGACACCGTTTCATGCAAAAACAGGCTGAAGCGCTTATCCATCAAGCGCAACCAGCTATTTTTTGTATAGCAAACCATGAGTGACGAAACGGCCTTGCCGGCTTCGCCCTCACCTGCGGGGGAGGACGACATACCAGGCGTCATCGACCAGGTGGCCCTGGCTCGCCTCTATGGCGAGCCCTTGTTCGCCCTGCCCCAGGATCTCTACATCCCTCCGGATGCGCTCGAGGTCTTTCTGGAAGCCTTCGAAGGGCCTCTGGACCTGCTGCTGTATCTGATACGCAAGCAGAACTTCAACATCCTCGACATTCCCATGGTGGATGTCACGCGCCAGTACATGGTCTATGTGGAGGAGGTGCGCAAGCGCAACCTCGAGCTGGCCGCCGAGTATCTGCTCATGGCGGCCATGCTCATCGAGATCAAGTCGCGCATGCTGCTGCCGCCCAAGAAGCAGGAGGACGGCGAGGAGGCCGAGGACCCGCGTGCCGAGCTCGTGCGCCGCCTGCTCGAATACGAGCAGATGAAGCTGGCCGCCATGCAGCTGGGGCAGCTGCCCCAGTACGGACGTGACTTTCTCAAGGCCCAGGTCTACATAGAACAAAGCCTGCAGCCGCGCTTTCCCGATGTGGAGATCTCCGAGCTGCAAGAGGCCTGGCGCGATATTCTGAAACGCGCCAAGCTGGTGCAAAGCCACAAGATCACGCGCGAGGAGCTGTCGGTGCGCGAGTACATGAGCCAGATCCTCAAGCAGCTGCAAGGCCAGCGCTTCGTGGAGTTCGAGCGCATCTTCTCGCCCGAGAAAGGCTCCACGGTTCTGGTCGTGACCTTCATCGCCATGCTGGAGCTGGCCAAGGAAACCCTCATAGAGATCACCCAGGCCGAGGCCTTCGCGCCCATCTACGTCAGACTCGCCTATACCCCCGTGTAGCCGCATTCACCGCAGCCCGCCGCCTGCGAGCCCACCTTCCTCACCCAACCCATGGTTCATGCTTCACGGGATTTCGACGTTCTCATCGTCGGCAGCGGCCTGGCCGGCCTCACGGCCGCGCTGCAACTCGCGCCCACGCACCGCGTAGGCCTGCTCACCAAGCGTGCCCTGACCGATGGCGCCAGCGCCTGGGCCCAGGGCGGCATCGCCGCCGTACTCGACCAGGACGACAGCTTCGCGGCCCATGTGGACGACACCCTGGTCGCGGGCGCCGGGCTGTGCGATCTCGCCGCCACACGCTTCGTGGTGGAAAACGCGCCCGCCGCCATCGCCTGGCTGCGCGCGCTGGGCGTGCCGTTCTCCGAAGAGCAGGGCCAGTTGCACCTCACGCGCGAAGGCGGCCACAGCGCCAGGCGCATCGTCCACGCGGCCGATGCCACAGGCGCAGCAGTTCAGGCCACCTTGCTGGAGCATCTGCGCGCCACGCCCAACATCACGGTGCTAGAACAGCACACGCTGGTGGACCTGATCACCTCGCGCAAGCTGGGTCTTGCAGGCCCTGACCGCTGCCTGGGCCTGTATGCGCTCGACGCAGAACGTGACCAGGTCGTGGCCCTGAGTGCAGCGCACACGCTTTTGGCCACCGGCGGTGCAGGCAAGGTCTATCTCTACACCACGAATCCCGACACGGCCACGGGCGACGGCATTGCCGCCGCGTGGCGCGCGGGCTGCCGCGTGGCCAATCTGGAATTCATACAGTTCCACCCCACCTGCCTCTACCACCCCGAGGCCAAATCGTTTCTGATCAGCGAAGCCGTACGCGGCGAAGGCGGGCGCCTGCTGCTGCCGCCTTGCGCAGGCGGGACACGCTTCATGCCCGGGCACGATGCGCGCGCCGAACTGGCGCCGCGCGACATCGTGGCCCGGGCCATCGATTTCGAGATGAAAAGGCATGGCCTGGACTGCGTACACCTCGACATCTCCCACCAGAGCCCGGCCTTCTTGCACGCGCACTTTCCCAACATCCTCGCGCGCTGCGCAGGGCTTGGCATCGATATCACCAGGCAGCCCATACCGGTCGTGCCCGCAGCCCACTACAGCTGCGGCGGCGTGCTCACGGATCTTGCAGGCCGCAGCGATCTCGCCGGTCTTTACGCCATAGGCGAGACCGCCTGCACGGGCCTGCACGGCGCCAACCGCCTGGCCAGCAACTCCCTGCTGGAATGCATGGTGTTTGCGCGCGCTGCCGCCCAGGCGATTGCCCAGGCCGGCCACGCCAGCCAGGGGCGCCTGGTCCTGCCCGCCTGGGACGACAGCCGCGTCACCGACCCCGACGAATGCGTGGTCATCTCCCACAACTGGGACGAGCTGCGCCGCTTCATGTGGGACTATGTGGGCATTGTGCGCACCGACAAACGGCTGGAGCGCGCGGCCCACAGGATTGCACTGCTGCAGGGCGAGATCGCCGAGTTCTATGCGAACTTTCACGTCTCGCGCGATCTGCTGGAGCTGCGCAACCTGGTGCAGGTCGCGGACCTCATCGTGCGTTCGGCCCAGCTGCGGCGCGAAAGCCGGGGCCTGCACTTCAGCCGCGACTGGCCCCGGACATCCGCTCCTGCAGCGCCCACCATCGTCGTGCCGCCTACCGCAAAGGCCTTCAAGCCATGAGCTATAGCGTCAGGGAAATCTTCTACACCCTGCAGGGCGAAGGCGGACAGGCCGGCATGGCCGCCGTGTTCTGCCGCTTTGCGGGCTGCAACCTCTGGAGCGGCCGCGAGCAAGACCGCAGCGGTGCCGTCTGCCAGTTCTGCGATACCGACTTCGTGGGCACGGACGGCAGCCTTGGCGGCAAGTATGCGCATGCCGCGCTGCTGGCCGCGCAGATCGAAGCCCAATGGCCGGCCGGCGATGCGCCCGAAGCCGGCCACCGCCTGGTCGTGCTCACGGGCGGCGAGCCCTTGCTGCAGGTCGACGAGGACTTGATCGCGGCCCTGCACGCGCGGCGCTTTCGGATTGCCGTCGAGACCAACGGCAGCCTGGCCGCCCCGCCGGGCCTGGACTGGATCTGCGTAAGCCCCAAGGCCGGCGCGCCCTGGGTGCAGCAAGAAGGCCAGGAGCTCAAGCTGGTCTGGCCCCAGCCCGGCTTCGAGCTGGATGCCATGGCCAGCACCGGCCGCTTTGCCCAGCGCTTTCTGCAGCCCATGGATGGACCCGCGCAGGCCCACAACATCCAGGCCTGCATAGACGCCTGCATGGCCGATCCGCGCTGGCGCCTGAGCCTGCAAACCCACAAGATCAGCGGCATTCGCTGAGCCACCGCTTTTTTGTCTCCATGCTGTTCACCATCTCCCAGCGTTTTTTCTTTGATGCGGCCCACACGCTGCGCCGCGAAATCGAGGCCGAAGGCAGCCGCCGCATTCACGGCCACACCTACCACGCCGAAGTCTTTCTGAGCGGCAGCCGCGATGCGGCCACGGGCATGGTGCTGGACCTCGGCTTTTTGCGCCAGGCCCTTGCCGAGGTGCGCGAGCGCCTGGACCATCACATGCTCGACGAGGTGCCCGACCTGGGCACACCCACGCTGGAGAACCTGTGCCTGTTCATCGCACACGCCCTGCCCGAGCCGCTGCGCGAGCAGCTCACGCGCGTACGTGTCTGGCGTGAAGCCCTGGGCGATGCCTGCGAACTCGACTGCCGCAGCCCCGGCGCCCGCACATAAAAAATGCCCCGTAGAGACTACGGGGCAAAGCAGCGGCTGATCCAGGTTCATGGCTTCCCCACCAGAGAGCTAAAACCTTGCAGCCAAAAACATTTGATGCGGCATTCTGAGACTCTCCCCCCTGGGAGAGCAGGGCCCGGGAGGCAGACGCAGCCCCGAGGCATCAGGCAAGGGCCGCCCCGCAGCGAAGATGCCGCCCCCCTCCCGCTTGCGAGAGAGGGGAAGCCGCGCAGCAGCTCAGGGGTCGCTGTTAGAAGCTATGACGCAGCCCGATCTCGTAGCCCGTCATGTTCTTGCCCTTGTTGGGCGTGGGGCTCAGCGACGAGCCCAGCTTGCGCGAGGCATTGTCGTCATTGCTCATATGGGCCACGGCCGCATAGATCTCCGTGCGCTTGGAGAGCTTGTAGCCATAGCCCAGAGCCAGGCGCTGGGAATCGGCCTCGTCGGCCTTCTTGTCCTTGTACATGCTGTAGGCCGCGCGCAGCTCGCCCGCGCCCAGGGGCACCTTGACACCCACGCTGTACAGATCCACGCGCTTGTTGTTGCCGCGATCCGAGGCGATCAGCAGCATGGGCGTGAAGGCGCCGAACTTGTAGGAAGCGCCCAGGTTGTAGGTCTTGTAGTCCACACCCGTGGAGACCGTGCCGCCGCGCACGATTTCATAGGCAGCCGCCACATCCAGAGGACCATTGGCATAGCCCAGGCGCAAACCGGTGGCGCTGGCCAGGCTGTTGCTGCCCTCCTTCTCGCCAAAGCTGTGGCTCAGTTGCCCATACACACCGCCCATCTTGGGCAGCAGGTAGCTGACGCCATTGGAGAAGCGCTTGGGGTTGGAGCCCTCGGCCGTACCTGCAGCCGATCCGCTGACCAGGTTGTGGCCGTTGATGGCGCCCATGCCGGTGTCGCCAAAGGCATGGAAATTCTCGAGATTCTGGTAGGCCGGAGTCTTGTCGCGGCCCAGGCGCACTTCACCGAAGTTGCCCATCAGGCTCACGGTGGAGCGGCGATCGAACTTGAAGCCGCCCGAGGTACCGTCATCTATGCTCAGGCCGCCTTCAAGCCAGAAACCTGCCTTGAGCCCGCTGCCCAGATCCTCCACACCGCGAAAGCCCAGACGGCTGCTTGCGTTGCCGCCCGAAGCCAGGCCGGTCACGCTTTTGTCCGAGGTGGAGATACGGGCCACGGAAGCATCGGCCACGCCAAAAATGGTCACCGAGCTTTGGGCCGAAGCGGCAGCCGCGAGCGTCATGGCGGCAAGGGCAAGAAGAGTTCGTTTCATGCTAGTCAACAAAGGTTGTATTCATTGAGAGCCCTGGCAACCCGGCTGTGGGCCATGTCCAGGGACTGCTGCGATTACACGTAATTCACATGACAAATAAGTGAAATCACGGGATTGACAGAAAAACAACTACCCATGCAATCCATGGCCTTGCATGCCACTTTTGCGGTTTTGTTCCAGGCCCCAGCAGGCCATGGGGCTGCTGCATATAGACTTGCGCACCAGGCACAAGAGCGTGCTTACGCCCTGAGAGCGTGTTCACGTTCTAAAAGGCTCAAGCCCCTGCATAACGAATCCACAGAGACACACCATGTTCCGTACCCTGCTCAAGTCCAAGATCCACCGCGTCAAGACCACACATTGCGAACTGCACTACGAAGGCTCCTGCGCCATCGATGAAGACCTGCTCGACGCAGCCAACATCTGCGAAAACGAACAAGTCCATATCTGGAACGTAGACAACGGCGAGCGCTTCGTCACCTATGCGATCAAGGGCGAACGCGGCAGCGGCATGATCTCGGTCAACGGCTCAGCCGCGCGCCGTGCGGCCGTGGGCGATTTGCTCATCATTGCGGCCTTTGCTCAGGTGCATGAAAAAGACGTTCCCGCCCATCAGCCCCAGTTGGTATTCGTGAACGAGGCCAACCGCCAGGTGGAGTTGCGCCACCATGTCCCGACCCAGAAGGTGTAAGAACGCGGACTAAGAGCACCTTCACCCGACTTTCCCCCTGGAGACCTTCATGCCCCATCTTTATGTGGAGTACACCGACAACCTCGCCGGCCTGCCGGGCCGCGAACTGCTGACCGCCCTCAATGCCGTGGTCTGCGCCCATCCCAGCATTCAGGATGAGGCCGACGTCAAGGCCCGCCTGCTGCGTATCAGCGATTTCGAGATCGGCACCAGCCCCGCGAACCGCGGCTTTGTGCATGTGCAATTGCGCCTGCTCGCAGGCCGCAGCGATGCCGCCAAGAAAGAGCTCTCCGACGCCATGGCCGAGGTGCTGCACCGGCTCACGCCCCAGCCCGCCGGGATCATGGTCCAGCTCAGCGTGGAGATTGCAGACATGGACAAGCCCTGCTACTACAAGGGTCGGCTGTAGCAGCACCCCGGGCTCGCCCCGCTGCGCGCGCCCTGTCTTTTCGCCTCTGGGACAGTGGCGCGCCAGCCGTCATCTTTGAACCTGCGCCGGCCATGGGCATCCGAGCCATGGCGCGACGCCTTTTCATCAGCGTGAGCAAGAGACAAGAAAATCTGCCGCTTTTTCTCTTGACCGCTCCGACAACGCTCTTCAGATACAGGCTCCGCCGTCATGGAGATTGCGCTCCCCAGGAGCACTGGTATACGCCCAGAATGGCCCGGGCTGTGACATCTATCTAAATCCAGAGCCAGGCATCACGCTTCCTCCATTGGACTTTCTCCAATTCCCATGGCTTCCACACTTGGCCTTCTGCCACCCGGTCAATAAACATAAATCTAGATTTCCATTTTTCTGGAAAGACCATCTGATATATCGAAAGCCTAAGCAAAGCAGGCGTGAACACAGACATTCACACCTGATTGCAGCATTCCTCCTGAATTTCAAAGACTCCGGGTTGCAAGCCTTTGAATTCATTGAATTAAAAATTGTTCACTTGGAATATTGAACGCCTCCCTATAGTGTGAGTGCCTTGCTTATGCGCAGCGATTCCATCACTTTCCAAGGGAGATACATGGCACAAGACATATTCTTAAAGCTGACCGGTATTTCCGGAGAGGCGCAGGATGCAAACCATCAAGGTGAGATTGAAGTCATCAGCTGGGCATGGGAGATAAGTCAAGAATCATCCATGCACACTGGCAGTGGTGGCGGTGCCGGCAAGGCGACAGTCAGCGATCTTTTCTTCGACCATTACCTAGATCGAGCCAGCCCCAATCTGCTGAAATACTGTTTAACCGGCAAACATATAGAAACAGCAACCCTCATCGTGCGAAAAGCAGGTGGAAGCCCTCTCGAATACCTGAAGATCACAATGGGCGATGTCATCGTGACCGGGGTCATGCCAGTTTCAGTCAACACGATGCGACTGCCGCGAGAAACCGTCAGTCTGTCCTTTGCACGTGTGAAGCAGGAATACACCATCCAGAACGCCCAGGGCGGCTGCGGTGGCACGGTATCGGCAGTGTTCGATATCAAGAAAAACTGCGAAATTTAGTGAGGCGCTCATGCTGTACATCACCAAAGACGGTCTTGTTGATGCCACAAAAATCATTATCAAGATTTTTCCACGAATCGAACGTGGAACAATGAATGCAGTCAATGGAATTGTGGTTCACCAAACTGGTGCTCCCATGGCATCGAGTACTTTCCATTCCTATTCGGACCTAAAAATAACACCAAATGGCGCACATTTTTTAATTGACAAGAATGGCACCATATATCAGACAGCATCGCTTTATAGAGTCACCAATCATGTTGGATTGATGCAGTCTCGCTGTTTGAACACCAAAAAGTGCACGCCAACTGAACTAAAGCATGCGCAGATTTTGATGACTAAAAAGCCCTTCATAGCAGCAGTGGAGGCTTTGCATAAAAGTGAAGAACAAAAAATTTGGCCCGACCGGTATCCTTCCAATGCCGACTCCATAGGCATAGAGTGCGTTGGCGAAGCTCCAGGGGATCCGAAAAAAGAAGTCTATGTCCCATTAACCGATGCACAACAAGATTCTCTAAAATGGTTAATCAAAGAACTTGTAGAAACATTGGGTGTTTCCATGCAAGAAGTCTATAGACATCCAGAAATTGGAAGAAAAAATGCAACCGAAGCGAGAACGGCACAATGGTAAGTTATAAAAATATTTTATTCACCCTCATTGCAGTTCTTTGTTTTTCCTCTCCGTCCCAGGCAACAGCAAGGAAAATCAATAATATAATCATTATTGAATCTGGATTAAATGCCAATCCAGAAATAGAGTATTTAAACAAGGGATGCGCCCTTTTCAAACCGACTATTAAGCAAATTAAAAACTATCTTTCAAAAGCTTACCCTGCTCCTAAACAATTTGGTTTGCATGAGCGATGGAGCTCATGTTATGCAAGTGGAACTGCCGAATTCGAGAATTTTGGAACGATTAAATGGACAGTCGGATCTGGGGGAGAGGGTGCAATCAAGTGGAACAACGATGAATACTCCTATGTTTTTTACAAACATAATCGCTGGTTTGACCCCACAGCTTGCACCTATGGACTAGGTGATAAAGGTGAGTGCTGACAGCGGTCAATTTTAATTTTTTTAGGAAATTTCTTGAAATCACATGGAGAACAAGAGACTTTTAAAAAGGCAAATATTTCCGTATGAAAACTCAACCAAAATAATAGAAAAAAATGGCATCACATAGAAAACTCCTATTAGCATCTACTGCGGCAGCATGCTTATTTACGACATTCCAGGCAACAGCCAGACAAATAAAAAGCATAAAGATTTTAGAATACGGAATAAATGCCAACCCAGAAATAAAGGAGTTAAACAAGGAATGCCTTCTTTTCAAGCCGAGCATCAAGCAGGTTAAAAACTATCTTTTAAAAGCTTACTCTGCACCTCGACGACTAAGCCATGAGCGATGGAGCTCATGTTACACAAGTGGGACTGCTGAATTCGAAGATTTTGGAAAAATCAACTGGACGATAGGATCGGGAGGAACGGGCGCCATCGAGTGGAGTGAAGATGAGTATGTTTATATTTTTTACAAATACAATCGCTGGCTTGACCCTACGGCTTGCACCTATGGCCTGGGCGATAAAGGTGAGTGCTAAAAGCAATATTTCCCAGAAAAACCCTATCCAGCATGGTATGAATACCATTCACAAAAGCATTAGGAACTTTCAGAAATCAACGCGTAAAAAAATAAACGACCACTCCCCAACGGATAAATGAACATGTTATTCATTAAAGAAATTATATTTTTCTTGATTTCAGCGCTCTGCTTTATTGCCCCGTCCCAGGCAAGCTCCAAACAAGTCAATAATATAGTGATTCTTGAATCCGGAAGAAACTCCAGCCCTGAAATAGAGGATTTGAACAAGAGGTGCGCTCTTTTCAAACCTACAGTCAAGCAGATTGAGAATTTTTTTCTTAAAGCTGATCTTGTGCCTCGCCGATTCGGCGAGCATGAACGGTGGAGCTCATGTTATGCAAGTGGAACCGCCTATTTCAACCATTTTGGAATCGCCGAGTGGACGATCAGATCAGGAGGAACTGGCTCAATCGAATGGTCTGAGGATGAAAACGCCTATTTTTTTCACAAAAGCAATGGCTGGTTTGATCCCACAGCTTGCACCTATGGACTGGGTGGTAAAGGCGAGTGCTGACAACTCTCTTTTTCAGGTCTTGCAGGCAATGCTCAGCCGGCATGCGCAGGCATTACGCTGATGCACTGGCCGCCATGTGGTGATCTGCCGCGCGCCAGTCCGGCCTGAGGGTCCGGCACGCTTTTCCCCCGGGCCTGCAAGGCGCTGCGGCATGCAATACAGTGCTGCGACCATGACAGCACTGCCTTCGTCCACCTCCCCCAACGCCCCAGCAATCGCGGCCCCGGCCAGCCAATGGCTGCTGGCTCTGAGTCTGCTGCTCATCGCCCTCAACCTGCGTCCGGTCTTCGGCAGTCTGTCCGTGGTGCTGCCCGAGGTCATGCGCGATACCGGCCTGTCCTCCAGCGGCGCCAGTTGGCTGACCACCTTGCCGATTCTGTGCCTGGGCCTGTTTTGCGTGCCCACGCCAGCGCTGGCGCGCCGCTTCGGCATGGAGCGCGTGCTGCTGGCCGCGCTGACGCTGATCGCCACGGGCACACTGCTGCGTGCTGCAGGCAGCCTGCCCATGCTGTTTGCCTCGGCCGTGCTCGCGGGTGCCGGCATCGCCATGAGCAATGTGCTGCTGCCCACGCTGATCAAGCGCAGCTTTGCCAGGCAGACTGCGCTCATGATGGGTCTCTACACCCTGGCCCTGTGCGCCGGCGCCTCGGCGGCGACCGCTCTCACCGTGCCCATGGAAATGCACTGGTTCGACGGCGCCTGGCCTTATGCGCTGGCCTTCTGGGCTTTGCCCGCGGTTGTGGCCTGGCTGGTCTGGGTGCCCCAGGCCGCGCGCCCCCCGGCCCAGCCCCAGGATGCAGGCAGCCCCAGGGCAGGTTTGCTGCGCAATGCCCTGGCCTGGCAGGTCACGCTGTTCATGGGCCTGCAATCGGCGCTGGCGTACATGGTCATGGGCTGGCTCGCCCCCATACTGCGCGAACGCGGCATCGACAGTGCCACGGCCGGCTATCTGGTGGCCATCTCGATTCTCATGCAGCTCGTGGCCAGCCTGTTCACCCCGCCGCTGGCCGCACGCCTGCGCGGGCAGAGCGGCCTGGCCCTGGGTCTTCTGAGCATGACCCTGGCCTCCTTTCTGGGTCTGCTGTGGGGGCCTGTCAGCGACCTGCTGTGGCTCTGGGCCGTGGTGCTCGGCCTGGGCCAGGGCGGCACATTTGCGCTGGCGCTCAGCATCATCGTGATGCGCAGCGGCAACGCCCAGATCACGGCCCAGCTTTCGGCCATGGCCCAGGGCTGGGGCTATACGCTGGCAGCGTTCGGCCCTCTGCTCGTAGGCATGCTGCGCGGCATCACGGGCAGCTACCTACCCACGGCCTGGCTGGTGATTGCGCTGAGCCTGGGTGCAGCCGTTGCGGGTTGGGGTGCGGGCCGCAATCTGCTGATCCAGCCCGATGCCGACCGGGACAAGACATGATCCATGCCTTTTAGCGCTAATTGAATTCATAGCTGCAAGCGCCTGCCACTCATGGATTTCAAGCACTTTTATGCCTGAGATCTAGGTATGGCAAGCGCTAACAGCTCCTTTTTATGAATGCACTGCAGCCGACCACACGCCAGCGCTGCCCGCATTGCGCACGTGCCCTGAAGACCTGCATCTGCGCTCTGGCCGTGCCCATTGCGCACTGCCTGGAGGTGCTGATACTCATGCACCCGCTGGAGGTGCACGAAGCCAAGGGCACGGGCCATTTGCTGCACGCCTGCCTGCCGCACAGCCGCCTGCTGATCGGCGAGCGCTTTGAGGCCGGCCTGCTGCACCAGGCCCTGCACGCCCCCTGGGAGCCTGGCGCACGGCCGCGCCACAGCCTGTTGCTGTATCCCGAGACCGATGTCCAGAACACCAGCCTGGGCCTGATCCAGCCCCCGGCCCTGCCCGCACCCTGGCCGTGCCAGCCCGAAGTGCTGCGCCTGGTCGTGCTCGACGGTACCTGGCGCAAAAGCCGCAAGATGCTGTTCATCAACCCTGGACTGCAATCCCTGCCGCGCCTGGCCCTGAGCGAGACACCGGCTTCGGCCTATGCGATACGCAAGGCCCATGCGCCAGGCCAGCTCTCCAGCTTCGAAGCCACGGCCCTGGCCCTGGCCCGATTGCAGGCCTGGCCGCCCGACGCAGCCCCCGTACGCCAGCTGGCCCAGGTGTTTGCAGCTTTCATCCAGAGCCAGCAGCGCCAGCGCAGCGCATAACCCCGGCCCGCCCACCCACGCATGATGCAGTGCCATGGCCCAGTGCCATGGCGCAGTACGTAAGAACGTGTTTACGATCTCCTCGGTACCGCGCCAGTGTCTGTGCGGGATGGGATGCAAGGCGCGACACCGCAGCAATAGCCGTGCTATTGCGAGGATTCGCAACGCTGCAGACCGCCCGCAAAGCCACTGGCCCGAAGGGTTGGAGCGAAATCGGGCTATTTTCTAGCGCTAAAGCTTGCTTGCACCCCGGTGCAAGCTGCGCCCCATCGCTTTGAACTCATCCCGATTGCGCTCCAACGCGGCAGCGTAGAGATCGTAAACACGTTCTAAGGCCATGGAGGACTGCGCATGCCCATTTGGCCCACCCCACTCCAAGGCATCTCCTACATGCCCCGGGTCCCGTCGACTACGGCCTCCAGCCGCTCATACGCATAACGTAGGAACCGAAGCGCATCGCTTCCACATCAAGCACTGACGCCAGCAGAACAGGTAGTCAAGACTATCCATCCGTTTCTGGCTTGACTGTCCACGGCAGCCATCTCGGTGCTTTCATTCCTCATCAACTGGAGAAAGTAATGACCACACCCAATACCGTATCTAGCATCATTTCCTCGGAACAGATCAACGGCACCCATGTGTACAACCCCAGCGGCGAGAAGCTGGGCACGGTGGAGAGTCTGAAGATCGACCGCCTGTCGGGTCAGGTCCGCTACGCCGTCATGGAGTTTGGCGGCTTCCTGGGCATAGGCACGGACCGCTATCCCCTGCCCTGGAGCACGCTCAAGTACAGCCCCGACCTGGGCGGCTACGTGGTCTCGCTCAGCAGGGATCAGCTGGAGAAGGCTCCGCGCTACGACCAGGGTGCCGCCCCCAGCTACAACGATGAGTACGGCCGCCGCGTCAACGACTACTACGGCGTGCCGTACATGTAAGCACGCTCTCAGTCCATTTCCAAATCAATCGATTACGCCAAGCTCTGGCCGCGCACTTGCAGGCATGCAGCCCGCACAGCTGAAAAGAGTCGTTTGATTTGGCTTTGGGAGCCAACCGTCGGGCAGCTCGTCCTGAGCTGCCCGACGGTTGCTCATGCTGCGGGCAAGCCCGCTGCGACTATCTGAGCGCCCGGTGAATCAGCCAGGCCGCATAGGCAGGCGCCAGGGCAAACAGCCCGAACAGCCAGACCGCCGCGCTTTGCGCACCGGCCACGCCGCCGGGCTGAGTCAGCCCCGCCATGTTAGCCACCAGGCCGGCCAGCGCCGCGCCCACGGCCATGCCATAGAGCTGCACCGTGGTGATCGCAGCCGAGGCCATGTCCTCCTGCCCCCTGGGCGCCACCGTGAGCACCCGCGTGAGCAGATGCGGCCAGCCCATGCCCACGCCCGCGCCCACACCGCCCAGCGCCAGGGCCAGCAGACCGAGCAGCCAGGCGGGCGACCAGGCCGCAGCATTCAGAGGGACCAGCACCCCCAGCGCCACCAGGCTGACCGCGCACAGCACGGGGCCTGCGCGCTGCAGCCTCAGTGTCATGACACCGCTGCGGCCCGAGGACAGCAGCGAGCCCGCGCTCCAGCCCGCAGCCATGGCCGCCGTCAGATAGCCCGCAGCCAGCGGCGACAGCCCATGCAGGGTCTGCAGAAAATACGGCACGAAGATCTCGGTGGTCGTGCCCAGCAGCAGCAAGGCCACGCAGGCATAGATGCCGCCCAGGGCCGTGCCCGTATCGGTTGCGCCATCGGGCAGCAGGCACACGCCGCGCCCGCCCTGGTTGCGCCGGTCCACCGCAATCGCCGCTGCGCCCAGACCCAGCCCCAGGGCCACGCCCAGGCCCTGCCACAGCAGCCGGGCGGACAGACTTCCCCCGGCCACGGCCAGAACCGAGGCCGCCAGCAAGGCGATCTGCAGCAAGGCCACCTGGGGCGTGTCTTGCTGACGCTCCGTCTTGCCGCGCAGCTGCCAGATGACCAGAAAGGCCTGCCAGGCCGCGACCGGCAGCAACGCCCAGAACGCCCAGCGCCAATGCCCGGCCTGGGCAAACAGGCCGCCCACGGCCGGCCCGCACAGCGTGGCCACGCCCCACATGCCCGAGACCAGAGCCACGGCACGCGGCCACAGGCGGGGAGCAAAGACCACGCGGATCAGCGCATAGCTGAGTGCGGCCAGCATGCCGCCGCCCAGGCCTTGCACGCTGCGGCCGGCCAGCAGCCAGGCCATGAAGGGCGCGCTCGCGCAGGCCGCCGAGCCCAGCACGAACAAGGCCAGGGCCAGCAGATAGGCGCCGCGCGGCCCGAGTGCCGCCAGAACGCGCACGGACAGCGCCGCGCCGATGATGGAGGCGACGACGAACAGCGTGGTACTCCAGGCATACCAGTCAAGGCCGCCGATGTCGGCCACCACCGAAGGCAGGACCGTGGTCACGATATGTACATTGATGGCGTGCAAGGCCACGCCCCCCGTCAAGGCCAGGGCCAGCCAGCCGTTGCGGCCGCTGAACAGCTGGCCCCAGGAAGCCGTGGTGTCGGAAGAAGAGGAAGTCATGGGGAATCGATAGCCAGAAAAGGCACCAAGGCCTATTATCCAAGTAGTTTCTTGTATATTATGAACACATCATGAATTACACAAGAGAAAACTTGGAGAATTCAGACACCCCCACTGCCGACCGTCTGCTGCAGCGCCTCAAGACCCAGGGCCCCACCACTACGGCCGAGATGGCTCAGGCCCTGGGCCTGACTGTCGAGGCCACACGCCAGCAGATACAAAAGCTCGTGGCCCAGGGCTGGCTGGCCGGCGAGCTTCAGGCCTCGGCCACGGCAGGCCGGCCGCGCCAGCGCTGGTTTCTCACATCTGCCGGCCACCAGCGCTTTCCCGATGCCCATGCCCAGCTCAGCGTGCAGCTGATCCAGCAGGTGCGCCAGGTGTTTGGCGAGCCGGGGCTGGAGCAGCTCATCGCCCGGCGCGAAGCCGAGATGCTGGACAGCTACCGCCAGCGCTGCCATGCCAGATCCCTGGGCCGGCGCCTGGAGCAACTGGCTGCTGTGCGCACCGAGGAAGGCTATATGGCGCGGCTGGAAGCCGATGGCAGAAGCTGGCTGCTCATAGAGGACCACTGCCCGATCTGCGCTGCGGCCCAGGCCTGCCAGAATTTTTGCCGCTCGGAGTTGCAGATCTTCCAGGCCATTGCAGGCCCCGGGGCCCGGGTGCAGCGCGAGCAGCATTTGCTTGCCGACGGCTCGCGCTGCGTCTATCGCATCGAGCCCATGACCCAGGCATGAGCGGACTCACCCCGACGCTGGCTCCAGACTGGCCGACAGCCAGCCGCGCAGGCTGTTGATGAAAGCCCAGGCCTGTACACGCCGCACATCCTGCAGCAGCACGACCTGCTCCTGCAGCCGCCCCTGCTCCAGCGCCAGGGCCCGCCCCACGCCGGGCAGCAGGCCGCAGGCCAGCGGCGGCGTGACCCAGCGGCCATCGAGATGCATGGCGAGGTTGCCACGCGTGGCTTCGGTGATCTCGCCATCCTCGTTGTAGAGCACGCTGTCGAAAATACCGGCCTGCGTGGGAGCAAACACTTCGTAATGTCCGCGCCGCGAGGTCTTGAACGCCACCCAGGGCCCGCGCGCCACGGCATTCTCCATGGGCCTGGCCGCCAACTCCAGGCGCACCGGCGCCGGCGTGGGCGGCAAGACCACAGCCTGGGTGTGCACCAGGCCTGCGCCATCCAGCGCCAGGCGCACGCGCCAGTCGCCATGCGCATGGGCCTGGCCCAGCGCCTGCAGCGCCCGTGCCAGGGCCTCCCCGGGCCAGGGCCGGGAAAAGTGCAGGGCCGCAGCCTGCATGCGCGCCAGATGGCGGTCGAGGTTGAGGAAAGCGCCGCTGCGCAACGCCAGGGTTTCGATAATTTCAAAGTCCATGGGCACTCATACCTTGGAGAGAAAGGCGCGCTTGTGCTGCCACTCCAGCCACTCCGCATCGGCACCGGACCCCGAGGTGATGCCGCTGCCGATGCCGCAGCGCACGACAGCGCCCTCGACCTGGGCCGTGCGTATGGGCACATTGAAGGTGGCATGCAGGCGGCCGGGCTCCGCGCCGGGCCGCACCAGGCCCAGGGCGCCGCAGTACACGCCGCGCGGCCCGGATTCGAGCTCGCGTATGAGCTTCATGGCCTGCAGCTTGGGAGCACCCGTGATCGAGCCACAGGGAAACAAGGCCTGAAAGACATCGGCCAGGCGGGTGCCGGCGCGCGTCCTCGCCTCCACATCGGAAGTCATCTGCCATACCGCAGGCAAGGCTTCGGCATGGAACAGGCGGGGCACCTTCACGCTATGGGGCTCGGCAATGCGCGAAACATCGTTGCGCAACAGGTCCACGATCATCACGTTCTCGGCCCTCTCCTTGGGAGAGGCCAGCATGGCCTGCAGGCTCGCCTGGTCCTGCGCAGGCGTTGCGCCGCGCGCGGCCGTGCCCTTCATGGGCCGCGTGAGCAACCGGTGCCCATCCCAGTCGAAGAACAGCTCGGGCGAGGCCGACAGCATCTGCTCCTCGCCACTGTCCACGCAGGCCAGATAGCCCGAGGGCTGGGCCGCGCGCATGGCCGCGAACAAGGCCAGGTTCTGCTGCGGCGACGGTGCATGCAGCAGGCCCTGGAACTGGGCGGTGTAGTTGATCTGGTAGCAGTCTCCGGCCGCGATCGCTTCCTGGATGCGTGCAATCGCCGCATCGAACGCCGGACGCTCCAGCCCCGGCTGCCATTGAACCAGAGGATGCGCGCAAACCGGCAGCGTCGCAGGCCAGTCGCCTGGCCCCTCGAACAGCGCAAACCAGGCCAGCGGCTTGCCGGGCGCAGTCGCATGCACGGCCTGGGCATAGACGGGATCGAAGGCTGCAGCCGCTTCGTAGCGCAGCCAGCCCAGACACCACAGGCCGGATTCGGCAGCCTGCTGCACCTCATGCAGCAGCGGCACCACCTGGCTCAGCCCATGCGCGGCGAGCACGCGCAGCGGGCGGGCAAAGGCATGGCGCATCCTGGGTGCCAGGGCATGGCGCGGATCGGGAAAATCGACGAGAAAATTCACAAAAATAGCTTGCAGCGCTTCAACAACATGCGCAGCAAGCTATTTTATAGATAGCAAAAAAGGCCGACCCAATGTCCGCGAGCAGGCCTGTGTCTTTTGCTTACTCTCCGGCCACAGGGCCTTGCGACTGCAGCTTGGCCACGGCTTCACGATAGGCCGGGCCCTGGCGCAGTTGCTGGTAGCGCTCCAGACTTTGCTGGTAGGCAGGCGAGTCCACGATCTCGGGCACGGCCGAGGCCGAAGGCAGATAGGTCATGCCGGCGCGATGCCACATCTCCAGATCGGCCTGCACTTCGGCACGGCTCAAACCAGCCTTGCTGACGGTGGAGATTTCGGCCTGCTGGGCCATGGCCGAGCCAGCAACACCCAGGGCAACAACGGCGAGCACGGAATAAAGAGTACGCATATCCAGTCCTTTCAAGCGGTGAATGCAGGAAGCTGCATCCGACATGGCTCTACTGTGCGCCATGGGCCCGCCCGCGGTCTGTGCGTTTTCTCACGCCCTACGACAAATATACAGAAACATCAATCCTGGTTTTACGCTCTTGCCAAATCATCGACTTCAGCGCGCATCCTCAAGCAAGACGCGCAGGCCTTCGACATGGCAGATGCGCAGCTGACGCCCTTCGCGGCGCAGCAGGCCCAGGCGCATGAGGCGCGACATCTCTCGCGCCACCTCTTCGCGGCTGGTGCCCAGCAGCAAGGCCAGATCGCTTTGCCTGGGCGCAGGCGACAGCAGGGCCTGCCCCTCGCTGACGCCTGCGCGCTCCGCCAGCAGCAGCAGGCGCGCATGCAGTCGGCTGCGCACGCTCAGGGTTCCAAGATCCACCACGCGCTGCGCCAGCGTGGTCGCCAGATTGCTGAGGCGGTTGATGAAGGAGCGCAGCACCGAGGGCTCGTTCATGAGCAGCTTTTCCACGTCCTCATGCGAGAGCGAGGCCACGAGGCTGGACTCGCTGGCCTCGACGACCAGGGACATGTTCAAGGCCTCGCACTCCGCAGGCAGGCCGCCGAAGAAGCGTCCCGGCTCGATCTCGCCCAACATCAGCCCCCTGCCGCTGGCGGTGTACGAGATCACGCGCAGGCCGCCGCTGATCAGCATGTACAGGCGCTGATCCTGCCACGGGCCCTGCACGGTCTGCAAAGCATTGAGCTGCTGCCAGTTGCACTGCTCGGCCAGCTCGGCCAGGCGCTGATCGGACAGGGATTGCAGTATGACAACCTGTCTCAGCCCTTGCCAGGCAACCGGTTGATCGTGCAAGCCCGCGGTGTGGGCGTAAGAGTTCACAGAATCATCGTCCAGGACTTGGCGCAATAACGGGGCGGCAATGGGCACAGAGCCGGTCTCGGCACATGGTAGCAAGTCTCGCCAGCCCGCGCTCTGCGGCGCAAACCGCCCTGGAACCGGCCATGGAGCCTGCTTGCGCTCCCTACGCTGGCGCGCTGGGCAGCCCAGCAATGAAATTGCGCTTGCTCTTGTACTGCGTGCGCAGGCTCTGCAGCCAGGCCTGGCCCTGGTCTTGCGGCAGGCGTTTCAGGACCTCGGCCACCAGCTCCAAAGGCCTGGCATAAGGGGAGCTCGCCATGTCCATGACTGTGCCCAACACCTGTTGCAGCAGGCTTGCGGCCTCCCCCTCTTGCGGCTTTGGCAGCTTGTAGGCCAGGGCCTCCAGGGCCTGGACAGAGCACACGTTCCGGCCCGGCTGAACCAGGGCCAGGGCCGCCTGCAGCTCCCCATCGGCCATGAGCCACTGCACACGCGTTCTCACATTCGGCAGCACAGCCTGTCTGCCTGAAGCCCGCTTGCGCTCGACCTTGACCTCGGCCTGTTCGCACTGCTCGGCCCAGGCAAACAGCTCGGCTCTGTAGGCGGCGCGATCGCGCCCCGCGCGCTCGGCAGCAGCCAGCGTGGCACGGTAGGCCTGTACATCCGGGAATTCCTGCAGGCGCTTGCGGTGGATGGCCAGCGCCTCGTCATCCCACCCGTCGCGCTCATAGCAGCGCAGCAAGGCATCCTCGCAGAATCGGCTGCGCGGCTGCCTCTGCACGCCGGCCTGCGCCCACTGCAGGGCCTCACGATGCCAGCCCTGGTTTTCGCAGAGCTGGATCAGTTCGATATGGTCATTCTCGGTCTCGGCGCTCGAGGCCATGGCCTGCAGCAGGGCACGCGGATCGTCCTCGGCAGCAATGCTTCTCAGATAACGGCTGCGCAGGATTTCGCGCTGGCTGTCATAACCCGTGTCATGGCGGCTTCTGGCGTCGTTCTTTCTGGGATGGCTGCTTTGCCAGGCTTGCCAGTCTGCGCGCGCACGCTCGGCATAGCGGGCCCGGACGGCCGGGCCGGCAGCAGCCAGCAATGTGGACTCGGACCACGAACCCCAGGGGTCGGCCTCCATGAGCTTGAACCAGCGGTCCAGCCAAGCGGCAGGCGGTGGGCTGGCACGCAAAGCTTCCAGGAGCAGGGCTTGCACTTCGTCCACCAGGGCGCCCAGATCGCCGTCGGAGTCATCGGCGTTCTCGGCCACCTTGTATACGCACAGCAGAACATGCTCGCACAGCTCGCGCCCCATGGCTGCATCGCGCTCCAGCCAGGGCCGCACCAGGTCCAGCGCTGCGGCTGCGCGCCGCGCATAGGCACTGGACTGCTTCCAGTCCAGGTACTGACGCCTGTCGCGCAGCAATTCGGTCAATGTGCTGCGCAAGGCCTTGGCATCGTTGCCGACATTGCCGCTTGCGGCCCAGGCCTTGAGTTCGGCCATGCAGTCACGATCCTGCTCGGCCCAGGCCCACAAGCGCTGGGCCAGGGCCTCGGCGCTTTGCCCGAACACAAAGCGCTGCAAGGCCTGGCCACGCTCGGCCTGGGTGCGCGCACGCTTGGCTGCGGCGGCGATCTTGCGTGCGGCCTGATCGTCATGCGCGGGCACCTCGCCGCCCAGCAGGCCGCGCCAGGCCAGGCATACGGCCACCATGTGCTTGCAGAAGTTGCCACCCCGGGCATGCGGGCAGTCGCACTCGGCATCGAGCTCATGCGCGTCATCGATGAGCACGCGCACCTGATAGGCCTGGGTGCCGTGTACCACGGCCTGCATGACGGCCTGCTCTGCAGTTGCGGACTTGCCGGTCTTGATCGACTCGATGACGCCGCTGGCCGCATAGTCCTGGCCGCGCTCGAACACGGCGACGCCGCTGAGCTTGCACAAAGCCTTGTCGGACAGAAGCTCCAGCCAGGCGCTGGGGTCGGAAGTTGAAGTCATGGAATTTTGATCAAAAACGCCTCAAACCCTTATGCAGAGCGCGCAGGCAGCTATCAAAATGAATAGCCCTCAGGCAGCGCCCAGGTGCGGCACCAGGGCCGAGGCCGCAGTTTGGCCCCGGGCCTTGAGCGCAGCCGTGAAGTCCAGCATGCGGTCTATGGGCCTGCGCGCCTGTGGAATCAGGGACTCGGGCACATGGATCTGGTTGGCCCCGGTCTCGAGCACACGCGCCACATCGGCCAGCGCATTCATGGCCATCCACGGGCAATGCGCGCAGCTCTTGCAGGTGGCGCTGCTGCCGGCCGTGGGCGCCTCGATGAAGCGCTTGTGCGGCAGCAGCTGGCGCAGCTTGTGCAGCATGCCGCTGTCGGTGGCGACGATGAATTCATCGGCCGGCATCTCGCTTGCGGCCTTGAGGATGGCCGAGGTCGAGCCCACAGCGTCGGCCAGGGCCACGACATCGGCCGGGCTCTCGGGATGCACCAGCACCCTGGCCCGGGGATGCTCTTTCTTGAGCGCTTCCAGCTCGAAGGCCTTGAACTCGTCATGGACGATGCAGGCGCCGTTCCACAGCAGCATGTCGGCCCCGGTCTGCTGCTGTATGTAGCCGCCCAGGTGGCGGTCGGGCGCCCAGAGAATCTTGTGGCCTGCGGCCTTGAGTGCGCCCACCACTTCCAGCGCGCAACTCGATGTGACCAGCCAATCGGCACGCGCCTTGACCTCGGCGCTGGTGTTCGCATAGACGACCACGGTGCGGTCCGGGTGCTGATCGCAAAACGCCGAAAACTCGGCTGCCGGGCAGCCCAGGTCCAGCGAGCAGGTGGCCTCGAGGTCGGGCATGAGCACGGTCTTCTCGGGCGACAGGATCTTGGCCGTCTCGCCCATGAAGCGCACGCCCGAGACCACCAAAGTCCGGGCCTGGTGATCTCGGCCAAAACGCGCCATCTCCAGCGAATCGCTGACGATGCCACCGGTCTCCTCGGCCAGATCCTGCAGATCGGGATGCACGTAGAAGTGCGAGACCATGACCGCATTGCGCGCGCGCAGCAGCCCGCGAATGCGCTGCTTGAGCTCTGCACGCTCGGCCTGGGAAGGCTCGGGCGGCACGCGTGCCCAGGCATGGCGCGTGGAGCAGGTGCCGGGAGCGCCCGCATCCAGCGGCAATTCATATTCCACGGCCTTGCGCGGCTGCATCTGGGGTGGGAGCAATGCCTGGTTCATGAGCCAGCCTTCAAGTTGAATCGGACATCGGCTCCAGGCCGTGCAGCCATGGCTGTAAAAGTCATTCCAATCTCACTGCGGTTTTTCATGGGGCCCACAGCATAGCCGTATCGCATAGACTTGCGCCCGTTTGTGTTCATCTGTGAAAGCCGCCATGACCTCTCCAGCACAGCCCGTATCCGGAACACCTTACGGAACCATTCCTCCGGCTTCGCCCCTCCCCGGGCGCCGTCCCGTCAGCCTGCCCCGGCTTGCGCAAATGCGTGCCGCCGGCGAGAAGATCACCATGCTCACGGCCTATGACGCAACCTTTGCGGCCGTGGCCGATGCAGCCGGCGTGGAATGCATCCTGGTCGGCGACTCGCTGGGCATGGTCTGCGAAGGCCTGCACAGCACGGTGGGCGTAAGCCTTGAAACCATGTGTCACCACACGGCCAGCGTGGCCCGGGGCCTGCACCGCGTACAGGGCACGGCCTGGCTGATTGCCGACCTGCCTTATGGCACCTACCACGAATCCCGCGAGCAAGCCATGCGCAGCGCCTGTGCGCTCATGCAGGCCGGCGCCCACATGGTCAAGCTCGAAGGCGGCGGCTGGACCGCCTCCACGGTGCAATTCCTCGTCGAGCGCGGCGTTCCCGTCTGCGCCCACCTGGGCCTGACGCCGCAAACCGTGCATGCCCTGGGTGGCTACCGCGTACAAGGCAAGGACGATCTGGCTGCAGCCACGCTGCGCCGCCAGGCGCTGGAGCTGCAGGAGGCCGGCGCCTCCATGCTGGTGCTGGAAATGGTGCCTGCCCTGCTGGCCGGCGAGCTCACGCAAAAACTGCAGCACTGCCACACGATTGGCATTGGCGCAGGCAACGGCACGGCTGGTCAGGTGCTGGTCTTGCACGACATGCTGGGCATGAACCTGGGCAAGATGGCGCGCTTCGTGCACAACTTCATGGAGGAGGCCGGCAGCATCAAGGGTGCCATGCAGGCCTATGTGCAAGCCGTCAAGGATGGGCGCTTTCCCGACAACAGCAAGCACGCCTGGTAAGCGGACCGAGCCCCTCTCATGCAAATCGTTCACACCCTTGCCGAGCTGCGCTCGGCGCTTACGGGGCGCGGCCGCCCGGCCTTCGTGCCCACCATGGGCAATCTGCACCCAGGCCACCTGTCCCTGGTGGAGCGCGCCCGGGAGCTGGGCGAGATCTGCGTGGCCAGCATCTTCGTCAACCGCCTGCAGTTTCTGCCACACGAGGACTTCGACAGCTACCCGCGTACCTGGGAGGCCGACTGCCAGAAGCTGCGCGACGCCGGCTGCCACATCCTGTTCGCACCGCGCGAGCAAGATCTCTACCCCGAGCCCCAGACCTACCGGATCCAGCCCGACCCCGCCCTGGCCGACATCCTCGAAGGCGAATTCAGGCCCGGCTTTTTCACGGGCGTATGCACCGTGGTCATGAAGCTGTTCTCGGCCGTGTTCGCCACCACGGGCGGCGGTGTCGCGGTCTTCGGCAAGAAGGACTACCAGCAGCTTATGGTCGTACGCCGCATGGTCCAGCAGTTCGCGCTGCCCGTGGAGGTGGTCGCGGTCGACACCGCACGCGCCGAGGATGGCCTGGCCCTGAGCTCGCGCAACGGCTATCTGAGTGAAGCGCAGCGCCAGCAGGCCATGGCCTTGTCCCTGGTCCTGCAGGAGCTGGCCCGGGCCGCGCGCTCAGGGAGCGTCCCCCTGGCCGAACTCGAAGCCCGGGCCATGCACGAGCTCGCGGCCAAGGGCTGGGAACCCGACTATCTGAGCGTGCGCCAGCGCCATGACCTATGCCCGCCCGCTGACGCCCAGGCGCTGACCGAAGCACCGCTGGTCGCACTCGGCGCCGCCCGGCTGGGATCGACCCGGTTGATCGACAACCTGGAGTTCTGAGAACGTGTTCACAGCATCTGCAGTCCGCGAAGCTGCAGCCCCGCCATGGCCTGCACGCCAGCGGCCACCCAGCGCATAACCACCTTGATAGGCGCCTCGCAGGCAGCGCCTGCCGGCGCGCCTTTCATGCCTCAGAGCGAGTTCACGATCTCAGGCCCGCGCAGCCAGTCCTGAAGCACATCCCCGCAGCCCATGGAGCATGGGTAATCTCCCAGATATTCATACTCTTCAAAGAATGAATATCTTCTGGGCCGGATCTGTTTGCGCGCGATTGTTGATGATATTCATCCCCTCATCAATATGAATTCAGCAAGCCCGGAAATAAATCAAATAGCCGTCATATACAAATGAATTTAGGAAATTTCCTAAGCACAGGAAATGATTCATCTGCTACTCAAGATCTCGACCAGTTAGGACTATTCTGATTTTCAGCAGGAACTGTATCTTTCTCATTTTTTCTAATTACAATTTTTTCACTCCAAGCTGAAATCTATGATGCTTTTGGAGTTCCGGTTCGAGTCAAATATATGAGGTTTCAAATGAAAAAAGTCTATACCGCTATTAGCGCCATCGCCTGCTGCTTCGCCGCAATCGGCTCTGCCAATGCAGCAGAAAGCATGAAGGGCACGATTCAGTTCAAGGGTGCCATCAGCGCTGAAAGCTGCTATATCCAGTCGTCGATTGGCGATACCAACTCGGTCCTGGTTTCCATGGGCACGATCAACACGGCCCAGGTGGGTACGGTTGCCGCCCCCATCTTCACCACGGGTGCCGGCCTGTCGCAAGGCGACTTCAACGTCGTCTGCAAGAACGACGCCAAGGTTTCCATGACCCTGAACGCCAGCCAGGCCGAAGTGGACGCTACCGGCCACGTCATGCGTGTGAACAACGGCGTGCCCAACGAAGGCTATGCACAGAACGTGGGCATTGCGCTGTACCCCTCCAGCAGCTCGTCGAATGCCTACGACCTCACCAGCACCAAGCTGCTGGACAACGTGAGCGTCGATGCCGGTGCCCAGGTCAACGTGAAATTCAGCGCAGCCTATGTGCAAAACGGCGCCGGCCAGCCCAGCGCCGGCCAGGCCAACGCCACCTTGCCTTTCGTGCTGGAAATCCAATAAGCCCAGCAGCTGCTGAAGTGAATGTCACCATGCGGCTGCATGGTGGCTTCTCCAAAAGAGGGAAATACGCATGCGAGGCATGTTTTTAAAGATCGGCTTGGCATGCCTGGTATTTACTGCACCGGTAGCCCAGGCCACCATGGTGCTCAATACTTCCCGCGTCATCATTCAAAACGGCAAGAACGAGTCCTCATTCGGCATCAGGAATCTTGATCCGAGAAACCAGTTTCTTGCCCAGTCCTGGCTGACACCGGCTTTTGCCGACGATACGGTCGAGCACTTTTCGCTCACGCCCCAGCTGGTCCAGGTCAATGGTGGTGCGGAACAGCTGGTCCGTATTCTCTACGAGGGAGTAGGACTTCCTCAGGACAGGGAATCCATGCTCTGGCTCAATGTCCAGGAGATTCCCAAGATAGGCGAAGAAACCACGGCCATGAGATTTTCTGTACTGCAGAGAATCAAGGTTTTCTACAGGCCCAAGGAAATACAGGGAAGTTCGCTGGCCGCCAATTCAGGCATTGAATGGAAGCTTGACCAAGGGAAACTCCATGTGAGCAATCCCAGCATGTTCCACGTCACGGTTATCGATCTGAGCCTTTCAGGTAAAAGCCTGATGGATGCACTGGTGCTACCCCCAGACTCCATGAAGGATATTTCCCTGAGCAATGAACAGCAGGCCGCACTGCGCAACAACCAAGCGATCAAATACTCCACGGTCAATGATTATGGAGCCCATGACCGCTATCAAACGACACTGATTGAAGGCAATCCTCAAAAAGGTGTCAACCAATAAATCTGAACCGGCTTGAGATTTCATCTCAAGCTTGGTCAAATGCATTTCCGGGGATTCAGGTGTATATCTGCAAATATGCGCTCAATCATTTTGAGCGCCTGCCGACTCTATTAGGTTTTCTGCTGCTGAGTTCTCCCTGGATTGCATTGGCCAATAATGCCGTCGATTCACCGGAGCTCGTCAGGGAGCAATCCGGTGGCTACGACACCAGCCTGATCCGGGGCGCAGGACACTCGGACCTGAGCCGCATAGGCAAGGGGCAGGCCAGCGTGCTTCCCGGCACCTATGACCTGGACACGATCGTCAATGGCGACGGCGTGGGGCGCCTCAAGGTCGAGCTCAAGAGTGCACCCCCATCCTCGGAGTTGCAGCCCTGCATCACGCTGGACATGCTGCAGCGTATAGGTCTGGCCCGCCGCTATCTCGATGCCCTGGTGGAGCAAGGCGCTGCAGAGTGCGTCAACCTGCAGTTGCTGGATGCCCAGGCCGTGGCCGCGCTGGAGCTTGAACAACTGCGCCTGACCCTGTCCATTCCCCAGATGTATCTCGAACAGGCACGCCGTGGTTACGTGGATTCGAGCTACTGGGACCGCGGCGTGAACGCAGGCTTCGTCAACTACCAGGCCAATGCCCGCCATGACCTGCGCCACGGCGAAGGCCAGAGCAGCTTCTTCCTTGGCCTGAGCAACGGCCTGAACCTGGGCGGCTGGCGGCTGCGCAACGAATCCAGCCTGATGCGCAACCAGCACCAGAGCACCAAGTTCAGCAGCAACCGCAGCTTTGTGCAGCGCGATGTCATGGCCTTGAAAAGCCAGGCGTCGGCGGGCGAGCTGTATTCGAATGGCCAAGTGTTCGACAGCGTGCGCTTTCAGGGCGTGCAGCTGAGCTCCGACGAGGGCATGCTGGCCGACAGCGAGCGCGGCTATGCGCCTGTCGTGCGCGGCGTGGCCGAGACCAATGCCACCGTCGAGGTACGCCAGAACGGCTACATGCTGTCCAGCACCCAGGTGCCGCCGGGCCCGTTCCTGCTCAAGGACATCTATCCCAGCGGCTCCAACGGCGACCTGGAGGTCACCATCATCGAGGCCAATGGAAGCCGCCGGGTCTATCTGCAGCCGTTCTCCGCCCTGCCCCTGATGGTGCGCAAAGGCTATTTGCGCTATAGCACGGAGATCGGTCGCTACAAATCCAACAACAAGGAGCTGGACACTCCGGTGTTCGCCTCCATGTCCGGCACCTACGGCCTGACCGAGGACCTGTCGGTGACCAGTGGTGCGCAGGTGGCCGAGAACTTCCAGGCGCTGAACCTCGGCCTGGGCGGCAATACGCCCATCGGGGCGATCTCCGTGGACATCACCCAGTCCTTCAGCCGTCAGCAGGGCCGCACGCTCACGGGTCAGAGCATACGCGGGCTGTTCGCCAAGACCCTCACGCACACGAACACCACCGTCACGCTGGCCGCCTACCGCTATTCGACCTCCGGCTACCGCACCCTGGACGGCCATGTGCGCGACCTCTACAACCTGCACCACGCCTATACCGTGGCGAGCATGCATTCGCGCGCCCGCTTCGACCTCAACATCACCCAGTCCCTGGGACAGAACGAGCGCTACGGCAACTTCTACCTCAACGCCCAGCGCGAGTCGTTCTGGAATGGCGAGACCTCGAGCTCCGTGACCGCCGGCTACGGCAATACATGGCGCAATATCTCCTACAACCTGAGTCTGTCCCATACCCGCAATCTCTACGGCCTCAACAGACGCAAGGACAACATTCTCATGCTGACCCTGTCCGTGCCTCTGGGCAAGAACGGCGGCGCGCCCAGAATGTCGGCCAGCTACGACCATACGGAAGATGGCGGCGCCATGTCGGCCTCGGTCTACGGACAGATGCCGGAGCATGAAAACGTCAACCTGTCCGCGCAGATGACGCGCACCCGCAATCACCGTGTCTCGGGCTCGGCCGGCCTCGGAGCCGAGCTTCCCGCCGTGGCCCTGGGAGCCTCTCTGGGCGCCGGAGACCACTATCTGTCGACCAGCCTGAATGCACGGGGCGCGATCGTCGCACATGCCGGCGGGCTCAACTTCTCGCGCGATGTGGGTGATGGCTTCGCCCTGGTCCAGGTCGATGGCGTGCAAGGCGTGGGCCTGGGCAACGGCCTGGCGCGCACGGCTGCCAATGGCTATGCGGTCTACCCGACCACGCAGCCCTATCGCTTCAACACCATACGCCTGGACTCCGGCTCGCTGGGTGCCGACGTGGAGCTGGATTCGCTGACCAGAACCGTGGTGCCGCACCGTGGCGCCATCGTCAAGGCCGAGTTCAAGGGCTTTACCGGACGACGTGTGCAACTGCGCCTGAGCGATGCCCAGGGCCAGCGGCTGCCGCTGGGAGCCGAGGTGCTCGATGCCGCAGGCAAGAGCCTGGGCCTGGTCGACCACCACGGGCAGGCACTGGTGCTGGTCGCCGAGGACAAGGGCGAGCTGCAGATCACATGGGGCGAAGGCCAGCAGTGCCAGGCCTCCTATGCCCTGCCCGAGCGCGACCCCAAGCGCTACTACGACAAGCTGGATCTCACATGTCGCTGAAGACCTCTCCTGCCGCCCTGCACCAGGTGCTGCTCGCAGGCCGCCGGCTCTTGCATTACATGGCCTGGTCGGCTCTCGCGGCCACGGCCGTACAGGCCGGACCGCTGAGCTTTGATGAAAACCGCTACTTTCTCAGCGAAGGCGCAGCACGGCGCACCATGCTGATCCACAACGGCGGCGACTCCCAGGCCCTGGTGCAGATCTCAGTGGACCGCCCCGGTACTACCGCGCAAAGCGATGCGGACCTGCCCCTGGCGGTCTCCCGCCCCTTGCTACCCATACCAGCCAACGAAACCGCCGCCGTGGAGGTGTTTTATCAAGGCTTGGGTCTGCCCGGCGACAGGGAAAGCTTTTTTCTGCTGAGTGTGCTGGATGTACCGCCCAAGGCCCCGGACACCGCCCAGGGCGAGACCGGCATGCACATCGCGGCCAGGCACCGCTTCAAGCTGTTCTACCGCCCGCGTCTTGAAGTCCCGCCCGAGGCCGTGCGCGATGCGCTGCTCTGGCAACTGCCAGCCGATGCCTCGCCCGGCATGGTGGAGATCCACAACCCCAGCCCCTACTACGCAACCCTGGTCGAGATCGCGGCCCTGGATGCTTCAGGCCAGCCCTGCGGTCAGAACATTTCCCACCTGATGGTCGAGCCTTTCGGCACGCTCAGGCAGAGCATCCAGGGTTGCACCGCCACCACCGCTTCCATGAGCTACCGCTATGTGAGCGACAGCGGCCGGGAAATCCTCTACGAAGTGAGCCTGCATGCGGGCCAACCCGGCCTGATCCGTAAAGTTTGAGATGAGTACCATGAACCTGTTCCTGAAGCTGATGAGCATCCTGCTCGTGCTGCTGGCCCACAGCACCAGCCACGCCCTTGCATGTACCACGACCACAGGAGCGGTCACCCAGACCGACTCGATTCAAACCACTGTCGCCGTGCCCCTGGACCTGCCCAGGAACAGCGTGCTGTGGCGCTCGCAGACCCAGGTGCTGAACGTCGTTTGCTGGCAAGACCAGGTGGGGCCGCAAGAGAGCGTCTACTTCTACCTCAACCCCTACAACAACATGGGGGCGAATGTGGAGCTCGGGGTCAACCTGAACAGCTTCGACTATCGCTGCTCGGCCCTGTCCATGTGCCGCGTGATGATTCCCAACTCGACGTTTCCGGGCTGTGCCTCGGACACCGGCTGCTATAGCCAGCGCAAATACTTCACGCTCGTCTACAACTACTTCATCTCGAAAAAGGTGGGGCCGCTGCCGCCGGGCACACCGCCCGAAGGGCCTCTGGCCAATGTCCCCAACCCCATGATTGCGTTCCAGCTCGATGGCGTGGGCGGCATGAATGCCACGCCTGCGCGGAACTTCCGCATGTATCTGAGCGGCGTCAACAACATACGCTATGTGAACTGCTCGGTGGCCATGGGCATCTTCCCGAACTTCATCAATTTCAACACCGGCTTTGTGCACATGGCCGAAGTCGGGAAAACCATCGATGAGCGCAGCTTCTCGGTGAGTGCGACCAAGCAGTGCACAAGCGCAGCCTATGGTCTGGATATCATCTTCGAGCCCGCAGACAACTCGACGACCTCGACCTCCAAGGAGATGCTGATTCCGCGTGACAACAATGGGGTTGCTGTGAAGATCTTCGACAAGAGGCTCAATCGGCCGATTATCTTCGGCAAGCCTTTCGAGTTCATGCCCATGAACCAGCAAACCCAGGTCACTCGCGAGTTCAATGCGCAACTGGTCTGGAACGCGAGCAAACCCAAGGCTGGCGAGTTCAACGCGGCCGCAACCGTGGACTTCTACTATAAATAACCGGTTCACGAGCCCTCTCGATCCCCGAATGTGCGGTGCGGCGCCCGCCGCAAAGAAGAGCTGCAGGCCGGCGCTGAGTGCAGCAGGGCTCAGAGCGTGTTCACCGCTTCCTCCTGCATGGCCTGCACCAGCCAGCCCACCTCCTGCACGGCCGGCCGGTGCAAAGGCAGCAGCATATGCACCTGGAAGGGAATGGAGAAAGCCAGCGGCCTGAGCACCAGCCCCTGGCCCATGCAGGCCCTGGCCGTGAGCGGGTTGACGATGGCCAGGCCCAGGCCTTTTGCCACCATGGCGCACACGGCAACCGCGCTGTGCGTCTCCAGCATCAGCTCGCGCGTCACACCGGCCTGTTCAAACACGGCATCGATCTGTGCACGATAAGGGTCGTCGTGGGCCAGGCTCACAAAGGGCAGGTTCGCGAAGTCAGCTGCGGCCAGCACCGGTTTGCAGGCCAGGACATGGCCAGCTGGCAAGACGGCGACCTCGTCCATCGCAGGCAGGGAAACGGCCCGCGTACCCGGCGGCGCATCGGCCTGCTCGGCCAGCCCCAGGTCAAAGCGCTGGGCCGCCATCCACTCCTTGAGCAGCGGCCCCTCCTGCGTTGCCACGCTCACAGCCACAGGCCCATGCTCCCGGTGCAGCCGGGCCAGAGCGCCGGGCAGCAAGGCATGGCTGAGCGCAGGCAGGCTGAGCACGCTGATGCTTGCCTGGTGCGGCAGGCCCAGGGCCAGCGCATGCTCGACCACGCGATCCAGCCCCTGCCAGCTGCGCTGCACTTCGGCCCAGAGCGACAAAGCTCTTGCCGTGGGCCGCAAGCGCCCCTGGGCGCGTTCGAACAGGTCATAGCCCAGCAATTGCTCCAGCCGCCCGAGCTCGCGGCTGATCGTGGGCTGGGAGCTGAACAGCATCTGCGCCGCCCCCGTGGCGCTGCCACTGAGCATGAGGGCTCGAAACACCTCCAGATGCCGGTGATGGATACGCGAGGCCATGGTTTGGATCATGGCTTTAGCATATCCATTCTGAATGACCCATAAAAAAACAAGCATTGGATCAAATACCTCAAGCCGGGCACCATGGGTGCCAGATTCGATTCCTGTCAGACACCATGTCCCATTCCTTTTTCCCCGCCCAGCTCTGGAAGCTCGCCGACACCTACGGCACACCGCTGTGGGTCTATGACGCGGCCACGATTCGTGCGCGCATTGCCGAGCTCAAGGCCTTCGACACGATCCGCTTCGCCCAGAAAGCCTGCTCCAACATCCACATCCTCGGGCTCATGCGCGAGCAGGGCGTGAAGGTGGATGCGGTCTCGCGCGGCGAGATCCTGCGCGCCCTCGCGGCCGGCTACAGCGCCGGCCATGCAGCCGGCCAGCCCAGCGACATCGTCTTCACCGCCGATGTGATGGACGAGGCCACGCTGGCCTGCGTGGCCGAGCACCAGGTCCCGGTGAATGCCGGCTCCATCGACATGCTGCATCAGCTGGCAGCGGTCTCGCCGGGTCACGCGGTCTGGCTGCGCATCAACCCCGGCTTTGGCCACGGCCACAGCAACAAGACGAATACCGGCGGCGAGCACAGCAAGCACGGCATCTGGCACAGCGAGCTCGAGCAGGCGCTGGCCGCCATCAAGAGCGGAGGTCTGGTGCTGGCCGGCCTGCACATGCACATAGGCTCGGGCGTGGACTATGGTCATCTGCAGGAGGTCTGCGGCGCCATGGTGAAGCTCGTGGAGCGCACACTGGCCGCCGGCCACGACCTGCATGCGATCTCGGCCGGCGGCGGCCTGTCCATCCCCTACCGCGCGGGCGAGGCGCGCATCGACACGGCCCACTACCACGGCCTGTGGGATGCGGCGCGCAGGCAGGCCGAAGGGCTGCTGGGCCACAGCCTGGGCCTGGAGATCGAGCCCGGACGCTTTCTGGTGGCCGAATCGGGCGTGCTCCTGGGCCAGGTGCGCGCCACCAAGAACGCGGGCAGCAATCACTTTGTCCTTGTAGATACGGGGTTCAATGAGCTCATGCGCCCGTCCATGTACGGCAGCTACCACGGCATGGAAATTTTGCGCCGCGACGGCGGGCAACAGCCCGCACGCGACAGCGTGGTTGCCGGCCCCCTGTGCGAATCGGGCGATGTGTTCACCCAGGGCGATGGCGGCGTGGTACTGCCGCGCGCGCTCTCGGGCGCCTCGGTGGGTGATCTGCTCGTGATCCACGATGCGGGCGCCTATGGCAGCTCCATGTCCAGCAACTACAACACGCGCCCGCTGGCCGCCGAGGTACTCGTCGATGGCGCAGACACACGCCTCATACGCCGGCGCCAGAGCGTGGAGGACTTGCTGGCGCTGGAGCTGGGGCTGTAGTCCGCCACAGCCGCCCCTGACCCGTTCAGCCCAGAGCGCCCTGCCCGCATGCACAGCGGGCAGGGCGCTTTTTTCATGCCGCCGACCTATGGCGCCAGTGCGCCAGCAGCTTGGCCATGCGGCACATGGACTCGCGGCCGTTACAAAAACGATATTTGGTTATTAAAAAACAATATTTAAGACAAAAATATTATGGATATAAGCTAGCCGCTCTGCCAGCCAGCCCTCTGACCGGCCTGACCGCCATTCGAAAAGGACATTTGTATGCGAGCTCATTGGACCCATCTTCTTCTGGCCACGGCTCTGGCCACGGCCGGTGCAGCCAGCCAGGCCGACCAGTTGCAGGACATCAGGCAGCGTGGCGAGCTGATCGTGGGCGTGCTGGGCACGGACGAGCCCGCCAGCTTCATCGATCCCAAGACACGCCAGATCGTGGGCTACGAGGTGGATCTGGCCAAGGCCGTGGCCAGCAAGATCGGCGTCAAGCCCGTGCTCAAACAGATCGCCGTGGCCGCGCGCATCCCCGAGTTGCAGCAAGGCCATGTGGATCTGATTGCGGCCGGCCTCACGCACAACAAGCAGCGCGAATCCCAGGTCGACTTCTCGCTCACCACCTTTGTGACCGGCCAGAAGGCCGTGGTCGCCAAGAGCAGCGGCATAAGCGAAATCGGCCAGCTGGCCGGCAAAAAGGTGCTGACCATTCGTGGCGGCACCCAGGAGCCGAACATCAAGAAGGCCATTCCCGGCGCCGAGGTCGTGACCTTCGACACCAGCCAGCAGGCCTTTCTGGCCCTGCGCCAGGGCAAGGGCGTGGGCTATGTGGACGACGAGGCCGCGCTGTTGCGCAGCTATGCCAAGCTGGGCGCGCAAAAGGCCCAGTTCCAGGTGCTGCCCCAGAACCTGAGCACCGAAGCCCTTGCCCTGGGCATCAAAAAGGGCGAGAAGGACCTCAAGGCCGTGGTCGATGACACGCTGCGCGAGCTGGAGCAATCAGGCGAGGCCGAAAAGATCTTCTTCAAGTGGTATGGCCCCGGCACCGCTTCGGGCTTTGAAAAGCGCAGCTTCAAGTTCGAATCCGATCAAGTCGCCGAATAAGAGCGGCCGCAGCGCCCCCAAGACATTCCACCCGGTGTGCGCCCCTTGGGGGCGCGCGCATTTCCTGCACGACCGCCATGAGCCAGCTCCACGCCAACGCATTGCCCATCATCGACATCCAGCCCCTGATCCAGGCCTCAGCCAGCAGCCGCGCACGCCAGCAGGTAGCCGAGGCCATCGGCCAGGCCTGCCGCGAGCACGGTTTTTTCTACATCACGGGCCATGGCGTGCCCGAGGAGCTGGTGCAGCGGCTCGATGCGCTGTCCCACCAGTTCTTTGCCCTGCCCGAGGCCGAGAAGCTGCGCTGGCGCATGGAGCTGGGCGGGCGCGCCTGGCGCGGCTACTTCCCGCTGGGCGGAGAGCTGACCTCGGGCCGTCCCGACTGGAAGGAAGGCCTGTACCTGGGCACGGAGCTCGGGCCCGAGCACCCGCTGGTGGCCAGCGGCACGCCCGTGCACGGTGCCAATCTGTTTCCCGAGGTGCCAGGCCTGCGCGAAACCATTCTGGCCTATATGGCTGCGGTCACCGAAGTCGGCCACCGCGTGATGCAAGGCATTGCGCTCAGCCTGGGGCTGCCCGCCGACTACTTTGCCGCGCGCTATACGGCCGATCCGCTGATCCTGTTTCGCCTCTTCAACTATCCCAGCCAGCAGGTTCCCGAGGGCCTGGACGTGGCCTGGGGCGTGGGCGAGCACACCGACTACGGCCTGCTGACCGTGCTGCGCCAGGATGAGGTCGGCGGCCTGGAAGTGCGCACGCCTGCGGGCTGGGTGGATGCACCGCCCGTGGCCCGCAGCTTTGTGTGCAACATCGGCGACATGCTGGACCGCATGACCGGCGGGCTCTACAAATCCACGCCGCACCGCGTCAAGCGCAACACCTCTGGCCGCAACCGACTGTCGTTTCCGCTGTTCTTCGACCCGCACTTCGAGGCCCGCGTGCAGCGCATTCCCGACCTGGCAGGCGCACCGGCCCACGATGACAGCGCCGAGCGCTGGGACCAGGCCAACGTCCATGCCTTCAGCGGTCGCTATGGCGACTATCTGCTGGGCAAGGTGTCCAAGGTTTTCCCCCAGCTCGTCCAGAGCGTGCTGTAAGAATCAGAAAAAACAATAGCTGCCAGCGATTGCTACATCTATGTTTCAGATATGAATACATCTGAAATCCAGGAGGAGAAGGCGCTAGCAGCTATCAAATTGACTAGTCTTCTGGCTCACTCGCCGCGCGGATCGCGTGCCATGAGGCGCTGCACGGCCTGGTCCACGGCCAGGCGGCCATCGAGCAGATCGACCACGGTCTCGGTGATGGGCATCTCCACCTTTGCCAGACGTGCACGTGCCAGCACCGTACGCGCGCTGTAGACGCCTTCGGCCACATGGCCCAGCGAGGCCACGGCCTGCTCCAGCGTCCGGCCTTCGGCCAGCAGCAGGCCGACCTTGCGGTTGCGCGACAAATCACCCGTGGCCGTGAGCACCAGATCGCCAAGGCCCGACAGGCCCATGAAGGTCCGCGCCTGCGCGCCCAGCGCCAGCCCCAGGCGCGTCATCTCGGCCAGCCCGCGCGTGATCAGGGCTGCGCGCGCATTCAGGCCCAGTTGCAGCCCGTCGCACAGGCCGGTGGCAATGGCCAGCACGTTCTTCACGGCACCGCCGACCTCCACGCCCACAATGTCGGTATTCGCATAGACACGCATCGCGCCGCCATGAAAGGCCGAGACCAGCAGCTCGCCGACCTCGGCATGGCGGCTGGCCGCGACCAGGGCCGTGGGCTGCTGGCGCGCGACCTCGGCCGCAAAACTGGGGCCGCTGAGCACGCCGCAGTGCAGACCGGGCGCCACCTGGCGGCAGACCTCGTGGGCCAGCAGGCCATGGGCCGAGGCCGGAGCATCTGCGGCCACGGCCTCGAAGCCCTTGCACAGCCAGGCCACGGGCACGCGGACTTCGCGCAACAGCGCCAGCCATTCGCGCAGCGCGGCCATGGGCACGCCCAGCACGATGAGATCGGCCCACAGCGCATGGGTCAGGGCCTCGCCGTCCACAGCCTGCAGTGCGGGCGGGAACCCCAGCCCCGGCAGATAGCGTGCGTTCTCGCGCTGCGCCTGCATGGACCGGGCCTGGGCCGCATCGCGCGCCCACAGCCGCACCTCATGGCCCTGGGCCGGGGTGGAGGCGTTCATGGCCAGGGCCGTGCCCCAGGCCCCGGCTCCAAAGACGGTAATTTTCATGGCGTGCAGTGCTGAGCTTGCGCCGCGCCGGACCCATTCCAGTTCCAGATCCATTGCGCACCGCAAGTGCAGGCGACAAAGTCATTGTTTGATCGGGTCTGAAACTCAGAGGCCGGGCCCCGGCGAACGGCAAAAAATGGTCTGGATCAAAAAAAGGCCACCAGGGCCTTTTTTTGTTGTATCACATGCAGCCCCGGCCCGAGGCAAGAGCTGCAGCCTCTGGCACGAGGCTTATTGAGGCAGGGAGCCGTTGCCTTCGCCCTGAGCTGCCGCCTGCTGCTGCTCGTACATGGCCTGGAAGTTGATCTCGGCCAGGTGCACGGGCGGAAAGCCGGCACGCGTGATCACGTCGGCCACATTGCTGCGCAGATAGGGGTAGATGATCTGCGGGCAGGCGATGCCGATCACGGGACCCATCTGGTCTTCGGGCACATTGCGGATCTCGAAGATGGCGGCCTGCTTGGCCTCCACCAGAAACACGGTCTTGTCCTGGATCTTGGTCTGCACGGTGGCCGTCACCGCAACTTCAAACACGCCTTCGGCCACGGGCGTGGCCTCGACACCCAGTTGGATGTCCACATTGGGCTGCTCCTGCTCCAGCAGGATGGCGGGCGAGTTGGGTTGCTCCAGCGACAAGTCCTTGAGGTAGACGCGCTGGATCTGGAAGACGGGGGAATCCTGTTCGGCCATGAAATCAGTCTTTCTGAAGAGTGGCCCCGGTCACCATGACCAGAGCGCCTGGAAGTTCACCAACAAAACACCCGCTGCGAAGGTACTCCGCCGCGGGCTTCAAGGCCTGCATTATGCAATGCCATCCATGTCAGCCCTGGAGCAGCGGCAGCAAGCCGCCCTTGGCGTCCAACGCCATCAGATCGTCGCACCCGCCCACATGGGTGTCGCCCACAAAAATCTGGGGAACGGTGCGCCGGCCCGTGATCTGCATCATCTGATCGCGCGCCTGCAAGTCGCTGTCGATGCGGATTTCCTCGATTTGCTCCACGCCCCTGGAATTGAGGATCTGCTTGGCGCGTACGCAGTACGGACAAAAAGCGGTGGTGTACATCTTCACGGCTTGCATGACGGTCTTTCCTGATGAATGGTTGGGCTCGGCCTGCGTTCACGGAGCGCAGACAGGCGGCTACCCGGAGATAGCTGGGGCAGGCTCATGCCTTTTCAACCGGCAGCCCGGCATCGCGCCAGGCCTTGAGTCCCCCGGCCAGGGCCTGGGCCTTTTCATAGCCGAGCTTTCTGGCCAGGGCCTCGGCGCGCACCGCACGTCCACCCTTGGCACAAACCAGCACCAGGGGCAGGGCCTTGTTCTTGACCATCGAGGGCAGCTTCTCTTCGAACTGGCCCAGGGGCAGGTTCTTGGCGCCGTTCACGTGAACGGCAGCGAACTCCTCGGGCTCGCAGACATCGAGCACGACCGCCTTCTGGCGATTGATGAGCTGCACGGCTCCCGCAGCCGACAGCGAGCCGCCACCAGCGCCCCTGAGCACGGGCAGCAGCAGCATGACGCCAGAGGCCAGTGCGACCAAAAACAGATACCAGTTATCGATGATGAAGTTCACGTCATTCCTTGGGATGGCAAATCGGCCAATTCTAAGAGCCAGCGCATGATCCCCTGCCCAGACCATGCCATGGCGGAGGCGATCCGGGCATTTGGCCGGCCATGCGCACAGCACACGGGCCGGATACTCGGCTTCACGTTCTAAAATGCCCGTTTCGCCTTCGCGCGCCCAGCTTTGCAGACTAGAAAGAACCCATGTACAAGCTCGTTTTGATCCGCCACGGAGAATCCACCTGGAATCTTGAAAACCGTTTTACCGGCTGGACCGATGTGGACCTGACGCCCACAGGCGTGGAACAGGCCAGGAACGCTGGCCGCTTGCTCAAGGCCGAGGGCTATGACTTCGACCTGGCCTATACCAGCGTGCTCAAGCGTGCCACGCGCACGCTGTGGCATACGCTGGACGAGATGGACCGCACCTGGCTGCCCGTGGAACACAGTTGGCGCCTCAACGAGCGCCACTACGGTGCCCTGCAAGGTCTGAACAAGGCCGACATGGCCAAGCAATACGGCGATGCCCAGGTGCTGGTCTGGCGCCGCAGCTATGACACGCCGCCGCCGGCGCTGGAAGCCAGCGATCCGCGCAGCGAGCGCGGCGACCGCCGCTATGCCGATCTGCAGCCCGAACAGGTGCCGCTGACCGAATGCCTCAAGGACACCGTGGCACGCGTGCTGCCGTTCTGGAACGAAACCGTGGCCCCGTCCATCCAGGCTGGCAAGCGCATCGTGATCGCGGCCCACGGCAACTCCATCCGCGCCCTGATCAAGTACCTGGACAAGATCTCGGATGACGACATCGTCGGCGTGAACGTTCCCAACGGCATCCCTCTGGTGTACGAGCTCGATGCCGAACTCAGGCCCCTGCGCCACTACTACCTGGGCGATGCCGAGGCCGCCGCCAAGGCCGCGGCTGCCGTCGCAGCCCAGGGCAAGGCGTAAGCAGCAGCTCGAACGCCCTCACCGGATGCAAGCGCCCGCTGCGGCACTCCTTGCAAGACAGGGAGTGCGCTTACGGGTCTTTGCAGCCCTCGGTGTATATTGAAGCGCTCAAAAGGGGTGATATGGGTCAAAAAATCAAAATTGCAGGCTGGGTCTCCATCGGCGTGATCGCTGGAGCATTGACCACGGTATCGCTACAAACCGTGGCCCGTGGCGCCATGGCCCCGCTGCCGCTGGAAGAGATACAGCAGTTGTCGGCCGTGTTCGGCCTCATCAAGACCGACTACGTGGAGTCCGTGGACGATAAGAAGCTGATCACCGATGCCATATCGGGCATGGTCTCCAGCCTGGATCCCCACTCCCAGTATTTCGACAAAAAATCCTATAAAGAATTTCGCGAAGGCACTTCGGGCCGCTTCGTGGGTGTAGGCATAGAGATCACCCAGGAAGACGGACTCATCAAGGTCGTCTCGCCCATCGAAGGCTCACCTGCCTTTCGCGCCGGGCTCAAGACCGGCGACCTGATCACCAAGATCGACGATACGGCCGTCAAGGGCCTGTCGCTCAACGATGCCGTGAAACGCATGCGCGGCGAGCCCAACACCAAGGTCCTGCTGACCATCTTGCGCAAGGACGAGAGCCGCAGCTTTCCGGTGACGATTACGCGTGAGGAGATCAAGACGCAGTCGGTCAAGGGCAAGCTCGTCGAGCCCGGCTACGGCTGGATCCGCCTGAGCCAGTTCCAGGAGCGCACGGTGGACGACTTCGTGCGCAAGGTCGAGGAAATCCACAAGCAAGAGCCCAAGCTCAAGGGACTGGTGCTGGATCTGCGCAACGACCCCGGCGGCCTGCTGGATGCGGCCGTGGCCATCTCTGCAGCCTTTTTGCCCAGCGATGTGACCGTGGTCTCGACCAATGGCCAGCTCTCGGAGAGCAAGGCCACCTACAAGGCCTCGCCCGAGTTCTATGCGCGCCGCGGCTCCGGAGATCCGCTACAGCGCCTGCCGGCATCGCTCAAGACCCTGCCCCTGGTCGTGCTGGTCAACGAAGGTTCGGCCTCGGCCAGCGAAATCGTGGCCGGTGCACTGCAGGATCACAAGCGTGCCACCGTCATGGGCAGCCAGACCTTTGGCAAAGGCTCGGTGCAAACCGTACGCCCCCTGGGCCCGGACACCGGCCTCAAGCTCACCACGGCGCGCTATTACACGCCCAGCGGCAAGTCCATACAGGCCAAGGGCATCGTGCCCGACGTCATGGTCGACGAAACGGCCGAAGGCGACCTCTATGCGGCTCTGCGCATGCGCGAAGCCGACCTCGAAAAGCACTTGACCAGCGGCCAAGGCGACGAAGCCAAGGATGAAGCGCGTGAAAAAGCCCGAGAGGAAGCCCGCAAGCGCCTCGAGGAAGAGGCCAAGAAGCCGCTGGCCGAGCGCCGCTTGCCCGAGTTCGGCACGGACAAGGACTTCCAGCTGCAACAAGCTTTGAACCAGCTCAAAGGCCGTCCCGTGATGGTCAGCAAGACCCTGACCGAGCGCGAGCCCGAGAAAAAGGAAAACTGAGCAACCCGCCCCAAAGCGATGGTTGCCGGCCGGGCCCTGCCCGGCTTTTTCATGCCCGACCGGTATGGGCAAAAGTTCGGTGATATGCAATGAACGACGATCAACTGCTGCGCTACTCGCGTCATATTCTTCTCGACGAAATCGGCATCGAAGGCCAGGAGCGCATACTCGCCAGCCATGTGCTGATCATCGGTGCAGGAGGACTGGGCTCGCCCGCAGCCCTGTATCTGGGCTCGGCTGGCGTGGGCCGGATCACCCTGGTGGATGACGACACGGTCGACATGACCAATCTGCAACGCCAGATTGCCCATACGACGGACCGCGTTGGCAGCGCCAAAGTGGAGTCCATACGCTCAGCCGTCCAGGCCATCAACCCTGGAGCCAACGTGGCCTGTGTTCAGCGGCGTGCCGATCAGGATTTGCTTGACGAGCTCGTCCCTCAGGCCAATGTGGTGCTTGACTGTACGGACAACTACCGCACACGCCACCTGATCAACGCAGCCTGTGTGCGCCATCGCATACCGCTGGTCGCCGGTGCAGCCCTTCGCCTGGACGGACAGCTCATGGTCATAGACCCGCGTGATCCCGACTGTGCATGCTATGCCTGCGTGTTTTCTCCCGACGCTGAATTCGAGGAGATCCAGTGTTCCACGATGGGAGTCTTCTCGCCTGTCGTTGGCGTGATAGGCAGCTTGCAGGCCGCCGAAGCGTTAAAGTTGCTCGCAGGTTTCGGCCATCCTGCGACCAGGCGTCTGGTTATGTTCGACAGTGCCAGCCAAGATTGGAGTAGCATGCAAACCAATAGGACACTGGATTGTCCTGTCTGTGCTCGCAAGGCGTAGGAATTCACTGACTTATCACAAGGTCCACACACTGGCACAATCGCCCGCTTGTTGCCAGAGGCTGGGAGGCTGAAGCAAGTCAGGCTTGATTTGATGGTTTCTATGCCTCCCTATTGGACATTGCCGTGAAGTTGCGCACCTATCTTGTTGAAGACAACCCCATGATCCGCGAAAACCTCATTGCCACGCTCGAGGAGCTGGCAGGGGTAGAGTCTGTGGGCATTGCCGAAAGCGAGAGCGTGGGATCCAGCTGGCTTCAGAAGAACCCAGAAGCCTGGGACCTGGCGATTGTCGATTTATTCTTGCGCCAAGGCAGCGGCCTGGGCGTGCTGGCCAGTTGCCGCGAGCGCCTGCCTCATCAGAAGATCATCGTGCTCAGCAACTACGTCACACCGGATGTACGCAGCCGCTGCAGTCAGCTTGGAGTGGATGCCGTCTTTGACAAGTCCAACGAGATCGATGCACTCATGGACTACTGCATCAATCTCGAACCGCCTCAAAGACATCAGCTCAAGACAGCCTAAGCTTGTGCATACAGCAGATCAAAAGATGATTTGCGACACACAATTAAAGCCCCTAAATTCGGGTCACAGAAAACCCATACAGAAGTATGGATTTTCTCTTGCAAGATAAAAATCTCAAGCCTTAATCGATTAGACGGTTCTTGAGTGCGTAGTAGGTCAGGTCACTGTTCGAGGACAGGCCCATTTTCTCCATGAGCCGCGTGCGATAAGTACTCACTGTCTTTACGCTCAGCGAAAGCGACTTGGCAATATCGCCTGCCGTCTCGCCCCGCGCCAACTTGAGAAATACCTGAAATTCCCGCTCCGAAAGCTGCTCATGGGCGGGAGCATCGTCCTTGCGGCTCAACTGCTGGGCCAGCAAATCCGCAACCGTAGGCGTCAGATACCGCCGCCCCAGAGCCACGGTCCGAATCGCCTCGGCAATCTCTTCGGGTTCGCACTCCTTGTTCAGATAACCGCTGGCCCCCTGCCTTATCAGATTGATGGCGTAATGTTCCTCAGGGTAACCACTGAGAATCAGAATTCCCATATCGGGCGCCTTGGCCCTGAGCATGGCCAGGGCATCGATGCCACTTTGTCCGGGCATGGACAAATCCATGAGCAGCACGTCGATCTCCTGATTGCGCACCAGATCTATGGCCTCACGACCGTTGGCCGCTTCACCAACCACACGCAGATCCACATGTTCCGACAGGAACTGGCGCAGCCCTGAGCGAACAATCGCATGGTCGTCCACAATGCCGATTCTGATCATGAATACCTCTCTCTTCCAACCGGCAAGACACCGGCCATGCAAATACAAAAATGGCGGTTGCAGGCGCCTGAACGATCTTAATCGTTCGCGGGACGATTATGCAGAATGTGGAGGCCCAACTTCTGGGCAATAAGATGCATATGCGCTGGATAAACTTTCGCACGATCGCGATCAGCCTCACATTGACCATCACGGCGGCGATTTTGATGGTGAGTATTAACGAGACCAGTTATAAGCGCTCGACGAATGCCCTTGAGGCAATGACTGAAATTCAGGCCACGCGCTCCAAAATCAGCTGGCTCATGCGCCTGATGCTGGATGCCGAAACCGGCCTAAGAGGGTATTTACTCACTTCCGAGGAGCGTTATCTCACGCCTTATAACGAGGCCATTTCTGCCATCAATCAGGATATGGAGGCGCTGCGAAAGGTATTTGTGCAAGACCCGCAGGATCTTGCACTATTCACCTCGCTCACGCGCCAGATTGAACGCAAGATGAGCGAGATGGAGCTGAGCCTGCAGCTCTACCGCCAGGGCAACCAGGAGGCCTGGCGCTTCGTGATGTTCACCGACCTGGGCATGGAGAACATGGATGCGATCCGCCACCATACGCGAGACCTGATCGCCAGCCTCGACCAGCGTGGCGACCGCAATCAGCGCAAGATAGAGCACACGCTGGCCCTGTCGCGCATCGGCATTGCCACGGTCACGGCCTTGGGAGTCCTGGGATTTTTCATGTATCTGCGCCAGGCCCATGCCCTCCAGAGAGCCAGCCTGCGCGAGCAGGAAATACAGCGCGACGAGCGCAACCGCCTCGAAGCCGTGGTGCGCGAACGCACCGCGACCCTGACCGAACTGGCCAACCACCTGCAGCAGGTGCGCGAGGACGAGCGCGGCCACCTGGCGCGCGAATTGCACGACGAACTCGGGGCCTTGCTTACCGCTGCCAAGCTCGATGTGGCGCGCCTCAAATCCAAGGTCGATCTCACAGCCCCCGATGCAGCAGAGCGCATACGGCATTTGATAGAGACGCTCAACAGCGGCATCGCCCTCAAGCGCCGCATCATTGAGGATCTGCGTCCCTCCTCGCTCTACAACCTGGGGCTGATCACGGCGCTGGAAATCCTGACGCGTGAGTTCGCGGAGCGCAGCGCCCTGGAAGTCACGGCCAACCTGGAGCCCGTGACACTGTCGGACTCGATCCAGCTCACCATCTACCGCATCGTCCAGGAGTCTCTGACCAACATCGGCAAGTACGCCCAGGCCCAGCATGTGATCGTCTCTTTGCACAACTACCCGACCTATGTGGCTGTGCAGATCCAGGATGACGGCAAGGGCTTTGAAGTCACGAGCATGAGGCCCAAGTCCCATGGTCTGGCCGGCATGCGCCATCGTGTCGAAGCCACGGGCGGACGGCTCAGCGTGGCCTCCGAACTGGGCAAGGGCACGACCATTTCCGTGGTCATTCCTCTGAACAATGCCGCATGAACCAGCCGCGATGGTGCTTACCCCGCGCGCAAGCCTGGTCCGACAAGCCAATGCAGAACTCTCTTGCAAGCCAAGCGGGAGCGTCTGCCTAAAGTAGGTGGCATGCAAATACAGCAACGCCAGCCATACGGGCTCTTCACCGTCTTGAAGCTCACAATTGCAAGGTGACTTCTGGACAGCGATGCGCTACAACCTTTTCTTCGCCGCCGTCCATGCCACCGCCATGGCCTGGCGTCATGGATTGCAAGCCCTTCTGGTCAAGCTCTTGCCAGACGCCAGCATTCTTGCGCGCCGCCATCCCTTCCATGCACTTGCGTGGCATCCCAGCCATCGCCCAGTCAGAAGCTCGACAAAGCCCGAGCACATGGCGATTGCTTTTTGAATCCTTGAGATTCCAACCAAGCCATAAGGAGCAAATCAATGAGTCAAACCGAGAAGTCCGTGCACCAAGCCGCCGAAGCTGCCGAAAGTGCTGCCAAGGACACCATACAAGCCACGGCCCAGAGCACTCGCAAGGCTGCGGCGAATGCGGTCGACAAGGCTCAGCAAGGCCTCAAGGCCGTTGAGGACGAGCTCAACCCTGTGATCGACGATCTCGCAGCCCGTGCCCAGGAGTGGGCCACGCGCAGCATCAACTTCTGCGCGGACAGCTCGGATCGGGCAAGACGCCAGCTTCATGCTGCGGCCGACACCACGACCCGCTACGTCATAGAGCAGCCAGGCCGCTCGGTGCTGATTGCCGCCGCTGCAGGCGCCGCCATTGCCACCGCCTTCTTCATGAGCCTGCGCTCGCGCAAATAGGCCCGTAGCGACCAAGAGTTCCAGGGGACATTCATGTTTCCCTGCCCCGCGTCCCATCTTTTCACTCACAGCGTCAGGAGATCCAGACCATGAAAAAGTATGCAAGAGCCCTGAGTTTCGCCCTGCTGGCCGGCACGGCCGTGCTCGCAACCACAGCCTGCTCGGTTGCCCGGGAGCAGCAGACCATGGGCTCGTATGTAGACGATGCGGCCATCACCACGGCCGTCAAGGCAAAAATGGCGGAGGACAAAACCGTTTCCGCCACCTCCATCAGTGTGGAAACGCTCAATGGCACGGTGCAGCTTTCAGGCTTTGCCAAGTCGGCTGCCGAGAAAAACCGTGCGGGCGAGATCGCCGGCTCCGTGAAGAATGTGCGCAATGTGCGCAACAGCATCATCGTGAAGCCCGCATCCTGATCGCGGCACACTGTGCCTGCGAAGCAGCCCTTGGGGCTGTCTTCGCAGACCTGAGAGCATGTTCACGATCTCCTCGCGGCGCGCCAGTGTAGAGATCGTGAACACGCTCTGAGATCCAGCCGGGTAATTCCCGGCTTTTTCACGTCCAGGCCTGGCGGCTAGCGGCTGGACTTGACCTTTTCCAGCAGGCGCTGGTGCACGCCCGGCGAGACGAACTTGTCGACCTCGCCGTCCAGGGTTGCAATCTCGCGCACAAAGGTGCTGCTGATGAACTGGTAACGGTCGCTGGGCGTGAGAAACACGGTTTCGACCTGGGGCATGAGCGTGCGGTTCATGCCTGCCAGCTGGAACTCGTAGTCAAAATCGGTCACGGCGCGCAGGCCGCGCACCATGGCCTTGGCCCCGCGCGAGACCACGAAGTCGCGCAACAGCCCGTCGAAGCTCTCGACGCGCACATGGGGATGACAGGCCACGACTTCCTTGACCATGGCTATGCGCTCTTCGAGGTTGAACAAGGTCTTCTTGTGATGACCTGCGGCCACGGCCACGATGACATGGCCGAACAACTGGCTTGCGCGGCGCACCACGTCTTCATGCCCCAACGTAATGGGGTCAAAGGTTCCGGGATAGACGGCAATCAACTCCTGGCTCATGTCCTTGCTCTCCTTGGATTTCTACCCCCGGGCCAGCCCGGGGAAAGCGCATTATGCATGGCCCATCCGGCAAGAGCGCCAGACGAAACGGCTGCCGGCGCCGCACCGAGAAGCGCCGGCGGCCATTTCCTACCCTGCCTCGGGGCGCTGCAGCAAGTGCGCGTGCACGGCACCGGCCTTGAGGTGGCGGTAGAGCTCCAGGCCGCCAAGCGACTCCAGCTCACCAGCCTCCCAGGCGCGCGGAGCCTCCAGGTACACGAATCCGCCGGGCTTGACGGCCTGGGCTGCGGCCTTGAGCGCGGGAATGAACAAATCCAGCGCATCGAAAGGCGGATCGATGAACACCAGATCCAGGGAGCCGGGCACGGCCTGGCGCAGGCAGTTGATGGCCTCGCCGCGCAGCACGCGCACATTGGCCGCCTTCAGGCGCTCGCACAGGCCCAGCACCTGCTGCACCAGGGCGGCATCCTGCTCGTTCATGAGCACGCTGGCAGCGCCGCGCGAAGCGGCCTCCAGCCCCAGCGCGCCCGTGCCCGCAAAGGCATCCAGGCAATGCCAGCCGGTCAGATCCTGACCCAGCCAGTTGAACAAGGTCTCGCGCACCCGGTCTGGCGTGGGCCTCAGACCCGGGCGCTGGGCCACGGGCAGGCGCGTGCGCCGCCATTGCCCGCCGATGATGCGGATCTCGCCCGCGCCCATGGCCGGCTTGGCACCGGCCTTGGCATTTTTGCCCGGCTGGGGTGCTGCGGCCTTGCCGTCTTCACCCGCCTGGGTCACGGCTTTTTCCAGCCAGCGCCGTCCGGCCGGCGTATGCAGTTTGATGCTGTTGCGGCTCATGACTTGGCTCCCAGTACGACGGTGACCATGCGCTCGGGCTGCAACATGCGCTGCATGGCGGCACGCACATCAGCCACAGTCAGCGCCTGGACTCGATCGGTCCAGTGATCCAGATAGTCCAGCGGCAAGCCGTGCCAGGCGATGTTGGAGACATTGCCCAGCAGCTTGCGGTTGCTGTCTATGCGCAGCGCAAAGCCGCCGATCAGGTTGTCCTTGGCGGCCTTGAGCTCCTTCTCCGTCGGGCCTTCGGCCACGAAGCGCTGGAGCGTCTCCTGGGCGACCTGCAGTGCCTGCCGGGCCTGGTCGGGCCGGGTCTGCAGGGCGATGGTGAACGCTCCTGCATCCAGCCCCGGAGAGAAGTCGCTGTACACGCTATAGCTCAGGCCGCGCTTTTCACGCACCTCCTCGGTCAGGCGCGAGGTGAAGCCGCCGCCGCCCAGAATATGGTTGCCCACGAGCACGGCCAGAAAGTCCGGGCTGCTGCGTGCAATACCGGGCTGGCCGATCAGCACCTGGGCCTGGGCCGAGGCAAAGGCAAGGCTTTCGCTCACGGGCTTGTCCAGTGCCTGTACCTTGGGCACCTCGGGCAGGGGCGTGCAATCCGCCTTGCGGCCTTGAGCCTCGCGCAATTGCTCCAGCGGAGCGAACAGCTTTTGCACCAACGCATCGGCCTGCTCGCGGTTGACCGCGCCGACGATGCTGACCTTGGCACGGCAGGCGGCGATGAGGTTCTGGTGAAAGGCCTTGATGTCCTCGATGCCGATCTGCTCCAGGCTTTGCACCGTGGACATGGCGCCATAAGGGTGCTTGCCGAACACGGCGCTGCGATAGGCCTTGCCGGCCACCGTGCCCGGTCGGGTGTCGGATTCCTTGATGGCCGCACTCCAGCGCTGGCGCTCACGCTGCCAGACCGCCTCGGGCCAGCTGGGGCTGGCGATCTGGCGTGCTGCCAGGGCCACGGCACGCTCGAGCAGCGCAGGCTCGGTCAGCGAGCGCAGGCCGTAGCCAAAGCTGTCGCGCCCGGCCTGGGCGCCAAAGCTGGCCCCCAGATCGGCCCAGGCCTGGCCCAGGCCGTTTTCGTCCAGCGCCGCCTGCTGGCCCAGGGCGTCCACGCCCTTGGAACTCATCTGCGCCACAGCACTGGCCAAGCCGGCTTGCTGCTGCGGATCGCGGCGGCTGCCCGCATCGAAATCCAGTTGCACATCGACCATGGGAATGCCCGGGCTGTTGACCAGCCAGACCTGGGCGCCGCTGGCCTGGGTCCAATGCTCTATGGGCAGCAAGGCCCAGGCAGGATTTGCATAAAAAACGCCTGTAGCGCTTACCAGTAAAGCGCTAGCAGCTATCTTTTTCATACTTGTCATATTCCATCCATCTCAATGCAAGGGAGCGCCGATGCCGGATGCGCCGCTGTCCGGGCGGCGCGGCTTTCCGCCCTCGGGCAGGGGCTGGGGCAGCAAGGTGGCCACGGTGAGCTGGTCATCGCCAAAGTACTGGGCGGCCACGCGCTGGACGTCGTCCGAACCTATGGTGCGCAACTCGGCCAGCAGCCTGTCCTCCGCATCCAGCGGCATGGACTGCACCCAGTAGCTGCCCAGGCTCTGGGCCTGGCCCATGACGGAGTCACGCTCGTAGACGTTGGAAGCCATCCATTGGGTCTTGACGCGCTCAAGCTCGGCGCTCTCCACGCCGTCCCTGGCAATTCTTGCGACTTCGGCGCGCAGCGCAGCCTCGACCTGGTCGGCACTCTTGCCCTGGGCCGGCACGCCCGTGAGCATGAACAGGCTGGGGCCGCGCCCCATGATGGCCGCCGAGCTGCTGGCACCATCGGCCACACGGTCCTGGCCCTGGACCAGGGCGCGCTCCAGACGCGCGCCGTCATAGCCGTCGAGCACGGCCGAGAGCATGAGCAAGGCCAGGGCATCGCGGTCCTGGGCCTGCAGCTTCTCCACGCGCGACAGCGTGGGCACACGGAACGCGAGCGCCACAAAACCCTGTTCGGCGGACTGCTTGACCACAATGCGGCGCAGGCCGATCTGCTCGGGCTCGGTGCGCGGCTTGCGCTCGGGCACGGCCCTGGAGGGGATGGCGCCATAGTATTTCTCGGCCCAGACCCGCACTTTGTTCACGTCCACATCACCAGCCACAACCACGGCCGCATTGCGCGGCACATACCAGTGGCGGTGAAAGGCGCGCACGTCGCCAGGGGTCATTGCATCCAGATCACTCATCCAGCCGACCACGGGCCGGTGGTAGGGCGAGGCCATGAAGGTGGCTGCGAACAACTGCTCGATCAGCATGGCGCGCGGCTGGTCTTCGGTGCGCATACGGCGCTCCTCCTTGACGACCTCGATCTCCTTCTTGAACTCCTCGTCCGGCCACTGGTTGTTCGCAAAACGGTCGGCCTCCAGGCGCATCACGTCCTCGAGCCGGTTGGCGGGAATCTGCTGGTAATAGCCGGTGTAGTCGCGGCTGGTGAACGCGTTCTCCTGACCGCCCAGCGCAGCCACGCGGCGCGAGAACTCGCCCGGAGCCAGCTTCTTGCTGCCCTTGAACATCATGTGCTCCAGCGCATGGGCCACGCCCGAGGTGCCGTCCACCTCGTCCATGGCCCCCACGCGCAGCCACAGCATGTGCACGGCCGTGGGCGCGCGCCTGTCGGGTTGGACGATGAGCTGCATGCCGTTTTTCAAGGTGAATTGCTGGGGAGCAGCCGCCTGCGCGGAGCTTGCCGACGCCTGCGCAGCAAGAACCGACGAAGCCGATGCGGCTGCCGGAGTCGGCCCCTGACCCTGGGCCTGAGCTGCCCCGGCGCCCAGGCAGGCTATTGCGCCGAGATAAAGAAGTGCATGTTTCATAGAATGGTGCGATTCTAAGAATCCGCCGATGTTCAGCTTTTTCAAGAAAAAACCCAGCCCCGCAGCCGCCCCGGATAACGCACAGGACAAAACGTCTGTGCCCGTTCAGCCGTTGGCCGAGCCACAACCTGTTTCCCCGCCAGCGTCAGACGCTGCGGAGCAGACCGCCCATCATGCCGCAGAGCAGCCCTCGGAAATCTCTTCGGGCACCTGGTGGCGCAAGCCTTTTGGCGCCAAGCCCGAGAGCGAGGCGCCAGCCGCGCCGGACACCGCCCTCGCCGCCCTGCCCGAGCCCGCAGCCAAGCCCGAGGCAGAAGATCGCCAGGGCTGGATGCAGCGCCTCAAGGCCGGCCTGCGCAAGACCGGCTCCGGCATTGCCACGGTGTTCACGGGCACGCAGATCGACGAGACGCTGTACGAGGAGCTCGAAGACGCACTGCTCATGGCCGACACCGGCGTCAAGGCCACCCAGCACCTGCTCACCGACCTGCGCGCGCGCGTCAAGCAGGCCAAGGCCACCGAGCCTGCCGCCGTCAAGACCTTGCTCGCAGATGCACTTTGCGATCTGCTGCAGCCGCTGCAAAAGCCCCTGGTCATCGGCGAGCACCAGCCCACGGTGATCATGGTCGCCGGCGTGAACGGCGCGGGCAAGACCACCTCCATAGGCAAGCTCACCAAGCACCTGGCCGATGCGGGCCAAAGCGTGCTGCTGGCCGCAGCCGACACCTTCCGCGCGGCGGCGCGCGAGCAACTGGGCGTCTGGGCCAACCGCAACACCGTGGAAATCGTCAGCCAGGAAGGCGGTGATCCTGCGGCCGTGAGCTTTGATGCGGTCTGCGCAGGCAAGGCACGCAAAAAGGACGTGGTGCTGGTCGACACCGCAGGCCGCCTGCCCACGCAGCTGCACCTGATGGAAGAGCTCAAGAAGATCCGCCGCGTGGTCAGCAAGGCCGATGCCACGGCGCCGCACGAGGTGCTGCTGGTCATCGACGGCAACACGGGACAGAACGCACTGGCCCAGGTCAAGGCCTTTGACGATGCCTTGCAGCTCACCGGCCTCATCGTCACCAAGCTCGACGGCACGGCCAAGGGCGGCGTGCTCGCAGCCATTGCCCAGGAGCGCCCGCTGCCCGTGTACTTCATCGGCGTGGGCGAGAAGATCGAGGACCTGGAGACCTTCGACGCCCGGGAATTCGCGCAGGCCCTGCTGTCCTGAAAGCGCCCGGGCTGCCGTCCGCGAAGGCGGCCCTGGGATTGCAGCTGCGCCACAGCCTGATGCAATGCGCGATGCAGGGCGATGCCAGGCAAGGCGCAGACCGCTATCAACAAAGAAGTAGCTAGCGCTTATCCCTATTGACTCTCAGAACTGAACCCATCAAAAAATGAAGCAGGGAGCGCGCTAGGCGCTCTCTTTTTTATGCTGCCTGGCTCAGGTGATCGGGAGCCGGGGCCTTGAGCGAGACCTGGGCCTTGACCCAGGATGCATAGTCGTCCAGGCAGCGCTCGGTGCGCATGGTGATCTGGGGCACCTCGTACTCATGGACTGCGCGGATCAGCGCCGTCAGCCTTTGCAGCACATCGGGCAAGGTCTTGCAGGTCAGGCGCCATTCGGGCTCGGCACGCAGTTGCTGCTGCCATTCGAAATGCGATGTCACGGGCTCAACCTGCACGCAGGCTGCAGCCCGCTGCTGCACCAGGCTCTGGGCCAGCGCATGGGCGGCCTGCTCGCTGCCCACCGTAGTCGCCACCACGCACAGGGTTGCCCAGTGGACATCTGTGCGCGCATGACGCGAAGCAGTCGATCCAGAGGATCGGGCGTTGGGGACTTCAGCAATGGGGGAGATCATGAGCAGCCAGTTTAGTCAGCGTATGGGTGCGAAATGTATCAGCACTTGACGATTTGCCACAATGCGTCAACCTCATCGCGGCAATAAACCAAGCTCCCGGACTCTGAGCCGGGTCAGGCCCAGCAAGGCATCGGTAAAAGGCGTGTCCATGGCGCAGATCTGCCCCAGCTCACGCACTGCGCCCACCAGGGCATCGAGCTCCACGGGCCTGCCCGCTTCCACATCCTGCAGCATGGAGGTCTTGAACGCCCCCAACCTGAGCGTGACCGCGTGGCGGTCTTCGGGAGTCTCGGCAATCGGCAGCCCAAGGCGCTCGCCTATGCTTTTGGCCTCCAGCATGACGCGCGTGACCAGATCACGCACCAGCTCATCACCCAGGATGGTGTCGGTGGTCGCCCCCGTGAGCGCACTGATCGGGTTCATGGTCATGTTTCCCCAGAGCTTGTACCAGGCATCGCGCTGTATGTGCGTCGAAGCCCTGGCATCGATGCCGCCCCGCACCAGCAGGTCCGTCAGCGCCTCCAGCCTGGGTGTGAGCGGCTGGCCGGCCTCGGCCAGGGGCTCGCCCAGAATCAGGGTATTGCCGAAATGGCGACGTACCACGCCGGCCGCATCCAGCGAACAGCTCGCATGAACCACGGCACCAATGACCTGTTTTTCCGGCATGGCTGCCGCAATGCTGCCCTGAGGATCCACGCTGGTCAGCCGGCGCCCCCTGAGCTCAGCCGCAACACCGGCCTGCAGAAACCACCAGGGCACGCCGTTCATGGCCGTGAGCACCAGGGTCTGCGGCCCTATGAGCGGCGCAATGCGCCGGGCCACATCGGCCAGGCCCGGAGCCTTGACGGAGATCACCACCAGATCCTGCACGCCCAATGCCTCGGGCTCGGACTCGGCGCGCAGCGCAAAACGCTGGCGCCCACCCTCATCGACCAGCTCCAGGCCGTTGGTGCGCAGGGCCTGCAGCGTGGCACCGCGTGCCACGGCGCTCAGCTCGCAGCCCGCACGTGCCAGCGCAGCGCCCATCCAGCCACCGATGGCGCCAGCGCCAAAAATGCAGGCCTTGAAAGTTGAGGAAGATGTATCGGGAATGCGCATAGGCTGAGAGAAGATGGAAAAGCAAGCAGGAAAAAGCCTGTGCCGGAGCAGCAGGCCGACCGGACCTGCGAGCATTTTGCATAAAGCCACAAACACACGGGCCAGACAAGGCATCGGCATCTTGGGCCTACAAGCCAAAGGGAAGATTGGTAACAACCCTAGGAATCCAGAATTTGCTACTCTAGAACCCATGCTCCTGCAACGAATCACATCACTCAAGCACTCGCCCCAGTGAGAGATGGCCTGGAAACAGGGAACTTTTGCGCTTAGCACTCACTCCAACCGAGTGCTAATATCAAGATATATGGAAGAAAGGAACTCTGCAATGACCTACACCACCGGCACCATTGCGACCACTTTGGCTCCCGCGACCGCATGGTCCATGGTGCCATCGCTGGGCAACCTCGATGCCTATATCTCTGCCGTCAACCGCCTGCCCATGCTCACTCTTGAAGAGGAGCAGGGCTACGCCCGCAAGCTCAAGGAACACAATGATCTCGATGCCGCCGGGCGCCTGGTGCTGTCCCACCTGCGCCTCGTGGTCTCGATCTCGCGCCAGTATCTGGGCTACGGCCTGCCCCATGGCGATCTGATCCAGGAAGGCAACGTGGGCCTGATGAAGGCCGTCAAGCGCTTCGACCCCGACCAGGGCGTGCGCCTGGTCAGCTATGCCATGCACTGGATCAAGGCTGAGATCCATGAGTACATCCTGAAGAACTGGCGCATGGTCAAGGTCGCCACGACCAAGGCCCAGCGCAAGCTGTTCTTCAATCTGCGCTCCATGAAGCAAGGCCTCAAGTCCGACGCTGCCATGGCCGACGATGCCATGCTGCGCGACACGCTCACGGCCTCCGAGATCGATGCCATGGCCGAGAAGCTCAATGTCAAGCGCGAAGAAGTCATTGAGATGGAAACCCGCCTCGCAGGCGGCGACGTGCTGCTCGACCCCTCGCCCAGCGACGATGGCGAGCAGGCCTTCGGCCCCATCGCCTATCTGGCCGATGGCGCCCACGAGCCCACGGCCATGATCGAATCGCGCCAGCGCGACCATCTGGCCAGCGACGGCATTGCCATGGCACTGGAAGCGCTGGATGCGCGCAGCCGCCGCATCGTCGAGGAGCGCTGGCTCAAGGTCAACGACGACGGCTCGGGCGGCATGACGCTGCACGAGCTTGCGGCCGAGTACGGCGTGAGCGCCGAGCGCATCCGCCAGATCGAGGTTGCGGCCATGAAGAAGATGAAGAAGGCCTTGGCCGAATTCGCCTGAGCCCTTCAAAGCACCTGCAAACCGGCCCTCCAGAAAAACCCGCATAATCTGCGGGTTTTTTCTTTGCGAGTTCAGACTCATGGTCACACGTCGTCTCTTCGCCTGCGCCCTGGCTCTTTCGGGCGCGGCCCTGATAGCCGGTCCCACCATGGCTGCCCCTGCGGCCGCCGACTGGCCCAGCCGCACCTTGCACCTCATCGTCGGCTTTCCTGCGGGCTCCTCGCCCGACCTCACGGCGCGCGCGCTGGCCGAGCCGCTGGAGAAAAAGCTGGGCCAGACCATCATCGTGGAAAACCGCGTGGGCGCAGGCGGCAACATTGCCGGCGAGTATGTGGCCAAGGCCAAGGACGGCCACACTTTCAGCGTGATGATCAACGGCAATATGACGATTGCCAAGCTGCTCAATCCCGGCCTGCGCTACGACCCGCTGACCGATCTGCAGCCCGTGAGCCTGCTGGGCGTTGCGCCCCTGGTCCTCGTGGCACCTGCCTCTGCATCCGAGGGCAAGGCCTTTCTGCAGGCCGCACATGCTGCTGGCAACAAATGGAGCTATGGCTCGCCCGGCGTGGGCACGGTAGGTCACCTGGGCATGGAGTTGCTCAAGAACCGCGCGGCCCTGCACCCCGAGCACATACCCTACCCCGGCTACCCCCAGGTCTATCAGGCCCTGCAAGGCGGCGACCTGCAACTTTCCATGCTGCCCCCGGCCCTGGCCATGGCCCAGATACAGGCAGGCAAGCTGCGTGGCATCGGTGTGAGTTCGGCCGCGCGCAGCCCGCTGGCGCCTGGCCTGCCCAGCCTCAAGGAGCTGGGCGTCAACGGGCTGGATCTGGAAATCTGGAATGCCGTGGCCGCGCCCAAGTCCATGCCCCAGGCTCATGTAAGCAAGCTGGCGGCCGCCGTGAGCGAAGTCGTACGCACGCCCGAAATGCGCGAGCGCCTGGCGATTCAGGGCTGGCAGGTGGTGGGCAGCTCGCCCGAAGGCCTGTCCATCCGCATTCAGCAGGATGTGAAAGCCCTGGGCAGCATCATCCGCGAGCAGGGCATACGCGCCCAGTAAGGCTCGCGGGCGGCCGGATCAGGCCTCGCCCAGCAGGGCCTGGACGTCGGCCGACAGCACCTGGGGTCCTGCGCCATAGCGCTCGTAGACGCGCAAGCGGCCCGTGGTGTCGAACACATAGCTGCCGGCCGAATGGTCCAGCGTATAGGTGCTCTCGGTCGTGCCCGCCACCTTGCGGTAGAAGATCTTGAAATCCTTGGCCACGGCCGCGATTTCCTCGGGCGTGCCGTGCAGGCCCACAAAGCTCTCGTCGAAGTTGCCCAGATAGGCCTTGAGCACTTCGGGCGTGTCGCGCTCCGGGTCCAGCGAGACGAAGATGCCTTGCAGCTTGTCGCCATCGGCACCCAGAATCTGTTTGGTCTCGACCAGCTCCTGCAAGGTCGTGGGGCAGACATCGGGGCACTGGGTGTAGCCGAAGAACACGACCACGACCTTGCCCTCGAAGTCTTTCAAGCTGCGCTGTCGGCCGTCCACATCCTTGAGCGGAAGGTCCTTGGCATAGTCGGCGCCGGTCACGTCCACGCCCTGAAAGCTGGTCTTGCCCTGGGGCGAGCAGGCCGAAAGCAAAGAGGCGGAGCCGGCCGCCAAGGCTGCGGCTGCCAAGCCGCGCAGCGCCATTCGTTTGTTCATGGTTTCTCGAAGTTCCTAGCATGTACACATGCCGTCCGGCCGGGCGGCACAGTCCCTGACCATAACCGCAAAGCACAAACCCCTGCGCAGCCTGGCCTCATCTCAGGACCTGACCATGCTCTCAGAACGTGTTTACGATCTCCTCGGTGCCGCGCCAGTGTCTTTGCGGGATGGGATACAAGGCGCGACACCGCAGCAATAGCCGTGCTATTGCGAGGATTCGCAACGCTGTAGACCGCCCGCAAAGGCACTGGCCCCAAGGGTTGGAGCGAAATCGGGCGATTTCTTAGCGCTGGCCCTTGCTTGCACCCCGGTGCAAGCTGCGCCCCATCGCTTTGAACTCATCCCGATTGCGCTCCAACGCGGCAGCGTAGAGATCGTAAACACGCTCTCAGGAAGCGCCGCGGCCCGCCGTATCCCAGGAGGCCGAAGCGCGCAGCAGCCGGTCCAGGTCGCGCTTGGCCTTGGCTGCGCCGGCCTTGTCCAGCCTGGGCGGCAAGCGCATCATCCAGTGTCCCAGGGGATCGACGACGTACAAGTGCTCGGCCAGCCCGCGCCCGTCTGCGGGTTTGAGCCAGCCCTGGACCACGTCGGCGGGCAGGCGCAGCACCGTGGCCTGGGCCAGGGCCGGGCTCAGGGCTTCGGCCACGGGCGCCTCGTCGGTGACCAGCCAAACCCAGTCCAGGCGCTCTTTTTCCTTGCCCAGGGATTCGCGCAGCTGGCGCTGCAGATAGAGATTGCTTTGGCAGACCTCGTCGCAGGCGCCGCCCGAAACACTGAGCAGCAGCCACTGCCCCTTGAGTTCGGCCAGGGGCTTGGGCAAGCCCTCCAGCGTGCGGGCCACCACCTCGGGCAGGCCCGGCTGGGCAGCGATGAGTTCGCCATAGTTGCGCTTTTGCTCGGGCCGCAGCACGTAGTAGGTAAAGTAGGACGCAACCACGGGCGCCGCGCAGACCGCGAGCACGGCCAGCATCTTCCAGCGGCCGCTGCGCGTGCGCTGGGAGTCGAGCATGGCCTGGCCTGGCCTCGGCAGGCCGTGGACCGTGAACTCCAGTGGCCCGGAAAGCCCTGATTCAGGCCCTGGCTGGGCGGATAAAGCGTCGCAAGACTTGGAACCAGACATACAAGAGCGCAATCAAGGCCGCGAGGCCAAACCATTGGAATGCATAACCGTAGTGCTTCTCCACCCCGGCCGTGGCCTTGGGCCAGTCTCGGCTCAGGCCCTGGCTGGGCGCATCGGTCTGCACCAGGCCATAGGCCTGCAGCCGCAGCCCGCTGGCCGCAGCCCAGGCGGCGAAGTCCACATTCTGTAGCAGCTGCGGCGTTTGCCCATCGGGGTCTGCCCCGTGAAACGGGGCCGCGCCTGCAGACTCGGCCCCCAGTTCGTAGAGCTTGGAAGGCGGCGGCTCCAGCTGGCCCCGGACTTCGACCAGGCCTGCGGGCGTTTCCACGGGCTGCAAGGCCAGGCGGTCCTGAAAGTTGCGCCCCACCCAGCCGCGCTGCACCACCACGATCAAGTCCTCGTGGGGCGGCGCCAGACGCAGCGGCGTGAGCACGAAGAAACCGGGCCGGCCCTGCATTTGCCGGTTGTCCAGATAAACCGTTTGCCCGGCCAGCCAGCGGCCCTGGAGTATGGCCGGCCTGTGCAGCCAGGGAGCGGATGGCACCTCCTCGGCCTGGGGGCTGTTCAAGGCGGCCAGATCGGCATTCGCCCAGGGCCGCAGGCTTTGCTGGCGCTCCATGGCTTGGAAGCGCTGCTCCTTGTCGTGCGCACGCTGCAGTTGCCAGCGCCCCAGCGAGGCCGTGACGGCCATGCCCAGCATGGCCGCCAGGCTGATCAGTAGAAACCGCCAGCGCTCTGGCATTCGTTGCAAGCCCACCCGATAATCCGTCCATGAAATTCGTGATCGCCCTGGCCTTTCTGGCCATTGTCGCCAGCCTTGGCAGCGCCCTGTTCTTCATGATGCGCCGCGGCGATGCCAGCGGGCACGACGATCAGGACGACGGTCGCCGCAGCCGCTCCATGTTCCGCGCGCTGGCCCTGCGCGTGGCCTTGTCCATCGCTCTCTTCATCTGCGTGCTGCTGGCCGCCAAGCTCGGCTACATCCACCCCACGGGCTGGGGCCCTCATCAATAAGCCAGAATAAAACAAGAGCGCCTAGCGCTTGCCTGGCATTGGTTTAAGACATAAATCACGCTAAAACCGTTGCACAGCAAGCGCTAGGCGCTTCTATTCTTGAAGCACACCCTACATCCAGTAGACCAGCACGTAGAGGAACAGCCAGACCACATCCACGAAGTGCCAGTACCAGGCCGCACCCTCGAAGCCGAAGTGGCGCTCCTTGGTGAAATGCCCGCTGTGCAGGCGCAGCGTGATGAAGAGCAGCATCAGCATGCCCACGAACACGTGAAAGCCGTGAAACCCGGTGAGCATGAAAAAGGTGGAGCCGAACACTCCCGAGGACATCTTGAGGTTGAGCTCGGTATAGAGGTGGTAGTACTCATAGCCCTGCACGCACAGAAAGACCACGCCCAGAATCACGGTCATCCACATGAAGGCGATGGTGCGCGCGCGCCGGCCGGCCTGCAGCGCATGGTGGGCAATGGTCAGCGTCACGCCCGAGGTCAGCAGCAAGGCCGTGTTGATCGTGGGCAGCCAGAACGGCCCCACGGTCTGGAAAGGCTCGACCGTGCCTGCAGGCGAGGCCGTGGCGCCTGCGGCCATGCTCGGCCATACGGCCTTGAAGTCCGGCCACAGCAGCGAGTTGTCCAGACTACCCAGGGCCGGCACCGAATGCGCACGCGCCCACCACAGAGCCGTGAAGAAGGCGCCGAAGAACATGACCTCGGAGAAGATGAACCAGCTCATGCTCCAGCGGTAGGACAGGTCGATCTTGCGCCCGAACAGGCCGGCCTCGCTCTCGCGCGCCGCCTCGCGGAACCAGAAGAACAGCACGCCCAGCCACCAGGCCAGACCCAGGTAGAAGCTGTACATGCCCCAGTCGTGGCCGTTGATCCAGTTGCCTGCGCCCAGGATCACGAAGAACAGGCCGATGGCCGCCATGATCGGATGGCTGGACTCGGCCGGCACGTAGTAATAAGGCGTTTTGCCGTGGGTGATTGCACTCATCGCTCAGCTCCTGACTGTCGGTTTTCTTGTCCCTTGCCACTCAATTGACGCTGCGGGCCCGCCTGCCGGCCAGCCCTCTTACATCCGTACCGCGCTAGACCACCAGCCTGACCAGCACGATCAGCCCCAGCACCAGCAGTACCAGGGCCACCAGGCCCACGCCGATCACATGCAGCGGCGTGATGCGCTCTATGTCCTTTTGATATTCACGTCCCTTGCGCACGCCGAACATCGACCAGGCCACAGCCAGCACGGTGCGCCAGAAGGATCCCTTGTCCGGCCGGCTCATGAAGAAGGCTCCTCATGCCGGGCTGCGGCCACGGGCGCCGGCGCAGAGCTCAATGCGGAGCTAGGCGCCGAAGGCGTCTTGCCCCCGACCTCGAAGAAGGTATAGGACAGGGTGATCGTCGTCACGTCCTTGGAGATGCGCGGATCGATCACGAAGGCCACGGGCCACTCGCGCTTCTCGCCAGGGTCCAGCGTGTACTGCGAAAAGCAAAAACATTCGAGCTTGTTGAAGTGCGATGCTGCCTGGCGCGGCGCATAGCTGGGTATGGCCTGGGCCGCCATGCGGCGGTTTTGCACATTCTGAAACTCGTACATGACCGTAGCCAGCTCGCCCGGATGCACCTGCAAAGAGCGCTTGGCGGGCTTGAACTCCCAGGGCCCGCGCGCATTCGCATCGAATTCCACGGTAATCGTGCGGCTGGTATCGACCTGGGAGTTCTCCGGCACGCGCACATCGCGCCCGGCCACGCCATTGCCGGGCACCTGGCGCTCGGACAGGGACAGGATGTTGATGCCCGTCAGCTCGCAGATGTGCTTGTAGATGGGAATCAGCAAATAGCCAAACGCAAACATGCCCGCGGCAATCACGCCCAGCTTGCCCACCATCTTTGCGTTTTCACTGCGCACGCTCACCGCCACCTCCTTGGATCAAGGACTCAGACAAGCCAGCTCATCTTGATGATGAAGCCGGCCAGAAAGGCCAGGGCCACCGAGGCCAGAATCAGGCCCAGCCTCAGATTGGCCTTGCGTTGTTCGGGACTGCTGCTCATGCATGACTCCTAGCGGGCTCAGCCAATGACCCTGGTGGCCGTTTCATCGAGCTTGGGCGGCGTCTCGAAGGTATGGAAAGGCGCGGGCGACGGAACCTCCCACTCCAGGCCTTCGGCCGCCTCCCAGGGCTTTTGCGGTGCCTTCTCACCCTTGCCGCGCATCGCAGGCAACACCACGAACAGGAAGAAATACACCTGCATCAGACCGAAGCCGAAGGCGCCTATCGAAGCCACCATGTTGAAGTCCGCAAACTGCATCGGATAGTCGGCATAGCGACGCGGCATGCCGGCCAGGCCCAGGAAGTGCATGGGGAAGAAGGTGATGTTGAAGGTGATCAGCGAGCCCCAGAAGTGGATGCGACCGCGCGTCTCCGAATACATCACACCGGTCCATTTGGGCGCCCAGTAGTAATAGGCCGAGAACATGGAGAACAACGACCCCGCCACCAGCACGTAGTGGAAGTGGGCGACCACGTAGTAGGTGTCCTGCAGTTGCACATCAATGGGCGCCATGGCCAGAATCAGCCCCGTGAAGCCGCCCATGGTGAACACGAAGATGAAGCCCACGGCAAACAGCATGGGCGTCTCGAAGGTCATGGAGCCGCGCCACATGGTGGCCGTCCAGTTGAACACCTTCACGGCTGTGGGCACGGAAATCAGCATGGTGGCGTACATGAAGAACAACTGCCCCGTGACCGGCATGCCCGTGGTGAACATGTGGTGCGCCCAGACGATGAAGGAGAGGATGGCGATGGACGAAGTCGCATACACCATGGACGCATAGCCAAACAGCTTCTTGCGGCTGAACGCAGGCACGACCTGGCTCACGATGCCGAAGGCCGGCAGGATCATGATGTAGACCTCGGGGTGGCCGAAGAACCAGAAGATGTGCTGGTACATCACCGGATCGCCGCCGCCGGCAGGGTTGAAGAAGCTGGTGCCGAAGTGGCGGTCGGTCAGCGTCATGGTGATCGCGCCGGCCAGCACGGGCATGACGGCGATCAGCAGATAGGCCGTGATCAGCCAGGTCCAAGCAAACATGGGCATCTTCATCAGCGTCATGCCGGGCGCGCGCATGTTGAGCACGGTGACGATGATGTTGATCGCCCCCATGATGGAGCTCGCGCCCATGATGTGCATGGCGAGAATCGAGGTGTCCATGGACGGACCCATCTGCAGCGTCAGCGGCGCATACAGCGTCCAGCCCGCAGCGGGTGCACCGCCCGGCATGAAGAACGAGCCAATGAGCATGATGGCCGCGGGAATCAGCAGCCAGAAGCTGAAGTTGTTCATGCGTGCAAACGCCATGTCCGAAGCGCCGATCTGCAGCGGCAGCATCCAGTTCGCAAAGCCCACGAAGGCCGGCATGATGGCGCCGAACACCATGATCAGCCCGTGCATGGTGGTCAGCTGGTTGAACAGCTCGGGGTTGACGATCTGCAGCCCCGGCTCGAACAGCTCGGCGCGTATCAGCAGCGCCAGCACCCCGCCCACCATGAGCATGGTGAACGAGAACAGCAGGTAGAGCGTGCCTATGTCCTTGTGATTGGTTGCGAGCAGCCAGCGGCGCCAGCCCGTGGGCGTGGCATGGTGGTGATCGTCGTGTGCATGGCTCTGACCCTCAGGGCTGCGAATGTTGGGAAGTACGGCACTCATGCTCTTATCTCCAATAGCTCTTGATGGGCCTCACTGGGCGGCGGCTTCGGGGTACTTGCCCGCACGCGCGGCCACGAACTGGGCGGGCTGCACGACCTGGCCGGTCTGGTTGGTCCAGTGGTTCTTGGTGAACGTGACCACGGCTGCGAGCTCGGTGTCGTTGAGCTGCTTCCAGGCCGGCATGGCGCCATTGGCACGCCCCTCAAGCACCACGTGCATCATCTCGGCGGGCGCGCCCTGCACCAGGGCGCTGCCGTCCAGCGGCTTGATGGCCCCGGCCCCCTTGCCGCTGGCCTGGTGGCAGGCCGCGCAGTTGGCGGCATAGATCTTCTCGCCGCGCGCCACAAGATCGCTCAAGGTCCAGACCTTGCTGGGATCGTCCTGCTTGGCGGCCAGCTTCTTCATCTCGGCCTCGACCCAGGCCTTGTAATCCTTGCTGGACAGCACCTTCACATGGATGGGCATGTAGGCATGCTCCTTGCCGCAAAGCTCGGCGCACTGGCCGTAGTAGTCCCCGGTTTTTTCGGCACGAAACCAAGTGTCGCGCACAAAGCCCGGTATGGCGTCCTGCTTGATACCGAAGGACGGCACCATGAAGGAGTGGATCACATCATTTGCCGTGGTGATGATGCGCACCTTCTTGTTCACGGGCACGACCAGGGGGTTGTCGACCTTGAGCAGGTAGTCGTTGGGTGCCTGGGATACATTGCCGCTGTCCGACATCGCGCGATGGCTGCTGTCCAGCGTGGAGATGAAGCTCAGACCTTCGCCATCGCCGTTGATGTAGTCATAGCCCCACTTCCATTGGTAGCCCGTGACCTTGACCGTGAGATCGGCATTGGTCGTGTCCTTCTGCGCAACCAGCACCTTGGTCGCAGGCAGGGCCATGAGGATCACGATGATGAAGGGCACGATGGTCCAGACCACCTCCACGGTCACCGATTCGTGGAAGTTCGCAGCCTTGGCGCCGCGCGATTTGCGATGCTTGCAAATCGAATAGAACATCGCGCCGAACACACCGATGAAGATGACGATGCAGATCGTGAGCATCATCCAGTGCAGAAAATGCTGCTCATGGGCAATGCGAGTCACCGCAGGATGCAGGTTGAGCTGATTCACGGCGGGACCACCCGGCAAATCGCTTGCCGCATGCGCCATGCAAGCCATTGTGGCCACGGCCATCAAGCCTAGGGAGACCAGCTTGGTGTAAATGCTTTTCATCGTTTTCACTTGCATTAAGACCTCGGTTTGTCCACTCGCTGCGACTGCTTTCGGCTCTAGGGCCTATGGCAACAAGCTCCTCACTCCAACAATACCGGCCCAGCATGGGGACTGCACCGGCGCTGCCTGCATCTGCCAGCATGCATGAAAGCCAGGCATTGGCAGCTGCGCGCAATTACCAATAGCAAAGCTTCGCAAACCACCAACAGCAAACGCCCGCAGCCCATGAGGCGCGAGCGCAAATACACAAAGATCAGAAGGGAGAGCTGCTGCACAGACGGCAGAAGCACTGGTGACAGCCTCGGCACCGGACCATGGCTTGGATGATGAAACTCGCGGACTCGCAGCCCCTGGAACCGTTGGGCTGCCATCGTGGCAAAACGAAACACCAAGTCTTCTCCCTAGCGGCCCTTTGGGCCATTTATCTCTTCTCCGACCAGGGAGAGGGCCGGGGAAAAGCTGTCGTCTCAAGCTAGGAAAAATTGTAGTCAGAGTCGCGCCAAATCATTCACCTGAAAAGTGGATTTGACCTATCGCAAACCCGGGCTTGGCGGTGATGGGCAAGCCAGGCCTGAAGTCCGGGAAAGCTCAGGAAGACGCAGGCCGTGCACTCAGCATGGCGCGCATGTCTTGCAGCGATACCGAGCTGCTGGCTTCCAGCCGCACCCGTGGCTGAGGCTTATAGGCATGGCCATAGACGATCTCGAAGCTCAGCGCCAATTGCCCGTCAGGCCCCGCCAAGCGGCTTTGCAGGGCATCCAGCAATTGCTGCTTCCAGCCTCGGCCGCGCAGGGCTGCAAAACGCCCGGGATGGAAATTACGCCCCAGCTCACGCAGCTCCAGCAACAGGCGCTCCGGGGTCGCAAAGGTCAGCGTGATGCGCTCCATGTCCATCACGGGCTCGGCAAAGCCCGCATGCACCAGCATGTCGCCCCAGTCATGCATGTCGGTGAACTCATGGCCCGATGCAGGCCAGCCCAGGGCTGCATATACGCTGCGCAACTCGCGCAGCGTATCCGGCCCCAGGCAGGAGAACATCACATAGCCATCCACGGCCAGGGCCTGGTGCCAGTCGGCAATCAGGGCCTGGGGATCGGCCGCCATGTGCAGCGCCATGTTTGCCCACAGCATGTCCACGCCTCCGGCCTCGGGCTTCGCAAAACGCGTGGCCCCTGCGGTCCAGCGCGCGGCCTGCCACCAGCGCACGCCCAGGCGCTCGCGCGCCAGAGCCTCGCGCGCAGGTTCTGGCTCGAACACCTGGCATGAGGCCTGGGGATAGCGCTGGCGCAGCAGCTCGTGGGTTTGCATACCGCCGCGCACGGGCTCCCAGTGACACCAGTTTGCGGGCGGCTTGACGATCCAGTCCAGCCGTTCCTGCATGCGCCGCCCCACCTCCTCATGCAGCCATGGCGAGGCCGCAGGTCCGCACCGCTGCCAGCGGCTCGCAGCAACGGGGTCTATGGTGGGGGGCAGTTGGTCGGACATGGAAAACTGATTCAGGGCTTGGCAAGGCCGTTACCTTGGCATAAAACGCGGCGCGGCGCGTACCAGCCACGCAATACCGTGGCGCGGCGAGTATATTGATTTCATGTCCTACCCAGGCCACGCATGGCTTTCCCATTGGCTGGCAGTCCTTCCCAGCCAATGTGCGATCTGCCATGCCTGGCCCACTCAGCGCATCTGCGCCGATTGCTGCGCCCAATGGGCCACCCCCATGGCACGCTGCAGCCGCTGCGCCCAGCTCCTGCCTGCGGGCACAGCCGTCTGCGGAGCCTGCCTGCGCCATCCTCCTTTGCTGAAACACTGCGTGGCCGCCGTCGACTACGCCTATCCATGGCGCAGCCTGCTGACCGATTTCAAGTTCCGTGGCGACACGGGCCTGGCGCGCTGCCTGGCCGGGCTGCTGCTGGCCACCCCGGAGGCCAGGCAATTGCTCGCCGAGTGCGATGGGCTGATTCCCATGCCCTTGTCGTCCCAGCGTCTCAAGGAGCGCGGCTTTCAGCAAAGCCTGCTGCTGGCCCGCCCACTGGCACGCGCCACAGGGGCAAGACTGCTGTCCCAAGCCGTGCTGCGCCTGCACACCGGCCAGGCACAGCACGATTTGCCACGCGCCCAGCGCCTGCGCCAGCTGCGCGGCGTGTTCTCGGTACACCATGCCCGGGCTTCGCAGATCGCGGGCCGCAAGCTTTTGCTGCTGGACGACATCATGACCACGGGCGCCAGCCTGCATGCACTGGCCGACTGCCTGCTGCGCGCAGGGGCCAGCCAGGTGAGTGCGATGGTCGTGGCGCGAACGCCATAAGAGCGTGTTCACATTCCCAGGCAGCGCCCGGACGGCGCGCGACAATACGCCCCATGTTTCATATCGTTCTCGTCGCACCGGAGATTCCACCGAATACCGGCAATGTGATCCGGCTTGCGGCCAATACGGGCTGCAGCCTGCACCTGATCGAGCCCCTGGGCTTTTCCATGGAAGACCGGCTCATGCGCCGCGCAGGCCTTGACTATCACGAGTATGCCCAGGTGCGCCGTCATGCAAGCTGGCAGGCCTTTCTCCACGAGTGCCAACCCGAAACCAGCCGCATGTTCGCCATGACCACACGCGGCAGCAGCCCTGTGCACTCCATGCAATTCCAGCCAGGAGACTGGCTGGTGTTCGGCTCCGAAAGCCAGGGACTGCCGCCCGAGCTGCGCGAGCAGTTTTCCGCAGCCCGGCGCCTGCGCCTGCCCATGCTGGCCGGCCAGCGCAGCCTCAATCTATCGAACGCCGTGGCCGTGACCGTTTTCGAGGCCTGGCGCCAGAACGGCTTTGCACCAGCGCTTGCCCGACCTCAGCTCCCAGGCATCCAGACCTGAAGCAGGTCATCACTTCAATTGTTGCTGAAACGACAATAGCGCATTGCCAAATCAAGGGTTTTCACCAATTCCAGATCGTCATAAATTGGACACATGGGCCAACCAAAGCAATCCCTGCCGCGGTTGCAAGCCCAGGTTTCAACGCTAAAGGAACGATCATGAACAACGCCCGTCGTCTCGCCGTACTCGCAGCCCTCGCCGCATCCGCTTTCGCCGCCCATGCAGACTTCCGTGATGGTGAATATCCCGCCACGCCCTCCTCTGCGAGCACGCTGACCCACGCACAAGTGGCGGCAGACTTTCAGGCTGCGCGCGCCAACAACACCTTGCCCGATATCAGCGAGTCTCCTGCCCCTGCCCCCTCGGTTGCCAAGGCCCAGACCAGCAACCTGACCCGCACACAGGTCAGCCAGGAAGCCGCGACAGCACTCAAGCAAGGCAAGCTCAACTACGGCGGCTGATAGCCTTCGGCCTCTGATCCAGGGGCCCTACAAGAAACAGCCTGCAAAGGCCGCCCGGTGAAGAGGCGGCCGTTGCAGGCTGTTTCAACGTCGATTTACGCGCTCTCAGAAGCGCAAACGTCAGACTGCAGCGCCGTAATTGCGCGTCAGCGACTCGGCCACGCAGACCGGCTTGTCGCCACCTTCGCGCTCCACAGTCACCAACCAGGTCATCTGCAGGCCATCGGGCTCGAGCATCTCGGCCTGCTGCAAGGTCAGGCGCCCACGCAGACGGCTGTTCACCGGCACAGGCGATGTGAAGCGCACCTTGTTCAAGCCGTAATTCACCCCCATGCGCGCACCCTCGATGCGAAAGCTGCTTTCAAAAAAGCGCGGCAGCAGAGACAGGGTCAGAAAGCCATGGGCGATAGGCGCACCGAACGGCCCTTTGGCCGCACGCTCGGGGTCCACATGGATCCACTGCTGGTCGCCCGTGGCATCGGCAAACAACTGGATTTGCTCCTGGGTGATCGTGATCCAGTCACTGACGGCAACTTCCTGCCCTACGCAGGCAAGCACTTGGGAATAGGAACTAAAAGTTTTCATATCTTCAATGTAGGGGGCAGACACTTCAAAGCTTGTCTGAACGGCGACAGGCTGCAGCCCTGGAGAGTAGGCAGGAAATCAAGGCCTGGCACTTGTCCAGCAAGCGCTAGGCGCTATCAATAAAGGTGCTTCAGGATTTACCCCTAGAGTCCCGAGCCAAAAGCTTTCAGGGCGCGGCCTGAGAACTGCGTTGCACAAAGAACAGACCCGTGCCCACGGCCATGAGCAGGCCGCCGAACAGCCGGTTCTGGTTGCGCCGGGCACGGCTGCTGCGCATGAGCCCGCGCAGCACGCTGGCGCTGGCCGCATAGCCATGCATGACCACGGTATCCACGGCCAGCATGGTGGCCGCAAGAATCAGCAGCTGGGACCACAGCGGCCGGCTGGCACTCATGAACTGGGGCAGGACGGCGACCATGAAGATGATGCCCTTGGGGTTGGTCGCATTCGTCAAAAAGCCCGACAGCATGCGCTTGCGCGCGCTGACTGCGGGCATGGATTCCTGCGCATCCAGGGGCGAGCCTGCAGCGCGCCACTGGCTGAACCCCAGATAGATCAGATAACAGGCACCCACGACCTTGACGATGTTGAACGCCCATTCGGAAGCCAGCAACAGCGAGCCCACGCCCGCGCCGGCAATCAGCAGGATCAGCAGCAGGCCGAGCTGCAGGCCGAAGATGGTGGCGCTGGTCTTGCGAACCCCATAGGACAGCCCATGACTCATGGACAGCACGGCGCCCGAGCCCGGGGACACCGCAATGATCCAGCACGCCAAAAAAAACCCGAGCCAAGTCTGCCAATCCATGAAGCACCTCGAAATACGCAACAGCCCGCGATCTTAGAACGTGTTCACGGTCTCTACACAGACCCGCTGGAGCGCAACCGCGGGCGAAGTCAGATATCCACGGTCGCCGCCACCATGCGCGTGACCAGCGGGCGCACCAGCATCACGCAGGCAAAGGCAATCGGCATCGCAAATACATAGGCACCCAGCACACGCTGCAGATAGCCCTCACCCAGGCCGCTGTTGATGCCGACGATGGCTGCACACATCAGCAAGGCCATGATGGCCGACATATAGAGGGCAAACACCACGGGCGCATAGGCACGCGGCAGCTTGCGACGGGTGCGCTCGGCACCGGGCTGAGAAGAAGGAATGGAGGTATTTTTCATCAATCGATCACTATTCGGGTTCACGGTTCAGGTTCGCGGGCCAGAAGCCAGGCCACAAGCGAATGGGCAGACTGTACGCAAGCAAGGGCCTCAGCGGTAGCTCTGGACGTCTTGCTAGACTCATAACTTGTATTTACGAATCCATCAATCCATCCATCACAATACATGCCGAATCTGCGCGCCATAGAAACCTTCGTCAAAGCGCTGGAGGGCGGCTCCATCGCCTCGGCAGCGCGCCAGCTGGGCATCAGTCCGGCAGCGGCCAGCCAGAACATTGCACGGCTCGAACGTGAGCTGGGCACACGCCTGCTGACCCGTACCACCCGCTCCATGGCGCTTACCGAAGCCGGCGAACGCTATCTGGCGCGCGTGGCGCCGGTGCTTGACGAGCTGGAAAAGGCCCAGTCCGACCTGTCGCTGCTGCATGGAGAGCTGCAGGGCCGGCTGCGCATTGCCTGCATGGCTGCTTTTGGCCGCCATCTGGTGGCGCCCTTGCTGCCGACCTTTGCCGCGCGCCACCCCCAGTTGTCGCTGGAGTTGCTGAATGTGGACCGGCAGGTGGACGTGCTCAAGGAGGATGTGGACATCAGCGTGCGCTACCGCGATGTGCTGGAGCCGGGCATGGCCGTGCGGCCCCTGGCCTCGGTGCAGCGCCGGCTGTACACCTCACCCGCCTATCTGCAGGCCCATGGCAGACCGCGCACAGCCGGAGATTTGCTGCAGCACAGTTGCCTGCTGTACCGGCGCGAGATGGACGGGCGCATCATGCGCTGGCCTTTCTACAGCGAAGGGCGGCGCGTGGACCCGCCGCTGCGCATCGCGGCCATTGCCAACGACATCGATGCCCTGGTCGAGATGGCTGTGGCCGGGGCCGGCATTGCCTGGGCGGGATTCTTTCTGGTGCACGAACATGTGCGCCAGGGCCGTCTGGTCTATCTGCCCGTGGAGCCGGCGCCGGCCTCGGAGACAGGGCCTGCCCTGCAGTTCGAAGAAGAAACCCTGGATTTCTTCGCCTGCTTTCGTGATCGCCAATACGTGCCTGCCAAGGTCAGGGCCCTGGTCGACTATCTGCTGGAAACCCTGCCCCTACAACCCAAGCTACAGCCCCAGCCGCCGCTGCACAGCCGTTCGTGAAGAGGCGCAGCAATATCCTTGCCCGCGCGCCATTCCAAGCCTGCGTGCTACGCTGCGCCCCACGATGTTCAACCCCACCCAAGCCGATGTACGGCGCTTTTTCTGCGGCGTGCGCACCAAGATGATCAGCGGTGCGCCCATGGAGGCCATAGAGACTTTGGCCAGCCTGTGGATTGCCGAGCATCCCGAGTATTTCGAAGACCTGGCCGACCTGGACGCAGCATTGGCGCGCAATTACGACGAGACGCCGGGCGTGACGAATCCGTTTCTGCACCTGTCCATGCACTTATCCATCAGCGAGCAATGCAGCATCGACCAGCCGCGCGGCATACGCCAGGCCGTGGAGCTGCTGAGCCGGCGTCTGGATTCCCTGCACGATGCCCATCACGCAGCCATGGAGTGCCTAGGCCAGATGCTTTGGGAAAGCCAGCGCTCGGGCCGTCCACCTGACGGCGAGGCCTATGTGGCGGGCGTGCAGCGCCGCGCGACAAAAGACTGACCTCCTGAGTCGCCTGGCGGCTCAGGCTAGCCATCTCTGGTTTGAAGCGGCGCCCATTCCACGGGCCGCACACTGCAGCCGACCCGTGGATTTCCTGAAGTGCGCGGCGCGTGCAGCCGTTGAAGGGGTCAATCCTTTTTCCCCAACCTGAAGTGCGGCTGCGGCACAGTCTGCAGCTCGCCATCAAGGCTGGCGATGTAGCGGGACAAGGCCTTGAGCTCGCTGTTGGAGAACTGCTTGGCAATGCCGGCCATGACGCCATTGCTGCGCCCCACATGGGCATTGTTCTCCACCTTGTAGGACTTGAGTGCCGCATACACATAGTCGGCATACTGGCCTGCGACCTTGGGGTAGCTGGGATCTATGGGCTTGGCAAAGCCCTCGCCGTGGCAGGAGACGCAGGCCCCCTTTTGCAGCAGGGCCGCCACCTGGGCGCTGGGCTCGCGTGCTGCGGCGGCCGCCCTGGCCTGGCCATGCTCGGCGTAATAGGCGGCCACATCGGCCATGTCCTGCTCGCTCAGCGAATCGGCAATGCCGCGCATGGTCGGGTGCCTGCGTTCGCCCTTCTTGTAGGCCTGCAGGGCGGCAGAGATATAGGGTGCGCTCTGGCCCGAGATCATGGGCACCTTGTACACCTCGGGAAAACTGGCCTGGTAGCCCTGTATGCCATGGCAGCCTATGCACATCGCGATCTTGCCCTCCCCTGCCTTGGCGCTGCCCTGAATCTGCTGGGCCTGAGCCATGCTGCCTGCCGCTGCGGTCACTGATGCGACAGCCAGCGCCCATACCGTGGTCAAAGTTTTTGTCATTTTGCGCGCACAATCCTTCAAGAGTTCTTACAGAGTTCTGAGGGCTGCCAAATGCCTTCGCCGAATGCGAGTCCTAGCGCAAACCATTATGGTTGCAGGCTTGAAGTCCCCCATCAATACTTACGCTGATACCGCACATGAAATTTCAAGGTTCCGAAAACTACGTCGCCACCCAGGATTTGATGCTGGCGGTCAACGCCGCCGCCACGCTGCAGCGCCCCCTGCTGGTCAAGGGCGAGCCGGGCACCGGCAAGACCATGCTGGCCGAGGAAGTGGCCCAGGCCCTGAACATGCCGCTGCTGCAGTGGCACATCAAGTCCACGACCAAGGCACAGCAAGGCCTGTATGAATACGATGCCGTGAGCCGGTTGCGTGACTCGCAACTGGGCGACGAGAAGGTCAAGGACATCAACAACTACATCATCAAGGGCGTGCTCTGGCAGGCCTTCACGGCCGAGCAGCCCGTGGCCCTGTTGATCGACGAAATCGACAAGGCCGACATCGAGTTCCCGAACGACCTGCTGCGCGAGATCGACCGCATGGAGTTCTATTGCTACGAGACGCGCGAGATGATCCGCGCCAAGCACCGCCCTCTGGTCTTCATCACCTCGAACAACGAAAAGGAACTGCCCGACGCCTTTTTGCGCCGCTGCTTTTTCCACTACATCAAGTTCCCCGACGCCGACACCATGCGCCAGATCGTGGGCGTGCACTTCCCCAAGCTGCAGGCCGAACTGCTGTCCGCCGCCATGAAGGTGTTCTACGACATCCGCAACCTGCCGGGCCTCAAGAAAAAGCCCTCGACCAGCGAGCTCATCGACTGGCTCAAGCTGCTCGTGGCCGAGGAGATTCCCGTGGCCGCGCTGCAAAGCGAGGAAGGCAAGGTCTCGGTTCCGCCCCTGGTCGGCGCCCTGCTCAAGAACGAGCAGGACGTGAGCCTGTTCGAAAAGCTGGTCTTCATGAACCAGCGCAACCGCTGAGGCCAGCGATGAGCAGCGGCGACCACCACAACTCCCGCGGCGTGCCCACCCTTACCGGCCAGGTCACGACCACGGCCGCCGCCGGCGCCCTGGCCCACCAGGGCTTTGTGCAGCCCGTGGTGATGCGCTTTCATGGCGTGCGCCTGGAGCCTTTGACACTCGCCCATGAACCGGGCCTGCGTGCAGCCGTGCAGGACGGCGAGCTCTGGCGCATTCGCGTGACCTCGGCGCCCGAGCCGGATCAGGTGCGAGCCTATATACAGACCGCGCTGGAGCAGGGCGCGCGCGGCCAGCGCTTTGCGTTTGCCGTGCTCGACGACGCCACCGACCAGGTGCTGGGCACGAGCAGCTACCACGACATACTGCCCGAGGTGCGCCGCGTGGAGATCGGCTACACCTGGTATGCCAAAAGCGCGCAGCGCAGCCATGTGAACACGGCGGCCAAGCTCATGCTCATGGGCCATGCCTTCGATACGCTCAACTGCCACGTGGTGGGCTGGCGCACGGACAACTTCAACTTCGCGAGCCAGCGCGCCATCGAGCGCCTGGGCGCAAGAAAGGACGGCGTGATACGCGGCCACGCCATGCGCCGCGACGGCACCATACGCGACACCGTGATGTACAGCCTGCGCAGCGGCGAGTGGCCCGAGTCCCGGGCTCAGCTGCTATCTCAATTGGAGCTGCATGCGCTTGACTCATAAGCATTTCAAGCAACTTTCATGCTGAAATACCCTATACACAAGCGCTAAGCGCTCCTTTTTTAAAGACATGCTGATCGATTTCTTCTATACCCTGCGTGCTGCCAAGCTGCCCGTTTCGGTCAAGGAGTTTCTGACCTTGCTCGAGGCCCTGCAGGCCGGAGTCGTCGGCCCCAGGAGCGAAGACGCCTGGAGCCTGGACGATTTCTACCACCTGGGCCGGACCGTGCTCGTCAAGGACGAGAAGCACTACGACAAATACGACCGCGCCTTCTCCGCCTACTTCAAGGGCGTGGAAATGGTGGCCGACCTCACGCGCGACATCCCCCAGGACTGGCTTAGAAAACTGCTGGAGCGCGAGCTTTCCCCCGAGGAGAAAGCAGCCATCGAAGCCATGGGCTGGGACGAGCTCATGGAGACGCTCAAGAAGCGCCTGGAAGAGCAGAAAGAGCGCCACGAAGGCGGCAACAAATGGATTGGCACGGGCGGCACCAGCCCCTTCGGCCATGGCGGCTACAACCCGGCCGGCGTGCGCATCGGCGGTCCCGGGCGCAACAAAAGCGCGGTCAAGGTCTGGGAGCAGCGCGCCTACCGCGACTACGACGACACGCAGGAGCTGGGCACGCGCAACATCAAGGTCGCCCTGCGGCGGCTGCGCAAGTTCGCGCGCGAAGGCGGCGAGCTGGAACTGGACCTGCCCGACACCATACGCAGCACGGCGGCGAATGCCGGCTATCTGGACATCAAGATGATTCCCGAGCGCCACAACAACGTCAAAGTGCTGCTGCTCATGGACGTGGGCGGCACCATGGACGAGCACATCCAGCGCGTCGAGGAACTGTTCTCGGCCGTGAAAAGCGAGTTCAAGCACCTGGAGTTCTACTACTTCCACAACTGCGTCTATGACTTCATGTGGAAGAACAACCGCCGCCGCTTTGCCGAAAAATTTCCCACCTGGGACATCATTCGCAAATACAACAAGGACTACAAGCTGATCTTCGTGGGCGACGCCACCATGAGCCCCTACGAAATCCTGCAGCCCGGCGGCAGCGTGGAATACATGAACGAGGAGCCGGGCGCCGAGTGGCTGCAGCGCCTGACGCACGCCTTTCCGCGCTTTGCCTGGATCAACCCCGAGCCCCAGGGAGTCTGGCAGTACCGGCAAAGCATCAGCATCATCGAGCAGCTGATGAGCAACCGGATGTACCCGTTGACGCTCAAGGGCTTGGAAGAGGCCATGCGGCTGCTGTCAAAATAGCGGCATGCCCAAGTTCCCTCCCGCAATAACGCCGGCCCGTGGGTCGGCGTTATTGTTAAGCCTGTCCCTGATGCTCGGCGGCTGCAGCGTCTTGTCGCCCAAAGAAAAAGACGAAGATGCCGCGCTCGCGGCCAGCAGCGGCAAACCCGTGTTCTCGCTGGAGGTCGATGCGCCCAAGGAAATTCGCGAGCTGCTGGAAAAGCACCTGGAGCTGCAGCGCTACCGCTTTCAGTCCGACTTGCAGCGTCGGGAATTGCTGCGCCTGCTGGGCGCGACCGACGCGAATGTGCGCGACCTCATAGGCACGCTGGGCTATTTCAGCCCCACGGTCACGGTCGAGGTCAAGGAAACACCCGAGGCCGATGCACCACGCCAGGTCACGGTCAAGGTGGACCCCGGCGAGGCCGCCACCATTGCCAGCAGCTCCGTGAGCTTTGTGGGCGCCAACACCCGCGACCCTGGCGGCGCCGAACAGCGCCAGGCGATCGAGCGGCAGTGGCCCTTGCGCGAAGGCCAGCGCTTTACCCAATCCGCCTGGAGCGGCGCCAAAAGCCAGGGCCTGCGCACGCTGCAGGCCAGGCGCTATCCGCTGGCGCGCATAGACAAAAGCCTGGCCGACATCGATGCCGACACCCACAAGGCCGACGTGAGCGTGGCCTACGCACCCGGCCCGGCCTATACCTTCGGGCCACTGCGCATAGAAGGCGCCGAGCGCTACGACGCCGTGGGCACGGCCCGCATCGCACGTCTGGCCGAAGGCAAGGAGTACGACCAGGCCTTGCTGCTCGATGCCCAGCAGCGCCTGGCCAGCAGCGGCTATTACGACTCGGTGTTTCTGACCTTGGCCGATGTCCCGACCTTGGGCGAAAACGCCGAGGACAACGCCTCGGCGATTGAAGGCCAGGGCGAGCACGTGACCTCGCCCGTGATCGCCAAGGTGCGCGAGGCCAAGCTGCAAAAATGGGTGTTCGGTGTGGGCATGAGCACCGACACCGGCCCGCGCCTGAGCGTGGACCACACCCACAACAAGCTGCCCTGGCTGGGCTGGCGCGCGGTCACCAAACTGCAGCTGGAAAAGAAAAACCCCCTGCTTTCCACGCAGTGGACGGCCCTGCCCGACGAGAACCTGTGGCGCTGGTTCACAGGCGCCAAGGCCGAGCGCGCGCCCATTGGCGACTACAACGTCAACAGCGCCCAATTGCGCGCAGGCCGGACCAAGGCCGAGGACCGCATAGACCGCAACTACTACCTGCAGTACGACTACGCCAAGAACCAGGGCGTGGATGCACCGCCGGCCAGCTCCTCGATCACGGCCAACTACGGCTGGACCGGACGCTATTTCGACAGCAACCTGCTGCCCACCTCGGGCTACGGCTTTGCCTGGGAAGTCGGCGCAGGCACGACCCTGACGCCCGAGCGCACGCCCTTCGGGCGCCTCACGGGCCGCTGGCTCAGCCTCATCCCCATGGACGAGCGCGACCCCGAAACCAAGCGCCGCAGCCGGCTTGCGCTGCGCCTGTCGGGCGGCAGCGTGATTGCGCGCGAGGATGCAGAAATCCCCATGACCCAGCTGTTCATCACCGGTGGCGACAACACGGTGCGCGGCTATGGCTACCAGAGCATTGGCGCACGCAGCGACAACGGCCAGGTCATAGGCGGACGCTACATGGCCGTGACCAGCGTGGAGTGGCAGCGCCCCATCGTCATCAAGGGCAACACCCAGGACTGGGAGCATGCGCTGTTCGTCGACGCCGGCACCGTCGGAGACCGCCTGGACTCCATGTACATGCGCGTGGGCGTGGGCACGGGCATACGCTGGCGCAGCCCCGTTGGCCCGCTGCAGGCCGATCTGGCCTGGGGCGTGCAGGACAAGCGGCTGCGTCTGCATCTGCGCATGGGCTTTAACTTCTGAACATGGTCGATTCCGGTTTGAACACTTCCGCTACCCCCGACAAACAGGCCAGCGCCCCTGCCCCCCGGCGCAGGCGCTGGCCGCGCGTGCTGCTATGGCTGCTTGTGACCCTGATCCTGGTGCTCTGTGCCCTGCTCGGCACAGCTTGGTGGTGGAGCGGCCAGTCCGACTCCCTGGCCAGAACACTGCACTACGCATCGCGCTGGATGCCCCAGGGCCAGAGCCTGCAAAGCCGCGATGTCTCCGGAGCCCTGCGCCATGGCGGCAGGATTGGCTGGCTGCAATGGCAGAACCCGAGCATGAAGGTCACGCTGCAAGATGCCGTCCTGGGCTGGCAACTGCGCCCCCTGCTGTCCCGCACGCTGCAGGTGGACGAGATCAGGATTGCCGAGCTGATCGTCACCAAGGAGCCCAGCGACGAGCCGGACAAGCCCCTGGAGCCGCTGGAGCAACTGCCCCTGCCGCTGCAGATACATGTGCCTTTCGACATAGGCCGCATACAGTGGCAGGAACCGGCCCAGGCCGAAGTGCTGGGCCTGCAGGGCCGCTATGACTACGACGGCCAGCATCACCAGCTGGACGTGCAGCATGTCCAATGGGCCGACGGCAGCTACCAGGCCCAGGTGCAATTGCAGGCACTCGCGCCCATGAACCTCAAGGCCGAGCTCCAGGGTGATCTGCAGGTGCAGGCACCGGCGAACCAGAATCAGGACAAGGACAAGGACAAGGACAAGACAGCTACGACCTCGGCGGCAATCCCCGTGCAGGCCAAGGCCAGCGTGCAAGGCAATCTTGCCTCTGCACAAGCCCAGCTGGAGCTGCAAGCCCATGTCAGCGCCCGCCCCGGCAGCTCCGACCCCATGCGCGCCGACATCCAGGCCAGCGTGCAACCCTGGCAGGCCCAGCCCCTGCTGAGCGCCCTGGCCGAGTTCGAGCAGCTCGACGTTGCCGCATTCTGGGCTCCCGGTCCTCGCACCGGCATGAGTGGCAAGCTGCAAGCCGGCCCGCTGCCACCCGAACCCGGCCATGAAGAGCAGGCCTGGCAGTTGCAGGCCGAGCTGCACAACAGCCTGCCCGGCCCCTGGGACCAGCAGCGCCTGCCGCTGGACCAGCTCAAGACCTTGGTGCGCTATGACGGCAGCCGCTGGCAGGTGGAGAACTCGCGCCTGGACCTGGGCTCCGGCCACATTCTTCTGCAAGGCCACTACGAGCCTGCCACCCAGCAGTTTGCAGGCCAGGCCGAAGTCGACAAGCTCAACCCTGCTGCGCTGTACAGCAGCCTTGATGCCCAACTGCTGCAAGGCAGGCTGCAGGCCGAATCCAGGGCCGAACAGCAAGTCGATTTCTCCGTGGACCTGCGCTCCCCTGGACAGGGCAGCAAGCCCGGCAGCCTGCGCATACAGACTCTGAGCACCCAGGGCCAGCTGGACAAAAAGCTGCTGACCTTGAACAAGCTGGACATCGAGGCCTGGCAGGCCTCGGTGCACAGCCGCGCACTGCAATACGACCTGGAACAGCAAAAGCTGCAGACCTCGCTGCAGGCCCAGGTGCCAGGAGCCAAGCTCGCGCTCGACGGGCATATCAGCCCCACACAGGGCCAGGGCAAGACCCGCCTGGAACTCGGCTCCCTGCCAGCCCTTGGCCAATGGCTGGGCCAGTTGCCCGGCATCAAGAACCCCTTGGCAGGAGCCCAGCTTGCAGGCCAGATCCACCTGGATGCCAGCTGGCGTGGCGGCTGGCAGGGCCTGATGCAACGCCTGCAAGCTGCGCCCGGCACGGCTTTTTCAGCCAGCGGGCTGCAACTGAATCTGGACCTTGAGGCCAGGCAGTTGCGCTACCTGGCTGCGGACACGGCGCCCGAGCAAGCGCTGGAGTTGCCCGCGCTGCGCCTGAACCTGCAGGGCTCGCCCGAGCAGGCCCGTATCACACTCGCAGGCCAGGCCAGACGTGGAGAACAGGGCGTGGAGCTGGACTCGGCCCTGTCGGCCGGCCTGGCCACGGGGCGCCAAGCCTCGGCCCAGGACTGGCAGGCCTCTCTGGAGAGCCTTCAGGCCAAGCTGTTTGTCGACAAGGCCCACGCCTGGCAGCTGCGCCTGTCCTCGGACAAACCCGTGCAGTTGATGCAGCGCAGCCAGAAATCCAGCAGCACCTACACGGTTTCCGCAGGCCGCCTGGAAATCACACCCCCTGCGCCCGAACGCGATGCCGGCAAGGCACAGCAACCGGCCCACCTGGTCTGGGAAGACAGCCGTGTGGCCCAGTCTGCGGGCCAATGGAGCCTGCTGAGCAAGGGTCAGGCCCAGGGCCTGCCCCTGGCCTGGGTCGACAGTCTGGCCCTGCAGGCCGAAGAGCCACTGCTCGCCTCCAAGGGCATCAGCGGCGACCTGAGCTTCAACGCCCACTGGGACCTGGACACCACGGGCAAGGACCTCAAGGCCGAACTACTGGTCGAACGTGCGGCCGGCGATCTACGCCTGGCCATGGAAGATGGCTCGGGCACCACGGTCATCCAGACCAGCGGCCCTCAGGCGAGACAGCCCGGCCAGGTGCGCACACGCACCATCAAGGGCGTAGGCCTGCGCTCGCGCATCAAAGATGCGCGACTGCAAGTCAAGGCCCAGGGCAGCAATGTTCAGGCCACGTTCAACTGGGAGAGCGAACGCGCAGGCATTCTGAGCGCCGACCTGCGCACCAGCCTGGCCCGTGAAAACGGCAACTGGGCCTGGCCCGACAAAGCCCCGCTTTCCGGCCAGATCGATGCCAAGATGCCGGACATAGGCATCTGGGCACTGTTTGCACCGCCGGGTTGGCGTGTTGCGGGCAGCTTCGAGGCCAAGGCCAGCATCAGCGGCGACCGACAAAACCCGCGCTGGCAGGGCAACCTCTCGGCCGACGGGCTCAGCATCGTCTCCTCCCTGGACGGCGTGGACCTGCACAGCGGCATCATGCGCGCACGCCTGCAGGGCAACCGCCTGGACCTCACCGAACTGCGCCTGCAAGGCGGGCGCGGCAGCAATACGCGCATCACGGGCTATAGCGGCAACCTGACCTCGGCTCCGCGTGATGGCGGCGAGCTTGTGGGCTCGGGCTTTGTGCGCTGGGACCCGCCCGGAGCCGACGGCCAGTCCTCGGGCCTGAGCATGGACATGCAGGCCGAAGCCAAGGCCCTGCAAGTGCTGGTGCGCGCCGACCGCCAGGTCAGCATCTCGGGCAAGCTGCTGGCCAGGCTGGAGCAAGGCCTGTTCACGCTGCGCGGCGACCTCAAGACCGATCGCGCCACCATCATCCTGCCCGAGGAGTCCGCGCCCTCTCTGGGCTCGGACGTGGTCGTGCACTCGGCTGCCTCGCGCAAGGCCGAAGAGGAGGCCGCACGCAAACAGCAGCAAACCGACGAGCGCAACCAGGCCAAGGCCCAGACCAGCAAGCTGCCCGACATACTCGTCAAGCTCGACCTGGGCCCGGACTTTGCGCTGCAAGGCTATGGCATCACCACGCGCCTGAAAGGCGGCCTGCAGGTCCAGGGCCCGAGCAAGCTCGGCGGCCCGCCCCGCATCACCGGCGAGATACGCACCGAACAAGGCCGCTACCGCGCCTGGGGCCAGGCGCTGGACGTGGAAACCGGCCTCATCCGCTTCAATGGCCCCTATGACAATCCCTCGCTGGACATTCTCGCGCTCAGGCCGAACATCACCGTGCGCGCAGGCGTGCAGGTCCAGGGATCGGCCAGCGCGCCGCGCGTATCCCTGTACTCCGAGCCGGAAATGCCCGATGCCGAAAAGCTCTCCTGGGTCCTCATGGGCCGCGACCCTGCAGCCGGCGGCGCCGAAAGCGCCATGCTGCAGCAAGCCGCGCTCTCCTTGCTGGCAGGCGGAGGCAACGGCGGCAACCTGGGAAGCAGCCTGGGCCTGGACGAAGTAGGCTTCAAGGGCCCGGGCGACGGCGACGCCAGCGGCGCCGCCCTCACCCTGGGCAAACGCCTGTCGCGAGATCTGTATGTGACCTACGAACAAAGCCTGTCGGGCGCCATGGGCACGCTCTACATCTTCTACGACCTCTCGCGCCGCCTGACCCTGCGCGGCCAGACCGGCACCACCAGCGCCGTGGACCTGATCTACACGGTGCGCAAGGACTGAAAACGCTGGCCTGTTCCTCATCGAGCCCTAGGATCAGGCCGGCCTCTCCAATGCCGGGCCGCCAAGCCGCTTACAATACCGGCCTGCCTCCCTGTAGTTCAATGGATAGAACGAGCGCCTCCTAAGCGCTAGATACAGGTTCGATTCCTGTCAGGGGGACCATTTGACGGTCTCAGATAGTCTCAAATCCTCTCAAAACCCGCACTCTCCCTAGAGGCTGCGGGTTTTTTGTTGTCCAGCGTTGTCTCAGTTGGTCTATGGACATACCAACAAAGGGCGTGTCCGAATTTTTGTGTAAACGGGTCGGACTTCAGTTGGCGGAGATACGGTCTCCGAACTGAATGGTAAAGCGGATCAAGGCAGCCTTCCAATCGCGGATGGGCATGCTCCACTTCTGACTGATATTGCGCAATGCCAGATAGAACAGCTTGGTCAGAGCTTCATCGCTGGGGAATGAGCCCCGGTTCTTGCTCAGCTTCCTCAGTCCCATGTTCACCGACTCGATGGCATTGGTCGTGTAGATGACCCTGCGGATCTCTGGCGGGTAATCAAAGAACGGGGTCAGCCGACTCCAGCTTCTGCGCCAGGACTGGCCGATGGGCAGGTAGTCGGCATCCCACTTG
>NZ_AUCQ01000007.1 GCF_000429845.1 Comamonas composti DSM 21721
TGCCTTGATCCGCTTTACCATTCAGTTCGGAGACCGTATCTCCGCCAACTGAAGTCCGACCCGTTTACACAAAAATTCGGACACGCCCTTTCTTCGCGCTGGCCCTTGCTTGCACCCGGGTGCAAGCTGCGGCCCATCGACTCGAACTCATCCCGATTGCACTTCAACGCGCCTGCGTAGAGATCGTGAGCACGCTCTTAGCGCCGACAATGGCAGGCAACACCTCCAGTATCTTTATCCCGTGACCTCTGCCCTCACCGCTCCCGCCCCAGTCACCCACTACGAGAACTTCCCCGTGGCCTCATGGCTGTGCCCGCCCCGGTTGCGCGCGCCGATTGCCGCGCTCTACCACTTTGCGCGCACGGCCGACGATCTGGCCGACGAGGGCGAGGCCTGTGCACAAGAGCGCCTGCAGCGGCTTGCGGCCTACCGGTCCGACCTCATGGCCCTGGGCAGCGAGCAGGAATTTCCCATGCTGGCGCGCACCGACTGGCCCCAGGTGTTCGGGCCGCTGGCCACCCAGGTGCGCGCCCACGGCCTGCCGCTGCCTCTGATGGACGATCTGCTCAGCGCCTTCATCCAGGACGTGCACAAGACCGAGGCCGCGCAAGCCTATGCGGACCGCGCCGAGCTGCTCGACTACTGCCGCCGCTCGGCCAACCCCGTGGGCCGGCTGCTGCTGCATCTATACGGCGTGCAGGACGCGCTGTCGCTGGCCCGCAGCGATGCCATCTGCACGGCCTTGCAGCTCATCAACTTCTGGCAGGACCTCTCGGAGGACTTGCCACGCGGGCGCCACTACCTGAACGATGCCGACTGCGCCAGGCACGGCATCGCGCGCGCCGACCTGCGCCCCGAACCCAGCGCCCTCACCCCCGCGCTGCGCGGCCTGCTGGCCGAACAGGCCGCCTGGGCCCGCGCCCTCATGGACCAGGGCGCGCCCCTGGTCCATGCCCTGCCCGGGCGCGCGGGCTGGGAGCTGCGCCTGGTCGTGCAGGGCGGGCTGCGCATTCTGGACAAGATCGATGCACTGCAGGGCGCCAGCCTCCACCAGCGCCCCACGCTGGGCAAGGCCGATGCACCCCGCATGCTGTGGCGGGCGCTGTGGATGAGAAGGCAGCCCGCAGACTGACTCCTAAAAAAAGAGCTGTTAGCGCAACCCAGCTCTTGATTTCAGCTATGTTTTCATCAAAATCCTAGAAGGGTCGCTTGCAAGCAGCTCTGCTTTGCATAGCATCCAGCCTGAACCATGCTGCCTCCTGCATTCTGGATATCCCATGGACGCAATCTGCGCCAGGCATTCCATAATCAAAAACGAGAGCAGCTTTCATTCGAGGATTTCCCTTTGCAGACCCCCATACTCAGCCTGGCCGACATCGAGGCCTACGAACAGGCCCTTCCCCTTTCCGCACGCATTGCCGACACCATCCACCAGGCCTTTGTGCGCACCGCCCAGCGCCACGGCAAGCGCCCGGCGCTGTCCATGGTGCTCAGCGCCAGCCCCGACGAAACACCTCTGACCCTGAACTACGAGCAGCTGCTGGGCGCCATCACCCAGACGGCCAATGCCTTCGCCGACCTGGCCGGGCCCGGTGCCGGCATCGCCTATCTGCTGCCCAATCTGCCGCAAACCCATATGACGCTGTGGGGCGCAGCCACAAGCGGGCATGCGGTGCCGCTCAACCCCCTGCTGCAGACCGAGCACCTGGTCGCCCTGCTCGAAGCCGCCGAGGCCCGGGTGCTGGTCGGCGGCGGTCCGGCCATGGCTGCCCCGCTGTGGGAGAAATGCCTGGCCATACAGGCCGCCATGCCCCAGCTGAAACTGGTCGCCGTGGACCTGCCCGGCCAGCCCGCGCCCGCAGGCGCGCTGAGCTTCGACGCCCTGCGCAAGGCCCAGCCCGCGGACCAGCTCATGTTCGACAGCGGCAAGGGCCCGGACGCCCTGGCCTCCTACTTCCACACCGGCGGAACCACGGGCGTGCCCAAGCTCGTCGCCCATACCCAGCGCAACGAGCTCACGGCCGCGCTGGGCGCTGCCGCGCTCATGAACCTCGACGAGGAGGATGCGATCGCCAACGGCCTGCCGCTATTCCATGTGGCCAGCGCCATGGCCTGCTCGCTGTCGGCCTTTCTGACGGGCGCCCACGTGCTCATCCTCTCGCCCCAGGGCCTGCGCAACCCGGAGATGATCCGCGGCTACTGGTCCATCGTGCAGCGCATGGGCGTGACGATTGCGGGCGCCGTGCCCACCTCGCTGGCCCCCATCCTCGATGCCGGCCCCGTGCCCGAGCTGCCGCATCTGCGCTGCTGCATCACGGGCTCGGCGCCCACGCCGCGCGCCCTGGCCGAGCGCTTTGCGCGCGAGACCCGCAAGCCCCTGTATGAAGTCCTGGGCATGACCGAGTCGGGCGGCGTCACCGCCATCGACCCGCTGGGCGGCGAGCCCAGTTTCTGCTCCGTGGGCTTTCGCATCCCCTACTCCGAGCTGCGCGTGCGCCGCCCCCTGCCCGGCGGCGGCCTGGGCCCGGACTGCGCGCCCGGCGAAGTCGGCCATCTGTTCGTGCGCGGCCCCTCGGTCTCGCCGGGCTACAAGAATGCGGCCCAGAACGCAGGCACCTTCGTCGACGGCGGTCTGGATTCGGGCGATCTCGCCTACCTGGACGAGCAGGGCAAGCTCTTCATCGCGGGCCGCTCCAAGGACGTGATCATCCGCAGCGGCCACAACATCGACCCCGGCATGATCGAGGAAGCCATGACCCGCCACCCGGACGTGGCCTATGCGGCCGCCGTCTCCCAGCCCGACGGCTATGCGGGCGAGCTGCCCGTGTGCTATGTAAGCCTGGCCCCGGGCGCGCGCGCCGATGCCCCGGCCCTGCAGGCGTTGCAGGAGCACGCCCAGCAGCACATTGCCGAGCGCCCGGCCTGGCCGCGCCACATCTACGTGCTGCCCCAGTTGCCCATGACCAGCGTGGGCAAGATCTTCAAGCCCGCGCTGCGCGAGGATGCGGCCTGCCGCCTGCTCGAACCCCAGCTGCGGCAAAGCCTGGGCGAGCTGCTCGCCGGCATCGACGCCAAGGAAGGCGGCAAGCGCGGCCTGCGCGTGACCGTGAGCCTGAGCCGCGAGGATGCGGCCGCGCGCCAGGCGGCCCAGGACATTCTGGCGTCGCACACCTTCGAGCACGCCATCGTGGTCCAGGGCTGATTCCAGCCTGCACCGCTCCCGGCCTGCTATGCAAACCAGAGCTGGTAGCGCTTGTCCTGTCTAGAATTTCAATAAAACCCTATGAAATTTGAGGTCAGGCAAGCGCAAGCAGCTACGATTTTTGCAGATCAGCCTCCGGGCTTTTTCTGCGCCATGGCAGCCATGGGACAATCTGCGCCCATATGAATCCGGATCAGTATGTGCAGGAGAAAGCTGCGGCCTCGGGCAGCAGCTTTTATTACGCCTTTTTGTTCTTGCCGCGCGAGCGCCGCGCGGCGATCACGGCCTTCTACGCCTTTTGCCGCGAAGTGGACGACGTGGTGGACGAGACCTCGGACCCCGGCGTGGCCGCCACCAAGCTCGCCTGGTGGCAGGGCGAGGTGCACAAGGGCTTTGCAGGCCAGCCCAGCCATCCGGTCATGCAGGCCCTGGCACCGCATATCGCCAGCTACGGCATCCAGGAGCAGCACCTGCAGGCCGTGATCGAAGGCTGCCGCATGGACCTCGAGCAGACCCGCTACCTGGACTTCGCAGGACTGGAGCGCTACTGCCACCTCGTGGCCGGCGTGGTCGGCGAAGTCGCGGCACGCATCTTCGGCCAGACCGATGCAGCCACCACGGCCTATGCCCACAAAATGGGCCTGGCCTTCCAGCTCACGAACATCATCCGCGACGTGGGCGAGGACGCGATGCGCGGACGCATCTATCTGCCCATCAGCGAGCTGCAGCAGTTCGACGTCAAGGCCCACGAGATCAACAAGCGCGAGTACTCCGAGCGCTTCACGGACCTGATGCGCTTTCAGGCCCGGCGCGCCCATGGCCTCTACAACGAGGCCCTGGCCCTGCTGCCCGCAGCCGACCGCCGCGCGCAAAAGCCCGGCCTCATGATGGCCAGCATCTACCGCACCCTGCTGCGCGAGATCGAGGCCGAGAACTTCCAGGTGCTGCACCAGCGCATCAGCCTGCCGCCACTGCGCAAGTTCTGGCTCGCATGGAAGATGCAGGCGCTGGGGCGCATGGCGGTATGAGAACAGCCGCCATCATCGGCGGCGGCTGGGCCGGTTTTGCGGCTGCGCTCACGCTTGCGCGCAGCGGCTGGAGCGTGGTGCTGCACGAGGCCGGGCGCGAGCCCGGCGGGCGCGCGCGCGGCATGGAGCTGGCGCTGCCCGACGGCACGGGCCACCGCGTGGACAACGGCCAGCACATTCTGATCGGTGCCTACACCAGCAGCCTGGAGCTGATGCGCAGCGTGGGCGTGGACCCCGAGCAGGCCCTGCTGCGCAAGCCCTTGACGCTGCGCTATGCCGACGGCAGCGGCCTGGGCTTTCCCGACTGGCCCGCACCGCTGGATGCGCTGGCCGGCATCGCCTGCGCACGCGGCTGGAGCGCTGGCCAGCGCCTGGCCCTGCTGACGCGTGCCGCACGCTGGCGATTCGCAGGCTTTGAGTGCGAAGAGAGCACCACCGTGGCCCAGCTATGCAACGGCCTGCCCCAGCGCCTTCTCGATGAATTCATAGATCCGCTGTGCATTTCGGCGCTCAACACGCCCATGCAGGAAGCCAGCGCCAGCGTGTTCCTGCGCGTGCTGCGCGATGCGCTGTTCAGCGGCCGGGGCGGCTCGCACTTCCTGGTTCCGCGCAGCGATCTCGGCACCCTGTTCCCGATTCCCGCAGCCCGCTGGCTTGCGCAACACGGCCAGCGCGTACAGCTTGGCAGCCGCGTCATCGAGATCATCCCCCAGGGCGAGCAATGGGCCTTGGCCACGGCGGCCGGCCACGCGCCCGAACAGTTCGACGCCGTTCTCCTCGCCTGCCCCGCGCCCGAGGCCGCACGCCTGGCCCTGAGCGCCGCCGGCCATGCCAGCCTGCCCGCGCGCGAGGGCATCGCCTTTGAGCGCTGGGCCGCCAAGGCCCAGGCCCTGGAGCACCGGCCGATTGCCACGGTCTATGCCTGGGCCCGGCAGGGCGAGCACCCGGCACGCCTCGCCCTGCCCTGGCTGGCCTTGCGCAATACGCAGCAGGCGCCGGCCCAGTTCGTATTCGACCATGGACAGCTGGGCGGCCCGCCGGGCCTGATGGCCTTCGTGATCAGCCACAGCCAGGCAGACAAGACGCCATTGCAGGCCCAGGTCCTGGCCCAGGCCGAGCAGCAACTGGGGCTGAAGCTCACGGCACTGCGCAGCGTGATCGACAAGCGCGCCACCTTTGCCTGCACGCCTGCACTCAGCCGCCCGGCGCCGGAGCTCGGCCACGGCCTCTGGGCCTGCGGCGACTATGTGCAAGGGCCTTATCCCGCGACCATCGAAGGGGCCGTACGCAGCGGCATACAGACCGCGCAGGCCCTGTGCCTGCCGCAATGACCGGGGCAAGCTGCAGCCCATCGACTCGAACTCATCCCGATTGAGCCCCAACGCGCCTGCGTAGAGATCGTGAACACGCTCTTACATCTTGAGGATTTTTCCATCCATCAATCGGGGCCTGGCCGATTTTTGCGGATTGAACATTCACTACAATGAGCGGCCGGCACTCGAATGCCGTCACCCAGCACCCTCTAATTCACAACACCGGCTGCCAATGCTGCCAGCGCGGATGTTGGGCAACAAACGCCCGAATCGGTTGATTTTTCAGCCGGTTCGGGCTTTTTTTTTCGCCCCTGAGCCTGATCGATTGCCTGTTGAGCGACCCGCCACAGGTCCGGGCCACGCCTGCATGCAGGCGCTTGCGCAGAGCGCCGGCCCGGCCTTTTTGAGCCACCACTTCTTGAGGAGCCGCGAGATGAGACATGGAGATATTTCCAGCAGCAATGACTGCGTAGGCGTTGCCGTGGTCAACTACCAGATGCCGCGCCTGCATACCAAGGCCGAGGTGCTGGAGAATGCGCGCCGCATCGGCGACATGCTGGTGGGCATGAAACGCGGCCTGCCCGGCATGGATCTGGTGATCTTTCCCGAGTACTCGACGCACGGCATCATGTACGACGCCAAGGAAATGTACGAGACCGCCTCGGAGATTCCCGGCGAGGAGACCGAGATCTTTGCCGCCGCCTGCCGCAAGGCAAACGTCTGGGGTGTGTTCTCGCTCACGGGCGAACGCCACGAGGAACACCCCCACAAGGCGCCCTACAACACGCTGATCCTCATGAACAACCAGGGCGAGATCGTGCAGAAGTACCGCAAGATCATGCCCTGGGTGCCCATCGAGGGCTGGTACCCGGGCGACTGCACCTATGTGAGCGAAGGCCCCAAGGGCCTGAAGATCAGCCTCATCATCTGCGACGACGGCAACTACCCCGAGATCTGGCGCGACTGCGCGATGCGCGGCGCCGAGCTCATCGTGCGCTGCCAGGGCTATATGTACCCGGCCAAGGAGCAGCAGATCCTGGTCTCCAAGGCCATGGCCTTCATGAACAACTGCTATGTGGCCGTGGCCAATGCGGCCGGCTTCGACGGCGTCTACTCCTACTTCGGCCACTCGGCCATCATCGGCTTCGACGGCCGCACCCTGGGCGAGACCGGCGAGGAGAGCATGGGCATCCAGTACGCCGAGCTGTCCAAGCACCTGATACGCGATGCGCGCAAGAACGCCCAGTCGCAAAACCATTTGTTCAAGCTCGTGCACCGTGGTTATACGGGCACCATCAACTCCGGCGACAGCCCGCGCGGCGTGGCCGAGTGCCCCTACAGCTTCTACAGCCAGTGGATCAACGACCCCGAGGGTACGCGCGAGATGGTGGAGTCATTCACGCGCGCCACCATGGGCACACCCGAGTGCCCCATGGAGGGCATTCCCAACGAGGCCGTCCAGCATCGCTGATACGGCCGGCCATCCGATGGGATCGCCGCACGGGTCGCGGCAGTCCATGCCGTGGCGCGCCTGGCTGGGTCTCGCAAGAAAACCCGACGATTGAAGACAGGGCCGCAGACAGCGGCTCCAGCCCTGGCTGCCCGGCTCCGCCTGGAGCCGGGACTTCCCTCCCGGTTTGCCAGAAGGATTCGACATGCTAGGTCTGGCCCTGTTCTTCATCGGAGTCGTTCTCATGGTCAATGGCGTGGGCCTGATGGGCCACATCGACAGGCGAGAGTCGGCCATTCTCAACCTGCTGGTGGGCCTGCTGGCCTTGCTGATCAGCGTCATCGGCATCTGGTGGGCCAGAGAGGCGGCGGACTTCTCGGCTGTGGCCGGTGGCCTGCTGTTCGCATTCACCTACCTCTACCTGGCTGCGGTGCAGTGGTGGGGACTCAAGGGCACGGGCCTGGGCTGGTATTGCCTGTTTGTGGCCGTCAGTGCCCTGATCTTTGCAGCCGCGGCCGCAGACATACGGCTGATCGCCATGTGGCTGCTCTGGACCAGCCTCTGGTTTCTGTTCTTCCTGACCCTGGCCCTGAACAAATCGCCGCGCTTTCTGCCCCTCTACACGATCTTCGTGGGCATCGTGAGCTGTTGGATTCCAGGCACGCTCATGCTGCTGGGCAAATGGTGACCTTCATGGACATTCACACGAACTCTTTCATGCAAAAAATGCAGAACCCGGCAAATTCTTCGGACGCGGACCCGCTGGCCGCCTACAGGATCGAGCAACAGCCCTACTACCAGCCCTGGGGCAACGAGATCGCGCTCTACCACCATGCCTACCAGAGCCGGCTGCCGCTGCTGCTCAAGGGACCCACGGGCTGCGGCAAGACCCGCTTCGTGGAATACATGGCCTGGATGCTCAAGCGCCCCTTGATCACCCTGGCCTGCAACGAGGACATGACGGCCTCGGACCTCGTGGGCCGCTATCTGCTCGACGCCGGGGGCACGGCCTGGCATGACGGCCCGCTGACCCTGGCCGTGCGCCATGGCGGCATCTGCTATCTGGACGAGGTCGTCGAGGCACGCCAGGACACCACCGTGGTCATCCATCCGCTGACCGATGCACGCCGCATCCTGCCGCTGGACAAGAAGGGCGAGCTGGTCCATGCCCACCCCGACTTCCAGCTGGTGATCTCCTACAACCCCGGCTACCAAAGCCACGTCAAGGATCTCAAGACCTCGACCCGTCAACGCTTTGCGGCCCTGGAATTCGACTACCCCCTGCCCGAGCTCGAAGCCGGCATCGTGACCCGGGAGACCGATATCTCTCATGCGCTGGCCCGCCAGCTGGTCAGCCTCGCGCAAAGCACGCGGGCGCTCAAGAACCGGGGTCTGGACGAAGGCGCCTCCACGCGCATGCTGATCTACGCAGGCCTGCTGCTGCGCGAAGGGGTCTCGGTGCACGACAGCTGCGAGATGACGATCACCCGTGCCCTGACCGACGACCCCGACACGGCCCTGGCCCTGAGCCAGCTGGTGGAGGCGCACTTCGGCCCGCGCACGCTCACCACCAGCGCCTGAACATGGAACGTCCATTCACGCTGGACCAGGATCAGCAGCACTACCACAGCCTGAGCCTGCTGGCCCAGGGCCTGGCTCACGCCTGGGTCGATGTGCTGCCGCTCACCCTGGCCGAGCAGCCCGTCCCGGCCTCCTTGTTCGGAGCCGCGCCCAGCGGCCCGCCACGCGCCGTGCTCACGACCGGCACCTGGGAGGATGGAGCCACACCGCAGGCCGCACCGCCGCGCTACCGCCTGCTGCTGCCACCGCTGCCAAAGGTGTGCCGCCAACAACGCCTGTCCCAGCACCAGGCCATGGTGGCCCATGCAGTGGCCCATGTGCGGCACTCGCCTGCGGCCCAGCCTGCGGCAGGACTCACGTCCATGGGCCTGGCCGTGGTTTCGGCCGTGGAAGATGCGCGCGTCGAGCTGCTTTTGATCGCTGAGTTTCCGGGGCTGCGTCCCTGGTTCGAACAGGCCCTGGCGGCTGCGCCGGCACTCGACGACCTGGGCTTCACGGCCTTCATGGCACGGCTGGACAGAGTCTTGCTGCTGCCCGGCAGCGAAGACCGGGGCCACTGGCCGAACAAGGCACGCCAACTGTTCCAGCAGGCACTCCAAAAGCATGGCCTGCAGGACTATGCGGCCTTCAGGGCCCTGGCCTCCATACTCGCCAATGACCTGGGCCAGGCACGCGTGCGCATGCCCCAGGACTATGCGCCGCCCAGCCCCTGCAGGGACGACAACAGCTATCTGTGGCGCCATGCCAAGTCCGATGCCGAGCAGGCCCTGGCCCTTCCCCAGGCGCAGCAACGCCAGCGCCCTGCCACCCGCCAGGCCTTGCCGGCGCCACCCCCTGCCGATCTTGAGCTGGGGCGCTTCAGCTACCCCGAATGGAACCATGTGACCGAGCGCCTGCGCCCTGACTGGTGCACGGTCATAGAAAAGCTGCCTGCCTGGCCCCTGCCTGCAACCGCAGACAGGCGCAAACCTGCAGCCCCCCGGCTTGCGCCCTGGCTGCTGCCGCGCGCCCGGCAGCTGGACCGGCGCCAGAAGCTGCGCCGCCAATGGGAGGGCGAGGACATCGACCTGCACGCGGCCATCGACGTGCTGGTCCACCAGCGGCTGGGGCTACAGCCCGAACCCCGGCTGTTTCTGCGCCCCGGCAAGGCCCCCCGCCCCACGAGCCTGCTGGTGCTGCTCGACGTTTCCGAGTCCGTGAACGACGCCAGCAGCGCCACGCCCCAAGGCGTCAGCCTGCTGGAGATCGAGAAACAGGCCGCCCTGCTGCTGGCTCACTCGCCCCTGCAGGGAGCGAACCGGCTGGCGATCCACGCGTTCTGCTCCAACACCCGGGCCCAGGTCTTCTACTACCGCCTGCTGGACTTCGGCCAGCCCTGCAGCGACAGCACCAGCGCCCTGCTCGACAGCCTGGCCGCGCGCTACTCCACACGCCTGGGCGCGGCCCTGCGCCATGCGAACAGTTGCCTGCAGGAGCAGCCCTGGGGCCAGCGCAGCGTGCTGGTCATCACCGATGGCCAGCCCTCGGACATCGACGTGCACGAACCGCGCTACCTGATCGAAGACGCGCGCCGCGCCGTGCTGGAAGCCCGCAGCACGGGCACGCGCATGGCCTGCCTCAGCGTGGACGCCGGGGCCGACGACTATGTGCGCCACATCTTTGGCTGGCGCAATTTCAGCATTGCCCAGGAGCCTGGGCAGTTGCCCGCGCGGCTGATGCAAATGGCAATAAGACTTGCGACATGATTCCTCACTTCGGGCTGAACCAGGGCCCCTGGCCCGCATAGTGCGGCCTGCCCATCAACCGAACCCTCTGGTCTGCTTTGGAATATGCAAATGGAAAAGCACCCAGCTCCCGGCCTGCCGCAGCCGCAAGACGCACCCTGGCCGGCCAGCTCCCGAACGGCCCCGGCCGGCAAGGCCTGGTTCAGCCAGGCCAGCCCGCTCAGAGTCTGTGTCATGCATCCCGACGATGAGCGAAGCCGCCTGCTGATCCAGCAGCTGCAGTACCTGGGCTGCCAGGTCCAGGCCCTGTGGCCCCCACGGCAGCAATTGCCCCTGGCTACCGAAGTGGTGTTTCTGGCCATGCACCCCCAGACCCTGCCCCAGCACCTGGGCTGGGCCCATGCCGAGCAAGCCCCGGCCCTGATTGCCATGCCCGGAGAGGAAAACGCCAGCGCGCTGTCCGGCATGCTGGCGCTCAAGGCGCTGGCCGTGCTGCCCGCAGCGGCCAGCGCCTTCGAACTGCTCTCCTGCCTGCTCGTGGCCTGCGAGACGCACAAACAGGCCCGCAAGCAGCAGGCCCGCATCGACAGGCTGCAGGCCAAGCTCCTGGGCCAGCGCCACGTCATCGAAGCCAAGAAGGTCTTGATGCACAGCCTGCAGATCGATGAGGGCCAGGCCTATGAGCTGATCCGCGAACAGGCCATGCGCAAACGCTGCACCGTGGAGAGCATGGCCGAGACCATTGTCAGCGCCAGCGTGCTGCTGTCACCAGCGGCCCAGGCCGCAAGATCGGCCAGGGCCGAATAGAACGCTGCAACTCGCCCTGTGCAAGGCCTGCCCGGCCCCGGCAGGATCGTTTGCATTCGAGAGCGGGCATCGCAAATACCATGGACCCTCCAAGCACTGTGCTGCCATTTGTAAAACCCGTAGATTTTTCACAAGCCAAAGGCTATGAGTTTGTGAGCGTATAGTGCAGGCACAGCCTGCGCTGGCAGCGTACTGAACAAGTGAATGGGCTGGCTTCCAAGAAGGCCATTCCCTGTTTTTCATACGAGGGTTCATGCATATTTCTTCTCCACTCTCCGACACCGACCTGGCCGACGGCCTGGCCGCCCTCCACTACCAATCACATAACGGTCTGGTCTTGCAACCCAACTCGAATCGCCTGGCCTACGCAGACCCGGAGTTCATGTTCCGCCGCGAAACCCGCGGCATACGCATGCAGCTGGAGCTGCTCAAGCCCGACCTGGCCCAGATCGAGCGCGGCATAGAGCACACCATCGTGGTCTATGGCAGCGCACGCTTTGTGGATCTGGAACAGGCCCAGGCCCAGCTGGAGGCCGCCCGCGCCAGCGGCGACGCCCAGCAGCTGGCCCTGGCCGAGCGCTCCATGCGCAACGCCCAGCGCTACGAACAGGCGCGCGCCTTCACGCGCATCGTGGCCAGCGAGAGCATGGAGCGTGATCTCAGCGAGCGCATGTACATCTGCACGGGCGGCGGCCCGGGCATCATGGAGGCCGCCAACCGCGGCGCCCACGATGCGGGTGCCCCCAACATCGGCCTGAACATCGAGCTGCCGCACGAGCAAAACGGCAACCGCTTCATCACGCCCGATCTGAGCTTCAAGTTCCACTACTTTGCGCTGCGCAAGATGCACTTCATGATGCGCGCCAAGGCCCTGGTGGTCTTTCCCGGCGGCTTTGGCACCATGGACGAGCTGTTCGAGGTGCTGACCCTGGTGCAGACCAACAAGGCCAGGCCCGTGCCCGTGATCCTGTTCGGCACGGACTTCTGGAAGCGCCTGATCAACTTCGAGGTGCTCATCGAGGAAGGCACGATCTCGCCCAAGGACTTGCAGCTGTTCCGCTACACCGACGATCCTGCCGAGGCCTGGGCGTTGATCAAGGAATACCACGCCACGGGTTGGTAAAAATAGATAGCTGCTAGCGCCTGTCACTACTGGATTTCAGATGGTTTTCGACCTGAAATCCTTTACTGGCCAGCGCTAGCAGCTTCTTTTTTTGTAGACAGTCCCAGCCTCCAGGCCGGCTTGAGGCAGCTGCCCATGCCCGCGCCCATGATCCAGAACAGCGAGGCCACGCCGATCAGCGAGCCCACGGCCCCCGAGAGCACGGGCATGGCCACGCTGGAGGCGTTGATCAGCATCAGCCTCAGGCCCAGGGCCTCGCCATGGCGGTGCTCGGGTGTGATCTGGTGCAGCATGCTCATCACCATGGGCTGTACCGAGCCCAGCGAAAACCCCAGCAGCATCGAGCAAATGCCCATGGTCCAGGCCGAGTCCATGAGCGGATAGGCCGCAAACACGCAGGCCGAGACCAGCATCGCGCCCGCCACCACCGCGCCCTCGCGCAAACGCTCCGCGACCAGGGGCATGAGCAGGCGGATCACCGTGGCGGCCACCGCAAACACCCCGAGCAGCGTGCCTATGACCGAGGCGCTGATGCCTTTTTCATGGCCCAGCAGCGGCAGCACAAAGGTGTGCACGTCCCAGCTTGCGGACTGCAGCCAGTTCACGAGCAGCAGTTGGCGAAAGCCGCGCTCGCGCAGCAGATCCCAGGCCTGAGCCTTGGGGCCGCCGGCAGGCGCGCGCACGGGCGGCAGCTCCTGCGTGCTGCGCACCCAGCTCCAGGCCAGCACCGGCGCCAGGGCCAGCAGCACAAAGGCCATGCGAAAGCCCATGGTGCTTTCCTCGCCGCCGAAGTTCGCATAGTCGATGAGCAGACCCGTGAGAAACGGGCCCAGGAAGTTGGAGACCGCCGGGCCTATGGCCAGCCAGCTGAAGACCTTCTTGAGCGCCAGCGCATCATGGGCAATGCGTCCCGCATGGCGCTGCACGGCAATCACCACCATGCCGCTGGCCCCGCCCGTGAGCAGGGCCGCCACGCACAGCGCCGGATAGCTGGGCAGCAGCAGGGCCAGGCCCGAGCCGCCGCTGGCCGCGAGCATGGCCAGGAAGAAGGGCTTGCGAAAGCCTGCACGATCCGCATAGCGGCCTGCGGGCAGGGCCATGAAGACCTGGGTCAGCGCAAACAAGGCCAGCAAAAAGCCCACGGCCACCGCGCTATGGCCTTGCTTTAGCGCCAGCAGCGGCGCCGCCAGGCGCATGCCGGCCATGGTGGCGTGCACGCAGACCTGGGCGGTGATGAGTTTGAGCAGCGCCAGGTTCACATCAGCCCTCGCCGTCCTCACCGTCCTCGGGTGCGCCCGTGCCCAGCAGGGGATCGTCAGGATCGGGCGCGGGCAGCTCCTGCACATCGCGCAGCTTGCGCTGGATGGCGCGCGTGCGCACGCCCATCTGCTCGAAGCGCCTGGCCGCAGCGTCGATGGATTTGCGCGTGGCGTCCACCACCTCGCCGAACTTGGCGAACTCGGTCTTGACCTGGCCGAGCACGGCCCAGACCTCGGACGAGCGCTTTTCGATGGCCAGGGTCTTGAAGCCCATCTGCAGGCTGCTGAGCATGGCCGCGAGATTCGCCGGCCCCGTCATCATCACGCGGCACTCGTTGTGCAGGGCCTCGACCAGGCCCGGGCGGCGCATGACCTCGGCAAACAGGCCTTCGGTGGGCAGGTACAGCACCGCAAAATCCGTGGTGTGGGGCGGGCTCACGTACTTGGCGTAGATCTTCTTCGCCTCCAGCTTGATCGAGGACTCGAACGCATTGCCCGCGGCCTGCATGGCGGCCTTGTCGCCCGCATCCTGGGCATCCAGCAGGCGCTGGTAGGCCTCCACCGGGTACTTGGCATCGATGGGCAGCCACACGGGGGCCTCGTCGCTCTTGCCCGGCAGGCGCACTGCGAACTCCACCATCTCGTCGCTGCCCGGCACGGTCTTCACGTTTTTCGCGTACTGCTCGGGCGTGAGCATGTTCTCCATGATCGCGCCCAGCTGCAACTCGCCCCAGGTGCCGCGCGTCTTCACATTCGTCATCACGCGCTTCAAGTCGCCCACACTGCCGGCCAGGGTCTGCATCTCGCCCAGGCCCTTGTGCACCTGTTCCAGCCGGTCGCTGACCAGCTTGAAGGATTCGCCCAGGCGCTGCTCCAGCGTGGCATGCAGCTTTTCATCCACGGTGCGGCGCATCTCGTCCAGGCGCTGGGCGTTGTCGCTGCGTATGCGCTCCAGCCGCTCGTTGAGCGTGGCGCGCAACTGCTCCGCCCCGGACTGGCTGGACTGGGACAGCCCGGCCAGCTGCTGAGTCACGGCATCCTGCAGCACCGCGAACTGGTGGCGCATCTGCTCGCCATTGCTGCCCAGCTGGTCCTTGAGCGCCGCACCCATGGTGGTCGTGCCGTGGGTGAGCTGCTGGCTCACATCGCTCTTGAGCGAATCCAGCGTGCCGCGCAAGGTCTGGGCCAGGGCTTCGAAGCGCTGCTGCACATGGGCGCTCAACTGCACCCGGCCCTGCTCGGCCGTCTCGCGCGCCTGGCTGCCCTCCTGGCCCAGCCGCAGCGCCAGCTGGCTCAGCTCCTGGCGAAAGGCACCCAGCGCCTGGGCCTGCTCGCTGCGCCCGGCCTGGGCATCGGCCTGGACCTGGGCCAGATGGGCCTGCAACTGCTGGGCCATGCGCTCCATGGCGCCATCGCTCTTGGCCACGGCCATCTGCGTGGACTGGGCTCCTCGCTCGATCTGCTGCAGGCGCAGATCCAGGGCCTGCAGGCCCATAAGCAGGCGCTGCTGCAGCGCCCCCCCCTCCTCCGCCCCCGGCCTGGCTCGCCGCCACAACAGCCACAGCGCAAAGGCTTGCAGCAACAACAAGACGGCCCAGGCGGCCCACCACAGTCCTGGAGATTGATTCACGGCGCTTCCAAAAAAATAGCTGGTAGCGCTTACCCATCAAGCGCAACCAGCCTATTTGACTACAAAACTCAGGTCTTGCCGTGAACGCCTGCGCCCAACCCTGCGCGCGCTTGGGCCGCCCCGGCATCGGGCTGGTTGACGGGCGTGCGCGGCGGCCGGCCTGCGATCAGCATGTCGATGAGGTTGTCGGCCGCCAGCTCGGCCATTGCCCGGCGCGTGCCCAGCGTGGCACTCGCAATATGGGGGGTGAGCACCACATTCGGCACGCTCAGCAGAGCGGGATGCACGGCCGGTTCGTCCTCGAACACGTCCAGGCCCGCAGCCGCGATGCGCCGCTCGCGCAGCGCCTGCGCGAGGGCGGCATCGTCGACGATGCCGCCGCGCGCGATGTTGATCAGCGTAGCCGAGGGCTTCATCTGCGCCAGCTCGGCTGCGCCTATGGTGTGGCGGTTCTCGGGCGTGTAGGGCAGGACCAGCACCACATGGTCGGCCTGGGCCAGCAACTGCTGCTTGTCCACATGGCTGGCCTTGCACTCGGCCTCGATCTCGGGCGCGAGGCGCGAGCGGTTGTGATAGAGCACCTTCATGCCAAAGCCATGGGCGCCGCGCCTGGCAATGCCCTGGCCTATGCGGCCCATGCCGATGATGCCCAGCGTGCTGCCGTGGATTTCGGCGCCCACGAACATGTCGTAGCGCCAGCTCTTCCAGCGGCCTGCGCGCAGATAGTGTTCGCTCTCGCTGATGCGCCGCGCCGTGGCCATGAGCAGCGCAAAGCCGAAATCGGCCGTGGTCTCGGTGAGCACATCGGGCGCATTCGTGCCCTGCACGCCGGCCGCCGTCATGGCCGCCACATCGAAGTTGTTATAGCCCACGGCCATGTTGGCCACGATCCTGAGCCTGGGACAGGCCGCGAGCAGGGGCGCGTCTATGAGCTGGGTGCCCGTGCTCAGAACCCCGTCCTTGTCCTGCAGGCGGGCGATCAAGGCTTCGGGGCTGAAGGCCAGATCCTGCTGGTTGGACTCCAGCTCGAAATGCTGCTCCAGCTTTTGCACGACCTCGGGCGAGATCGCGCGCGCAACCAGAACACGGGGCTTGTGGGCCATGCTTGTCTCCTGTGCCTACTTGAACCAGATGAAGCTCATGATCACGAACAAGGGAATCAGGATCGCGATCGACCAGAGCATGTAGCCGAAGAAGCTGGGCATCTTCACGCCGCGCTCCTCGGCAATGGCCTTGACCATGAGGTTGGGCGCATTGCCGATATAGGTGTTGGCTCCCATGAACACGGCGCCCGCCGAGATCGCCGCCAGCGTGCCGGCCATGGCCGTCATGAGCTCGGCCGCATCGCCGCCTGCGGTATTGAAGAACACCAGATAGGTGGGCGCATTGTCGAGAAAGGACGACAGCAGGCCCGTGGCCCAGAAGTACATCAGCGTGTCGGGCGAGCCGTCCGGGCGCGTGACCGCGCTGACGATGGCGCCGAACGGCCCGTCGACGCCGGCCTTGAGCATGGCGATCACGGGGATGATGGTCAGAAAGATGCCCGCGAACAGCTTGGCCACTTCCTGCATCGGTGCCCAGCCGAACTCGTTGGACTGGTGCACGCTCCTGGGCGTGAGCCTGAGCGAGATGATGGTCACGGCCAGCAGTCCCAGATCGCGCACCAGGCCCGGCAGGCCCACATGGGTGCCGGCCAGCTCGAAGCCTGCATCCGTGCGCCACAGCCCGCTCATGAGCACCAGCGCGCTGACGACCAGCAGCAGCACGAAGTTGAATCCGCCATCAAAGCCCAGGCGGCTGGGGCGGCCGGCCTCGTCCAGGCTGGGCGTGGGATCGGGCAGGCCGGTCTCGCCCGCGCGCCTGAACATCCAGCTGTCGAGTGCATAGAACAAGGCCAGCAGCACGCCGACCAGGAACAAGGTCTCGGGGAAGATGTGGCCCACGGTCCAGAAGAAATCCACGCCCTTGAGAAAACCCAGGAACAGCGGCGGATCACCCAGGGGCGTGAGCGAGCCGCCCGCGTTGGAGACGATGAAGATGAAGAACACCACCACATGCACCTGGTGGCGGCGGTTGTCGTTGGCGCGCAGCAGCGGGCGGATCAAGAGCATGGAAGCTCCCGTGGTCCCCATGAAGCTGGCCAGCACCGCGCCCAGGGCCAGCATGCCCGTGTTCAGGCCGGGCGAGCCCACAAGATTGCCGCGTACATAAATGCCGCCCGAGACCGTATACAAGGCCGTGAGCAAAATCACGAACGGCAGGTACTCGGCCAGCAGCGCGTGGATGAGGTTGGCAGCAGCCGCGCCCGCACCATGGACGGCCGCAAAGGGCAGCAGGAAGGCCAGCGCCCAGGCGGCCGTGAGCTTGCCGAAGTGGTGGTGCCAAAAGCCCGGTGCGAACAAGGGCATGAGCGCGATCGACAGCAGCATGCCCGCAAACGGCACGCCCCACAGCACGGAGAGCTGGGCGCCATCGATTTCGGCTGCCCGGGCCAAGCCGGGCAGGCAGGCCGCGATCGCGACCCAGGCCCAACGGAATGCATGCATGAAAAAGTCTCCTTGGAATCGGTCAAAAACACCGGCGCCCTGGCTTCGCTGGCCTGGCGCCGGCTGGCGGGCAGGCATCAGGCCGGCGCGGCGATCTCGAAGACCTGGCGCAGATAGGCCAGGTATTTCTCGTCATCGCACATGCTCTTGCCAGGCGTGTCCGACAGCTTGGCGACCGGCTGGCCGTTGCAGCGCGTCATCTTGATCACGATCTGCAGCGGCACATGGTCAGGCGGATCGCCGAGATCATTGGTCAGATTCGTGCCGATGCCGAAGGCCAGCTGGCAGCGCCCGTGAAAGCGCTGAAAGAGTTCTATCGTACGCGGCACGGTCAGACCATCGCTGAAGATCAGGGTTTTGCTCAGCGGGTCGATGCGGTTCGCACGGTAGTGCGCAACCAGCCTCTCGCCCCACTCGAACGGATCGCCGCTGTCATGGCGCGCGCCGTCGAACAGTTTGCAGAAATACAGGTCGAAGTCGCGCAGGAAGGCGCTCATGCCATAGACATCCGACAGCGCAATCCCGAGATCGCCACGGTACTCGCGCGCCCAGGATTCGAAGCCGAAGACCTGGCTGTCGCGCAGCCTCGGGCCCAGCGACTGGCAGGCCTGCAGATACTCATGGGCCAGCGTGCCCAGCGGCTTGAGACCCAGCTTCATCGCATACAGCACATTGCTGGTGCCCGCCAGTTGGGATGGCGCGCCGCCCGCGACAGCGCCCACACCCGCGCCGAGTCGCGTGCACAACACGCGCAGTACCTCCTCGTGCCAGGCGCGTGAAAAACGCCGACGCGTGCCGTAGTCGGCAAAGCGCAGTGCCTCCAGCCCGGGGCGCTGCATGAGGGCGATCTTTTCGCTGAGCCGGCGCCGGCCTTCGAGAAAATCCGGCGCCGGCCGCGTATTGCGGAAATAGACCTCGTTGACGATGGCCAGCACCGGGATCTCGAAGAGGATGGTGTGCAGCCAGGGGCCCTTGATCGAGATGTCGATCTCGCCGCTGGGCAGAGCCTGGACCGATATGTATTTCTCGTTAAGCTGGAACAGCGCCAGAAAGTCCACGAAGTCGCTCTTGATGAAGCGCAGCGAACTCAGATAGGCCAGCTCCGTATCCTGAAAACGCAGACTGCACAGCGAGCGGATCTCGGCGCGGATTTCATCCACATAGGGAGCGAGCTGCACGCCGGGGTTGCGGCACTTGAAGCGATATTCCACACGTGCGCCCGGAAACTGGTGCAGCACCACCTGCATCATCGTGAACTTGTAGAGGTCGGTGTCGAGCAGGCTGGTGATGATCATGAACTGGGCCGCGCCCATCGGGCTCTCAATGGCAAACAGCGCTCCAGTGTAGGCGATCCGGCTGGCGCAACGCGCCAGAGAACACCGCGGCCAGTCCGGCCCAGACCCAGCCCGATCAGACGGGTGCTGCAGCCTGCGGCTCAGCCCCGCAGCAAGGGGGCAAGTGCGCCCTTGAGGGCCTCGGGCACGGCCACGGGCCGGCGCGTGGCCTTGTCCACATAGACATGGATAAAGTGGCCTGCGGCTGCCGAAAGCGGCTCCCCGGCCGCGAACAGCCCCACCTCATAGCGCACGCTGGAGCTGCCGATGCGCGCCACGCGCAGGCCGGCCTCCACGGTCTGGGGAAAGGCCAGGGGCGCAAAATAATTGCACTGCGTCTCTATGACCAGGCCAATCGTCTGCCCGGCATGGATATCCAGCGCCCCCTGCTCGATCAGATAGGCGTTGACCGCCGTATCGAACCAGCTGTAGTAGACGACGTTGTTCACATGGCCATAGACATCGTTGTCCATCCAGCGTGTGCCTATGCTGCGAAACACCGCATACGCCTCGCGCGGCTGGGCCACGGGCCTCTCGGGGGAAAGATTCTGGGAAGATGCGCTCATGCCGCGCATTGTGCTGCCTGCCGGGCGCAAAACCCCTCTCAAGAGCCGGTACCTGTCACCTGAAGGACGCAAGGCATGCAAAATCGATACGCGGCACCTTGGCACAGCGAAATGTAATCAGAACGACATAAAAGCAATTTAAAATCAATTGCTTACATAAAAACCACAGAACAGCGCCGTTTTTTGCTGCATTGCAGCAAATTCCTCTTGCTTACTTTGTCACATTCCATAGAATAGAGGCATTGCTGCACTGCAACATGGCATTGGGCCGAACCGGTACAGCTTTTTCCCGCCAACCCAGACCTTCATGGTCCGTTTTTACGGAGATTGATATGAGCTTGACCCCTGACCAAATCCTGAGCGCCCACAAAGCCAACGTAGAGACCCTTTTCGGTCTGACCAGCAAGGCCTTTGCCGGCGTCGAAAAACTCGTGGAACTCAATGTGACGGCCTCGCGTGCCGCCCTGAGCGAAGTTGCCCAGCACACCCAGGCCGTGCTCAGCGCCAAGGATGCCCAGGAGCTGCTGGCCCTGCAGGCCAACCTGTTCCAGCCCCTGGCCGAGAAGACTGCCTCCTATAGCCGCCACCTCTACGAGATCGCCAGCGGCACGGGCGCAGAATTCGCCAAGACCTTCGAGAGCCAGGCCAGCGAAGTGCAAAAAGGCCTGACCTCGTTGATCGACAGCACGGCCAAGAACGCGCCCGCAGGCAGCGAAACCGCCGTGGCCGTGATCAAGAGCGCCGTGACGGCTGCCAACAACGCCTTCGAATCCGTGCAAAAAGCGGTCAAGCAGGCATCGGATCTGGCCGAAGCCAACTTCAATGCCGTGACCACGCCCGTGGCCGAAGCAACGCAGGCCGCGTCGCGCAAGCGTTGATGACAAAGTCCTACAAAGATGGTGTGCAACAAGACCGTAGTTACCCTTAGAATTGCACCCATCGCCGGTTGAAAAACCGACACCAGTTGTCTCCTTGGATCCTCCTGAAATCTTGTTTCACGGATCCTTTTAAACCCAGTCGCAAGACTGGGTTTTTTTTCGTCCCTGCGCTGCCAATCACCTTGCATGGGCTCTCGGTATCTGGCGGCAGGACATGTGCCAGAGGCTATGATTGAGAACAGTTCTCGTTATTCGCTTTCTCATAAGCATCTTCCATAAAGGCCAGCCCGCATGTCCAGCTCCCTCAAAGCCCTGTTCAGTGTTTGTGCCATCGCAGCCGCCTCGGCGGCCTATGCCGATGCCCAGATGCTGAACCTGTACTCTGCACGTCACTATTCGACCGACGAGGAGCTGTACAACGGCTTTACCAAGGCCACGGGCATCAAGATCAACCGCGTGGACAGCGATGACGCCGGCATCATTGCGCGCCTCAAGGCCGAGGGCCAGTCATCGCCAGCCGACGTGATCCTGCTCGTCGACGCTGCGCGCCTGTATCGCGGCGAGGTCGACGGCCTGTTCCAGCCGATACGCTCCAAGCCGCTGGAAGACGTGATTCCCGCGAATCTGCGCGCCCACCCGGCTGCCGACGGCAGCATCAGCTGGTTTGGTCTGTCCACGCGGGCCCGCGTCATCGTCTACAACAAGGCCAAGGTCAAGCCCGAGGACGTGGCCACCTACGAATCCCTGGCCGACCCAAAGTTCAAGGGCCAGCTGTGCATACGCTCGGGCTCCCACCCCTATAACCTGAGCCTGTTCGGCACCATGGTCGAGCACCTGGGCGAGCAAAAGGCCGAGGCCTGGATCAAGGGCATGACGGCGAATCTCGCCCGCACCCCAAAGGGCGGCGATATCGACCAGATCAAGGGCGTGGCCTCGGGCGAATGCACGATAGGCGTGAGCAACAGCTACTACCTCGCACGCCTGATGCGCTCGGCCAAGCCCGAGGACCAGGCCGTCGCGGCCAAGGTCGGCGTGGTCTTTCCCAACCAGAGCAGCTGGGGCACGCATCTGAATATCGCCGGCGGTGCCGTGGCCCGCCACGCCAAGAACAAGGACAACGCCATCAAGTTCCTGGAATACCTGGCCAGCCCCGTGGCCCAGAACTATTTCGCCAACGGCAACAACGAGTGGCCTGCAGCCAGGAACGTCGAGCTGGACAACCCTGCGCTCAAGACCATGACGCAGGGCAAGCCGTTCAAGAGCGAGACCATTCCGATCAGCGCCGCAGGCAGGAACCAGGTCAAGGTTCAGCAGATGCTGGACCGCGCCGGGTTCCAGTAATCAGCCCGCCAAACGGCTCGCGCCGCTTGCCCCCGAGGGAGGCGGCGGCCCTTGCCCGCTGCCCCCGATATTTCCCGCATCAGTGTGAGAAGCCATGCTGAAAGCAGACATCCGGCACACTCGCCCAGCCCGCCTCTCCCGGGCTCCTCTCTGTCTTTCGGCGTCAGTCATTCAAGATCAAAAAAGCGTGTAGCGCTCGCCAGGCAAGCGCTACACGCTATCAAAAAAAGCTGACCGAGCTTAGAGCGTGTTTACGATCTCTACGCTGCCGCGTTGGAGCGCAATCGGGATGAGTTCAAAGCGATGGGGCGCAGCTTGCACCGGGGTGCAAGCAAGCTTTAGCGCTAGAAAATAGCCCGATTTCACTCCAGCCCTTCGGGCCAGTGCCTTTGCGGGCGGTCTGCAGCGTTGCGAATCCTCGCAATAGCACGGCTATTGCTGCGGTGTCGCGCCTTGCATCCCATCCCGCACAGACACTGGCGCGGCACCGAGGAGATCGTAAACACGTTCTTAGAACTCGTAGTTGGCCGAAACCCACAGGCGCCGGCCTTCGAGCGGATTGCGATAGCGGTTGCCGTAGGTCACGGTATTGCCTGTGCGGTAAGGCTGGTAGTCCACAAAGTCCTTGTTGAACAGGTTGTAGACGGCGGCGTTGATGGTGAACTTGGGCGAGACACGGTAGCTGCCGCCCAGGTGAAGCTGGGTATAGGCCTTGTAGTCGCCAAGGGTCTGGGCTGCAGCCACGGTGCTGGCTGAAGTGCCGGGGTCGCGGAAACGTTCGCTGCGGTACTCGGCGCGCAGCCAGCCGCTCCACTGGGCCGAAGGCTTCCAGTCCAGGCGTGCGTTGACCGCATGCTTGGGCGTATCGGTCAGCGGCTTGCCCTTGTTGGCTCCACTTTTCTGCTCGCTCTTGGTGTAGGTGTAGTTGGCGCTGGTGGACCAGGCCTTGCTGATCGCATAGCGTGCGCCCAGCTCCAGGCCGCGCGTATTCGCCTTGTCCACGTTGACCTGCTGGCCGAACATGTCCACATTGGGCCAGTGACCGAAGTCCACGCAGTCAGGCCGGTTGGGCTGGCCTGCAAACGAGCAGTTGGGCAGGCCCGGGCCGCTGGTGATCTTGTCCTTGAAGTCGTTGTTGAACAGCATGGCGTTCAAGCCAAAACCCTGGGCGTTGTCAAAGTAAACGCCCAGTTCGGTGCTGCGGCTGGTTTCGGGCTTGAGGCTGGGCGTGCCAATCAGCGGAATCGTGCCCTGACCACCAAAACCATTGATGCCCGGCACCAGTTGCTCCACACGCGGCGTCTTGTAGCCGTTGCTGACACCGCCCTTGAGCGTCCATTGCGGCGCGGCATTCCACACGCCGTAGACACGCGGACTGGTCTTGCCGCCGAAGATGCTGTGCCTGTCGTAGCGAGCACCCAGGGTCAGCTTGAAATCCTGGGTCAAGCTCCACTCGTCCTCGGCAAACAGGGCTTTTTGCGTGAACTTGAATTGCTCTGGCGCCACGCCGTCCACCATGCTCGCCTGCCACCACTGACCACCCAGGGTGGTCAAATGATTGGCCCAGGGCATGACCAGCTTGGTGTCCAGCACCTTGCTTTGCACTTCCAGCGTACGCGGACCGCCTTCCACGGCGCCCGGCGTTCCCTTGGGAATTGTGCGGCCTATGGTTTCGGTCTGATTGACCATGTAGCTGCTGTCCCAGGTGCCGAAACCATAACGCCCGGTGTGGGCAATGCTCCATTGGTCACGGTTGTACTTTTGCGCGGTGGCATAGCCGCCCGTCAGCGAGCCCATTTGCCCGCGCCCATTGTCATAGGTCTGGCGACCGGTTTCGGCATCGAAAATGATGTCGTGATAGCGGTTGGGCGTGATGGACAGGCGCGCGCCCATGGTGTTGACGCTGGACTTGACGGGATTGCCCCCCATGCTGGGCACGACGATCTGGCCATTGTTGCCCTGGTAGTTGATGTCCGCCCCTTCGCGATGAAAGCGGCTGCCGCGAATCGCCAGACCCACCAGGTCTTGCTTGATGGGCCCGCTCAGGTAGAACTTGCCCGCGTGCGTGTCGCCGAATGAAGACTCCTGCTGCAGCGTGTAGTCCACATTGATGGAGCCGCCCCAGGTCTTGCCGACCTTGCGGGTGATGATGTTGATCACGCCGCCCATGGCATCCGAGCCGTAGAGCGTGGACATGGGGCCGCGTATGACCTCGATGCGCTCGATGGCCGACATGGGTGGCAAAAAGCTGGTCTGCGTGCCGCCGAAGTCGTTGGGCGTGACATTGCCCGCCGAGTTCTGGCGCCGCCCGTCTATGAGCACCAGCGTGTACTCGGGCGGCATGCCGCGAATGCTGATGTTGGGGCCGCCGGTCTTGTCCGTGCCAGCCCCCACGTCCACGCCCTCGACATCCTCCAGCGCCTGGGCCAGGTTGCCAAACCGCTTTTGCTCCAGATCCTGGCGCGTAATCACGCTGATCGAGGCCGGCGCCTCCCGGATGTCCTGCTCGAAGCCCGAGGCCGAGACCACGACTTCGCGCATCGTCGTCTCTTTTTCAGTGTCGGACTGGGCCCAGGAGATATGGGAAACACAGGCCAGGGCGGCAGCAACCGCCAGCGGTGCCGGGCGTAAGAGCGTGTTCACGATCTCCTCGCGGCGCGCCAGTGTCCTCAAGGGTTTGGAGCGAAATCGGGCGATTTGTTCGCGCAGGCCCTTGCTTGCACCCTGGTGCAAGCTGCGCCCCATCGCTTTGAACTCATCCCGATTGCACTCCAACGCGGCAGCGTAGAGATCGTGAGCACGCTCTAAGGCAAAGGAAATCATGAAAACACTCCAAAGGATTGAAAAAGCCAAATCGGTTTGGCGTATCGCTTTGAAATGCTTTGTTATGCGTTACTGGTGACCGGATGTTCAAATCATATACAAACACGAATCACTCTTGTTTTCTTTTTCAAATAAAAACAGATTGCTATCAAAAAAAATCAATACACATCGCGCCTGTAGCGTCCTTGCAAGGCAAGCGCATCAAGCGGCTCGCTTCCCAGCAGCTCCCGCAGCAACTGGTCCACGGCCTGAGCCATGCCTTGCTGGCTGCCGCAGACATAGATCGCAGCGCCGCGCTCCACCCAGGATTTGAGCCGCCCGGCTTCGGCCGCCAGCACATGCTGCACATAGCCGGGGGTTTGCGCATGGCGCGACCAGGCGCGGTCCAGCCTGGCGAGCTGCCCCTGGGCCAGCCACTGCTGCAACTGCGCATCCAGCAAGGCATCGTGCTCGGGATGGCGCTCGCCAAACACCAGCCATTGATCGGCGCAGCCTCGGGCAACACGGGCCTTGATATGGCTGCACAGTCCTGCCAGGCCCGTGCCGTTGCCGATGAGGATCAAGGGTCGGTGAGCGTTGTCGCCCAGCCTAAATCCGCTGTGCGCACGCAGGCGCAGCGCCAGCCGCCCGCCCTCCTCCAGGCCCGTGCACAGCCAGTCCGAGGCCAGGCCCGGCGTGCCATCCGCGCGCGTGCTTTGCCTGACCAGCAGTTGCAGGCAGCCATCGCTGCTGACGTTCGCAATCGAATAATCACGCGGGCGCTCGGGGTCGGACTCCACGCACAAGGAGACCAGGTCGCCCGATTCCCAGGTCGGCAGCGCGCCGCTCTCCGGGACCCAGTCGAGCAGGTAGACTGCCCCGCCCTGGCTGCCCGGGTTCAGGCGCTGTCTGCGCTGCAACACCCAGAGCCGCTCGGGCTCGGGCTCGGTCCAGGCATCGGCCTGCCGGCCTGTCAGGCGCTGCACCAGGCCGCCCACAGCCTCGCGCCAACTGCGCAGGACGGCCTCGTCCATATTGCTCATGCACAGCATGGCCGTCTGTGCCTTCTGGGCCTCAAGCCATGCCTGCACGCGCAGGCCAAACGCACAGAACTGCACATATTCCCTGTCGCCCAGGGCCAGCACATGCGCTTCGTGGCCCTCCAGGTCCAGGGGCTTGTCCAGCATGCGGCGCACAAAGCCCAGAGCCTGATCAGGGGCATCGCCTTCGCCGCAGGTGGCGACCACCCACAGACTGTGAGCGCAGGCCCTGAGGTCGGCTTGCGTGATCTCCTGCAGGCTCATCAGGCGCACGGCGCAGCCCGCTTCGTGCAGCACGCGTGCACTTTCATGGGCCAGGGCTTCGGCCTGCCCGGTCTGGCTGGCATAGGCCACGAGCACCGCAGGGCCGTGACCACTGCCGGCCTGCAGTTGCTGCTGTTCGCGCCGGGCCGCCTGGCTGCGCTGGCGCTGGCGCCAGGCAATGCCCGCGCACAGGGCCACATAGGCCGCCATCAGGGCCAGGGCTGCGCCCACCCGGGCCGAGCTGAGTATCCAATCCATCTTGTGTATCCGCAGCAGGCCCGGCCTACTCCATTGTGTTGTGCAGCTCCTGCCAGGCCGGGGTGCAGCGCCTCAAGGCCGGCTGACTTGCCGCATCCTCGTGCTCATGGAACACGGCGGCGAGTCCCCTCGCCAGAGCAAAGTCCCATCCGGCCTGCGGCCCCAGCACCGTGAGCACCGTGGCCAGCGCATCGGCATGCATGCATTGCGTATGGCACACGGTCACGCTGGACAGCGCATGGGCCACGGGCCGGCCGCTGCGCGGGTCCAGCGTATGCGAGTAGCGCTTGCCCCCTTCGGTGAACACATGCCAGTGATCGCCCGAGGTCGCCAGAGCGCCCTCGCCCAACTCGACCGTCAGGGGTCGGCCTGCGCCCTGAAGGTCGCCAGCCAGCCCCGCCACCGCCACACGCCATGCGCGGCCATCGGGGCGCTTCCCCCAGGCCTTGAGCTCCCCGCCGATTTCCAGCAAGCCGCCATCCCAGCCTGCCTGCTGCAGCCGCTGCGCGACCCAGTCCACGGCAAAGCCCTTGGCAATGCCGCTCAGATCGAGTTGCAGGCCGCCGGGCTGGCGCAGTCTCCGGCTCTGCGGTTGCCATTGCAGGCGCTCATGACCGCTGACGGCCAGGGCCTGGTCTATGTCGGCCTGCGCAGGGCTGATGCCGCTGTGCGCGGCCAGGGGCTCGGGCCTGGGCCCGAAGCCCCAGAGCGAAACCAGCGCACCCAGAGCGGGATCCCAGGCACCGCCGCATGCGCGTGCCCATTGCAGGGCAGCGTCGAGCACCTCGGCAAACTGCACCGGTAGTTCATGCCAGCTTCCGGCTGCCGAGCGGTTGAAGCGCGTGATGGCCGAATCCGGCTCCCAGTTGCTCATCTGGGCAATGACCTCGGCCAGCGTGCCCTCGACCAGTGCCTGCACGGGCTCCAGCTGTGCATAGCCCGGGTTGGCCAGCTTGAGCGACCAGCTCGTGCCCATGGTCGCGCCACCCAGGCTGTGCAGGCGCGCGTCATCCCTGTGCTGCATGTGCAGCCGGGGCCAGGCCTGAGCGGCAAAGCCCTGGGCCACGACTGCGGCCCGGGCCGAATCCCCGGACGGGGTGCTGCCGGGCAGACGCCAGACACTGGCGTCATAACGTATGCGTATGGACTGGCTCATGCCTTGATCACTTTCGAGGTCACTCGTGATTTCATAGCTGGTAGCGCTTGTCCAGTGTGCGGTTGAGGCACTTTTGGCTTGTTTTTTGATCAGGGCAGGACTTCCAGCGTGGCCACATAGGCCAGACGGCGCTCCTTGGCCAGCGAGGATGTGGTCTTGCTGTCCTGGGCATCGGCGTCCAGCCAGTACAGGCCGGCTGCCGGGAACTTGATCTTGAACTGGCCCTTGGCATCGGTCATCAGCTTGATCTCGTCCACGGCATCGCGGTAGCGCTTGCCATCGAGCACGAGCACGACTTCGACGTTCGCCGCAGGCTTGCCATCCACATGCATGGCAAAGCTGGCTTCCTCGCCCACGACCAGGTCGTTGGGATGGCTGACGGGTGCCAGCTCCAGGCCCTTGCCGCTGAGCTTCCATGCAGACGGCTTGCCCAGGGAGACGAAAGTCTCCACGCGGCTCAGGCTTTCGTTGATGCGCACGTCCTTGGCGTCGGACGGTATCTGCTTGGACAGCTCCTCGGCCGATGCCGCGCGCAGGCGCTTGTTCTGGCCCGCAGCGTCCTTGAACATGCCAGTGAAGCCATGGCTGACGATGGCCAGCTGATAGGTTCCGGGCTTCTCGGGCTTGAGATCGAACACACTGCGCAGCTCGCCCTTGGCCTGGTTCTGCGCCGCCACGGCACTGCCATCGGGCGCGGTGATGCGCAGATTGTCCAGCGCCAGCGGGCGATGGTTGAAGAAGAACAGGTCGTTGGATACGGCGGCATCCACCGTGACCCAGTCGGCCTTGGACAGCACCGTGCTGGAAGGCTTCATCCACACGTTGTGGGCATGCGCCCCCAGGGTTGCGCAGGCAAGCGTCAGCGCGGCGGCTATGCGGGTCACAGAAAACATGGGTCTCTCCTTGGAAGTAATCGAATAAGTATCTGGATGCCGTGGATTTCGTCAGGCTCACGCCACACGCACGGCGCATGCAGCTCGCACAGCCCAGAGCCCGGATGCCGGGCCGTCCTGCAGCGCGGACCTGCACCAACAGCTGCCGCTTCTGGCAACTGCAGGGCGGTGCTTCAGGGCTTGAGTTCGAGCGTGATCTCGCCAAGCTCGCTCTTGCCCTTGGCCGACAGTTGCGCGGCCTGCTTGACCGGCCACTCGAAGGGAATGCTTACCAGCTCCCGCCCGCCCACTTCACGTGCGGCCTCGACCTGCAGCTTGTACTGACCCGGGGGCAGCTGAGCCAGTGGATTGCGGCCTTCGGTAAAGCTCAGCTGATGCCTGCCTGCGGGGCGCGTGGGCTGGGTGACGCCATCCATGGGCAGGCTGAGCTCACGGCCCGTGCGGCGCCACCACTGGCGCATGTCCTTGAGCCATTTCGCACCCTCGGCGTTGCGCATCTTCACGTCATACCAGACCGACAGGTTCGCGGCCACGCTGCTGTCGGCACGTTCCAGCCATACGGCCACATAGGGGCGGTGATATTCGGCCACGTCGAGACGCGGCACCTCCACGCCCACCTGCAGGCCGGCAGCCACGGCCGGCAGACCGACGACAGCGCCCAAGGCGGCACCAAAGCGCAAAACGGTTGTAGTCATGAAACTCCTAGGAAGTGGCCGGCACTCAATGCACCAGCAATAGCGCCAGCAAGGCAGGAATCAACAGGCCCAGCCCCACCATGGGCCAGGTCATGGGCCGACGGCCCGCATGCATTTGCAGAATGAACAGCCCCGTCAGGCAGAACACCAGACAGGCGAGCGCAAAAATATCGATGAACAGGCCCCAGGCCGCACCAGCATGGCGGCCCTTGTGCAAGTCGTTGAAATAGGAGATCCAGCCCCGGTCCGTGGATTCAAACTCGGCCTGACCATCGAGCAGGCTCAGGCGCAGCCAGGCATCACCACCGGGCCTGGGCATGGCCACATAGGCCTCGTCCTCGCTCCATTCGACTTCGTGTCCGCGCACATCGGCGCCAAATTCGGCACGTGCCCATTCCTGCACGGCCTGGGGCAAGGCCCGACCCGGTGTGTTCTGCCCGCTCTCCTCCTGATCCTGTGGCTGCAGCAGCTTGAGCAAAGGCTCGGGCAACCGGCCTTCGCGGGCCACGACTTCGGGCTTGGCCTCGATCTGCCCCGCGTGGTTCAACGTAAACCCGGTGAGCGCGAACAGCAGCATGCCGACCAGGCAGACGGCCGAGCTCACCCAGTGCCATTCATGCAGGGTCTTGAGCCAATAGGCCCGGCGGGAGGAAGTGGAAGCAGCTTGAGTCATGCAACAGAAAAGGCACTGCCTTCGACGACAGTGCCTGAGGCCCTGGGCCACAAAAGCCGCAATTGTAGAGCACCCAAATGAAAACCAGTCTCATTTGCAAACTCTTTACCTTGCATAAACAAGAGACAGCTTCAGCCTTCTCCTTCCACGCCTGGGAGCTCCAACATGCGAGCATGCATAATTGACGTTTACGTCAACGTAAACAAGGAGACTTTCATGCAGATCAAGGACAGGGTATTCATCGTCACGGGCGGCGCCTCGGGGCTGGGCGAAGGCACGGCGCGCATGCTGGCTGCCGAAGGCGGCAAGGTGGTGATTGCCGACATGCAGGTCGACAAGGGTGAGGCCGTGGCCAAGGAGATTGACGGCGCCTTTGTGCGCTGCGATGTGAGCCAGGAAGCCGACGGCCAGGCCGTGGTGGACAAGGCCTGCAGCCTGGGCAAGCTCGCCGGCCTCGTCAACTGCGCCGGCATCGCCCCAGCCGAAAAGACCGTGGGCAAGAACGGCGCCCACAATCTTGCGCTGTATTCGAAGACGATTACCGTGAACCTGATTGGCAGCTTCAACATGATCCGCCTCGCAGCTGCGGCCATGTCGGCCAATGAACCCGAAGCCACGGGCGAGCGCGGCGTGCTCATCTCCACAGCCAGCGTGGCCGCCTACGACGGCCAGATAGGCCAGGCCGCCTATGCCGCTTCCAAGGGCGGTGTGGTCGGCATGACCCTGCCCATTGCACGCGATCTGGCGCGCAGCGGCATCCGCAACATGACGATTGCGCCCGGCATCTTCGGCACGCCCATGCTGTTCGGCATGCCCCAGGAAGTACAGGACGCATTGGCCGCTGGCGTGCCCTTCCCCAGCCGCCTGGGCACACCGGCCGACTATGCCAAGCTGGTCAAGCACATTCTGGAAAACGACATGCTCAACGGCGAGGTCATCCGCCTGGATGGCGCAATTCGCCTGGCACCACGCTAAAACCTGCCATCCCTGCGCCTGCCCGCGCAGGGATTCCAGCCTTCAAGCACATGGCGACGGCTCAGCACGGCCATAGCCACGCCATCATCGCCCCACCTCTCACACGGCTTCAGCATGCTGTGCTGCACACGGCCAGCCCTCCCGCGCATGCCGACAAGCCTTCTTCGGCCAAGCCCGCTACACGCCAGGGCCAGCGCCTGAGAGCGTGTTCAAGATCTCCTCGCGGCACGCCAGCGTGGAGAGCTTGAACAGGCTCTGATCCCACACCATCCTCCTCCAGTTCGGTGAGCAGGCCCAGGACCGCTCTGCGATCTGCGGCCCTGCCCGCATCCCCCCGCATCTCATCATGGGAATAACAATCATTTTTATTGACCGACGGTCGGTCGTTAAATATGATGCAGCCCTCTTTGACAAAACTCATCTCCAGAGCCGCAATGCCTCGCCACTCCACCCCTTTCCGCCGCACACCTCCGGCGAACCGTTCTCAGATCCACATTGCCATTGCAACCTCTCTGATGCTTCTTGGGCCTTTGCAAGCCCATGCAGCCGCTGGGGTGGCAGACACCGCTGCACTCCCAACCGTCACAGTGACCGGGGGATCGTCCGCAGACCAGGGCAATGGAGCCGTGCATGGCTATGTGGCCGAGCAGTCCACCGCAGGCACCAAGACCGACACCCCCATACTGGAGACACCGCAGTCGATCTCGGTGGTGACACGTGAGCAAATGGAAGTGCTGCAGCCGCTGAGCAGCAGCGAGGCATTGCGCTACACGGGCGGAGCCGTCAGTGAGAAATACGGCGGTTTTGGCGGCCAGCTGGATTTGACGCGCATCCGCGGCTTCGATGCCGACTACTACCTCGATGGGCTGCGCATCATCAGCAATGTCTCGACATGGACGCCGCAGATCGATCCCTTTTCTCTGGAGCGCATCGAGGTGCTGCGAGGCCCCTCTGCCGCACTGTATGGGCAAGGAACGGGCGGGGGCATCGTCAACCAGGTCAGCCGCCGCCCGCAGGCCGAGGCCTCGAACGAGGTCATCATGCAGCTCGGTAATTTCGGGCGGCGCATGCTCGGCATAGACACCACCGGCCCAGCCAATGCCGACGGCAGCTTGCTCTACCGCTTCACCGCGACAGGCCTGGACTCTGAAGGGCAGGTCGAGGATGTGAAGCACCAGCGCATCTACATCGCACCGGCACTGACCTGGCGCCCGAACACTTCCACGTCATGGACGCTGCTGGCCACCCACTCGCGCGAGCCTGAAATCCCGGACTACAACAGCCTGCCCGCTGCAGCCGTGGGCCTGGACAACAGCCCTTTTGCGCCAATCAATCGCCGGCGCAATTACACCAACATGGATTTCCAGGATTCGAGCCGCAAGCAGAACTCGGTCAGCTCGCTGTTCGAGCACCAGTTCGGCAATGGCTGGAAGTTCACCAGCAATTCCCGCTATATGTATATCAACTCGGACATCCAGCGCACATCGATTTATGCGTACGAGGACCGTGGCGGGCATTTGTGGCTGCAGGGCACGTATGGGCTGGCGCCGGCCAGCTCCAACACTTTCTCCACCGACAACCATGTCACCAAAACCTTCGAGCTGGGCAGCACACGCCACACCGTGCTGGCGGGCGTGGATTACGCAAGAGGCTCCATGCGCAGCGATTCCTACCGCATGGACCCCGTGGCCTTTGACCCCTACGATCCGACCAATTACCGCCCCGTTGCCGTGCCGGACTTCAGCCACAGCATGTCTGCGACGCCGTACAACGTGCGCCAGCAGTTCGAGCGGGTGGGGATTTACGCCCAGGATCAGATGGCCTATGAGCGCTGGCGCCTGACCCTCAACGCGCGCCATGACTGGTCCAAAACCGACGACCAGTCCCGCAGCTACTCACCCAAGTGGAATAACAGCCAGCAAAAGGACAGCAAGTGGAGTGGCCGCCTGGGGCTGAACTATCTGTTCGACAGCGGCGTGGCACCTTATCTGAGCTATGCCACTTCGTTCGACCCGGTGCTGGGTAATGACGTCCACGGCCGAGCCTTTGCGCCCACCGAGACCACGCAGTACGAAGCCGGTGTGAAATACCACCCGGCCGGCTCCAAAACCTTGCTCTCGGCGGCCGTCTTCCAGATCAACCAGACCAACGTCAAGACGGCGGACACGCGCAATCTGGGCTTTTGGACGCAGTCCGGCGAGGTGCGCTCGCGCGGGCTGGATTTGCAGGCCAGCGCGGAAATCGTCCGCAATCTGAACCTGCTGGCGAGCTACTCCTATCTCGACAACGTGCTGGTCAGCGATGCCAACTACCAGGGCAAAAGTCAGGCCCAGACACCCCGACACAGTGGCGCCTTGTGGCTGGACTACCGCGTGGCATCGGGCTGGCTCAGCGGCCTGCGTGTGGGCGCCGGTGCCCGCTACCTGGGCAGCAGCTTCGGCAATCCGATGAACACCTTCACCGTGCCCTCGGTCACGCTCGTTGATCTGGCCTTCAGCTACGACCTGGGTCACCTCAGCCGCGACCTCCATGGCGTATCGCTTGCCATCAATGTCAGCAATCTGGCCAACAAGCAGTACATCGCCAGTTGCGGCTCGCAACTGTCCTGCTTCATAGGGCAAGACCGCACGATCACGGCCACGGCCAGGTTCCGCTGGTGATGCAAGCGAGCCGCAATCACCGCCGAACGCTGCTGCAAGGCGCATGGGCTGCGGGGCTGAGTGCCCTGGCTGGCGTTGTTCCTGCGCAGGCTGGGGCACACAGCACCAGCGTGACCGACATCGCCGGCAGGGTGTTGACGCTGCGCACACCGGTACGGCGTATGGTGCTGGGCGACGGCCCACTGGCCTATGTGGTGGCTCTGCTTGGCAACGGGGATCCCTTCAGCTCTGTGGTGGGTTGGGGGGATAACTTTCGCTCTGCCGATCTGGGTGGCTATACGGCCTATCGCCAAAGGTTTCCCTCTATCGACCGCATACCGACCTTCAGGGGCTCGACCGTGGGTGCCATCGATATCGAGCTGGCGATTTCGCTGGAGCCCGACGTGGTGGTCTTGAATCTGAGCTCCAGGTCGGCAGCCGAATCCTCCGGCCTGTTGGCGCGGCTGTCGCAGGTGGGCGTTCCGGTGGTCTTTGTCGATTTCCGCACCCGCATGTTCGAGAACACCACACGCAGCATCGACATCATGGGCCAGATCATGGGCCGCCCGGAGCGGGCTGCGGACTTTCTGCGCTTTCGGCAGGCGCAAACGCTGCGCGTCACGCAGCGGCTGCAGAGACTGAAACACAGACCATTGGTGATGCTGGAAAGAGCGGCAGGGCTTTATGACGATTGCTGTCTCTCCTATGGCAATGGGAATTTCGGCGAACTGGTGGCTGCGGCTGGCGGAACCAATCTGGGCAGCCAGGTGTTGCACGGGACCTTCGGCACCCTGCATCCCGAACAGGTGATCGCAGCCGACCCCGATGTCATCCTGGTCACCGGCGCCAACTGGAAGCTGTATTCCCCCGTGGGCGACTGGGTGGACCTGGGGCCCGGCTCGGACCCCGCAGCAGGCCAGGCCAGCTTGCGCCGCCTGATGAAGAGGCCTGCCTATCGATCGCTGCGTGCCGTGCATACAGGGCGGGTCCATGCCATCTGGCATCCGTTCTACGACAACCCCTATTACTTCATCGCGCTGCAGCAGATTGCCAAGTGGCTGCATCCCGATCTTTTTCACGATCTGGATCCGGACGCGACTTTTCGCGAGCTGCACCAGCGCTTTCTCCCCATCCCCTACCAGCCCGGCTATTGGCTCAGTCTGAACCCCTCCACATGACCTCGACCCCTTCGCATGCCGACCCCTCGATGCTCGAGAACGGCCGGCATTTCTATCAGCGGCTTTCACGCAAACGCAGCCTCATGCTGTGGGTGATGGCCTTGCTCACCATTGCCTGTTTTGTGCTGGACCTGTCGCTGGGCCAAGCCTTGTACGCACCAGGTCAGATACTGCGCGCACTGTGGGATAGCGATGCGGCACCCGCCATCCACGTCATCCTGTGGGATATCCGGCTGCCCGTGGCGCTGTCTGCCCTGGTGGTTGGCGCCAGCCTGGCGATTGCAGGCGTGCAAATGCAGACGGTGCTGAACAACCCGCTGGCCAGCCCTTTCACCTTGGGCCTTTCCGCAGCCGCAAGCTTTGGTGCAGCCATAGGGCTGGTGTTGGGCGTGAGCATTCTGCCCGCAGCTGCCGTGGCTTTTGCCATTCCCGCCAACGCCTTTTTGGTGTCCATGGCTGCAGCGCTTTTTATCCACCGCATGAGCCGGCGCCGCGGCATCACCACCGAAATGATTGTGCTGCTCGGCACCACCCTGGTTTTCACCTTTGGTGCGCTGCTTGAGGCCCTGCAATACGTGGCACCGGACCAGGCGCTGTCTGCCGTGGTCTTCTGGACCATGGGCAGTCTCTCGCGCAGCAACTGGCTCAAGCTCGGCATCATGGGTGCCGTCCTCGTGCTGGTGTGGCTGGCTTTTGCCAAACAGGCCTGGGCCATGACGGCTTTGCGACTGGGAGAGGCCCGCGCCAGCAGCCTGGGCGTTCCTGTGGACCGCCTTCGCCTGCAAGGCATTTTGCTGGGGAGTCTGCTGGCATCGGTGTGCGTGTCTTTTGTGGGCACCATAGGCTTTGTGGGGCTGGTGGGGCCCCATGTCGCACGCATGCTGATAGGGGAAGACCAGCGTTATCTGCTTCCGGCCTCGGCCCTGTGCGGTGCGGCCATGCTGTCCGCCGCTTCCGTTTTGAGCAAATCCCTGCTGCCCGGGCAGACGCTGCCGATTGGCATCGTCACCTCGCTGGTGGGCGTGCCTTTGTTTTTCATCTTGATTTTGAGGACGCGCACACGATGAAAGACATGCTGGAGATAGCTGCCGTGTCTGTGTCGTTTGGCACCCGCAAGGTCCTCAACGACATCAGCTTCGGCCCGCTGCGTGCAGGCAGCGTCACGGCCTTGTTGGGCTCCAATGCGGCGGGAAAATCCACGCTGTTGCGGTGTCTGGCCGGCGAGCTGCAAGGCCATGGCGTGGTCCGCGTGGACGGCCAGCCCCTGGCGCACTGGCCTGCCCATCACCCCAACCGGCCGGCACATGTGCCGCAGGACTACTCGATGCGCTCATCGCTGCGCGTTTTCGAGGCGGTCTTGCTGGCAGGCAAGCAGGCAGCAGGAGGCTGGTCTGTGTCCAACGGCGAGCTCGATGCCGTGACCCAGATTCTGGCGACCCTGCAAATCGACGGGCTGGCAGACCGCGAGCTGAGCGCGCTCAGCGGAGGGCAGCGCCAACTGGTGTCCATTGCACAAGCCCTGGTGCGCCAGCCACGCGTCTTGCTGCTGGACGAGCCCACCAGTGCCCTGGATCTGCAGCGCAAGTTCGAGGTGCTGGAGCTGCTGAGAGGCCAGGCTCGGCAAAACGCCATGTGCGTTGTGATGGCCATCCATGACATAGACCATGCCCTGCGCTTTGCGGACCAGGTGGTGGTGCTGCACAACGGCTCCGTGCTTGCCAGTGGTGCGCCAAACCAAGTCCTCACGCCGCAGTTGCTGGCCCGCGTGTATGGCGTGCAGGCCCGCGTGGAGCAATGTTCCCAGGGGTTGTGGCATGTGATGGTGGATCAATCGCTGCGCCGCAACGCCGCATGGACAAGGACAACACCAGAGGAGCAGCCATGCTGACCATCATCGCCAAAGACGCCTTGCGCGCACGCATAGAAAAGGCCTCGGGCGGCAAACAAACCGTTCTCTACACCGCCAAGGGCCAGCCCAGCCACATGAACATCGTGCCGGGTTGGCGGCTGGAAGACATCGCACCGGGACTGGGCCAGGGCCTGCACCCGGCCTTCATCGTCGACGGCCATGAAAAGCGCGAATTTTTCTATGGAAGCTATGCCGGAACACTGAGCGATGGCGAATTGCTGAGCCTGCCGGATATGCCTGCGGCCTGCCGCCTAGATTTCGACATGGCCTGGCAGGCAGCGCGTGCCTGCGGCCAGGGCTGGCATTTGAGCAGCAATGCCGAGCGTGCAGCGCTGATGCTGTGGAGCCATGCGCAAGGCTGTGCATCGCACGGCAACACCCAGTTCGGCCAAGATGCGCAAGCGCCTGGAGAGAAGGGCGTTCGTATCGATGGCGGGGCTTGCGGCCTGGACGGTGGCGAGCCCGCTGTGCTGACCGGTTCCGGTCCGTACAGCTGGCGCCATGACCATTCGCCGCACGGCATTGCCGACCTCACCGGCAACCTCTGGGAGTGGCAGACCGGCCTGCGCCTTGTGGACGGTGAGGTGCAGGTGATACCGGACAACAACGCCGTGCATGCCAGCGCATCCGCAGACTCCAGGCACTGGAAGGCCATCTGCCTCAGTGATGGCGCGCTGGTGGAGCCTGGCACCGTGGGCACGGCCAAGCTCGATGCACCTACGGACCGCAAGGATGGCAATGCAGGGCTTCCCGTTTGGGCAGAGAAAATCGGGAACCGCAATGGCATGGCTGGCAGCAATGCCAACAGCCCAGGTCTGCTGGACGCCGCTTTTGACGCCATGCGTGCCGATGCCTTTGGCGCTTTCCAGCGCCTGGCCATGCTGGGTCTGGCGCCCCATGCCCGTACCGGGAGCGCCGAGCAGGTGTATCTGCGCAACTATGGCGAGCGCATCTTCCTCAGCGGCGGGGCCTGGTATTCGGGCGCCATGGCAGGCCAGCGGACGCTATGCCTCAGCCATCCCCGCGGGCATGCCAGCACCTCGGTCGGCGCACGCCCGGCCTTTATCCTCTGACGGGACTCAGCCATGGACAAGTGAAGGTCTGGGCCTATGCCCCAGCCTTTTTTGTCGGATTCAACATCTGAAGACATGCTGCAGAGACGCTGCGCGCAAAGGGTTTGATGTTCTTTGTTTTGGCAGCGATGACATCGTCGGTTGCGCCGTGTACACCCGAGTAGATCAGCAGGGCCACCACCCTGGGCACGGGCGGTGACCAGACACCGGCCCGGCAACCACCATCAATGATCTCCAGCAACTGGTCCAGGATGGCATTCTTGGCCTGGTTGGCGCGGTCATGGTGGTGGTGGTTGGTGTAGACGATGTCGTGGATGCGATAGGTCTTCACATAGGTCTCGACATTGGCATAGACCCAGACCTGCAGCCGGCCGACCCAGTCATCAGCTGCGCAAGCAGACATGGCCTGTTCGAGGCTGGCCATGAAGTGCTCTGTATAGCGCTTGCCCAATGCCTCCAGCATGTCGGTCTTGGCCGAGAAATAATGGTAGAAGGTGCCTTTGGCGACCTGCGCCGATTCGACGATGTCGCTGATCGTCGTGGCCTCGACCCCTTTTTCCAGGAAGAGCTTTTCGGCTGCCGCCATCAGCTCTTCCAGACGTACCTCGGCTGGCTTGGTTCTGGGGCGACCCGGGCGCTTGGCTGTGGAGTCCCTGGCAGGCGTTTTTTCTTTCATCGCGTCAATTGATCTGGGTATGGGCAAGCAGGGGCCAGTCTAAAGGAACGGCAACCGCAAAGCCGGAAGTGACTTTGCATCTTATTTATTGACCGACGGTCGGTCGAAAAATAAGATGGGGTATGACTTCCTCTTCCATCGATTCTCTTAGGTTCACAGACCAGCAGGTCTTCAAACGCCGCTGTGCTGTTGCTGCGGCCTATCTGGGTACTTTTCTGGCCACGCTCGACATCAGCATCGTCAACGTCGCGCTTCCCACATTGCAGCAAGCCTTGCACACCGATATCGCCGGGCTGCAGTGGGTGGTGAACGCCTATGCCATTTGCCTGTCGGCCTTCATGCTTTCAGCCGGGCCGGTGGCGGATCGCTATGGGCATAAGCGCGCCTGGATTTGCGGCGTTGTGCTGTTCACCATAGGTTCTGCGCTGTGTGCTGCGGCGTCCTCACTCAACCCGTTGCTGGCGGGCCGGGCACTTCAGGGCCTGGCCGGAGCACTGGTCATACCGGGTGCCTTGCCCATCCTGGCGCATGCCTATCCCGACCCCAAGCAGCGGGCCCATGTCATCGGTGGCTGGTCTGCCTTCAGTGCGCTGGCGCTGGTGCTGGGGCCATTGCTGGGAGGGGTGTTGCTGCATTTCTGGACATGGCACAGCATATTTCTCATCAACCTCCCCCTGGGCGTGCTGACGGTTGCATTGGGACTGTGGGGGATTACCGAGCGCAAACACCCCCAAGAGGCCGCGCTGGACCCAGCAGGGCAGTTGCTGAGTGTGCTTTTCCTCGGGACTTTGACATATGGGCTGATTGAAGCGGGAGAGTCCAGTTTCACGGCCGCACCTGCCATGGCAGCGCTGGGCCTGGCATTGCTGGCCGCCGTTCTGTTTGTGTTTACCGAGCTGAAGGTAAAGCGTCCGCTGGTGCCTTTGGAAATGTTTCGCCAACCCCAACTGGCGTTGACGAATCTGGCATCGTTCGTGCTGGGCTTCTCCTACTACAGCAGCCTGTTCTTTTTCTCCATCTTCTTGCAAGGTGTGCAGAGCTGGTCACCGGTGGAGGCGGGCTGGCGGATGATGCCGCTCTTTGTGGTCACGGGCTTGACCTCGGTGCTTTTCGGCAAGCTGAGTGCCCGGTTTTCTTTGCACCGGCTCATGGTGACAGGGTATGCGCTGACCTCGCTGTCCATGGCCGCCATGGCGCTTTTCACGACTTCCACACCGTATGCCGTTGTCGGAGCCCTTTTTGTTCTGATGGGACTCGGGGTTGGGCTGGCCGTCCCGGCCACGGGAGTGGCAGTCATGGAGAGTGCACCGCCCGCACGTGCAGGCATGGTCTCAGCCATGCTCAACGCCTTGCGCCAAATGGGCATGACGGTGGGTATTGCCCTGCTGGGGGCATTGATGACCCACAGGGCCATACAGGTGATGGCGAGCTCGCCAGAGCTGCAAGATGTGGCAGGCGCAGCAGACTTGGCCAACCAGGCGATCACACACCACGTGGTGCCTGAATCTCTCTCGGCCTTGTACGCAAGTTCTCTTGGCAGCGGTTTCCAAATCGCGATGCTGGTTGCAGCCTTGGTCTGCGGGATGGCCACAGCATTGCTGATGTCCATGAAACGGGCCGCCTGACACAGACTCCTGCGCGCGTGCTTTTGCACGCGTCGCAGTGACCGGCACCGCCCTGAGCTTGGCTCATGCCGCCCGGACCGTCCTTCGCCCACTCTGGCCAAGCACATCGCTGCGGCAGGCTGGCCTCGATCCCTATCCAGTCTTCGAATCCATGGCCGGCAACGCATGTCAATGCGCCATTCGAAGAGCCGGCGAATGGCGCATTGGCCAGGCCGCTCAGGGGCTTGGTCAACAACTCATCCCAGCTTTCGATCACTGCCGAACATGGCCCGACTTCGGCTGCATGGTCTTTTATCGCTCTTCACGTTTGCCCACGTTCGTGTGAGCTCTGCCCTCCAAGAGAGCCTCTTTTTACCTTTGGGCGACCCGATGGCAAAAACCGCCCCAAGCTGACCTCAAACTGACGCTGATCAAAAAAACAATAAAAACCCGATCAAACGCTTACCTATAAAGCGCTTAAAGCTATTAATTTGATTGCAAAAAACGGCCATTGAATCAACCAGACAGCATGAAAAATCGCAAAAAAGCCTGCATTCTCTTCATGCACTTTTGCATGAAAAACCTTGGGTTTATATAATTTAATCTTTCTTACAACCTGCTCCGCAGGGTATGGCCGTCACACAAAACGGCCTTCAATCCCCTCCGGCGAATGTCTGCGCTATGCCGCACTTTCGTCATCCGGGACTGAATCCGGTCCAGACATTCAGGTATTGCACGGCATGGATTGCATGGCCGCAATGCCAACCAGGGAAGCTGTACGCCGTGCTGCGACAGTGCTCCCACCCCAAGGCTCTTGCGCAACGCCCCGCGTGCCATTCGAGCTGTCTCGGGTGCTCTTCGTACCCGTGTAATTTGTGACCACAAGCCTTTGCGCCTTGTCGCTTGAAAAGCATCAGGGCTTGAATCCGGCTTGTGCGCCGGCCCCCTTTTTCCGGGGAGCCTGTCTGTGTATCACCTCTTCAAAAGGAGAACGCCACAGTGGCCAAGCGGATCGATATAGATCATGTATTCAAAGTCTTCGGCAACGAGCCCAAGGTCGCACTCGAGTTGGTGCGCCAAGGCCGTAGCAAGCAGGAAATCCTGGAGCGCACCGGTCAGTCGATTGGTGTGTTCGATGCCCACTTCAACATAGAGGCTGGCGAGATCTTCGTCGTCATGGGCTTGTCGGGCTCGGGCAAATCCACGCTGGTGCGCATGCTCAATCGCCTGATCGAGCCCACCAGCGGGCGGATTCTGGTGAATGGAGAAGACATCAATGCCTTGAGCGAGCGAGAGCTGCGCGCCTTGCGTCGCAAGGATATTTCCATGGTCTTCCAGTCGTTCGCCCTCATGCCGCACATGAGCGTGCTGGACAACACGGCCTTTGGCCTGGAGCTCGCCGGCGTTGCCAGATCCGAGCGTGAGCAGCATGCCCAGGCAGCGCTTGAGCAAGTGGGTCTTGGCGCCTGGGGCGCAAGCTATCCCGACGAACTCTCAGGCGGCATGCAGCAGCGCGTGGGCCTGGCCAGGGCCCTGGCATCGGACCCCTCGATTCTTCTCATGGACGAGGCCTTCTCGGCGCTTGACCCCATCATTCGCACCGAGATGCAGTCCGAACTGCTGAGGCTGCAGCAGATCAAGCGTCGCACCATCGTCTTCATCTCCCATGATCTGGACGAAGCCATGCGCATCGGCGACCGCATCGCCATCATGAAGGACGGCCAGGTCGTACAGGTGGGCACACCCGACGAGATCCTGCGCGAGCCTGCGAACGACTATGTGCGCAGCTTTGTGCGCGGCGTGGATGCTGCCTCGGTATTCAAGGCTGGCGACATTGCGCGCCAGGCCCTGACCGTGGTGTCCGAACACAGTGACCGTGGCTGCCGTGCAGCGCTGCGCCTGCTTGAGGACCTGGATCGCGACTACGCCTATGTGGTCACCGCTCACCGCCAGTATCTGGGCGTGGTCTCCTCCGATTCGCTGCAGCAGGCGCTGCGCGACCACGCCGGGCCCCTGGGTCTGCGCCATGCCTTTCTTGCCGATGTGCAGGCGCTGGAGGCATCCACACCCGTGGCCGACCTCTATGGACGTGCTGCCGCAGCGCCATGCGCCCTGCCCGTCAGCGACGAGGAAGGACGCTTTCTGGGCGTGGTCAGCCGCACCACCATGCTGCGCTTTCTCGACCGCGACACCCCTCCTGTTCCGCCGCCGCAAAAAACCACGCCGGCCATCACGCTCAATCCGCACTTCCCCGCCTCGGCCGATCAGCCCACACTGGGCCCAAGCCCCAGCGCACCCAGTGCAGAACAGCAAGCAGGAGATGCACGATGAACGAGAACAACAACATTCCCGACAACATGGATGCAACCGCTGGCACCGACCCCTGGGCCGATGCTGGCGGCCAGACTGCGGCCACAGCCGAGGCCAGCCAGGACCCCTGGGGCGCGACCAGCGCAACCGCAAGTGATGCAACCCAGGACCCCTGGGGCTCCGCCAGCAGCGCCGATGCAGCCGGCAGTGACTGGCTGGGCGCGGCCTCCAGCCCCGACCCCGCTGGCGATGGCTTGAGCAGCCTGTGGCAGCAGATCAGTACCGAAGGCCTGCCCGTGCAATCCTGGATCAACCAGGGCCTGGACTGGGTAGTCACGAACTTCCGCCCTTTCTTCCAGGCCGTGCGTGCGCCCATCGACGGCACGCTGACCGGCGTCACAGACATGCTTCAGGCCATTCCCTGGCCCGTGCTGATCGTGATTCTTGCGCTCGTCGCCTGGCAATTCGCAGGCCGGGCCCTGGCCTTGGGCACAGCCATCTCCCTGCTGGCCGTGGCCGCGCTGGGCATCTGGTCCGAAGCCATGGTGACTCTGGCCCTGGTACTGACCTCGCTGGTCTTCTGCCTGATCATCGGTCTACCTGTAGGCATCTTGCTGGCATCCAGCGAACGGGCCGAACGCTGGATGCGCCCCGTGCTTGATGCCATGCAGACCACGCCGGCCTTTGTCTACCTGGTGCCCGTGGTCATGCTCTTCGGCATTGGCAATGTGCCAGGCGTCATCGTGACCATCGTGTTCGCCCTGCCTCCGCTGATACGCCTGACCAATCTGGGCATACGCCAGGTCCGGCCTGACCTCATCGAAGCCAGCCGCGCCTACGGTGCCTCGACCTGGCAACTGCTCTGGAAGGTGCAACTGCCGCTGGCCCTGCCCTCCATCATGGCCGGCGTCAACCAGGCTTTGATGCTGTCCCTGTCGATGGTGGTCATCGCCTCCATGATTGCCGTAGGCGGCCTTGGACAGATGGTCTTGCGCGGGATTGGGCGCCTGGACATGGGCCTGGCCACCGTAGGCGGTCTGGGAATCGTGCTGCTGGCCATTGTGCTGGACCGCATCACCCAGGCCATGGGCCAGCAGCGCCGCGGCGGCCTGCATTGGTGGCATGGCGGCCCCGTAGGCTGCCTGACCCGCCTGCTGGGCGCCAAGCCCGCACAGAAAAACGGCGGCTAAGCCGCAGTTTGTGACGACGAGGCGTCTGCCCTGCAAGGCAAGACGCCCACTGTTTTACTTCACCAAGGAGGAACGCAAGCATGACCCAAACCTTGAACCCACATTTCCAGCAACGCCAGCCCGCCCTGGCCCGCTGGCTGCGTACCACGGCTGCAACCGCGGCCATGGCCCTGGCCGGCGCCAGCGCCATGGCCGCAGACCAGCTCCCAGGCAAGGGCGTCAAAGTCCTGCCGCTCAAGAGCTCGATTGCCGAGGAAACCTTCCAGACCCTGCTGGTCATGAAAGCTCTGGAGCAGTTGGGCTACGACGTACAGCCCTTCAAGGAGGTCGAGTACCCGACCGCTCATACGGCTGTTGCCAATGGGGACGCCACCTTTCTGGCCACGCACTGGAACCCTCTGCATGCAGACTATTACAAGAACTCCGGTGGAGACGCCAAGTTCTATCGCAAGGGCGTGTATTCGGACAACGCAGCCCAAGGCTATCTGATCGACAAGAAGACGGCCGAGGCCTACAAGATCACCAACATCGAGCAGTTCAAGGATCCCAAGATCGCCAAACTATTCGATACCGATGGCGATGGCAAGGCCGACCTCACGGGCTGCAACCCCGGCTGGGGCTGCGAGTCCGTGATCGAGCACCAGCTCACAGCCTACAAGCTGCGCGATACGGTGACCCACAAACAGGGCACTTATTCAGCCCTGATCGCCGACACCATCACACGCTACAAATCCGGCAAGCCCATCTTCTACTACACCTGGACACCCTACTGGGTGAGCAACGTGCTCAAGCCCGGCAAGGATGTGGTCTGGCTCGAGGTGCCGTTCTCCTCCCTGCCTGGCGAGCAATCCAAGCTCGACACCAAGCTGCCCAATGGCAAGAACTACGGCTTTGTGGTCAACAAGCAGCACATCGTGGCCAACAAGGCCTTTACCGACAAGCATCCCGATGCAGCCAAGCTCTTCGAGCTCATGCACTTGCCAGTGGCCGACATCAATGCCCAGAACAGTTTGATGAACCAGGGCCAGAACAAGAGCTCCGACATAGAGCGCCATGTGAACGGCTGGATCAAGGCTCACCAGCAGACCTTTGACAGCTGGATCGACCAGGCCAGGGCAGCAGCCGCCAAGTCCTGACCGGACCTTGCGCAAGACACTGGTCACGGCCTGCGCCGCTCTAGTCTGCGCAAGCTGCGCATGACCAGGATGCGCGAGCGGCAAGCCTGAGCCCCGGCAACAAAGGCTTGCCACATCACCGCCGCAGCCGCATTCGCGCCCCAGACGCGGATGCGGTTCCGGCGTTTTACCCCTGCCTTCCTGCAAACCAGGATGGCACGTGCGCCCAGGGACAGGGGCGCATGCGTGGAGAACAAGGGCCGCCCGCAAGGCGCTCGCCCTGCGATGGCCCATGCAGATAAGACAAGACATGAATAAAATCTTCTACCTCACCGCCCAACATCAGCATTCTGCAAGCCGCAGGAGTCTGCTTGGCACCATTGCCGCAGCCCTGCTTTGCACAGCAAGCCTGCCCGCGCTGGCGGCGTCGGATGCACAGCTTCCAGGCAAGGGCGTGAGCGTCATTCCGGTCAAGAGCGCCTTGATCGAGGAAAGCTTTCAGACCCAGCTCGTGGTCAAGGCGCTGGAGAAGCTGGGCTATGAGGTCAAGCCTGTGGAAGAGCTCGAATATCCACTGGCCCACGTCGCCGTTGCCCGCGGCGATGCCACCTTCATGGCCAATCACTGGAATCCTCACCACTCGGAGTTCTACAAGACCGCAGGTGGTGATGCCAAGCTCTCGCGCAAGGGCGTCTACTCTGCCGGAGCCGTGCAGGGCTACATGATCGACAAAAAGACGGCTGATCAATACCAGATCACCAACCTCGGGCAACTCAAGGACCCCAAACTGGCCAAGCTGTTCGACACTGACGGAGACGGCAAGGCCAACCTCATCGGAGCTAGCGCAGGCTGGGGCGGCGAAGCCGTGATCGATCACCAGCTGGATACTTTCGGACTGCGCGCCACCGTGAACTACACCCAGGGCAACTACCCGGCACTCATCGCAGATACCCTGACCCGGTTCAAGCAAGGCAAGCCCGTGCTCTATTACGCCTGGACGCCCTACTGGCTCAGCAATGTGCTGCAACAGGGCAAGGATGTGATCTGGCTTCAGGTCCCCTTCTCGGCCATGCCCGGTCTGCAGACAGGTACAGATACCAAGCTGGCGAATGGCAAAAACTACGGTTTTCCACTGAACAACGAGTACATCGTGGCCAACAAGAGCTGGGTCGAAAAGCATCCTGCTGCGGCCAAGCTGTTCGAGATCATGCAACTGCCCATTGGCGACATCAGCATGCAGAACCGGCTCATGCATGAAGGCCAGAACAAGCCTGCCGACGTGGAGCGCCATGTAAACAGCTGGATCAAGGCTCATCAAAAAACCTTTGACGGCTGGCTCGAACAAGCCCGCGCCGCAGCCCGCTAAGGCCGCAACGCCCCCTGCCAGCTACCGACAGCACTGTGGCGGCATCTTGGTTACTGGGCGTGAGCCGCACAGCGGCCGAGATACACGCCCGGCCACGCTTTCATGGCTGCTCGCTCAACCCGGGGCGCATTTGCATCACCCTGGGCCCCGACCGCTTCAGCGCATGCGATGCAAGAAGCTATCGAGTTGAAAGCCGGCCATCATCGCCATGCCGCACAAACCGGCGCTTTGGCAGTCATGAACACAGAAGCTGATCCGGTATGACGCGGCTCAAATCGAGATGCCGGCCTGATCGGCCACCATGGCCCAGCGCGCGACCTCGCTGGCAACCATTCGGGCCAGGGCCTTGGGCGATCCGCCCCCCGGCTCTGCCCCAAGCATGAGCCAGCCCTCGGTGAACCCCGGATTGCTGAAAGCCCGGTTCAAGGCCTGATTGAGCCTGAGCACCACGGACTGCGATAGCTTGTCGGGGGCAAACAGTCCAAGCCAGCAGGCTGCTCCATATCCAGCAGAGCCGGCTTCTGCCACCGTTGGCACCTCGGGCAAAGCGCGGGTGCGCGACGCAGAGGTCACGGCAATGGCCCGTACCCTGCCCTGCCTGATATAAGGCAGGGCCGAGGGCACAGGCTCGAACATCAGATGCGTGCGACCTGCCGCCAGATCCTCCAGGGCCTGACTCGAGCCTTCGTAGACCACATGCTTTACCCGGGTGCCGGTCGTGCACCTGAACTGCTCGGCCATCATGTGCTGCATGCTGCTCACCCCCAGCGATGCATAGCTGTACCTGTCGGGCTGGGTCTTGAGCAAGGCAATGAGCTCAATGACACTGCCGGCCTCGAAAGAGTTGCTGACGATGAGGACATGACTCACTCGCCCCACATAGCCCACGGGCGTCATCTCCCGGATGTCGTAACCAAGCTGCGCATTCAGGGACTGAGCCACTGCGTGGTGTACGGCCCCCAGCAGCAAGGTATAGCCATCGGCCGCAGCCTTGGCCACATACTTTGCCCCCAGCGTCCCGCAAGCGCCATCTCGGTAGGACACAAGCACCGGCTGACCAAGCTCAAGGCTCAACTGCCCGGCCAGCATCTGCGAGAACCCATCCAGCACACCACCCCGCGCAAACGGAGCCACCAGACTGATGGGCTGAGATGGATAACGGGGCTGGGCAGATGACAGACCCGGCAGCATCCAAGCTGAACCTGCTGCCGCACTCCATGCCAGTAAATTTCTACGCTGTAGATCCATCTCTCGTCCCAGACACCAAGTCCTTGGCAGCCATGGAAGGCCGTGTACCAGCCCTGCCACCCGAAAAAATGTCATTATTTGTTTCAAATGTTCTGCATTGTGTCAAATTAAACCCTGCTCGTCAGTTGTTCGACCGCCAAGAGTGATACGGATCTCGCCAAAGTGAAGAGGGAGAGCCGCTCTTTGTTCAAACCCCAGGCAAGCCGGATTTCAGCCGGCTTCACTCAAAATGCGCGCAGGCCATACAGTCCCTGGCGAAAACCCTGACTCTGTCCCGTGGCTGACTGCTGCTGGGCAACAGCCCGGAATAATGCACCCATGCTGCAAGAAGCCCCTTCTCCCCTCCCGAGCAAAGCTGTGGATGCCTATGTCCCAACCCGCTTTGCAAGTTCACGCCAGATCCCGATCCGTACGCTTTCCTACCATGTGCTGAGCTGGGGACAGCCCGGCCCCGCAGTACCGCTTGTACTGCTGCACGGCTGGATGGACATCGGCGCCTCTTATCAGTTCGTGGTCGATGCGCTAAGCGCAGGCTTTGCAGACTCGCGCCTCATCATCGCCCCCGACTGGCGCGGCTTTGGGCGCAGCCGTATGCCCGGACCTTGCGACCGCCATGACTTCGCCGACTATCTCGCGGATCTGGACCAACTGCTCGATGTCGTGGCAGGGGAACAGCCCGTGGACCTGGTAGGGCACAGCATGGGAGGCAATGTGGCCATGATGTATGCAGGGGCCAGGCCCGGGCGCATCCGTACCCTGGTCAACCTCGAAGGCTTCGGCCTGCCCGCCACCCGACCCGAGCAGGCTCCGGCGCGCTACGCGCAATGGATGGATGAAATCAGAAAGCTTGGGAGCGGAGAGATCACGCTCAAAAGCTATGACAGCCTGCACGCCGTGGCTCAGCGCCTGATGAAGACCAACCGCCGTCTGCCTCAGGACAAGGCCTTGTGGCTCGCAGAGCGCTGGGCGGCCCCCAATGCCCAGGGCCGCTGGGAGATTCAAGGCGATGCAGCACACAAGGTAAGCAGCGCCCAGCTCTACCGCCTGGATGAAACCCTGGCCTTGTACCGCGCGATCACGGCCCCGGTTCTTGCTGTGGAAGCCAGCGACGACAGCATGGGCCAGTGGTGGAAAGGCCGCTACGGCCTGGAGCAGTACCATGAGCGGCTCAAGCAGGTGCACCGCTGCCAGGTTGCCGTAGTGCAGGATGCTGCCCACATGCTCCATCACGATCAGCCCGCAGCCGTGGCAGCTCTCATAGAAAAATTCGCAACTTCGACCTGAGTCTCTTGACCTGCTCTGGCAAGCAAAATGCCGGAGCAGGCTGCTCAGCAAAAACAAAAAGCCGCATCCACGAATGAATGCGGCTTTCAAAACTGGCGGAGTGGACGGGACTCGAACCCGCGACCCCCGGCGTGACAGGCCGGTATTCTAACCAACTGAACTACCACTCCTGGCAGGAAGCTTTGCAGCTATCTTCATAGCATCAAGCGCTTCAAACTTGGCGACCCTACGGGGATTCGAACCCCGGTACCTACCGTGAAAGGGTAGTGTCCTAGGCCTCTAGACGATAGGGTCAATTCCTAGAACGATGCGAGCCTTGCAGCTCGCCGTCTCAATTTTGGTGGAGGTAAACGGGATCGAACCGATGACCTCTTGCATGCCATGCAAGCGCTCTCCCAGCTGAGCTATACCCCCTTTCACATCAAGCCTAGCATTCACATGCCCTGCTTGCTGCGATCCAAAAATTGTAGCACAGACCAATCGTCAAAAAACAAATCCGATGATATGCCGAGCGGCACAGAGGCCTCACAAGCCAGACACGGGCAGAAGTTTGCGACCCGAGAGCAGGCCAGGAAGGCGGTGATGGACTGGATGGCCTTCTACAATCACCGCAGGCTGCATTCGGCGCTGGGCTATCTCAGTCCTATGCAGTACGAGCAACGCTGGTACGAGGCACAGCGTAAAAAGGCCGCGTAGATCATGGGCTAAGAGCTACACAAAACAGGGGCAAGATCACATTGCAAGACTGCTGCAAGACGGACGCTTTGCGCCGGCACGTGTGGCCGCACCCAGGCATGAGCCCTATGGCGCCCTGGTCACCCATGTCTGGGACCTCTCGGGCGTCCTGCTGCACCTGGCCCAATGGGACAGGCCCTGAATCTCCAGTCCTGTCTTTCGAGCCCGCGCCCTTTCTCCTTGTAACCCATGCCCCAGCCTCCACGCCCTGCGCTGCCCTTTTCCCAGGCCTGCGAAAACAACCGCGCGCCCATTCTTGAAGTCCTGCAGACAGCGTTCGCCGGATTGCGCCATGTGCTGGAGATAGGCTCGGGCACAGGCCAGCACAGCGTGTACTTCGCGCCGCGCCTGCCGCACCTGATCTGGCAGACCAGCGACCTCACCGAGAACCATGCAGGCATTGCGGCCTGGCATGCGTCCCGACCAGCTCCCAATCTGCGCCTCCCGCTACGCCTTGACCTGCAGGCCGATGGCTGGCCGCAAACCCGGGAGGGCGCATTTGATGCCGCCTTCTCCAGCAATACCGCCCATATCGTGGCCTGGTCGCTGGTGCAGCGCATGTTTGCACTGCTCGGCGCCCATCTGCCTGCGGGTGGCAAATTTGCGCTCTACGGTCCGTTCAACTACGGCGGCAACTACACCAGCGACAGCAACCGCGCCTTCGACCTGTGGCTGCGCGAGCGCGATGCACGCAGCGGCCTGCGCGACTTCGAGACGGTCCAGTCCCTGGCACGAAACCATGGCCTGGCCCTGGAAGCCGACCATGCCATGCCTGCCAACAATCGCTTGCTGGTGTTTGTCCGCCAGGGCGTCTGATACGGTTGGGACTTTGCGGCTCTCACCTCTTCCCTGTTTGCATGACCTGGCTTTTGCTCTTTCTGCATGTGCTGCTGATCTCAGGCTTCAGCCTGCGCATCCTGCTGCGCGATGATCTTCGCCCCGATGTACGCATGGGCTGGCTCACGGTGATGGTGCTCGTGCCTTATGCGGGCTGCGTGCTGTATTACCTGTTCGGCGAGGCTGCCCTCGGACGGCTGGGGAGCGACAGACAGCACAAGCGCTATCCCGGTGTCGCCGCCTTTGTGCGCCGGCATCTGCCCGCGCGCCAGGCCTGGATTCCATTCCTGGCCCAAGGCGTCGAAGCGGCACCGGCCGTGAACGCACAGTGGCAACCGGCGTTTGACTACGCATCCTCCATCAATGGCTTCGCCGTGACCACGGGCAATCATGCCCAGTTGATGCGCGACGGCAACCAGGCGCGGGCACGCATGCTGGCCGACATGGATGCGGCCTGCAGCGAAATCCATGTGCTCTATTACATCTGGCTGGACGACGAAACCGGCACCGCCCTTGCCCAGGCCTTGATGCGGGCCGCCCGGCGCGGCGTGACCTGCCGGGCCATGGTGGACGGCCTGGGCTCGCGTGCCCTCATAGGCTCGCCGCTGTGGCAGCAGATGCAGCAGGCGGGCGTCCAACTCGCCGTGGCCCTGCCCGTGAACCGGCCTCTCAAGGTCATACTCACCAGCCGCATCGATTTGCGCAACCACCGCAAGATCACCGTGATAGACGGCACAACCGGTTATTGCGGCAGCCAGAACTGTGCCGACGAGGCATTTGCCGTCAAGGCCCGATACGCCCCCTGGGTGGACATCATGCTGCGCCTGCAAGGCCCTGTGGTCGCGCAGATGCAGATGATCTTTGCGAGCGATTGGCGCCAGGCCAGCGGCAAGAGCCTTGCCCCTTTGCTGCCCCCGGCCGATCTCGCCGGCAAAGCGGGCTTTGCGGCCCTGGCCATTGCCGAAGGGCCGAACGAGCGCCGCCGCTCGACACCGCACCTGGTCTCCACGCTGCTGGCCAGCGCACGCCACGAAGTCGTGATCTCCACGCCCTACTTCGTGCCCGACGCCACAGTCCTCGAAGCCCTGTGCGCCACGGCCCTGCGCGGCGTCGCCGTAACCCTCATCGTGCCCGCACGCAACGACTCCTGGATCGTGGGCGCGGCCAGTCGAAGCAACTACCGCCGACTGCTGGCCGCAGGCGTGGGCATTCTCGAATTCCGCCCTGGCCTGCTGCATGCCAAGACCTTGTGCGTGGATGGGGAGGTGGCCCTCGTGGGCTCGACCAATCTGGACCTGCGCAGCTTCGATCTCAACTTCGAGAGCAATGTGCTGCTGCACGACCGCGCCCTCACCGCCGCCATACGCGCACGCCAGCAGGCCTATGCCGATGCGGCCGACACCATCACCATGGAGCAGGTGCTGGCCTGGCGCTGGAGCAAGCGCATCTGGCACAACCTGCTGGCCACGCTCAGCCCCGTGCTCTAGCCCCGCCCCCGAATGCAGGGGCTCCCAGCCTCGCATTTCGGCAAGCAAATCCCTTGTAATCCTGGGGCCTTGAACTGCAGCAACGGCTCTTGAAAAGAGACCTCATCCAGTCTGCAAGCGGCTTGCCCGGATTCGACCTGAAACAGGTCTAACTTCGGTCTTGTCGGCCCGGTTTTCCCGCGCAAAATATTGCTTATAAAGCATAGCAATATCGGAGACATGCCCTTGGATCACTGGTCCAATCTTTCCAGCGGAGAAATGCTGGTGCTGGAGTCCGTTTTCTGGTCGAAGGCTGCGTCCCGACATGAGGTCGCGACACGCCTCCACCTGTCCAAGAGCAAGGCCAATGCACTGATTGCCGACCTCCTGGCCCAAGGGCTGCTGCAGGAGACAGGGCCTGGCCCAGCCAGCACGGGCCGTCCGGCCGAAACCTTGTGCCTGTCGAATGCACTGGGAATTCTGCTCGCCATCGATATCGGTGCGACCTGCATGTCGATTGCGGCACTCACGCCCAGCCTGCTGGTGCTGGCCCAGTGCCGCGAAGATGTCGATGTGCGCGATGCACAGCAAGGCCCTACCGTGGTGCTGGCACGCATCAAGGTCTTGGCACTGCGGCTTCTGGAGCAATGCGGCAAGAGGGCAAAGGACGTTCTGGCCATTGGCATTGGCGTTCCCGGCCCCGTGAATTTTGAGAATGCACAGATGGTCAGCCCACCGCTCATGCCGGGCTGGGGTGATTTTTCCATCCGCGACTTCATGCGCGACAGCTTTGAGGCCCCGGTCTTCGTGGACAACGACGTCAACATCCAGGCCATTGGCGAGCTGCGCCAGCAGCAGGGCACATCGAACTTTCTCGTGCTCAAGGTGGGCACGGGCATCGGCTGCGGCATCGTCTGCGACGGAAAGATCTTCCGGGGAGCCACAGGCTCGGCCGGTGATGTAGGGCATATCTGCGTGGACACTTCCGGCCCTCACTGTCATTGCGGCAATACAGGCTGCCTGGAAACCATGGCTGCACGCCCTGCCGTCGAGCGCCAGGCCTGGGAGGCCATGGAACGCGAGGACAGCCAGGTACTGCGCCGCCATGCAGGAGAACAAGGCATGCTGACTCTGGCTGCCGTGGGAGCAGCCAGTCGTGAAGGTGATATGGAGGCCAACCGCATCATTCAGCGCGCAGGCAGTTTGGTGGGCCAGATGCTGGCCTCGGTGGTCAACTTCTTCAATCCATCACATGTCTTTCTCACGGGCAGCGTCGTCACCGTAGGGCCCTTGTTCCTCGCCTCCGTACGACAAAGCGTCTACCAGCGCTCACTCGCGCTTTCCACGCGCAACCTGCATGTCCAGTACTCCTCCTTGGGCGATGCTGCAGGCTTGACGGGCGCCGGCGTGCTGGCCATGCAGGAATTTCTCAAGTCACGGAGGCTGCACCGATGAGCCGAACTGAGCCTCTTTGCGTGGAGTTTGTCGATATCGTCAAGGAATTCGGCAGCGTGCGCGTGCTGCGCGGCTTGAGTTTTTCCCTGAGGCCTGGCCGTGTGCATGGGCTGCTGGGCGAAAACGGAGCCGGCAAATCCACGCTCATGAAAATACTGGCGGGCTATGAGGCTCCGACCTGTGGGAGCGTGCTGGTCAACAGCCGGATCCAGCGCTTTGCCAGTTGCCGCGATGCCGAGGCCCTGGGCATTGTGCTGATCCACCAGGAGTTCAACCTGGCCGATGACCTGAGCGTGGCCCAGAATATTTTTCTGGGCCACGAGCTCAAGCGCAACTGTCTGCTAGACGAAGCGGCCATGGAAAGCGCCTCTGCCCAGGCACTCGCACGGATAGGCCTGGACCTCTCCCCCAGAGCCAGGGTCGGAGATCTTCAGGTCGCTGAAAAGCAACTGGTGGAGATCGCCAAGGCACTGTCACGGCACGTACGTCTGCTGATCATGGACGAGCCCACAGCCTCGCTCACGCCCAGCGAAACCCGGCGCCTTTTTCTGCTGATCGAGCAGTTGCGTACCGATGGTGTAACCGTGGTCTACATCTCGCACAAGCTCGATGAGGTGGAGCACATCACCGACGATGTCATCGTCATGCGTGACGGCGGCTTTGTGGCCTGCTCGCCCACCAACACGCTGACACGCGCACAAATGGCCCAGCTGATGGTGGGGCGTGAGCTGGCCGATCTCTACCCCCCGCGCAGCTCCGTCTCCGATACGGCCCCCGCCCTGCTCGCAGTACGCGACTTCAACGTACCGGGCTGGGTACAGGATGCAACGTTTGCGGTGCACGCCGGTGAGATTCTGGGCTTTGCAGGCCTGGTCGGTGCAGGCCGCACCGAATTGTTCGAGGGGCTGCTGGGGCTGCGGCCTGCCCATGGCGATGTAACGATGCAGGGTCGGGCCCTCTCGCATGGCAAAGGCTGGCGAACGCCGAAGGAAGCGATGCGAAGCGGTCTCACCTATCTGAGCGAAGACCGCAAGGGAAAAGGCCTGCATCTGGATTTCGGCCTGAGACAGAACCTGACGCTGATGGCGCTGGAGCAGCATGCAAGGCCCTGGCTGCGAAGCGCTTGCGAAAAGTCCGCGCTCGTTGACGCCGTGCAGCGTTACGGCATACGCAGCCGCTCGCTGGACGTGAAGGCCGCAGCCCTGTCGGGCGGCAACCAGCAAAAGCTAGCCCTGGCCAAGGTATTGCAGCCCGGCCCACGGATCATCGTGCTGGACGAGCCCACGCGCGGCGTCGATGTCGGGGCCAAGCGGGACATTTACTTTCTGATCCACGAACTGGCCTGCGCCGGCCTGGCCGTGATCGTGATTTCTTCTGAACTGGTCGAGCTCATCGGCCTGTGCCATCGCGTTGTGGTGATGCGGGCTGGCCGCTGCGCAGCCACGCTGGACACCTGCCACCTGAACGAAGAGGAACTGATAGGCCATGCAACAGGAACCATCACCGCCCATGTCCCGGACTCCAGCCATCAGCCACAGGGGCAGCCGTCACTTCAGCCTCCACTGGCGTAGCCTGGGCCCTGCACTGGGCCTGGCCCTGCTGTGTCTGGCGGGAGCCTGGCTCAACAGCGATTTCGCGAGCCTGGAGAACCTGCTGAATGTGCTGTCACGCACGGCCTTCATCGGCATCATTGCCGTGGGCATGTGCTTTGTGATCACCACGGGCGGCATCGATCTGTCGGTGGGGTCGATGGCTGCGTTGATTGCGGGCTGCGTGATCATGTTCATCAATGCAGCCGCGCCCTGGCTGGACTCCCCTTTGCTGGCCGTGATCCTGGGCGCCTTGCTGGCCTTGATCATGGGCGCGCTGTGCGGCCTGGCCCATGGCCTGTTGATCACCAAGGGACGTATCGAGCCTTTCATCGTGACCCTGGGCACACTGGGGATCTTTCGCGCCGTGCTGACCTATCTGTCCGACGGTGGTGCGCTCTCGCTGGACGACAGCCTGCTGGCCATCTATGCCCCGGTGTATTACGGCAGCCTGGCCGGCATTCCCATCCCCGTCTGGGTGTTCGTCCTGGTGGCGATTGCCGGAGGCATCATTCTAGGCCGCACCCCCTATGGCCGCTATGTGCAGGCCGTGGGCTCCAACGAGCAGGTGGCACGCTATGCCGCCGTCGATGTGGTGCGGGTCAAGATCATCACCTATGTGCTGCTGGGTCTGTGCGTGGGCATTGCCACGCTGCTGTATGTGCCGCGCCTGGGTTCGGCCTCGCCCACCACGGGCTTGCTGTGGGAGCTGGAGGCGATCACCGCCGTCATCGTCGGCGGCACGGTGCTCAAGGGCGGCAGCGGCTCAATGACGGGCACGGTCATAGGCGCCATCGTGCTATCGGTGATCAGCAACATCCTGAATCTGACCAGCGTCATCAGCGTCTACCTGAATGCGGCCGTGCAGGGCGTGGCCATCATCGCCGTCGCATTGCTGCAGAGGCGGTGACTCAACGCGAGGCGCGTCGCAGCAGGCCAGGGGCATGTCCTCTTTCTGCACCAGGGATCACAGCTTTTTCTGCAGTGACTTTATTTCAACCAAGGAGGCCTTTATGACGCTTGCAACACGACTCGCCATGCTTTTATGCGCTGTTATCGCTCCGCTATCGGCGCTGGCCGAGCCCGAGTTGCGGCTCGGAGTCTCCATTCCTGCGGCCACGCACAGCTTCATGGGCGGCATAGGCTACTGGGCCAACCGGGCCAAGGCCGAGCTGGAGAAGACCCACAAGAATCTTTCGATCACCATCAAGACTTCGGCCAATGCTTCGGAGCAGGCCAACCAGTTGCAGGACCTGGCCGGGGTGAACCGCATCAATGCGCTGGTCATTTTCCCCTTTGAGTCCGGCGCACTCACACGCCCCGTGGCCGAGGTCAAGCGCAAAGGCGTCTACATCACCGTGGTGGACCGGGGCCTGACCGACACCAGTGTGCAAGACGCCTATGTGGCCGGCGACAACACCGCATTTGGCCGGGTGGCTGGGGAATACATTGCCCAGGCCCTGGGTGGCAAAGGCGAAATCGTGGCCTTGCGCGGCATTGCCACCGAGCTGGACAACGAGCGCATGAATGCCTTTAACGCCGTGCTGTCCAAGCATGCGGGCATCAAGCTGCTGGATGCCAAATACGGCAACTGGAACCGCGATGACGCCTTCAAGGTCATGCAGGATTATCTGACCCGCTTCAAGCACATCGATGCGGTCTGGGCCGCCGATGACGACATGGCCGTGGGCGTGCTCAAGGCCATACAACAGGCCAAGCGCGAAGACATACGCCTGGTCTTTGGCGGGGCCGGCGCCAAGCACATGGTCAAGACCATCATGGATGGCAGTGACAAGCGCATCACGGCCGATGTCAGCTACTCGCCCAAGTTCATCTACGACGCCATACGGCTCACGGCCGAGGCCAGGCTTGCGGGCAAGGGCATGCCGGCCACGACCCTCGTGCCCTCGGTGCTGATCACCAAGGACAACGCCCGGCAGTTCTATTTTCCGGATTCGCCGTTTTGACTTAGGGCCCCCCTGAGTCGCCTTCGGCGCCTTCCCCCCGCTCTTCGCTCGCTGCGCTCGCGGGCAGGGGGACGACACCGGCGCTGCGGGGCGGCCCTTGCGCGGTGTCCTTGGCTTGTGCCGTGCCAGTTTTGTGGGCTGTGCGTCTGGTTTTGCTTCCTTGACTTTTCTCCCTCGCCCCTTAGGGGAGAGGGTGGGGGTGCCTGGCAAAGCTCGGCGCTGCGCCATGGACAGAGGGGAAGCGATGAAGCCGATTTGCCTTCAACAGGATGTATGTGGATGAAGACCATCAAAGGACCCGCGATTTTTCTCGCGCAGTTCATGGGGCATGAGCCGCCTTTCGACAGCTTTGCCAACCTGGCCTGCTGGGCCGGCCAATTGGGCTACGAGGGAGTGCAAGTGCCTGCTGATGCCCGCGTGATCGATCTGGAGCGGGCCGCCAGCAGCACGGCGTATTGCGATGACCTGCGCCGCCAGGCCGAGGATGCAGGCGTGGCCATCACCGAGCTGTCCACGCATTTGCAGGGGCAGTTGGTGGCCGTGCATCCAGCCTACGAAGCATTGTTTGACGGCTTTGCGCCAGCCCATGTGCGGGGCAATAGCGTGGCGCGCACGGTTTGGGCCACGGAGCAGCTGCTGCTGGCGGCCCGCGCTTCGCGCAATCTGGGGCTCACCGCCCATGCCACGTTTTCAGGCGCCTTGGCCTGGCCCTATGTCTACCCCTGGCCGCAGCGGCCGGAAGGCCTGGTGGAACAGGCGTTTGAGGAACTGGCGCGCCGCTGGCGGCCGATTCTGGATGCATTTGACACAGCGGGTGTAGACGTCTGCTACGAACTGCATCCAGGCGAAGACCTGCATGACGGCCTGAGTTTCGAGCGTTTTCTGGCCGCCGTGGATGAACATCCGCGCGCCTGCATCCTCTACGACCCCAGCCACTTTGTGCTGCAGCAGCTGGACTATCTGGCCTTTATCGATATCTACCACGCGCGCATCAAGGCCTTCCACGTCAAGGACGCGGAGTTCCGTCCGACGGGCAGACAGGGCGTGTATGGCGGCTACGGCAGCTGGGTGGAACGGGCCGGCCGTTTTCGCTCGCCGGGCGATGGGCAGATTGATTTCGGCGCCATCTTCTCCAGGCTCACCCAGTACGACTATCCGGGCTGGGCGGTGCTGGAGTGGGAGTGCGCGCTCAAGCATCCGCAGCAGGGCGCACGCGAAGGCGCAGCCTTTATTCGCCGCCATTTGATTCCCGTGGCAGAGCATGCATTCGACGATTTCGCCGGCAGCGGCATCAACGCGGCCCAGACCCGAGCCCTGCTGGGTCTGGGCGAGGTTGCGCCATGACGCGCAAACTCCGACTGGGCATGGTGGGGGGCGGCGAAGGCGCCTTTATCGGTGGCGTGCACCGCACAGCCGCGCAGCTGGACGGACATTACGAGCTGCTGGCAGCCGCGCTGTCCAGTGAGCCCCAAAGAGCTGCGCGCAGCGCGGCCGCCCTGGGGCTGGACCCCGAGCGCAGCTATGCCGATTACCGTGAAATGGCCAGGGCAGAGGCAGCCCGGCCCGACGGCATCGAGGTGGTGTCCATTGTCACGCCCAACCATTTGCATGCGCCGGTGGCCACGGCCTTTTTGGAGGCCGGCATGCATGTGATTTGCGACAAGCCGCTGGCGCTGTCGCTGCAGGAGGGTGAAACCCTGGCCGCACTGGCACGCCAGCGCCAGCGCGTCTTTGCGCTCACCCATCCCTATGCCGGCTATGCGATGGTGCGCCACGCCCGTGCCCTGGTGCGAAACGGTGCATTGGGTGCGCTGCGACTGGTGCAGGTCGAATACCAGCAGGACTGGCTGAGCCAGCCCATTGAGCAAGATGGCCAGCACAAACAGGCCTGCTGGAGACTGGACCCCGCGCGCAGCGGCCCCACGGGCTGCCTGGGCGATATCGGCAGCCACGCCTACCAGCTCGCGGCTTTTGTAAGCGGCATGCTGCCGTCCCAGGTCAGCGCCGAACTATGCAGCTTTGTACCCGGGCGCCAGCTGGATGACCATGCACAAATGATGCTGCGCTACACCTGTGGTGCCCGTGGCCTGCTGTGGGCCAGCCAGGTGGCAGCAGGTTGCGCAAATGCGCTGCGGTTGCGCATCTTCGGCAGCCAGGCAGGCCTGGCCTTCGACCAGGAGCGGCCGGACGAGCTCTGGCTCACCCCCGTGGGCGGGGCTGCACAGTGTCTGCGCCAAGGGCACGTGGACAGCGCCGCAGCCCGCCATGCCAGCCGCGTTCCGGCAGGCCACCCCCAGGGCTATCAGGAGGCCTTTGCCCAGCTCTATGTCGATGCGGCCGAGCAGATCCGGGCCCGGCAGCAAGCGCGCGCACCTTTCCCGGAATCACTGGACCTGCCCACGATCGAGGATGGCCTGGCCGGCCACCGCTTTATCGACGCTGCACTGGCCAGCCACCGCAAGAATGGCCTGTGGATGGATATACAGGCGGTGCGAAATGCGCACTGACCTCATAGAACTGCGCCGCACTGCGAAGCTGCAGCGCAAGCCCTGCAATCCAGGCGAGAGCTCTCCCCTCGGCACCTCCGGGCCGGTGGACGCCGGCTTCAAGCCTTGTGCCTTCATTCCTGTTCACCAAGGAGACAAAAGCATGCAAGACCAGCGCAGAAGCTTTCTCAAGCACGGTACCGCCGCCATCGGCAGCCTCACCGTCGGACTCTCGACTCAGGCCAGCACCCACCACGGCACACGTGTCGACCGCAGGCCCATAGGCCTGCAGATCTATACGCTGGGCAGTGCCGTCGAAAAAAATCCGGAGGCCAGCTTCAGCGCAATCGCCAAGATGGGCTATGGCGAAATCCAGGCCCTGACATATGCCCATCTTGCGCCGGCCGACCTGCGCCGCGCAGCGGTCAACGCCGGCTTGCTGTTGCGCACCACCCATCTCGATTTCTCATCGAACGCCGACCCGTCGGCCTTGCTGGAAATCGCGCATCAGCTGGGCGTAGTCCAGGTCGCCAGCTCCGTGCTGGCGCCGATACCGCAGGCCAGCTCCGCCTATCTGCAGACCACGGGCTCCATGACGGTCAGCGATTTTCAGCGCGTGGCCGAGCGGGCCAACCGCATAGCAGAGTTGACCCTGCGCGCGGGCTTTTCCTATGCCTATCACAACCACAATTTCGAGTTCCTCGATCTGGGCAACGGAGTCTGCGGCTACGACGTGCTCCTGCGCGAAACAGACCCGCGCTATGTCAAGTTTGAGCTCGATTGCGGCTGGATGAGCTTTGCAGGGGGCAATGTCTGCAGCTATCTGCAGCGCCATGCCGGGCGCTTTAGCTCCCTGCACATCAAGAATTTCGACCGGATCGGCCATTCGAGCACGCTGGACAAGACTGCGTCATCGCATCTCACCGAGCTCGGCACCGGCGTCATTGACTACCGCCCGATTCTGGATCTGGCCCTGGCGCAGGGCCTCTCTTACCTGATCGTCGAGCACGACCCGCGCAATGGCGTGCCCATCTCCATGGACATGGTCCAGCGGGAATTCGACTTTCTGAACGGGCTGCTTGCGACCACACCGCCGGACACGACCCATCTGGCCTGAAAGGATTTTCGCGGCAAGCTCCTTTATTAAGAGCGTGTTCACGATCTCCTCGCGGCGCGCCAGTGTCTTTGCGGGATGGGATACGAGGCGCGACACCGCAGCAATAGCCGTGCTATTGCGAGGATTCGCAACGCTGTAGACCGCCCGCAAAGGCACTGCCCCCAAGGGTTGGAGCGAAATCGGGCGATTTCTTCGCGCTGGCCCTTGCTTGCACCCCGGTGCAAGCTGCGGCCCATCGACTCGAACTCATCCCGATTGCGCTCCAACGCGCCTGCGTAGAGATCGTGAACACGCTCTGAGAGCGCCTTGCGCTTGCCTGGCAAGCGCTTGAGGCCAATTCAACCCCAAACCCAGGACATGGTCCCGGATCGTGCACAGACCTCTTGTCTCCGGTGCTGGCCGGTCCGAATGAACTTTGCCGCACACATCCACACCAAGCACTTGGCGCCGAACCCGTGCCCCGAGACCGGTCTTGTCGCAAAGGCAGGGCCTGGCTTGGGGCATGATTGGGCTCTTTGTCTCTCACTACCGTCTGCGCTGCCGATGAAGCTGCTTGTTGATTTCTTTCCCATCATCCTGTTCTTTGTGGCCTTCAAGGTCTGGGGCATTTATGCCGCCACGGCCGTGGCGATCGCCGCCACCGTGGTGCAGATTGCCTATCTGCGCATGCGCCACGGCAAGGTCGAGCCCATGCAATGGGTGAGCCTGGGTGTGATCGTGGTCTTTGGCGGCGCGACCTTGCTGGCCCACAACGACACCTTCATCAAATGGAAGCCCACGGTGCTGTACTGGCTCATGGGTGCAGCCCTGCTGATCGGCCAGTTGGCCTTCAAGAAAAACCTGCTGCGCTCGGTCATGGGCGCCCAACTGAAATTGCCGGATCCAGTGTGGCGCAAGCTCAACTGGAGCTGGACCGCCTTCTTCGCCCTCATGGGCGCACTCAACCTGGCCATTGCCTACCGCTTCGATACCGACACCTGGGTCAACTTCAAGCTGTTTGGCGGCATGGGCCTGATGTTTTTGTTCGTCATCGGCCAGGCGCTCTACATGGGCCGCTATCTGCAGGAAGACAAGGGCGCGGCCGCCGAGCCCGCCCCTGCCCTGCCCGGCCAGGACCAGCAGCCATGAGCGCGAACCTGCCCATCACGGCCGAGGCCATGACCGATGTGCTGCGCGTGCGCCTTGCGCCCGCACAGCTGGAGGTCATCGACGAAAGCTACAAGCATGCAGGCCATGCAGGGGCCAACGACACCGGCTTCGGCACGCATTTTCGCGTGCGCATTGCCTCACCTCTGTTCCTGGGAAAAACGCGTCTGGCACGCCATCGCCTTGTGTATGATGCGCTGCAAGACTTCATTGACCAGGGTGCTCATGCCATCGCCATTGAGGTCCTGTGATCCAACAGGCTCCGTCTCTGCGGAGCCTGTTGCGTATGACGCCTTGATTCTGTCTTTGCAAACATTGGAATTCACATGAAAAAACAACTTCTGACCAGATTGGTGGCGACAGCCTTGCTGAGCACAGCGGCCCTCTCCGCCTCGGCCCAGAACCTGGCCGTCGTCAACGGCAAACCCGTGCCCAAGGCACGCATGGAGTTGTTCAAGCAGCAAGTCGAGCAATCCGGCCAGCCCATCACTCCCGAAATCGAGGACAAGATCAAGCAGGAGCTGATCAAGCGTGAAGTGCTGATGCAGGAAGCCAACAAGCGCGGCCTGGCCAATACCGAGCAGTACAAGCAGCAGATGGAAATGGCCCGCCAGGCGGTGCTGATCCGTGCGCTGTTCGACGACTTCATCAAGAAGAACCCCGTGACCGAAGCCGACGCCAAGGCCGAGTACGACAAGTTCGTCGCTGCCAACGGCGGCAAGGAATACAAGGCCAGCCACATCCTGGTCGAGGACGAGGCCCGCGCCAAGGCCATCATTGCCGAGGTCAAGGGCGGCAAGAAATTCGAAGACATCGCCAAGAAAGAGTCCAAGGACCCCGGATCGGGAGCTCGCGGCGGCGATCTGGACTGGGCCAACCCCGGCACCTATGTGCCCGAGTTCACCGAAGCCCTGATCAAGCTCGACAAGGGTGGCCTGACCCAGGCCCCGGTCAAGTCCCAGTTCGGCTGGCACATCATCCGCCTTGACGACGTGCGCGAAGCCGAGCTGCCCAAGTTCGAGGACGTCAAGCCCCAGATCATGCAGCAGCTGCAGCCGCAAAAGGTCGAGGCCTTTGAAAAGCAGCTCATGGACAAGGCCAAGATCCAGTAATTGCCTGCACGCCTGGGCCCTGCTACGGGCCCGCGCTGCCAACAGCCCGCCCTGCGGGCTGTTTCCGTTTCTGGACCACCGTGGCCGGGAGGCCTTTCCCGGCCCGGGGAGATGCTGCCGCAGGCAGCTGCAGCGGCCTTGATTTCATGCACAATGGCCCGCGCCATCCACGGATGGCAAACGCTGGGGGTGCCCTGGTGCACGAGAGCGCTCGCGCTTTCGCACCGGGGCTGAGAGAGTCCCTTTGAACCTGATTGCGCATGCGCCCTCCCAGGCCTGCATGCCCGAGATCATCCTCGCGCAGGGAAGCTGTTGTCTTTGCTCCAGGCCGCCGGTGCTCGTCCATCTGCAGTCCAAACTAGCGGTCACGGCCCCTGCTTCGTTTTTCAGCGGAGCATTCATGTCATCCAGTTCTTCACACCAGGGCGAAAACCAGGCCCTGCTCCCAGTTGCCGAGCAGCAGCGCGTTTTCCAGTGGCACGACCATGCCTCGCTATGGTTCAGCCTGGGCGTGGGCCTGCTGGTCATGCAGGTCGGCGCCTATCTGATTCCCGCCATGGGCACGCGCGAAGCCATGATGGCCATCGTCGGCGGATCGCTGCTGGGCGCAGGGCTGCTGGCCTGGATGGCCAAGCTCGGCTGCGACAGCGGCCTGTCCAGCGCAGGCCTCATGCATGGGGTCTACGGTCGGCATTTCGCACGCCTGCCGATTCTGCTCAACATCGTGCAACTGCTGGGCTGGGGAACTTTCGAGCTCGTGGTGATGCGCGATGCCACCGTGGCCATCGGCCGCCAGGCAGGCCAGATGGCAGCCGGTCACTGGCCTTTGATGGCAACCCTGCTGTGGGGCGGTGTGGTGTTGGCGCTGATCAGCGGCTCCATGGTGAAGCTCGTGCGCCGCCTGATCTCGCGCGTGGCCCTGCCCCTGGTCGTGCTCTCCCTGCTGTGGCTGAGCTGGCAGTTTCTCTCCCTGGCACAGGAGCAAGGCCTGGCCGAGCTTTGGCAGCGCAGGGGCGAAGGCGGCATGAGCGTGCTCTCGGCCCTGGACCTGGTGATTGCCATGCCCATCAGCTGGCTGCCCCTGGTGGCCGACTATGCGCGCCACGGCAACAGCGGCCGCTCGGCACTGAGCGGTACCTGGACGGGCTTTGCTCTGGCCAACATCTGGTGCTATGCGCTGGGTGTGCTCGTGGCCCTGACCCTGCCCAGCGCCGACCTGGTCACGGCCTTGCTGCTGGCTCAGGGCGGGCTCATTGCCCTGTCCCTGGTGCTCATAGACGAGATCGACAACGCCTACGGCGACACCTATTCGGCCGCCATGTCGGCCCACAGCCTGCTGCCGCGCTGGAGCATACGTGCCTGGGGCATGCTGATCGCCGTGGCCTGCACGGCCCTGGCCTTGGTCCTGCCCATGCACAGTCTGGAGCCTTTCCTGCTGCTTCTGAGCTCCTGCTTCGTGCCCTTGTTCGGCGTGGTGCTGGGCCGTTTGTGCGGCGGCGTGGATGCGGCCCGGCAGCTGGCGCTGGCTCCGGCCGTACGCTGGGATGCCGTGGGCCTGTGGCTCTGCGGCGTGGCCTTCTACCATCTGCTGCCCCTGCTCAGCCAGACCCTGGGCTCGGCCATTCCCACGCTGCTCCTGTGCTTTGTTCTGGCGCGCATCACGCGCCGCGATTAAAACCAACGCTCCTTTAAAGATAGCTGCAAGCGCCCGCCCCATAAGCGCTTTAGGCCTTTTCATTGCAGATTCTGGCTATGGCAGCCTCAGTGCGCGCCGGCGGCGCTCAGCAGCTTGACGATCTGCGTCTGGCCGCGCTGCCTGGCATGGGCCAGGGCGGTCATGCCGTCGCGATCCGCGAGATCGACATCCGCGCCAGCCGCTATGAGCTGGCGCACGATGTCCTGGTGCCTGGGCCCGCCATCGCTGAGCAGCACGGCTTCGAGCAGGCAGGTCCAGCCCAGGCGATTCACATGGTTGATGTCCACGCCTGCGGCTATCAAGGTCTTGACGACTTGCACATGGCCGCGCTCGCAGGCCGGGATCAGGGCCGTTCCGCCATAGCGGTTCGTGCTCTTGAGGTCGGCCCCGTGGGACAGGCTCATGCGCAGAATCTCCAGGCGGCCTGATGCACCAGCCAGCAGGTAGGCACTGTCCTGCATGAGGTTCTTGCGGTTCGGATCGGCTCCGTGCGAAAGCAGCGCTTGCGCGACCTCTGCATGGTTGGCCCGGGTGGCCAGCAGCAAGGGAGTATCGCCCTGGTCATCGGCAACATCCACCGGGGCGCCGCGCTTGAGCCACTCGTTCACCGCTGTGGTATCCCCGGCCCTGGCGGCCGCAAGCAGGCCCTGGCCGGCGGCCGAAGCTGCGGCTGCAGGCTCGGCCCGGGCACCGGCGGCTGCCGCAAGCAGGCTGGCCGCGACAAGCGCGCGGCTGCGATATGTCCATTTCTCACTCATTCAAACCTCCATCCAAAACCAGGCCCATGGCGGCATGGCCGCGCATGCCGGAGCCCGCGCAGGGCCCTGCAGACATTGGCAGCGCCCGGGCCTTTCATGCTAACCCGGGCCAGCCTGGCTGCATGCCCTCACGCCCCGGCTGCAGGGCTCGGCACACTGCCCTGAAAAATTGTTGGAACTATGAGTATGGGTATGGGTCGCACCTGACTGTCTTCCACAAACCAATGTTGGGTACCAACGAAAGGAGCTTGAGTTTCGTGCCACGTCTTCAACGCCGCACCACGGGCTGGCTGGCTGCCGCCATTACCGCCTGCGCCATCTTCTCCACAGCGCTCACCCCGCTCCAGGCGCAAGCCCGGGAGTTCGTGAGCATCAAGAGCTCGACCGCCAATGTGCGTGACAAGCCCAGTACCAAAGGCACCAGCATCCTGTGGGAGCTTGGCAAGGGCTATCCGCTGCAGGTCGCAAACCGCCAGGGCAAATGGTTGCGCGTCAAGGACCATGAAAGCACGCTGGGCTGGGTGCACTCCTCGCTCACGCACAAGACCCCGCACCTGCTGGTGACCGCCCCTACCGCCAACCTGCGCGCAGGCCCGGGTACCCAGCACAGGCGCGTGGGCAGGCTGGAGCAAAACGAGATCGTGCGCACGCTCAAAAAACAGGGCAACTGGGCCCAGGTCAAGCGCGACAACGGCCAGCAGGGCTGGGTGTCGCGCAAGCTGGCCTGGGGCTGGTGAGAGACACGCGCTTTCGCCGCCTCTGAACAGCCCCTTGCCGGCCAGGAGGCTGCGCGTCTGCGGCACAGCGCAGCAGCTCAGGCGCCGACAATCACCTGGGCGCGCGGCGCATAGCCATGGTTCAGCGGGCCCTGGCCGCCCCCCGTATGCACATCGGCACCGGCTGCGATGGCGCCCAGAATGTATTCACGCGCCAGACTCACCGCCTGCTCCAGGGGCAGGCCCAGGGCCAGGTGGCTCGCAATCGCCGAGGACAGGGTGCAACCCGTTCCATGGCCGTTGTGCGTGACGATACGCGCAGACTGCAGGCGCAGCCTGCGCCCTTGCGCCTGCCCCAACAGGTCCACGACAAGATCGCCGGGCAGGTGCCCGCCCTTGAGCAGCACCGCATGCGCGCCCAGCTCCAGCAGTTGCTGTACGGCCCCGTCGAGCGCATCCACGCCGTCTATGCTGCGCCCCAGCAGCAAGGCCGCCTCGTCGAGATTGGGAGTCACCACGGCCGCCAGTGGAAACAGCTCGCGCACCAGCACCTCGGCGGTCTGCGGTGCGATCAGCCGGTCGCCGCTGGTGGCCACCATGACCGGATCCAGCACCACGTTGCGCAGACCGTGGCGACGTATGGCATCGGCCACGACCAGAACGACTTCGGGCGTGGCCAGCATGCCGATCTTGATCGCATCGGCGCCAATGTCCTCGATCACGGCATCGATCTGGCCACGCAGAATATCCACGGGTATCCCATGGATGCCCTTCACCCCGAGGGTGTTTTGCACGGTGATGGCGGTGATCGCCGTCATGCCATAGCAGCCCAGGGCGCTGCAGGTCTTGAGATCGGCCTGGATGCCGGCGCCACCGCCACTGTCCGATCCTGCAATGATGAGCACGCGGGCATAGCGCCTGGCTGACGGGAGATCGAGGGTCGAAGCTTGCGAAGAGGGAGAAACTGCAGTCATGGGAAAAAATTATCGCCCATGCGCATGGTCAATACCGGCGCATGGCGATTGTGATGTAATGCTTCGCGACGGACGAAACAGGGGTGTCCCATGCGCGCGGACCTGGCAACAGCCAGCACCTGCACGCTTGAGCGACTGAGAAACACCCTGGGGATTGGGCCTCGCCCCGCCGGATGCCGCGCCTGCGGCACCCGCGTCCCCTGCACCCGATCCAGGTAATGCTGGCGTGGGGAGTTTCAATGCAAGCGCCAAGGCATGCCGTGTTTTGTCCCGCATATGCACCCTGGCACGGCCGCCTCGCGGCCTCCGGTTTTGCATGTGCGCCCCAACCGATTGAATGCACATGCCCGCTCTACACGCTTCCTCTCGCATCGCCATTCTGGGCGCCGGCCTCATGGGCCGGCTGCTGGCCCTGGCGCTTGCACGCCAAGGCCACTCCATCAGCCTCCACGATGCCCAAGGCCCCGACGGCGCAGGCGCTGCGGCACGCGTTGCCGCCGCCATGCTCGCCCCTCTTGCCGAGTCGGCCATCACCGAGCCCGGCGTGGTGCGCATGGGCCAGCACGGCCTGACACGCTGGCCCGAGCTGCTGGCCGAGCTCGACGCCCCGGTGTACTTCCAGCAAAACGGCACGCTGATTCTCTGGCACCGCCAGGATGCCGGCGATGCCCGGCGCTTTTGCGGCCTGCTGGAGAAAAACCGCCGCATCAACCCCGAGCTGCCGGCCTTGCAGCATCTCGCGGACCAGGAGCTGCAGACCGCCGAGCCTGCGCTGCAGCAGCGCTTTGCCAGCGGCGTTTACCTGCCCGATGAAGGCCAGCTCGACAATCGCCAGCTGCTCGCGGCCCTGCACCGGACGCTGGAGCGCCTGGGCGTCGCCATGCACTGGCACCGGGCGATCGAGCTTTCGGACTTCAAGCCCGGCCAGGCTGGCGAGCCCGACTTCGTGTTCGATTGCCGGGGCCTGGGAGCACGTGGTCAATGGCCGGCGCTGCGCGGCGTGCGCGGCGAAGTCGTGCGCCTGCATGCGCCCGAAGTCACGCTGCAGCGTCCCACGAGGCTGATCCACCCGCGCTACCCGATCTACATCGCGCCCAAGCAGGAGCATTTGTTCGTCATAGGGGCGACCGAGATCGAGTCCGACGACATGTCCCCTGCCAGCGTGCGCTCCACACTGGAATTGCTGAGCGCCGCCTACACCGTGCACCCAGGCTTTGCCGAAGCCAGGATTCTGGAGATCGCGACCCAGTGCCGCCCCACCCTGCCCGACAACCTGCCGGCCGTGCGCTGGACTTCCGAGCGCAGCATGGAGGTCAATGGCCTTTATCGCCACGGCTTCATGATTGCACCGGCTATGCTCGACATCGTGCTGCAGATGCTCGACACCGGCGACTGCGAACTTGCGCGCCGCTTCGACGTGGCCGTGGAGCAGGCCGGATTGCAGCTGACCCAGGCCTGAAGCGGCCCCTGCCTTTTTCCATAGCCATGAAAATTCTGATCAATCAGCAAGCCATCGAACTGCCGGCCCAGGCCAGCGTGGCGCATGCGTTGCAAGACCTGGACCTGAAGCCGCCTTATGCAGTGGCCGTGAACACGGTCTTCGTGCCCAAGTCCCAGTACGCCAGCCAGATCCTGAGCGAAGGCGACCGCGTGGAAGTCATCTCGCCAGTCACCGGCGGATGAGATGACGCCCAGGCCTGGGCACGCGCCTGCCCCAGGCGCGCTGCCAACGCATTACCCCTCTCCTCTTCGAGCGCCCGCCCCATGACTTCGAACTCCACCACCAGCGACAGGCTGGAACTCTACGGCCACAGCTTTGACAGCCGGCTGCTGCTGGGCACGGCCCGCTACCCTTCGCCAGCCGTGCTGGAAGCTGCCGTGCGCCGCGCCCAACCGGCCATGGTCACGGCCTCGCTGCGCCGCCAGGGCAGCAATGCAGCCGAGACCGGCGCCAGCTTCTGGGAACTGCTCAAAAAGCTGGATGTGCCCGTGCTGCCCAATACGGCCGGCTGCATGACCGTGCAGGAGGCTGTGACCACGGCCCAGATGGCACGCGAAGTGTTCGAGACGCCCTGGATCAAGCTGGAACTCATAGGCGACGACTACACGCTTCAGCCCGACACGCTCAACCTCGTGGAAGCCGCCTCCATCCTGATCAAGGAGGGCTTTCAGGTCCTGCCCTACAGCACCGAGGACCTGGTGCTGTGCCAGCGCCTGGTGGACGTGGGCTGTCAGGCCGTCATGCCCTGGGCCGCTCCCATCGGGACCGGCCGCGGCCCCGTGAACCCCTATGCAATGCAGATGCTGCGCGAACGCCTCAAGGTGCCGCTCATCGTCGATGCCGGCCTCGGCCGGCCTTCCCATGCCTGCCAGGTCATGGAATGGGGCTATGACGCCGTGCTGCTCAACACGGCCGTGGCCCTGTCCGAGGACCCCGTGCTCATGGCCGGGGCATTTGCCGATGCGGTTGCCGCAGGCCGTGCCGCGCGCAAGGCCGGCGCCATGGACGAGCAGACCGCGGCCCAGCCCAGCACACCCGTGCTGGGCACGCCTTTCTGGCACCACGCTTGAAAGACCGCAACATGCCCGACAACATACAAGCCATGGCCCAGGCGCTGGTCGACACCCATGAGGCCGCGTTTCGCAGCCCGGATCTCCCGGCCCAACCCCGACCTGCAGCACTCAGCCAGGAACCGGTCTACCTGGCCGCCCTCGAGGCCTGCAGCCGCCTGGGCTTCATCGCCATTGACGCCCAGACCCTGGCCCAGGCCTGGCTGGCCCAAAGCCAGCGCCTAGGCAGCTTTGATGCACGTCTATGGCCCTGTGACGCACGCGATTTCGGCCTGGGCACGGGTGAAGCCGGCAAGGCCTTTCCGTCCTGCCCGCAGCAGCTAGGCCTTTATGCAGTGCTGCCCGATGCCACGTGGGTTGGCCGCATGGCCCAGGCCGGCGTGCCCACGGTGCAGTTGCGCTACAAGAGCGAGGACAGCGCCGCGATTGCACGCGAAGTGCGCGCCGCCGTGGCTGCAGTCCAAGGCACGGAAGTGCACCTGTTCATCAATGACCACTGGCGTGCAGCGATCGAAGCCGGCGCCTATGGCGTGCATCTTGGCCAGGAAGATCTGGACGCACTCGCCGCCAGCGACCTGCAAGCCATTCATGCATCGGGCCTGCGGCTTGGCGTCAGCACCCATGGCTATGCGGAAATGCTGCGCGCCCACCGCGTGCAGCCCAGCTATATCGCACTCGGCGCCGTATTTCCGACCACGCTCAAGAAAATGGCCACGGCTCCCCAGGGGATTGCGCGTCTTGCGGCCTATGCAAAGCTCATGCAGCGCTACCCACTGGTCGCGATTGGTGGCATCTCGGCCACGCAATTTGCCCAGGTGCTTGCCACGGGCGTGGGCTCGGTCGCCGTGGTGCGTGCGCTGGTCAATGCAGCCGACCCCGAAGCCGCTGCGCAGGAGCTGCTGGCCCTGATTGGCCAGGGGTGACGCCGGCGCCAGGGCCTGCGCGCACTGGATTTCAGTGCAGCAGTCTTTGGCTCGCATCCACCACCTGCAGATGCAGCAGGGTGAAGTACAGCGTGACATCGCTTTGCTGGTCCACGAACGTGCCCAGCGCATGCTGCAGCCGGCCCGCAATGCAAAGGCATTCCGTGGCCTCGGGACGCGCGCCCGCGACCTGCGGCGTGGTAAGCAGGCCCAGGCCGTGCTTTTCACCAAAGTCTCTGACGACTTGCAAGGCCTGACCATGCTGGGCAGGAATGGCATCGTTGGCCCAGCTCCACAAAAAGCTGCCCTGGCTTTCGCTGGTCGTACCCACCAGGCATACGGTCGCCACCACATCGTGCAAGCCACCTTCCAGGGTCAGCGTGGCGCTGTCCAGGTCCCAACGGCAACCGGGCGAGCCCAGCAGGCCGAATTCGGCCGGCCACTGGGAGTTCTTCTGCATCATGGACTCCACAGCCTCGCGGCTCCACTGCGTCCAATCGGTGCTGCTGTCTTTTTCGCTCATCTTGCTTGCAGGCTTAGAACGTGTTTACGATCTTAGGTTGTGGCGCCCATTTTGAGCCTGTTTGCGCAAGCCACAGGAGCCCTGCCTGATCCAATGAAAAGGGCTCAGCCTCTTTCGAAGCTAAGCCCTTTCAAATGGTCGGCGTGGCGGGATTCGAACTCGCGACCCCTTGCACCCCATGCAAGTGCGCTACCAGGCTGCGCTACACGCCGAAAACGGGAACAAAAGAAAAACCCAGTCTTTGAAGACTGGTCTTTCTGAATCAATGGTCGGCGTGGCGGGATTCGAACTCGCGACCCCTTGCACCCCATGCAAGTGCGCTACCAGGCTGCGCTACACGCCGAAGACTTAGATTATATGCTGCTTTTTGCTATTGAAACAAAAGTAGCTCACGGATCTGCAAAAGCTCCTCACGCAGGCTGACGCGCCCTGTGCTCGCCTGCGGCAGAGCATCGACCTGCAAGGGCGGGCCTGCAGGCGGCAATGCACTCTGATCCTCTCCTGCCTCGACCAGCGGCGGCTGGGTAGAGGCTGGGGCCGGTGTCGGGGCCGCTCCACGCGATTCGCGCAAGCGGTTGCGCGCGCCGTTGATCGTAAAGCCCTGTTCGTACAGCAGCTCGCGTATGCGCCGGATCATGAGCACCTCGTGGTGCTGGTAATAGCGGCGATTGCCACGGCGCTTCATCGGGCGCAGCTGCGTAAACTCCTGCTCCCAATAGCGCAGCACATGCGGCTTCACGTCACACAGATCCGCTACTTCACCTATGGTGAAGTAGCGCTTGGCCGGAATCTGGGGCAGGGATGAAGCCATGGCAAACACTGGAAAGGTCAGAAGCTGCGCAACAGCGGCTGCAGCGCAGGAGCGAGGTGCCTATGCTAGACCATCCCTCATTCGCTGGGCAGCGCATCCGCCTCGTGCCCGTTACTACTGTCCTGCGACACCCGCCTGGATCTGCTCTTTGAGCTTGCTGCTGGCATGAAAGGTGACCACGCGGCGCGCCTCGATGGGAATGGCCTCGCCGGTGCGCGGGTTGCGCCCCGGCCGGGGCGCCTTGGTGCGAACCTGGAAGTTGCCAAAGCCCGAGAGCTTCACATCTTCGCCATCCACCAGGCTTTGCGAGATCAGCTCGAAAAACGCATCCACCATTTCCTTGGCCTCGCGCTTGTTGAGGCCAATTTCGTCGAACAGCAAGTCGGCCAGCTGCGCCTTGGTCAGCGCCGGGCTGTCTGCATTGCCCACGGCCAGCTGAATTTCGAATTCTTCCTGCATCGCTCTCCTCCTCATGCGCGCAAGCGCGCACCCAGTTGCTGCTGCAACTGCTGCAGTACGGCCTGTACGACCTGCTCGATCTGTGCATCGGCCAGCGAACCCTGGTCGCTGCCCAGCGTCAGGCGCACGGCCAGGCTTTTCTCGTCTTGTGCCAAGGTGCCCGGTGCGGCTTCTTCGCCGGCCTTGAGCTTCTTGGGACGGAACACGTCAAACAACACGGCCGAGCGCAAAATGCCGCCGGACACGCCTTGCTGAACCGCCTCCATCACCTGGGCATGGGTCACGCTTTCCTTGACCACCACGGCAATGTCACGCTCCACGGCCTGGTGCTTGGCCACGGGGGCAAACACCGGCACCTGGCGGGCCAGCACGGCGTCCAGTTCGAGTTCGAACATCACCGGTGCCTGGGCCAGATCCCATTCCTGGCGCCACTTGGGGTGCAACTCGCCAACAAAGCCAATGGCCTTGCCATCCAGCAGCACGCGGGCGCAGCGGCCGGGGTGCATGGCGGGGTGTTCTGCAGCCTCGAATACGGGCTTGGCCGGGGCCAGCAGTGCCTCCACATCGCCCTTGGCGTCGTAGAAGTCGACCTTGGCCTCTGCCCTGCCCCATTGCAGCTGGTCGGCCGGTCCATAGGCCAGACCTGCCACGCGCATGGGTTGGTTAAAGCCCTTCACCGTGGTGTCGGAGTCCTGCACGGACGTGTCCTTGAAGAACACGCGGCCCAGCTCGAACACACGCACACGCTGGGCCTTGCGGTCCACGTTGAACTTCAAAACCTGCAGCAGCGAGCCCAGCAGCGAGGAGCGCATCACGCTCAAATGGCTGGCAATGGGGTTGAGCAGCTGAATGGCATTGGTGTTGCCTGCCAGCTCTTGCTCCCATTTCTCTTCGACAAAGCTGAAGTTGATGGTTTCCTGGTAGCCCAGGGCTGCCAGCTCGCGGAGCACGCCAAAAGGGCTGCGCTGGTTCTCGGCGCGCAGCTTGGGCGTGGTGGGGGCCAACGGCTTGGTGGTGGGCAGGTTGTCGTAGCCGACCATGCGGGCCACTTCTTCGATCAGGTCTTCTTCCAGATTGATGTCGAAACGGAAGCTGGGCGCGGTCACGCTGATCACGCCTTCTGCAGCCACGGCGGCAGGCAGGCCCAGGCCGTTCAAGGCATCCAGGCATTGCTGCTGCGTCACGGCCATGCCAATCACCTTGGCGGCACGCGCCACGCGCAGTTGCACGGTCTTGGCCGCAGGCATATTGGGCTGGTGGTCGTCCATGGCGCCGACTTGCGTCTCGGGCGTGCCGCAGATCTCCAGCACCAGTTGGGTGATGCGCTCGATGTGCTCTACGGTATGTGCGGGGTCCACACCGCGTTCGAAGCGGTGGCCCGCATCGGTGGCGAAATTGAAGCGGCGCGAACGGCCGGCAACGGCCTTGGGCCACCAGAATGCGGCTTCGATGTAGATGTTGCGGGTGTCGTCAGACACGGCCGTGGCGTCGCCACCCATGATGCCGGCCAGGGATTCGACCTCGCGCTCGTCGGCAATCACGCCTACCTGTCCGTCCACGGTGATGGTGCTGCCGTTGAGCAGCTTGAGCGTTTCGCCCTCTTTGCCCCAGCGCACTTGCAGGCCGCCGTGGATCTTGTCCAGGTCAAAGATGTGGCTGGGGCGGCCCAGCTCGAACATCACATAGTTGGAGATGTCCACCAGGGGCGAGACGCCGCGCTGGCCACAGCGGGCCAGGCGGTCCAGCATCCACTGGGGGGTCTTCACTTGTGTGTTGACGTTGCGCACGATGCGGCCGGAGAAGCGGCCGCACAGGTCGGTGGCTGCTATCTTCACGGGCAGCTTGTCTTGCGTGGCCACGGCGGCGGCGGGGAAGGACAAGGTCTTGAGCGGCGCGCCCGTCAGGGCCGACAGCTCGCGCGCCACGCCATACACCGAGAGACAGTGCGCCAGATTGGGCGTGAGCTTGAGGGTGAACAGCGTATCGTCCAGCTTCAGGTACTCGCGCACGTTCTGGCCCAAAGGGGCGTCGGCCGGCAGTTCCAGCAGGCCGCTCGCATCGTCGTCAATGCCCAGCTCCTTGGCCGAGCACAGCATGCCAAAGCTTTGCACGCCGCGCAGCTTGCCGATCTTGATCTTGAACGGCTTGCCGTCTTCGCCCGGGGGCAGTTCGGCACCCACGGTGGCGCAGGGAATGCGTATGCCCACGCGCGCATTCGGTGCGCCGCAGACGATGTTCAGCAGCTCGGGGCCGCCGACGTCAACCTGGCACACGCGCAGGCGGTCGGCGTCGGGGTGTTGCACGGCCTCCTTGATTTCACCGACCACGATGCCGGTGAAGGGAGGAGCCACGGGGTCGAGCTCTTCGACCTCCAGACCTGCCATGGTCAGGGTGTCAGCCAGCTCTTGGGTGCTCAGGGCCGGGTTGCAGAACTCGCGCAGCCAGGATTCAGGAAATTGCATGTTCGTCTTCTTTGTCTTGGGCGCCCTCTGGCCTGGGTTGCGGCCGGGGCATGCTGCTCAACAAAACAGGAGCTGCAAGCGCTTGGTACTTCTTGGTTTCAGCATCATTTCGATTTGAAATGGTGACAGGCCTGCGCTCGCAGCTCACTTTTTAATTACTGGAATTGCGACAGGAAGCGGATGTCGCCATCGAAGAACAGGCGCAAGTCATTGACGCCATAGCGCAGCATGGTCAGCCGGTCCGGCCCCATGCCAAAGGCAAAGCCTATGTATTTCTCGGGGTCCAGGCCCATGTTGCGCACCACATTGGGGTGCACCTGGCCAGAGCCCGCCACCTCCAACCACTTGCCTGCCAGCGGACCGCTCTGGAACTGGATGTCGATCTCGGCCGAGGGTTCGGTGAACGGGAAGAAGCTGGGGCGAAAGCGCAGCACCAGGTCTTCTTGTTCAAAAAAGGTCTTGCAAAAGTCGGTGAACACGACTTTCAAATCCTTGAAGCTCACGTTCTCGCCGACCCACAGGCCTTCGCACTGATGGAACATGGGCGAGTGGGTGGCGTCCGAGTCCACACGGTAGGTGCGGCCCGGGGCAATCACGCGGATCTCGGGCATGGTCTGACCGGCATCCAGCTGATTGCGGTATTTCTTCACATGCTGCACGGCATGGCGCACCTGCATGGGGCTGGTGTGGGTGCGCAGCAGATTGGGCGCGTTTTCCGTGCCGCCTTCCACATAGAAGGTGTCGTGCATGGAACGCGCGGGGTGGTCTTCCGGCGTGTTCAACGCCGTGAAGTTGAACCAGTCGGACTCGATCTCGGGGCCCTGGGCCACATCAAAGCCCATGGAACCAAAAATGCCCTCGATGCGCTCCAGCGTCAGCGACACGGGGTGCAAACCACCGGTGCCGCGGCGGCGACCGGGCAGGCTCACATCCAGCACCTCGGCCTTCAGATGGGCTTCGAGCTCGGCATCGGCCAGGGCTTTGCGGCGGGCAGTCAGGGCAGCCTCAATGGCCTGCTTGGCCACGTTGATGGCGGCGCCGCGCGACTTCTTCTCTTCGACGGAAAGCTGGGCCATGCCCTTCATGAGCTCGGTCATCTTGCCCGATTTACCCAGAAACTGCGCCTTGGCGTTTTCCAGATCGGCAGGGGTGGCGGCCTGCGCAAACAACTGCTGCGCGCTCTCGACCAGAGAATCCAACTCGTTCATATCGACTCTTTATCGATTTCAATACCTGGTGCTTGGGGCCCGCATGGCAGCAAAAACACCCGGTGATAAAAAAACAAGGGCTAGTGCCTTTTCAAGCCCTAGCCCTTGCTGATAGTGCGTCAGCAGCTACTACATCGAGCAACTACCGATCGTGAACTCAAGCAGCCAGCTTGGCCTTGACTTGCTCCACGATGGCGCTGAATGCAGCCTTGTCGTGCACCGCGATATCGGCCAGCATCTTGCGGTCGATTTCGATGGCAGCCTTCTTCAGGCCGTTGGCGAACTGGCTGTAAGTCAGGCCCAGCTCACGGGAAGCCGCATTGATACGGGCAATCCACAGCTGGCGGAACACACGCTTCTTGGTACGACGGTCACGGTATGCATATTGACCGGCCTTCATCACCGCCTGTTTGGCGATGCGGAAGACATTGCCGCGGCGACCGCGGAAACCCTTGGACAGGGCCAGAACTTTTTTGTGACGGGCGCGGGCCGTTACACCACGTTTGACGCGAGGCATTTGTTTTCTCCTTGTTCGTCAGTGAATTACAGACCAGCGCCAGGCAGCATCTTTGCGATGGAGCCCATATCGCCTTCATGCACGCTGACAATGCCACGCAGGTGGCGCTTGTTCTTCGTGGTCTTCTTGGTCAAGATGTGACGCTTGAAGGCTTGACCGCGCTTGACGGTACCACCCGGACGAACGCGAAAACGTTTCTTCGCGCTGCTCTTGGTTTTCATTTTGGGCATTTGAATGCTCCTGTTAATTGTGCTCGTGAGGCGGCGCGCAACCTGCTCGCACTTGCTGGCCCCGAGACACTTCTTTCACCGGCAAGCCGGCTGCAGACCTCGAAGGTCTGCGCATTGCGCCCTGGTCCGTGCAGTTCAAGACACGCACCAGGGCGCAAATTCAAAAACCGTTTTCACGGCCACCCCAAAAGCAAGCTCTCAGGGAAAACCGCAATTATGCCTTATCAGCGACCGCTGCAGTCTCAGGCTTGCCTGAGGGCGCGCCAGGTTTCTTGCGCGCCGGAGCGATCATCATGACCATCTGGCGGCCTTCGAGCTTGGGAAACTGCTCGACCTGGATGGTGTCCGACAAGTCATCGCGCAAGCGATTGAGCAGATCCAGACCCAGTTGTTGGTGCGTGATTTCACGGCCACGGAAACGCAGCGTGATCTTGCACTTGTTACCCTCAGCCAGGAAGCGGCGAATATTGCGCAGCTTGATGTTGTAGTCGCCATCGTCGGTACCGGGCCGGAATTTGACTTCCTTGATTTCGATGACGGTCTGCTTGGCCTTGGCCTCGGCAGCCTTCTTCTGCTCCAGGTACTTGAACTTGCCGTAATCCATGAGACGGCATACCGGAGGGCTGGCGGTGGCGGCGATCTCCACCAGGTCCACGTCCAACTCTCCAGCCATGCGCAGCGCCTCTTGTATAGGCACTATGCCCAAAGGCTCATTCTCAGGCCCGGACAGACGCACTTCAGGCGCCATGATTTCACGGTTGAGGCGATGCTTGCGCTCTTCACGTTGGCGCCGATCACGAAATTCAGTAGCTATGGTTCTCACCCTTGATCTTGGTTTGCCACAATAGCGTGGCCGCTTGCGTGCAGCACGCGCAAGCGATCAACGCCCTGGATGGAGGAAGTTTCAGACTTTAGCCGCAATGTCCTTGGCCGCAAGCTCGATGAAAGCTTCAACCGACATCACGCCCAGATCCTTGTTACCCCGTGCGCGCACTGCCACCGCACCTGCTTGCCTCTCCTTGTCGCCTGCGACAAGGATGTAAGGCAGCTTTTGCAACGAATGCTCGCGTATTTTATACGTAATCTTTTCGTTACGCAGATCAGATACCACTCTAAGGCCTTGATTCGGCAACGCTTTTTGCAGCTTTTGCACAACTTCGCGCACATAGTCTGACTGGGCATCAGTGATATTAAGCACCGCGACCTGCACGGGAGCCAGCCAAAGCGGCAAGGCACCGGCGTGCTGCTCGATCAAAATACCAATGAAACGCTCGAGTGAACCGACGATGGCGCGGTGCAGCATGACGGGACGATGGCGATTGCCATCCTCTCCCACATACTCGGCATCCAGGCGCTCGGGCATGGAAAAATCCACCTGTATGGTGCCGCACTGCCATTGACGTCCTATCGCGTCCTTGAGCGTGTACTCGATCTTCGGGCCGTAGAACGCACCGTCGCCAGGAGCGATCACATATTCACAGCCCGAAGCCTCCAGACTGTGGATCAATGCAGCCTCTGCCTTGTCCCAGCTTTCATCCGATCCAATGCGGGCCTCGGGACGCGTAGCGACCTTGTAAATAATTTCATTGAAGCCAAAGTCTTTGTAGACTTTTTGCAACAATTCCGTGAATGCCAGCACTTCGGGCTGGATTTGGTCTTCCGTGCAGAACACATGGCCATCGTCTTGCGTGAAACCGCGCACACGCATGATGCCATGCAGACCGCCTGTAGGTTCGTTGCGATGGCACTGGCCAAATTCGCCATAGCGCAGCGGCAGGTCGCGGTAGCTCTTGATGCCCTGCTTGAAAATCAGGATGTGGCCCGGGCAGTTCATGGGCTTCAAGGCGTAGTCGCGCTTTTCCGACTCCGTGATGAACATGTTGTCGCGGTACTTGTCCCAGTGGCCTGTCTTCTCCCACAGCGTCTTGTCCAGAATCTGCGGACCCTTGACTTCCTCGTAGCCGTTGTCGCGGTAGACGCGGCGCATGTACTGCTCCACCTCCTGCCACACACGCCAGCCCTTGGGGTGCCAGAACACCGTGCCGGGCGAGCATTCGTCGATGTGGAACAGGTCAAGCTCGCGGCCCAGGCGACGGTGGTCGCGCTTTTCGGCTTCTTCAATGCGCGTGATGTAGGCCTGCAAGTCTTTCTTGTCGGCCCAGGCCGTGCCGTAGACGCGTTGCAGCTGCTCATTCTTGGCATCACCACGCCAGTAGGCGCCGGCCAGCTTGGTCAGCTTGAAGACCTTCAGAAAGCGCGTATTGGGCACGTGGGGGCCACGGCACATGTCCACATATTCCTGGTGGTAGTACAGGCCCATGGCTTTTTCGTTGGGCATGTCTTCGACCAGGCGCAGCTTGTAGTCCTCGCCACGGTCTTTGAAGACCTGGAGGACTTCGGCGCGTGGCGTCATCTTCTTGACCACGTCGTAATCCTGGGCGATCAGCTCTTTCATGCGCGCCTCGATGGCGGCCATGTCTTCGGGCGTGAAGGGACGCTCGTAGGAGATGTCGTAGTAAAAGCCCTCTTCGATCACCGGGCCGATCACCATCTTGGCCGTGGGATACAGCTGCTTGACGGCGTGGCCAACCAGGTGGGCCGTGGAGTGGCGGATGATCTCCACGCCATCCTGGTCCTTGGGCGTGATGATCTGCAGCTTGGCGTCTTCACTGATCAGATCGCAGGCGTCGACCAAACGACCATTGACGCGGCCGGCAACCGTATTCTTGGCCAGGCCAGCGCCGATGGACTGGGCCACCTGCATCACAGTGACCGGGCCGTCGAATTCTCGTTGCGAACCGTCGGGAAGCGTAATCTTGAGCATGGAAATCCTTGGAAACCTAATGTGGGATACGGGGCCGCGGCCGATGCCTCATCTGAAAAGCAAAAAGCGCGGAACTGGGCCGCGCTTTAATCAAGGGGAGAAAGCTGTGTGACTGCTTCTCGTGCAGGCGCGAACCGCCAGCCGCTTAGCGGCTGAAAAACCTCTCGGTCGTAGTTCGCGGTGTCATAACCAACATTGCCTTTCTCGCCCTTGTAAGTTGAAGTAATTTGAAAACTCGCAGCATTTTAACCCGCTCAAAAGAAAAGCGCCCGAAGCACAAGACTTCGGACGCTCTTCCCCCCTTATTTACCTGAAGCTAGACGCATTGCAGCTCAGTGGAACTGCTCCTCTTCGGTGGAGCCAGCCAGAGCCTTGACGCTGGACGAACCGCCTTGGATCACGGTGGTCACGTCGTCGAAGTAACCTGCGCCCACTTCCTGCTGGTGCGACACAAAGGTGTAGCCCTTGTCGCGTGCGGCGAACTCGGGTTCCTGGATCATTTCCACGTAGTGCTTCATGCCCTCGCCGCGAGCGTATTCGTGGGCGAACTTGAAGGTGTTGTACCAGTTGCTGTGGATGCCAGCCAGGGTGATGAACTGGAACTTGTAACCCAGGGCCGACAGGTCTTCTTGGAAGGAAGCGATCTGGCTGTCGTTGAGGTTTTTCTTCCAGTTGAACGAAGGCGAGCAGTTGTAGGAGAGCAGCTTGCCAGGGCAGGCAGCGTGCACGGCCTGGGCAAACTCACGGGCAAAGCCGATGTCGGGCACGCCAGTCTCGCACCACACCAGGTCGGCGTAGGGAGCGTAGGCCACGCCGCGGCTGATGGACTGCTCCAGGCCGTTCTTGACGCGGTAGAAGCCTTCTTGCGTACGCTCACCGGTCAGGAAAGCCTGGTCGTTCTCGTCGTGGTTGCTGGTGATCAGGTTCGCGGCTTCGGCGTCGGTACGGGCCAGAACGATGGTGGGCACGCCCATCACGTCGGCGGCAAAGCGGGCCGCAATCAGCTTCTCGCAGGCTTCACGGGTGGGCACCAGCACCTTGCCGCCCATATGGCCGCACTTCTTCACGGCGGCCAGCTGGTCTTCGAAGTGCACGCCGGCAGCGCCTGCCTGGATCATGTTCTTCATGAGCTCGAAAGCGTTGAGCACGCCGCCGAAGCCGGCTTCTGCGTCGGCCACGATGGGCAGGAAGTAGTCGATGAAGTCCTTGTCGCCAGGGTTGATGCCCTTGCCCCACTGGATTTCGTCAGCACGCTTGAAGGTGTTGTTGATGCGGCGCACCATGGTGGGCACCGAGTCATAGGCGTACAGCGACTGGTCGGGGTACATGGTCTCGGAGGTGTTGCCGTCGGCAGCGACTTGCCAGCCCGACAGGTACACGGCCTCCAGACCTGCCTTGGCCTGCTGCATGGCCTGGCCGGCGGAGATGGCGCCGAAGGCGTTCACATAGCCCTTCTTGGAGCTGCCATTGATCTTGTCCCACAGCACTTCGGCACCGCGCTGGGCCAGGGTGTATTCAGGCTGCAGGCTGCCGCGCAGGCGCACCACATCGGCGGCGGAGTAACCGCGCTTGACGCCCTTCCAGCGGGGGTTGGTGGCCCAGTCCTTCTCAAGGGCGGAGATCTGCTGTTCGCGGCTCAGTTGCTGGTTCAAGGATTGGGGCATGTCGTACTCCTGGAAATGATGGAAAGAGTCAGCTGGGTAGTTAACTGGATGATCTGAGAGCAGCCGTTTTCTGGCTACCTTGAGAACAAGTTTAAGTCTTATACAAGACTAAATCCATGTCTTATGTCTTATACAAGACTAAAATTTATTTGTTAAAAAACAATGGTTTAGAATTATTTTTCTCAATGCAAAATTGAATTTCTTGTATTGAGAAATTTTTCCGCATTGCAGCATTTCAATTTCCCACATTATGGAAACGTAACTTCATAGTGCGAAAACCACCTCTTCCAGCGTTCTTGCCCCAAAAGGCTCGCGCTGGCATGCGCGCCCACAAAAACAAAGTGCAAAGCGCCAGCTTCTCAGCGCGTGCTTACGATCGCCTCGGTGACACACCCGCGTAGAGATCGTAAAAAAGGTCGTAAGAACGTGTTTACGATCTCTACGCTGCCGCGTTGGAGCGCAATCGGGATGAGTTCAAAGCGATGGGGCGCAGCTTGCACCGGGGTGCAAGCAAGCCACAGCGCGAAGAAATCGCCCGATTTCGCTCCAACCCTTCGGGCCAGTGCCTTTGCGGGCGGTCTACAGCGTTGCGAATCCTCGCAATAGCACAGCTATTGCTGCGGTATCGCGCCTTGTATCCCATCCCGCACAGACACTGGCGCGGCACCGAGGAGATCGTAAACACGTTCTAAGCACGCTCGGGCTGGCACAGCCTCAGGCCTGCTGTTCATTGCAACCACCGTGACCACGGCCAGAGCTTTCCCGAAGGACAATTCCCAGCCAGCCAAGCCCCGACCTTCAGGCCAGTCCTGCCAAGTGAATTGGCTGCCATCGGGCCCGGCAAGTCCATCAACAAGACAGGACACAGGCTTGCGTCTGCACAAAGAGGGTCAGCCAGGCCTCTCGTGAAAGCGGCTTATGGCTTGTCCAGATCAATAGGCTGGTCATAGACCACCATGCCATCGGCATCGGCATACAGCCAGTCGCCGGGACGCACCCAGACACCTTGAATCTGCACAGGTACATCGCGCAGGCCCTGGCCCTTTTTGAGGGTGGGCATGGGATTGAGTGCCAGTGCACGTATGCCCACCTGCGCGGCGTTGAGCTCGGCCACATCACGCACGCAGCCATAGACCACGATGCCGCTCCAGCCATTGCGCTCGCCGAGAACCGCCAGATTGCCCCCGACCAGAGCCCGACGCATGACGCCGCCGCCATCCACGATCAGCACCCGCCCCTGCCCTGGCTCTGTCAAGGCTGCGCGCACCAAGCTGTTGTCGTCCAGGCACTGGACTGTGCTCACGGCCCCGGCAAAGGCCTGCAGGCCGCCAAAGGATTGAAACAAGGGGGGCAAGACACGAAATCGGCCATCAGTGTCTTCAAGGCGCGCATCGCACATGTCGCAAGTGCTGAAATTCGTCGTTGGCATAGTGTTCATCTCCTGATTGTCCGGCACCTCAATGCTCCGGCTCAGTCTCCATCGTGCCATGGCGTCAGAGGTGCGAGAGCGGGATTTCGCCCCGCCACGATGCTCAAGAAATGCAAAATCGCCCTAAAAAGCGGGCTGGAGCAACAAATCGAGGCAAAAAAACAGCGCTCCAGCTTGGAAGAGCGTTTTTTTCCCATTAGCATCGGCCTGCCAGTGGATAGCAGCTGTTTTTCGCTGGTGAAATCCACTCCCAACAAGGAACAAGCAATATGGCAACTGCAAAAAAAGCAACGGCAGCCCCCGCTGCCCCCGCAAAGAAGCGCACTCCTAACGCCGCTTTCATGAAGCCCCTGACTCCCAGCGCCGCCCTGGCCGCCGTCGTGGGCTCCACGCCTTTGCCCCGCACTGAGATCATCAGCAAGCTGTGGGTCTACATCAAGGCCAACAACCTGCAAGACGCGAGCAACAAGCGCATGATCAATGCCGATGCCAAGCTCAAGGAAGTCTTTGGCAAGCCCCAGGTCTCGATGTTCGAGATGGCAGGCTTGATCGGCAAGCACGTCAAGTAAGCCGAAAGGCCATGGCGGGGCAATGGCTCCGCTTGCGCTCAAACCGGCCCAGCGCCGGTTTTTTTTCGCCTGACACGCGGTCAAGCGGGCCTTGCCAGCACAAGCTCGGCGCGGGATTGATCATGAATAATGCAGCAACCCCTGATTGCCACATGGATCTGTATTGCAAATGCGATAAATTCTCATTTATAATTTATTCATCCTAACCATAGCCAGCCACTACTGCCTGCTGCCATGATTGTTTGTGTTTGCCGTCGGATTTCAGATCGAGAGATCGCACGCCATGCCCGCGCGGGCATGAGCTTTGATGAAATCCAGTTCGAGCTCGGGGTTGCCATGCAATGCGGTCGCTGCGAGAGCTGCGCGCGCGACGTGGTAAACCAGTGCTGTGCCACCCAGCCCGTGGCAGCCATTCACAACCAGGCGCAGACCGTGCAGCTTGCCAACTCTATTGTGGAGAGCAAAGCATGGCCTTCTTCTCAGCACTTGTCGGCAGTTTGATTCTTGTGGTTGCATGCACTTGGTGGACTCTGCGCCGCTGAGATCCATCATTGCCGTGCGCCAGCCAGGCGGCCTCGCCGCCACTGGCCGCACCTCTCGCTTTTATGACCCAGTCTGAACGTTTCCCCCCGGCTTCGAATTTTGGCCGCAATGCCGTAATCGCTGGCTCTGTGATTGCCTTCCATGCAGCAGCCCTGTGGGCCATGCAAAATGGTTTGATCAAGCAGGCGCCTCAGGATTTGATCGTGCCAGCGGAGGTGATTGCTGAATTCATAACGCCGCCAGCCCCCGAGCCCGCGCCGCCCGTTCCTACACCGCCACCGCCTCCTGCGCCTGCGCCCAAGCCCCAGGTCAAGAAAGCAGCCCCCCTTCCCAAGGCGATTGCCGACCCCAAGCCGGCCCCGGCTGCCCCTCAAGGCGCCCTGGAGGAGGATCCCGTGCCGGATCCGTCACCCGCACCACCGGCTCCTCCCGCACCGCCCGCCCCCCCGGCGCCGCCAGCCCCTCCTGCACCACCCGCACCTCCCAGGATCGAGCTGCCGTCCAGCAATGCCGCATATCTGAACAATCCCCGTCCGAGCTATCCGTCCATCAGCAGGCGAATGGGCGAGCAAGGCAAGGTGGTATTGCGCGTTCTCATCGACGAAAGCGGCGCCCCGCAGAAAATCGAAATCAACAAGTCCAGCGGATACGAGCGTCTGGACCAGCAGGCACTGGAAGCGGTCAAACGCTGGAAGTTCGTGCCTGGCAAACGTAACGGTGTTCCTGAAGCCATGTGGAACATCGTGCCCATCAATTTTGTTCTCGAGTAAAAGCTTCAGGAGTATTCATGGATTCCCAATTCGGCATCGCCAATGTCTGGACGCAAGGCGACTTCGTCACGCGCGCCGTGGCCATCATCTTGCTGGTCATGTCCGTGGCCTCCTGGCTGGTCATCGTCATCAAGGCGCTGGACATAGTCCGCTTCAAGAAATACGCGCGCAAGGCACAGGATTTCTGGCACAGCCCCGATCTCGCAGAAGGCCTGCAAAAGCTTGGACAGGACAAGGCCAATCCCTTCCGCCATCTGGTGCTTGAAGGGCGTGAGGCCACGGCCCATCACCGCAAGACCAGTGCCCATCTGCACGACACGCTGGACATCAGCGACTGGGTCACGCGCTGCCTGCGCAACAGCATCGGCGAATTCACGGCACGCCTGCAATCGGGCCTGGCGATTCTGGCCTCGGTGGGTTCGACCGCACCCTTCATTGGCTTGTTCGGCACGGTCTGGGGCATCTACCACGCGCTCGTGGCCATCGGCTCCTCGGGCCAGTCCACGATCGACAAGGTTGCGGGTCCGATCGGCGAGGCGCTGATCATGACGGCCCTGGGTCTGGCCGTGGCCATTCCTGCGGTGCTTGGCTACAACGCCCTGGTGCGCGGCAACAAGTCCATCTTGAACAACCTCAACAGCTTTGCCCACGATTTGCACGCCTACTTCGTGACCGGCACCCGCGTCTGCGTCGACGGTCAGGCCCAGGGCAATGTGCTGCCCCTCAAGAAAGGCGCCTGAGCCATGTCGTTCGGAACCATGGACGAATCCGATGAGGTGATGAACGAGATCAACATGACGCCCCTGGTCGACGTCATGCTGGTGCTGCTCATCATCTTCATCATCACCGTGCCCGTGATGAAGCACTCGGTGAACGTGGACCTGCCGCGCGCCGCCAACCAGCCCGAGGAGCTCAAGCCCGCCACCGTGCGCCTGGCCGTGTCCTCCGACGGCCAGTACCACTGGAATGGCGTGGACATCAGCGACGAGCAGCTGGAGCAGAATCTGCAGGCCGAGGCCATCAAGGAGCCCCAGCCCGACCTCCACATCCAGGGCGACAAGAGCGTGCGCTACGAACGCGTGGCCCAGGCCATGGCCGCAGCCCAGCGTGCAGGCGTGCGCAAGATCGGTTTTGTGACCGACCCGGCCAAATAACAGCAGCAGGCCCGGCCTTGCAGGCCTGGTCTCCAATCCGGCCCAGTCCGGCAACGGCCCTCTGGGCCGTTTTTTGTTGTCGGCAATACTTTCAGAAGCCGCAGCACCACCGCCGTGCTCAATCCCTTCGCCCAGCCCACAGGCCCGCATGATGGCCGCGCACAAAGGCCTCTTCCAGCACCGAGTAGCCGGCCCAGTCCGAGTGCGCAAACCACAGTCGCCGCGTTCCCGGTGTGGGCAGCAGGCTCACCGGCTCTCCCTGACATAGCGCCCTGCCCTTGCCATGCAAGGCCTGCAAGGCCACGGCACTCAGGTGCTGCTGATCTCCGGGGCGCGGTATGGCCATGGCATGGCCGTAGCGCGTGATTTCCATGCGTGTGGCCTGGTGCAGCAAGTCGGGGTGAGGCCTCAGCAGGCTTGGCACGATGCGCTCGCGCCAGAACGCAAACGGCTGTGCGAGCAACTGCCGACGGCCATCAGGCCAGTCTCCCAGGGCCTGGTAGTAGCTGAGCACCGTCGGCCGGGGCGTGAGCCTGTCCAGATTCTGGTGGCCCGCATCCACATAGCCGAGGCCACCGGTGTTGGGGTCGTCGAACAGCACGTTGTCCCAGGCCGGCGGTGCGCCCGGCCAGTCCATCAAGGGCTTTTGCAGATGGACATTGGCCACCAGCCAGGGCGCCCAGTCGAGGCGGCCCGCGACAGAGCGCAGAAACTGCGGCGCATCGCGCACCACGCGTGCGGCCACAAAGCTCGGCAAGGCCACCACACAGCGCGCGGCCAGCCAGCGCTCATGGCGCGCCCTGCCGTGGTGATAGGTGTCGATCTGCACCCCATCCGCCGCCTCGGCAATCGCCAGCACGCTGCAATCGGTCTGCAACCCGGTCGCGACCAGACCCGCCAGCAGTTGCTGCACCAGCCAGCCATTGCCCTGAGGCCAGGTCAGCACGGCCGAGCCGGCCTCCTCTGCCTCACGCCCTTCCTCCAGCGGCTGCGGTGTGGCAAAGCCGTGGCGGCTGGCAAAGTAGTGCACGCCGGCCCAGGCCGAGACCCGGTTCAGACCGGCGCCGAAGTCATCGCGGCAGCAGTAATCCAGATACCACAGCAGTTGCGCATCATCCAGGCCCTGCGCACCCAGCCAGCCGGCCATGGTCTGTGCGTCAAGCCCGGCATGCGAGGCCGGCAGCCCTGCATGCCGCTGCCAGACACGTATGGAAGGGATGGCGAATGTGGCCCGGCGCATCTCGCCCGCAATGCAGGCCGCAAAGCGGCGGTACTGCTCCAGGGTCTGCGGCTGCACGCCGTCCACGGGCAGCAGGCCTTCATGCCAGCCGCCCTGCCAGAACAGTCTTTCCTGGGGGCTGTGGCACAGGTGGCGTTCGTCATACTGCCAGCGTCCGGCGCGGCGCTCGCGCAGGCCCAGCTGCTCCAGCCAGTCCTGCACCTCGCTCGCATCGTCGCCGGGCAGCGGCAGGTAATGCGCCCCCAGCGGACAGGCCACGCCCTGCACCTCGCCTGCACGGCTGTTGCCGCCCATGCTTTCCTGCAAATCCAGCAGGACTGCCCCCTGCACGCCCGCAAGCTCCAGCGCACGCGCAGCCGCAAGCCCGGCCATGCCGCCGCCTGCGATCAGCACGGGCGCACGATGGACCACGGCGGGCGGCGGCAGATCCAGGCCCTGGGCCAGGCGCTGCCACCAGGGTTTGAGCGCATGGCCGCGCTCCACGGCCTGGCCCGTGAAGCCGCCTGGCAAGTCCTCGATGCGGGGTGATGGCTGGGTGCAGCCGGCATGTGCCGCCAGCCCCGGCATGCCCATGAGGGCCCTGGCGGCCGCACCCGCCGAGGCCGATTGCAGCCACCGGCGCCGGCCCGGCGAAGAAGGCACGGACATGTGCGAGCTCCTCAAGGCGCGACCTTGCCCCATTCGCGCTCGTAGGTATGGACCAGCACCTGGTTGGACAGGCGGTTGACCTCGGCAGGCACGCGTGCCATGTCCAGCGGAAAATCAAACATCAGCGCCATGCTTTGCGGGCTCAGAAAGCGCAGGCCCGAGGGCAGCGCCTCGGGCAGACGCCAGGGCCTGCGGCTGGCGATCACAAAGCCCCACTCGCCAAAGCTGGGCACATGGGCGTGGTAGGGGCGGGTCGTGAGGCCAATGGATTCCACGGTCTGCACCACGGTCCAGAAGCTCTGGCGCGCGATCAGGGGCGAGGTGGTCTGGATCACCGCATAGCCGCCGGCCGCCAGGCGCTTGTCCAGCAGCGCATAAAAGCTGTTGGTGAACAGCTTGCCGATGGCGAAGTTCGTGGGATCGGGAAAGTCCACGATGAACACATCGAACATCCCGCCCTCCTGCTGCAGCCACTGGAAGGCATCGGTATTCACGATGTGCACACGCGCATCGCTCAGGGCATGCTGGTTGAGCGCGCCCAGCATCGCATGGGTCTTGAAGGACTCGGTCATCACGGGATCGAGCTCGACCAGGGTCACCGACTCCACCGACGGGTACTTGAGCACTTCGCGCACGGCCATGCCGTCGCCACCGCCCAGCACGGCCACGCGCCTGGGCGCGCCATGCGCGGCCATCACGGGGTGGACCAGGGCCTCGTGGTAGCGGTACTCGTCGCTTTGCGCAAACTGCAGATTGCCGTTGAGATAAAGCCTGGCGCCCTGGCGTCCTTGCGTGACCACGATGCGCTGATAGGGCGAGCTGCTGGAGAGCACGATGCGGTCCTGGTAGAAGTGATCGTCGGCCAGGCGCGTCAGATGTTCGGCCCCCCACAGCCCCAGGCCCAGAATGCCCAGCACGGCCGCGCAGGCCAGGCCATGGGCGCGCGGGCGGCGCAGTTCGTGACGGAACAACGCCAGCGCCCACACGGCCACGGCCGCATTCATGAAGCCGAACAGCAGGCCTGTGCGCACCAGGCCGAGCTGGGGCACGAGCAGCAGCGGAAACGCCAGGGAAACAGCCAGCGCGCCCAGGTAGTCAAAGGTCAGCACCTGGGAGACCAGATCCTTGAAGGCCACGTTGCGCTTCAGAATGCGCATGACCAACGGAATCTCCAGCCCCACCAGCGTGCCCACGAGCAGCACCAGCCCGTAGAGCAGAAAGCGGAACGCCCCCGGCACATAGGCATTGGCCAGGAACAGCACGGCCGGCAAGGCCCCGCCAATCAGCGCCACCAGCAGCTCGATACGCAGAAAATGCGCAGGCAACTGGTGCTCGAAATAGCGCGACAGCCACGAGCCTATGCCCATGGCAAACAGATAGGTGCCGATGATGGTGGAGAACTGCAGCACCGAGTCCCCCAGCAGATAGGAGGCCAGTGCGCCGGCCGCAAGCTCATACAGCAGGCCGCAGGCCGCGATGATGAAGACGCTGGCCAGCAGCGCCACATCGATGGGCCGGGCCCCAGTGCCCGGCTTGGCGATCGATTCCGTCAAATGGACCTCGGTGATTGAAAATGCGAATGGCTGGGAAGCCTCTCACCCCCGCCCTGTCCCCCAAGGGGTGAGGGCGCCAGGCCAGCGGCCCAGCGCACACAACGGGCGCGACCCAATCCAGGGACGCTCAGCAAGGGCCGCGCAGCAAAGAGCGTCGTCCCCCTGGGGGGAAGGCGCCGAAGGCGACTCAGGGGGGATTAATGAATCGCCGCAGCCACGATGATGCTGATGCCCAGGCACATGGCCGCGACCACCATGGCCAGGGCCTTGTTGTGCTTTTCCACGATCTCGGCCCACAGGTCCACGGGCGTGATCTTGTCGATGATGATGAAGCACAGCCAGAACACCACCACGCCGACCAGGGCGTAAACAATCGAGCCGAAGAAGACCGAGGGATTGAACCAGTTGAAATTCATGATGTGTTTTCCTTTGCTCTACTTGTGGCTGCCGCCCGAGGTGAAGCCACCCCAGGAGCCGCCACGGCTGCGGGTATAGCTGTTGCAGTTGCCGCTCTGGTTGACGAGCTGGCCCGAGGCATCGACGACCCGCCCCTGGCCGGGCTCGCAGTCCGTGCGGGTGCAGGCCTTGATCGCGAACAGGCTCATCAGCAGCACTGCAAGACCGATGAAGATGACCTTGATGGTCAGGCGCCCGCCTGACGAGATGCCGACCTGGGAGCGGTCGAGCAGGTGACTCACGCCGAAGGCCGCAGACAGCGTCGTCACCGAGACCGCCGTGCCGTGGCTCCAGGTGACTTCGCCCTTTTCGTTCTCGCTGGACAGAAAGGCCTTGCTGCGCTCGCCCACGCTCACATAGTCCACATTCTGCGTGATCTGCCCACGCCGCACGGGCCAGTAGAACTCGCCCAGCGCATACGTGGTCTCGGCCGCATAGCTCGACTCCCGCACGTACTGGCGCTTGAGGTACTTGGCCTTGTCGCGGCGCCTGTTGAGCTGGGGCAGGCCCGTGGTCACGCGCGCCATGCTCCAGCCGTCCAGGGAGTCGATCAAGAACGCAAAGCCGGCCTTCTGGTTGTAGAGCAGATACTCTTCCCAGCCAAAGCTCTCGTCGTCGCCGGGCTCCTTGCCCATGCGGTGCTGAAAACCCACGACCTGCCATTGCAGGCCTTCGAGCATGCCCTTGCTGCCCATGGGAATCGAGGGTCTTACGGGCTCGTGCTGCTCGGCATAGGCAAGCTGCTGGCCCATGCCCTGTTCCAGATCGATGAGCGAGCCGCAGCTCGGGCAGCTCAGACTCTTGGTCGATGAAAAGCGCACGGGAACGCCGCCGCCGCACTTCGGGCAATTGAAGTGCCGGCCCTGCTCGCCCTTGATCGACGGGCCTTCGCGCAGGCCCTGCATCTTCAGATCGGCGAGCTTCACGGGCCCGCCCAGGCTCAGGCTCGGCGGGCCGCCGTCAAACTCCAGCGACAGCACCTGGCCTTGCTCGCTGCGCAGCTCCACCACCTGGAAAGGCTTGCCGGGCTCGGGCAGTTGTGCAAGCTGCCCCTGGGCCGACAACAGGTGCACGCTCTGCACGCTGGTCACGCCAAAGGTCTTGCCGCCCAGCTCCAGGCTGCGGCCCAGGCGCCATTCGCGGGGCTCGAAGCGCTGGATCTGGTGCTGCGGCGTCCAGGGCCAGGACCAGACGAACTGGCCGTTATCCTCGCTCAGATAGCCCAGGGCCCCGTCGCTGAGCGCGGCAACCCACTCGCTCCAGACCCCGGCCCGGCTCTTGAGTTGCAGCCGCCCGACCAGGGTAAAGGGCTCGGAGCGGCCGTCGCGCTCGACCGAGCCCGAGGCACCGATGCGCATCGGGCTGTAGTCCTCGAAAACCTCGGCCATGGAGCCCTTGCGCTGCAGCACCTCGCCCTGACGCAGCACGGTGCTGCGGCAGAACTCACAGATCGCATAGCTGGCCTGGGCACTGGCGAACTCCACAGGCGCACCACAACCGGGACAAGGGGCGCGATAAATGCGCTCGTAGGAGCTGGTGGCCATAGTGGGGGCTATGAATAAAAGAGCTTGGAGCGCTTGATATGTAAGGAACTCAAGTTTAAAACATGCTGAAACTCAGATACAGCACGCGCTAACAGCTTCTTTTTCAAGAGCGCCCGCAGTTCTGGTGCAGCCTGCCTCAGCCCTTTTTGGAGCCTGTGCCTTTGGGTGCCGCGCCAGCCTTGGCGGCCTCGCCCTTCTTCTGACCCAGCTTGGACTCCTTGCCGGCCAGCAGGCGCTGGATGTTCTCGCGGTGGCGCCAGATCAAGAGCGCGCTCATGGCGATGATGGCCGCCGTCACCGGCGTCTCCGCATACCAGACCAGGCCGCTGGCCAGCAGATAGAACACGGGAGCAAACACCGCCGCAACCAGCGAGGACAGCGACGAGTAGCGAAACAGCACGGCCATGGCCAGCCAGACCAGGGCCACGGCCAGCCCCAGCCAGCCGTTGATGCCCAGCAGCACGCCCAGGGCCGTGGCCACGCCCTTGCCGCCCTCGAACCTGAAGAACACCGGGTACAGGTGACCCAGGAAGGCCGCCACCGCCACCAGGGCCAGCGTGCCCTCATGCAGGCCGAAGTCCGCGCCGAACCAGTGCACCAGGGCCACGGGCAGCCAGCCCTTGGCCGCATCCAGCAGCAAGGTCACGGCCGCAGCCGCCTTGCTGCCCGAGCGCAGCACATTCGTGGCCCCGGGATTGCCGCTGCCATAGGTGCGCGGATCGCTGAGCCCCATGGCGCGGCTCACGATGACGGCAAAGGAAAGCGAGCCTGTGAGATAGGCGGCCACGGTGGCGATGAGAGGGTAGAGCGCGTTCAATTCCTGTCCTTGTCCACGATAAAGGCTGCGGCCAGCCCCTTTGGAGCCGGCCGCAGCCCTGAATATTCAAAAGCGTTTGAAGCGCCTATTTTGCCAGCGCCCCGCACAGCGCCCATGCATGCAGCACAGGCCCGAGGCGCTGCACCGGGCGGGCGCAAGCAAAAGCTATTCCTGCAATGCGCACTGCACGGCCTGGGCATCGAGCAGATCGAAGCAGTCGTGCGGCGCCAGCTGCACCAGAAAACCGCGCCTGCCGCCATTGATGGCAATGCGCGGCAGATCGAGAATGCTTTGCTCCATGTACACCGGCATGGCACGCCGCGTGCCGAACGGCGAGGTGCCGCCCACGAGATAGCCGCTGTGGCGGTTGGCCACCTCGGGCTGACAGGGCTCCACGCTCTTGGCGCCGATCTGGCGCGCGAGATTCTTGGTCGAGACCTTGCAGTCGCCATGCATGAGCACGATCAGCGGGCGCGCATCCTGGTCCTGCATGACCAGGGTCTTGATCACCATGTGCTCGTCCAGGCCCAGGCTGGCCGCACTTTGCGAGGTGCCGCCATGCTCCACGTAGTCATACGGGTGCTCGCTGAATGCAATCTTGTGAACGCGCAGCATCTTGGTGGCCGGCGTCTCGCTGACATGGGCATTTTTCCTGGTCATTTTTCTGAGTGAAGTTCCGCGCCCAAGACTATACGCCGAGCAGACCGGGCCCTGCCGCAGCCGACAACAGGCTGCAGGCAGGCCCCGTCTCCCCATCCCTGTGCGCCTAGCCCTGTGGCGCCGGATACTTCAGCCAGGTTCCCTTGAGTCGGGTCTGGCCGATGCCGGGCTGGGTGTAGTCGCAGACGCCATCCGGGAAGATGCTGCTCAGGCGCAGCCTTTCCTGCGCCGTGGGCACGACCGGCAGATAGTCGGCCTCGTCAACCGGCTTGAGCCGGCACTTGATCACATCGTCGGTCACGGGCGCGCCAGCCACCATGCGTGGCGCCGCTGTCTTGGGGTAGGCGGCATTGCAGATGCCAGCGCCGTCATAGCTTGCGCTCTCCTGCACGCGCGAGCCATCGCTGGCCAGCCAGCAGGAATCCACGGCCTGCGCAGGCTTGAAGCGCACGATCTTGTCCGTGCTCAGCGGCGCGGCATCGCCGGCAATGCCGTCCAGCCACTGCGTCATCAGGCCCAGCCGCTGGGTGAAGGCATTGCGCAAGGCCAGCACCAGGGTGGTCTTGACGGCGGGCGCGCCCAGGTCCGGGTGGGGCAGAACCCAGATCACCTGGTTGTCGGCACGGCCGTTGGAGCGCATCAGCTGCTCGCGGATCTTGATGTCGTTGTAGATGGTGTGGATGTCGCCTGCAGGCTCGGCATAGGCGCGCATGTGCATGATGGGCACCGTGGCCAGTCCGCCAGCGCCCGAGCCCATGCGCCCCATCTCGTAGCTCAGCCGCAGCGCCTCGGCATCGGCCACGGTGCGCCGGGCCGTGAGATTGCCGTCGGCGTCGAAGCCGCCCACGCCCGCGTTCACGTCGAGGAACTGGCCCATGCTGATCTGGCCCCGGCGCAAGGCCTGCAGCCCGTACTGCACGCCCACATTGTCCAAGGGCCGGCGCGCGGCGCCCGTCAGCGGATCCTGACCCAGGGTGTTGACGTTGATGTCATACACCGTGCAGCGCGCGCCCCGGGGGTTGGTCACGGGGTGATAGACCTTGCTCTGATCCATCAGGCCGCAGGCCGGATTGATGGAGCCATGCGTGGCCAGCACCGCATCGCCATTGCCCGCATCCCAGTTCGCACAGGTATTGCCCAGGGGTGTGTTGAGATGCCCTTCGAAAGCCTGGCGGATGCCGCTCTGGTTGAGCGCGGCATTCGCGGGGTCCCTGAAGAAGCGGTTGAGCAGGCGGCAGTCGGACACCGCAAGCGCCGTGCCGAACACATCGGGAAAGGCTGCATCGGGCATGAGGCCGTCGAGGATGCCCGGGTAGTTCTGGGCGATCAGCATCTGCTGAATGGCCCCGCCCGAGCCGCCCATGCCCAGCATCCAGCGCGGCACGCCATAGGTCTTGGCAATGTGCTCGCGCAGGCGCATGGCGGTCTCGGCCGCAAGCACGTCGTTGACGTTGACCTTGTTGATGTTCAGCGAGGACATCACATAGGCAAAGCCGCTGCCCAGGGCGACCACGTTCTGCGGGTCGGTCAGGTCGCTGGTCTTGAACACGTCCTTGAAGGTGTTCGAGCCCTGGTTGTACTGGGCGGCCGTGGATTCGCCAAAACGAAACACCACGCGCCCGTTCCAGGCGCCATTCCACTGACCGGCCTTTTGCGGATCGTCGAGCACGGCGATGCGATAGATGGAGCGGTTGATGGTGCCCGATTCCACTCGCACGATGAAGGGCACGTTCCGGCCCTCCAGCGTGGTCGTGCTCGCCAGATCGGCCGGCCTAGGCCCCAGGGGGTCGGCCAGGGGCAGGAACTGGGGCTGGGCCGCCGTGGTCAGGTAAAACCAGTCATGCCTCGTGGCCACGGAGCAGTTTGCATCCAGAGGCGCACCCAGCTCGGCATTCACGGTACGGCACTCGAAAGGCGTGAGCCGGGGGCCGGAGAAGACCGGCGCATCGGCCGCATGGCTGACCAGGGCCAGCTCGCCCAGGGCCTTGGGCTTGTCGGCCTCACCCACGCGCGCCAGCAGGCGGCTCTCTCCCAGGGCCAGGCCCTCGACCAGGCCTTGCAGATGCCGGCCCTGGGCATCTGCGGCAAGAGCCGACGTGACCTCGGCCTGTCCTGCGAAAACACGCACTTCGGAAGCCTGGATGCCTTCGGGCAAGCCCACCCGGACCACGGCCGAGCCGCCACTGACCATGTCGGCCCGGCTGGACAGGACCTGCAGCGTCAGCGCGGCCGGCTTGGGCGGTGCGGGCTGGCCCGACCCGTCCGAGCCGCCGCAGCCGGCGAGCACGGCAGCCGCCAGCAGGCCCAGGGCCGCCCACGGAGTCTGGAAAAAACGCTTAGGCATGACAAATCCTCCCATCAAAGCTTGGCCGGACGGCCTGTATCGGGCTGGCTGTAATCGCAGACCCCGTCGGGGAAAATGCGTGCCAGCCAGTCCTTTTGCGCACTGCCAAAGGTCTGGCTGCCGTAGGTGCCATCGGCCAGGGCCGTGGCCAGGGGCTTGAGCGCGCACTTGAACATGTCGCCGCGCAAGGAGTCTCCGGCCTCCATGCGCGGGCTGCTGTAGATCCTGTAGCTGCTGGTGCAGGCGCCGGGGGCCTGGTCGTCCATGACGCCGCTCCACACCGTGCTGCCGGCCGCAATCGTCTGGCCCTGGGCGTTGAAGCACTGATCCATGAAACGCTGGGGCTTGCTGCCCGTGCTCAGATAGCTGTCGAGCACGGCCAGCGCATCCATGGCACGCGTGGCCACGCCGGCGGCGCTGGTCTCGCCCGTGATCCAGATGACCTGGTTGTCCTGCTTGCCGCCTGCGGCCTGCAGGCGTGCACGCGCCGAGAAGGACTGGCGCGAGTTGTGCATGTCCAGCACATCCTCCTTCCAGGGCCGCAGATCGATCAGGGGAATATCCAGCGTGCGCCCGCTGAACACCTGTCCCGAGGCATAGGCCGCCTGCATGGCGCCGAGGTCGCCGCTGCGCCGCCTGGCAGGCGTGCCTGCGGCCGTGCGGCAATCGCTGCTGCGGTGCATGTTGGCGCTGTCGAACGGATCGCTGGCCATGGCCCAGTTGACGAACTGCTCCTGCTCCTTCCAGCTGCCCACGCAGGCATTGATGCGCAGGAATTCATCCACATCCATGCTGCCGCTCTTGAATGCCTTGAGGCCGTACTGCACGCCCACGTTGTCGATGGGAATCGGGGCAAAGCCCTTGTCGTTTCTGCCGTAGATGTTCTCCAGGTCGTTCCAGTGCGTCCACTTCACATTGGCGGCCCAGTTCGCGCTCCAGCCCGTGGCTGCGGCCACGGAGTTGAACGCAGGGTCGTAGAACACGGGATTGATCACGCCCGGCCCTGCCGTGCCCCAGCCTTCTATGCATTCCGAGGATGCGCTCAGCGAGGGCAGGAACTTGTTCTTCTTGCCGCCGGGCAGCAGATCGCTGGTGGCCAGGCCTTCTACGAGCGTGCGATTGCTCCAGGTTCCCCACAATGAGCCCGCATTGAGCGCCACCTCGTCGTAGAAATACTTCTCCAGAAGCGAACAGTCCGAGACATAGATCGCCTGGGTCACCATGTCCGGGTAGGACTGTATGGGCACGCCCGCATCGAACAGGCCCTTGGGTCTGTTTTGCCCGAACACGTATTGCTGCACGGCCCCGCCCGAGATGCCCATGGCCACCGTGTACTTGGGCGCACCATAGGTCTGGACGAAGTGCTCCTTGACCATGACGGCCGTCTCCTCGGCCAGGCGCAGGTTGTAGTGCACACCGGTTTCGTTGCCCGAGGAGGAGACCACCGCATAGCCCTGGGCCAGCAGCTTGGGCATGATGGGGCGCTCCTCGCTCCACAGGCCGCCAAACCACATGGCCTTGCCCTGCTGGCGGCCCACGCCGACGCCGCCGCGCATCCAGTAGACCATCTTCTGATTCCAGGCACTCTTGTCCAGGGCCTCGGGGCTGTCGGCGCTTTCCGCATATGGCGCCAACATGGCCACGCTGTAGGCAAAGCGGTTGATGGTGCCGGCCTCCACGCGCACCACAAAGGGCAGCTCGGCCCCGTTCAGCGAGAGCCGCTGCAGATTGGCCGGAGGGTTCGCGAACTGGGTTGCGGGGTCGAAGACCGCAAAGTCGCTGCCCGTGTAGTAGAAGTAGCGCACCTGGGTCTTGACGCTGCAGCGCGCGCTGTAGCCCAGCAGGCGCGAACTGCGGTCGCCTGGGATCTCGTACACGGGCTGGCCCACGCCGTCCTGGTTGTCCACTTCGGGTGCCCCCAGGTTGGACTCCAGCGTGCGGCACAGAAAAGGCTGCTGCTGCGGACCGCTGAACTGCGTGGGCCCCGAAGGCCCCTGCTCGCCCGCCCAGAACTTGAGGCCGGCCAGCGAGACCTGGGGCGCTGTCGGCCCGGGTCCGGAAGAGCCGCCCTCACCGTTGCCGCCCCCGCTGTCCACCGACGCGGGGCCGTCGCTGCCGCCGCAGCCAGCCATCAGGGCCGCAGCCAGGCCCAGCGCGGCCCAGGGGCCGGCTGCCAAGGAAAAGAGTCTCATGTCTTGTCTCCCGCACGGTGATGGGACCGTATTTCTTATGTCTGCCGCGCCGCGTGGCAAGAAGCGTCTGCCTGCGCGGCCCGCCAGTCCATGCTAAGAGTCAAGACAGGTTACCCACAAGTCAGATCACCGGGAAAGCGCTGTCAGAAAAACGGGCACAAAGCAGGCGCAAAGCGGGCGCAACCGGGAAATCACTGGGGTCCGTGCAGGTACGGTTGGCGCACATAATCGCCCTGACTACTATTACAAATGGAGACATGGCCCCCGCCATGCCAGCACGCAGGCCAATGAGGCAACCTCCTGCCCCCCTTTTTCCCGAAAGCCCGGCGATTGCGCTCAGCAGTATCGCCAGGCAGTCCGTGGCCGGCATCTACATCCTGCAGGACGCCAACTTTCAGTACAGCAACGACACCTTTGCAGGCATGGCCGGCTACAACGGTGACGAGGTCGTGGGCCGGCCGCTGCGCGAATGCGTGCCGCCGGACTATGAAGCCGAGGTCATGGACCGCTACAACCGCCGCATCTCGGGCGAGGTCAAGAGCATGCGCTTCATCACCCGTGGCCTGCACCGCGACGGCCATGTGGTCTATATCGAGGTCCACGGCCAGGCCATGGAGTTTCGCGGCCGCCCTGCAGTGGTTGGCGTCGGCGTGAATGTGACCGAGCAGTTGCTGCGCGATGAAGAGCTGCGCCAGTCGCGCCAGGAGTACCGGCAGCTCGCCTCCTATCTCAACACCATGCGCGAGCAGCAGCGCGCCGAGTACGCGCGCGAAGTCCACGATGTGCTGGGCGGGCTGCTGACCTCGATGAAGCTGGATGTGGGTCGCATCGCACGGCGCTCGCGCTCCAGCGCCATACGCGGGATTGCAGCCGACCTCAACGCCCTGCTCGTCGAGGCCATAGGCAATGTGCGCGAGATCTCCGAGTCCATGCGCCCCCAGGCGCTGGACCACCTGGGCCTGGCTGCAGCCATGGCCAGCCATCTGGCGCGCTTTCGCGAGCGCGCCGGTCTGCGGGCCAGCCTGGAGCCGCTGGACTTCGAGCTCGACCTGCCGCGCTGGCGCTCTATCGGCGTATTTCGCATCTTTCAGGAGGCCTTGACGAATGTCGCACGCCACGCCAAAGCCACGGCCGTGGTTGTGCGCCTGCGCCATGAGGCAGACGACTTCGTGCTCGAGATCGAGGACAACGGCTGTGGCATGGCCGCAGCCGATTGCTTCGAGCCCAATCCCCTGCGCTTTTCCCTGGGCCTGATCTCCATGCGCGAACGTGCGCACGAGCTCGGCGGCGAGCTGCGCATAGACTCGGCCCCGGGCCAGGGCACGCGCGTGGTGCTGACCGCGCCCATCGTCAGCAATCCGCTGGCCATGCACGCATGATCCACATTCTCATCATCGATGACCACGCCATGTTCCGCTCGGGCCTGCGCAAGGTGCTGCAGGAAGCCTCCGACATGGGCTGCGTGCAGGACACCGGGGACTGGCGCCACGGCCTGGAGCTGCTGGCCTGCGGCTCCATCGAGGTGCTGCTGCTGGACATCAACCTGCCCGAGCGCAGCGGCCTGGATCTGCTGACCCTGATACATGCGCGCCACCCCGAGGTTCAGGTGATCATGCTGAGCATGTATTCCGAGCCCCAGTACGCGTTGCGCGCACTGCGCTGCGGCGCCATGGGCTATGTGGCCAAGGACATGGAGGCGCGCGACCTGATCACCGCCATACGTCAGGTGCGCCAGGGCAAGAAGTTCGTGACGCCATCGATATCCGCGGCCCTGCTGGACTCCATGAACGGCCTGGCCTCGCATCCCAGGCCGCATGAAAAGCTGTCGGCGCGCGAGTCGCAGATACTGCGCATGATCGTCGCCGGCGATGCGCTGACCAGCATTGCCGAGCATCTGCGCATCAACGTCAAGACCGTGAGCACCTACCGCAGGCGCATTCTGGAAAAGCTGGGGCTGAGCTCCAACGCCCAGCTCGTGCAATACGCCATGCACAACCGGCTGCTCGACTAGAGCGCCCACCACAGCGGTGCGGCCGCGTCATCGAAATCTGACAGCCCAGGCCCGCTCTTCCGACTGTTCAGCCTTCCAGCCTGTGCCTACCATGGGTTGGCCGCCGACACGCACGCGGCACAGCCCACACAACGGCAGACGCAGCGGCCGAGCCGCCCGATCCGCCACAGAGGAGACAAACAACGTGAAGCCCTTCCACCTTCTGGCCGTGAGCGCGGCCTGCGCCGCCCTGGTCGCCGCCTGCGGCGGCAGCGACTCCCCGTCGACCACCCCCACGACCCCCACCGAGCCTCCGCAGGTCAAGCTCAGCGCACTCTCCAGCCAGCCCCAGTACGTGTCCGGCGGCGATGTGCTGGTGGCCGTGGATGCGCCAGAAAAAGACCAGGCCCAGCTGTCCTTCTGGCTCAACGGCAGCCAGACCACGCCCGAGCGCGCGAGCGCCACCGCCACGCGCATGCAGGCCCTGGTCAAGGGCCTCAAGCTCGGCGACAACCAGCTCGAAGTGCGCCATGCAAGCCACGGTAAGCTGGCCGAGCTCAAGCTCACCAACCACCCCATCACCGGCCCGATGTTCTCGGGCCCGCAGCAGGAGCCCTTTCTGTGCTCGGTGGTCAGCGATCTTGGCAAGGAGCCTCTGGTCGATACCCAGGACAGCAAATACTTTGCGGTCAAGAGCGACGGCAATGTGGTGGGCTACAGCAAGAACTGCTCCATCGACTCCTACGTGGAGTATTACTACCTGCCCGCGGGCAAGAAGAGCCATGGCGACTACAAGCCCATGCCCAGCGACGGCTCGCGCCCGGCCGACATGGGCACGACCACGCTGACTGACGGCCGCACCGTGGACTTCATCGTGCGCTGGGAGCGCGGCACCATCAACCGCTTCATCTACCAGTACGTGATGCTGGCCCCCATGGGCGAGAACCCGGCCAAGCCCGACACCAGCCTCTGGAACGGCCGCCTGGTCTATCACTTCCAGGGCGGCGTGGGCTTTGGCCATTACCAGGGCGGTCCCGACAAGCGCGCCGGCCTGGTCGATGCGCTGGCAAAGGGCTATGCGGTGGCCTACTCCACAGGCAACCGCACGGGCGAGCACTACAACCTGGTGCTGGGCGGCGAGACCGCGATGATGACCAAGGAGGGCTTCATCAAGCGCTATGGCGTGCCCAGCTATACCGTGGGCCTCGGAGCTTCCGGTGGCGCCATACAGCAGTACGTCTACCCGCAGAATCACCCCGGCCTGCTGGATGCCGCCGTGGCCGTGCAGCCCTATCCCGACATGGTCGGCCAGATCCCCCATGTGGGCGACTGCGAGCTGCTCGAGTACTACATGGACGTGACCGACGCAGCCAGCGGCAAGTGGCAGACCACAAAGAACCGCACCTGGCTCGTGGGCATGAATGCCGAGGACAGCGTGGTCAACCCCTTCCTGGGCCTTCAGCCCTACCTGCCCGATGTGAAGATGGCTCCGGGCTCGACCGAATGCCGCAACGCCTGGATGGGGCTCACGGCCGGCGCCATGAATCCCAAGTTCGATGCCGACGGCATCCTCGCCAAGGCCAGCGCCGGCGGGCGCATGGACATCAGCCGCTTCAGCTTCTCCGGCTTCAGCCACTTCGACGATGTGCTCAACGTCTATGGCCTGGGCGCCGACGGCTATCCACGCTCGACCTGGGACAACGTGGGCGTGCAATACGGCCTGCAAGCCATGAAGGACGGCAAGATCAGCCCCGTCGAGTTCCTGGACCTGAACCTGAAGATAGGCGGCTGGAAGCAGCCCGGCGAGATGGTGAGCGAAGGCTTCCCCTATAACGGCACGGGCAGCGCCGAGCAGCAAAAGGCCGCCACCGTTGCCGGCTACTTCGACCCCTGGGGCATGCGCAACATGAACCGCTGGAACCCGGCCGACCCCGAGAAACCAGCCCCTCGCTCCAGAGGAGATGTGGATGCCATCAAGGCCATGTACCAGTCCGGTCTGGTCTTCCATGGCAAGACCGACATACCGACCATTGACTGGCACCCCTACCTGGAACACCGCCTGGACATGCACAACGCCCACCAGTCGTTTGCGGTGCGCAAGCGCATCCGTGCGGCCATGGGCAGCTCGGACCACCAGGCGATCTGGTTCACCCAGACCCCGGCCACCAAGGGCAACGACTTCGACCAGGTGCCCATGGCCCTGGAGGTCGTGGACGAATGGATGGGCCAGATCCGCGCCAACCCCGGTCGCAGCGTGGCCGAAAACCGCCCCGCACGCGCCGTGGACAGCTGCTTTGACACGGCGGGCAAGCCCATAGCCTCGGGGGCCTCGGTCTGGGACGGGATACTGGACAGCAAGCCCAAGGGCGCCTGCACCACGCAGTTCCCGATGTACGGCACTTCCCGCATCGTTGCCGGTGCACCCATCGAAGGCGGCATCTTCAAATGCGCGCTCAAGAGCGTGGACCAGGCTGTAAGCGACGGCACCTATGGCAGCTGGACGCCCAATGCCACCCAGGTCCAGGCGCTCAAGAGCATCTTCCCGGAGGGTGTGTGCGACTACAGCAAGCCTGACCAGGGCAAGCCGTGACGCGAACTGACTGAAGTCTTTGCGGGCTGAAGTCTTTTCGGGTTGACTGGGCGCCGCCTCCGAAACCGGGGGCGGCGTTTTTCATGCGCCCAGCCAAGAGCGCTTCAAGGCCTGTGCATACGGCACATGGTCGGCAGCTGAGCCTGCTCTGCGCCGATCTCCTTGATGACCTGAAAGCCATAACCCGAGCCTTCGACATCGAAGGCCACGCCCGCACTGCCCTTGCGCTGCATCATGCCCACGACCAGGGGCTGCTGAAACTGGTGGTCCTCGGCGCGCATATGGCCGGCGCGGCCCGCGAGCTCGACGCGCGCCGTCTCCAGGGCACGCGCCACGGCCAGGGTGTCGGTGCTGCCAGCTTTCTCCATGGACTGGGCCAGGGCCTCGATCATGAGCTGCATGCGCATATGCACATAGTCATCCTCGGGCCTGGGAAAGCGCTGCCTGAAGGCCTTGTAGAACTGCGCGCTTTCGGGCGTGGCCACATTGGGCAGCCAGTCGGCCACGGCCAGCACCTTGCCCACGCCGGCTTCGCCCATGGCTGCGGGCGCGCCCAGGGCGTTGCCATAGAAGGTGTAGAAGCGCCCTTCGAACCCGGCCTCGCGTGCGGCCTTGACCAGCAGCATCAGATCGTTGCCCCAGTTGCCCGTGACCACGGCCTGGGCGCCGCTGCGCTTGATCTTGGCCGCATACGGGGCAAAGTCCTTGATGCGCCCCACGGGATGCAGCTCATAGCCCACGACCAGCACATCGGGCCTGAGCCGGCCCAGCTGGTTTCTGGCCTCGCGCAGCACGGCCTGGCCAAAACTGTAGTCCTGACCTATCAGGTAGGCGCTGCCTATGTCCGCATCTTCCCTGAGCACCTGCATCAGGGCCGTCATGCGCATGTCGGCATGGGCATCGAAGCGGAAATGCCAGAAGCTGCACTTCTCGTTGGTCAGCGCGGGGTCCACGGCCGAGTAATTGAGGTAGAGCACGCGGCGCGCGGGATCGCGCTCGTTGTGCTTTTGGATGGCGTCGATGAGTGCCGCTGCCACGGCCGAGGAGTTGCCCTGCAGCACCACGCGCACGCCGTTGTCTATGGCCGCGCGCAGGGCCGACAAGGCCTCCTCGTTCTGGCCCTTGCTGTCATAGCGTTCCAGCACCAGCGGATGCGAGGCACCCGCTGCCAGACGCACGCCGCCGCGCGCGTTCACGCGCTCCGTGGCCCACAGCAGGTTGCGATACACGGGCTCGCCGGTGTTCGCAAACGGGCCCGACAGGCTCTCGATCAGGCCCAGCTTGATGGGGCTGCGATTCAGCGCCCATGCGGGCAAGGCGCCTGCACATAGCGTCGTGACGCCACTTTTCAAGATGCGGCGGCGCAATTTATTCATCACAAAATTCCTCTTGAAAAGCAGCTTGCGCCGCCTATCTGTAAAGCATGCGGCAACAGCCAAAGCCGCGCAGTTTATAGGAGCTGACTCACCATGATTTTCACGCCCGTTCTTCGCCGCAACGCTTTCACCCCTCGCGCCGCCGACCTTTCCCTGCAGCGCTTTCTGCAAGACACCCTGGGCCACACTGCAGCACCCGCGAATGTCCAGGTGCAGCGCGACGAAAAGGCCACCACCTTGCAAACCGACCTTCCGGGCCTGGCCCGCGAGCAATTGCAGATCAGCATAGAAGGCAGCGTGGTGCGCGTGAGCAGCGTCGAAGATGCTGCGCGCCAGGTGCAGCGCGCCTGGGAGCTCGACCACGAAATCGATGCCGCCCAGAGCCGCGCCAAGCTCGAACACGGCGTGCTGACCCTGACGCTGGCACGCAAGGCCCCCGAGAGCAAGGCCACGACCCTGGTCGTTGAGTAAGCCCGGACCTCGCCGCTAGCCCTTCAAAACAATAGCTGCCAGCGCTTGCCCCCAGGAGATTTCAGGTCAAAACCTATCTGGAATCACCATAGGACAAGCGCTGGCAGCTATGCTTTTTCAGGCCAGTGAATCCAGGGGCCAGCGCGGCTTGACGTCGAAGGCATAGCTCTTTTGCGCGGCCTCGCGCCCGGCCTGCAGGCGCATGGCCGCAGCCATGGCAATCATGGCGCCGTTGTCGGTGCACAGATGCAGCTCGGGGTAATGCACGCGGATCTGGCGCCTGGCACAGGCCGCATCCAGCTGCTCACGCAGCATCTTGTTGGCCCCCACGCCGCCGGCCACGACCACGCGCTTCATGCCCGTCTGCTTCAAGGCAGCCAGGGTCTTCTTGACCAGCACCTCGACGATGGCCGCCTGGGTGCTGGCCGCAAGATCGGCCTTGCGCGCATCGAGCTCATCACCGAGTTTTTTCGCCTGGGTGAGCACTGCCGTCTTGAGCCCGGCAAAGGAAAAATCCAGGTCCCCGGAATGCAGCAGCGGCCGGGGCAACTTGAAGGCCTGCTCATCCCCGCCTTGCGCCAGGCGCGCCAGCTCTGGCCCGCCCGGATAAGGCAGGCCCAGCAGCTTGGCCGATTTGTCGAAGGCCTCGCCAGCCGCATCGTCTATGGTCTCGCCCAAAATGGCATAGCGGCCCACGCCGTCCACACGCATGAGCTGGGTGTGGCCGCCCGAGACCAGCAAGGCCACGAACGGGAACTCGGGTGGATCGGCACTCAGAAACGGCGACAGCAAATGGCCTTCGAGGTGGTGTATGCCCAGCACGGGCTTGTCCAGCGCTGCCGCCATGGCGCAGGCCGCGCCCGCGCCCACGAGCAGGGCGCCCGCCAGGCCCGGGCCGCGCGTGAACGCAACCACATCAACCTCGTCGAGCGCACAGCCCGCATCATCGAGCACGCGCTGGGTCAGGGGCAGCACGCGGCGGATGTGGTCACGGCTCGCAAGCTCGGGCACCACACCGCCATAGGCACGGTGCATCTCGATCTGGCTGTGCAAGGCATGGGACAGCAGCTGGGGCAGGCCCGCGCCCTCGGGCGTGCGCACCAGGGCCACGCCGGTTTCATCGCAGGAGGACTCTATGCCCAAAATTAGCAGACTCATGGGCGCAAGTGTAGGGTCTGCGCACGGGGCCTGCGGCCCGCATGCCGCAATGGCCCCGCCTCCACCTTAACCTCTACACATGCACGGGCGGGGCCCCGCTGATGTAGTGCTCCAGCTGCTGGATGGTGAACTGCTGGGCCGAGATGATCTCCTTGACGATGTCACCGATGGAGATCATGCCCAGCAGTTGGCGATGGGCATTGAGCACAGGCAGATGGCGTATGCGCAGCGAAGTCATGAGCGACATGCACTCCTCGCTGCTTTGCTCGGGCGAGACGCAGTGCACCTTGCGCGTCATGACCTCGCCCACCGTGGTCGCGGCCGAACTACGGCCCTGCAAGGCAATCTTTCGCGCATAGTCACGCTCGGTGATGATGCCTGCGATATGCGCATCATCCAGCACCAGCAGCGCGCCCACGCCCTTTTCAGCCATGCGCTGCAAGGCCAGCAGCATGGTGTCCGAAGCAGCTACGCTGTAGATGGAATTGCTGCCCTTGGCCTTGAGGATGTCTGCCACTGTACTCATGCTCGCTCTCCTTGGATGTCAGCGCTCGATGCGCGCCTGCCATCCAGTGTCGCGGGCATGGGAGGCGATTGCAATCTCAACCCCACCGGGATCAACCCTGTTGCGCCCGCCAAAGCCGGGCCCAAGACACGGTCTAGCGCTTGCCCAGCAAACCCGTCCCCAGCTTGATCAAATCTCCCATGTCCAGCTTGCCGTCACCGTTCTGATCGAGCAGGCTGCCCAGCAAGCCGCCGGCGGCACCGCCCTTGGCCTGGATCTGACTACTCTCTTTGCCCAGGGTCTGCCCGAGGTCGCTGGCACTCATGCCACCGGCCTGCACGCGCTGGGCCAGAAAGGACATCACGATGGGTGCGAGCAAGGTCAGCAACTGACCGGCATTGCCGCCCAGCCCCGTGGCCTGGCCCAGTTGGGACTCTGCCTTTTGGCGCCCGGCACCGAACACCTGACCCAGGATGGCGCCTGCATCGCTGCCCTGGCCTGCAGCCCCACCGCCCAGCACCGAACCCAGAATCGACCCCAGGCCGCCCGCCGAGGCAGCACCGCCATTGCCCAGCAGGCCGCCGAGCAAGCCGCCCAGATCCATGCCGCCGCCACCGCCTTTCAAGGCCCCGAGCAGATCGGCAGCGCCCTGCGGCTGGGATGCGTTCTGCCCCAAGGCACCAAACAGCATGGGCAAGGCCAGGCCCACAGCCTGCTCGGTCTGCACGCTGTCAACGCCGAGTTGCTGTGCCAGGCCTTGCATGGGAGCGCCCTGCAACTGGCCCATGAGCTCGTCGGTCAGGGATGAAGAATCGACCATGAAATTTCTCCTCAGAAAAAGCTGCTGCCAAGCAACGTGGCTTGTATATGTAAAAACAGTTACCGAACCAGCGATCTTAGAGCTTGCCGGTGACGTCCTGCCGATCTCTGTTGCGACCTCAAGACGCACCGGGTGATCAAGCCGGGCTGGCGCAGGCTTTCACCTGCAGCCCGCCTCCTCTTGCCAAGACGGTGATCTTGACCTGCCAGCGCCCTTGTGTGTGGGAAGCCCCATTTCCGAAAGTGAGGATGCGGCCCGCATCTTCATATAACAAATAGTTATCAAACACGTGAAAGAATACGCTTCCCACCCTGAGCCTCAGACCCTGAACCATGGGCATTTCACATTATTTAAAAGACATTGGCCGTGGCACCAAGGGTGCACGCCCGCTCAGCCGCGAGCACGCAGCCGATCTCTGGAGACAGTTGCTCGATGGCCGTGTGAGCGAGCTCGAAGTCGGCGCCTTTTGCGTGGCCATGCGCATCAAGGGCGAAACCGCCGAAGAGATGGCCGGCTTTCTGGATGCCACCGAGCAATCCCTGCCCGCCTGGCCCGGGGGCCGGCTGCCCGCCGTGATACTTCCCAGCTATAACGGTGCGCGCAAGCTGCCCAACCTCACTGCGCTGCTGGCCGCCCTGCTCGCACGCCAGGGCCTACCCGTTCTGGTGCATGGCAGTGCGAGCGAGGACTTGCGCATCGACACCCAGGCGATATGGCGCGAGCTGCAGTGGCCTGTGCTCACGCAGCCAGGGCCCCTGGTCCCGGGCCAGGCCTGCTGGATACCGACCCAGGCCTTTGCCCCGGGTCTGGAAAAGCTGCTGCAGGTCCGCCGCCAGATAGGGCTGCGCAATCCCGCGCACAGCCTGGTCAAGCTGCTGGACCCTCTGGCAGGCGGGCAGCGGGACACCCCGGCCAGCCTCGTCGTGAGCAGCTACACCCATCCCGAATATGCACAGTCCATGGCCGCCACACTGGCGCTGCGCCAAAGCTCGGGCCTCTTGCTGCGTGGCACCGAAGGCGAAGCCGTTGCCGATCTGCGTCGCCAGCCGGCCATGCAGGTCTGGCTGAACGGCGAGTGCGGCTTTGCCCAGGAGTCCACGCCAAGCCACGGCCAGACGACACCGCCCCTGCCCGCAGGCCTGGACGCAGCCAGCACGGCCGAATACATACAGGCCATGCTGGCCGGGCGCATTCCCGTGCCCGATTCGATCACCCGCCAGGTGAGCTTCATCTCGGTGCTGCACCAGGCCATGGATCAGCGTCCAGCCAAGGCACTCCAGGCCCTGGCTCAAAACTTGCTGCAAATTTCGATGCAGGACCTTCCACAGAACCCGGAAAAATCCCATGTCTGAAACCAGCGCACCTCAAGCAGGCACACCCCACCCCGTCCGCCAGGGCCGCTGCACGCTGGTCGGCGCCGGCCCCGGCGATCCCGAGCTGCTCACGCTCAAGGCCGTCAAGGCCATCGAGGCCGCAAGCCTGCTGCTCGTGGACGACCTCGTCAACGACGCCGTGCTCGCCCATGCAAGTTCCAGTGCGCGCATCGTCCATGTGGGCAAGCGCGGTGGTTGCAAGAGCACACCCCAGGCGTTCATCGAAAAGCTCATGCTGCAAGCCGTTCATGAGGGAGAAAACGTGGTGCGCCTCAAGGGCGGCGACCCCTTCATCTTCGGACGCGGCGGCGAGGAGGTCGAGCATCTGCGCGCAGCCGGTGTAGAAGTCGAGGTTGTGAACGGCATCACGGCTGGTCTGGCCGGCCTGACCAGCCTCGGAGCACCGCTCACCCACAGGGACCGCGCCCATGGCGTGGTCTTCATCACCGGCCATGCCAAGCCCGGCGATGCGGGCACCGACTGGCGCCAGCTGGCAGCCACGGCACGCGATGCACGCCTGACCCTGGTGATCTACATGGGTGTGAGCAGCAGCCAGCACATCTCCCACGAGTTGCTGCACGGCCTGCCATCGGCTACGCCGGTGGCCGTCATAGAAAACGCCAGCCTGCCCCAGCAGCGCCACGCCTTGACCACACTGGGCGCCCTGCCCCTGTGCCTGGCCGAAACCGGCCTGTCCAGCCCCAGCGTCATCGTCGTGGGTGATGTGGTGCAAGGCATTGCTGCCTGGGAGACTGACTATCCCCTGGGCCGCTTGGTGGCCACCTCCTGAAAGGGGGCGACAGCGAAGCCCAGACAGCACCCCTGGCTTGCTGTCTCTGGCCTTGCCAGCGCCCAGGCCGGCCAGCTCAGGGGGCGAAAGCGCAAGAGCTCGAACAGGATCTGACAAATCTCCACAACGCTTGAAGCACAAGCCTCATATAAACTCGCGCCCACCAGAAAACGACGCAAGCAATCCACATGCTAGAAAAACTCAAGGTCTTCACCGACAGCCACGGCGAATTACGCAAGGGCCGGGGCCTGATCTCTGGCGTGATTGCCCTGACCCTGGGCATGCTGTGCCTGCTGGGTGTTCTGGCCTTTCACTTTCCTGAATACCTGACCACACCCGAACTGCGCAAAAGCTATGACGTAAGCCTCATGCGCCAGATACTGTTCTGGTCCATGGTCGTTGCCGGCGCACTGTCCCTGGTCAACATCATCTTCAACCGCTCGCGCTGGCTGTCGAGCTTTGCATTCGGCCTTGTGGCCGTCTCGGCCATGCTCGGCGGCCACAAGGTCGAGGTCGACCCCAACTTTCCCGATCACACGCCCTACATCGGTCTGGACTGGTTCATTCTCGACCTGCTGGGCAGCTCACTGATCTTCATCTTCATCGAAAAGCTGTTTGCACTGCGCAAGGACCAGCCTGTGTTTCGCGCCGAGTGGCAGACGGACTTTCATCACTTCATCGTCAACCACATGGTCGTGGGCTTTGTGCTGCTGGCCACCAACCTCATGGTCCACAAGTTCTTCGGCTGGGCTGCGAGCGACGGCATACGCGGCTGGGTCCAGGGGCTGAATTTCTGGGTGGCGCTGTTTCTGATCATTCTCGTGGCCGACCTGGTGCAATACTGGACGCACCGTGCCTACCACGAAGTACCCGCGCTGTGGCGCCTGCACGCGGTACACCACAGCGTGAAAAGCATGGACTGGCTCGCAGGCTCGCGCCAGCACATTCTGGAGCTGCTGATCACACGCACCCTGGTGCTGGCCCCCATCTACGTGCTGGGCTTTGCCAAGGACGTGATCGACGCCTACATCGTCATCGTGGGCTTTCAGGCCGTGTTCAATCACGCCAACGTCAGCATACGTCTGGGGCCGCTGCGCTATGTACTGGTGACGCCCAACTTCCATCACTGGCACCACAGCCAGGACCAGGAGGCCCTGGACAAGAACTATTCAGCCCACTTCGCATTTCTCGACTATCTGTTCGGCACGGCCGTGAAAAGCGACAAACTCTGGCCCGAGCAATACGGCGTGCTTGGCGACTATGTGCCCAACGGGTTCATCAAACAGCTGAAATTCCCTTTTACCTGGAAAGGGTGACGCTCCCGAGCCGCCTTCGACGCCGTCTTCCCAGGGAGCAGCAGCCCTGACGCCCTGTCCCAGCACCGGGCATTGCCATGACAAGCCCGCCGAGGGCTACTGCCGCCGCTGAGGGACAATCGCCTTTTTTGCTCTTTCGATTGTTGTGTCCACTTTTGATTTCGACGCCGTCATCATCGGCGCGGGCGCGGCCGGCCTGTTCTGTGCGGCCCAGGCCGGGCAGCGCGGGCTGTCCGTGCTGCTCATAGACCATGCGCCCAAGCTGGCCGAGAAGATTCGCATTTCCGGTGGCGGGCGCTGCAATTTCACGAACCGCGACCTGGATGTGCGTGCACCACACAAGCATTTTCTGGGGCGCAACCCCCAGTTCTGCCGCTCTGCCCTGTCGCGCTTCACGCCTGCAGACTTCATCGCCCTCATGGAGCGGCATGGCATTGCCCACCACGAAAAACACAAGGGCCAGCTGTTTGCCGACCGCTCTGCCGAGGACATCATTGCCATGCTGCAGACCGAGTGTGCGGCCGGCCAGGTCACGCTCTGGCAGCCCTGCCGCGTGGAATCCGTGGAGTTTTCAGTCAAAACGCCCTCCAGCGCTGATGTATCAAGCGCTGGCAGCTATCAAATTCAAAGTGACAAAGGTCTGATTCGCAGCCGCAGCCTGGTCATCGCCACCGGGGGCCTGAGCATTCCCAAGATAGGAGCCACGGATCTTGGCTACCGCCTCGCCCAGCAGTTCGGCCTGCCGCTGGTGGAGCGCTCGCCCGGTCTGGTTCCGCTCACCTTCGACGGCGCGGCCTGGCAGGCCTATGCAGGTCTTGCAGGCCTGGCCTTGCCTGTGGAGATCAGTACCGGCAGCAAGAAAAGCCGCATGGCTTTTCTGGAGGATTTGCTGTTCACCCACCGCGGCCTCTCGGGCCCGGCCGTGCTGCAGATATCGAGCTACTGGCAGCCAGGCACGCCGATCGCCATCAATCTCGCCCCCGCAGTCGACCTGCAGGCCGAGCTGCTCGCCGCCAAGAACCGCTCGCGCAAGCTCATCGCCAACGAACTCGCGCAGTGGCTGCCCGCACGCCTGGCCGATGCCTGGGTGCAGCAGGACGCAGCCTGGCAGCGCCCCATTGCCGAGGCATCGGACAAGGCCTTGATTGCACTCGCGCAACGGCTCTCGCGCTGGGAGATCACGCCCACGGGCACCGAGGGCTACAAGAAGGCAGAGGTCACGCTGGGCGGCGTGGATACCCAGGCCCTGTCCCAACAGACCATGGAGTGCAAAACCCAGCCGGGCCTGTTCTTCATAGGCGAGGTCGTCGACATCACGGGTTGGCTGGGCGGCTACAACTTCCAATGGGCCTGGGCCAGCGCCCAGGCCTGCGCGCAGTCCCTGCCCAAGGACTGACCCTGGCCGCACATGCACTCTGGCGCAAGCGCTACCACTCGCTTATAATGCTTCGCTTTGCTGGCAATTGCCCCGTCGGCCAATACTAGTTACATAGAGACGGGCGAAACCGCTGCGCATGGCTTCTGGGCCCGATCTTCCCAGGAACCCTCTGGCAGCACAGATATCTGGAAATTTCCACTAATGACCACCATCCGCGTTAAAGAAAACGAACCCTATGAAGTTGCGCTGCGCCGCTTCAAGCGCACCATCGAAAAACTGGGCCTGCTGACCGACCTGCGCGCACGCGAGTTCTACGAAAAGCCCACGGCCGAGCGCAAGCGCAAGAAGGCTGCCGCCGTCAAGCGCCACTACAAGCGCGTGCGCAGCATGCAGCTGCCCAAGAAGCTGTACTGATCAGCCTCTGGAACAGCCGGCTTTCATAGGCCGCTCAACCCGCGCTCGGGACGCCAGGCGCGGGTTTTTTGTTTTTGCCGCTTTTTCATCCCTGCTGCGTGCAAGCGCAGCCTTCCAGGAGATCCGCCATGAGCCTCAAGGCCCGTATCACCGAAGACATGAAGACCGCCATGCGCGCCAAGGACAGTGCGCGTCTGGGCACCATACGCCTGCTGCAGGCAGCCATGAAGCAAAAGGAAGTCGATGAGCGTGTGGAGCTCGATGACGCAGCCATCATCGCCATCGTCGACAAGCTCATCAAGCAACGCAAGGACAGCATTGCCGCGTTCGAGACCGCCGGCCGTCAGGATCTGGCCGATGTGGAAAAGGCCGAGCTCGATGTACTCAAGGTCTATCTGCCCGAGCGCATGTCCGAGGCCGAGATTCTTGAAGCCGTGCGCGCCATCGTCGCCGAAGTCGGCGCCAAGGGCCCTGGCGACATGGGCAAGGTCATGGGCGCCGTGAAGGCGCAGCTGGCCGGCAAGGCCGACATGGGCCAGGTCTCTGCGGCAGTCAAGGCTGCGCTCGCAGGCTGACGCGATTTGCCGCTCCGGCTGCGGCCGCCCTCCGGGCCAGGCCACAGCTAGCGGGTATGGCGCCGCACAGCGCAAGTGCAGCACCCGCGCCTGTACCGCGCCATGGAAGACGCGTTGCGGCTATGCCTCCAGCAGCAAGCTGGCTGTCACCACCGTTCCACCGGGGCCCGACTCCACCTCAAGCACCGCCCCCATGCGTTCGGCACGCGCGGCCATGCTGCGCATGCCCACCGACAGGCCGGCACGGCGTACGGCCTGTACATCGAAACCGCAGCCATCATCCTCGATGCGCACAGAGAAAACATCGGCCCGGGGCTGTGCGCATTCCACTGTTACGCGCTGCGCCTGGCTGTGCTTGATGACGTTGGACAGGGCCTCCTCCATCAGCCGCGTGAGACCCAGGCACTGCAGTGCGCTCGGCCGCCGCTGCCAAAGCGGGGCCGTGTCCCAGCGCGTCTGCACGCCGGTTTCGTCAAAGATGCGGGTGAAGCGGTGGCGCAGCGGTGCGATCCACTGCACCGGTGTCTCGGGCACGGTAGCGCCTGCGCTGGACCCATGGTCTATTACCTGACGCAAATCATCGCGCAGCAATTTCAACAGGGACAGCACGCGGTCGTTGGGCAAGGGCTGCTGGGCCTGCTCCACCAGCGCCATGCCACGCACCAGGCTGCCACCAAGACCGTCATGCAGATCATGGGCGATCTGCATGCGCTCTTGCAGTTTGGCGTTGTCCAGTGCCTGGGCGTGTTCACGCGCTGCAAGCTGAGCCAGTTCGGTACGTGCTTCGGCCACGCGCGCCTCCAGCTCGCGCCGAAAGCGTTCAGCGCTGCGCATTTGCTGAGCGAGCTGGCCTGCGAGCAGCAGCATCACCAGCGCAACCGTGGCGATGCCGCTGAGTGCTGCCCAGTTGCGCGCCACCTGCCATGCATCCGGCATCCAGCCCAGAGCAAACAGCGCCACGATCACGAACGCCAGCCAGCACAGCGCCAGCAGCCGCTGCGCCACCGGCCGTCCCGGTCGCCACGCATGCCATTGAAACTGCAGGCCGTTGAGCAGGAACACCAGCAGCGCCCCCTGCCAGATGACAGCCCACCAGACATCTTCCCTGCCCTGCGGCGCCAGCCATGCCGCCGCCGCCCCCAAGGCTGCCAGCAACCACAGCCCACGTTCGGCCCGAGGCAGGTGCTGCTCACCGAAACGCAAGGTGAACATGCACGCACACAGCACATAGCCGATCAGCGCAACCAGGCTGAAGCGGGCCCGATCCAGCGAATCGGCAAAAGGCCAGGGCGTGGAGGCCAGGTAGGTGCTCAGATAGACCAGCCAGCACAGCGACATCAGGGCAAACCAGCCATAGGCCCGCTCCTGCCGCCGCAGACCCCAAACGACCAGGAACAGCGTGGCTGCCATGCCCGCAAGCACGGCATTGATGAGGTATATCGTGCGCTGGCGCCATTGGGCACGGTCGTGCCTGGCAGCTACGGTGGCGGCATCGCCCAGGCGCAGTGCGCCCAGACCGGACCACAGCCCGGGGCGGCCCGCAACGCGCACCCAGACCGTGTTGCCGTCTGCATGCAGGGCGGATGGGGGCAGCCGCCACCAGCGCGGCACATTCCAGCTTCGTGACAGCGGCTCGCTCATCGACGCATCGCTCCACAGCAGATCGCCATTGATGAACACCTCGCCCGCGATGCCGATGCCATCAATGCCCAGCGCCTCGCAAGTGCCTTGCAGGACAACGCGGTACCAGACCACGCCGTCATGCGCGGGCCAGCGGCGGCTCCAGGCATCCGGCAGGGTGACGGACTCCCAGCCGTCAACGGGGCGCGTGGAGGCCTGCACCTCGCGCGCGGACTGTACGCTCTGGATGCAGTCCTGGGCCCAGACACTGTGGCAGCAAAGCAAAAGCAACAGCCACCACCATCCATGCGTCCACCGATGCACTTGTCCGCGCATCAACCCAGCCACCCACGCGAGCGCGCCTTGTACACCGCTCCCGTTCGCGAAGAAACGGCCAGCTTGCGGTACACGCGCTTGATGTGGCTTTCCACCGTATAGCGCGAGAGAAACAACTGCTCGGCAATCTCGCGATTGGACAGGCCATCGGCCACCAGCCTCAAGATCTCATGCTCGCGTTCGCTCAGCCCCCCCTCCAGCGCCGGGGCCGTCCCAACCGCTGGCGGCGAAGACAGCTCCTCCGGCAGAAACGCCAAAATACGCCGCGCGATGAAGGGGTCGATGGGCGCCCCCCCACGCAGCACGCTGCGGATGGAAATCTGCACCTCCACATCGTCGCGCTCTTTGAGCACATAGCCCGTGGCCCCGGCACGCAGCGCACCCAGAATCGCGTCCTCGGAACTCCAGGCCGACACCACCAGAATGCCCAGGCCCGGATCATCTGCACGCAACTGCGCGATCAGCTCGCACCCATCACCATCGGGCAGATGCAAGTCCACCAGCGCCAGCGCCACGGGCTGCTGTGCCAGGCATTCGCGCGCCTCGGCTAGGGAGGCGACAAACAACAGCGCATCCGCCGTATAGCCCAGCGCCAGCAGCACGGCACGCAGGCGCTGCTGCAGCAGCGGCTCGTCTTCCACCACCAATACGGGAGCAGGCAGCAGGAGTTCGGGAGCGGAGACGGTCATAGCAAATGGGTAGAGGAAAAAGGTCTGCACATGAATAGCCGGCCATCGTAGGCCACCCTGGCGCGCACGCCCATCCCTGAAATCAGGGAATCTGCAGCGAACCCGGCAAATTACCCAATTTCAGTGATGTTGCAAAAACCTCGGATTCATGTAATTTCCCCGCCCTTCGCATGGGCCGAGATGCCGACCTGTAGCGGCCGCTGATTGGGCACCAGAAACCACTCCATGAGAAATCGCAATCCAGAACGCTATCCTATTGATAGCTGAAAGCACTCTACCATCAAGCGCTTCAGGCGAATTTGACCCCAAACCATCACCAAGCTCCAAAGAATCAGCGCCCGCTATACTGCCGGCCCTGTACAGCCAAAATCTTTCGAGCATGCGTGCCCCCGTTCTTTTGCGTCCTCTGGTGTATCTGAGTCTGGCAAGTCTTGTGGCCTGCGGCAGCAACCCTCCTGCCAAGCCCGGGACCTCGGCGATTGCTGAAGCCACTCCCGCCGCGTCCGTCTCCGCCCCTGGCACGATCAGGATCGGCCTGGCCCTGGGCGGTGGCGCGGCCAAGGGCTTTGCGCATATCGGCGTGATCAAGATGCTGGAGGCCAATGGCTTCACACCGGCCGTGGTCTCGGGCACGAGTGCGGGCGCCGTGGTGGGCTCCATGTATGCCAGCGGCATGAACTCGTTCGAGCTGCAGGAAAAGGCCGTGGCCCTGGACGAAGCCAGGATTCGCGATCTGCAGCTGTCTTCGGGCGGTCTGATCCTCGGCCAAAAGCTCGAGGACTATGTGAACGAGCAGGTCCAGCGCAAGCCACTGGAGCAGATGAGCAAGCCATTCGTGGCCATTGCCACGCGACTCGAAGACGGCCAACGCACGGTGTTCGCACGCGGCAACACTGGTCAGGCCGTGCGCGCCTCCAGCAGCGTGCCCGGCGTGTTCCAGCCCGTCAGCATCGGCCAGTACCACTTTGTCGATGGCGGCATCACCAGCCCCGTTCCCGTCGATGCAGCGCGCAAGCTGGGCGCCGACATCGTGATTGCCGTGGACATCTCCAACAAGGCCCAGGGCAAGGCACCGTCCCACATGCTGGGGGCGCTCAACCAGTCGATCGCCATCATGGGCCAGAAGCTGGGCCAGGCCGAGCTGGCACGCGCCGACATCATCATCCGCCCCAGGGTGCTGGACATTGGCCCGGCCGACTTCAGCCAGCGCGCCAGTGCCATCGTCGAAGGGGAGAAAGCCGCCATGGCCGTCATGCCCAGGATTCGCGAGCGCGTGGCCCAGATGCAGGCCGATCGCGCCAAGGCCGCCGAACTCGCCCAGCAGCAGGCAGCCGAAGCCAAACGCAAGACCTGCCTGGACAATCGCAGCCGTCTGCAAAAGCTGGCGAGCATGGCCGGGTTCGATGACGCCTGCAACGCCCCCTGAGCCACGCCTTCAGGCCGGGCGGCTGTGGCAGATGGCAGCCGACCGTGCAATCCACGGATCGGCGCAAGGCCTTCCCCAGTAAGAACGTGTTTACGATCTCTACGCTGCCGCGTTGGAGCGCAATCGGGATGAGTTCAAAGCGATGGGGCGCAGCTTGCACCGGGGTGCAAGCAAGCCACAGCGCGAAGAAATCGCCCGATTTCGCTCCAACCCTTCGGGACAGTGCCTTTGCGGGCGGTCTACAGCGTTGCGAATCCTCGCAATAGCACGGCTATTGCTGCGGTGTCGCGCCTTGTATCCCATCCCGCACAGACACTGGCGCGGCACCGAGGAGATCGTAAACACGTTCTAAGAGCCTGCAGCCTTTTTGCGCACAGAAAAAGAAGCTTGTCAAACAATGGAAAAACACCTACTAGCGCCTGCCAGATCTCGACCTGGATCAATCAATAGTGAGAATGATTCTCATAAAATAACTTCGTATCCAGGCGTTACGTCGATTTAGAAAGGAAGTGGGTCAATGCATAGTTTGTGGACACGCCGCAAGGCGCTCAGCGGGTTGGGGGTGGTTTTGAGTCTGACCCTGGCCTCGCCTCAGGCATTGGCCCAGGCCACGCAAAGCGTGAAGATCAAGGACAACAGCGGCGAGGTGACTGTGCCTCTCAAGCCCAAGACCGTGCTGGTGTACGACCTGGGTGCGCTGGACATCATCCAGACCCTGGGCGGCGATGTCAGCGGCGTTCCCAACCAGGCTGTGCCCGAGATGCTGTCCAAGTTCAAGGACGCCTCCAAATACCCGCACATCGGCAGCCTGTTCGAGCCCGACTACGAAAAGATCAAGGCCCTCAAGCCCGATCTCATCATCGCCGGCAACCGCACCCTGCCCAAGATTGCCGAGCTCAAGAAGTTCGCGCCGGTGCTGGATGTCACCCTCGACAACCAGAACCAGATGCAGCACGTCTATCGCAACATCCGCAGCATTGCCGCCATCTACGGCGTGCCTGAAAAGGGCGAGCAGCAGATCAGCGAGATCGAAACTGCAATCACCGACTTCAAGGGCAAGGTTGCCGGCAAGGGCGATGCGCTGTTCGTCATGACCAACGGCGGCAAGCTCAGCGTCTATGGCCCGGGCTCGCGCTTCGACATGGTGTATTCGGTGTTCGGCGTCAGCCCCATCAAGAACGAGATCGAAGTCTCCAAGCACGGCCAGGCCGTGTCGTTCGAGTACCTGCTCAAGACCAATCCCGAGTGGCTGCTGGTACTCGACCGCGATGCCGCCATCGGCAAGGAAGGCGATGCCGCGAGAAAGCTGCTGGACAACAAGCTCATGCACGCCACCAAGGCCTGGCGCAAGCAGCAGATCGTCTACCTGAATGCGGCCAACTGGTACATCCTGTCGAACTCCAGCCCCACCGCAATCAAGGAGAACCTCAAGCAGCTGTCGGATGCATTCTCCAAGTAGACATTTGTCCGCCGGGCGCAATGCCCTGGCATGGACCGGGGCCCTCGCGGCCCTTTTTGCATTGGCGCTGTGGAGTCTTTCCGTGGGCGTGAGCGATGTGTCCTGGAACACCTTGTGGTCGGATAACGAGGACCAGATGGTGGCCCAGGTGCTCATGTATTCGCGCCTTCCGCGCACCCTGGCCCTGATGCTGGCCGGCAGCGCCATGGCCGTGGCCGGGCTGCTGATGCAGATGCTGGCACGTAACCACTTCGTCGAGCCCTCGACCATGGGCACGGTGGAATCGGCCACGCTGGGCATACTCGCCACCATGCTCTGGGCGCCGCACTGGCCCGTGGTGGCCAAGATGGGGGTTTCGGCCGTCACGGCCCTCGCAGGCACGGCCTTGTTCATGGCCGTGCTCGCGCGCATTCGTTTGCGCTCGGCCTGGATCGTGCCACTGGTGGGGCTGATCCTGGCCGGCGTAATCGAGGCCGCAACCACCTTTCTCGCCTACCAGCACGACATGATCCAGTCGCTGCGGGCCTTCTCCAACGGCGACTTTTCCGTGGTCGTCGAAGGCCGCTACGAAATGCTGTGGCTGTCCCTGGCGCTGACGGCCCTGGCCTGCCTCGCAGCCGACCGTTTCACGGTCGCAGGCCTTGGTGAATCCTTTGCCACCAACCTCGGGCTCAACTACAAGCGCCTGGTGCTGCAAGGCCTGATCGTGGTGTCTGTGGTCACCGCCTGCATTGTGGTCACCGTGGGCTCGATTCCGTTCGTCGGCCTGATTGTTCCCAACGTGGTGCGCCTCATCCTCGGCGACAGCGTGCGTCGCAGCGTTCTCTGGGTGGCCACCGCCGGCGCGGCCCTGACCTTGTTGTGCGACCTGTTCGGGCGCCTCGTCATCGCTCCCTATGAAATCCCCGTCGGCACCGTCATGGGCGTGGTCGGCAGCGCCTTGTTCCTCGTCATCCTGCTGCGCCGCCGCGCAGCCCACTAGCCATGGAACAAACACTGACTCTTGCAACGCCCTCGCGCCCGCCCCTTTGGTCCTCACGCCGCCTGCGCCTGGGCCTGCTCACGGCCATGGCGCTGGTCGCAGCCCTGTGCTTCATGACGCTGGGCGTGGAAGCAGAATGGGACTTTGTGCTGCGGCATCGCGGCACAAAGCTGCTGGCCATGCTGATCGTGGCCAGCGCACTGGGCATGTCCACGGTGGTCTTTCAGACCGTGACGCACAACACCATTCTCACGCCTGCGGTCATGGGGCTGGATTCGCTGTACCTGTTCCTGCAGGCGCTGATGGTCCTGGTGCTCGGCTCCATGGGCGTGGTCGCGCTCGGCACCGCGCCCAAGTACCTGATCGAGGTCATGCTCATGGTCGTGCTCAGCGTGCTGCTCATGCGCTGGCTGTTCACGGGCAATGCCAGCAGTCTGCACCTGATGCTGCTCGTGGGCATGGTCATGGGCATTCTGTTTCGCAGCATGACCAGCTTTGCCATGCGCATGATCGACCCCAACGAGTTCGCCACGCTGCAGGACCGGATGTTCGCGAACTTCAACAGCATCCATGTGGAGCTGCTCGTGCCGTCGATGGTCCTGCTGCTCCTGGGTGCCTTTTATTTCTGGCGTCAGCGCCACGTGCTGGACGTGCTGGCCCTGGGACGCGACGTGGCCCTGAACCTGGGCCTGGCCTACCAGCGCCAGGTGCTGCGCCTGCTGATCGTGGTCTGTGCGATGGTCGCCATTTCCACGGCCCTGGTCGGCCCCGTGACCTTTTTCGGGCTGCTCGTGGCCAATCTTGCCTACCACTGGATGGGCACGCGCCGCCACGGCTGGGTTCTGCCGGCTGCCGTGCTCTGGGGCGGCCTGCTGCTGCTGGGCGGGCAGGTGATACTGGAGCAGGTGCTGGGCTTTAACTCGGCCCTGTCGGTGATCGTTGAATTCGTGGGCGGCCTGGTGTTCATCTGGCTGCTGATGCGCAAGGGTAGGCAATGATAGAAACGCGCGGCGTAGTCAAGCGCCATGGCAGCACCACGGTGCTGCACTCTGTGGACACGCAGATTCCTGCGGGCAAGTTCACGGCCATCATCGGTCCCAACGGGGCCGGCAAGAGCACCCTGCTGTCCATGATCAGCCGGCTGGCGCCCATCAGCGCGGGCCAGGTGCTGATCAACGGACTGGATGTGGCCACCACGGCCAGCGACGCCCTGGCCAAGGTCATGGCCATACTGCGCCAGGAAAACCAGGCCTCGCTGCGCCTGACGGTGCGCGACCTGGTGAGCTTTGGGCGCTTTCCGCACAGCAAGGGCCGCATGACGCCCGAGGACACGCGCCATGTGGATCAGGCCCTGGACTTCCTCCAGCTGGATGAGCTTGCCGAACGCTATCTGGACGAGCTCTCCGGCGGCCAGCGCCAGCGTGCCTACATCGCCATGGTGCTGTGCCAGGACACACCCTACATCCTGCTGGACGAGCCCTTGAACAACCTGGACATGGCCCATGCCGTGCGCATGATGCAGCTGCTGCGCCGCCTAGTGCGCGAGCGCGGCAAGACCGTGGTCGTGGTTTTGCATGACATCAACTTCGCCAGCTGCTATGTGGACCACATCATCGCCATGAAGCAGGGCCATGTGGTGCGCGAAGGCACGCCGCTGGAGGTGGTGCGGGATGAAGTGCTGACCAGGCTCTACGGCATTCCCGTGAGCGTGCACGAAATCAAGGGCCAGCGCCTGTGCCATTACTTTGACCTGGCCTGAGTTCTCAGTGCGTGTTCACGCTCTCAGCGCGTGTTCACGATCTCCTCGCAGCGCGCCAGTGTCTTTGCGGGATGGGATACGAGGCGCGACACCGCAGCAATAGCCGTGCTATTGCGAGGATTCGCAACTCTGTAGGCCGCCCGCAAAGGCACTGTCCCAGGGGGCGGCTGGCGGACCCGTCAACCGGGCACCTGATCAGGCAGGGAGCTCAGGAATGCAGCTCCGGATCCTGAATGCTCTTGTACATGTGAACCATGCTCTGGTAGCCCTGGCCTGTGCTGAAAGCCATGGGCTCAATGCCAAAGCTGTGAAAGCCCAGACTCTCGTACAGAGCGATGGCGCTGCGGTTGCGCTCGGCCACGCTCAGCAGGAGGGCCTTGATGCCCGAGCGCTGCTCCACATGCTGAAGGGCCGCATGCATGAGCCTGCGCCCAAGGCCTCTTGCGCGCCAGGCCTCCTGCACATACACACCGATGACATGGGCCTTGTGCCTGGTCTTGGGCCGGCTGGAAAACAGCAAAGTCACCGCACCACACAGCTGCCCGCCAACAAAAGCGCCGAAAGCCAGACCTGCCCCCTCGGGATCGGCAATGCGTTTTTCCCACCATGAAGCAGGAACCTCGGCGCATTCCTCAGGTGTCGTCAAAAAGGCCTCGGGAGAGTGCTCATAGCCATACAGCATGAGCTGCCTGTAAGCCAGGGCATGTTCAACTCTCAGCGGAATGATTTGCACCGGCAGCTCTCCTATGAAAAGACAGCATTTTGTGTCGCTTTCAGGAGACTGGCACTCAATCAGAGAACGCTTCAGGGGGTTTCCAGCTGGGACACAGCAACTCACACCCTGGACACGGGCCGGCCCTGGGCCTGGCGAGCGGCCACAAAAGCCTCGAAGGCCTGGGCACTGGTCTTGCGCGGCGCATAGCCCCAGGCCTTGAGTGCCTGGTTGCTGAGCACGGGCCTGTAGCGCAGAAAATCCAGCTGCTCGGGGCCGTAGCGGCTCAGCCCCAGGCGCGAACCCGCCCACAGCACCGTGCGCAGCAGGCTTGCTGGTAGATTGAGCGTGGGTTTTCCCAGGCGAGCGGCGATCTCGTGAATGTTCAAGGCGCCGTCGCCTGCGAGGTTGTAGCAGCCGGGCACGGCACCGCCCAGCGCATGCAAGATGGCGCCGGTCACATCCTCGTCCCAGATGAACACAAAGGGACTGTCACTGCCGCGTATCGCCAAAAGACGCGACTTCTCGAACAAGGCCGTGATCTGGTTGTCCACGCGCTCACCCAGGATCGTGCCTATGCGCAGCACGGTCTGCGCCAGTTGCGGGTGCTGCGCGCGCCGCTCGGCCAGCATTTCCTCGACCAGGCGCTTGTGGTCGGAATAGGCAAAGACCTCGTTGCCGCGCAAAGGATGGGATTCGCTGATCCAGGGCGCATTGTCAGCGTGATAGCCATAGGCCGCACCGCTGGAGGACACGACCACATGGCTCACGCCCCGGGCCTGGCAGGCATCGAGCACATTGCGCGTGCCGTTCACGTCCACATCGTATTCAAACGCCCGGCTGGACTGCTTGCCCGGCGTGACGATGGAAGCCAGATGGACCACGGTGTCTATGCCGTGCTCGTCCAGGGTCTGGGCGAGGCGCGCATCACGCACGTCCTGCACCTGGTAGTGCACGCCCTGCAGGCGACGCTGGTGCGGCACGTCGCGCACATCGAGGGCCACCACATGAGTGTCAGGCCTTCGCGCAAGAGCTGTCACCAGGCCACGGCCCAGAAAGCCATCGCCTCCCGTGACCAGAATGCGGCGGGCACGCTGTGGAATGCTTTTCACAGGGACTCCTTTGCGAGAACAGGCGCGCCTTGCGCCGGCCTGCGCCCCCACCACGAAGCCAGGGCCAGGCCCGCGAGGATGTCCCAAAAGCCCCAGACCCCGGCCACCACGGCCATGCCGCCCAGGCCGCCGAAAAAGCTGAAGATCAGCACCAGGCCCAGCCCTGCGTTGCGTATGCCGACCTCGATGGCGACGGCACGGCGCTCATAGTCGGCCAGGCCCGTGAGACGGGCACACACATAGCCCGTGGCAAAGGCCAGTGCATCATGCAAGGCCACGGCCAGCAGCACCAGGCCCACATAGTCGAGGAAGAAGCGCCAGTTGCCCGCAATCGCCCCCAGGATGAAGCCCACCAGGGCCAGCAGGCTCAGAATGCGCACGGGTTTTTTCATGCGCGCCACTGCGGCCGGAAAGGCCTGGGCGCACCATACGCCCAGCACAAAGGGCAGACCGATGATGAGCACGATATGGCCGACCATCTCCAGCGGGTCGAGTGCAATCGTCTGCAGCAGCGCCGAGGCCTTGGGATGCATGGCGCCCCAGAACGCGAAGTTCAGCGGCATAAGCACCACGGACAAGGCGTTGGAGATCGCCGTCATGGACACCGACAGCGCCACATTGCCGCCCGCGCGGTGCGTGAGTATGTTGGAGATGTTCCCGGGCGGGCAGCACGCCACGAGGATCATACCCAGCGCAATGCTGGGCCCCACATCCAGCAGCAGGGTCAGCCCATAGGTCACGGCAGGCAGTACCAGGAACTGGGCCGCAATGCCCACGGCCATGGCCCAGGGCATGCGGGCCACGCGCCTGAAGTCCTCCAGGCGCGTATCCAGCGCAATGCCATACATGAGAAAGGCCAGCACGCCATTGAGCAGCATCAGCGAGGCCGGGTTGAAGTTCAGGCGTATCTCGTCCACGGGCAGCATGGCGTCTCCTCTTGTTTTTTCGTCCAACCATCAAAGCAGTTGCTGCGCGGCCTTGCGCACGGCGGCGCGATAACTGTCCTTGTGCACGTAATAGGCCATGCGCTCGAGCTGCAGGTAGTTGTAGCCGCCCCTGAGGTCGGGTGCGGGGCCGGCGATCGCACGCTCCAGCGCATGCGCTGCCGGCCTGTCATCGTCGAGCCCTTTGAAATAGCGCGCCACCAGTTCGGCCTGCTCGCAGCGGCCCTGCCAGCCAATGCCGCTGGCCTCGATCATGCCCAGCACGGCCAGGCGCCTGAAGCGCGGGGCAAAAATATTCATGTAGAGCCTGGGCGCCATGCCCTGCCAGTTCAGATGCTCGCGATCGATGAACGGGTAGTGCAGCGTATAGCCCGTGGCGGCCAGCACCATGTCGTAGTCCTGCTGCGAGCCATCCTTGAAGTGCACGGTATGACCATCAAAGCGCGCGATATCGGCCTTGACGTGAATGTCGCCATGGCCCAGGTGGTGCAGGATGAGCGAGTTCACGATGGGATGGGACTCGTACATCTTGTACTCGGGCTTCGGAAAGCCGAAGCGCGTGGGATCGCCCGTAAACCACTTGAGCACGATGGCGTCCACCTTCTGCTTGAGCCAGGGCGGCAGCGGGCGCTTGCCGCCCAGCGTGTCCGCAGGCTTGCCGAACACGTACTTGGGCACGAAGTAATAGCCGCGGCGCACGGAAATATCCACGCTCCGGGCTGAGTGCACGGCATCCACAGCGATATCGCAGCCCGAATTTCCCGCGCCCACGATGAGTACGCGCCGGTCTTTGAACTGCTCGGCGCTCTTGTAGTCGCTGGTGTGCAGCAACTGGCCTGCGAACCGGCCCTCGAAACGCGGCATATTCGCTTCGGCCAGGGTCCCGTTGGCAATCACCACGCCCTTGTATTCGGCAGTTTCCTGGCCGCCATCGTCGCGTTGCAGCGTGATGCGCCAGCACGTGCCCGCATCGGCGGGATCGACGGGCTCCACACGCAGCACCCGCACACCGAAGCGAAAGTGCCGGCGCAGATCGAAGTGATCGGCAAAATCGCTGAAGTACTTTTTAAGCTCGCGGTGGCTGGGGTAATCGGCCACCTCATCGGCCATGGGGAACTCGGCAAACTCCGTGGTGCGCTTGCTTGAGATCAGATGCGCGGATTCATACACCGTGGAGCGCGGGTTCTCTATGTTCCACAGGCCTCCCACATCCCTGAAAGCCTCGAAGCCCTGAAAGGCAATGCCCAGCTTTTGCAGATTGCGCGCTCCGGCCAGGCCTGAAGGCCCTGCTCCTATAAGCGCGATCAACTCGTGCGTGGCCCGGCTGGAATCCGCCTTATTGGTAGGTGCGGATTCGGCCTGATGATCATGACGCATGGGTCTCCCTCTTTTCTTTTAGTCGGCATCGGAATCATTGCTGTACCGCTCCGGCCCGGAGCGCTCCAACCCCGGAATAACGCTTGCGCCCTGCTCACCGGGCCTGGGCTTGCGGGGCTGGCTGCTCAGCAGACTGTCATGCCAGGCATCGGGCAGGCAGGCCAGCACACGCGCGAGCCAGCCCACACGGCGCGGCAGCACGATGTGCGCCCGCCCGCGCTCCACGCCGGCCAGCAAGGCCCGGGCTGCGGCTTCGGGCTCCATGAGACCGGGCATGGCAAAGCGGTTGCCTGCGGTGAGCGCAGTGCGCAAATAGCCTGGGCTGACCGTATGCACGCTGATGGCCGTGCCGCGCAACTCGGCGCGCAGACTTTGCAGATAGCGGATCAGTCCACCCTTGCTCGCGCAATACGCGCCATTGCCGGGCATTCCGCGCCAGCCGGCAATGCTGGCCACGCCCACCAGCGCGCAGGCTCGATCGGGCTCGGTGCGTAAAACGTTCAAGAAAGGCGAGAACGTGGTCGCTGGCCCGAGAAGATTGATCTCCAGCATGCGGCGCATCACGGCCAGATCCCCGATCTCCGCCGTATCAAAGCCCCCGGCCACGCCTGCATTGGCAATCACCAGATCCGGCAGACCTGCACGCGCCATCCAGTCCCGGGCCACCTGCTGCATGGCCTGGGCACGGCTGACATCGGGCGTATAGACACCACAGCGCCCCGGGGCCGAGGCTGCCAGTGCCTCGAGTGCGGGCCTGTCCAGGCCCAGCAGCGCAACATGGGCACCTTGTGCCAAAAGCGTGCGTGCCAGTGCCTGGCCCAGACCACCGCAGGCGCCGGTGACAACGGCATTCTGAAAACCATGGCGTAAAACGGTTGCAGATCTCATGCGATAGCTGCCATCAAACAAACTTGCCGCAACTCTAGGCCTTATGCCTAGAATGCTTGAAATTTTTGCGAATTTGTCTCGAATTTTGAGATTTATGCAAGAAACCTCAAGCTCACCAGGCCTGCGCCTGTTCGATCTGCTGGAAATCCTGGTGCGCGAAGCCAGGCCCTTGACCTTGGCCGAGGCCGTGGCCGCCAGCGGCTGGCCCAAGCCCAGCGTGCACAGACTGCTGATTCAGCTGGAATCCGGCGGCCTGCTGACACGCGCCCTCGACGGGCGGCGCTATGCGCCCACGACGCGCCTGCTCAACCTTGCCGAAGCTGTTCTGACGTCGGGTGCGCGGCACGGCGTACGCCACGCGGTGCTGCGCCAATTGGTGGCCGATGTGGGCGAGAGCTGCAATCTCACGGCGCTCGCAGGCGTGCAAGTGCTTTACCTGGATCGGATTGAGTCGGCATTTCCCTTGCAACTCAACCTCCGGCCCGGCACCAAGGTGCCGCTGCATTGCTCAGCCAGCGGCAAGCTGCTGCTGGCACATTTGCCAGCCAGCCGGCGTGCTGCCCTGCTCGACGGCTTGCCGCTTACGCACCATACGGCGACCACACTGACCAGTCGCAGCGCCCTGGATGAGGAGTTGCGTCGCATACGCAAGACCGGCCATGCCGTGGATGCCGAAGAATTTGTGCCCGGCCTGGTCTGTGTGGCCGTCCCCGTACCCGCAAGTGATGCGCGCAGCGTGCGCTGCGCGCTGGCCCTTCAGGCCCCGAGCGCGCGCATCAGCCTGAGCCAGTTGCTCGAAAAACTACCCCGCCTCAAGGCAGCCGCCACAGCCCTGACACGTACCATGGGTTGAATGGAGAAGAGCGCCCTCTCTCGGCTATCTGCCTGCGTGAAGCAGGCCTGCATGAGACTGCATCTATGCAGCGCCACGAAGGCACGGAAAATATCTTTTTGATAGCTGGAAGCGCTCTCCAGACAAGCGTTTGAGTTCTAAAACACGCAAAACTCAAGCAATTGGAGTAGCGCCGTGGAGACAGCTCAGTTGCCTCGCTTGAGCCCCAGAGCCCCCAGCATTTGCCCTGTCTGCTCTTGCATTTGACTGAACAGGTTCTGCGACTGCTCCATATAGCCGCTCATCATGCTTTGCAACATGGGAGACTGCATGCGCATGAACTGCCCCCAGGCCTCAGGCGAAGTCGTATTTGACTGCTCGTTCAACTGCTTTTGGAAGTCGCTGAACATCTGCACGTTCTTTTCGATATACGCTCCCATGTAGCCCTGCATGGCATGACCATAGAAACGAATGATGTTCGCCAGCATGGCCTCGGAAAACATGGGCACGCCGCCAGCCTCCTCCTCAAGCAGGATCTGCAACAGGATGGAGCGAGTCAAATCCTCATCGGTCTTGGCATCCTTGACCAACACCGGCACATTCTCCATGACCAACTGCTTGACCTGGGCCAACGTGATGTACGAAGAGGAGCTGGTATCGTAAAGCCTTCTGTTGGGGTACTTCTTGATTACACGCTGCACAGCGGCAGTGGCTTGATTAGTGCCTTGCATTCATTCTCCTCATGCGGGACATGCCCACAAAAAACTGCCCATCATGGCAGTCGCACCCTGCTCACAGGGTATCTATTGCGGCGCAGCAGATTCTAGGCAGCCTGCCTTGACCGGAGCGCAGCACTAACCCTGACCGGCCCCATTCTTAGTGCGGTGGCGCACGCCGTCCAGAAGGATGGCCGCCACATCGCTCAAAAATACTTTCTTTCAGCGCATTTGCACTGAGCCTGAGACATTCACCACCACCTGGGTCTTGCCTGCCTCCACAGGCAGGGCATCTGCTTCTGCACCGCCAAATTTGGCCATGCTGCCGACCGCACGGGCGCGGAAAACCGGCATGACGCCACCGCCGCTGCTGTTGACGCTGACTTCGCGCAGGCTATAACCCGTGAAGCCGAAATTCCTGGCCAAGGACTCTGCGCGCTGCTTGAACTGCTCAACGGCCTTAGCCTGCGCCTGAGATTCGACCTTTTCACGGGCCTCCCTGGAAAGACCAAACTCCAAGCCGCTCAAAGGCATGTCCTGGACCTTTGAGGCCGTCTGTGTAATGCGTGCAAAGTCACGCCCCTGGAGCAGGATCTCGGCACGGCCCTGCCACCCATCGAGTTTGCCATCCTTGGCATAGCGTGGATAAACGCCGAAATTACCCGAGCTGACCTCCATCCGGCCAGCCTGCTCGGCGCTCTTGGCCTGCACCAGGGCCGCTGCCACAATTTTCTGCAACTGGGCCTGGACAGCCGATGCATCCCGGCCTTCACGCATGACGGCAAGCGTGGCCGACAACCAGTCCTGGCTGACCTCAACACTCGCATCGGCCGACAACTGCAGCACGTTTGCCGGCACCTCGACAGCCTGCGCGCGCGCAACGCCGGAAACCAACAACGCGCATGAAGCGAGAGTCAGTGGCAGTTGGGTGCGCACCAAGGATTTCAGAAGCTTGTTCATGCTTTCCCTTTCATATCTTGCGAATCCAGTTCAGATGCTTGCATCTTTACATGGGACATCGAGGCCTTACATAGGTTTCATTTCAATTAGATCCAAAAATGAAAACAAACCTGTATCAAAGGCTCTTTTTTCAGGACAACAAATGGAAAGAAACATTTATCGTCCCAAATTCAAACGCAACATTTGTAACACCAGGCAAAAGTCTAGCTATTTCCAAGGACTTTTAAACGCAGGCTGGTAACAATGGCCGCTATTACGAATGACGTAACAAGGATGACCATGGCGACTACGACAAACCGCACCGACAAGATCTTGGTCGTGGATGATGACGCACGCATCCGCGACCTGCTGCGCCGCTATCTGACGCAGGAAGGCTTCGAGATCATGATTGCCGAGGATGGCAAGGCTCTCAACCGCATCTTGCTGCGAGAGACCGTTGATCTGATCGTGCTTGACCTCATGATGCCCGGCGAAGATGGCCTCTCGATATGCCGGCGTCTGCGCTCGGCAAATGACCGCACTCCAATCATCATGCTCACGGCCAAAGGAGAGGATGTAGACCGCATCGTGGGCCTGGAAGTGGGTGCGGATGACTATCTGGGAAAACCCTTCAACCCCCGAGAGCTGCTGGCCCGCATTCACGCCGTGTTGCGCCGTCGTCCTCCTCAGGAAGCACCAGGAGCCCCTTCAGGCGACAACGAGGTGGTGAGCTTCGGCCCCTTTAGTTTCGACCTGGGCACACGTGTGCTGCAAAAAAATGGCGAAGAACTGCCCCTGACCACGGGCGAGTTCGCCATGCTAAAGGCGCTGGTACGCCACCCGCGCCAGCCTTTGTCGCGTGAAAAGCTGGCCTTGCTGGCACGTGGCCGCGAGTTCGAGCCTTTTGACCGCAGCCTTGATGTGCAGGTCTCACGCCTGCGCAAACTCATAGAAGAAGATGCAGCCGCTCCGCGCTATATACAGACTGTCTGGGGCGTGGGCTATGTATTTGTGCCTGATGGAGCGAACTGACAGCCCTAGCCGCAGCATTCAGGCTTTGCTTTCAGCCAAGCGTCCTCCAAGCCTTGTGATGGTCAAGCCCATCCCAGGGCTTTTCATGCACTGCTGTCTGTGCAGACCTGCATCGATCTGCATACCTTCATGAAAGCGTCGTACAAAGCTCCCGTTGCCTACCCACAGAAGCCTCGACAGAACTTGAGCCAGGCCTGCAGCCTTTGTCGGCCCATGCTGAAACACGACACAATAGGACACCTCACGGCCCCCCCGTCACAGCCAGGGTTCATCTTCGGCACGGCATGTGAAACTGGCATCCGATATGCCTGTACGACTCGATAAGGGCAGGCAAATGCCCCCAACCAGAAGTTCGACAAGTTTCCGATTCAGAGCTGCTGACTGAACCACCTCTTACGCCTTCGAGCAGACTACTCACAATGAGTGCCTTTCACTCCGCCCAGCCCGAGGCCACCGGCCCGGCGCCGCTTGTTTACGAGCGGCGCGCGGCGCCACGCTCGCCTCTGGGGCTCAATCTTTTCTGGCGTACCTTTTGTTTGCTCGCCCTGCTGCTTGTGGGCAGCATTCTTGCCTGGCTGCAGACACTGCGGGCCTTCGAGTTCGAGCCGCGCACCCTGCATACTGCTCAGCAGATTGCCTCGCTGGTCAATCTGAGCCGCGCAGCCCTGGTCCACTCCGATGCCATCAACCGCGTCTCGCTGATCAAGACCATGGCCGATCAGGAAGGGGTGCGCATTCTGCCGCGCGAGCCCGGCGACAGCTTCGAGCTGCTCGATCAAAGCACGCTGGGCAAGCGCCTGACCGAAGAGCTGACCCGTCGTCTCGGCTACGGCACGATTGTTGCCCGTAGCGTCAATGGTGAACCAGGCCTGTGGGTTGGCTTTACCATCAACGGCGACCGCAACTGGCTGCTCATGGACCGTTCGCGCTTCACGCCCGCCAGCGGACGAACCTGGCTGATCTGGTTGATCACGGCCGGCATTCTCTCCCTGGCTGGGGCTGCCATCATTGCGCGCCTGATCAACCACCCCCTCAAACAGCTCTCGGATGCCGCCAACCGCGTGCGCGAAGGCGACTTCGACACCAGCCAGCTCGACGAGGAGGCCGTGACCAGCGAGATTCGCGAGGTCAACATAGGCTTTAACCGCATGGCACAGAAACTGGCCAAGCTGGAGCAAGACCGCGCCGTCATGCTGGCAGGCATCTCTCATGACCTGCGCACGCCCCTGGCCCGGCTGCGCCTGGAAACCGAGATGAGCGTCATCGACGAAGTGGCACGCGAGCACATGGTGGCCGACATCGTGCAGCTCGATGCCACCATAGACAAATTTTTGGACTATGCCCGCCCCGACCATGTGACGCTCGGGCCCGTGAACCTGCTGGCCGTGGTGTCGTCCTGCGTCTACGCAGTGCAGGATCACCATGAGCTCCAGATCAACATGAACGTACCCGAGGGTCTGTTCGTGCTCGCCGACGAGGTGGAACTCGCGCGCGTCATCTCCAACCTGTTCGAAAACGCACGCCGGTACGGCAAGACGCCGGACACCGAAACCACCTATGTGGATGTCAGCGCCAAGGATCGTGAAAGCTGGGTCGTGGTACGCATACGCGACCACGGCCTGGGCGTGCCATCAGATCATCTGCCGAATCTGACCCAGCCTTTTTTCCGCGGCGACTCGGCACGCACAGCAGCCGCAGGCGCAGGCCTGGGCCTGTCCATCGTGGACAAGACCGTGCAGCGCATGGGTGGCGTGTTTGCGCTGTCCAACTCCTCCACGGGTGGCCTGGTGGCCCATGTGCAATTGCAGCGCGCCACCAACGTGGTCAAGGGTGATGAGCCCGAGCAGCGCCTGCAGCGTCCGCAGATCAAGCGCCAGTTGCCTCCGCGCCGAAATGGCGGCGAGGGAGAGACCTTGCTTTGAATCAGCGGCGGTAAAGCAAGGCCACGGCGCGCGCCTCCATGGCCTGCTGCTGGCCCACGGGCCCAAGCTTTTCAGCGGTCTTGGCCTTGACATTGACCTGATCCAGTTGCAGCCCAAGGGCCTGGCTGATGCGCTCACGCATGGCCGGAATATGAGCAGCCAGCTTGGGCGCCTGGGCAATGACCGTGCTGTCGATATTGCCTATCTCCAGCCCCGTGGCACGCACGCGGCTCGCGGCCTCCACCAGCAAAGTCACGGAATCCGCGCCCTTGAAGCACTCGTCGGTATCGGGAAAATGCCGGCCTATGTCCCCCAGGGCCGCAGCGCCCAGCAAGGCATCGGTGATCGCATGCAGCAGCACATCGGCATCGGAATGCCCGAGCAGCCCCAGCACATGCGGCACCTCCACGCCTCCCAGAATCAGCTTGCGCCCGGGCACCAGGGCATGAACATCCCAACCTTCACCTATACGAAAAAACATCTCAAACCCTTGTCCAGAAAGCGCTAGCAGCTCTCTATTTTGAAGCAGCAACCAAGAGCTGCAAGCGCGATCATCATCCCATCAGAAAAACGGATTGCCCTGAGGCGCCGGCTGATCTCTCTGCCCCCGGTAGCGCTCCAGCGTGGCCCCATGAACCCGCTGGGCCAGTATGGCTGCAGCCATTGCAAAGTCCTCGGGATAGGTGACTTTGAAATTCTGCGCCCCTCCCGATACCAGCCTCGGGCTCTGGCCCATGGCTTCCATGGCACTGGCCTCGTCTGTCACTTCATGGCCCGCGCGCAACAAGGCCTGGCGTAGCGCCCCCAGGCGGAACATCTGAGGCGTCTGGGCCAGCCATTTGTCGTTTCGGTCCAGGGTCGCAGCCACACGCTCGCCATGGGGGCCAATGACGGCCATCTTCAAGGTATCGGGCAGTTTGTGCGCCAGCAGCCCGCCCACGGCATCGTGCTCGCAGGCAGTGATCAGTGCCTCAATCTGCGCGGGCAGCACAAGGCAGCGGGCCGCATCGTGCACCAGCACCCAGTCCTGCTCCTGCGCCCCGAGTGCCAGCAAGGCCTGCAAGCCATTGCTCACGGTCGCGGCCCGCGTAGGCCCTCCGCAAGCCCGGATGCTATAGCGCGATGAAGTCGCGCGCCCTTCCCAGAACCGGTCTCCCGGCGCCACCGCCACCAGGGTCTGGTGCACGCGGGCCACGCCCGCAAAAGCCGCCAGCGTATGCATGACCATGGGCTTGCCGGCAACCGAATGGTATTGCTTGGGAAGATCTGGTGCTGGACCACCGGGTGCCATCGCGCGCGAGCCTATGCCTGCGCAAGGTATCAGCCCCCAGAAACGAATCGGGGCCAGTGGTTGAACCGGCACAAGCAAATCAGTCATGGGCGCGATTGTAGTGAGGCTAGTGAGGCGCAGGCGCTCGCCACCTGCCGGGCCTTGCCTGGGGCTGGCCTAAAATCCTGCAACCCCTTACCAGAGCGTGTCGAGGATATCTACGCCCTGCAAGGGTTTTGTCGTTGCCTCGCTCTCGCCTCACATTGCCCTAGACCATGGATCTGCCCAAGCTCTCTCCCGGAAAACGCCACACCCTGCCTCGCCCCGCAGGCAGCTCGGACGCATTGCTGCTGGCCCATATCGGCGAGCGTGAGAAGGCTGCAGGCCACGTCACGGCCATCGTCACCGCAGACGCGGCCGATGCCCAGAGATTGATAGACGAGATCGCCTTCTTCGCGCCCGGGCTGCGCTGCGCACTGTTTCCCGACTGGGAGACCCTGCCCTACGACAGCTTTTCTCCGCACCAGGATTTGATCAGCGAACGCCTGGCCACGCTGTGGCGCATCAACCAGCGCGACAAGGAGCAAGGTGCCGACGTGGTTCTGGTGCCTGCAACCACGGCCCTGTACCGCCTGGCACCGCCCGCGTTTCTCGCGGGCTATACCTTCGAATTCAAGACCGGGCAAAAGCTCGACGAAGCCAGGCTCAAGGCCCAGCTCACGCTCGCGGGCTACCAGCATGTATCGCAGGTCGTCAGCCACGGCGAATACGCGGTGCGCGGCGGCCTGATCGATCTGTTTCCCATGGGCTCGCCCCATCCCTATCGCGTGGACTTGTTCGATGACGAGATCGACTCCATCCGCACCTTCGACCCCGACACCCAGCGCAGCCTCTACCCTGTGCCCGAGGTACGCCTGCTGCCGGGCCGCGAATTTCCCCTGGACGAAGATGCGCGCGCCAAGTTCCGCCATCGCTGGCGCGAGCTGCTCGAGGGCGATCCGACCAAGAGCCGCATCTACAAGGACATGGGTGCAGGCCTGGTCACGGCAGGCATCGAATACTATCTGCCCCTGTTTTTCGACGACACGGCCACCGTGTTCGACTACCTGGGCAGCGACGCCACCGTGGTCCTGCATGGCGATCTGGAGCCAGCCTTCCAGCACTTTTGGCAGGACACCAAGGAGCGCTACCGCCTGGTCGCAGGCGACCCCGAGCGCCCGGCTCTGGCGCCCGAGCTGCTGTTTCTCTCGGCCGAGCAGTTCTACACCCGTGCCAAGGTCCATGCACAACTGGCGCTGCGCCCAGGAACCGAGGATGTGGCCGACAGCGCCATCTTCCAGAAGCTGGGTGACCTGTCCGTGGTGCGCGGTGCCGAAGATCCCCTGTCAAGACTGCAAAAACATATAGCAGGCAGCGCCCACCGGATCTTGCTTCTGGCCGAATCCGACGGAAGGCGTGAAAGCCTGCTCGACTTTTTTCGCGCCTCGGGCGTGAACCCGCCAGTGTTTGACTCCCTGGTCGAATTCCAGGCAGACACGCAGGAAAAGATAGGCATTGCCACATCCAGCCTCATGACAGGCTTTGCCTGGATGGAGCAGGGGCTGGATTTCGTCACAGAAACCGAGCTGTTCGCCACGGCTCCCTCGGGCCGGCGCCGCCGGCGGCAGGAGCAGGTCAGCGATGTGGAGTCGCTGATCAAGGACTTGTCCGAGCTCAAGGTCGGCGACCCCGTGGTCCATGCCGACCACGGCATAGGCCGCTACCAGGGCCTGATCAACATGGACATGGGCCAGACGACCCCCGACGGCACGCCGGCGCTGCAGGAGTTTCTGCACCTCGAATACGCAGGCAGCGCCGTGCTCTATGTGCCTGTCAGCCAGCTGCAGCTGATCTCCCGCTACACCGGCGTCTCGCCCGAGGACGCCCCGCTGCACAAGCTGGGCGGCACACAATGGGAAAAGGCCAAGCGCAAGGCAGCCGAGCAAGTGCGCGACTCTGCGGCCGAGCTGCTCAACATCTATGCGCGCCGGGCTGCGCGCCAGGGCCATGCATTCCGCTTCCCGGCGGCCGACTACGAACAGTTCGTGGCCGACTTCGGCTTCGAGGAAACCGCCGATCAACGTGCAGCCATACACGCCGTCATACAGGACATGATCAGCCCCCAGCCCATGGACCGGCTGGTCTGCGGCGATGTGGGCTTTGGCAAGACCGAAGTTGCGCTGCGCGCAGCCTTTGTGGCAGCCATGGGCGGCAAGCAGGTGGCGTTTCTCGCGCCGACCACGCTGCTGGCCGAGCAGCACTACCAGACGCTGGTGGACCGCTTCTCGAAATGGCCGATCAAGGTGGCCGAGGTCTCGCGCTTTCGCTCGGGCAAGGAGATCACGGCAGCCGTCAAGGGCATTGCCGAGGGCACGGTGGACATCGTCGTGGGCACGCACAAGCTCTTGAGCGAATCCACGCAGTTCAAGAACCTGGGGCTCTTGATCATCGACGAGGAGCACCGCTTTGGCGTGCGCCACAAGGAGGCCATGAAGGCCATGCGCGCCGAAGTCGATGTGCTCACGCTCACGGCCACCCCCATTCCGCGCACCATGGGTATGGCACTCGAAGGCCTGCGCGACCTGTCGGTCATCGCCACCGCGCCCCAGCGCCGCCTGGCCATCAAGACCTTTGTGAGAAGCGAGAGCACGGGCGTGATACGCGAAGCCGTGCTGCGCGAATTGAAGCGCGGCGGCCAGATCTACTTCCTGCACAACGAGATCGAGACCATAGAGAACCGCCGGCAAAAGCTCGAAGAGATCCTGCCCGAGGCGCGCATCGCCGTGGCCCACGGCCAGATGCCCGAGCGCGAACTGGAGCGCGTGATGCGCGACTTCGTGGCCCAGCGCTTCAACATATTGCTGTGCTCGACCATCATCGAGACCGGCATCGATGTGCCGTCGGCCAACACCATACTCATGAGCCGGGCCGACAAGTTCGGCCTGGCCCAGTTGCATCAACTCCGCGGCCGCGTGGGCCGCAGCCACCATCAGGCCTATGCCTATCTCATGGTCCCCGACCTCGACAGCCTGACCAAGCAGGCGCAGCAGCGGCTAGAGGCCATCCAGCAGATGGAAGAGCTGGGCTCGGGCTTTTACCTGGCCATGCATGACCTGGAAATCCGCGGCGCCGGCGAGGTGCTGGGCGAAAACCAGAGCGGCAACATGATGGAAGTGGGCTTTCAGCTCTACAACGAAATGCTCTCCGAAGCCGTGCGCAGCCTCAAGAATGGCAAGGAGCCCGACCTGCTCAGCCCGCTGTCGGCATCCACCGACATCAATCTGCATGCGCCCGCCCTTCTGCCCAACGACTACTGCGGCGATGTGCACCTGCGCCTGTCCTTCTACAAGAAGCTGGCCACGGCCAAGAGCAGCGATCAGATCGATACCTTGCTCGAGGAGATCGTGGACCGCTTCGGCAAGCTGCCCCCTCAGGCCCAGACGCTCATCGACGTGCACCGCCTGCGCGTTCTGTCCCAGCCCTATGGCGTGACCAAGGTCGATGCGGCGCCCGGCGTGATCAACATCACCTTCAAGCCCCAGCCGCCCATAGACCCCATGAACATCATTCACCTGATCCAGAAAAACAAGCACATCAAGCTGGCCGGCAATGAAAAGCTGCGCGTGGAAAAGCCCCTGGACGACCCCAAGGACAGAGCGCAAATGGTGCGCGACGTGCTGCGCAGCCTGGGCCAGCCACAGCCCCAGGCCGCTTGACCGATCCGGCGCATCATGTTTCTTGAAGCCTGTCTCGCCTGCGCGGCCCTGGCTCTGGCCCTCTACCTGCGTCCCTGGCGCATGCTGGCCAGCCGGCCCGGACCCGGCGGGGCCGAGGACCCCGTTGCCTCTGCGCTGATCACACCCTTGCTGGCCGTGCTGGTCCTGCTGCCCTGGATCTGGGCCCTGCCCACCCTGCACAAGATGCCGCTGCAACTGCAATGGTCGGCCGCGCCCCTGGTCGTGCTCATGCTGGGCTGGCCTCTGGCCGTGCCGGTGCTGCTGGCCGTCGGCATGCTGGCCGGCCTGCTCTCGCCATCCCTGGACTGGAGCCACGCCCTGGGCCTGGCCGTGTGGCAGGGCATTGTCCCGGCCACGCTGGCCATGCTCTGGGGCGCGGGCCTGCGACGCTGGCTGCCCCACCAGATCTTCGTCTACATCCTGGGCCGAGGCTTTGCAGGCACGCTGCTCAGCCTGTTCGCAGCCGCACTTGCGGCCCAGGCCGCAGGCCATGCGCTGCCTGGCGTGAACGAAGATCTTTCCCGCATCGCCCGCTGGCTCATGGCCTGGGGCGATGCAGTGACCACGGGCATGTTCACAGCCATCTTCGTGGTGTTCCGCCCCCAGTGGCTGGCCACCTGGTCGGATGCGATTTATCTTCCCCGGCCACCACAGACCTAGGCCGCTATGGCTATGATCTGCGCCTGAACAGGCCCGGGCCTGCCCCCATTTTTTGATGATCCATCCATGACCGACGTTACCGAATTCGCCCCAGGGCTCATGATCCGCGGCACCAGGCCTGCTCACAGGCTGGCCGACTACAAGCTCATCGCGTTCGACATGGACTCGACCCTGATCACCATCGAGTGCATTGACGAGATCGCCGACGCCACGGGCAAGAAGGCCGAGGTGGCCGCGATCACCGAGGCCACCATGCGCGGCGAGATCACGGACTTCAAGGACAGTTTGCGCCAGCGCGTGGGCAAGCTGGTGGGCGTGACCGAAGCCGACATGGCCCGCGTGCTGGCCGAACGCCTCAAGCTCTCGCCCGGTGCAGAGACCCTGGTCAAGGCCGCCCAGGCTGCCGGCCTCAAGGTACTGCTGGTCTCTGGCGGCTTCACCTACTTTGCCGAGCATGTGCGCAGCCTGCTGGGCATCGATTTTGTGCGCGCCAACGTGCTGGAAGTCCGCAATGGGACACTCACCGGCGGCCTGGTCGAGCAGGCCTGGGGCGATATCTGCGACGGTGCCGAGAAACGCCGTACCCTGCTTGAAGTGGCCTCGCTGCTGGGCATTCAACCCGAACAATGCATTGCCGTGGGTGACGGCAGCAACGACATCCCCATGATGCAGGCCGCAGGCCTGTCCGTGGCCTACCACGCCAAGCCGCGCGTGCGCTCCGAAGCCAAGATCGCCATCAACCAGGGCGGACTGGACAGACTGCTGGAAGTTCTGGGCTGAAGCCGCCCCCTGCCGCCAGCTGCTTCACTATCAATAGCTGAGAGCAGGCTATGGGCTTGCGCCAGCGGCAGTTTTTCTTATCTTTAGAATCGCTGCTCAGCCATCAAGAAACCGGGCCACGCAGCGCGCCCGGGCACGCATAACAAACGGCTGCGACAGGCATTTCATGCCTTGGCGATTGAAATACCTCCTCCACCCCTTATGTAACAGCCACGACCGTTGAACGGCCTGCGGCAGGGCTCCGGCCTTGCCGCGCTCGCTACATGCCCCCTCTCAAGATAGGAAAAACTCCGTGAAGACTTCGTTTCGCACCACCGCTTCCGTGATTGCCCTGGCTGTTGCCTCGCTCACCATTCCCTCGCTGGCCCAGGCCAAGCGCATGGGTGGCGGCAAGAGCGTACGACCCGCCTCCATAGGCAAGGCTCCGGCCAAGCCGGCCACCACAACGCCTGCTGCGACGACCGCCAGCAAACCCGCAGCGGCACCTGCAACCACGCCTGCGGCCGCACCTGCAGCAGCGCCTGCGGCCGGGCCCAGCATGATGGGCACCATGGGCGCTGCAGCCGTCGGCGCCGTGGCAGGCACCATGGCCGGCAACGCCCTGGCCGGAGGATCGCAAGACAAGCATGCCGCCAACAAGGAGGCCGAAGCCCAGGCCAAGGCTGCGGAAGCCGAAGCCGCCGAGTTGCAGCGCAAGGCCGATGAAGCCAAGGCCAAGGCCGAAGCTGCCCGCGCAGCAATCAGGTAAACCCCATCAGGCCAGCGCCTGCCGCCAATGCCTGCTGCGCGCTCATGCCGCAGGCATTGCGCCTAGCAGGCGCATCCATTTCCCGGCCCGCCATCGGCCTCACGCAAAGGCCCGAGCAGGTGCGATAAGCCGTTGTGGTCAAGCTCATGCATCAAGCCCAGCAAACGGCCCAGTTCCCCCTTGGGAAAGCCCTGGCGCGCGAACCAGTTCAGATAATTTCCCGGCAAGTCGGCAAGCAAACGCCCCTGGTATTTTCCATAGGGCATGCGTACGCGTACCAGTTGCAGCAACATCTCAGAGTCCATGGAGTTATCGTAAATGGGTGTTCGAGATTTTTTGCATGAAAAACCACATCCTTATAACCAAATAGCCAAATTGTTGGATAAACCCCGGATCACAGGCACTAGACTAGTGGCCAACGGTACCGCAGCTCCGTTTTCAAACAATGGATTGACGCGGTTCTTTTTTACAGCCATTTGTTGAAGAAAGTTCTACGGTCATGATCAAGAAAGCCCTTTCCGCCATTGCCATCGCCGCGCTGGCACTGTCCGCCCAGGCCGCCGATGTGCTCAAGGTCGGCGCCACGGCCGTGCCTCATGCGGAAATCCTCAACCATGTCAAACCTGCCTTGAAGGCCCAGGGCATCGATCTGCAGGTCAAGGAGTTCAGCGACTATGTGCAGCCCAATGCCGCTGTGCAGGACAAGCAGCTCGACGCCAACTTCTTCCAGCACCAGCCCTATCTGGACAGCTACAACAGGGATCGCAAGACAACGCTGGTCGCGGTCCCCAATGGCAAGATCCATGTCGAGCCCTTCGGCGCCTATTCGAGCAAGATCAAGAACCTCAAGGATTTGAAGGATGGCGCCACCATTGCCATCCCCAACGACCCGTCAAACGGTGGCCGCGCCCTGATTCTGCTGGCCAAGCAGGGGCTGATCGAGCTCAAGGACCCCAAGAGCCTGACGCCCACGCCGCTGGACATCGCCAAGAACCCCAAGAAGCTCAAGTTCAAGGAGCTTGAGGCCCCCCTGCTGCCCCGGGCCTTGAACGACGTGGAGATCGCCTTGATCAACACCAACTACGCCATCGAGGCCAAGCTCAACCCCACCAAGGATGCGCTGTTCATCGAAGGCGCGGACTCGCCCTATACCAACATCGTGGTCGCACGCCAGGACCACGCCAACGATGCCAGCATCACCAAGCTGATCAATGCACTGCGCACCCCCGAGATGAAGAAGTTCATTCTTGAGAAGTACAAGGGTGCTGTGGTTCCGGCGTTCTAAGAACGTGTTCACGATCTTCTCGCGGCGCGCCTGCGTAGAGATCGTGAACACGCTCTAAACCACGGCCCCAGCTCCCTCAGCAAAAAGCGCTGCCTTCTAGCAGCGCTTTTTTCATGCTCCGCGTCCGGCAGCTTCAAGCCCGGCCAGCTTCGGATGCGGGATCGAGTTCAGCTTCGGGTGCAGGCTTGCTCTCCTCACCCGGCCTGCTGATGGCACTGCCCATGGCGGCAGCCATGATGCAGGCGATGGCCAGCCATTGGGGGCCGCTGAGCTGCTCGTTCAACAGCAGCATGCCCATCAGCGCGGCCACGGCGGGCTCGGTCGCGAGGGCAATGCCAAAGGTCGCCGCAGGCAAGCGGCGCAAGGCCAGCATCTCCAGCGAATAAGGCAAGGCACTGGAGATCGCGGCCACGAAAAGACCGAACAGCAAAATGGAGGGCTCCAGCAGCTTGGCTCCGGCCTGGACCACGCCGACCGGCACCACGACCAGGGCTGCGCACAACAAGCCCAGCGAAACCGCCTGGCCGCTGGGGATGGCACCCAGTCGCCGGCCCAGCACGATATAGAGCGCCCAGCACACGGCCGCGCCTGCCGCGCAGGCCATGCCCAGGGGATCAAGAGAGACGGCCCCCTGGCCGCCGAGCACGCCGAAAGGCAGGATCAGGGCCAGCCCCAGCACGGCCAGGGCCAGCCAGACAAAGTCCACGGGACGGCGCGAGTGGTAGATGGCCACGGCCAGCGGCCCCGAGAACTCGATGGCCACGGCCAGACCGAACGGAATGCTGCGCAAGGCCATGTAGAACAGCAGGTTCATGAGCCCGAGAGCCACGCCAAAACGCAGCAAGGCCCAGGCCTGGGCCTTCTTGAGCGGCCAGCGCCAGGGCCGCCAGATGGCGACCAGAATCATCGCCGCAAACCCCACCCGCAAGGCCGATGTTCCTTGCGCCCCGAGAACGGGGAACAATTGCTTGGCCAGCGAGGTCCCCACGCCCAAAGAGCTGACCGAGCCCAGTACCGCCAGCAGCGGCCAGGCCTTATTCCATGTGCTTTTTTCCATGGCGCATACGATAGGGCAAGCTCGCTCTGGGTTTCGCTTGTTTCGCACCTTATTCCTGCAATTTCCGCTCGCTTTTGCACGCCCCATGTCCACCATTGCTCTTGATGCCTTTGACTACGCCATTCTTGGACTGCTGCAGCGCGACAACCAGATGCCCCAAAGAGAGATCGCCACGCAGGTCCATCTGTCTGCCCCCGCCGTGCAGCGGCGCATACGCAGGCTCCAGGACCTGGGCGTGATCAGCGCCAATGTGGCGGTGCTCAATCCCAGCCTGCTGGGCCTGCCGCTGACGGTTCTCGTGAGCGTCCAGTTGCTGGATGAGCGCCCCCAGGCAAGTCTTGCCTTTCGGGCGCGCGTGCAGGCGGAGCCCGCCGTGCAGCAGTGCTATTACGTGACCGGCGAAAGCGACTACATGCTGGTGATCACGGCTGCCGACATGCACGACTACCAGGCACTGGCAAGCCGACTGTTTGCCGCAGACCACAACATCCGGCGTTATACGAGCTCAATTGCAATGGAACGCATCAAAACAGGATTACAGCTAGCACTTCCATCGAGTTCTTCACATAATGAAACAAACACAAGAGAGGGAATCCAGCCATGAGTTCTGCCAAACCCAATCCATCCCAAGACAATATGGCCAGCCTGGTCGCGCTGCGCACCCTGGACAAATACGAGCGCGATTACTACCCCAAGCGCGACCGCATCACGATTGCCTTTCGTGGCGACCTGGCCGAGCGCTTCAACTACGACAAGATCCAGCCGCTGTCCGAAGCCCAGCGCCATGACAACCAGGTGGTCATCCAGGGCAAGAGCCAGAAGACCGGTGAGACACAGCACTACTGCATCGAATGCAATAGCTGGAGCCTGATCGAGGTCGTGGGCGTGTGGCAGACCAGCCAGGCCTCAGCCGAGTGATTCACTGACCAGCTGCGCCATGACTGTGCCGGCTGCACAGGGCATGCGCCCGTGCAGCCGGCATGCTGTTTGCCTCGCATGGGTCAGGCCCGATCGATGGCACAGGCACAGCGGCTTCAGCCCGGGGCAGCAGCGAGACAGCCCACGCCGGACAACTGATTTGATAGCTGCCAGCGCCCGCCAGCATTGAATCTCAAATGAAAAACCCTTGAGATCGAGGCGAATCAAGCGCTGGCAGCTATCAAAATATCAAGCGCCCGGGTTTTCGGTATCGCGCCTGATCACGCGCACGGCGTCCCGCACCTTGGTCAGCATGTGAAAGTCCAGCAGCCGGGTGGCCATGACCGTTTCCCAGAGAAAGCAGGCCAGGGCCATGAGAAACATGGCCACGCCCAGCAAAAAGCCCAGCACCGCATAGCCGTGGCCGTTGATGCCATAGGCCTCGCCCAGGAACAGCAGCGCAATCGTGAGCCCTATGCAAAAGCCGCAGACCGTGAGCAGCCCTATGCAGACATTGGCCAGGCGCCCGCGCTTGCGCAGAAAGTGCAGCTCGGTGAGGCTGCGCGCAATGAACTCCTCTTCCTGGGGCTGGCGCAACATCTCCTCGAGCTTGCGCGCCCTGTCGATGATGCGCGCCAGCCGCCCCGCAACGGCGCCAATCATGCCGGCCACGGCAGTCAGAAAAAACACGGGGGCCAACGCCAGCTGAATGCTGTGGGTCACGGTATCGGCATCAAGCGACCAATTGATCATGCAAGTCTCTGCGAACGGAATCTGCGAACAGCCCGTATTGTGAGGCCTCACAGAGGGCAGGCGCCGACGCCTGCGCCTGTGCTGCCCCTGCCCTGCGCCAGCCGGGGCCGATGCGCGGCAGAGCACCAGAGTTTCCCCAGCCGCGCTGGACAAGCATGTGGACAAGTTGCGGCCAACGCCCTTCTTTCTCCGCAAGTCGTTGATTTTCAAGGGAGCCGGATGATCTGCCACAAAAACAGGCAACAGCCGCGAGCCACAGGCAGAGCAGGTCTTTTGGAAAAGGCGGTACAACCGCAGGTTTCAGAACCAGACCCGGACCGCCATGGACTCCTCTTTTGCGCCCCCATTCTTCATCGCCAAGCTCAGCCCCAGTGAGCAGCAGGTCGACGCCTGGGCCGACCAGTCCCTGCTGGATTCCCTGGAGCAAGGCGGCGTGGACTGGCCCAGCTCCTGCCGCAACGGCACTTGCCGCACCTGCCTGGGGCAGCTGGTTTCGGGCAAGGTGCGCTACGAGATCGACTGGCCGGGACTGTCGCCCGAGGAGCTGGAGCAAGGCTGCGTCCTGCCCTGTGTGGCCTACCCCGAAGAAGACCTGGTGCTCGAGGACCCGCTGTGAACGCGGGCGCAAAACCTTTGCGGGCTTGATCCAGTACCCGGCCGCCGGCCTTGCGCTCGACTAGAATGAGCGCTTTGCGCAAGACCACGGCAGATCTTGATGGTCAACAGCAATGGCGGCCGCGCCGCATCACACGTTCTTTGTCAGCCTTTCTTGACCCGCCTCTGGCCGGAGCAAGCCGGCGCGTGTGCTGCGCACCTGCGAGGCCGGTCTTCTTGAAAAGGCATGACATGAACCACTCCCCCCATCCTGTCCCCATCTCCCCGGTGCAAGAGATTGTTGCCGACATGCGCGCCGGCCGCATGGTCATTCTTGTGGATGAGGAAGATCGCGAGAACGAAGGCGACCTGGTTCTGGCTGCCGACCATGTGACGCCCGAGGCCATCAACTTCATGGCCAAGTTCGGCCGGGGGCTGATCTGCCTGACGCTGACCCGCGAGCGCTGCGAATACCTGAAGCTGCCGCCCATGGCCGCGCGCAACGGCACGGTCTACAGCACGGCGTTCACGGTTTCCATCGAGGCCGCCGAGGGCGTGACCACGGGCATCTCCGCGGCCGACCGCGCGCGCACCGTACAGGCCGCCGTGGCCCGCAACGCCCAGCCCACGGATCTGGTGCAGCCCGGCCACATCTTCCCGCTGCAGGCCGTGGATGGCGGCGTGCTCATGCGCGCCGGCCACACCGAGGCCGGCTGCGACCTCGCGGCCATGGCCGGCTGCACGCCCGCAGCCGTGATCTGCGAAGTCATGAAGGATGACGGCACCATGGCCCGTCTGCCGGACCTGCAGCTGTTCGCGGCCGAGCACGGCCTCAAGATCGGCACCATCGCCGACCTCATCGAATACCGCAGCAGCACCGAATCGCTGCTCGAGAGCATGGGCTCGCGCCCGCTGCGCACGGCCCAGGGCGAGTTCATCGCGCATGCGTTCCGCGACCGGCCCAGCCAGTCCGTGCACCTGGCCCTGGTCAAGGGCCACTGGCAGGAAGGCACGGACGTGCCCGTGCGCGTGCACGAGCCGCTGTCCGTGCTGGACGCGCTCGAGGCCGGCCGCACCCTGCACTCCTGGAGCCTGGGCGAGAGCCTCGAATACATAGACCGGCACGGCCATGGCGTGGCCGTGCTGCTCAACTGCAATGAAAGCGGCGAGCAACTGCTGGCCCAGTTCCTGGGCAATGCGCGCGCCTCCCAGGCGCCCGAGCGCGGACGCATGGACTTGCGCACCTACGGCGTGGGCGCGCAAATCCTGCGCGAGCTGGGCGTCGCCAAAATGCAGCTCATGGGCCAGCCGCGCCGCCTGCCCAGCATGGCCGGCTACGGGCTCGAGATCAGCGGCTATATCTCCAAGGAATAAGACATGCTCAACGCAGAAAAGGGCCAGGCCCAGAACCTCGACGGCACGGCGCTGCGCATTGGCATCGTCCAGGCGCGCTTTAACGAAAGCATTACCAACAGTCTGCATACGGCCTGCGAGGCCCAGCTGCTGGCCCTGGGCGTCAAGCCCGAGAACATCGATCACGCCCTGGTTCCCGGCGCGCTGGAAGTGCCCGTGGCGCTGCAGGCCCTGGCCGCCAGCGGCCGCTACGACGCCCTCGTGGCCCTGGGCTGCATCATCCGTGGCGAGACCTATCACTTCGAGCTCGTGGCCAATGAATCGGGCGCGGGCGTGACGCGCCTGAGCCTTGATCACAAGCTGCCGATCGCCAACGCCATCATCACCACGGAAAACACCGAACAGGCCATTGCCCGGCAGACCGAGAAGGGCCGCGATGCAGCCCTGGTCGCCGTGGAGATGGCGCTGCTGCTGCAATCCATCAAGCAAATATGAGCGACGACCACTCCCCGGCCCCAGGCCAACCCTCCCGCCCTCCGCGCCAAAGCCGCAAGGGCCTGACCAGCACCGGCGTCCGCAAGGCCGGCTCCAAGTCGGCCCGCAGCCGCTCGCGCGAGTTCGCGCTGCAGGCGCTCTACCAGCACCTGGTGGGCGGCAACAGCGTGGAGGCCATCGATGCCTTCACGCGCGACCTGTCGGGCTTTCACAAGGCCGACCTCGTGCACTACGACGCCCTGCTGCGCGGCTGCGTGCAGACCCAGGCCGAGCTCGACGCGCTGATTGTGCCCAAGCTCGACCGCCCGCTGGCCGAGATCTCGCCCATAGAGCATGCCTGCATGTGGATAGGCGTCTACGAATTCCAGCACTGCCTGGACGTGCCCTGGCGCGTGGTGCTCAACGAATGCATAGAGCTGACCAAGGAATTCGGTGGCACCGACGGCCACAAGTACGTGAACGCCGTGCTCAACGGCCTGGCACCGCAGTTGCGCAGCGCCGAGGTCGAAAGCGACCGAAAAGCTCCCTGAGAACGTGTTTACGATCTCTACGCTGCCGCGCCAGTGCCTCGGGCTGCGCCGGCCTGCTGCACTGCGGTCCGGGCGTATCTCATAAAAAGTGAGCTGCAAGCACTTGCCTATAGGCGTTTTCAAGCTGATTTCCAGCTGAAACCCAGGCATACCAAGCGCTAGCAGCTCCTGGTTTCATTGCTTCAGGCCAGCACGCGGCCGGCCTGCCTTTTCTGCCCCGCCCTCGGAGCATGCCCACGCTCCCAAGGCCAGCCCCCAGCCCATGCAAGAAGACAGCCCCGAACTCCAGGTCTGGAAACAGCACAACACCCGCAGCACCTGCGTGCTTGAAGTCGGCGGTTTCAGGCCCACGGGCCAGGCCTGCGCCTCCCACATCGGGCTGGAGCCGCTGCTTGCGCCCGGCGAAGCCTGGCCGCTGGACGGCGCAGGCCAGCCCATGCAGTTCATCGCCCAGCTCAACCTGCAGCAGGCGCCCTGGCTGCCCGAGGCGCTGCAGGGCCTGGCCCTGCTGCAATTTTTCTGCGGCGAACAATTCATAGAAAGCGGCTGCGCGCCCGAGACCTGGGCGCTGCGCCTGCGCCCTTCGCTGGACGGCCTGCAGCCGCGCCCCCAGCCGCCCTTTCGGGACCGGCCCTGGGTGGGCCGGGGCTTTGAAGCGCGCTGGCTGGCCCCCCAGGACGACCACCCCAGCTACGACGACGAGAACATGCGCCTGCCGCCGGGCATGCAGGAGTTTCCCGAGGAAGCCCACGGCCTGTGCCTGGGCCGCACCAAGCTCGGCGGCTATGCCAAGAGCCTGCAGCACGGCATCAGCTTTTTTGCGTTCACCGAAGACGCGGACGGCGTCTGGCAGCCCTCGCCCGACGAGCCCGACTATGTGCTGCAGATCGACAGCGAGGAAAAGGCCGGCCTGAACTGGGTGGACGGCGGCATCGTCTACCTGGGCCGCCACCCGCTCACGGGCCGCTGGTCGGCCCATTGCCAGTTCTACTGAGGCCGGGCCCGCATGCCATTCGCCCTGCCCGGAGCCTGCGGATCAGCAGGCTTTTGCACGGGCATCCGCGCGAGGCCCATAATCAAAAAAGGAGCTGCCAGCGCCTGCCCCCATGGAATTTCAAGCTGCTTCAAGCCTGAAACCCAGCAGACACAAGCGCAAGCAGCTCATGTTTTTATTGTTTCAGGCCGCCTGCCATGCGGCCGGCCCGGCGCCTTGGCCGGTGCTTTTGGAAGACTGCAATGAAGTTTGCTACCCGCGCCCAGCGCATAGAACCGTTTTACGTGATGGAGATCGCCAAGGCCGCCCAGGAGCGCGCGGCCAGGCAGGCGCCGGGCGAGCCGCCCATGATCTTTCTGAACATCGGCGAGCCCGACTTCACGGCCCCGCCCCTGGTGCAGCAGGCGGCCGAGCGCGCCATCAGAGAAGGCCGCAGCCAGTACACACCGGCCCTGGGCCTGCCCGAGCTGCGCGAGCGCATCAGCGCCTGGTATGCCCAGCGCTTTGGCGTGGATGTGCCCGCGCGCCGCATCGTGGTCACGGCCGGCGCCTCGGCCGCGCTGCAGCTCGCCTGCCTCGCGACCATCGAAGCCGGCGACGAAATCCTCATGCCCGACCCCAGCTACCCCTGCAACCGCCACTTCGTGAGCGCGGCCGAGGGCCAGGCCGTGATGCTTCCCACCACGGCCGCCGAACGCTACCAGCTGAGCCGCGAAAAGGTCGAGGCCGCCTGGGGCGACAGAACGCGCGGCGTGCTGCTGGCCTCGCCCTCCAACCCCACGGGCACCTCGATCGCAAAGGACGAGCTCGCGCGCATCCAGGCCTTCGTGCAGGCCCGGGGCGGGCTGACCATCATCGACGAGATCTACCTGGGCCTGTCCCACGATGCGCAATACGGCCAGACGGCGTTGGCCCTGGATGAAAACATCATCAGCATCAACAGCTTCAGCAAATACTTCAACATGACGGGCTGGCGCCTGGGCTGGATGGTCGTGCCCGAGCCCATGGTGGCCGTGGTCGAGCGCCTGGCGCAAAACCTGTTCATCTGCGCGAGCACCCTCTCCCAGCATGCGGCCCTGGCCTGCTTCGAGCCCGAGAGCATTGCCGAGTACGAGCGCCGCCGCGCCGAATTCAAGGCCAGGCGCGACTTCTTCATCCCCGCGCTGGAGCAACTGGGCCTGAGCGTGCCCGTGCAGCCCGACGGCGCCTTCTACGCCTGGGCCGATTGCCGCGCCGCCGCGGCCAAGCTGGGCGTGAGCGGAAGCTGGGACTTTGCCTACGCGCTCATGGAGCGCGCCCAGCTCGCCATCACGCCGGGGCGCGACTTCGGCAGCGTCGAGACCGCAGACTTCGTGCGCTTTTCCACGGCCAACTCCATGGAGCAACTCCAGGAAGCCGTGCGCCGCCTGCGCGCGCTTCTGGCCTGAAGCCATGACCCCCAGCCCAGAGCAGGCACAGCCCATGCCCCTTGAAACCGGTACTGTCCCAGCCACCGACGGCGCCCAAGCCGCGCCGGAGGTCTTCTCATGGCCCATACGCGTGTACTGGGAAGACACGGACGCCAGCGGCCAGGTGTTCTGGGCCAACTACCTCAAGTTCTTCGAGCGCGCACGCACCGAATGGCTGCGCCACCTGGGCATAGAGCAGCAGCAGCTCAGGGAACAAACCGGGGGAATCTTTGTCGTAGGCCAGGCGCAACTCGAATTTTTCGAACCGGCCCGCCTGGATGACCAACTACTTGTTACCGCCGCTGTCGCAAGCAGCGGTCGCGCTTCGCTGACAATACGCCAGCTGGCGCGGCTGGCTCCGGGCTCGGCCCGCGGTCCGGTGCTGCTCAGTCAGGCACTGATCCGCATCGGCTGGGTCCAAGCCGCCAGCCTGCGCCCCGCAAGAATTCCGAACCGCCTACTGGAGCAACTTTCATGAACCCCCAAGACATGTCCATACTCGGCCTTGTGCTGCAAGCCAGCTGGGTCGTGCAACTGGTAATGCTGATCCTGGTGGGGGCCTCGGTCGCAAGCTGGGCCACGATCTTTCGCAAGTCCCAGACCTTGAAGCGCGTGCGCGCACTCAACGAAGGCTTCGAGCAGGACTTCTGGTCGGGCACCAGCCTCAACGACCTGTATGCGGCCGCAGCCCAGAGCGCCAAGACCGGCGCCCCCATGGAGCGCATCTTTGCCAGCGGCATGCGCGAATACCAGAAACTGCGCGAACGCCGCATCGCCGACGTGCACCAGCTCATGGACGCCACGCGCCGCGCCATGCGCGCCAGCTACCAGCGCGAGATGGACGAGGTCGAAGCCGGGCTTTCCTTCCTGGGCACCGTAGGCTCGGTCGCCCCCTATGTGGGCCTGTTCGGCACGGTCTGGGGCGTGATGCACGCCTTCACGGGCTTTGCCAACATGGAGCAGATCACCCTGGCCACCGTGGCCCCCGGCATTGCCGAAGCCCTGGTGGCCACGGCAATGGGCCTGTTCGCGGCGATTCCCGCCGTCACGGCCTACAACCGCTATGCGCACAAGATAGACCGGCTGGCCAGCCAGCAGGAAACCTTCATCGAGGAGTTCTCCAACATCCTGCAGCGCAGCGTCGGGGGCACGGCCCAGAGCAGCGCCTCGGGGCATTGAAGATGAGTCTCCCCCTGAGTCGCTTCGCGCCTTCCCCCTCTCTCTTCGGGAGGGGGACGACAGCCTCGCTGCGGGGCGGCCCTTGCTCGCTGTCCCTGACCTTTGCGCCGCGCCCAGTTGATGCGCTGCAAACCTCGATCGTCCCTGAGCTGCTTTGCGCCTTCCCCCTCTCTCTTCAGGAGGGGGACGACAGCCATTCCCGCCCGGGATACCAGCCGGCCCTTGCCTGCCGTTCCTGGCCTCATGCCTTCAACAGCAGGCGAGATCAGGCCTACCTGCCTGTATTGCCAGGAGTGAACCCATGCCAGCATTGAGCTCGCGCGGCGGACGCAATCGCCGCACGGTCAACGAAATCAACATGGTGCCCTTCATCGACGTGATGCTGGTGCTGCTGATCATCTTCATGGTGACGGCTCCCATGCTCACGCCCGGCGCCATCAATGTGCCCAGCGCGGGCAAGGCCTCGCGCACCCCGCCCAAGCGGGCCGACGTGCTGCTTGCCCAGGATGGCAGCATCAAGCTGCGCATGGACGGCAACGAAAGAACGCTGTCCCTCAAGGAGCTCGGCCCTGCGGCCAGGCAATGGCAGGACGGCCAGAGCGAAGACAGCGCCGTGCTGATCTCGGCCGACAAGAAGCTGCCCTTTGAAACCGTCATGGCCGCCATGAGCCAGCTGCAGACCGCAGGCGTCAAGCGCGTGGCCTTTGGCGTCAAATCGTCCCAGTAACCCTTCGCCAAGCCTTCAGCCGACCCATGCGCAACCCACAAGACCACGACCAGTTCGCCCCGCCCCGCACGCAAGGTCGCTCGCGTGCCTGGGCCATGGCCGTGGTTGCGCACGGCCTGCTCGTGGCGGCCATGCTCTGGAACATCAAGGCGCCCTCGCAATCCGACGAGGCCATGGTTGAGGCCGAGCTCTGGGGCAACGCGGCACCAGCCCCGGAACCGGTACAGCCGCCCCCCCCGCCAGTGCCAGTGCCAGTGCCCGTACCTGCCGTGGAGCCCCGCCCCGTGCCGCCGCCGCCCAGGCCCCAGGTCAGCGACGACCAGCACGAGGCCGAGATTGCCCTGGAGAAAAAGCGCAAGCTCGAACAGCAAAAGAAAGAGCGCGAAGCCCAGGCTGCGCGCGAGAAAGAGCAGCGCGAACGCCTGGAAAAGGAAAAGGCGGAAAAGGAAAAAGCCGCCAAGGCCGAGAAGGACAGGGCCGAGAAAGCCGAGAAGGAACGCAGGGAAAAGCTGGAGCAGCAAAAGCGCCTGGAAAAAGAGAAAAAGGAAAAGGCTGAAAAAGACAAGGCCGAGAAGGAAAAGGCCAAGGCCGAAGCCGACAAAAAGGCCGCCGAAGACAAGCGCAAGAAAGAGCAAGCGGCCAAGGAAGCGCGCGAGGCCGAAGCCCGCCGCCAGGAAAACCTGCGCCGCATGCAAGGCCTGGCCGGCAGCGGCGGTGCGGCCAGCGAAGGCACGGGCGGCAGCCGCAGCGGCGGCCAGGGATCGAGCGTCAGCGGCGGCCCTTCGGCCGGCTACGGCGCCAAGGTCGCAGCCCGCGTCAAGCCCAACATCGTCTACCCGGATGCCATCAACGGCAACCCGCGCGCCGAGGTGCGCGTGCGCACCGCGCCCGACGGCACCATTACCGGCGCCACGATCAGCAAGTCCAGCGGCAACAAGGCCTGGGACGAGGCCGTGGTCCGCGCACTCGAAAAAACCGCCACCCTGCCGCGCGACATCGACGGCCGTGTGCCGCCCGAGCTGGTCATCGGCTTCAGGCCCCAGGACTGATGCCGTGCCCGGGCCGTCCTCGGCCGGGTTTCAGTCGGGTTTCAGTCGGGTTTCAGTCGGGTTTCAGTCGGGTTTCAAGCCAGCAGCATATGGCCCCCCAGGCCCAGCAGGCTGGCAAACAACAGGCGCCGGAACCACTGGGCCGACAGCCGTAGCCGCAGCCAGCCACCAAGGGCCATGCCCAGCAGGGCCGGCACCAGCATCAGGGCCGAAGCCCACAGCGCCTGGCCCCAGCCCGTACCCGCTGTGTAAGTGCCGTCTGCGTGCTGCGCAAGCACCAGGCCCGCCCCCAGGGCCAGCGTGGACACGGTAAAGCACAGGCCCATGGCCTGCATCAATGCCTGGCGCCCAAGCCCCAGCGACTGCAAGAAGGCCACGGCCGGCACGACGAAGACGCCGGTGAGCGCAGTGATCACCCCGGTCAGCAGACCGCAGACCAGACCCAGCCAGCCCTGGTGACGCATGGGCACTTGCATGCTGCGCCCCCACAGGCCCCAGAGCCCGTAGGCGAGCAGCGCCGCGCCCAGAAGCCTGTGCGCCTGGGCAGCCTCGCCCACCGGCCCCCAGACCAGCATCCCGCCCACCGTACCTGCCACAACCCCCAACTGCATCCAGCCCAGACGGCGCAGCAATGCAAGCAGGCCGGATATGGGCGCCATCTGCACCACGTTCGTGACCAGCGAGGGCAGCAGCAACCAGGCCGCAGCCTGCCCGGGCGGCATCAGCAAGGCCAGCAAACCCATGGACACCGTGGGCAGGCCCAGGCCCACCACGCCCTTGACGCAGCCCGCAAGCCAGAAAACGGCCATGCCCGCAACCCAGATCTCCCATCCTTCATGCATGCTTGCGCACCTCGCCTGCATCAGCCCTGACCATAGCCTTTGTCATGGAAAAACTCCTTTTGCAAATCCACTGAGCGCATTCTTTCTTGGGTACAGTGGTTTGACCATGCGGCATTCCAAGACACAGACTCAGGCAAAACCATAGGCTGATCCCATGCACTTCGATCTCATAGACCTGCAGCTGTTTGCCCATGTGCTCGATGCGGGCAGCATCACGGGCGCGGCCGGGCGCTCGCACATGACGCTGGCCTCGGCCAGCGAGCGTATCCGCGCCATGGAGGACTCTCTGGGCTGCGCCCTGCTCACGCGCGGTGCACGCGGCGTGCAGCCCACGCCTGCCGGCCATGCCCTGGGCCAGCATGCACGCGCCATGCTCTTGCAGATGCACAAGCTGCGCGGCGACATGGCCGACTACGGCGCGGGCCTGGCCGGCCATGTGCGCGTCTGCGGCAATACCTCGGCCGTGAGCCAGCACCTGCCGCCGGCTCTGGCCAGCTTTCTGCGCGACCACCCGCGCATTGCGCTGGAGCTTTGCGAATACAGCAGCGCCAATGTGCTCGAACGCCTGCGCCAAGGCCTTTGCGACATCGGCGTTGCCAGCGATGCCCTGGACGCCCGGGGGCTGCACATCACGCCCTGGCGCAGCGATGCACTGCAGGTCGTGCTCGCGCGCGGCCACCGGCTCGCACGGCGCGCAAGACTGCGGCTCGAGGATCTGCTGCACGAGGACTGGGTCGGCCTGCCACGCGGCTCGGCGCTGCAAAGCCTGGTGCAGCAGCAGGCCAGACTGCTGGGCGCCGATCTGCGCTGGCGCGCCCAGCTTCAGCACCTGGACAGCATCTGTGAATTCGTGGCCCAGGGCGTGGGCGTCGCCGTGGTGCCGGCCGCTGCGGCGGCCCGCCTCGCGCCGCTCCATGGCCTCAAGGCTCTTCCTCTGATCGACACCTGGGCCCAGCGCCAGTTGCTGCTGTGCACCGCCGATCCCCCCCAGCTTGCAGCCCATGCAGCCCAGTTGCTCACGCACCTGCAAGCCTGGGCAGATGTTTGATCCGGCGTCGGGTCTGCGGCCTTCAGGCCGCCGCCTGGGTGGCCAGTTGACCGAGCCGGGCCAGCGCTTCGTCAAGCGCCGGAGTGAACGGATGGCCGAAGTTCAGCCGCAGGCAGTGCTCAAACCCTGGTGAAGCCGAGAACACGGCCCCGGGGGCCAGGCTGATGCGGTGCTCCAGGGCCTGGCGGTACAGGTGCTGGGTATTGCAGTTGCCCGGCAGCTGCAGCCAGGCGAAATACCCGCCCTCGGGACGCGTGGCCTGGGTTCCCGCAGGGAAATAGCGGGCAATCGCGGCCAGCATCTGATCGCGCTGCTGGAGCAAGGCCTGACGCAGGCGGCGCAAATGCTTGTCCAGGCCGCCGCTTTCCAGATAGTCGGCCAGGGCCAGTTGGACAGGCGCATTCGTGGCCAGTGTGGAGGTGAGCTTGTGCCTTGCCACCGCGCGTGCAAAGCGCCCTGCGGCCACCCAGCCTATGCGCCAGCCCGGTGCCAGGCATTTGGAAAACGAGGAGCAGTGCAGCACCCAGCCTTGGGTATCGAATGCCTTGGCAGGCGGCGGCCGCTGATCGCCGAAGTACAGCTCGCCGTAGACATCGTCCTCTATGAGCGGCAGCTCGTGACGCGTGACCAGCTCCACCAGCGCCTTCTTGCGCGCCACCGGCATCAGACTGCCCAGCGGATTCTGAAAACTGGTCATCAGCCACAGGGCCTGGGGCCTGTGCCGGACGATGGCAGCTTCGAGTGCGGCCAGATCCATGCCCTCGCCCGGATGGGTGGGGACTTCGATGGCCGACAAGCCCATGCGCTCCAGGGCCTGCAAGGCGCCATAGAAACACGGCGATTCGATCAGCACGGCCCCACCCGGGCGGGTGACTGCGGCCAGACTCAGGTTCAGCGCTTCAAGCGCGCCATTGGTGATCAGCAGGTCGGCCGGGGACAGCGCCAGTCCGTCGGCCAGATAACGGCGCGCAATCTGGCGCCTCAGGGCCGCGCTGCCCGGCGTGAGGTCATCGAACGTGCTGCGCGGATCGATATGGCGTGCGGCCTTGGCCAGGCATTGACCCAGGCGCTGCAGGGGAAAGAGCTGGGGAGAGGGAAAGGCCGAGCCCAGCGGGACGAGCTCGCGGTCCATGGCCGACTCCAGGACCTCGAACACGCGCTCGCTGACATCGACCACGGCAAAGCGCCGGTCCTCGGGTGTGGACGCTGCCGTGGGCTGGGGTGGACTGCTGCGGGGCTGGCGGACCACGAAATAGCCCGAGCGCTCGCGCGCGCGCACCAGGCCGCGCGCCTCAAGCAGGTAATAAGCCTGGAAAACCGTGGATGCGCTGATGCCGCGGCGGGCGCTGGTATGACGCACCGAAGGCAGCTTCTCGTCGGGCTGCAGGATGCCGGCCTTGATGGAGGCCTCGATATCGTCAGCCAGCTCCTGGTAGCGCGTCATGGAGGGGCGATTGTACAGAGCCGCCTTGAAGCGAGAGAGCCCACCCATGGGCTCCGTGCCTGGCTCGGCCAGTGCGGCTTTGGTTTTCGCCTCTCAGAGCGTGTTCACGCGCTCAGCGCTTGCCGCGCACCAGCAGCAGCAACAGGGCCAGGCTGAAGCCGGCGAAGCCCACAAAGGACCAGTTGGCGATCGAGCCGCCCAGAAGCGTCCAGTCCACGGCCAGGCAATCGCCCGAGCCCCGGAAGATCATGGGAATGGAGCGGCTGATCGGGTAGTTCTCGATCATGCCGTAGAAGTCGCGCCCACAGGTCGCGAACTCGGGCGGAAACCATTGCAGCCAGCTTTGGCGCGCCGCCACAAAGGCGCCGAAGCCGCTCATCAGCAGCGCCGGCACGCTCCAGCCCAGAACCCAGCCCCTGCTGCCGCGCAGGCTGGCCAAGGCTGCAAACACGGCCACGCCTATGAGCGCATAGCGCTGCACGATGCACATGGGACAGGGCTCAAGCCCCACCACATGCTGCAGATACATGCCAAAGGCCAACATGGCCACGCAGGCCAGGAAGATCAGTGCCGTGATACGTCTAGGCGTCTTGTCAAACCAATCGAACATTCTTGCCTTCTCTCATCCGTTAAATAAAAAGTGGCAGGCTCAGCGCCTTCCGGCACCCAGCCCGCCTCAGAACGTGAACACGTTCCCGGATGCGAAAGCCATGGCGCCGCCTCAAATACCCGCGGCCTCATCCAGAAAGACTTTGGCCCGGCGCGGAGTCACGACCAAGGTTTCTCCCTCGCGCAAGCCCAGATCCTGGAACTGCCGCGCCGGAATATGCGCCTCGATCACATTGCCATGCTCGGCATTGTCCGTGCTTTCGGTGCTCTCCGATGGAATAAGTTCCAGCCGCGCCACGGGCCCTACGACGAGAGCGCGCGCCAACTGCACCACGATGCCCGTGGGCCTGCCCTGGGCATCGAGATTCTGTCCGGGCGAGTAGCGCTCGACCTCCAGATCGTGCGGGCGCACATAGGCAAATGCCTGCCTGTCCTGGACGTTGCCCGCATCCTGGCTGTCCAGCTGCATGCCGTCGTCCAGATAGACCCGGCCATTGCTGGCCCGGCCCTTGAACAGGTTGACATCACCGAGAAAGCCATAGACAAAAGGCGTGGCCGGGCTCTCCCAGACCTGCTGGGGCGTGCCCTCCTGCTCGATGCGGCCCTGATTGATGACCACCACGCGGTCGGCCACCTCCAGCGCCTCTTCCTGGTCATGGGTGACGAAGATCGAGGTCACATGCAATTCATCGTGCAAATGACGCAGCCAGCGCCTGAGCTCTTTTCTGACCTTGGCGTCGAGCGCGCCGAAGGGCTCGTCCAGCAACAGGACCTTGGGCTCCACGGCCAGGGCCCGCGCCAAGGCGATGCGCTGGCGCTGCCCGCCCGAGAGCTGGGAGGGGAAGCGATCGGCAATCCAGTCCAGCTGCACGAGCTTCAACAGGCTCATGACTTTCTCGCGGATCTGGGCTTCGCTGGGCCGCTGGCTTCGCGGCCTCACCCTCAGACCGAAAGCCACGTTCTCGAAAACCGTCATATGCCTGAACAGCGCATAGTGCTGGAACACAAAGCCCACGTTGCGATCGCGCACGTGGACATCGGTGGTGTCGGCGCCGCTGAAGTGGATGCTGCCCACATCGGGCGTCTCCAGCCCCGCGATGATGCGCAGCAGCGTGGTCTTGCCGCAGCCCGAAGGGCCCAGCAGCGCAATGAGTTCGCCCGACTTGATGTCCAGGCTCACATCACGCAAGGCCTGGAAATTGCCGAACTGCTTGTTGACGTTGCGTATTTCAATGCTCATGGTGTTGCTCTTATCTCAATAGGACCTGCGCAGACAAAGAGTGGGCGCGGCCTGTGTCCAGGGACAGGCCGCCCGCCTCAGCCGCATCTGCGCCTGCCGTAATCCATTCAGGCCGGTGACACGGCGGGCTGGGGCGCCTGCCCCGGCCTTTCGGGCGGCAGCGCGGCCGCAGCACGCGCCAGTTGTTCGACCCGCCATTCGGCAACCGACTTGATGACCAGGGTGATCAGGGCCAGCAGGGCCAGCAGCGAGGCCACGGCAAACGCCGCAACGGCCTGGTAGTCGGCATTCAAGACCTCCACATGCAAGGGAATGGTGTTGGTCTGGCCACGGATATGCCCCGAAACCACGGACACCGCACCGAACTCGCCCATGGCGCGGGCATTGCACAGGATCACGCCGTAGACCAGACCCCATTTGATATTGGGCAGCGTGACCTTGAAGAAGGTCTGCCAGCCCGAGGCACCGAGCACGATCGCGGCCTGCTCCTCATCGCTGCCCTGGGCCTGCATCAGCGGAATCAGCTCTCTGGCCACGAACGGAAAGGTCACGAACACGGTGGCCAGCACAATGCCGGGCACGGCGAAGATGATCTTGATGTCGTGCTCGGACAGCCAGGGGCCGAACCAGCCCTGGGCTCCGAACACCAGCACATACATCAGGCCCGCGACCACGGGCGAGATCGAGAACGGCAGATCGATCAGGGTCGTCAAAAACGCCTTTCCCTTGAACTCGTACTTGGCAATGCACCAGGCCGCAGCCACGCCGAACACCAGGTTCAGCGGCACCGAGATCAGGGCCGTGAGCAAGGTCAGCTTGATGGCCGAGATCGCATCGGGCTCGCCCAGCGCCGAGGCATACGCCTCCCAGCCCTTGCGCAGGGCTTCGGAGAAGACCGCGAACAAGGGAAGAATCAGAAACAGGCCGATGAAGACCAGCGCAACCGTCGTCAGCACCCAGCGCATCCAGCGCGGCTCGGTCGTCGCAAGCTTTGCGGGCCTGGCATTTCTGGGGGCCGTGATCCGGTACCAGACCACGAGCAGCACCAGGCCAAGCACCAGCACGATCAGCAGCTCGGCCCAGATGGGCGGCAGGGCCGGAAAAATCTGCAGCAGCAGTTCGCCTAGTTTTTGCATTAGCGTCCTCCCACCGCTTTGCGCTGCCAGGCCTGCAGTGCATTGATGATCAGCAACAGCACGAACGAGATCAGCAGCATGACGACGGCGACGGCCGTGGCGCCAGCGAGATCGTGCTGGTCGAGCTTGGCCATGATGATGAAGGGGGTGATCTCGGAAACCATGGGGATATTGCCCGCAATGAAGATCACCGAGCCGTATTCGCCCACGGCGCGCGCAAAGGCCATCGCAAAGCCCGTGAGCAGGGCCGGGCCGATGTGCGGCAGGATGACCTTGAAGAAGATCTGCCAGCGCGAGGCGCCAAGACTGGTCGCGGCCTCTTCCAGCTCCTTCTCGAAGTCCTCGAGCACGGGCTGCACGGTGCGCACCACGAACGGCAGGCCAATGAAGATCAGGGCAATCACAATGCCGTTCGGGCTGTATGCGACCTGGATCCCGAGCACCTCGAGATACTGGCCCAGCAGGCCGTTGCCCGCATAAAGCGCCGTCAGGGAAATGCCGGCCACGGCCGTGGGCAGCGCAAACGGCAGGTCCACCAGCGCATCGACCACCTTCTTGCCGGGAAACTGGTAGCGCACCAGCACCCAGGCGATCAGCATGCCGAACACCAGGTTCACACAGGCCGCCACGAAGGACGCTCCGAAGGACAGCTTGTAGGAGGCCACGACGGCCGGAGCCGAGACCGCATTCCAGAACTGCTCCCAGCTCAGCGACAGCGGCTTGAGAACCAGCGCCACCAGCGGTATGAGCACGATGATGCTCAGATAGAAAATGGTGTAGCCCAAGGTCAGACCAAAGCCCGGCAAGACCGGGCCCGCCCGCCGGCGACCTCTTGCAGGGCCTGGCGCGGGCGCCGGCCCTGCAGTTCTTGAGCTGTCGGAAACAGTGGCTAAGCCCATGCGTAAATTCCTGTCAGCCAGTAAAAAATCAGCGTGATGCCTTCAGACCGCAGGCCTTATTTGCCGGACGTGTAGATCTTGTCGAACTGGCCACCATCGTTGAAGTGCACTTTCTGCGCCTCGGTCAGCGAGCCAAAGTACTTGCCCACGGTGAACTGCTTGACTGGCTTGAACAGGTCTGCGTACTTCTTGAGCACGGCTTCCGAGCGGGGTCGTATGGCGTGCTTGGCCGCGATCTCCTGGGCCTCATCCGAGTACAGGTAGTCGAGATAGGCCTTGGCCAGTTCGGCCGAGCCCTTCTTGGCCACGGTGCGCTCGACCACGGCCACGGGATTTTCCGCAGTAATGCTTACCGAGGGATAGACCGCATCCACCTTGCCCTTGCCGAATTCGCGCTCCACGGACACCACTTCGGACTCGAAGGTGATCAGCACATCGCCGATATTGCGCTGCAAAAAGGCTGCCGTGGCATCGCGCCCGCCCTTGGCCAGCACGGGCACGTTCTTGTAGAGCTGGCCCACGAACTCTGCGGCCTGGGCATCGCTGCCGCCTTTCTCGCGCACCGAGCCCCAGGCGGCCAGATAGGCATAGCGGCCATTGCCGCCGGTCTTGGGATTGACCACCACGACCTTGACGTCGGGACGGATCAAGTCGTTCCAGTCCTTGATGTTCTTGGGATTGCCGTTGCGCACCAGGAACAGCATGGTCGAGGTCGTGGGCGAGGCATCGTGAGGGAATTTCTTGCTCCAGTCCTTGGCCACCACGCCGTTGTCGGCCAGGAACTGGACATCGGTCGTGGTGTTGAAGGTCACCACATCGGCCGCGAGGCCGTCGTTGACCGCACGGGCCTGGGCGCTGGAGCCTGCGTGCGACTGGTCCACCTTGACATCCACGCCCTTGGTCTTTTTGTAGTGCGCGATGAAGGCCGTGTTGTAGTCCTTGTAGAACTCGCGCGCCACGTCATACGAGACATTGAGCAGCTGGTTCTGAGCCGACACGGCACCGGCCGCAGCCAAGGCAATCCCTGCCAACAAGGTTTTGAGCTTTGCAGAATGCATGGTTCCCCGCCTTTTACAAAAGGTATTTCACAGACGGTTGCATTGTGCGTATGCAGCTTTAAAGCTCAAACGAATATATTTTTGTTTGTTAATCAGATAAAGGCATAAAGAAACCCAGCCAGGACTCGCCGCCCCCGAGGTGCATCACCAGCTCAGCACCGTGCCCGCAGGCTTGAGCCCGGCCTCGGCCCTGGCGCGCTCGCTCTTTCCTGGGCCAGCGGCTGGGGTGGCCTCCCATGCGCTCTCTTGCAGCAGCGACTGCAGCAGCGCAAGGCCCAGGGGCCAGGGGCCGAAGCCCGCCTCCACGTTCACATGGCCGGCGTTCTGCAGGCGCACAAGCTCACTGCCCCAGGCCCGGGCAAAGGCACCCGCACGGCGTATGGGGCAAAAGGGATCATTGCTGCTGGCCACGAGCACGCTGCGATAGGGCAAGGGCGCATAAGGCACGGGCGCGAAGTCGCTGAGCTGCGCCCGGCGCTCGGGATCGGCAGGGGCCACCAGCAAGGCACCCTGGACCCGCGCACAGGCCTCGGCGCCCAAATGCACGGCCGTGATGCATCCCAGGCTGTGGGCGACCAGCACCACACGCCCGGGCCTGGAGAGAATGGTTTTTTCCAGAGCCTGGACCCAGTCACTGCGGCGCGGCACGAACCAGTCGTCCTGCTCCACTCGCTCGGCCCCGGCCAGTTGTTCAGCCCACAGACTTTGCCAATGATCGGGGCCTGAGTTGCGCCAGCCAGGCACGATGACGATTCGGGTAGAGGACATGGGGGCTTTCCTTTGCAACAGCCTCGCAGCTGGTTGATACAAGGCCGCATTGTGAAGAGCAGTCCCGCCAATCCCAACGAATGATTTGTTGTTTTCTTATGGGGTCGCCTGCTGCGGCCCCGGCCCCGGCGCTGTGAGCTCGGGCTCGGGCTGCGCAATCGCGTTGCGCCCGGGCATGACTTCGCTCAGAAAGTCGAGAAAGTGCCGCACGGCAGGTGCCAGTCCACGGCGCGAAGGAAACACCGCATGCACGATGCCCGGAGGGGGTGCCCAGTCGGGCAGCAAATGCACCAGGCGACCCTCGGTGAGCTCCTCGTGGCACATGTAGTCGGGCATCCAGCACATGCCGCTGCCCGCCAGGGCCGCAAACTTCAGCGTGAGCAAATCATCGGCCACATAGCGCGGCTGCAGTTGCAGCCGGTGCTCCTGCCCTTCAGGCCCCTGGAGCAGCAGGGTGTACTGCCCGTCCACGGCCGACATGGCCATGCTGTCCAGGTGCTGCAGGTCGGCCAAAGTGGCAGGCGTTCCCTGGCGCTCCAGCAGCCCCGGACTGGCAACCAGGATCTGGCGGGAGCGATCAAGCCGCTTGACCACCATGGAGCCGCTGTCGTCCAGGCTGGCCCGCACCCGCAAGGCCACATCGACGCCCTCTTCCACAAGATTCACGGAGCGGTTGCTGACCTGCATCTCCACATGGACCAGGGGGCAGCGGTGCAGGAACTCGGGCATGAGCTCGCCGAGCACGGTCTGGGCCAGCGTGACAGGGCAGCTCACACGGATCGTGCCGCGCGGCTCGGTCTGGACTTCGGCCACCGCATCGGCAGCGGCCAGTGCGGCATCGCGCATGACCTGACAATGGCGCAGATACGCCTCGCCGGCCTGGGTCAGCGAGAGCTTGCGCGTGGTGCGCTGCATCAGGCGCACGCCCAGGCGGTTTTCAAGCTCGGCCACGCGCCGCGAAAGGCGCGACTTGGGTATGCCCAGGGTCCGTCCGGCTGCGGCAAAGCCCCCGCGCTCCACCACCTCCGCAAAGTACAGCATGTCGTTGAGATCCTGCATCCAGATGCCCATTCAAGAATCGGTTGGTCCGGCTTTCGCGATCACAGGCGCAGGCCCGGCCTCATGCAATGCATGAGGCGACTCACCTGCATCGGATGCCCAGGCCGAAAGTCGTGCGCTGGAGCTCTCAAAACCAGGCTCCAGCTTCAAAACACTAGATTAACAACAAAATCAGGACAATCCATCGCATTTCAGACGACTAATCATGATTCCGTTCAGAATTCATAATCGATCCCCATGCTGAAAACCCGGCGCCGTGCCGGGTCCAGCCCGCAGGCCCGGATCATCCGGCCTGGCGATTGCATATTCCAAGTTTCAAAGGTGTTTTTCATGCAAGTGCTGCACATAGATTCCTCGATCACCGGAGCAGCTTCGGTGTCCCGCCAACTCACCGCGCACATCGTGGACAGCCTCAAACAGGCCCATCCCGATGCCAGGATCGACTATTTGGACCTGGCGGTGAACGCTCCCGAGCACCTGAGCGCCGAGGCCCTGGGCTTTCGCACGGGCCAGGCCGCCCGCACCGAAGGCGAGCGCCGCCAGAATGCGATCTCCGAAGCTCTGGTCAGCCAGTTCCTGGCAGCCGATGTGGTCGTGGTCGGGGCGCCGTTCTACAACTTCACCATTCCAAGCCAACTCAAGGCCTGGCTGGACCGCGTGGCCCAGGCCGGCCGCACCTTTCGCTATACGGCCAGCGGCCCCGAAGGCCTGGCCAAGGGCAAGAAGGTGATTGTGGTCTCCTCGCGCGGCGGCATGTACTCCAATAGTGACGTCGGCCAGGCGCTCGAGCATCAGGAAAGCTATCTCAAGACCATGTTCGGCTTCATGGGCGTGACCGATGTCAGCATCGTCCGCGCCGAAGGCCTGGCCCTCGGAGAGCAAGCCAGGGCCCAGGCGCTGAACGCGGCCAGGGCCGACATAGAGAGCCTGGAGCTCAAGGCGGCCGAGCTTGCAGCCTGATCGCCTGTGAAGACGCTGCGCAGCTGAGCCGGGCTTTGGAGCAGCGGATTTACGCTCTCAGCCCTGCTCGGACAGCAGGTCCTGCAAGGCCTTGATCTGCTGGCGCAGGCGCTCGTTCTCGGCCTCGAGCTCGGTCACACGCTCGCGCAGCTCTTGCGCGCTGGGCTGGGCCGCAGCCTCGTCTGCGGTACTGCTTTCTGCCTCGGGCTGAGCGGCCTTGGGCTTTTTCTTGGCTTCGCGCACGCGCTTGGCCGCCTGCTTGAGGCCTTCGGCGCCTTCGGCGGCCACGGCCTGCTGCTCTTGCACAGGCAGGCTGGCGACCACGGCAGCCGCATTCAGTGACAGGTCACCGGCCTTGACCGCAGCCACAACTTCGGGCGCGGCGTTTTGCTGGATCGTCTCTATGAGCTTGACCTGGGCCGCCGACAGGCGTGCGGCGCGGGCCAGGGCTTCGCGCGTGTCCAGCGCCTCGTCGGGCACCTTGGCCACGCTGGCCAGGGCGGCGGCGACTGCCGGATCGGTCTCGCCCTCCCAGGGCGCCTGCTCGGCCGAGGCATCTGCGCCCTGCTCGGCCTTGGCGGCCTGCACGGCGGCGGCCGCTGCTGCGCGGCGCGCAGCAATGATTTCGCGCTTGCGCAAGGCCAGCACGCCGCGCTGAAAATCGGACACGCTGCGCCGGCCCAGGTGCTGGTCGATCATCCACAGGTGCACGTCATCCATGGTCTTGAACTGCGTGGCCTGGATGGTGTTGAACGGCAAGCCGTGCTTTTGGCAGATACCGTAGCGGTTGTGGCCGTCTATCAGCAGGTTGCCCCACAGCACGAGTGCGTCGCGGCAGCCTTCGGCGAGGATGCTGCGCTCTAGCGCCTCGTGCTCGTCGGCGGTCAGCGGGTCGATATAGGCCTTGAGTTCTTCGTTGACTTCTATGTCCATGGATTGCCACGGGCGCCTTGCAGGCACCCTGAATAAGAGATTGAAAAGGTGAGCTGTCAGCGCTTGCTATATCGAGGTTTCAGCATTCAATCATGCTGAGATCTAGATAAGGCAAGCGGTAGCAGCTATCAAATTGATTTAGAGCAGGCGCGCAATCAAGGCACCGTCCACCGGGCCTTGCAGCGGAATACGCACGCGCACGGGGTTGCCCTGGGCGACCTGCACGCTCTGGCCTTCGAGGTCGAACATGCTCTCCAGCAAGACCTGGCGATTGCCCGAGGGATGGATGATCTCCAGCGTATCGCCCACGGCAAAGCGGTTCTTGGTCTCGACCTCGGCCAGGCCGTCCTCGTAGCCGCGCACCTCGCCCACGAAGTGGCTGCGCTGCAGAACGCTGTGGCCGGTCTCGTAATTCTGGTAGTCGTTGGCGGGACGGCGCTCCAGCAGGCCGCCCGTATAGCCACGGTTGGCCAGGCCTTCGAGCTCGGTGATCAGGTGCGGGTTGAAGGGGCGTCCCGCGACCGCATCGTCGATGGCGCGGCGATAGACCTGGGCCGTGCGCGCCACGTAGTACAGGCTCTTGGTGCGGCCCTCGATCTTGAGCGAGTCCACGCCAATTTTGGCCAGGCGCTCCACATGCTCGACGGCACGCAAGTCCTTGGAGTTCATGATGTAGGTGCCGTGCTCATCTTCCATGATGGGCATGAGCTCGCCGGGACGGCCCTTTTCCTCGATCAGATAGACCTGGTCGGCCTTGGGGTGGCGCTGGCCGCTGCCGCAGGTGCTGCCGAACTGCTGGTCGGCCTCGTCCTTGGCCGTGGCAAAGTCGAAGTCCTGCTCCATGGCCTGGGCCAGGGCCTCGCCGGTATTCGGGTCCACGCCCGCATCATGGGTCTTGTACTCCCAGCGGCAGGCATTGGTGCAGGTGCCCTGGTTGGGGTCGCGCCGGTTGAAGTAGCCCGACAGCAGGCAGCGGCCCGAATAGGCAATGCACAGCGCGCCGTGCACAAAGACTTCGAGCTCCATGTCCGGGCATTCCTGGCGCACCTTCTCGATCTCGTCCAGCGACAACTCGCGCGAGAGGATGATGCGCGAGACGCCCGCCTGCTGCCAGAACTTCACCGTAGCCCAGTTCGTGGTGTTGGCCTGCACGGAGAGATGGATTTCGGTCTCTGGCCATTTCTCCTTGACCATCATGATGAGGCCCGGGTCGGCCATGATGAAGGCATCGGGCTTGCACTCGATCACGGGCTCGATGTCACGCAGATAGGTGCGCACCTTGTCGTTGTGCGCGATGAGGTTGCTGGTGACGAAGAACTTCTTGCCGCGCGCATGGGCTTCGGCGATGCCCTGGGCAATCTGCTCCAGGCGAAATTCATTGTTGCGCGCGCGCAGAGAGTAGCGCGGCTGGCCGGCATACACGGCATCGGCACCAAAGTCATAGGCCGCACGCATCTTGTCCAGTGAGCCAGCAGGCAGCAGCAGTTCGGGGGCTTTGAGGGTCATGATGGCCCGTATTGTCCCGCATCGGCATCGCCCCCTCGGCTGCCAAGGGGGACTGGGCACAAAGCTTTCTGACTTTTTGCCCAGGCACCGTGCAGACACTTTAGAGCGTGTTCACGATCTCTACACGCCTCTGGTGGCTTTGCGCGCAAACCGCAGACAGTGACTGGCCCATATACACAAAAACCATGCTTTCCCTGTCGCCGGGAGGCATCGAAAAGCAATGAATCGTGAAACGCCCATTCCGCTTCGGACGCTTTATGCGCGCCCCGCCATTCATTCAATCCAGACAAGCATTTGATTCCCAAGGCATTCCACACAAATAAACAATCTCACCTATGAAATGTCAAAAACAAATATACACATTGCTTCACACACATAAACATTTCAATCCATGGAAAAGAGGTTTATTTGCATTTTAAATCATCTTGTTACCATAAGATTTGGACTATCCAAACGGACAAAGAAATAGAAGAAATTTAAAAACTCTTACTGTTTCATCACACCGATGGATAGGGTGCGAGATTTTGACAATGAATATCGCACACCTCTTTGTTTATTCAACTTTTCAATAGATCTGCAACTATGAAATCGAAAATCATCACTGCTCTGGTCGTCATGGGTGCTGCCACTGCTTCGCAATTCGCCGCGGCAGCCGATGGCACCATCACCTTCAATGGCCAGGTCACTGCCCAGACCTGCACGATCAATGGCAATGGCTCCGGCAGCAAGGACTTCACCGTCACCCTGCCCACCGTCTCCACCAGCGCCCTGGCCGCAGCCGGTGCAACAGCCGGCCGTACGGCTTTCAACATTGCGCTGACCAACTGCACGCCCGCTTCGGGCTCGGTGCACACCTTCTTCGAACCCGGCCCCACGGTGAACCTCACCACCGGTCAGCTGCGCGTGGCAGCAGGCGCAAACTCCGCGACCAATGTCGAAATCGGCCTGCTGAACGACGACTTCAGCGCCATCAAGGCCGGCGCCGCCGACGCCTCGCAGAACTCCAAGCCTGCCAACATCAGCGCCACCGGCACGGCCACCCTGCCCTACTTTGCGCAATATGTGGCCACCGGTGTTGCCGGAGCCGGCGCTGCCAACTCCAGCGTTCAATACACGCTGGTTTATCAGTGATCCACTCAAAAAAACGCTGATTAGCGCAGTCCAAAGCTAAGTCCAAAAGGGCGGACTTTTGTCCGCCCTTTTTCCTCGGCGCCATCAGAATTCATTTTGAGTCTTCCTCATGAAAATCAAAAAAATCATCAAGACTGCGGCCACTGCAATATGTGCCGCATGGCTGAGCTATATTCCAGCCCTCTCCCAGGCCTCGGTGGTAATCGGTGGCACGCGCGTGGTTTATGAGGCCAAGGAAACCGAAGTCACGCTCAAACTGACCAATCCGGGCCAATCGCCTGCGCTGGTACAGGCCTGGGTAGACGCAGGCAATACAGGCACGGCCCCTGCAGATATCAATGTGCCCTTTACCGTGACGCCTCCGATGTCACGCCTAGATCCGACCAAGGCCCAGACTCTGCGCATCGTCTATACGGGCGAGCCGCTGCCAACGGATCGTGAGTCCGTGTTCTGGCTCAACGTCCTCGAAATCCCCCCCAAGCCCAGTGCCGACGAAGCTGACACCAACAAGATCCAGCTGGCATTTCGCTCACGCATCAAGCTGTTCTACCGCCCGGCCGACCTCAAGGGCAAGCCCGAAGAAGCCGCATCCCAGCTGCGCTGGAAGCTCATCAAGCAAGAGGGCAAACCGGCCATCGAGGTCCACAACCCCACACCGTTTCATGTCTCGCTCACCGAGATCAGCGTGCACTCTGCCGGCAAGCAAGCCACGTTCGACGACGGCGGCATGGTCGACCCCGGAAAAACCGAGATCTTTGTCCTCAAGGGCGAGGCATCCGATGTACCAGGAGCCAGCGTGCACCACCGCTCCCTGAACGACTACGGCGGCCCCGTCGAAGGCCAGACCTTGCTGCACCCCGAAGCCCCGGGCAAGACCCAATAACTCCCCTCATAGCTGACAGCCCAGGCCAGCGACCTGAAACAGGCACCGGATGTCAGCGCCCTATTCCCAGCCGAGTCCGTCTGCCTGCACCTGCGGGCCACTGGACGGCGGCTTGCACACGGATTGACTGCTGTGATCCAACGAATACTCCTATCGCCGTTGTCTGCCCCCCGGTGCCCCTTCCCGCTGAGCCTGCTTGCGCTGTCTCTGTTCGCTGCCGCCAGCATGGCCGCAGAAACACCCGGGGGCACGACCTATGTTGCCGAAGTCGAATTCAACGACCAGTTTCTGCAGCAGCCCGGCGGCACCCCCATTGACGTCAGCCGCTTCCAGAAAGGCAACCCTGCCATTCCCGGTGAATACAGCGCCGACTTGTTCGTCAATACCGCCTGGCTGGGCCGCCGCAGAATCACGCTGCGCCAGATCGGCGATAACCATAACAATGTCCAGCCCTGCTTCGATGCGGATCTGCTGCAGCAAATCGGCGTGGATCTGCAAAAGCTCTCCGCCGAAGCCTCACAGAAGCTCGAAGAGCCGAGCCATGCCTGCCTGGTCCTGGCATCGCTGATTCCCGATGCCACAGCCGTGTTCGACAACGGGGAGCAGCGGCTCGACATCAGCGTGCCCCAGATCGTCATGCGCCATGCGGCACGCGGCTATGTCGATCCCAAATACTGGAGCGACGGCATCCCCGCAGCCTTGCTGCAATACAACGCCAACGTCTATCGCAGCGAAAGCCTCGGGCGCTCCAACACCCAATCCTTCATGGGGGTCATCGCCGGCCTGAACTACGGCCCCTGGCGTCTGCGCCACAACGGCAACTTCACCCATTCATCGGTCAACGGCTCGCACTACCAGAGCACGCAAACCTATCTGCAACGCTCCCTGGCGAGCATCAAATCCCGCCTGACTCTTGGCGAGGCATTCACCGACGGCAGCATGTTCGACAGCGTGGGCTTCAGAGGCATCCAGCTGGCCAGCGACGAACGCATGTTCCCCGAATCACAGCGCGGCTACGCACCCACGATCCATGGTGTGGCCAACAGCAATGCCCTGGTTCAGGTCCGCCAGAACGGCAACATCATCTACACCACCAACGTCGCCCCCGGAGCCTTCGAGATCAACGACCTCTATCCCACGGGATATGGCGGCGACCTCGATGTAAGCGTGACCGAGGCCGATGGCCGAGTCCAGTCCTTCAAGGTTCCCTATGCGGCGGCCGTCAACGCCCTGCGCCCCGGCGTCACCCAGTACAGCCTCACGGTAGGCCAGTATCGCAATGCCTACCTCTCCAGCAATGCGGGTCTGGCTCAGGGCACCATCAAGCATGGCTTTACCAACCTGCTCACAGGCTATGGCGGCCTGACGATCGCCAAGCACTACTACTCGGCCCTGCTGGGCGCGGCCTTCAACACCGATTTCGGCGCCCTGGGCTTTGACATCACGCACGCCTCGGCCACCCTGCCCGACCAGAAGGTCAGCACCGGCCGAAGCATCAAGCTGTCCTACAGCAAGCTCATAGCCCCCACCGACACGAACATCACGCTGGCCGCTTACCGCTACTCGAGCAAAGGCTTTTTAAGCCTGCAAGATGCCATGCAGCGGCAAGAGCCCACGGACATCTCCATCCACAACATGATGCGCGGCGGCATTCAGCGTGGACAATTCCAGGCCGTGCTCAACCAGAGCCTGCGCCCGGGCTGGGGCTCGTTCTATCTCTCTGGTTCCACCGTGGACTACTGGAACCGCAGCGGTCGCGACACCCAGTTCCAGGCAGGCTACAACAACAGCTTTCGCTCGATCGGCTACGGCCTCTCCGCCGGACGCCAGTTCGACGCCCTGCGCGGCCGCTGGGACAACCGCATCACGCTCAACATCTCCGTCCCCCTGAGCTTTGGCGCACATACGGTCTACAGCTCCACCAGCCTGCAGCACGACTCCAATGGCAATTCCCAGATTCAGCAGTCCATCTCGGGCTCGCTGGGCGTGGACCACGCGCTGAACTACGGCCTCAACATCGGCCACAGCAGCGGTGACGGCGTCAAGAGCAGCAATACGGTCGGCGGCAATCTTTCCTACCTGTCGCCCTACGCAACGCTGACGGCCAACGCCTCCAAGGGAACGGACTACACACAGTACGGCGCAGGCCTGGCGGGCGGCGTGGTCGCCTATGGCGGCGGTGTGGTGCTCACGCCCCTCATGGGCGAGACGATAGGCATCGTGGAGGCAGAAGGTGCCAGTGGCGCGCGCGTCACGGCCGGCAGCGGCCTGCGCGTGGACCGTTTCGGCCATGCGCTGGTCTCTGGCCTGACACCATTTTCAAGCAACGAAGTCGAGCTCGACCCCAAGGGCCTGCCCATGAGCGTGGAGCTCAAGTCCACAACACAGCGCGTGGCCCCCACGGCAGGCGCCGTGGTCAAGCTCAAGTTCGAGACCGAAGGCGGCGGCCGCGCAGTGCTGCTGCGCGCCAGCCTCAGCGACGGCAAGCCCGTGCCCTTTGGCGCCCAGGTGCTGGATGCCGATGCACAAAACGTGGGCACGGTGGCGCAGGCCGGCCGCATTGTGCTGCGCGGAGTGCGCAGCGACACCGCCACGCTGCAGGTCAAGTGGGGAGAGGCCGCGGCCGAGAACTGCTCGCTCAGCTATGCCCTGCCCGAAGAATCCAAGCAAGACAAACAACTGTGGACCAATATGGAGGCGGTATGCCGCAATTGATCAATAAAAAAAAGATACCGGTAAAAAGCGGCAAGAAAAAAATGAATGGACAGCCGATTTTCATGAGCAATGGAGCAATATCCTGGGCGGCCACAGCCTTTGTACTGGCGTGCAGTCTCCACAGCACCGATGCAAAAGCCCAGCAAGGTTGCTCTGATGGGGGCCCCGCGACTATCTATTTTCAGATGCCCTCCTCCATAACCGTTCAACCCAGCACTGCGGACAAAACGGTATTGACCCCATGGGTCAAAGCTGCAGGAAGATCATTTTCCTGCACAGCGAGTTCCCGCTATCGAGCCCACTATATGGGATTTACCTCCCCAGGCAACCTTGAAGAACTGGCTGCAGGCAAATATCAGGACATACCCTCGCCAGGAATTTCCAGTGCCACTGCTGTTTATAAGTCCAATCTTTCCGGCATAGGTGTTGCAGTTACATGGCGAACCTATGACTCGCGATGCGGTTGGTATCCTTGGTATAGCGGTTATGGTGGAAATCTAAAGGGCCATAACATATTTGACATGCCTGCGAATAATATATACAACCAAGGAAATATTTGCCCTCCGCTTTTATCAGGTAGCGCCGTCTTTAAAGACGAAGCCATGGTGGCACTGGTCAAGATTGGCACGATCATTTCTGGGCGGGTAACAGGAACAACAGGCAGCGGAATCGTTGCCATGTCAGGCCTGGGAGTCGATGACACCAAATCAGGGCACGCCTGGTTCAATCTTGTGGGAAGAAATACCTATTATCTGACTCCGACCATGGTCAAGGGAGCCACTTGCACCACGCCGAATGTGACGGTCAACCTGGGGAAGCATCCACAATCCAGCTTTAATGGTATAGGCTCCACAACTCCATCGGTTCCATTCAATATTGATCTAAAGGACTGCCCGGCGGGAATCCAGAATATTGCATATACATTGGATGCAACGAGTCCCGTCATCAGCTCCTCTCAAGGAATTATTTCACTTTCAGCCAATGCGACAGCAAAGGGTATAGGAGTTCAGGTCAAGAGGTCTGATAACAGCGCGCTTGATATTTCTTATGCACATACACTGACAGGCATAAAACCCAGCGGGGGAAACTATACCATACCACTCAAGGCTTCTTATTACCAGAGCGGTGCCTCGGTCACACCTGGATCGGCGAATGCCAGCATGACTTTCACGATCAATTATTTTTAATATCAGGAGATCAATAAAACCACCCATACCGTTTTTTTATTTCCTTCAATATATATTTCACCCGGCAATCAAATGCCTTCCTATTAATCCACTTCAGTTAAAAAATGAACTCCAAAATAATTTCAGCACTCGCCTTCACAAGCATGATCAGCATTTCCCCATTCGCTGCAGCGGCCGACGGAAATATAGCGATCGCAGGCAACGTGACCGCCCAAACCTGCGTCATCAATGGCAATAACAGCAACAACAAGGACTTCTCGGTCACGCTGCCGACGGTGACGACCAGCCAGTTGCTGAGCACAGGTCAGACGGCAGGCCGCGTGGCTTTTGACATCAAGCTCAGCTCCTGCACCCCCGCATCCGGCAACGTCCACACCTTCTTCGAACCCGGCCCGACCGTGGACATGGCTACGGGCAATCTGATCCTGGCTACCGGTGGTGCAGGCAACGTGCAGATCGGTCTGCTCAATGACGATTTGTCGGTCATCAAGATTGGTGCCGCGGACACAGCCCAGAACTCCAAGGCCGCCGCCATCAGCGCCGCCGGCACGGCCACCCTGCCCTACCACGCCCAATATGTGGCCACGGGTGCCTCCACCGCTGGCGTGGCGAACACCAGCGTCATGTACTCGCTGGTCTACCAGTGATGGCATGGCCGGATCGACCGGGGTCCCGAAGCCGCAGCGCATGAACGGGACAGAGCCCTGCGGCCGGCCCATTGTTTGATCCGGTGTTGGAATAAGAGCGTGTTCACGATCTCCTCGCGGCGCACCTGCGTAGAGATCGTGAACACGCTCTAAGCCTTCAGCAGACCTCAGTACAGGCTGACAGAAACAGAAACGCAAACAGGGCCGAACCACGGCCCTGTTTGCGTTTCTGGGCCAGGCCCTGCAGCAGGCCCGGGCCTGCATCGCTGCCGGGCCAAACGCATGCCATCCAACTGGTCTGCCACAGACAAATGGACTGGCCTGATGAATCAGACCATTTCATATTCAGAATTCACTGCAAATCAGGGCTGGCGACACACATCAAGCCAGCCGGTGCTTGCCGTTTTTTTGATTGAGAAAAGGACATTGCAGATGCAGACCAATACCCCAACGCTCGCCATACGCCCCGTGGAAGCGCAGGACAAGAAACAGTGGCTGACCTACTGGGCGCAGTACCAGGCCTTCTACCAAGTCACGCTGAGCCAGGAAACCACCGACAAAACCTGGGCCCGCTTCTTTGACCCCACCGAGCCCGTGCACTGCGCCGTGGCCGCAGACGGCGAGCGCCTCCTGGGCTTTGTGACCTTGGTCTATCACCGTTCCACCTGGGGCCAGAATGACTTTTGCTACCTGGAAGATCTCTATGTCTGCCCAAGCACCCGAGGGCAGTCCGTGGGCAGGCGGCTGATCGAATACGTGCAGCAACAGGCACGCGAAAAGCAGTGCGACCGACTCTACTGGCATACCCAGGAAAGCAACCACACTGCACAGCGCCTGTATGACTGGGTGGCAGAGAAACCCGGAGTGATCGAATACCGGATGACCTTGGACGCTGCCGCATAGCCAGTTGACCCATCCGGCACTTGCAGTGTTTGTTCTTGTCCCGGCCTTCGAAGCAGGATCGATCTCCGTGCTCACAGGCCGGTCGCGGCAGGCGAGATGCAGTACCTGAGGCAATCAGCTGGATATCGGCCTCCCCCAGGGGCAACGCGCAGCACCAGCTGCGCTTTTTATTTGATAGCTGCCTGCGCTTTATGGATAAGCGCGGCAAGCAATTTCCGTGCTCTTCATACGCGGACCTGGCAAACCTCGATCCAGCAAGCCGGCCGGCTTTCGGCCAGGCCACTCCATCCGGCACGCGATCTCTGCTGCGCGACGTCGACTACGATGAAACCATCTATCTCACCTCAAGGAACGCAGCAGAATATGAACCGTCTTACCCGCATTGGAGTCACTCTGGCTGCTGCAGCCGCATTGATGGCCGCCGAAGTACAGGCCTGCACCCGCGTCATCTACGAAGGCCCCAACGGCACTTACCTCACGGGCCGGTCGATGGACTTCAAGGATCCCATGGTCAGCAATCTCTGGGTTTTTCCTCGGGGCATGCAACGGCACGGAGCAGCCGGCCCCCGGTCGGTGCAATGGACTTCCAGCTATGGCAGCCTGATCGTTTCCGGTTACGAGATTTCTGCAGTCGACGGCATGAACGAAGCCGGCCTCAACGCCAACCTGCTGTGGCTGGCCAATGCCAAATACCCTGAAGATGATGGCCGCACACCTCGCATCTCGCTGGCCATCTGGGCACAGTATTTTCTTGACCAGTTCGCCACCGTGAGCGAGGCCGTCAAACATGCACAGGCCATGCCCTTGCAGGTAGTCAGCGGCGAAGTGCCCGGCCGCCCTGGCAGTCTGGCGCCGCTGCACCTGTCGCTGTCCGACGCCACAGGCGACAGCGCCATCCTCGAATGGATCGATGGCAAGCTGAACATCCACCACAGCCGCGACTATCGCGTGATGACCAACGAGCCGGCCTACGAAGACCAGCTCGCCATTCAGCGCTACTGGAGCGGGGTCAACGGACGCACCTTTCTGCCCGGAAGCAACCGCGCCTCCGACCGGTTCGTGCGCGCCAACTACTACACCGATGCGGTCCTCAAGAGCGACGACCCGCGCACAGCCGCCGCCGCCGTGTTCAGCGTGGTGCGCAATGTCTCCGTGCCCTACGGCATCAGCCAGCCCGACGCGCCCAATCTTTCGACCACCCGCTGGCGCATCGTCGCCGACCACAAGAACCGGCTGTTCTATGCCGAATCCGCCATCTCCCCGAATGTGCTGTGGGTCGACATGAAGCGCCTCGACTTCTCCAAAGGAGCACCCACACGCGTCCTGGATCTGGGCGTCGACATGGCCCGCACACTCTCCGGAGAAGTCTCGGGGCAATTCGTCGCGGCCAAGCCATTTACCTTCATGGAAGCACAATAAAGGCCTGCTGCTCCTCGTTGATGCGAAGCCTTGCCTGCTGGGGCAAGAGTGCTTGTAAAGGACTCTCTTGATCTCCACCCGCCCCATCGCCCCTCACGAATGGGCCCCATACCGGGACCTTCGCCTGCAAGCACTGCGAGACGCACCCCATGCCTTTGGCAGCACCTGGGAGGCGGAGGCCAAAAGAGCGGATGAAAGCTGGTCCACACAAATCACCTCCGCGACCTCGGGCGAAATGGACTTGCCACTTTTTGCCTTTAACGAAGCACAAGCCTGTGGCCTGATCTGGTGCAAGCTGTCCGCCACCGAGCCCGGCGTGGCCTACATCTACCAAATGTGGGTACACCCCGCCGCGCGCGGCCAGGGCGCGGGTCGCGCCCTGCTAGTGCAGGCACTGGCCTGGGCTGAAGGCCGCGGTGCACGCTGTGTGCGCTTGGGCGTCACCCATGCAGACTCCCCCGCCATGCGCTTGTATCGTGCGCATGGTTTTCGCCCTGTTGGGGATATAAAGCCACTGCGCGAAGGCTCCGAGCTGATGGCGCAGACCATGGAGCGGGTATCGAGCGAGCCTGTTGCACGTTGACGAAGAAGCTGGCCTGGCACCAGCCGCCCTCAGAGCGTGTTCACGCCCTCAAGGCAGACTCAAATCCATACCGAGCATCCTGGCCAGACCGAAGGTGAAAAGCACGACGACCAGAACCCCCAGCATGAAGATGATCATCAGCTTGCCGCCTGTGCGCAGCAAGGCGCGTTTGTCCGCCCCCTTCTTGCCCTGGTCGTAATGCCATTTGATGGCGAAGAACATGCAGGTGCCGAAAATGAGCACCTTGAACGTAAGAAAGACGACGGGGACCCAATCGATCATTTGAAAATTTCCAGCCTATGACTTGACACTGTCCATCGTGACGGCGCATCAGCCCCAGATGAGAGACAAAACGTCAGCAGCGCCATACAAGAACGGTTTGGCTGTACGTTCTGGTCCATGTTACTCAAAAGCAATTTCCATACATCGAGACAAAATGTCCTCGCCAAGAACCCTGCTGGATGACAGTTTGCCGCTTTGGCTGCCGCGATTGGCCATGCACGGCGGCCCCCGCTTTCTGCAGATTGCGGATGCCTTGCAGGCCGCGATGGCGGACGGGTCCCTGGCTCCGGGTGACCGCCTGCCTCCGCAGCGCTGGCTGGCAGCACAACTGGGCATCGATCTGACGACGGTCACACGTGCCTATGACGAAGCCAGACGCCGCCACTTGCTGGAGGGGCGCGGCGCCCGGGGCACTTATGTGGCAGCGCCCAAGGTCGAGTTGACCACGGTTCTCGATCTGAGCATGAACACTCCGCCACCGCCGGATGGCGTGGACTTCGACGACATGCTCAAACAAGGCTTGTCCCAGGTACTGATGAGGACCGACGCGGAATTGCTGATGGCCTACCACCTGGGTGGCGGAAGCGACGTTGGACGCAAGGCCGGCGCCCACTGGCTTGCGCCCATGTTCGGTCACCTGGATGCAGAGCAGGTACTGGTCTGTCCGGGGGCGCAGGCGGCGATTGCGGCCTTGATTCTGGCGCTCACCGAGCCTGGCGATGCGATCTTTGCCGAGCCCGCAAGCTACCCCGGCCTGCATGCAGCAGCCACCCAATTCGGCCGGCGCCTGGTTGTGGTGGAGGCGGACCAGCACGGAATGCGGCCCGAGATGCTGGAGCAGGCATGCCGCCAGCACCCGCCTGGGCTGGTCTACCTCAATCCGACCTTGCAGAACCCGACCGCCATCACCATGCCCGAACATCGGCGCAAGACACTGGCCAGCGTCGCCCAGCGCTGCCGTATACGCATCATTGAAGACGACCCCTACTGGTTGCTGGCCGAGGCACCGCCGCCGCCGATTGCCCATTGGGCGCCGGAACAGGTGTGCTACATCTCCACCCTGTCCAAATGCCTGACGCCGGGTTTGCGCGTTGCCTTTGTGCTCCTGCGTAACCCGCAGGAACGCGAGCGTTTTCTGGTTGCGCTCCGATCATTTGCGCTGATGGTGGCGCCGATGACGGCGGCACTGGCCACGCAGTGGATTTTCGACGGCTCGGCAGCGGGATTGATGGAAGGCGTGCGCAAGGAGGCTCGCCTGCGTCACCGGATGGCCTGGGATATTCTGGCGGGCCGCTACAGCGGCGCTGGAGACGGCCTTCATGTATGGCTTGAACTGCCGGGATACTGGAGCTCTGCACAGCTTGCGCAGGCAGCCGGGCGCGAAGGCATTGCGGTCACGCCGGCGCAGGTCTTCGCCACAGACGCCACACACAGCGCATCCGTGAATGCCATCCGGATTTCCCTGGGCAGCATCAAGAACCGTGCTGGCTTGCAAGCCGGTCTTCAACGGCTGTCCCAACTGCTGGCGCGGCAGCCCTAGCCGTTCAATGCTTGGTGATGTAAGCCTCCAGAAGACACGGCCGCCATTCAGGCGCTCTCCCAATGCCATCGCACCTGGGCTGCCTGCCTCGGCGCCGATGTGCCCAGAAGATCACGCGAAAAATTGAACCACCAGCAAGAGCACTACGCAAGCCGTGCAGGCAAGACCTGCTTTGGCCCACGGCCCCCACCTCCAGCATTCAACCCGGCCCAAGCGCAGATCCAACTTCACTTTTTTGATAGCATCCAGCGCTTTCCACATAATCGCTACAGCCAATTTCACTCATAAACAGCCCTCAGCCCACTGAGCGAATGCCAGTTGGCTCACACAAATCACATCAACGACTTCTGGTGATATGGAGCTGGCAATTTTTGCCTTCAACAAAGCACAAGCCTGCGACTGGTACAAGCTGCCCGCCACCAAGCCCGGCGTGGCCGGTACATCCCGCTGCGCTTGGCCTGGGGGCCGGCAATGCCCTGCTCACGCAGGCGCTGGCCTGGGCGAAAAGCCACGGTGCGCGCCGTGTTCGGCTGGGGGTCACCCACGCAGACTCCCCTGCCATGCGCTTGTACCGTGTACATGGCTTTCGCCCTGTGGGAGACATGGAGCCGCTGCGCGAAGGCTCTGATCTGATGGCGCAGGCCATAGAACTTGTGTGCGGCGAGCCGGTTGCAGGCTTAAGCTTGGGAATGGGCTCAGGGGGCTGCTTCAGGCTGTAAGCTGCCCTTCGATATGCAGGCCCAGATGGCGGCTATCCTAGCGCCGCACGCGCGTAGGTGACGCTCTGTGCAGAACGGGAGCAACTAGAAAAACCATGTACCTGAAGACACTTCGCATCCAGGGCTTTCGTCGCTTTGACGACCTATCACTCAGTTTCAAGGATGGCCTGAACGTTATCGTTGGCCCCAACAACGCGGGAAAGACCGCAGTTGTCGATGCGCTGCGCGTACTTCTGGCGGCAAGCGACGAGGGCAACCTCCGCCTCACGGAGCTGGACCTACACGAGAGGCCAGGCGAACCGCCGAGCCCAACAGCAACGTTCACGTTCGTGTTCAGTGGCCTATCCGAGCAGAACGAGGCAGACTTCTCCAACGCCCTCATCGCCATAAAGGGCACAGACGGCAAAGCGATAGAGCGCTACGACGCGCAGTTCTCCGTGCAGTACACCCAAGCCGAGCCCGGTGGTCGACTCCGCCTACGTCGTTGGGTTGGCCTGCACGAAGAGAACTCGATGACTACCGAGATGCTTGAAGAACTTCGGGCCATCTACCTGCAACCGCTGCGGGACCCAGAGCAGGGGCTCAAACCTGGTCGGCTGAGTCAAATTTCAAAGCTCATACAAAACATGATGCCTGACAAGGCGGCTCGGAAGGAGTTGGTCGAGAAGCTAACAGCCATCGATGAAGAACTGGCGAAGAACGAGCCCATTTCAACGACCAACACGGCCATATCGACCAAGCACGAGTCGATGCTCGGGGCAGTGCTTTCCCAAGACCTCAAGCTTGACCTGACGACTAGCGACTTCAACAGGTTCGCAGCGCGGGTGGGCATGGCAGTCGGCGGCCGAGATGTCGCGCAGAACGGTCTTGGATTCAACAACCTCATTTACATGGCAGTGGTACTCAGCGAACTGGCCTTCAACAAAACCGCGGCTTACTGCGGATTGCTTGTCGAGGAACCCGAAGCGCATCTCCACCCGCAGCTACAGGCCATCCTTCTCGACCATCTGAAGACTGTCGAGCAACCGGTCGCCAGCGAGCGGCCAGTTCAAGTTTTCGTCACAAGTCACTCCCCAAATTTCGCAGCACTCGCAGACATCGACTCGATTTGCTGCGTCTACGACGGCCCAAACGGGCCAGTCGCTTTTGCGCCACGTGACGTGGAATTCGGCAAAGGCAAGAAAGAGAAGTTGCAGCAGTACCTCAACGTGACCCGCGCGGAACTGTTCTTCGCTCGTCGCATTGTCTTCGTCGAGGGTGCGGCAGAGCTGTTCCTCGTTGAGGCCTTGGCTAAGAAGACGGGGTACGACCTGCGCAAGCACTCCATCAGCGTCATCAGCACCGACGGTTTGAACTTCGATGCATTTCTTCCACTGTTCGGAGACAAGGCGATACAGATTCCTGTGGCGATCGTCACCGACGCCGACCCGGCCGCGCCAGACCAGTTCCCTGCAGCCGAGGACGCACTGAAGCTCTCCGCAGCCGCCACCGCAATCTCAAAGGCTGAGGACGAGTACGTGAAGTGCTTCTTCGCGCAGAAAACCCTGGAGTACGACCTCGCCTTGGACGCGACGCGCAGGGGGCTCATGGTCGAAGCCTTGACTGAGATTCACCCAATGATTGGTGCCGACCTAAAGGTCGTTGTCGACAGCGCCGCTACAGACCAGGAGAAGGCAAAGCTTCTCTTCACCGGGATGTTCGACCGACCGGAAGGCAAGGCCAATGTGAAGAAGGGCCAGTTTGCTCAAGCGCTTGCGCAGGGCATCTCTGAGTCGAACACCGCGATAGAACTGCCGGCCTACCTGAAGTCCGCGCTAGACTCAGTGACCGGCATCGTCTCGAAGGGGCCTGCTGGTGTCTGAGTTCCAGGCTACGCCCGAGCAGCAAGCAATCATCGATGCGCCCCTTAAGCCCCTTGCGGTTGTTGCCTGCCCTGGAAGCGGAAAGACCGCTACTGCGGTCCGTCGCGTAGCTGAGATACGTCGCCGGCTTGAGGTGGCGGGCTCGCGCGGTCACGTTGCCTTGCTTTCTTTCTCCAACATCGCAGTCGACACTTTCCGAGACGAGTATCGGCAGTTACGAGGACGGTGTGGCGATTCAGACCGAGTTGTCATCCAAACCGTCGATTCGTTCCTCACTACCTTCATCCTGCGCTCACATGGCTCCCGCACGATGAATTGCCCTCGAACGCCATACTTGGTGCTGGGCACTGAGCCCTTTCTTTCCAGCTTCCGCTTCGGCGACCCGAAGCATCCCATCGGAGTGGATGAACTTGCGTTCGACCTCGAGAACGGAAAAGTCGTAGTTCACCGTAGGTTCAAGAGCGGCGGGGCTCAGCGTCTTGATGACACCCTTGCTAAGGTCGCTAAGCAGAAGGTTGTCGCACTTGCCGCGAAGGGCGCTTACACCTACGGAGCCGGGCGCATCTGGGCGTTGCTCCTCCTCAAGAATGAGCCGCCAATTACCAAGGCCCTCGCGCGCAGATTTCCTCACATCCTGGTAGATGAAGCACAGGACATCGGACCATTTGAAGGTGCCTTGCTCGATAGGCTGAGCGCCGCAGGAAGCACCATATCTCTCGTCGGAGACTTTCATCAGAGCATCTACAGCTTTAACTTCGCAACAGGCGAGTACCTCCGCAAGTTTGCTGATAGCGCCGATGTCCTCAGGCTGCCACTCACACAGAACCGTCGTTCGGTGAAATCTATCGTCAGTGCCGCAAACTTGCTCGCGGGGACAGATTCGACCCACTCCCGAACACCGCCCGCACGCCTGACCGGGGCGTATTTCTGGCGTTACGACGTGAAAACCCTCCCTGAGTTCATGTCGTCCTGGGTATCTACCCTGAATACTGCCGGCTACTCCATCGACGAAGCTGCCGTTCTGTGCCGCGGCAGTGGCCTGCTGGCTAAGCTAACGACTGAGACCAGTGAGATTGGCCGGTCGGCGGTCAAACACTTTGCGAGCGCTGCCATCGAACGAGAGCAAGCCGCTGATATTTCGAAGGTCTTGGAGCACTGCGCAAAAGGCGTCCTGGCTATCGTGTCGGGCCTGCCGGATAGCTTCATCTCCGATCTCAAGAACATGCGTGGCGACGCTGATGTGAAGACGCTTCGCCGACTCATGTGGCCTCTGATTCGGACGCCTGCAATCGGTATCCCCCGAGCAACACTAGCGGCCAGGACCTCATGGTTAACCGGGCTGAAGAAGAACTTGAACAATTGGCTGACGCTGGTTGAGCAGAGAACCACCTTCAAGCGTGAGCCGACCTGGAGCAAACGAGTAACTGCTGCGGAACTCCCCAGCACAGGACCACTCATCGCTGTCGACATCGGCCAGCACGATTGGTCTGCGTTGCGGTGCGGGACGGTTCACTCGGCGAAGGGTGAAGGCATACCCGCGGTCATGTATCTGACCAACAAGGGAGACCTCGAAGCACTCGTGGCCGGCACGGGCGATGAGGAGGGCCGCATCGGCTTCGTGGCCGTCACACGGGGCCGAGATTTGCTCGTGGTGGCTATCCCTTCTAGGACGCCCGATGAGACCAGCGAGAAGCTGAAGATGCGTGGCTTTACGGAGTCAGGGCCTGCGCAATTAGCGGCTGCAGCTGCAGCGATGGCTACGTCGGTGGTCCCCGGCACTGCTGTAGCCGTTGCTTGACTAGAGCCGCGCTTCAACTTGGCATGAAATCACGCGTGCATGTGCTGACGCGTCCGGCGTTCGACTAAAGCCCGCCCACGCTGCACAGCAGGCATAGCCCGACAGCCTTCAAACACCCACAACAAGCCCCTCCCCCACAAAGAAAAAGCGCAGACCCCGTCTGCGCTTTTTTTGATAGCTTCCAGCGCCCGCTACACAAGCGCTACAGCCTTTATTTACCCTAAACCGGCCCTCACCGCGCCGTGGTGTCCGAGGCGATGGGGATGTAGAAATCCCCTCCCGCCTTGTTGAACTCGGCGGCCTTGGCCTGCATGCCCACGGCAATGCCTTGCTCGGCGGCCACACCTTGTTGTTTGGCGAAGTCGCGCACTTCCTGGGTGATCTTCATGGAGCAGAACTTGGGGCCGCACATGCTGCAGAAATGGGCCACCTTGGCGCTGTCCTTGGGCAGGGTTTCGTCGTGGTAGGCCTGGGCGGTGTCGGGGTCCAGGCCCAGGTTGAACTGGTCCTGCCAGCGGAAGTCGAAGCGGGCCTGGCTCAATGCATCGTCGCGCGAGCGGGCACCCGGGTGGCCCTTGGCCACATCCGCAGCGTGGGCGGCAATCTTGTAGGCAATGATGCCTTGCTTGACGTCATCACGGTTGGGCAGGCCCAGGTGTTCCTTGGGCGTGACATAGCACAGCATGGCGGTGCCAAACCAGCCGATCATGGCGGCGCCGATGGCCGAGGCAATGTGGTCGTAACCGGGGGCGATGTCGATGGTCAGCGGGCCCAGGGTGTAGAACGGGGCCTCGTGGCAGTGCTTGAGCTGCTCCGTCATGTTCGCCTGGATCATGTGCATGGGCACATGGCCGGGGCCTTCGATCATGGTTTGCACATCGTGCTTCCAGGCGGTTTGCGTCAGCTCGCCCAGGGTCTTGAGCTCGGCAAACTGGGCTTCGTCGTTGGCATCGGATGCGCAGCCGGGGCGCAGGCCGTCGCCCAGCGAGAAGCTGACGTCATACGCCTTCATGATGTCGCAGATGTCTTCGAAATGCTCGTAGAGGAAGCTCTCGCGGTGGTGGGCCATGCACCACTTGGCCATGATGGAGCCGCCACGCGAGACGATGCCAGTGCGTCTGCTCGCCGTGAGGTGGATATAGGCCAGGCGCACGCCGGCGTGGATGGTGAAGTAGTCCACGCCCTGCTCAGCCTGTTCGATCAGCGTGTCGCGGAAGATGGGCCAGGTCAGGTCTTCGGCAATACCGCCCACTTTTTCCAGGGCCTGGTAGATGGGCACGGTGCCAATGGGCACGGGCGAGTTGCGCACAATCCAGTCGCGCGTGGTGTGGATGTTTTTGCCGGTGGACAGGTCCATGACGTTGTCCGCACCCCAGCGAATGGCCCAGACCAGTTTTTCCACCTCTTCTTCGATGCTGGAGGTGACGGCCGAGTTGCCGATGTTGGCGTTGATCTTGACCTTGAAGTTGCGGCCAATGGCCATGGGCTCGATTTCAGGGTGGTTGATATTGGCCGGGATGATGGCGCGGCCGCGTGCCACCTCGTCGCGCACGAATTCGGGGGTGATGATTTGGGGGATGCTGGCGCCCAGGCTGTTGCCGGCCAGGCGGGCCTCGCGGGCCGCGTCCTGCATGTACTCGGCCATCCACTCGCGGCGGCCGTTTTCACGCAGGGCCACGTATTCCATTTCCGGCGTGATGATGCCGCGCTTGGCATAGTGCATCTGGGTCACGTTCTGGCCGCTCTTGGCGCGGCGCGGCTGGCGTTGCAGGGCTGCGGCCTCGGCGCGCAGCTGGGCCACGCGGGCATCTTCCTCGCCGCGCTTGCCGCCGTCGTCCAGGGCCACGCGCTGGCGGCCCACATAGAGCTCGCTATCGCCTCTGGCCTCAATCCAGGCGCCGCGCACGCTGGGCAGGCCTTGGCGCACATCGATGTTCACCGCCGGGTCGGTATAGGGGCCGGAGGTGTCATAGACGCTGACCTGCTCGCCGTTGGTGAGCGCAATATCGCGCACCGGCACGCGCAGCTCTGGGTGCACCTGGCCCTGCAGATAGCTCTTGGTAGAAGCCGGAAACGGCTGGCGCGACTGGGCCAGCAGCTCCGCAAAACGGGTGGCGTCCGGCGCATTGCCAGCGGCGGGGGTGAAGATGGAATCAGGGGCGTTCATCGCGGTCTCCTCAAAGCGGTGGAAATGCATCAACGCTCCGTGGAGTGCTGGACCGCTCTGATTGGGTGTGCCAGGGCTGTTTGCCATTGCACACCACCACCTGGGTCCGGCGCTGCAGCAGATCCAGAGATCCATCTGTGCTGCGCTTTTCCTCTGCCATACAAGATGACAGCCATGGCCGACACGCCCCAGGGTCAGCCCATCAAAGACAAAACCCCAGTGCGCGAGGCGCCTGGGGTGGGCAAGGCAGCGCGGATGGGGGCATGTGCAGCGGTTTCTCCAAACCCACTTTGCCTGTTGTCCTTGCGCCCTGCTTCAGGGTCCCGCTCTTCTTCCGCCGGTATGAACCGGATCAAGTTCGTCGGGTTCGTTTGCAGCCATTTTTCAATGGCTGCTCACATCTCAGCGCTTTCGCACACCCCGGAGCAGTGGGCAGTATAGGACATGAACTCATGCGCCAGGACAAAGACCCGTTTGTGCAACCCGCCTATGCGGTGGCAAGCCAGGGTTGTCGCGATGCCGATTTGTCCCCCGCCCGAAGAAGGCGGGGGCAGCGTCCAGCCGCTCAGCGCGTGTTCACGATCTCAGAACGTGTTTACGTTTTCAGAAGGCGAAACCTTTTAGCTCGCCCCACTGCTCCATGGACGCGCGCGAGGAGCGCCAGCTGTTGATGGGGGCGCTGCAATCCTCATAGCCCAGGGCCATGCCCACGGCTATTTGGTAGCCCTGGGGCAACTCCAGCCTTTCGGCCAGAAGATTGCTGTAGCGGCGCCAGAATCCCTGAGCGCAGGTGGCCAGGCCCTTGGCGCTGGCCAGCAGCATGAAGGACTGCAGGTAAATGCCCAGATCCATCCACTGAGCCGGGCCCATGCGCTGCTCCATGGCCACGAACAGGCCGACGGGGGCGCCGAAGAAGCGGCCGTTCCTGGCCAGTTGCTCCAGGCGCGCAGGTTTGTTGTCGCGCCCTATGCCGATGGAGCGGTACAGGTCTTCGCCGTTCTCGAAGCGCCGGCTGCGATAGGGCTCCCATAGCTGGGGCGGGTAGCTGATGCTGGACTCTTCGGGCTCGGCTGCGGCCACGGCAGCCAGCACCTCGGCCAGGGGCTCGCCCGTCAGCGCCAGCACGCGCCAGGGCTGCATGTTACCGCCCGATGCGGCCTGGGCCGCCTTTTCCATCAAGTCGCTCACCGTGGCCGCATCGGGCACCCGGGGAAGAAAGGCACGCACCGAATGGCGCGCCTGCAAAGCCTGTTCTACGTTCATCACTTACCGTCCATCAATCAAGCAAACACTGCGAGCCATCTGAGTCTGCAACGCATAAAATTGGCGTGCCCCAAAACGAAGGACAGCAAGCAAGGGCCGCCCCGCAGCGTGGCTGTCGTCCCCCTTAAGAACGTGTTTACGATCTAAGAACGTGTTTACGATCTCCTCAGTGCCGCGCCAGTGTCTTTGCGGGATGGGATACAAGGCGCGACACCGCAGCAATAGCCGTGCTATTGCGAGGATTCGCAACGCTGTAGACCACCCGCAAAGGCACTGGCCCCAAGAGTTGGAGCGAAATCGGGCGATTTCTTCGCGCTGGCCCTTGCTTGCACCCCGGTGCAAGCTGCAGCCCATCGACTCGAACTCATCCCGATTGCGCTCCAACGCGGCAGCGTAGAGATCGTAAACACGTTCTAAGGGGGAAGGCGCGTAAGCGACTCAGGGGGTCTCATTTATTTCCCCATGATCTTGTCTATGTTGTCCTTGTCAAAGGCCTGGGGCCGTTGGGATTCGCAGGGCACGCAGTCCTCGACCTTGCTGCGCTCGGAGAGCTTGGCAATGGCTTCCCAGAGCAAGGCGATCTGTTGCTCGTGCGCCAGCGTGCCTTCGCTGAGACTCTTCATGGCCTGGGCCACGGGGTCCAGGTCCTGGGTGATGCCGTAGGCGGTAAATGGCGTGGGCACAGCCTGGGCGCTGCCTGCCTGCTCCTGTGCGGGGCCGGCCTTGTGCGCGGGCTGGGCATCGCTCTCGGTCACGTCGGCGCTGTGGCCGTTCTTGCTGGGGATGATGCGCGCAGGTATGCCCACGGCCGTCGCACCTGCAGGCACGGGTTTGATGACCACGGCATTGCTGCCGATCTTGGCGTCGTCGCCCACCTCGAAACCGCCGAGCACCTTGGCCCCGGCACTGACCACCACGTTCTTGCCCAAGGTGGGATGGCGTTTGGCGCCCTTGTACAGCGAGGTGCCGCCCAGGGTCACGCCCTGGTAGATGGTGCAGCCGTCGCCGATCTCGGCGGTCTCGCCCACGACCACGCCCATGGCATGGTCGAAGAAGACGCGCTCGCCGATCTTTGCGCCCGGATGGATTTCGATTCCTGTAGCCCAGCGCGCCAGATGCGAGATGAAGCGCCCCAGCCACTTGAAGCCCCTGTTCCAGCACCAGTGCGCAGGCCGGTGCAGCCAGATGGCATGCAGGCCCGGGTAACAGGTAATCACCTCCCAGGTGCTGCGGGCCGCTGGGTCGCGGTCAAGAATGCACTGGATATCGGAGCGCAGGCGTTCAAGCATTAATCGACGGCAAAGTTATATGTTTCTAGGGGCGCCCAGTCTAACGGCTCGGCGGCTGGCTTTGCAGCATGGCCTTGGCAACACCGCGCAGGATATGGATTTCCTCGGCCGTGAGCTGCGCGCGATTGAAAAGCTGGTTAAGCCGCGGCATGAGCTTCTTGGGCGCGGCCGGGTCCAGAAAACCGATATGCGCCAAGGCCTGCTCCCAGTGACCGAGCATGCCGCCCACTTGGGCTGCATCCGCACGCTGGGCCTGGACCGCAGGCTCTGGTGCGGCAAAGCCACCCAGAGCCTGGCGCCACTCATAGGCCAGCACCTGTATCGCCGCTCCCAGGTTGAGGGAGCCGAACGCGGGGTTGGACGGAATGGAGAGCGCCACATCGCAGCGGTAGACATCCTCGTTGCTCATGCCAAAGCGCTCGCAGCCAAACAAAAAGCCCACGCCGCTCTGATTGCAGCGCGGTCTGTTTTCAGCATTCAAATCAGCCTCTAGCGCTTGCTCATCAAGCGCTTCCAGCTCTCCTTTCAGGAGCATTTCGAAATGCTGGCGTGGCCAGCGCGTGGGCGGTCCGAAGTCGCGCGGCGTCATGGCCGTGGCGCACAGATGGCTGATGCCGTCCAGTGCCTCGTCCAGTGTCTCCACCACACGCGCCTGGCCCAGCACGTCCAGGGCACCGCTCGCGCGCTGGATGGTCTCTTCCTTGCGCAGCACATTGGCCCAGCGCGGACGCACCAGCACCAGATCATCAAACCCCATGGTCTTCATGGCGCGCGCCGCCGCGCCCACATTGCCAGCGTGGCTGGTTTCTATCAGTACGAATCTTGTCTTCATGGACATGCAAGCCGCCACCCTGTGCGCACAGACTTAAAGCCCCTTTCTGGGGCTGGCCTCGCGCACAGCGCAGCAAAAAAATGATCAAGCCGGTTAAAATCGCGCGCTATTGTCGCCGCCCCGTATCGCCGGACGCGGTTTTTGCGCTCTTACCCGCGTTGCACAGCCCACTTTGGCGGCTGATACCTCCACGCCTCACAATTTATGTCGTCTACCCTGCACCCCATGCTCAACGTGGCCATCAAGGCTGCCCGCGCCGCCGGCGCCATCATCAACCGTGCCGCTCTCGATGTGGAATCCGTGCGCGTTGCGCAAAAACAGGTAAACGACTTTGTGACCGAAGTGGACCGCGCCGCCGAAGAAGCCATCATAGAGACGCTTTTGGGCGCCTACCCAGGCCACGGCATTCTGGCCGAAGAGTCGGGCCGGGATCACGGGGCCAAGAATTCCGACTACGTATGGATCATCGATCCGCTGGACGGCACGACCAACTTCATCCACGGCTTTCCCGTTTACTGCGTGAGCATTGCCCTGACCTTCAAGGGCAAGGTCGAGCACGCCGTGGTCTATGACCCCACGCGCAACGACCTGTTCACTGCCACGCGCGGACGCGGCGCCTATCTCAACGACCGCCGCATACGTGTCTCCAAGCGCACCCAGCTCAAGGACTGCCTGATTTCCACGGGCTTTCCGTTCCGCCGTGGCGACAACTTCCGCCAGTACATGCGCATGCTCGGCGAGGTCATGCAGCAAACTGCCGGCGTGCGCCGCCCGGGCGCTGCAGCCCTGGATCTGGCCTATGTGGCAGCCGGCTTTGCCGATGGCTTTTTCGAAGCCGGCCTGTCCATCTGGGACGTGGCCGCAGGCTCGCTGCTGGTGACCGAGGCCGGCGGCCTGGTCGGCAACTTCACGGGCGAAGCCGACTTCCTCGAGCAAAAGGAATGCCTGGCCGGCAACCCGCGCATCTATGGCGCCCTGGTTCCTCTGGTCGGCAAATACAGCAAGTTCGCGGCCGCCGGCGAAAAGGCTGAAGTGCGCCAGGCCCTGGCCGATGAAGCCGGCCAAGCCCATGAGGGCCAGGCCTCCGAGCCCGAAACCGGGGCCGGCGAGCAGCCCCAGGCCTGACAGCCCCAAAACTAAATCCAGAGCCGGTACGGCCAGAACGATTCGTCCTGCTCGTACCTGCGTGCGAATTCGGCCGGAGAAAACCCCGTAATCCTGCGCACGGCCCGGCTCATATGGGCCTGGTCGGAGAAACCGCCCTGCAGCGCCATGTCGGCATAGTCCAGCGCCAGGCCTTGCTGCTGGCGCCGCACGCCCTCCTCGAACAAGGCCTCGGTGCGCACAATCGCCTGCCACTCACGCACCGAGCGCCCGCTGAACCGCTTGATGCGCCTCTCCACCTGGCGCGGCCCCAACTCGCTGCGCCAAGCCCGTGCCTTGAGCCCCAGACGCATCAGCCAATGCCGGCCAAACATGGCCAGCGCCGGCAACGCATCCGCCTCGCGTCCTCGCAACTCGCACCAGCACGGTGCCAGATGCTCGACCAGGACGGCCATGGTGGCCGCATCGTCCTGTACGGACAGCACGGCTTCGCACAAGAGCTGCCAAGCAGGCCCCAGCGCCTGAACGGCCGGCACAAAGCGGTCCTGCGTGACCTGCAGGTCCAGGCCGAACAGCTCGCGCGCCGCATCGGGTGAAAAGCAGGCCATGCAGCCGCGCCCCGCCTGCGGCATCCAGCTCACCGTCGGCCGGGTCTGGCTGCCCGAGAGCATGACGGGGCTTGCATCTTCCAGCCATAGGCTGCGCGCCCCCTCCTCCTGCACCACCCGGCCGTTGCGGCCTTGCTGAGTCCAGGAAAGACAGACCATGGGTGTGGCCGGGAAGTGGGAAAGCCTTTGTGCATCGCCGAGCTCCAGCCCTCTGGTATCCCGGCACACCAGGGCCAGCAAGCACCCCTGCAAGACTGGTGGCGGCAGATACAGCCGCGCATGCGGGGCGGACAAAGACAGGCGTGGTGCCCTGGCCTGGGCCTGGGGACAGGCCGATAAGAGATGAGAGGCAGCGCTCATGGGCCGAGTGTAGAGGCCTGTGCGCAGCCTGGCAGCAAGCACTGCGGATGACGTTTTCGTTCAAGACCTGGGCTCGCACCAGGCCCAACATGAGGCCATGCAACACAACCCTCACCCCGGCGATGACGCAGAACGGCACTGCCCTTTTTCCGCCCATCCACCTTCGGCGATCACCGCCAATCCAACAGCGACCTGGCCGCCTGGCCCGCCTTCGGGACTTACGGGCTGGGGCCTGCTCAGGCAGATGGAGCGCGATCTGCTGGGCACGCTGGCCGCATGGCAGCGGCTCTATGGCGATATCTTTCATGTGCGCACCTGGCCCGAGCACCAGATCATGGTTCTGGATCCAGCCCTGGCCCGGGAGCTGCTTGCAAGCAGACATGAGGAGCTGATCCGCTGGGAACACGGACTCAAGGTGCTTTCCCAGCTTCACGGCAGCAGCGTTCTGATCAGCGAAGGCCAGGCCTGGCGTGCCAAGCGCCAGGCCCTGCTGCCGGCCTTTGCACCCAAGGCCGTTCAAGCCGGCCTGCCCGACCTGGTCGCCACCGCCGAAGCCGCACTCAAGAGCTGGCCTGCGCAAAGCGAGGACTGGCCCATGGAGGAAGCGCTGACCACCTTGACCATGGACATCATCATGCGCCAGGTCTTTTCCCTGCCCATGGGCAGGCATGAGCAACAAGCCCGGCACAGCCTGCGCACGCTGAGCCAGGCGGCCGACCGCGAGTTCTACCACCCGCTGCGCTGGCCCGATTACATGCCCTGGAAAAGATCCAAGCGCCAGGCCAAGGCCTGGCTGCATGGCTTCATAGACCACCAGGTCCAGACACGCCTGGGCCAGGAGGGCGGGCCCGAGGACCTGCTCGGCCGCCTGCTGGGCCTGCACCGCGAGCAACCACAAGTCTGGAGCCTGCAAGCCGTGCGCGATGAATGCATGACGGCCTTCCTGGCCGGCCATGAAACCGTGGCCAGCACCCTGACCTGGTGGGCCTGGTGCATGGCCGCTCATCCTGAGGCCCAGGAAGCTGCGGCCCAGGAAGTGCTGGATTCCCTGCAGCACAGCCCACCCATGGCCCAGGGCCTGGGCCAGTTGCGCCAGCTCGGTCTGGGCCTGCAGGAGACCATGCGGCTCTACCCCGCAGCCCCCGTGCTCATCAGCCGGCGCAACACCCGGCCGCTGAAGCTCGGGTCCTGGCACTTTCCCGCACGCACCATGTTCATGGTTCCTCTAGGCCTGATACAGCGCGATGCACGCTGGTTTGCCGAGCCCGAGGCCTTCAGGCCCCAGCGCTTCGAAGAAGCGGTGGAACGCGGCAGCCATATGCCGTTCGGCACAGGCCCCCGCGTCTGCCTGGGTCAGCACCTGGCCAGCACGGAAATGAGCGTGATCGCAGCCATGCTGCTGCAGCGCTTCAGGCTGCTCCCCCTGCCCGGGGCTCGGCCACCACGACCTCTGCTGCACATCACGCTGCGGCCCGCCACGGCCCTGCACCTGCGGCTTGAGCCGCGCCAGCCGAAGAGCTGCTGACCCGGGACGACCTGAGCCGGCTCCATGACCGGTGCACACGATCTCCATGCGGGCATGTTTGAATCCGGGTTTTGACGACTGTTTTGTACTTCCCGCTTCAAGCATGGCCCGATTGACCGATTTGTGGAGCTCAGCCATCGACTGGCTAGCTGCCCATGGAGTAGCCCCTGTTGTGCACTGGCTGGATGTCGCCCCCCTGGTGGGCGACGTCCGGGAGATTGCCGAATCCGTGCTCATTGCAGCCTTGCAGTTGTTCCTGATTGCCTGCGTGATGCGGCCGCTGGAGCGGCCTGGTCCCGGCCGAGCGCTGGAGCGACCGGCGCCTGACGACGGTGGACCGCAATTACACGCTGCTCATGCTGCTGGGGTTGTTTCCGCTGTTCAGCTTCTTGGTGCTCATGCCCTTTGCCAGCCTGCTGGGCGGCGGCCCGGCATCGGGCGAGCCCTCCGGGCTGATCCGCTGGCTGCCCTGGTTTGCAGACCATCCGCTGGCCGCGTTTGTGGTGTATTACCTGGTCTACGACCTCTGCTATTACTGGATGCATCGCGCCCAGCACGTGATTCCCTGGTGGTGGGCCATGCACAGCATGCACCACAGCCAGCGCCAGATGAGCTGCTGGACCAACGACCGCAGCCACTACCTGGACGGCATGCTGCAGTCCTTCATCCTCGCGGGCGTGGGCCTGATCATGGGCGTAGAGCCTTCGGAATTTGCGCTGCTGGTGCTGCTCAGCGAGCTGGTGCAGAACTTCTCGCATGCCAACATCCGGCTCGACTTCGGCCGCCTGGGCTGGCTGGGGCGCGTGGGCCAGCGCCTGCTGGTCGGCCCCCTGTTTCACCGCCACCATCACATGCTGCGCGACCCCGAGCGCCCCGCGCGCCACAACTGCAATTTCGGCCAGGTCCTGCCCTGGTGGGACATGCTGTTCGGCACCGCGCTCTACACCGACGAGCCCGTGCGCCCTACGGGCGTGAGCGACCCCGAGGTCGATGCCGACAACGAGCGCGGTCTGATTGCCATGCAGTGGTTCACGCTCAGGCGCTTCTGGGGCGCGGTGAGCTGCAAGGCCGGCTGGCGGCTGGGTGACGTATCCTTTGGCCCCGGCTACAGACCCATCCACGACGAGCTGCCCCGCCTGCACACCCCAGACCAGGAAGTGCCCCAGCCGGACTCGACAGCCAGGCAGTCACGCAGTTGATGGCAAGAGGCGCAGTGCAGGCCGCCGCAAGCCTGCCCGCATGCAACGGCTCTTCAGTTTCAGGCGCGCTCATACATATAGCGCCGTGACCAGGGGATCTGGCTGGCACTGCGCCCGGCCTTGCGGCACAGCACCTGGAAGATGGAGATCTCGTCGCTCTCAAACGCATGCGCGCAGCCTGCGAGGTAAATGCGCCAGATGCGGTATTTCTCCTCCTCCACCAGATTCCTTATCTGCTGGTCGTGGGCCTCGAAGTTCTCCACCCACAAGGCCAGCGTGCGCGCATAGTGACGCCGCAGACTCTCCACATCCAGCGCCTCCAGCCCGCCTTGCTGCATGGCCTGCAAGGCCAGGCTGATGTGCGGCAGCTCACCCTGGGGAAACACATAGCGGTCTATGAAGCGCCCGCCGCCCAGGGCAGTCTCCCCGCCGCTGGCATCGGTGGAGGTGATGCCATGGTTGAGCACCAGGCCTTCGTCGCTCAGCAACTCGTTGATGCGGGAGAAATAGCGGGGCAGTTGCTTGCGGCCCACATGCTCGAACATGCCGACGCTGGTGATGCGGTCAAAGCGCCCCTGCACCTCGCGATAGTCCTGGAGGCGGATCTCCACACGATCCTCAAGACCTGCGGCCCTGACTCGCTCGGTCGCCAGATCGAACTGGTTCTGCGACAGCGTGACTCCCAGGCAGTGGGCACCGAACTTCTGGGCGGCACGCAGCACCAGCGCCCCCCATCCACAGCCGATGTCCAACAGGCGCTGACCGGGCTGCAGCCGGACCTTGGTGAGTATGTGGTCTATCTTCTTGATCTGGGCACTGGCCAGATCCTCATCGCCGTTTTCGAAATAGGCGCAGGAGTACACCATGGCCGGGTCCAGCCACTGCTGATAAAACGCGTTGGAGACGTCGTAGTGGTACTGGATGGCCTTCTTGTCCGACGCCTGGCTGTGCCTGAAATGGCGCACCAGGCGCTCCATGGGGCTCTGGCCCGCCGCCTTGCGCGCCAGCGCATAGCCCATGTCCACGATGTCCGTGAGCCGCCCCTCGATATCGAGCAGGCCCTTGACATAGGCCTCGCCCAAGCGATCCAGACTCGGGGAGAGCAAAAAGGGCAGGGCCGAAGCTGCGCGCGCCTTCAACGTGACCCTGGGTGAGGCAAAGTGGCCCAGGTCCAGTTGCTGCCCGTTCCACAGCACGAGCCGCAGCGGGAGATCGAGCTTGGCTCTCACCTCGCCAGCCCATTGCTTGAGCCTTTGTTCCCCTAACATGACAAGTCCTCCTTGAATTCCGGGCATGCCCGTAAAGCCTTGCTGGTTCTGTCTGCTGCACTTGCCGATGACGGCTCAGCCTTCTCCAATTCCCAATCGTTTCATGACAGCCCCATGTCCGGACCACGGCCCTGGGACTCGAGCAGACTCGCCACTCTGAGCTGGTTGTTCTCATGGGCTTGCTGCATGTCACCGAGCTCCTGGCGCAGGCCCGGGTCTTCGACCATGACCAGCAGCTCGCACAGCTTGCGGATCACCCAGTTCTGCCCATGGTTCAACAAGGCCAGGCGCTTGTGCAGGTCGGGAACGGCCATGGCCTGTTCATAGAAAGCACCGGTGCGCATGCCAGGCTGGCCTTTCAGCCTGCGTATGGCCTGCATGAGCATGGCGCACCAGCGTACGGCGTCGCGATGCATGGCATCCAGCACCTTGCGCAGCACCGGGTCGGAAGACTCGGCCAGGCTGCGCAAGGCCACGCGCGCACCCGCGCGCTCGGCCGCCAGCAGTTCATCGAGCCGCACGATCAGCGAAGCATTCCTGTCACGCTCCACATCGGCGGCATAGCAGACCGGGGAAGACAGCTCCATCTCGTCCTCATGAATCAAACGCCAATGGGCGACGGCCTCGCCCAGAATGCGCTGCAGGCAGCGCCCCGCGGGCTCCAGCTGGTTGATACGGCCTACGCCCTGCCCCGCATACAAGGCCATGGCCTCGAAATCGCCCGTCGTGGAGCGCAGCGGCGAATCCGTGCCGAACAAATACACGGGGCGACCAGACTCCTCACCAATCACCTGCAGTCTGGATGCTCGCGAATCGCCGCGCTCGCCCCGGGTCACGCTACTGGCCAGAACACGCACCCGCGCATGCGACGGCCAGTTCAGATGGAAGTCTTCGCTGAGCACGGCGTCCTCCGCACGGGCCTGTACCAGGCGCTGCTTGTAATAGTCATGCGCATAGGATTCTTGCGTGGCCACGAACACCGTTCCCAGCACGGCGGCCTGCGCCCCCTGATCCAGCACCCTGGCCACATCGCGGCCATCGACCAACCCGCCTGCCGCTGCCACGGGGACATGAGCCACGGCCAGCACTTCGGGCAGCAACTGGCGCAAAGGCTTTTGTCCACGCACATGGCCGCCGGCCTCCACTCCCTGGGCAATCAGCAGTTGGGCCCCGGCCTCCTGGGCCAGCAAGGCCTCGACTGCCGAGCCCACCTGGTGCACCACCACAATGCCCGCAGCCCTGAGCCTGGCAACAACCTCCTGATCCACGTCCCAGAACAGGCCGACCACGGGCACGGCCAGCTCCACGCACAAGGCCAGTTGCTCGCGCAGCAGCCGGGCCGGGGTCGCAGCCGGCACCAGGCTGACGCCGAACAAGGCTCTGGTCCTGCTGCGTACCAGCTCGAGCTCGGCGCGTATCAGCGCCGGAGATTCACGCGCCATGCCCAAAAAGCCGAACCCCCCGGCCTCGCTCACGGCCACCACGAGATCCGATCGCGAAATACCTCCCATGCCGGCCAGCATCAAGGGATGGCGGCAGCCTAGCAAGTCGCATAACGGGGTATGCAAGGCGGAATCTGTAGCTAGTGCCCGGCTCGGCATATCTGGACTCCTTGGGAATCACACAATGATGCGCATCCCCCAGGATTAATGCAAACAGAACCCATTTATTCCCGGATTTTCATTGGCAGTGCAGCACGTCCAATACAAGACCGCTGAAGCATTCAAAGCATCCAGCCCTGCTGTACCCGGCCCCCATCAAGGCATGCAAGCGGTTGGGCGGCACCCTTCACGCGCGACATGCGCTGGCGCGCAAGACCGCAGGCAAGCATCAAGGCTGTCAAGAATGGATTTCCTCGGCAGGCCAACTCAAGAATGCTGCCGGCAGATACCGAGGAGTCACTGAGCGCCAGCGGGCGCATGCATGCGTTCTCCTGAGTTTCACACGGCCATGAATGCCCCGCAATTGGGCAGGTAATCACTGCGCACGGGATGGGGCAGGGATTCGTCCATGCATTGGTTCAGGAAAGGGTGAAGTATGGATTCGGCATCAAACCGGTGCATGGGTTCAATCCATTTTGAATTCTGGCTCTTGAATAAATGTTTTCTATTAAAAGATTGGAATTGATCGCATTAATTCAAGGAAACAAAAAATTTCCATGTTACCGAGACAAGCTCTTTCGAGAGGTATCTCTAGAAGAGACTTCTTCCGGAGCACCTGAAGTTTTATAACATTTTTTTTCGAAGGTTAATTATTTTTTTTATAGATTTATCCGAACACATAAGACATATCCGTATCCATTTTTTCCATGAGTCTGGATCGGCATATAAAGCAGCGCCATTCATGAAGCGGATTTCATGAATGGCATTTATCTCAATCCCTTTGTGGGAGGTGCCTGATCATGAAACCATCCATCATTTCCATTCTGACCTTTGCAAGTCTGGCCAGCATCTCGCAACTGACGCTGGCGGCTGGCGGCATGATCTCGTTCGCGGGCTCGGTCACAGGTCAAACCTGCACCATCAATGGCAATGGCAGCGGCTCCAAGGATTTCACCGTCTCCCTGCCCACCGTGCTCACGACCCAGCTTGCAGCTGCGGGCAATACGGCTGGCCAGATGCCGTTCAGCATCGACCTGACGGATTGCATGCCAAGCGCCGGCAAGGTCCATGCGTTCTTCGAGCCCGGGCCAACGGTCTCATTGGCCAGTGGCCGTCTGATGGTCAGCGGTGGCGCTGGCAATGTGGAGATAGGCCTGCTCAACAGCGACCGATCCGTGATCAGAATCGGCGCCCAGGAAGCTGCGCAGAATGCCAAGCCCGTGGCCATCGACGCCAAGGGGCGCGCCAACCTGCCGTTCTATGCGCAATATGTGGCCACGGGCCGCGCGACCTCGGGCACGGCCAATTCCAGTGTTCTCTATACCCTCGTCTATCAATGAGCTGACCGCCACGCTCAGCACCAGGGGCTCAAATGCCCCTTTTTCTCGCCCATGGCTGGCTGCCATTCATGCAAAAGCTCGAATGGGGCATTGACCATCAAAAAGGCAGTGCACACCAATTTGCATCACTGCCAGTCTTTCTACGCGTCAATTGGGGAATAATGATTTTTATCGGGATATTTCAACAATGGAAATCCCAGATATTCATTTTTCATTCATTCCCCATTAATTACCCACTCATATCCACGCCAAAAATGGAAATTGCTTTTTGATGCATGTCAAAGAAGCGTTCTTTGCAATGAAAATTCCCTCTTCGCCAGGGTTCAGATGAAATAATCTTGACTCCAGGCTGAAGGCCCGGATCCGCACTGCCCGTGGACAACATGAATCTCTCCAAAGCTCGGCCATGCACTTCCTCGGATCGACTTGATTGTCGTGTTCACAATATTTTCAGCCGCTGTTTTGCAGGATATATCCTACGCACGCATCATCCTCTGGACTCTTTCCTCTATGGCGGCCATGAAGATATTCAATCGCAAGCAGCTTGTTCAAAAAATCCAATACACCAATAATAAAAGCAATTACAAAAAGTTATTGATTGAAAAATTAGAAGCCTCTACCAGCCTCCCCTCACCGCTGTCTAACCAGGAGACCCCATGACACACAAGCTCACCACCGCTGCCGGCGCACCGGTCGCCAACAACCAGGATTCACTGACGGCCGGCCCTCGCGGTCCCATGCTGCTGCAGGATCTGTGGCATCTGGAAAAGCTCGCGCACTTTCACCGTGAAGTCATCCCCGAGCGCCGCATGCACGCCAAGGGCTCGGGCGCCTACGGGCAGTTCACCGTCACGGGCGACATCACCCGCTATACGCGCGCCAAGCTGTTTTCCGAGATCGGCAAGAAGACCGAGGTTTTTGCGCGCTTCTCCACCGTGGCCGGCGAGCGCGGCGCGGCCGATGCCGAGCGCGACATCCGCGGCTTTGCGGTCAAGCTCTATACCGAGGAAGGCAACTGGGACCTGGTGGGCAACAACACGCCGGTGTTCTTCTTTCGCGATCCGCTCAAGTTCCCCGACCTCAACAAGGCCGTCAAGCGCGACCCCTATACCAATCTGCGCTCGCCCGAGAACAACTGGGATTTCTGGACCGGCCTGCCCGAGGCCCTGCACCAGGTGACCATCGTCATGAGCGACCGTGGCATCCCCACGGGCTACCGCCACATGCACGGCTTTGGCTCGCACACCTACAGCCTGATCAACCACCAGGGCGAGCGCCACTATGTGAAGTTCCACTGGGTCTGCCAGCAGGGCATCAAGAACTTCAGCGACTCGGAAGCCGCAGCCGTGGTCGCCCATGACCGCGAAAGCAGCCAGCGCGATCTGCTCGAGGCAATCGAGCGCGGCGACTTTCCCAAGTGGAAGCTGTGCGTGCAGATCATGACCGAGGAGCAGGCCAAGACCTATCGCTTCCACCCGTTCGATCTGACCAAGGTCTGGAGCAAGAAGGACTTCCCGCTGATCGAGGTCGGCGTCATGGAGCTCAACCGCAACCCCGACAACTACTATGCCGAGGTCGAGCAGGTCTCGTTCGCGCCCTCCAACTTCGTGCCCGGCATCGGCCCCTCGCCCGACCGCATGCTGCAGTCGCGCCTGTTCTCCTACACCGACGCTGCCCGCTACCGCCTGGGCGTGAACCACCACCAGATCCCGGTGAACGCGCCGCGCTGCCCCGTGCATCACTACCACCGCGATGGCGCAATGCGCGTGGACGGCAACTTCGGCCGCACGATTGCCTATGAGCCCAATACCAAGGGCGAGTGGCAGGAGCAGCCCGAGTTCGCCGAGCCCGTGGAAAAGCTCTACGGCGATGCCAACCGCTGGAATTACCGCGAGGACGATGCCGACTACTTCACCCAGCCTGGCGATCTGTTCCGCCTGATGACGCCCGAGAAGCAGCAACTGCTGTTCGAGAACACGGCGCGCAACATCGCTGGCGTCTCCGAGCACATCGTGCAAAAGCACATCGAGCACTGCACCAAGGCCGACCCGGCCTACGGCAAGGGCGTGGCCGATGCCATCGCACGCCAGAAAGCCGGCAAGCTCTGATAGAGAGCAATTAGATAGAGAGCAATTAGATAGAGAGCAATTAAAGTGAGCTGCCAGCGCTTGCTGCTATTGGATTTCAGGCATGAAGACACCTGAAATCCATGTGTACCAAGCGCTGGCAGCTTCTTTTTTGATATTTCCTGCGCTCTTGCCATCCTGCCCCTGCAACCGCAGGCCCAGGACATGAAGGTCTTGCTTTCGCCCAAGCCCGTGCAGAGACATTAAACTGCTGCCCTTGCGTGATTTGCGCGATGGCTGGCCGTGCCGGCCATCATGGCTTTACGACGTTTTGAGCAACCGCTTTCACAGGCGGTTTTTTGTTTTGACCCATGCCTTCGAGGCTGCTCAAGACCCCCAGACCAACAACGGATTTCCATGGCAGCTGACAACTCCAGCACCGCAGCCCCGGCTCCCTCGCTGCGGCGCGACCTCAAGGCCCGGCACTTGTCCATGATCGCCATCGGCGGCTCGATAGGCACCGGGCTGTTCGTGGCCTCGGGCGCCACCATCTCCCAGGCCGGCCCCGGAGGGGCGCTGCTCGCCTATATGGTGATCGGCCTCATGGTCTATTTTCTGATGACCAGCCTCGGCGAGATGGCCGCCAACCTGCCCGTCTCGGGCTCGTTCGCCACCTATGGCGCGCGCTATGTGGACGAGGGCTTTGGCTTCGCCCTGGGCTGGAACTACTGGTACAACTGGGCCGTGACGATCGCCGTGGACCTGGTGGCCGCCCAGCTGGTCATGCAGTACTGGTTTCCCGACATCAACGGCATGTACTGGAGTGCGGGCTTTCTGGCCATCATGTTCGGCCTCAACGCGATCTCGGTCAAAGGCTTTGGCGAGGCCGAGTACTGGTTCGCAGCCATCAAGGTGGTCACGGTGCTGCTCTTCATCGGCATCGGCGTGCTCATGATCTTCGGCATCGTGCGCGGCGGCGCGCCCGAAGGCATCTGGGGCAATATCGCGCTCTGGTCGCATGGCGATGCGCCGTTTGCAGGTGGCTTTGCGGCCCTGATCGGCGTGGCCATGATCGTGGGCTTTTCCTTCCAGGGCACGGAGCTCATAGGCATTGCAGCGGGCGAGTCGGAAAACCCCGCGAAGAACATTCCGCGCGCCGTGCGCCAGGTGTTCTGGCGCATCCTGCTGTTCTATGTGTTCGCCATCCTGGTCATCAGCCTCCTGATTCCCTATACCGACCCGCAGTTGCTCAAGAACGATGTGGGCGACATCAGCGTCAGCCCCTTCACCCTGGTGTTCGAACGCGCAGGCCTGCTGTCGGCTGCGGCCGTGATGAATGCCGTGGTGCTGACCTCGGTGCTGTCGGCGGGCAACTCGGGCATGTATGCCTCCACGCGCATGCTCTACACCCTGGCCTGCCAGCGCATGGCGCCGCGCATCTTCGCCCGGGTCAACGCCAATGGCGTGCCGCTGATGGCCCTGCTGGCCACGACGCTGGTCGCCGCGCTGTGCTTTCTGACGAACATCTTCAGCCCGCAACTGGTCTACATCTGGCTGCTCAATCTCTCGGGCATGACGGGCTTCATCGCCTGGCTGGGCATTGCCATCAGCCACTACCGCTTTCGCAAGGGCTATGAAACCCAGGGGCTGGACCTGAGCCAGCTGCCCTATCGCGCCGCCTGGTTTCCGTTCGGCCCCATCTTCGCCTTCGCGCTGTGCATGATCATCACGCTGGGCCAGAACTACGAGGCCTTCATGGCCGACAGAATCGACTGGACCGGCGTCATCGCCACCTATATCGGCCTGCCGCTGTTCCTGCTGATCTGGGCCGGCTACCGCCTGGTCAAGGGCTCGCGCATCGTCAGGTACCAGGAGATGCAGCTGGCCGGAGGCCAGTAGGCTCCAGGGCCTAGGCTGCCAGGGCCCGGGCCAGTCGGGCGACGGCGCTGACGATCTCATGCTCGCTCATGGCTGCATAGCCGAGCAGCCAGCCCTCGCGCTTGCGCGGCCCCTGGTAGAGACGACTCAGGCCAGAAAGATGCAGGCCTGCCGCAGCCGCCTGCCGGATGGTTTTTTGCTCGCTGAAACCGGGCCGCAGGTAGCAAGGCAGCTGCATGCCGCCCTGGGGCAAGGCGGCTTGCACCACAGGCTGCAGATGCCGGCCCACAGCCTCGAACATGGCCTGGCGTCGCGCCGCATACAGCTTGCGCATGGCGCGTATGTGGGCGTTGTAGTGCCCTTCCTCCATGAAGCGCGCCGCCGTCAGCTGCAGCGCCTGGGGCGTATGCCCGTCCATGATGCTGCGCGCATGGGCAAAGGCCTGGATCAGCGGCGGTGGCAAGACCATGTAGCCCATGCGCAGGCCCGGATAAAGCGTCTTGCCGAACGTGCCCACGTAGAGCGTGCGCTGCTGCGCATCCAGCCCCTGGACGCAGGCCGTGGGCAGGCCGTCGTAGTGGAACTCGCTGTCGTAGTCGTCCTCCACGATCCAGGCACCGCTCTCGGCGGCCCAGCGCACGAGCTCCAGCCGGCGCTCCAGCGACAGGGTCACGCCCGTGGGATATTGGTGCGAGGGCGTCACATAGACGCAGCGCACACCACGCCCCAGTGCGCGCAGCGCATCCATGCGCAGACCCTGCTCGTCCACGGGAATGGGAACCAGGCGGGCCTGGGCCGCTTCGAAGGCTTTTCTGGCGCCAAAGTAGCCGGGGTCCTCGATCGCCACGCCCTGCCCCGCATCGGCCAGCAGCAGGCCGCACAGGAACAGCGCCTGGCGCGTACTGCTGAGCACCAGGATCTGCGCGGCATCGACACGCGCGCCGCGCTCCAGGTTCAGATAGGCAGCAATCGCCTCGCGCAGCGGCTGCGCACCCAGGGGGTCCCCATGCAGCAGCACCTGGCTGCGGTGATCTCTGAGCACCTGGCGCTGCAGGCGCTGCCAGACATCGGCCGGAAAGCTGCGGGTCTCGGGCAGGCCCGTGGCAAAGGCCCGCGCCACCTGCTGGTCGGCAATGCCGCCGCTGTCGAAAATTGCCTGCCCGCGCTGGCTCAGTCCGGCGCCTGCCGCTCCCGCCATGGCAGGGCCGGCAGGCGCCGAACGGCCACGCGCCATGCCTTTGAGCGGCGCGCCCAGGCTGTCACGCACATAGCTGCCCGAGCCCTGCCGGCGCACGATGAAACCGTCGCGGTGCAACTGCTCGTAGGCACTCTCCACCGTATCTCTTGCCAGCCCCAGGGAAGACGCCAGCACGCGCGTGCCGGGCAGCTTCTGCCCCGGCGCCAGCGCGCCTTCGAGCACCAGCGAGCGCAGGGCGCGCTGTATGCGCAGATGCAAATCCAGATGCGCGAGGGCCGCATCGCCCAGGCGCATCTTCAGGGTTTCGAGTTCGAAGGTCTTGCTCATGCTCGGCAGTCGTGCAGCAAAGTGGTCTGCCATATATTCTAAAAGTGACATGTAGCCCCAGTCCACTTTCAATCTATAAACACACACTCCCCCGCTCCTGACTGCGGTGAAGAGACTGCTGTTTTGTCCTCGACCATGTCCAAGCCCCTGACCACCGCGCGCTCCGCGCCACGTTTCTCCGATCTTCTGCACCCCTGCATGGCGGGGCTGATTTCGGTCATCGTCAACTACGGCGGCACCTTTGTGCTGGTGCTGCAGGCCGCGAGACTTGCAGGCCTGAGCCCCGAGCTCACGGCCTCCTGGGTCTGGTCGGTATCCATAGGCGTGGGCGTGACCGGCCTGCTGCTCAGCTGGCGCTACCGCGAACCCATCATCACCGCCTGGTCGACACCGGCGGCGGCCTTTCTGGTCGTCGCCCTGGGCTCGGTGCCCTACGCCCAGGCCGTGGGCGCCTACATGCTGTGCGCCGCAGCCTTTGTGCTGCTCGGCTGGTCGGGCTGGTTCGACAGGCTCATACGCCTGGTCCCCGCAGGCGTGGCTGCCGCCTTGCTGGCCGGCATTTTGCTGCAGTTCGGCATAGCCGCTTTCGGCAGCCTGAGCCTGGATCCGCTGCTCGCGGCCCTGCTGGTCGGCGCCTATGTGGTGCTCAAGCGCCTGATCCCGCGCTATGCGGTGGTCGGCATTTTGCTGCTGGGGCTTGGCTTTTTACTGGTTCAAGGCCGGCTCGATCTCTCGGGCGTGCAGCTCAGCCTGGCCGCCCCCGTCTTCACCCGGCCCGAGTTCTCGCTGAACGCCGTGCTGAGCCTGGCCTTGCCGCTGTTTCTGATCACGCTCACCGGCCAGTACATGCCGGGCATGCTGGTGCTGCGCAATGACGGCTTCAAAACCAGCGCCAACCCCATCGTGAGCGTCACGGGCCTGGGCTCGCTCATCATGGCGCCCTTCGGCTCCCATGCGTTCAATATCGCGGCCATCACGGCGGCAATCTGCACGGGGCCGGAGGCACATGCAGACCCGGACAAACGCTGGATCGCCGGCCTGGCCGCAGGGGTCTGCTACATCCTGGTCGGCATCTTTGGCGTGACCCTGGCCGCGCTCTTCATGGCCTTGCCCGCGAGCTTCGTCGCCACACTTGCCGGTCTGGCGCTGCTGGGCACGATAGGCTCCAGCCTGGCCAGCGCCATGGCCCGGCCCGAATCGCGCGAGGCTGCGCTGATCACCTTTCTCGCGGCCTCGGCCAACATCCAGCTCCTGGGCATAGGCGGCGCCTTCTGGGGACTGACCATAGGGCTTGCGGCCTCGGCCGTGCTCAACGGCCGCATCCCCAGCCTGGCCCGGCTCCACCAGCGCCTCAGGCCCACCCAATCCCTGCACACAGGAGAAAAACCATGACCAGCCCGCTCCCCATGGCGCCCGACACCACGACCCGCCACGACCAGCACGGCCTCTATTCCAAAGCCACCAGCGTCGAGGACTTTGAGCGCAATCTCGCTGCCGTGCACAAGCGCATAGAGCAGGCCTGCGTGCGCAGCGGGCGCGATCCAGCCGAAGTGCGCCTTCTGCCCGTGAGCAAGACCATGGACGAGGCCAGCATTCGCCTGGCCTATGCCGCGGGCTGCCGCGAACTTGGCGAGAACAAGGTGCAGGAAGCCCATGGCAAATCACAGGCCATGGCCGACCTGACCGATCTGCGCTGGTCCGTCATAGGCCATCTGCAGACCAACAAGGCCAAACTCGTGGCCGGCTTTGCACATGAGTTCCAGGCCCTGGACAGCCTGCGCCTGGCCGAGACCCTGGACCGCAGGCTCCAGGCCCTGGGCCGCTCGCTCGACGTCTTCGTCCAGGTCAACACCTCGGATGAAGACAGCAAATACGGGCTGCCGCCCGAGCAGGTGCCGGCCTTTCTCAAGGCCTTGCCCGCCTATGGCGCCCTGCGCGTGCGCGGGCTGATGACGCTGGCCATGCTCAGCGTCGATGCCCCGCGCGTGCGCCAGTGCTTCATCCAGCTGCGCGATCTGCGCGAGCGCTGTCGCGAATCGGCGCCTGCAGGCATGACACTTGAGCACTTGTCCATGGGCATGTCCGGGGACTTCGAAATCGCCGTGGAAGAAGGCGCCACCGTGGTCCGCGTGGGCCAGGCCATCTTTGGCGCCCGCGCCCTGCCCGACAGCTATTACTGGCCGGGCTGAGGCAGAAACTGCAGGCGCTCTGACGAGCGCACCGGTGCGCGAGCCGCCAGACCTGGCCGCGCCCCGGCATCAAATGCCCAGCGGCAAATCCGCCTTCTTGAGCGTGCGCAGCACAAAGCTCGACTGGCTGTGGCGTATGCCCTTGATCTTGTAGAGCTTCTCGCGCAGCAGGCGTTCGTAATCGCGTGTGTCCTTGACGACCACGCGCAGCAGATAGTCGTAATCGCCCGAGACCAGATGCGCCTCCACGACCTCGGGAATGCTGGCCAGCATTTCGCCGAACTTCTCCAGCGTATTGTCCGAGTGGCTGTCCAGCGTGACCATGACCAGCACCGTATCGCCCAGACCCAGGGCCAGGGGGTTCAGGCGCACGGTATAGCCCTCGATGGCGCCGCTTTCCTCCATTTTTTTGATGCGCGCCCAGCACGGCGACGGGCTCAGGCCCACGGCCTGGCCGATCTCCTGCAGGCTTGCGCGCGCATTCGCCTGCAGCACGCAGAGAATCTTCTTGTCCAGCCTGTCCATGCACCTTGCTTTCTTTGAAATTCAATAATTCAGAATATTTTGCTTCAATAACAGCTTTTCAACAGAAAAAAGAGTAAATACAACTGCAGGCAATAACGCATACTTGCTACACACAAGTCGCTCTTACCGGAGCGCACAGCAGGGCAAGACCCCGGCAGGCTACCGCACGCCAGAGGGTACTTTCCAGACCAGCGCCATACCTGGCGTCATCACGGTCGGCTGTATCGCAAAGCGCCCCGGGCCCGGGGCGCTTTTCTTTTTTCCGAGAAGCTTCGCCAAGAGCTTCCAGGCCAGGCAAGACAAGCGCAATGAGGGGCACAGTGCGGGGGCCCCGTGCGGGCGCACACTGCACACAAGCGCTCTCGTCAAAGACTAGGCAGCGCGGGTGCGGTACTGCGCTATCCAGCTGACAGACTGTGCAATGCCTCCAAAGGGAAAAAAGTGCAGGCTCACCCTGCCATGTGCCTCGGTGAGGCCTGCGGCCAGGCGGTCCACCAGACGGTCCGGCCCTGCTGTGCCGAACAGCTTGCCGATGGACACGCCGTACTTGGACCATACCGATGCGCAGGCGCCGACGCCGCACAAGGCGGCATAGCGTGCCAGCACCGCGACGCCCGCAGGCCCTGGCACACCGATGCGCACGGGATGGTGGACACCACGCTCGCGCAGGGTTTGCAGCCAAGCCAGCACGGCGTCGGCATCGAAGGCAAACTGGGTGACGATCAAGGGCCTCATGCCGCGCTGCTCTATGCTGCGGCACTTGCTTTGCAACACATCCCAGCCGTCGGACATGCCCATGGCGGGATGGCCTTCGGGGTGGCCAGCCACACCAAGCACCTGGATGCCCGAGCGCTCGAATACGCCGGTTTCGATCAGCGAGGCGCTGTCGGGGAAGGGGCCAGCCGGGGTGGATGGATCTCCCGCGATCACAAAGCACTGCCTGACACCGGCCTCGGCCACCGCACACTGAACGAAGGACTCCAGTTCGGCCAGTGAAGTCATGCGGCGCGCAGAAAGGTGTGGCATGGGCTCCAGGCCAAGCCCGCGCACGGCCTGCGCTGCGGCCAGTCGCGCTGCATTGTCCTGGTTTGCCAGGTAGGGAATGGAAATGGTGGAGCCGGGCACTATCTGGGGCGCTGCGGCGGTCAGGGCTGCCATGTCTTTGGCGCTGACTTCCAGCGAGTAGGCGTCGGTGACAGGGGCTGCGCGCCTGGAATTCTCGGGATGCATCAAGGGTCTTGCCATGTTTGGCGGGTCTGGGGGATGTGTTGGAGATGCCAGCACTGAGCGCACTGGCAAGACGCCTCAGTCTTTCGGGGAGCCTTCCTCGCCGTAGAACAGCACGCCCAACTGGATGCGCTCGCGGCCAGTTTCCACCCGGTGCCGGTTGGTGTCGCGCAGCGAGTAGACGCAGCCGCAGTACTCCTGCTGGTAGAAGTTCTCGCGCTTGCTGATCTCGATCATGCGCGCCGAACCACCACCCTTGCGCCAGTTGTATTCCCAGTACATCAGGCCGGGGTACCTGGCCGCCGCACGCACGCCGCAGTCGTTGATCTGCTGCATATTCTTCCAGCGCGAAATGCCCAGCGAGCTGGTGATTACCGGAAATCCATGTTCATGCGCATACAGCGCTGTGCGCTCGAAACGCATGTCAAAGCACATGGTGCAGCGCACGCCGCGCTCGGGTTCGTGCTCCATGCCCCTGGCGCGCTCGAACCAGTTGTCCCGGTCGTAGTCCGCATCGATAAAGGGCACGCCGAACTGCTCGGCAAAGCGGATGTTCTCGTTTTTGCGCAGCTCGTATTCCTTGAGCGGGTGGATGTTGGGGTTGTAGAAGAAGATGGTGTAGTCGATGCCGGAGGCCAGCATGGCCTCCATGACCTCGCCCGAGCAGGGCGCACAGCAGGAGTGCAGCAGCACCTTGTTGTGGCCGCCGGGCAGGGGCAGCGCTTGGCGTTCAGCGGTGTTGTGCATCAGTGGGTCTCCTGCACCATGGTGGCCGTGGCAGATTGGCGGGCCAGCTCGATAAAGGCCCGCACGTAGTCGATGGCGGTGTCCGTCTCGCGTGCGCCCAGAAAGATCTGCTTGGCGATGCCGCGCGCGCCCAGGCGCACGGGCACCACGTCCATCTTGGTGGCGTATTCCTCGACCAGCCAGCGTGGCAGCGCGGCGACGCCGCGCCCGCTGGCCACCATCTGCAGCATGATGTCGGTGGTCTCTATGGCCTTGTGGCGCCTGGGCGTGACGCCGGCGGGCAGCAGGAATTGGTTGTAGATATCCAGGCGCTCGATGTCCACGGGATAGCTGATGAGCACTTCCTGGGTCAGTTGCCGGGGCTTCACATAGGCCGCCGTGGCCAGGGCATGGCCTTTGGGTACGACAAGCACCTGCTCGTAGTCGAATACCGGCTCGAACTTCAACCCCGGCTTGAACAATGGGTCGGGCGTGACCAGCAGGTCGATCTCGTAGCCGAAGAGCGCACCTATCCCGCCGAACTGGAACTTCTGCTTGACGTCCACATCCACGTCCGGCCACGCGGTCAGATAGGGGGCAACGATTTTGAGTAGCCACTGGTAGCAGGGATGGCATTCCATGCCTATGCGCAGCGCACCGCGTTCGCCCTGCGCAAATTGGCCCAGACGCTCTTCGGCCAGATCCAGCTGTGGCAACACCCGGTTGGCCACTGCCAGCAGGTACTGGCCGGCCTGCGTCAGGCGCAGGCTGCGGCCTTCGCGCAGCCAGATGTCGGTGCCCAGTTGCTGCTCCAGTTTCTTCATGCTGTGGCTGAGGGCGGACTGGGTCAGGTGAAGCACACCGGCAGCTGCGGTCAACGAGCCTTGCTTCTCGACCTGCTGGACGATGCTGAGATGGATGCGCTCAAGCATTTGAATGATTCAAATTAATGGATGTATGAGATAAGACCATTTTACTTCATTGATCAATATCAATACGATCGGCCCCTCTTGTGCACTTGCATGCCGAGGCGCAGTCATGGAGACCCGTGACTGTCTGAGGTTGCGAGGGGCAGGAGCCAATCTCGACGCTGCGCCACAGCTCTCGTTTTGTCCTTGATTGAAAGCAGAAATGACACGTCCACTCCGCGTCGTAGCGGTTTCCGGCGGATTGCAGCGCCCCTCCAAGTCTGCCGCCCTGGCTGCACATCTGGTGGACCTGATAGCCCACGAAGTTCCGTGTGAGCCACACATGGTCGAGTTGGGGCAGCTTGCACCGCAGCTTGCTGGCGCAGTCTGGCGCTCGCAGCTGCCCGACGCGGTCGAGCAGGAGCTGGCTGAAGTCGAGAAAGCAGACGTGCTGGTGGTGGTGACGCCGGTTTTTCGTGGCGCCTATACGGGCCTGTTCAAGCATTTCTTCGACTTCATTCACCAGGATGCATTGATCGACAAGCCTGTGTTGCTGGCTGCCACGGGCGGCAGCCAGCGCCATGCCCTGGTGATTGACCACCAGTTGCGGCCACTATTCAGCTTTTTCCAGGCACGCACATTGCCGCTGGGTGTCTATGCGACCGACCAGGATTTTGTGGACTACCGCCTGCAAAGCGAGACCTTGATCCAAAGGACCCAATTGGCAGTCCAACGCGCATTGCCTTTGATAGAGCTGGGCTGCCATGCAAGCCTTGCCAGCGCCGAGGAGATGGCTGCGGCCTGAAGCCTTGTAACCCGACTGCCAACGATCACCTGCCAATGCCCAGATTCCCCCACTGCTGTGGAAATCATGCGCAGCGCGAGGTTTAAAAGCACCGAATAAACATATTCATATTTTTCAGATAATTCAGCCTAGGCAAGCACAATGAGCAAAGATTTCGCATTCAGCATCAAGAGCATTTGTTTTGATGAGAACTACCATCCATCGGACAGTACGCGCATCACGACCAATTTTGCCAATTTGGCCAGAGGTGTCAGCCGTCAGGATAATCTGCGCAAGACGCTCAGGATGATTGACAACCGCTTCAACAGCTTGGCCTACTGGGACAATCCAAAGGGTGATCGCTATGCGGTGGGAATAGAAATCATCTCCGTTGAGATGAATATTGAATCAGAAGCCCGCAGCAACGCATTTCCGTTGATCGAGATATTGCAGGCAAAGATTTTTGACAAGAAAACAGGCAAGCATATTGACGGCATTGTTGGCAACAACTTTTCCTCTTATGTACGCGACTATGATTTCAGCGTACTTCTGCTGGAGCACAACAGCAACAATTCCACGTTCAGCACGCCGGCTGAATTTGGTGTGCTGCATGGAAAGCTGTTCAAACACTTCATAAGCTCCAAGGCCTACCAGCAGCATTTCAGCAAGCCGCCAGTCATCTGCATCAGCGCCTCCACCAGCAAGACCTATCAGAGGACGGAAAATCGCCACCCCATACTGGGGATTGAATATCGGCAAAATGAGCTTTCTTCAACGGACCAGTATTTTGAAAAAATGGGGCTGAAAGTGCGTTATTTCATGCCGCCCCATAGTGTTGCTCCATTGGCTTTTTATTTCCAAGGCGACCTGCTTGGTGACTACACCGATCTGGAGTTGATTGGCACCATCAGTATGATGGAGACTTTTCAAAAAATTTACCGACCCGAGATTTACAACGCGAATTCTGTGGCAGGAAATTTTTACCAACCAAGCCTCAAGAACCAAGATTATTCTTTGACTCAGATTGTCTATGACCGCGAAGAGCGCAGCCAGTTGGCGGTGAAGCAAGGAAAATTCACAGAGGAGCACTTCATCAAGCCATACAAGAGCATGCTTGATCAATGGGCCGCCAATTACGCTCTCTAATCAACCCAAATACACGAAAGCCCTGATCATGAAGAAATTACTGCCCACCTCAACAGCCGGCAGCCTGCCGAAACCCTCTTGGCTCGCACAACCCGAGAAGCTCTGGTCGCCCTGGAAATTAGAGGGCGATGAATTGCTTGAGGGAAAACAAGATGCTTTGCGCCTGTCGCTGCAGGAGCAGCAGCACGCTGGCATTGACATCGTCAGTGACGGCGAGCAAACCCGTCAGCATTTTGTCACCACATTTATCGAACACCTTGACGGAGTCGACTTTGAGAAACGTGAAACCGTCAGGATTCGCGACCGCTATGATGCGAGCGTGCCGACCGTTGTGAGCGCGGTAAGCCGCCCAAAGCCTGTATTTGTAGAAGACGCCAAGTTTTTGCGCCAGCAAACCAAGCAGCCTATCAAGTGGGCTTTGCCTGGCCCGATGACGATGATCGATACGCTCTATGACGCACACTACAAGAGCCGTGAAAAACTGGCCTGGGAGTTTGCCAAGATCCTCAACCAGGAAGCTAGGGAACTGGAGGCTGCAGGCGTTGACATCATCCAGTTTGATGAACCTGCATTCAATGTCTTTTTTGATGAGGTGAACGACTGGGGTATCGCCACCCTGGAACGTGCGATTGAAGGGCTCAAATGCGAAACTGCCGTGCATATTTGCTACGGCTATGGCATCAAAGCCAATACCGATTGGAAAAAAACGCTGGGCTCGGAATGGCGTCAATATGAAGAGTCTTTTCCCAAACTGCAGCAATCCAATATCGACATCATTTCACTGGAATGCCAGAACTCTCATGTCCCCATCGACCTCATCGAGCTCATTCGTGGCAAGAAAGTGATGGTCGGAGCCATTGATGTGGCTACCGAGAACATTGAAACGCCCGAAGAAGTAGCCAACACCCTGAGGAAAGCACTTCGGTTTGTCGATGCCGACAAGCTCTACCCTTGCACCAACTGCGGCATGGCGCCTTTGCCCCGTCATGTGGCCCGAGGCAAACTCAATGCACTCAGCGCAGGCGCAGCCATCATCCGGGCTGAGCTTTCGGTTTAAGACCGTATTTTCGGTCTCCTCGGCGCCGCGCCAGTGTCTTGGCTCGATGGGATGCGAGATGCGATACCGCACGATAGCCCAGCTATTGCAAGGATTCGCTTTCGACGCAGACCACCTGCAAGGGCACTGGCCCGCAGGGCTGGAGCGAAGTCAAGCGGGGCCGACAGTCTGGCAACCCGCAGGGCCACATAACGCCTGATCCTCCACGATGGCGGCATGAAGTCATGGATATCACCTAGACCTCTTGGATTTCGCCAAAATTGCACGGTCGGTCCGCACAAAATAGTTAGAATTTTTTGCGTCAGGAGAGAGTCCGCATGGCGCGGGCCGCCGAAGGCGCAGGGGCAGTCCCGAACGCTCAGGCAAAAGGACTGACACCGCCTGCCGCCACGGCCACAGGCGTTCCCAGCTGGAGAGAGATGGCCCAGGCCATCCACCGAAGGAGCAAACCCCGCGCATGGAAGGCGAGGGCGAATCTCTCAGGTAAAGCGGACAGCGGGACCAGGTACTCGGCATGCCGAGCTGCACCCCATCCCTGCTCTTACGGAAAGAAAGTGCCCTTGTCCTCCTCCACTGCTTCCAACTGCGCCCCGGCCCTGCTCCAGACTCCACTCTTTGCACTGCACCAGGAACTGGGTGCACGCATGGTGGGCTTTGCCGGTTACGCCATGCCTATGCAATACGGTCAGGGTCTCATGGCCGAGCATTTGCACACGCGCCGGGCCGCAGGCCTGTTCGATGTCTCCCACATGGGGCAGATCCGCTTGCTCGGCGAACAGGCCGATGCAGCCCTCGAATCCCTGATTCCGATGGATGTGCTGGGGCTGGCCCGGCACCATCAGCGCTACGGCCTGCTGCTCAATGACGAGGGCGGCATTCTTGACGATCTGATGCTGGTGCGCCGTGAGCAGGATCTGCTTCTCATCGTCAACGGCGCCTGCAAGAAAGCCGACCTGATCCACATGCTGGCCCACATAGGCCAGCGCTGCGACATCCGGCCCGAATTCGATCGCGGCCTGCTGGCCCTGCAGGGGCCTCTGGCCGCGACCGCACTGGCGCGCCTTCTGCCCCAGGTGCAGCAACTGGTCTTCATGACGGGCGCGCACTTTCAGTGGCAGGGAAGCGATCTCTACATCACGCGCAGCGGCTATACCGGCGAGGATGGTTTCGAGATTTCCGTGCCCGCAACCCAGGCCGAAGCCCTGGCCCGCGCCCTGCTGGCCCAGCCCGAGGTTGCGCCCGTGGGGCTGGGGGCACGCAACTCCCTGCGGCTGGAGGCCGGCCTGTGCCTGTATGGCAATGACTTGGACAGCTCGACCACGCCTGTGGAGGCCAGTCTTTCCTGGTCCATGCAAAAGTCCCGGCGCGCTGGCGGCGAGCGGGCCGGCGGCTTTCCTGGCGCCGACCGCGTGCTCGCGCAACTGCAGTCGCCCGAGTCACTCACGCGCAGGCGCGTGGGTCTGATCGCACAGGAGCGCGTGCCTGTACGCGAACCCGCAGAATTGCAAAACGCCCAGGGACAGCGCGTAGGCCAGGTCAGCAGCGGCCTGCTGTCCCCCACGCTGGACCTGCCGATTGCCCTGGCCTATGTTCAACCCGGCCACGCAGTCGCAGGCAGCGAGCTGTTCGCTCTGGTACGCGGTAAGCGCATTCCCATGAAGGTCACAGCCACGCCTTTTGTGCCTGCGCGCTACCACCGGGGCTAGTTGGGGATGCTCCTCAGCAATTGCAGCCCCTCCGACTTGCCCTAAAGTTCGGACAGACCTTTCTCCAACCCTTTTCACGATTTTTCATTCCGGAGCACGCCATGAGCATTCAATATTCCAAGGATCACGAGTGGGTAGACGCCAGCGACCCTGCGGCCACCGTCGTCGGCATCACGGTCCATGCCCAGGACGCGCTGGGCGACGTGGTCTTCGTCGACCTGCCGGCCGTGGGCACCACCTTTGCCCAGGGCGAAGTGGCCGGTGTGGTGGAATCCGTCAAGGCCGCAGCCGACGTCTTCATGCCTGTGAGCGGAGAGATCGTGGCCGTCAATGAAGACCTGCGCGCCGACCCTTCGCTGGCCAACAGCGATCCCTTGGGCGCCGGCTGGTTCTTCAAGATCAGGCTCAGCGACGCCGGCCAGTTGAGCGCACTGCTTGACGAGGCCGCCTATACGGCCTTTGCACAGAACGCATGATGAACTCCAGGGGCGCGCAAGCGCCCTTGTTCTTTTGCCGGGCCTGAGAAACCTCCCAGGCCGGTGCTTGGTACAACACTTTCTTGAGACAGGTCTGCCATGCTGATGATCGGCCCCCATCCTCTTGCCGCCCTCGAAACCCCCGGAGAGTTCCAGGCCCGCCACATAGGGATCGCGCCCGAAGACGAGGCCCGGATGCTGAGCGTCATAGGTGCAGCCTCGCGCCAGGCCCTGGTCGATGCCGTGGTGCCGGCAGCCATACGCAAAAGTGGGCCCATGGCCCTGCCCCCCCCTATGGGTGAGGCCCAAGCCCTGGCCGAGCTCAAGGCCTTGGCGCGCAGAAACCGCGTGCTCAAGAGCTTCATAGGCCAGGGCTACTACGGCACGCATACGCCTGGCGTGATCCTGCGCAACATCCTGGAGAATCCGGCCTGGTACACAGCCTATACGCCCTACCAGGCCGAGATCAGCCAGGGTCGCATGGAGGCGCTGATCAACTTCCAGACCATGGTCTGCGATCTCACGGCCATGCCGATTGCCAATGCCTCCATGCTCGACGAGGCCACGGCAGCGGCCGAGGCCATGACCCTGGCCAGGCGCATGGTCAAAAGCCCCAGCCAGCGCTTTGTGGTCGCAGGCGATGCACACCCGCAGACCATTGAAGTCATCCAGACCCGGGCCCGCCCGCTGGGCATCGAGGTCGTGCTCGCCGACTCGCGCCAGGAGTGGGATGCCCTGCTCGCAGGTGACTACTTCGCGGTGCTCGCCCAGTACCCGGCCACCAGCGGTCGCCTCGAAGACCTGGGCGCCGATGTGCAGACCGTGCACGCCAGGCAGGCGGCCTTCATCGTGGCGGCCGATCTTCTGGCCCTGAGCCTGATCAAGCCGCCCGGTGAATGGGGGGCCGACATCGTGATCGGCAGCAGCCAGCGCTTTGGCATGCCCATGGGGGCGGGCGGCCCGCATGCGGGCTTCATGGCCTGCCGCGACGAATACAAGCGCTCCCTGCCGGGACGACTGGTCGGCGTCAGCCTGGACAGCCAGGGGCAGCCTGCCTACCGGCTGGCCCTGCAGACGCGGGAGCAGCACATACGCCGCGAAAAGGCCACCTCCAACATCTGCACGGCCCAGGTGCTTCCGGCCGTCATCGCCAGCATGTATGCGGTCTACCACGGCCCGCAGGGGCTGGCTCGCATTGCACGTCGCGTGGCCACCTATACGGCCATACTCGCCAAGGGACTGGCCCAGCTGGGAGCGCCCTTGCGCTCCATCCCCTGCTTCGACACCCTGAGCCTGCACACTGGAGAAGCTACAAAAAAAATAGCTGACCGCGCTGTATCCATGGGCGCGAACCTCAGAATCTACTTTGAAGAGTATCTGTGCATCTCGCTGGACGAGACCACGACGCGCGCCGATGTCGAGCTGATCTGGCAGATCTTCGCCCAGGACGGACAGCCCCTGCCGCGCTTTGCGGATTTCGAGCATGGCCTAGAGCCCCTGATCCCCCAGCATCTGTTGCGCAGCAGCCGCTTTCTCACCCACCCGGTCTTCAACAGCCACCATAGCGAGACTGCCATGCTGCGCTACATACGCAGGCTCGGCGACAAGGACCTGGCCCTGGACCGCAGCATGATCCCCCTGGGCTCGTGCACCATGAAGCTCAACGCCACCAGCGAGATGATCCCCATCACCTGGCCGGAGTTCGCCCACATCCACCCCTTTGCCCCGGCCGACCAGTTGCAAGGCTATGCCGCGCTGGATGAGCAGTTGCGCGCCTGGCTTTGCGAAGCCACCGGCTATGCAGGCGTCAGCCTGCAGCCGAATGCGGGCTCGCAAGGTGAGCTCGCGGGCCTGCTCGCGATTCGCGCCTACCACCAGGCCCAGGGCCAGGAGCAGCGCGACATCTGCCTGATCCCCAGCAGTGCCCATGGCACGAATCCGGCCAGCGCGCAGATGGCCGGGCTGCAGGTCGTGGTCACGGCCTGTGATGCCCGGGGCAATGTGGACCTGGCCGATCTGCGCGCCAAGTGCGCGCTCTACGGCGAGCGCCTGGCCTGCGTGATGATCACCTACCCCAGCACGCATGGCGTGTTCGAGACCCGGATTCGCGAGCTCTGCGAGCTTGTGCATGCGCACGGCGGCCGGGTCTATGTGGACGGGGCCAACATGAATGCCCTGGTCGGCCTGGCTGCGCCCGGCGAGTTCGGCGGCGATGTGAGCCACCTGAACCTGCACAAGACCTTTTGCATCCCGCATGGCGGCGGCGGCCCCGGCGTGGGGCCGGTCTGCGTGGTCGAGGACCTCGCGCCCTATCTTCCCGGCCATGCCACGGCGGCCGGGAACAGCAGCGACAGCATGCATGTCGGCGCCGTGTCTGCGGCGCCTCTGGGCAATGCCGCAGTGCTGCCCATCAGCTGGATGTACATCCGCATGATGGGGGAAGCCGGCCTGAGGCAGGCCAGCGAGACCGCCATCCTGAGCGCCAACTACATCAGCGCCCGACTCGCAAGACATTACCCCACGCTGTATGCAGGCGACAGCGGCCATGTGGCCCACGAGTGCATTCTCGACCTGCGCGACCTCAAGAGCAGCAGCGGCGTGCTGGCCGAAGACGTGGCCAAGCGCCTCATGGACTACGGTTTTCATGCCCCCACCCTGTCCTTTCCCGTGCCCAATACGCTCATGGTCGAGCCCACGGAAAGCGAGAACCTGGACGAGATCGATCGCTTCATCGCCGCCATGATGGCCATACGCGAGGAGATCCGCGAGATCGAACAGGGCTTGCAGCCCCAGGACGACAACCTGCTCAAGAACGCCCCGCACACCGCAGCCAGCCTGCTCAAGCAGGAATGGACACACCCCTACAGCCGCGAGCGCGCAGCCTACCCACTGGCCTCGCTGCGCGAGACCAAGTACTGGAGCCCTGTGGGGCGTGTGGACAACGTGCATGGCGATCGCAACCTGTATTGCAGCTGCATTCCCGTGCAGGACTACGCATAGCAGGCCTGGGCGCTTGTGGCTGCTGCAACCTGCGCTTACACTCCAAAGCCGTCCGCGCCCCTGCGCCCAATTGCCGCGCCATGAGTTCTCCGACAACACCAGACGCATCAGATGACAGCAGCGGACTTCCGCTGCATGCGCTGTTGATGCCCACCCCTCAACAGCCTGCCCCCCCGCCCCGTCCACCCGAGCCCGACCCATTGCAGGCCTTGGTGGTCGAGTTGCGCAATTACCAGCGCGAGCTGGAAATCCAGAACCGTGTTCTGGACTACAGCCAGGCCGTGGCCGAGAGCGCATCCGAGCGCTTTGAGGCACTGCTCGCCAGCATCCCCCTGCCCTTGCTGGTACTCGACGAGCACGACATGGTGGTGCAGGCCAACGCCATGGCCCACAGCGCCTTTCAGCCCACGGAGCGCGACCGGCTGCTGGTCTCCTTCATGCCTTTCGTGCAGGAGCAGGATCTGGACCGCGTGCGCAGCGCCTTTCTTGCGGCGCGCGACTTTGGCCGCAGCGAGGTCAACGAGGTCTCGTTCAGGATCACCGAAGAGAGAATGCTGCGCGGCGACCTGCACATTGCCTGCGTCGCCATTCCCCAGCAGGACGGCCAGCCCGTGGCCCAGTACCTGTGCGCCGTGGTCGACCAGGGCCCGCTGCTGGCCGAGCGCCAGGCCCTGCAGCAGCGCAACCAGCAGCTCTTCTCCAGCGAGCGCCGACTGGAGTCGGTGATCAACTCGGCGCTGGATGCCATCATCTGCCTGGACCAGGACCAGCGCATCACGGTCTTCAACCCCGCCGCCGCCGCCTTGTTTCTGTGCCCGCCGCACGACGCTCTCGGATCGGAACTTGCGCGCTTTCTACCGGATGCAGCCCATGCCCTGGCGTTTGCGCCCCTGGCGACACAGGCCGTTCTGGGAGAGATGAGCGCACGCACGGCCAGCGGCCGCGAGGTGCCGGTCGAGGTCAGCATCTCCTTCGAGCACCACAGCGGCGGCGAGACCACGACCGTGTTCGCGCGCGATCTGACCAGCCGCAAGAAGGCCGAGGCCCAGCGCAACGAACTCGAAGCGCAATTGCGCGAATCCCACAAGATGCAGGCCCTGGGCACGCTGGCCGGGGGCATAGCCCATGACTTCAACAACATCGTGGGTGCCATCCTCGGCAATGTGGAGCTGGCCAAGGCCGACAGCCAGAACAATCAGGCCGCCTTGGAAAGCCTGGGAGAAATCGAGAAAGCCGGACGCCGGGCGCGCGACCTGGTGCGCCAGATACTGACCTTCAGCCGCAATGAGCCGCCTCAGCGCCGCCCCGTACAGGTCAAGGAAGCCATGCACGACACGGCCAAACTACTGCGCGTGACCCTGCCTCCGGCCATCGAGCTCCTGGTGCACGTACCCGAGCAGTTGCCCCCCATCCTGGCCGATGCCATGCAGGTGGAGCAAGCCTTGTTCAACCTCTGCTCGAATGCCGTGCACGCGCTGGCCGACAGGCGCGGGCTGGTGCAGATGGAGGCCGAGCTGCTGCGCCCCGACCAGCGGCTGTGCGAGCGCCTGGGCCTGTCCCAGGTCAGCTACCTGGCCCTGTCCGTGCAGGACAACGGCCCCGGCATGGAAGCCCAGACCGTGCGGCGCATCTTCGAGCCCTTCTTCACCACCAAGCCCGTGGGCCAGGGCACGGGCCTGGGTCTGCCTGTGGTTCACGGCGTAATGCGCACCCATGGCGGCGCCGTCGACGTCTACAGCGTGCCCGGCCAGGGCAGCCGCTTCACGCTGTACTTCCCATTGGCCGATCTGCCCGGGGGTGGCGAAAGCCCGCCCCAACCGGCGGCGGCATTGACAGCGCCTGCACTGGCTCCCGCTGCGGCGCCCGTCCTGGCCAGCGCCGCCTCGGCCGCTCCTCCCTCGGGCCATCATGTGATGTATGTGGACGACGACCAGGCTCTGGTGCTGCTGCTGCAGCGCCTGCTGGGCCGGCGCGGCTACCGGGTCAGCGGCTTCACCGATCCGCATGCTGCAACCGCAGCCCTGCGCGAGGCGCCTCATGCATACGACCTTCTGGTCACCGACTACAACATGCCCGGCTACAGCGGCATCGACCTGGTGCGCGAGGCTCTGGGCATACGGCCCGAGCTACCCATCGCCCTGGCCTCGGGCTACATCACGGCCGAGATCGAGCAAGCCGCGCTGGCGGCAGGCGCCAGAGCCCTGATCTACAAACCGAATGACGTGGAAGAGCTGTGCTCCACCGTGCACCGCCTGCTCAATGAACCAGGCCCCTGATTTTCTGCGCTGCCTGTATGCCGATGATGACTTGCTGGTGCTCGACAAGCCTTCAGGCCTGCTGTGCGTGCCCGGGCGTGGCCCCGACAAGCAGGACTGCCTGAGCGCACGCGCCGCCAGCCGCTGGGCCGATGCCCTGGTGGTCCACAGGCTGGACCAGGCAACCTCGGGCCTGGTGCTGATGGCGCGCAACCCGCCCGGCCAGCGCCGGCTCAGCCAGGACTTTGCCGAGCGGCGCGTGCACAAGCGCTATGCGGCCGTGGTCCACGGCCGTCCGCCAGCCAAGGACTGCGGCCTGCTAGCGCCAGCTAGCGAGACTGCTTCGGCCTGTGGCCCGGAGCCCGGCTGGCACTGCATCGACCTGCCGATTGCAGCCGACTGGGAGCGGCGCCCCCTGCGCATCATCGATGCCGAGCGCGGCAAGCCCAGCCAGACCCTGTGGCGCACCATGGAGCAGATGTCGCCCGACCGCACCCGTGTGGAACTGCAACCCCTGACCGGGCGCACCCATCAGTTGCGCCTGCACCTTGCGGCCATCGGCCACCCTATTCTGGGAGACGCACTCTATGCGCCACCCCAGGTCCAGCAGGCCGCCACGCGGCTGCTGCTGCATGCTCAGGCCCTGGAGTTTGCGCATCCGGCAACCGGTGCCTGGATGCGGTTCGAGGCCGCTGCCGATTTCTGAAACCTGCTGCATTGGCCCGTAAAATGTAGTTGTGATAGCGCTACAACGACAGAAATCATATCCCCCGAAGGCACTTGGGCATTCATGCTTTCATCGCAAACCGGCATTCTTTTGTGCCGGACATGTCGTCTAAGTATCCGATTTGTTTAATTCTTTTTTCAGCATCAGCGGCTAGCGAAAAGCATTAATCCACGCCACCCCCGGATACCCTGTTGCGATTTATTACTAGTCGATTACTCTGGAACTCTTTGCGCGACCTGTCCCTACAGGGGCTGTCGCGTTTTTCAGAACACTTTACCCAAAGTTGAAGGAAATCCTCATGCAGATTCCGTTTCGCATGCACACCGTTGTCGCTGCACTGGGCCTGGCCGGCGCAGCCCTGTTTTCCACAGCGCATGCGCAAGTCAAGATCGCGCTGGTGATTCCCACCACAGGTCCCCTGACCCAATATGGCGACATGGTCAAGGAAGGCGTGAATACCGCTGTCGAACTCGCTAATGCAGGCGGTGGCATCAATGGCAAGAAGATCGAGCTCGTTCCCGTGGACGATGCCTGCGAGCCCAAGCAGGGCCCGGTTGCCGCCAACCGCGTGGTCAATGCCAAGATCGGCTATGTGATCGGCCCCGTGTGCTCGGGTGCATCGATTGCCGCAGCGCCCATCTACAACAACGAAGGCGTGGTCGTGCTCACGCCCTCGGCCACCGCACCGGCCCTGACCGACGGCAAGAACTACCACTTCATCTTCCGCACCATCGGCCGCGACGACCAGCAGGGTCCGGCCGCAGCCAAGTTCATCCTGGACAAGGCCAAGCCCAAGAAAGTAGCCGTGCTGCATGACAAGCAGTCCTACGGCCAGGGCATTGCCGCTTCGGTGCGCGACGACCTCAAGAAGGCTGGCGTGCAGGTGGCCCTGTTCGAAGGCATCAATGCCGGCGACAGCGACTACTCGGCCGTGATCACCAAGCTCAAGAGCGCAGGCGTGGACTTCGTCTACTACGGCGGCTACCACCCCGAAATGGGCCTGCTGCTGCGCCAGGCTTCGGAGCAAGGCCTCAAGGTGCGCATGATGGGCCCCGAAGGCGTGGGCAACCCCGAGGTGAATGCGATTGCAGGCAACTCCGTCGAAGGCATGCTGGTGACCCTGCCTGCGGACTTTGCCTCCAACGCCAAGAACGCGGCCGTGGTCAAGGCCTTCCAGGACAAGAAGCGCAATGCCTCGGGCGCCTTCCAGCTCACGGCCTTTGCCGCCACCCAGGCCTTGATCGAAGGCATCAAGGCCGCAGGCGACAACCCTGCCAAGGTGGCCGATCACCTGCACAAGTCCACGGTGGAGACCGTGCTCGGCCCGATCTCCTGGAACAAGCAGGGTGACCTCAAGTCCTTCGATTTCCAGGTCTACCAATGGCACAAGGACGGCAGCAAGTCCATCGCAGCCAAGTAATCCACCTCTAAGAGTGTGTCCGGGGCATGTCTTGTGTGCATGCCCCGGATCATTGCATTTTGGCCTTTCAGGCCTTTTCCTGTTTAGGGGTGGCAAAACATCATGTCTGAATTTTTACCTCAGCTGTTGCAACAGCTGTTCAACGGCCTATCCCTGGGCGCAATTTATGCGCTGATCGCCATTGGCTACACCATGGTCTACGGCATTATCGGGATGATTAACTTCGCCCATGGCGACATCTACATGATCGGTGCCTATATCGGCCTGGTCACGCTGTCGGCCATTGGCACGCAAAGCGGATTGCCGGTCTGGGCGATTATCGGACTCATGCTCGTGGTTTCGGTTTTCATTACCGGCGCCTATGGCCTGGTGGTCGAGCAGGTGGCCTATAAACCGCTGCGCCGCAGCCCGCGTCTGGTGGCCCTGATATCGGCCATTGGCATGTCCATCTTTTTGCAGAACTGGGTGGCCCTGGGCCAGGGCGCGCGCGACATGGCCGTGCCCTCGCTGATTCCCGGCGCCCTGCGCTTTGGCGCCGAGGGCGGCTTCGAAGTCTATGTGCCCTACTCTCGCATTCTCATCATCGTCGTGGCCGTGGTGCTCATGGTGCTGCTCACGCTGTACATACGCCACTCGCGCATGGGCCGTGCCTCGCGCGCCTGCGCCCAGGACATGCACATGGCCAACCTGCTGGGCATAGACACCAACCGCGTGATCTCGTTCACCTTTGTGCTGGGCGCCATGCTGGCCGCCGTTGGCGGGGTGCTGATTGCGCTAGCCGTGGGCAAGCTCAATCCCTTCATCGGCTTTCTGGCCGGCATCAAGGCCTTTACCGCAGCCGTGCTGGGCGGCATAGGCTCGATTCCCGGCGCCATGCTGGGCGGCGTGCTGCTGGGCGTGGCCGAGACGTTTGCAGCCGCCTATATCTCGTCGGAATACAAGGACATCGTGGCCTTCGGCCTGCTGGTGCTGATCCTGCTGTTCCGTCCCACGGGCCTGCTCGGCAAACCCGAGGTGGAGAAGGTCTGATGCGCAAGAAGATCAATCTGCAAGGCGCCCTGATCGCCACCGTGATGACGGCCCTGGTCGTCATTCCCATCTTCGGCCTGCACCTGGAGCGCGCAGGCAGCCGCACCGTCATCAATCCCGAGTGGAGCACGGTGATCTGGGCCTGCGCCCTGGTGTTCGTGGCGCAGTTGCTGCGCCCCCTGCTCGCGCGCGTGCTGCCCAGGATCAGCCTGCCCGCCCTGCCCCAGGCCCGTCCCTCGCACCGCAACGGGCTGATCCTCGCGGCGCTGCTGATCGCCGTCTCCTGGCCGTTCTTCGCGGGCCGCAATGCGGTGGACATCGCCACCCTGGCCATGATCTACGTGATGCTGGGCCTGGGCCTGAACATCGTCGTGGGCTTTGCCGGCCTGCTGGACCTGGGCTTTGTGGGCTTTTACGCCGTGGGCGCCTATACCTACGGCCTGCTGTTCCACTGGGCCGGCTGGTCGTTCTGGGAGGCCTTGCCGCTGGCCGGTGCAGCCGCAGCCCTGTTCGGCTTTGTGCTGGGCTTTCCCGTGCTGCGCCTGCGCGGCGACTATCTGGCCATCGTGACCCTGGGCTTTGGCGAGATCATCCGCCTGCTGCTGGTGAATCTGACCGACTGGACCGGCGGGCCCGACGGCATCTCCAGCATTCCCAAGCCCACGGTCCTGGGCCTGGAGATGACGCGCAGCCCCAGCGTGGAAGGTGGCACCACGTTCCACCAGTTCTTCGGCCTGGAGTTCAACTCGCTGCACATGGTGATCTTTCTCTACCTCATGGCCTTGCTGCTGGCCCTGGCCACGCTGTGGGTGTCCAACCGCCTGGTGCGCATGCCCATAGGCCGCTCCTGGGAGGCGCTGCGCGAGGACGAGATCGCCTGCCGCTCGCTGGGCCTGAACCCCATGCGGATCAAGCTGTCGGCGTTCACGCTGGGCGCCATGTTCGCGGGCTTCGGCGGCGCCTTCTTCGCTGCGCGCCAGGGCATCGTCAACCCCGAGTCCTTCACCTTCATCGAGTCGGCGCTGATCCTGTCCATCGTGGTGCTGGGCGGCATGGGCTCGCAGCTGGGCGTGATCGTCGCGGCCATCGTGCTGACCGTGCTGCCCGAGCTCGCGCGCGAGTTCTCCGAGTACCGCATGCTGATCTTCGGCCTGGTCATGGTGCTGATGATGATCTGGCGCCCCCAGGGGCTGCTGCCCATGCGCCGCCGCCATGTGGAGGTCCAGCCATGAGCGAGTATCTGCTGCAAGTCAAGGATCTGAGCATGCGCTTTGGCGGCCTGCTGGCCGTGGACCAGGTGAGCTTCGAGGTGCGCCCCCAGGAGGTGTTTGCGATCATCGGCCCCAACGGCGCGGGCAAGACCACGGTGTTCAACTGCATCAGCGGCTTCTACCAGCCCAGCGGCGGCACCGTGCTGCTGGACGGGCGCTCCATCGCGGGCGCGAGCAGCCACCAGGTGGCCAACCACGGCGTGGTGCGCACTTTCCAGAACGTGCGCCTGTTCAAGTCCATGACGGCGCTGGAAAACCTGCTCGTGGCCCAGCACGGCCAGTCACGCGCCTCGCTGCTGGCCGGGCTGTTCAACACCGCCGGCTACCGCCGCAGCGAGGAGGAAAAGATCGAGCGCGCCCTGCACTGGCTGGACTTCATGGGCCTGCGCGAGTTCGCCAACCGCGAGGCCGGCAACCTGGCCTACGGCCATCAGCGCCGCCTGGAGATCGCGCGCTGCATGATCACCCAGCCGCGCGTGCTCATGCTCGATGAGCCCGCCGCCGGCCTCAATCCGCAGGAGAAGAAGGACCTGCAGGCCCTGATCGACCGGCTGCGCCGCGAGTACGGCGTGGCCGTGCTGCTGATCGAGCACGACATGGGCCTGGTCATGGGCGTGTCCGAGCGCATTCTGGTCATGGAGTACGGCAAGCCCATCGCCCTGGGCCTGCCCGAGGCGATTCGCAATGATGAACGGGTCATCAAGGCCTATCTGGGAGAAGCCTGATGGCCATGCTGGAACTGGAAAACATTAGCACCCACTACGGCGCCATCTGCGCGGTCAACCAGGTCAGCCTGCACGTGAACCAGGGCGAGATCGTCTCGCTGATCGGCAGCAACGGCGCGGGCAAGACCTCGCTGCTCATGACCGTCTGCGGCAACCCGCGCGCAAGCTCGGGCCTGATCCGCTTCGAGGGCGAGGACATCACCCAGCTGTCCACGCACCACATCATGCGCAAGGGGATTGCGGTCTCGCCCGAAGGGCGGCGCGTGTTCCCCGACCTCACGGTCACCGAAAACCTCAAGATGGGCGGCTTCTTCCTCGACAAGCAGGGCATAGAGGCCGGCATCGCGCATGTGTTCGAGCTGTTCCCGCGCCTGCGCGAACGCGCCCACCAGCGCTCGGGCACCATGAGCGGCGGCGAGCAGCAGATGCTGGCCATAGGCCGGGCCCTGATGAGCCGGCCGCGCCTTTTGCTGCTCGACGAACCCACGCTGGGCCTGGCGCCGCTGATCATTGCGCAGATCTTCGAGATCATCCAGATGATCCGCTCCGAGGGCGTGACCGTGTTCCTCGTCGAGCAAAACGCCAACCGCGCGCTGCAGATCGCGGACCGCGGCTATGTGCTGGAGACCGGCGCCGTGGTGCTGGAGGACACGGGCGCCAACCTGCTGCGCAACGACGCGGTGCGGCGGGCATACCTGGGCGCGTAGCGCCCCTGGTCTTGAGGCATTAAAAAATGAGCTGCCAGCGCTTGATTCCATTGGATTTCAGATCGTTTTCAACCTGAAACCCAGAAGGGGCAAGCACTGGCAGCTCTTGTTTTGAGTAGCGACGGGTTACTGGGTCAAAGCGATGGCATCTAAATCCCCAGCCTGAGCCTTTGCCCCCATCCCCGGCCCCGAAGAGGAGGGCTTTGACGGCATCGATTGTGAGATGCCATCGCCCTGTTTACTGGATGCTTGCGCCCGAGGATTCCACCAGCTGCCTGGACTGGCTGAAATCCAGCTTGAACATCTTGTCGAACTCGGCCACGCTCATGGCCTGAGGCTCGGCGCCCTGGGTCTGTATGGCCTCGCGCACTTCGGGCAGGGCCAGCAGCTTGTTGACCTCGGCATTGACCTTGGCGACCACGGCTGCAGGCGCATTCCTGGGCATGAACAGGCCATACCAGGTGCTCACGTCAAAGCCCTTGAGGCCGGTCTCGGCCAGCGTGGGCGTGTCGGGCAGGGAGGACGAGCGCCTGGCCGAGGTCACGGCCAGCGCGCGCAGCTTGCCCGACTTGATCTGGCCTATGGCCGAAGGCACGGACGAGACCAGCAGGTCCACATTGCCGGCCAGCGCGTCCATGAGCGCGGGGTTGGAACCCTTGTAGGGCACATGGGTGAGCTCTATGCCAGCGGCCTTTTCCAGCAACACGCCCGCAATATGGATGCTGGTGCCGTTGCCCGGCGAGCCATAGGTGATCTTGCCCGGCTGCTGCCTGGCCGCGGCCACCACATCGGCCATGCTCTTGTAGGCCGAGTTCATGCTGGTCGCGATGACGATGGGCGTGTAGGCCACATGGGCCACGGGCGTCAAATCCTTGACCGGATTCCAGGGCAGGCTCTTGTAGAGGTAGGGGCCCAGCACCACGTTGTCCTTCTGGCCCATGACCATGTCATAGCCCGTGGGCGCGCTCCTCACGGCCTCGGTGATGCCTATCGTGCCGCCCGCGCCCGCGCGGTTGTCGGGCACCACGGTCCAGTGGCTGATCTCGGTGAGCTTGTTGGAGATCACGCGCGCCAGAATGTCCGTGCCGCCCCCGGGCGGAAACGGCACGATGAGGCGCACGGGCTTGTTCGGATAATCGGCGGCCGCATTCTGGGCGGCGGCACCAAAGCTCATGCCCATGGCGGCGGCCATGGTGGTGCAGGCAATCAGTTGGCGAAACATGAAAAGGCAACTCCCGAAATTTTGAAATCCGGCCCCGGATCAGGGCCCGGCCGGCGCGCGGGCCGGCCTGCAGGCAGGTGTGGCACACAAGCATGTGTCGTGCTTTTCGGGCCGGCCGGATCAGGCCTGACCGGACGCGGCGCCTGTAAGCCCCGGCCCGGCACCCATGAGTGCGTCTAGGACCTGCATTGTCGCCGCAGCCGCATGCCCCGAGGCCGACACTGCGCCATGGTGCAGGTTTTTGCTCTTAGAACGTGTTTACGATCTGAGAGTCTGCTCAGGCCTGCCGCACATCCGCCACAGGCTGCTCGCCGAAGTCGGGCCGCTCCAGCCAGGCCAGCACGCGCTGCGCCGCCTCTTCGGGCGATGTCAGGCTGCCGGTCTGCTGGAGCCGGGCAAAGTTCGCCAGATCCGGGAAATCCTGGGCCGCAGCGCTGCGCAACTGCACCTGCATGTCGGTGTCGATCACCCCCGGCGCCAGCGAACAAATGCGCGCGCCATGGGGCTTGAGCGCCTCATCCATGGCCACGCTGCGGCTGAAGTGGTCCATGCCGGCCTTGGCCGCGCAATAGGCGGCCTGGGAGGCGATTGCACGCCGGCCCAGGCCCGAGGAGATGTTGAGCACCTTGCGCGGCCCGTTCCAGTCTTCGGTGGCCGCCAAAAAGGCCGCCGTGAGCAGCATGGGCGCCTCCAGGCCCACGCGCATGGCCTTTGCAATGTCTGCCGCGTCCAGCCGCGACAGCGGCGCGATCTGCGGAATCACGCCCGCGTTGTTGATCAGCGTGGCGCTCGCATAGCGGCCCGGCTGCTGGCCCGCCAGCCATTCGCCCAGGCGCCGGGCCGCAGCCTCGGGCTGGGCCAGATCAAGACTCCACTGCTCGATCCCGCCACCGGACTGCGCGGCCACGCCGGCCAGCTCCTCGCTGGTGGAGCGCGACAAGGTGATCAGCAGCCGGTCTGCGGCCAGCAACTGCCTGGCCATGGCCAGGCCCATGCCGCGCGAAGCGCCGGTCAGTATCGTCAAATGCTTGCAAGAGGATTCAGTCATGGGCGCCATGGTAGCGCCCGCAGATGCGCGGCAGCAGCACCGGTCCAACACCATCCTCGCAATGCGTGAATCGTGGCCTGCGCCGCAGCGCCAGGCCGTAGCCCGCACCACAGCTCGCGCATATGCTTATCCGCATAAGGGCAGGACAAAACAATCGTTGGGTTTTATATGGGGCTTGCCTAAAGTCCGGGCCATACGGGGTTGGGCGCCAGGGCCCAAAGGCCTGCAGATGCCGCACCGACCCCGATCCAGCCGCAGCCGGGCTGCACCTCACGACCTAGCGCCATGTACCAATACACAGAATTCGATACCCAGTTCCTACGTCTGCGCGCCCAGCAGTTTCGCGACCAGCTGGAGCGCTGGCAGCGCGGCGAGCTCAGCGATGAGCAATTGCTGCCGCTGCGCCTGCAAAACGGCTGGTACATACAGCGCTATGCGCCCATGGCCCGCATCGCCGTGCCCTATGGCGAAATCAGCAGCCGCCAGCTGCAGGTGCTGGCCCACATCGCGCGCGAATACGACAGGCCCGAGCCCGAGCTGCTGGCCCATGCCCAGACCTCGCAGGACGCATTGCAGGCCGCCCAGCCCGGCCTCACGCTGGCCGCCGCGCCGCTGCAATACGGCTACGGCCACTTCACCACGCGCACCAATGTGCAGTTCAACTGGATTCCCATCACGCGCGCAGCCGATGTCATGGACCTGCTGGCCGAGGTCAACATGCACGGCATACAGACCAGCGGCAACACCATCCGCAACATCACCTGCGAAGCCTATGCGGGCATTGCGGCCGACGAGATTCTGGACACCCGGCCCTTTGCCGAAATCGCGCGCCAGTGGAGCACGCTGCATCCGGAGTTCGCCTTTTTGCCGCGCAAGTTCAAGATTGCCTTCAACGGCGCCGAGGAAGACCGCGCGGCCACGGGCTGGTACGACATCGGCCTGCAGGCGCGCCGCGCGGGCGAAGGCCAGGACCCCGACGCCGTGGGCTTTACCGTCAAGGTCGGCGGCGGCATGGGACGCACGCCCGTGATCGGCAGCGTGCTGCGCGAGTTCCTGCCCTGGGACCAGTTGCTCAACTACATGGAAGCCATCATCCGCGTCTATAACGGCTATGGCCGACGCGACAACAAGTGGAAGGCACGCATCAAGATCCTCGTCAAGTCCGAGGGCCAGAAATTCGTGGACGCCGTGGAGGCCGAGTACCGCGCCATCATCGAGCAGGACGGCGCGCCCCACACCATCAGCCGCGCCGAGCTGGAGCGCGTGCAGGCCAGCTTTGTCGTGCCCGAGCTCAAGCCCGCGAACCAGCCCAGCCAGGTCAAGCCCGAAGGCCAGCTCTACCAGCGCTGGCTCCAGCAGAACGTGCGCGGCCACCGTCTGCCCGGCATGGCCGCCGTGACCCTGTCGTTCAAGCGCGTGGGCTTTGCGCCCGGCGACGCCGATGCCGACACCCTGGACGCACTGGCCGAGCTGGCCCAGCAGTTCAGCGCGGGCGAGGCAAGACTCACGCACGAGCAGAACCTGCTGCTGCCCTGGGTGTTCGAAAGCGACCTGCCGGCCCTGTACGAAGCCGCACGCGCCCTGGGCCTGGCCCAGCCCAACATCGGCCTGCTCACGGACATGATTGCCTGCCCCGGCGGCGATTACTGCGCGCTGGCGAATGCGCGCTCACTGCCGATTGCAGCCGCCATCACCGAGCGCTACCAGGACCTGGACGAGGTCGCCGACCTCGGCCCCATCGATCTGCACATGAGCGGCTGCATCAACTCCTGCGGCCACCACCACAGCGGCCACATCGGCATTCTGGGCGTGGACAAGGACGGCAAGGAGTGGTACCAGGTCACGCTGGGCGGCTCGGACGGCTCGGCCCTGTCGGGCCCGGCCCTGGCCGGCAAGGCCGTGGGGCCGGCCTTCTCCGCCGCTGAAGTACCCGACGTGATCGAGGCCGTGCTCGCCACCTTCCGCGAGCTGCGCCAGCCCGGCGAATTCTTCATCGACGCACTGCGCCGCCTGGGCCACGACCCCTTCAAGAGCGCAGCCAATGCCGCGCGCCAGCCCAAGGCCGAAGAGGCGCTGGCCGAGTAAGCACAAGGACTTCCACCATGAACATCATTGCCGCCAACGCCCTTGCCGAAAGCGATGCGGGCGTGAAGACGCTCAAGATCGCCAACGATGCGGATCTTGCCGAGATCGCCACGCCCGAGGCCTTGCAAGGCCTCACGCGCATCGAGCTGGAGTTTCCCAAGTTCACCGACGGCCGCGCCTTCAGCCAGGCCGTGCTGCTGCGCCGCCGCCATGGCTTTGCGGGCGATATCCGCGCCACGGGCGATGTGCTCATAGACCAGCTCGTGCAGATGCAGCGCAGCGGCTTCAGCAGCGCCGTACTCGCCCCGGGGCTGGACGCGGATGCGGCCCGGCAGCAGTTGCAGCGCTTTGGCAGCTTCTATCAGGGCGACGCTCTGGAGCCGCGCCCGCTGTTTGCACGCCAGGCCGGCACCGCCACCACGCCCGCGCAGGAGGCCGCATGAGCCAGCTCGCCCCTGCTCTGGATCTGGAGCGCATCAACGCCAAACTCGGCCACGACGCAGCCGCCCTCGTGCAATGGGCTCTGGGCCTGGGCCAGACGTCCATAGTCACCACCAACTTCCGCCCCTTCGAGGCCGTGATCCTGCACCTGGTCACCCGGGTGCGGCCCGATGTGCCCGTGGTCTGGATGGACAACGGCTACAACACCGAGGCCACCTACCGCTTTGCCGACCAGGTGAGCCGCCAGCTGGGCCTGAACCTGCTCACCTACCTGCCGCTGCGCTCGCGCGCCCACCGCGAGGCCGTGGACGGACCCACGCCGGCCCTGGACGATCCCCGCCATGCGGCCTTCACCGAGGAGGTCAAGCTCGAGCCCTTTGCGCGTGCGCTGCGCGAGACCGCGCCCCGTGTCTGGTTCACGGCTCTGCGCGCCAGCGACAGCGCCGTGCGCGCGCAAATGCAGCCCGTGAGCGTCAATCCCGACGGGCTGATCAAGGTCGCGCCGCTGCTGCACTGGTCGTCCAAGGACCTGCACGAATACTGCGCAAAGCACGGCCTGCCCAACAACTTCGACTATGTGGACCCGACCAAGGGCGAGGAGCAGCGCGAATGCGGGCTGCATATCGTGCATTGAGATGCTCCCCCTGAGCGGCTGCGCCGCGGGGCGGCTCTTGCCCGGCGTCCCAGGGTGGGCCGTGCCAGTTTCTGGCGCCGCGCATGAAGACATCAAAAAATATAGCAGCCAGCGCAGTCCCTATAAGCGCTACAAACGATTTGAATGGAATAAGCCATGAACGCCCGTGTTGACAACTCCGTGCTCGGTCATTTGAGCAACCGCCATCTGGATGCTCTGGAAGAGGAAACCATTTTTGTGCTGCGCGAAGTCGCGGCCACCTTCGAGCGCCCGGCGCTGCTGTTCTCGGGTGGCAAGGATTCGCTGGTCATGCTGCGCTGCGCCGAGAAAGCCTTTGGCGCGGGCCGCCTGCCCTATCCGCTGCTCATGATCGATACCGGCCACAATTTTCCCGAGGTCACGGAGTTTCGCGACCGGCGTGCCAAAGAGCTGGGGGCCGAGCTCATCGTGCGCAGCGTGGAGGACTCCATGGCACGCGGCACGGTGCGCCTGGCCCATGCGGGCGAATCGCGCAATGCCCACCAGTCGGTCACCCTGCTCGAAGCCATAGAGGAATTCCGCTTCGACGCACTCATCGGCGGTGCACGCCGCGATGAGGAAAAGGCGCGCGCCAAGGAGCGCATCTTCAGCCACCGCGACAGCTTCGGCCAGTGGCAGCCCAAGGCCCAGCGGCCCGAGCTGTGGACGCTGTTCAACACGCGGCTCGCGCCCGGCGAGCATTTCCGCGTGTTCCCCATCAGCAACTGGACCGAGCTCGACGTCTGGCAATACATTGCGCGCGAATCCATCGACCTGCCCAGCATCTACTACACGCACCAGCGCGAGGTCGTGGAGCGCCGCGGCCTGCTCGTGCCCGTGACCGAGCTCACACCGCCACGCGAGGGCGAGAGCGTCGTCAGGCGCGACGTGCGCTTTCGCACCGTGGGCGACATCACCTGCACCTGCCCCGTGGAGAGCACGGCCGCCACGGCCGCCGACATCGTGCTCGAAACCCTGGGCGCCGAGGTCAGCGAGCGCGGCGCCACACGCATGGACGACAAGACCAGCGATGCCTCCATGGAAAAGCGCAAAAAGGATGGGTATTTCTAAAACGCCCCCTGCGCGGCTGCGCCGCGGGACGGCTCTTGCGCTACGGCCCTGACCTGGGTCGAGCCTGATCGTAGAAAGAATTCGATGACCGAAACTATTACTTCCATAGCTGCCAGCACAATACCAACAAGCGCTACAACCGATTTTTATGCAGATAACAGCTCGGCACTGCGCTTTATCACCTGCGGCTCGGTGGACGATGGCAAGAGCACGCTCATCGGCCGGCTGCTGGTGGACACGCGCACCGTGCTGCAGGACCAGCTCGCCGGCGTGACCAAGACCAGCGGCGCAGGCGACACCGTGGACCTGGCCCAGCTCACCGACGGACTCTCGGCCGAGCGCGAGCAAGGCATCACCATCGACGTGGCCTACCGCTACTTCGCCACCGAGACGCGCAAGTTCATCATCGGCGACGCGCCCGGCCACGAGCAGTACACGCGCAATATGGTCACGGCCGCGAGCAGCGCCGATGCGGCCGTCATCCTCGTCGATGCCACCAAGCTGGACTGGAAAAACCCCGAACTGCAACTGCTGCCCCAGACGCGCCGCCACAGCCTTCTCGCGCACCTGCTGCGCGTGCACTCCCTGGTGTTTGCGGTCAACAAGCTCGATGCCGTGGCCGATCCTGCGCTCGCCTTTGCCCATATCCAGACGGCGCTGCAGCGCTTCACCGCCCAGGCAGGCATCCAGGCTGCGGCCACGGTGCCGGTTTCGGCGCTCCAGGGCTACAACGTGGTCCATGCCGAGTCCGGCTGGGCCGGCTACGCGGGCCCGAGCCTTCTGCAGTTGCTCGAACGCCTGCCCAACACCCCGGCCGACAGGCATCTGGCCCTGGCCTTTCCCGTGCAATGGGTGGAGAAGTTCTCTTCCTCGGCCGACACCAGCCAGGGCCGGCGCGTGTTCTGGGGCCGCGTGGCTGCAGGCCAGGCCCGCCCGGGCGCAGCCGTGCAAATCCTGCCCAGCGGGCGGCTTGCCGTCGTCTCCCAGGTGCTCGACCATGCACGCGTGGCACGCGATGTGGGCGCAGGTCTTTCCGCAGGCCTGGTGCTCGACCATGAGGTCGATGTCTCGCGCGGCGACTGGATCGTGGCCGCCCCCGAAGTCCAGCCCGGCGCCAGCGAGTTCGATGCTCCCCAGAGCGTCTGGCCCAGGCAGCACGGAATCGTGGCCACCGTGGCCTGGATGGATGAGGAGCCCCTGGTGCCGGGTCGCATCTACTGGGCCCTGCACGGCCACCGCTGGATCAAGGCCAAGGTCAAGCACGTGGCCCACAACCTCAACATCAACACGCTGGAGCGCGAGCCAGCCAGCCAGTTGCAGGCCAATGCCATTGGCCGCGTGGAGCTGGTGCTGCAGGAGAGCATTCCGGCTGCGGCCTTCACCGAGTCACGCCAGTTGGGGGCCCTGATCCTCGTGGACACGGCCAGCCATGCAACCGCCGGTGCAGCCCTGCTGGAGTGAGCACAGCAGACCCTGGTCCGCACAGGGAAGCTGGCAAGACTTTGACCCAAGGCCCATAAACTGCACATTGCCATGCAGGAATGCCGCAGCCCCGGGCTCTGGGCCATGAAAAATCCTAGAATCCCGGCTGCAACCGAGATTCACCTCCTACAAGAACACAGCTCATGACTCACGTCGTCACCGAAAACTGCATCAAATGCAAATACACAGATTGCGTTGATGTCTGCCCCGTGGACTGCTTCCGCGAAGGCCCCAACTTCCTGGTCATCGATCCTGACGAGTGCATCGACTGCGCCGTCTGCATTCCCGAGTGCCCCGCAAACGCCATCTTTGCCGAGGAAGATGTGCCTGCAGATCAGCTGGCCTTCATCAAGCTCAATGCCGAGCTGACCGTGGCCAAGGGCTGGAAGAGCATCACCAAGCGCAAGGCTTCGCTGCCCGACGCCGACGACTGGAACGGCAAACCCGGCAAGCTCGACCTGCTCGAGCGTTGAGCCAAGCCGCTGCCCCCGCCATGTCGCAAGCGCCTGCCGCCCCAGCACCTGTGATGGAAACCGATGCGCTGGTCATAGGAGCCGGCCCCGTAGGCCTGTTCCAGGTATTTCAGCTCGGCCTGCAGGGCATGCGCAGCCATGTGGTCGATGCCCTGCCCCAGGCAGGCGGACAGTGCGTGCAGCTTTATGGCGACAAGCCGATCTACGACATCCCCGGCATTCCCGTGTGCACGGGCCGCGAGCTCGTGCAGCGGCTGCAGCAGCAGATTGCGTATCTGGGCAGCGAATGGCATCTGGGCCAGCAGGTGGCCACGCTCTCGCGCCTTGAGGACGGCCGCTGGCTCGCGCAAACCACGGCCGGAACACGCCTGTCTGCGCGCTGCGTCTTCATTGCCGCAGGCGTGGGAGCCTTTGTACCCAAGGCGCTCAAGATTCCGGGCGTGACCGATCTGGCCCCGGGCCAGCTTCATTACCACCCGGGCAGTCTTGAAATGCTCAAAGACCAAAGCGTCGTGGTGCTTGGCGGCGATGAGGATGCAGTGACCACAGCTCTGGCCTGCGCCGAACACGGCTCGGCCACCTATCTGATGCACCGGCGCGATGCATTCCAGGCCAGCGAGCCCTTGCTGCAAAAGCTGGCCGACCTGCGCGCCAGCGGCGCCGTCCAGGCTCTCATAGGCCAGCCCACCGAACTGCACAGTGCCACAGGGCAGCTCACAGCCCTGCAATGGATGGATGGAGAAGGCCAGGAGCATCGCCTGCCCGTGCAGCAAATCCTGGCCTGCCTGGGCATCTCTCCACGCTTGGGTCCCGTGGCCGACTGGGGCCTGGCCATGGAACGCAAGCAGCTTTGCGTGAGCCCCGCGACCCAGGCCACGGACGCGCCCGGCATTTATGCCGCCGGCGATGTGGTCGCCTATCCAGGCAAGCTCAAGCTCATCGCCTGCGGCTTTCACGAAGCCACCATGGCGGCCTATGCCGCAGCCGAGTACCTCCAGGGCCAGAAGCCTCTGGTGCAGTACACGACCACCAGCGCCAGACTGCATGCCATCTTGGGCGTACAGCCTGACAGGTAAGTCCTGGCCCTCTACCCCTTGACCACCTGATTGCGCCCGTTGCGCTTGGCCTCGTAAAGCGCGGCATCCGCACGGCGCAGCGTGTGCTGGTAGTCGGGGTGGCCGTCGTGCAGGGCCAGGCCTATGCTGACCGTCACGTGGATCTTCCTGCCCGAAGGCAGCTGAAAGGGCTCACTTTGTACCTGGTCATGCACGCGCCTGGCCATGACCATGGCCTTGTCCTGCTGCACATCGACCAGCAGCATCAGAAACTCCTCGCCGCCTAGCCTGAAGACATAGTCGCCGCCTCGGCATGCATGGCTGAGGCCGACGGCAAGCTGCTGCAGCACGGCGTCCCCCGCCTCATGGCCGTACTCGTCGTTGATGCGCTTGAAGTGATCCACATCGATGGCCAGCAAGGCAAAGCTGCTGCGCTTTTCGCGGCAGTAGGCCACTTCCTTGTTCAAAATCACGGGCAGGAATTTGCGGTTGAGCAGATTCGTCAGCACATCCCGCCCCGCATCCGCATCGCGGCTTTGCTCGAACAGGCCGTCGAGCAGCATGGCCAGGGTGCGCGTGCGCTCACGCAGATCGCGCAGGCCGTCCAGGCGCTCGCCAGCCTCCTTTGCCAGGCCCAGACGCGGCAGCAGTTGCTTGTCCACGCCATCCATGATCTCCAGGATTTGCTGGCTCTCGGGTGCGCCGGCAAACGCATGCGCACCCTTGTGACGAAACCACAGACCGAACTCCGAGCTGGACAAGGTTCCCAACGGATGCCCCTGGGAGCCCGAGGCCTGATCGAACAGCAGCTGATTCTCCCAGTCCAGCAGGGCCGCGCGCTGACGCTCGCGCTCGGCGCCTACGCTATAGGTCGCGGCATGCAGCCGGTAAGCCTCCTGGGCCTTGGAGCTGCTGTCGTGTGAACGGTGATAGGCTTGGCCCATGATTTCCATGCAGAAGTCCACCACGCAGAAAGCCCAGTACATGGCCTGCAGACGCTCGCCCTCATTCAGCAAGGCCTGCGCCCTGAGCAAGGCGGCAAGGCCCTGCTTGAGGCTGCGCACGCCGCGCAGCACCAGGAACATGGGCACATCAAGACGCGCATGCACCTGGCCCACATGGATCTGCTGGTTCACGACCTTCTCCAGCCCCGCCTGGTCATGAATCGAAAGCACGGAAGCCACCCAGTTCGTCATGGACTGGTGCAGGCGGGTGCGCACCTGCTCGTGGTTGAGCAGCTTGGAGGCAGCCTCGTCCTCCAGCATGACGTCATAAAAGTGCGTCGCCAGTTGCGCCGCATGGTCTTGTCCAAGCGCCTGTACTCGTTTCAGATTGTCCGGGGATTCACTTTGCTGAAGGCGCCACCACTGGGCCGCCAACGCTTGGGGAGAGATGAAAGGCATAAGAGACAAGGGAGAGATCCGCGGCCCGGGAAAGAGACAATCCATGGAACGGGCTGTGCATGGCGCTGCGGATTCTGCCCCACGGGTAACAAACGTGCCGACCCGGGGCATATGCCCTCCAAGCCATACAGGAGAATCCTGGCCTCCTCGAGCTTTAGTTCCCAGACGGCCCGCCGATAGGAAAAACAACGCCTTTCACTTTCTTCAAGCAAAGCCTATGGAAACCGCCACTGAAGCCACAGCAACCGAAGCGCGCGGCGCAACCTTTCTCATGCCGCTGTTCAAGCCTGGCATCGAGGTCACGCAAAACGGCCGCCGGGAAAAGATCAGCCACGTCATACTGAGGCGGCGCGAGCTCATGGTCTATCTGATAGGCCATGAGGACCCCGTCAAACCCAACCAGCTGCTTCTGGCCCCAAGCCTGTTCACCACAGAGCGCCGGCCCGAGCAGTTGCACTGGTATCTGTAGCCGAGGGGCGTTGGCCCCCAGGCCGGAACCGATGGCCGTCCTAGCTTTCGGCCATCAGCTGGCCCAGACGCACACCATGGCCATGTGTCCAGGCTGTATTGAAGCGCATGGCGCATGCGGATGGGAACAGCATCACCACGGTGGAGCCCAGCTGAAAGCGCCCCATTTCCTGGCCCTGCTCCAAAACGATGGACTGGTCCGCATAGCCCCACTCCTGCACGCGCCCCGGCCGTGGCGGATTGACCTGTCCATGCCAGACCGTGCTCATGCTGCCCACAATGGTGGCGCCCACCAGCACCAGGGCCATAGGACCATGCGCGGTCTCGAACATGCAGACCACGCGCTCGTTGCGTGCAAAAAGACCTGGCACGTTGCGCGCCGTGACCGGATTCACCGAAAACAGATCGCCCGGCACGTAAATCATGCGTGTGAGCCGGCCCGCGCAAGGCATGTGGATGCGGTGATAGTCCCTGGGGCTCAGGTAAATGGTCGCAAAGAAACCGTCATCGAATGCGCTTGCCAGACGGGCATCGCCTCCGAGCAGGGCCGCTGCGCTGTAGCGATGGCCCTTGGCCTGAAAGATCTGGTCGCCCTCGATCACGCCGATCTGGCTGATCGCGCCATCCACCGGACAGACCCAGGGCGCCTGGGCCAGCGGCCTGGCGCCGGGCTTGAGGGCCCGCGTGAAAAACTCGTTGAAGCTTGCATAGGCCGTAGGGTCGGAATCCTCGGCCTCGCTCATATCCACGCCATAACGGGCAATGAAACGCTTGATCACGGCCGTGGTCAGAGCGCCTGCGCGTGCCTGGGCCAGGTGCCCCATCAAGGCGGTCAAGGCCTGCTTGGGCAGCAGGTACTGGGAGAGAACGGCAATTCGATCAGACACTCTGTATTTCGCTTCAGGACAGGATGAGGAGGATGCTGCGGCGCATTCTATAGCCAGCCTACAAGACCAGCCCGGCCACTCTCCGGCCCTGGCGCATGCCTTTGAGGCACATGAAGACAGAAATCGCCGCATGCCGCCAAAATACCCATCATCCAATGCAAGCCAAGAGCGCACGCCCCCGGCGCATCTTTCATGACCGCAGTCCCGCCCCCTTCTCCTTCCGACCCGGATGCCACGGCCCTGAGCTCATCGCCTTCGCGCGCCCTGTACTGGCTGCGCAATTTCCTGCCGCCGCCCGTGGGCACCGACTGGCGCGAAGGGCTGCGCATGTCCTTCGGCATTGGCCTGGGGCTGCTGATCACGGCCTTGATCAGCCGCTGGTGGGGCGGAGCCCATGCGCATGCCGACTGGATGATGGCCTCCATGGGAGCCAGTGCGGTACTGGTGTTCGGCATGCCCGCCAGCCCCCTGGCCCAGCCCTGGCCGGTACTTGCGGGCAGCCTGACCTGCCTGCTCACCGGCACCCTGTGCGAAGCCCTGATTCCCGATACGGCCCTGGCACTGGCAGCCGCCACCGGGCTTTCGGTGGCCATCATGGTCGCACTGCGCTGCTTTCATCCGCCAGGCGTAGGTCTTGCGAGCTTTGTGGTACTAGAGCATGCGCCAGGCATGGAGCTGGTGCTGTTCCCTGCACTTTTCAACATCGTCGTGCTGCTGGCCAGCGCTGTCGCCTATAACCTGCTCACAGGCCGGGCCTACCCTCACCCCCAGCGCAGCCACGGACGCCTGCCACAGAGCGGTCAGTTCATAGACGCCGACCTTGATGCTGCCCTCACGCACTACAACCAGGTGCTCGACATCAGCCGCGCCGATCTCGAAGGCCTGCTGCACATGGCCGGCCGTGCGGCCTTTCAGCGCACGCTGGGCGATCTGCATTGCGCCGCCGTCATGTCCAAGCCCGTGTTCGCCGTAGAGCCCAAGGTCACACTCAAGGACGCCTGGGCCCTGATGCGCAGCGAGCAGGTCAAGGCCCTGCCCGTGATCGGTCCGGAACACCAAGTCATTGGCATCGTCACGCATGCCGATTTCGTGCGCAATGCCAAGCTTGACACCCATGAAGGTCTGGGCCAGAGGCTCAAGAACCTGGTCACGGGCAAGGGCAAGACTGCGCAGAGCGTGGCTGACATCATGTCAGAGACAGTTCAAACCGCGCACACCGGGCAACCCGTGATTGAGCTCGTCCCCTTATTTTCCTCAGGAGGCCATCACCACCTGCCTGTTCTCGATGCTCAGAACAAGCTGGTAGGCATCATTACCCAAACCGATTTAATTCGTGTGCTGGCCGCTACAGTTGCGCCTTCTTCTACACGCAGCGAATCCTGAAACGCTACAATTAAAAGGTTTAAATGTTGGCAGACAAAGGTCTGCCACACTTCGTTTGAACCGGCCTTTTCGTTCGCTTGTACATGGTCTGCGCCTTCACGCAGCGCCTACCCCGCCTGTCACCCATGACTGCCCCTCTGCGCAGCAAAGTGATGCAGGTGGTCTTTGACGAACCAATGCCGCAGACCTGTTCGAAAGACTGAATAACATGGCCAAGGAAGAACTGATTGAAATGCAAGGCTCCGTCACGGAAGTCCTGCCCGACTCGCGCTTTCGCGTGACCCTGGACAATGGGCACCAGCTCATTGCCTACACTGGCGGCAAGATGCGCAAGCACCACATCCGCATTCTGGCAGGCGACAAAGTGTCGCTGGAGATGTCGCCCTACGACCTGACCAAGGGCCGTATCACTTTCCGCCATCTCGCCAACCGTGGCCCGGCTCCGAGCTCACGCTGATGGTAACAAGCATTGTTTACCCAAACTTTTATAAGTTTGCCTAAACAGCTCTGTTTTTAAGATTAGAATAGCGGATTGTCGGAGCGTAGCGCAGCCTGGTAGCGCATCTGCTTTGGGAGCAGAGGGTCGCGAGTTCGAATCCCGCCGCTCCGACCATTGATATCAAGGGGTTAGCTCTTCTGGAGCTAACCCCTTTTGTCTAACCAGATCCAGCTTTCAATCATGCAAAGCTCGTACGCATATTCAAAGCGTGCGTCCAAGCTCCTAATCCATGTCGGCCTCGCCTGGCTTCACAGGCATGATCCTCGGGCAAAGAGCAGCCCCCAACAGCACAGAACACAGCGTCTTCACCTGTGGCGCAAAATGCCTTGGGCATGGATGCTCGAACACTGCAGCGCGGCCCCATGACCGTAACCGGCGACAAAGTAGGTGCTTCGCAAGCAGGCACGCTTAAACCTGAGACACCAGAAACAGAAGACCTGCCGTCAACCGCCTTCAACAAGGGATTTTTACAGAAATGAAAATTGCCACCTGGAACGTCAACTCTCTGTCCGTGCGCCTGCCCCAGGTGCTGGCCTGGCTTGAGGTCAACCCCGTGGACGCACTCGGGCTGCAGGAGCTCAAGCTCATCGACGACAAGTTTCCACACCAGGCCTTTGAAGAAGCCGGCTACCACGCAGCCTGTCACGGACAGAAAACCTATAACGGCGTAGCCTGGTTGTCGCGCAGCCCATTGAGCGCCGTAGTGCGCAACATTCCCGGCTTTGATGACGAGCAGGCACGCATCATCGCAGCCAGTGTGGATTCACCCCAAGGCCCGGTGCGCCTGATCAATGGCTATTTCGTCAACGGTCAGGCTCCCGGCAGCGAAAAATTCGCCTACAAGATGCGCTGGCTCCAGGCCTTGCACGACTGGATCAAGACCGAGCTGGCCACCCATGAGCGCCTGGTTCTGGTTGGCGACTTCAATGTGGCTCCCGAAGACCGCGACTCCTTCGACCCCGTAGGCCTCAAGGACACGATTCACCACACACAAGAGGAACGCGCGCATTTCCAGGCCCTGCTGGATCTGGGTCTGACTGACGCCTTTCGCATGTTCGAGCAGCCTGAAAAAAGCTTTTCGTGGTGGGATTACCGCATGCTGGGCTTTCAAAAGAACCGTGGCCTGCGCATAGACCATATTCTCGTGAGCCAGGCGTTGCAAGACAGCGTCAGCGCCTGCAGCATAGACCGCGCGCCCCGCAAGAACTCCCAGCCCAGTGACCATACACCTGTGGTGGTGACCCTGGGCTGAGTCGCCTGTCGACATCCATCACGGTATATAACCGCGCAGCCAGTGAATGGCCTCCATATGCCCTCTGAGCATCAGTGCCTGGCGCTGCAGGATTTCTCTGAGCTGCCTGGGCATCTTCTCCTTCTCCGCAGCCTCATAGGCCTTGAGCCATTTGTATTGGCAGGCTTCGGCCTGATCCAGCAAATAGTGAGTGCCCCCCCCCTTGCCTCTCCAGACTTCCCAGAAGGATTGACGTAACAGCCCCCGACTGGAACGCATGGGCAAGGCTACACCACCATGCAGGACAATCGCCCTCTCCAGATCGTCGACCAGGGTCTGACTGGCATTGAAATGGCGCGCCAGCACCTGCCCCATCAAACCCTGAGGCATGGGGGTGATGCACTGGCCCAGTCGCTTATGAGCATGGCGCCCCACGACCAACACGGCATTGAGCACAGCCGTGGCTGAAAGGCTCAAAAGCCTGTCCTGCTGGCTTGCTGGCAGCAACGGTGACCGAGCCTGCAGCCATGAGGCACGCGCAGCATCCCGGACCTCATGCCACCCCAACAGGCTTGTGCCATGCAGTTGCTCCCAGCACGCTTGCAGCAACTCCTCGACCTGTTCGAAACTTTGCGCTCCGTACTCCGGCGCCAGCGCAGCCTTGTGTCCCAGAAGATAGGCCGGCCGGTATTGGTCGTAGCCGCGTCCAGCCACGAAATAAGGCTCGCTGAAATAGCGTCCGTGCCAGTGGGCATCGACCAGGTCGGCCAGATTGCTGTTTTGCGCAGACCGGGGGCGAGCACCCGCAGGCCCGCTCCTGCTCCAGAGTTGCGAAAGAAATGTGCGCACGACAAGACATGGGTTTGGATTGGGGTTCGGACAGTGTGGACAAAGCTTGGCGCCGCCTTCGTCGGTCCAGCCAGCCAGGCCTTGTAGGAAACCGTCACCACTTCAGTGGTTTATCTGGCCTGCAAGCCAAGGCGCGAGAAATTCTGCCTACTCCAGCGTACTCAGCCTTGGTCTGTATCTTCCTCGATGCCAAGCTCCTGGAGTTTGCGCGTAATCGTGTTTCGCCCTATGCCCAGGCGCTGTGCAGCCTCTACGCGCCGACCATGAGTAATCGTCAGAGCCGAGCGTATGAGCTGGGCTTCGAAGCGGCGAGACATCTGCTCCCAGACATCGGTCTGGCCCTTTTGCAAAAGCTGCTGCACTTCCCGGCCCAGCCACAACACCCAGTCCGGTGACATACCCTCAGGCGGCGACTGAGCGGGCATATCCTGTCCTGCCAGCCCCTCTTTGCCTTGCTCCCGACTCAATGGATCACCAGGAGCCGTGCCAGCCACGGGGCCCGGCCCAACCTTTTCCAGCACCTCTGGTGGCAAATCCCTGCCCGAGATCAACTGCGCCGGCGCCATGACGGTCAGCCAATGACAGATGTTCTCCAGTTGGCGCACATTGCCTGGAAAGTCAAAGTTCTGGAGCCGCTCCATGGCATCACTTCCCATGCGCTTGGGCTCGACCCCCAGCTGGCGTGCACTTTGCTGCAGAAAATGGCGTGTCAGCATGGGCACGTCTTCCCGGCGCTCGCGCAGCGCGGGCAGGCGCAGCCGGATCACGTTGAGTCGATGAAACAAGTCTTCACGAAAGCTGCCGCTGCGGACGCGTCGCTCCAGATCCTGATGGGTGGCGGCAATGACCCGCACATGAGCCTTGAGGGCCTGGTGGCCGCCCACACGGTAAAAATGCCCATCCGAGAGCACGCGCAGCAAGCGCGTCTGCAGATCGAAAGGCATGTCACCGATTTCGTCCAGGAACAAGGTGCCTCCCTCTGCCTGCTCGAAGCGCCCTCTTCTCTGGGCCTGGGCTCCGGTAAAAGCGCCGCGTTCGTGGCCAAACAATTCGGACTCGAGCAGGTCCTTGGGTATGGCGGCGGTATTAATGGCCACAAACGGCCCACCAGCCACGGGAGAGTGCTTGTGCAAGGCCCTGGCCACCAGCTCCTTGCCCGCCCCGGATTCGCCCGTGATCAGCACCGTGACCTGACTTTGGCTCAGACGCCCGATGGCGCGAAAGACATCCTGCATGGCAGGAGCCTGGCCCAGCATCTCGGCCTTGAGCGGTAACTGCGCTTCGGCTACATCCTCGCGCAGACTCTCCTCCATGGCTCGCCGGATCAGCTCCACGGCCTTGGGCAGATCGAAAGGCTTGGGCAGGTACTCGAAAGCACCGCGCTGAAAGGCAGAGACCGCGCTGTCGAGGTCGGAGTAGGCCGTCATGATGATGACCGGCAAGCCTGGCTGCCGGGCTCTGATCTGCTCCAGCAACTCCAGCCCCGAACCACCAGGCATGCGTATGTCGCTGACCAGCACCTGGGGCGGTTGGCGCTCGGGGTCTTGCCCATCGACCTCGGACAAGGCCGTGAGTACATCACGTATCTGGGTAAAGCTGCGCGTACTCCAGCCCTCGCGCCCCAGAGCTTTTTCCAGAACAAATCGTATGGAAGGGTCGTCATCGACGATCCAGATCGGCTTCATTGGCAGTCCTTCCTAAATGTGCAGCATTGAGACTGCAGGCCTTCGCACCAGACATCAAGGCAGGGGAATGAGGATGCGAAAGTCCGTGCGCCCTTGCTGGCTATCGCATTCGATCAACCCTTGATGGCGCTGCACAAACGTCTGTGCCAAGGTCAGCCCGAGTCCGGAGCCTCCATCCCGTCCCGACACCAGAGGATAGAAAATACGCTCCTTGATGGCATCGGGTACGCCCGGCCCGTTGTCGATGACATGCAATTCCAGTGCCAGCCTATAGCGCTGGCGACCAAAAGTTACCTGTCTTGCCACACGCGTACGCAGCACGATCTCGGCATCCCCCTCGGCCATGCGCTCTCGCAGCGCCAGGGCTGCGTTCTGCACGATGTTGAGCACAGCCTGTATCAGCTGGGAGCGATCTCCACGAAACTCGGGAATGGAAGTGTCGTAGTCACGCACGATACCCAGTCCTGAAGGGAACTCAGCCAGCACCAGGGTACGCACATGTTCGCAAACCTCGTGGACATTGACGTCGCTCACATGATGAGGGTGGCGGTGCGGGGCCAGCAGCCGATCAACGAGAGCCTGCAGGCGATCAGCTTCGTGCACGATGACTTCCGCATATTCCTGCAGCTCCGGCAAAATCAGATCCATCTGCAGCAGCTGGGCTGCCCCGCGTATGCCTCCCAGGGGATTCTTGATCTCATGCGCCAGGTTGCGGATCAGCTCCTTGTGCGCCTGAGCCTGTTCGCGCAAGCGCTCCTCGCGATCCTGACGCACCTGCTGCTCCAATGGCCATAGCTCGACCAGCACATGACCCACAGGCTCGATCACGGAGACAGTGACGTGGACAGGCAGAGCCTCCGCCGCACTGCGGCGCAGGCTGGCCTCGAATCTCAGGGCCGCAAAATCGTTGTCGCGTGCACCGCACAGCGCCTTGTCCAGCAAGGTCGGTTCCATGAAGCACACGGCAAGGTCGCTACCCTCTAGAACGCGCCGGGAAAGACCCAGGGCATTTTCCAGTGCAGCATTCGCAAACTGCACCGCGCCCGATGCATCGAGCACGGCTGCCAGCGTGCACAGCAGATCCAGGGCCTGATAGGAAGAGCCCGGAACCTGTGCCGAAATGTTTCTGGAGCCAGGCATCATGGCTGGGCTCCCGGGCCTGCCGGTCCCTTAATTGGCGCCACTGGGGGCTGGCAGGCGATCGATCTCGCGCCGAATGCCCGCGACATCGCTTTCCTGCCGCGCAATACTCGCCTTGAGCTGCTCCACACGCTCGAGATAGCCCTGGGGATTGCGTAGCTCCAGCGCCGTGCGCTGGGGATTGCCATCGTTGTACTCCTGCTTGAGTTGGGCCAGCTTTTCCTGGGACTTGGTGAGTTCTGCGGTCAAAATTGCACGCGCATCGGCATCACGCGCACGCTGGGCATTGTTGTCAACCTTGGCCGCAGCTGGCCCCGATGATGCGGCTGCTGGTGTAGAGGCCGAGCCCGATGAGGCCCTTGCCGCCGGCGGCTTGGCCCCCCCCCCATGAATCACGGTGACATGACCGCCATCAACGGGCTTGCAGCCCTTGGCCTTGGCCTGGGAGGCGTTGTTCGTATATTCGTTGCCGCAGCGGTAGATCACATCCTGCGACCAGGCCCCTGCAGACAGCAGGGGCAGCAGCAGCGACAAAAGCAGCTTGTTCATTCCATACCTTTGGGAAGGTGTCGGCAAAAACCCGACGATAGGGGCGAGTATCGCCTCTTGAGCTGCCTGGCATGCGATTTCCTGAGCAGATCATCTTCTTTTGCAGAAAAGCATCCATGGAAATGAAGAGCCAAAAGGCGGCCTGGGCCGCCTTTTGAAGTCGCCTTACAGCGAGAAGTACATGTCGTACTCGACAGGATGCACGGCCTGGCGGTAACGCGTGACCTCGCCCATTTTGAGCTCGATGTAGGCGTCGATCATGTTGTCGGAGAACACACCGCCCTTGGTCAGGAAGGCGCGGTCTGCGTCCAGCGCGTCCAGCGCTTGATCCAGGCTGTGGCACACCGTGGGCACCAGCTTGTCTTCTTCGGGGGGCAGATGGTAGAGATCCTTGGTAGCGGCTTCGCCCGGGTGGATCTTGTTTTCCACACCGTCCAGGCCGGCCATGAGCAGGGCCGAAAAACCCAGATAGGGGTTCATCAAGGGGTCGGGGAAGCGCGCCTCCACGCGGCGGGCCTTGGGGTTGGCCACGTAGGGGATGCGGATCGAGGCCGAGCGATTTTTGGCCGAGTACGCGAGCTTAACCGGAGCCTCAAAACCGGGAACCAGGCGCTTGTAGCTGTTGGTGCCGGGGTTGGTGATGGCATTCAGCGCGCGGGCGTGCTTGATGATGCCGCCGATGTAGTACAGCGCAAAATCCGACAGGCCTGCATAGCCATCGCCTGCAAACAGGTTCTTGCCGTCCTTCCACACCGACTGGTGGACGTGCATGCCCGAGCCATTGTCGCCCGGATAGGGCTTGGGCATGAAGGTCGCCGTCTTGCCATAGGTGTTGGCCACGTTCCAGATCACGTACTTCATGACCTGGGTCCAGTCGGCCCGCTCGACCAGGGTCGAGAACTTGGTGCCGATTTCGTTCTGGCCCGCGCCGGCCACCTCATGGTGGAAGACTTCCACGGGAATACCCAGCTGTTCGAGGATGAGCACCATTTCGGCACGCAAATCCTGGGTGCTGTCCACGGGAGGCACGGGAAAGTAGCCGCCCTTGGTGCGCGGACGGTGCCCACGGTTGCCGGTATCGAACTTGGCACCCGTGTTCCAGGGAGCTTCGTACTCTTCGATTTCGTAGAAGGTGCTGCCAGGCTCGGTATTCCAGCGCACGCCGTCAAAGATGAAGAACTCGGGCTCGGGACCGAAATAAGCGGTGTCCCCCAGGCCCGAGGCCTTGAGATAGGCTTCGGCGCGCTTGGCCACGGAGCGGGGATCGCGGTCATAGGCCTTGCCATCGCCGGGCTCGATCACGTCACACTGCAAAAACAGCGTGGTCTCTTCGAAGAAGGGATCGATATTCGCCGTGCTCGGGTCAGGCATGAGTTGCATGTCCGAAGCTTCGATGCCTTTCCAGCCTGCAACCGAGGAGCCGTCGAAAGCATGGCCCGAGGCGAACTTGTCCTCGTCGAAGTGCGACAGCGGCACCGTGACGTGCTGCTCCTTGCCGCGGGTATCGGTAAAACGCAGATCCACGAATTTGACTTCGTTGTCCCGCACCATTTCCATCACATCTGCAACGGTCTTAGCCATTAGATCTCTCCTGCCAATCTGGCTGATCAAACATATGAAAAACTCTAAGCAGCTTGCGTGCCAGGCTGAATCAGCCCCGATGCAAGCCTTTGTTTTTGCAGCCAGCGCTCTGGCAGAACCACAGCCGCCCAAAAACAAGAGGCCGCCTTCAAGGCGGCTCATTCACTAAATTGGTGCAAATTGTCGCACCAAGCAAGCCCCTAAATCGTGCGAACCACTTCAGGACCCAAACTTGCACCAAAAGAGTGCAAGCCTTCAAGCAAGGTCGGCCAAGCCTTGAGCACGGCGTTGACCTCACCCTTCACTCCCAGCTCGATATGCCGGCCATGCCTGTCATCATCCACGCTGGGCAGGCTGAATACCTTGACACCGGGATGGTCGCGCTCGATGGCGACCATCAACGGAGTGAGTGCAGCCTCCATGCCGCCATAGACAATGACTGAGTGCTCTTTGTGCTGCGTGCTGTGGAAGTACGCCGCATACCGCTGATCCAGCACCCATTCGGCCATGGGCCATGCCATGACCGGAAAACCCGGCATGAAATGCACCGTGCCGCCGCCCTGGCCTGTGCAGGAGAACCCCGGGATCTTGTTGTAGACGTTGGGAATGATGCGTGCCCCTACGGGGAAATTTCCCATCTGCAGGCGGTGCACGTTGTCGGGCCGCTGGGGCTCGTAGGGCTGGCTCTCCTTCTCTGCCACATCCCGCATGCGTTCACGGATCAGGGCCACGGCCTCAGGGTGCAAGTCCAGGGGCACGCCCAACGCCTCGGCTGCACATTGGCGCGTGCGGTCATCGGGCGTGGCGCCTATGCCGCCGAAGCTGAACACCACCTGGCCCGAGGAAAATGCGCGACGCAGGGCATCGGTGATGCGCTGCTCGTCATCGCCCACATATTCAGCGAAGGACAGTGACAGGCCGCGAGCGCCCAGCAGCTCTATGAGCTTGGGCAAATGCTGGTCTGCGCGTTTTCCCGAGAGGATTTCGTCTCCGATGATGAGAGCACCAACTGTGAGCTTCATGGTGTTTTTCTAGTGCAAAAATCTGGCCTGGAGGGCGGCCGCCCGTGTATGTCTCAGGGCAGGAGTGTATTCCCTGCGCCGGGAGCAAACGGAACCACGGGTGCCTGCGGCGGCTGGGGCAGCTCCTCGCGCATGCTCTCCAGGGCCGAAAGGCAGAAGTGCGAGAACCAGAGCGAAGAGAAGGCGAACACCAGCGCATAAATCCAGATGGCCAGGGGAATCAATACCCAGAACGCTGCCAAAAACACCACGCCCGAGGCCCAGACGATGGCCGGCGCCGCTCCCAGATAGCCACAGATCACGCCTATGAGCATGAGCGCATAACGGTGCCGCAGAAACAGTGCGCGCCGCTCGGGCCGGCTCGCATGGGCGGCCAGGGCATCAAAGGCCATGACCCGGTAGGTGAGCCAACCCCAGATCAGCGGCGGAATCACGACCACCAGGGGCGGAACAAACCATAGCGGAATGGAAACGACCAGCGCGATCAGTGCGATCAGCGAAGAGCCCGAGGACCAGGCCAGGCTGGCGAGCAACGAGCCCCCATGCTTGCGCTCCAATTGAGGGAAGCGTTTTTGCGCCACCAGCTCGACGAGTGCCGGCGTCATGCACAGCGCCACGAGCAGCAACGCCACCACCACCAACACGGGCGCCACCGCCAGCACCACCAGCACAGGAGCGACCAGGGCAGGAGCCGACTGCACGCCATGGCCTTGCAGCCAGGTCCACAGCATGTGCAGCCAGCCCGCGCCCTGAAGCACCCCTTCGGTCCAGATCACGGCATCGGCCCAGAAAAAGTAACCGAGCCCCCAGGCCATGGCTGCCATGAGCAGCAAGGGGAACAGGGACCAGACAATCACCCGCCTATGCAGGCAATACGCCATGGCACGCCAAAAGGAGTCGAGTAACAAGCCCATGCCAGCAAGCATACCCAAGCCAGTCGTCAAGCGCGACCTATAAGCCGCATCAAACCCTGCCATTGCTGCGCCCAGAACCCTTGTCCATAGTCGCGCAGCCGGCCCCCGGCATCGGGCTGGACCTGGTCGCGCACGCCTGTGGGGTCATAGCGCAGCTCGAAGTTGGCCGTGCCGAAAAGCATGTCCCACCAGGGAAGGAGCACGCCAAAGTTGTTGCCGCGCGCCTTTCGGTTGCGAACCGGGGCCATGGGCTCATGGCCTATGCCTATGGCATGGTGGCGACGATGAAAACGTGGACTGATCCACAGACGCTCGCCCACAGGGCCGAACCACAGCCGCAGGTTGGCATGCTGCAGGCTTTCACTGAGTTGGGTAAAAGCCACGATGACCACGAACTGGCTCGGCGCCACGCCGATGAACTGGGCCACGAGGACGACGATGGCATCGCGCAGCACATCATCGAGCAAGTGGTTGCGGTTGTCGCTCCAGACCGTCATCTGGCGCTGGGAGTGGTGCAGGGAGTGCAGCTTCCACCACCAGTCCAGACCGTGCTGGCCACGATGAATCCAGTAGTCGAGAAAATCGAAGACCACGAGATACAGGACAAGGCTCACCCAGGCCTTGTCGGTCACACCGGGCCACAGGTCGTCGAGATGCATGCCCGGCAGGCCCCAGACATGCAGCCGCCCCATGAGGGCGTCCCACAGCGGCTCCAGCGTGAAGAACAGCGCCAGCCGGAACACGCCCAGTCTGTGGATCAGCGTATAGAGAATGTCCACGCGCACCGCGCGCCGGTCGATCAGCGCCTCCACCGGGCGCCAGCGCTGCAACGGCACGATCAGCAACACCATGACGAGAATCTGCAGCAGCCCCACGAGCAGCCAGCCCGTGGCCCCATAGGCATCCTCGATCAAGCTCGCCAGCCCGAGCTTGAACAGCAGGGGCTGGACCACCGCCTCGAACAGCCGCTGCTGGGCCTCGCCAAACACCTGAGTCCACCATTGCACATCTGCCTCCCGCGCTCTAAGACAGCCTGTGCTGTGCAATCCAGTCCCGGTAGCCGGGATGCTGGGCCAGGGTACGAAAGCAAAATCCCTTGTCCAGCAGGCCCACGATCAGGGGTTCGAGCACGGCCTGCGCCCAGACACTCTTGCGCGACCAGATCCCCAGATGGGCCAGCAGAATGTCGCCGCTGCGGATGTTTTCCAGCGCCTGTCTGAGCAGCTTGTCATTGGGATGGCTCTCGCTGGGCAGCTCATCGCCCAGAAAGCCTGAGGGCGACCAGCCCACATGCGCATAACCGGCCTCGCGCGCCGCGGCCAGCAAGGCCGGTGAAGTCTTGCCTCCGGGGGCACGAAACAGGGGCAAGGGCTTGCGCCCCGTGATCTGTGCCAGCCTTTGCGCAGCCCTGGTGATCTGCTCGCCATAGCCTGCAATATCGATGGCGAAGCTGGTATTGGCGCGGGGCCCTGCCGAAGGCCGGACCCTGAAGCCCGTGACCGGCCCGCCGGCCCGGGCGCGCAGGTCTGCGCGCCAGTACATATGGTCCCAGGTATGGGAGGCAAACTCATGCCCTTCCCCCGCACGTGCCTGCCACCAGGGCGCCCAGTACTCGCCCAGGCAGCCGTCGCCCTGTTGCGTGGCTTCGTTGGCCGCAAAGAAAGTCACCTGCACGCCATGGCGCTTGAGCACCTGGGCAATCAGGTCGGCCACCCCCATATGGCCGGTATCGAAGGTCAGATACAAGGGCTGCTCACAGCCCCGGACTTGGGCCGCGCCAGGCCCGCCACCTGAGCCTGCGGCCAGGCTGCCGCGCACCAGCCCCAAGGCCGCCAATGCAGTGGCCGAACGCACCAGACGTCTACGATCCATGGCTATCTCCTTGGCAAGCCCGCTGCAGGCCTTCAACGCGCCGCATGGGCCAGAGTCCAGACGCCATGCGGGGACTTGCCCACGGGCACCTGCTGCACGACTTTCTTCTCCACCGTATCGACGATGGAGAGCTTGCGCGCCCAGCGCGAGCTCACAAGCAGATAGCGGCCATCGGCAGACACATCCATGCAATCCGGGCCGCCTGGGCCGGGATAGCTGTCCACGACTTCACGGGTCTGCATGTTGATCTTGCTGATCGTGTTGGCCACGCGATTGCTGACATACAAATGCACGCCATCGCCTGCGGCGCGGAAGGCATGGGCGCCAGCCGCCGTCTTGATCTGGCCCAGGCTGCGCGGCTCGGCACCGGCGAGGTCGAAGACCTCCACGCCATTGCCGCCCGTGAGTCCGACGAACAGCATTCGGCCATCGGGGCTGCCATAGACATCGGCCGGCATGGACCCCGTAGGTACGCGCGAGCGGATGGTCTGGGTCGCGATGTCTATGCTCACCAACTCATCGCTGTCCTGCATGGTCGAGTACAGCGTGGCACTGCCCGCATCTATCCACAAATGACTGGGCGTCTTGCCCGTCGGCACACGCTTGACCAATTGCGGGCTCTGTCCATCCCAACGGTAGAAGTCGATGTGATCCAGGCGATTGGCAGCCGTGACCAGCCACTGCATGTCAGGGCTGAAGCGCAGGTGGTAGGGGTCGGTGATGTCGCGTATCACGCGCTGCACTTGGCCGGTGCGCGGATCGACCAGGGTCAGCGAGTCGCCCAGTGCATTGGCCACGATCAGCGACTTGTCGTCCGGCGTCAGATAAAGATGGTGCGGCTCCTTGCCCGTGGGAATGCGCGCCGTCTCCTGCCAGCTCGCCGGGTCGATGACGCTGATGTTGGCATCCAGCGAGTTGAGCACGAAGATGGGCGTGGACCAGGTCTGCAGCGGCTGCACAGCCTGCTTGACCACCGCCGCCGCAGGCCGCGCTGGCCCAGGGCCTGGAGGGGCCGCCTCAGGCCTGGCCGCAGAGCCCGTCGACCCCAGACGCCACGCCAGGGCAGCTCCGCCCAGGACCAAGCCTGCGGCAATGATTACGCGGCCAACAGGGAAAGATTTCACACGACACCACTTTCTAAGATTGTGCGCAGTGTATCCGTCGGTGAATCCCAAATACTGCATGTTTCAAAAACACGCTCAAAAACCCACAGCCAGATTCTGGAGCCTCGACTGGCCAGCACCGCTCGTCGGGATGCAGCGTCCAGCAAACATGTAAAAAGAAGAGCTTCTAGCGCTTGCCTGTATTGGATTTCAAATATAAATCGATCTGAAACTGTTGACCAGAAGGCGCAAGCAGCTCATGAAAAATGAGCATTCCTCGAGCCGCACACCTCGTTCCGTGCCGCGCCACCCGAGCATCAAAAAAGGGAGCCCGAAGGACTCCCTTGATGCATGCGTACAAGCCCGGACTCAGAGCTTCCACTTGTCCATGAGCTCGGCCGGCGTCAGCGTGTCATAGGTCTCGAACGGCTGGTGAATCCAGGGGTTGGTGGCCAGGAAATCGACTGAATAGTCAGGCGTGAAGGCAGACACGCCCTTGGTCCAGATCACGGCACTGCGCAGCTCGGTGATCGGCGGATAGTTGGTCTTGAGCATGGCGATCACCGCATTGAGCGTGTGGCCCGAATCGGCGAGATCATCGACCAGCAGCACGCGGCCTGCAATCTCGCCCTTGGGCGTGGTGATGAAGCGCGCAATGTCCAGATGACCCTGGACCATGCCGGCTTCGGCACGGTAGGAGCTGGTGGACATGATGGCCAGGGGCTTGTCGAAAATGCGGCTCAGGATATCGCCGGGGCGCAGTCCGCCACGGGCCAGGCACAGGATGGTGTCGAACTCCCAGCCCGACTGATGGATCTTGAGTGCGAGCTTTTCGATGAGGTTGTGATACTCGTCGTAGCTCACATAAAGGTGCTTGCCGTCTTCGGTCAGCATGATGACTCCTGCTTGGGGGCTGTGTTTCAAGAACCGGCCGTCAGGCGACGGCATAGGGGTTGTGCATCAAAATCGTGTGATCACGATCGGGGCTGGTCGAGACCATGGCAATCGGCACGCCCGTGACCTCTTCGATGCGCTGCAGATATTGGCGCGCATTCGCAGGCAAGGCCTTGTAATCCGTAACGCCCACGGTGGACTCCGTCCAGCCCGCAAGAACCTCGTAGATCGGCTTGCAGCGCGAGATCTCGTCCGCCCCCATGGGCAGCAGATCGATTGTTTCGCCATCGAGCTCATAGCCCACGCACAGTTGCAGCTCGGTCAGGCCGTCAAGTACGTCGAGCTTGGTAATGCACAGGCCCGATAGGCCGTTGACCTGGGCGCTGCGCTTGAGCAAGGCCGCATCGAACCAGCCGCAGCGGCGCGAACGGCCCGTGGTCACGCCTTTTTCAAAGCCCACGGTGCTCATGTGCCAGCCCGGCGTGCCTTCCTTTTCCCATTCGAGCTCCGTGGGGAAAGGGCCGCCGCCCACACGCGTGCAATAGGCCTTGGTGATGCCCAGCACATAGTGCAACATGCCGGGGCCCACGCCCGAGCCTGCGGCCGCATTGCCGGCCACGCAGTTGGACGAGGTCACATACGGATAGGTGCCGTGGTCCACGTCCAGCAGCGTGCCCTGCGCACCTTCGAACAGCAGATTGCTGCCCTGGGCATGGAGTTCGTTGAGCTCGCGCGAGACGTCGGCCATCATGGGCTTGATCTGCTCGGCATGGCGCATGGCCTCTTCGTAGACCGCATCGAACTGCACTTCGCCGTTCTTGATGTAGGGCTTGAGCGCATCGCCGAACTCGAAGTTCTTGGAACCCAGCACATTCACCAGCACATGGTTGTGCAGATCCAGCAGCTCGCGCAGCTTGGCCGCGAAGCGCTCGGGGTACTTCATGTCCTGCACGCGCAGCGCGCGGCGTGCAATCTTGTCCTCATAGGCCGGGCCAATGCCGCGGCCCGTGGTTCCGATCTTCTCGGTGCCACCCTGCTCGCGCGCCGCTTCGCGCGCCACATCCAGCGCCGAGTGAAAAGGCAGGATCAGCGGACAGGCTTCGGACACGCGCAAGCGGTCACGCACCTGCACACCAGCCTTCTCCAGACCTGCGATCTCCTCGAGCAGCTTGGCCGCCGAAACCACCACACCGTTGCCAATGAAGCATTTGACGCCGGGGCGCATGATGCCGCTGGGAATCAGGTGCAAGGCGGTCTTGACGCCATTGATGACCAGGGTGTGGCCTGCATTGTGGCCACCCTGGAAACGCACCACGCCCTGGGCGGTCTCGGTCAGCCAATCGACAAGCTTGCCCTTGCCCTCATCACCCCACTGGGTGCCGACCACAACCACATTGCGACCTTTGCTAGCTTTCATAGTCCCATCCATTGAAATCCGAAAAACAGTCCCGTGCCGCGCAGCGGTACCCGTTGGCACCGCCTGCAGGCACTTGCCCACTACAGCGCCTTGACCACCCACTGGTCGCCCACCTGCACCAGCTCACGGTCGCAGTGGAATTCGTCCACCTGGCTCTCATGACCGGGCAGCACGCAGACCACGGTCTCGCCCTGGCGCCTGAGCGCGGCCACGGCAGCCGTGGCATGGGCATCGTCGAGCCAGGGCGCACGTATGGCCGCCTTGAGCGGGCGCTCGGGCACCACGGCCACGAGCTGCTTGAGGTCCAGGCTGAAGCCGGCCGCCGGGCGGTTGCGCCCGAACACGGCGCCGACCTCGTCATAACGGCCGCCGCGCACCAAGGCGTCGCTGGCACCGGGCACATAAATCGCAAAGCGCGTGCCGCTGTAGTAGGCATAGCCGCGCAGATCGGCAAGATCGAAGCTCAGATTCACACCATCGAGACGTTCGGCCAGCCAGCGCAGATGGGCCAGCACCTTGCTCACGCCAGCCACACCGCCCAGGCGCTTCTCGGCCTCGTCCAGCACCTCGATGCCGCCATACAGCTGCAGCAAGGCCATCAGGCCCTCGCGCGAAGTTTGGGGGAAGCCGCGCGTCAGGCGCTCCAGCTCGGTCGCATCCTTGACTGCCAGCGCCGCATGCACTTGGCGCAGCACGTCCATCTCCACCATCACGCCGGCCAGCAGGCTGCGCGCAATGCGCGCATCGCCCAGGTCCACGTTGATCTGCGTGACGCCTGCACTCCTGAGGCAGTCCAGGGCCAGCAGCAGGGATTCGAGGTCGGCCTCCAGGCCCGAGTGGCCATAGATTTCGGCACCGAACTGCAGCGGCTCGCGCGTGGAGCGCGGGCCGTCGGGACGTGCATGGATGACGGGGCCGCAATAGCACAGCCGGGTCAGGCCGCTGCGGTTGAGCAGGTGGGCATCGATGCGCGCCACCTGCTGCGTGGTGTCGGCACGCAGGCCCAGCGTGCGGCCCGAAAGCTGGTCTACGAGCTTGCAGGTCTGCAAGTCCAGCTCTTCGCCCGTACCGGTCAGCAGGGAGTCTATGTATTCAAGCAGCGGCGGCATGACAAGCTCATAGCCGTAGCCGCGCGCGGTATCGAGCAAACCTCGACGCAGTTCTTCGATGTGCCGGGCCTCTGAGGGCAAGACATCGGCAATGTGATCCGGCAGGACCCAAGCAGACATGGAAAAAGGGGGAGGCTGTTAAAAACGCGATTCTACCGGCTGTAACGCATACGCCCAAATTCAGGGCGCACAAGACAGCAGACAGTCCTTGGAGATTTCAGAGCAAAGCCAGCACCAGGGCGCCGACGATGATACTGAGCAGACCGCAAAAGCGCAGTTGCCCATCGCGCAACTGCAGCATCTGGGAAAAGACCCGGCGCCACAGATTGGGCGCCAGCAAGGGCAGCAGCCCTTCGATGACCAGAACCAGCGCCAGGGCCAGACCAAGAGAGCTCATGCCATCCATAGCTTGTCCTGTGACGCCGGTGTCCGGGGTTTACTTGCCTGCGGCACCGCCGCTGCGGTAAGCCTTGAAGAAGTCGGTCTGCGAAGGATCGAGTACCAGCACATCGCTTTTTTGCGCAAAGCTGGCCTTGTAAGCCTCAAGGCTGCGATAGAACTGCGCAAACTGCGGATCCTTGCCAAAGGCCTCGGCGTAGATGCGCGCAGCTTCGGCATCGCCCTCGCCCTTGAGCTTTTGCGCATCGCGGTAGGCATTGGCCACGGTGATCTCGCGCTGGCGATCTGCATCGGCGCGGATCTTCTCGCCCTCGGCCGCACCCGTGGAGCGCAGCTCGTTGGCCACGCGCTTGCGCTCGGCCTCCATGCGGCGATAAACGGACTCGGTAATCGTCTCCGCATAGTCCACGCGCGTGATGCGCACATCGACCACATCCACGCCCCAGGGCTTGGCACCACCGACGGTCTCCAGCACTTCGCGCTTGACATCGTTCATCAGCGCATCGCGCTTGCTCGACAGCAGTTCACGCAGCGTGCGGCGGTTGATCTCCTCCTGGAAAGCGTTGCGCACCACGCGGTTGAGCTGCAACACACCTGCCGCCTCATCCAGACCCACATTACGGATGTACTGCGAGGGATCGGAGATGCGCCAGCGCACATACCAGTCGATAACCACGCGCTGCTTTTCCGCGGTGAGCATGGGCTCGGTATCCGTGCTGTCCAGCGTCAGCAGGCGCTTGTCGATGTAGCGCACGCTCTGAAACGGCGGCGGCATCTTGATGTTGAGCCCTGGCTCCTTGATCACATCCTTGATCTGCCCCATGGTGTAGACCACGCCATACTGTCTTTGATCGACCACGAACAACATGGAGCTGAGCAAGGCCAGCACCACGAGAAAGCTGGTCACGATAAATCCGACTCGGTTCATTGTTGTTATCTCCTAGCGGGATTCACGCTCACGGCTGCGCGAGCTGTCGCGAGCGCGTCCATCATTGGGAAAAACCTGGACTGCAGGCGGTGCCGAAGAGGCCGCAGCAGGTGCAGCCGCCTCCTCCGAAGAGGTGCCTGCATTGCTGCTGTTGAGGATTTTGTCCAGCGGCAGGTACAACAGATTGGAGCCCTGGCGCGATTCCACCAGGACCTTGCTCACGCTGCTGTAGATCTGCTGCATGCTCTCCAGGTACAAGCGGTCGCGCGTGACCTGGGGCGCCTTTTGGTACTCGCTGTACAGCGAGCTGAAGCGCTGGGCATCACCCTGGGCTTGGGCCACGATCCTGGCCTTATAGGCACCAGCCTCTTCCTGCAGGCGCGAGGCCGAGCCCACAGCACGCGGAATCACATCGTTGGCATAGGCCTGGGCTTCGTTCTTGGCGCGCTCGCGCTCCTGCCCGGCCTTGAGCACATCGTCAAAGGCTGCCTGTACCTGCTCGGGCGGACGCACACCACCTTGCTGCAGGTTGATGCCCACAACCTCCACGCCTACCTTGTAGCGGTCGAGAATGGTCTGCATGAGGGTGCGCACGCGCGGCGCGATCTGGTCACGCTCTTCTGCGAGAGCCGTGTCCATGCGCATCTTGCCCACAACTTCGCGCACCGCACTTTCTGCTGCCTGGACCACGGCCTCGCCGGGATTGCGGCTCTCGAACAGCCAGGCACGCGCATCGCTCAGGCGGTACTGGACGGCGAACTTGATTTCCACGATGTTCTCGTCCTCGGTCAGCATCGCCGACTCGCGCAGGCCCGTGCTCTTGATGATGTTGTCACGACCCACATCGGCCGAGCGGATCTGGGTCACGAACACCAGCTCATGACGCTGCACGGGATAAGGCAGGCGCCAGTTGAAGCCTGCACCCACCGTGCTCTTGTACTTGCCGAACTGGGTGATCACGGCCTGCTGACCTTCCTGGACGATGAAAAAGCCCGTACCCAGCCAGATCAGCGCGGCCACGCCAGCGATCAGGAACACGCTCACGCCAGCGCCACCGCGCATCTCGGGCGGCTGACCGCCGTTGCTGCGGTTGGGCGGCTGGCGCCCACCCGACTTCCCGCCGAACAGCCCGGAGAGCTTGCGATTGAGGTCGCGCCACAGCTCATCCAGATCCGGCGGCTGGCCGGCCTGCGACGGCCTGGGGTTGCGGCTCGGCTCCGAAGGTGCAGGCGGCGGAGCTGGCGGTTTATCCGCCTGCGGTCGCTCGCCCTCTTCGTTCTTGTCATCTCCACGTCCCCAGCGGGGATCGTTCAGATTGAACATCCCACGCAGACGTTGCGGCAGCATCGCCCAGCGAAGGGCGTGATGTGAAAGCTTCATGCGAGAAATCTCGGTTTCTTCAATAAATACAGGAACCCTAAGGCATTTTGCCCAATAGCTTGCCGAAACCCTAGCATTGATCCCCATATCCAGAGGGCATCGCGGGGTCTGCGCCGGCGGGAGCCGGCTCTTGTGCATCGCCCTCCTGGGCATTGGCCCGCAGGGCATGGGCTGCAAGCAGCTCGCGCAGCTCGCCCAGCCCAGCCCCCGAACGGGCGCTCACGAAAACCCGCTCGACGGCCTGGCCTTCAAGCTCATACGCATCGCGCAGTTGCCGCGGCTGGCGCTCCGGGGCTACGGCATCGAGCTTGTTGAAGACCAGTACCAGGGGTACATCCTGCGCACCGATTTCCTTGAGCACTTTCTGCACCTGATGGATTTGCTCGGGAAATCCGGGGTTCGAGGCGTCGACCACATGCAGCAGCAAGTCCGCATCCACGGCTTCCTGCAAGGTGGCCTGGAAGGCATCCACCAGACCATGGGGCAGATCACGGATGAAGCCCACGGTATCCGACAGGGACACCGACTGCTGAGCCTCACTCAGGTACAGCTGGCGCGTGGTCGTATCCAGCGTGGCAAACAACTGGTCGGCCGCATAGGCACGCGCCTTGACCAAGGCGTTGAACAGCGTGGATTTGCCCGCGTTGGTATAGCCGACCAGGGAGATATTGAAGACTTCGTGGCGCTTGCGCTGACGGCGCTGCGTGGCTCGTTGCTTCTTGACCTTTTGCAGCCGCTCCTTGGTGCGCTTGATCGCATCGTCGATCATGCGCCGGTCGAGCTCGATCTGCTTTTCGCCAGGACCGCCGCGCCCGCCTATTCCCCCCATCTGGCGCTCCAGGTGGGTCCAGCGCCGCACCAGCCGCGTCGCCACATATTGCAGCCGTGCAAGCTCGACCTGCAGCTTGCCTTCATGGCTGCGCGCGCGCTGGGCAAAGATCTCCAGAATCAAAAGCGTGCGGTCGTTGACCGGCATCTGCAGGTGACGCTCCAGATTGCGCTGCTGGGCCGGGCTCAGCGCCTGGTCGAACAGCACTTCGCTGGCTCCATGCATCTGGGCCAGCATGCGGATTTCATCGGCCTTGCCGCTGCCCACGAACAGGGCCGCATCGGGCACCTTGCGCTTGCAGGTCAGGCGCGCCACGGGTGCCAGCCCCGCAGTGTCGGCAAGAAGACCGAGCTCCTCGAGCTCTTCGTCGAAATGGGGAAAGCCAAAATCCACGCCTACCAGCAACACTGGCGTGGGCGCGGCCCGGTCAAAAGAATCAGAACTCAAACACCTCTCCCTTGGGGTGAGGAGCCTTCCCGTGCTTACGGGAAGGCATCTGCGCCAGAGCTATCAAGCGCTGGCAGCGTTATCAGCGTTGTCGGCTGTAGAAAAGTTCACGGCGCGGCCGGGAACAATGGTGGAGATCGCGTGCTTGTAGACCATCTGGGTCACTGTATTGCGCAGCAGCACGACGTATTGGTCAAAGGATTCGATCTGACCTTGCAACTTGATACCGTTGACCAGGTAGATGGAGACAGGAACATGCTCACGACGCAGAGCATTCAGAAATGGATCTTGGAGGAGTTGGCCTTTATTGCTCACGATATTCTCCGTGTTCTAGGAGTGTTGTTGTAAACCGACACCTTACCACAGTGCTATGGAACCCTGGATATTCCAAGGTTTCCAATTGATACCGAAACAGATTATTTATCTTTTTCGGCAAAAGGATTATGAGAAGTCTTCATCTCTATGCGCAATGGTGTTCCCACAAGATTGAACTCCTTGCGAAAACGCCCTTCGAGAAAGCGCTTGTAAGCCTCAGTAACATGCTCCAGGGAGTTGCCATGGATGACGATGACCGGGGGATTCATGCCGCCCTGGTGGGCGTAGCGCATCTTGGGCCGGTACATGCCCACTTTCTTGGGCGTCTGGAACTGCACGGCCTCCATGAGCAGGCGCGTGAGCACCGGCGTGGGCATCTTGCAGGTGGCAGCCTTATGCGCCTGGACAATGGAGTTCCACAGCGGCCCCAGGCCCTGACGTTTTTGCGCCGAGATAAAGTGCATGGGCGCAAACTTGAGAAACGATAAACGCGTTTCTATGGAGCGCTCCAGCATCTGGCGCTGGTAATCATCGACCGCATCCCATTTATTCACGGCCAGCACCACGGCACGACCGCTTTCGAGAATGAAGCCCGCAATATGCGCGTCCTGATCGGTCACGCCCTGGGTGGCGTCGATGAGCAGCAGGACCACATTCGCAGTCTCTATGGCCTGCAGGGTTTTGACCACGGAGAACTTCTCTATGGCCTCGAAGACCCGGCCCTTGCGGCGCAGACCTGCGGTGTCCACAAGCTCGAACTTCTGGCCTGCGCGCTCGAACGGCACGGAGATCGCATCGCGCGTGGTGCCCGGCATGTCGAAGGCCACAAGGCGCTCTTCGCCAAGCCAGGTGTTGATCAGCGTGGACTTGCCCACGTTGGGGCGACCGGCCACGGCCAAGCGTATGGGTTTTTGCTCGAGGTCGGCCAGAGGGTCATCCTCGGGCTCGACCAGGTTCAGCGGCGCCAGGGCCAGCTCGACGAGCCCGCGCATGCCCTGGCCATGGGCCGCCGAGACCGGCAGCACCTCGCCCAGGCCCAGCTCGTAGAACTCGGTCAGCTGGGCGCCCTCCTGCATGCCCTCGGCCTTGTTGGCCACGAGCATGCAGGGCTTGCCCAGGCGACGCAGGTACTTGGCGATGTCGTGGTCCTGGGCAGAAAGGCCCGAGCGCGCATCGACGACGAAGATCACCACATCGGCCTCGGCCACGGCCTGCTGCGTCTGCTTGGCCATCTCCTTGAAGATTCCGCTGGACGCATCGGGCTCAAAGCCACCGGTGTCGATGACGATGTACTCGTGCTTGCCCTGACGGCCCTGACCGTAATGCCGATCGCGCGTGAGCCCCGCGAAGTCCGCGACGATCGCATCCCTGGACTTGGTCAGCCGATTGAACAGCGTCGATTTGCCCACATTGGGTCGCCCGACAAGAGCGATAACTGGCTTCATTCCCAAAAATACCTTTAATCCGGCCTAAAGCCATAAACAGTGCCGCTGCGGCTGACCACCACCAGGGTGTCGGCCACAGCCACGGGGGCCGCGGCCACGCCGGCGGTGTCCGTATTCAGACGCGCCAGCGCCTGGCCATCAGTCTTGGCAAACAGGTGCACCACGCCATAGTCATCACCAAAGATCACGGAACGCCCGAGCTGCAGCGGTGCCGTCAGGCGGCGATGCTGAAGCTTGTCCACGCTCCACAGGCGCGAGCCATCCACACGGCGCCAGGCCTGTACCGTGCCATTGCTTTCCGCACCGAAGATGGCCTGCTCGTCACCGGCGATGCCATCCGAGCCCTTGGACGGCTGGGTCCAGCGCACGCTGGCGGTGCGCGCATCCACGCAGCCCACGCTGGCCTGGAAGGCCCGCGCGCAAACACTGTCGCCGACACGGCTCACCGTGCCGACCAGATCAACCAGGCGCTCGACGTCGTTGGTGCCGCGCGGGCTGGCCAGAGGCACTTCCCAGCGCACCGAACCGCTGTCCGGGTCCAGCCCCACGAGGCGACCCGAGAGCCCCGCGACCAGGGTATTGCCCACAGCCATGAGTACGCCGGGCTGGCGCAGCACCAGGGGCTCGCCAGGGCGCTGGGCAGCCCAGAGCTTGCGACCATTGCCCGCGTCGAAGGCCGAGATCGTGCGGTCCGCGCCAAGCACGAACACACGGCCGCCGGCGACCAGCGGCGGCGTATAGGCGGCGGCAGCCAGCGACTGCTTCCATTGCTGCTGGCCTTGCACATAGACCGCGACCTGGTTGCTTCTGGTGAGCACGGCCACATGTTCGCCGTCCGAGCCCGCCCCGGCCGTGAGCGGCTCGCCCACGGCAAAGCGCGAAGACTGGGCGCCCGTGCGTGCGTCCAGCGCCGTCACGGCGCCGTCCTTGGTCACGACGAACAACGTCTCACCCTGCACATGCACCGTGGAAGCCAGGGGCACTTCGGCTCCCAGCTTCACGGTCCAGGCCTGGTGTACGGCCAGCAGGCCGGGGTTGGGGCCCAGGTCCTTGAGCTCGGGCTTGTCGCCACCGCCCAGCCAGGCGCAGCCGCCAAGGCTGGTGGCCAGCAGACCCAGAGCCAGCCAGCGGCCGGCTTTGCTGTACACGGGGGAAATCAGTTGATCGGCTGAAGTTTTCAAGATTGCTTCTCCGCTGTCGGTGTCTGGCCCGTGGGCTCGGCACCCAGAGCATTGAGCTTGAACTCCACCAGTCGTGCATATTCGCTGCCTTTTTCGAAGGCTGCGTGGGCGCGCTGGTATTCGGCAACCGCCTGCTCGCCCTTGCCCTGGGCAGACAGAAGATCGCCGCGGCGGTCGGCGACCAGGGCCGCATAGGCCTCGGGCAGCTTGCCATCCAGCGCCTTGAGCGCTTCGTCGAGCTGATCTTGCTGTTGGAGCACGGCGCTCAGGCGCAGCTTGGCCAGGCCCTGCAGGCCCTCGCTGCCTTTTTCCGCCACCCAGGTCAGGGCGGCTTTGGCCTCGTCGAGCTTGTCAGCCTCGACCGCAGCCTTGGCCAGTTGCAGCGCGGCCTGCTGGGCCTGCAAGGTGCTGCCGTATTCCTTTTCGAGCTCGGCCAGGGCCTGGCTGGCGCGATCCAGGTCCTTGGCGGCCAGGGCCTGGCTCACCACCGAGCTCATGGCCGAGGCCTTGGCTGCCTGGCGCTGCTGCCAGTACTGGTAGCCATTCCAGCCGGCCACGGCTGCGAATACGACGACCAGCACGCCGGTGATCAAGCTACCCCAGGTGTTCCAAAAATGCTTGAGCTGCTCTATCTGCTCTTGTTCTTCAAGGTCGAGATGATTTGCCATGGCTTGTTGATTCGATTAAGAGGCCGATTGTAGATTGGGCGCCCATTGGGCTACCTGAGCCAGGGCTTGTTGCTGCTGCAGACCTTCGCCGTCGCGCAGCGACTTGACCGTGACCATGCCTTGCTGCAGCTCGTCGGCTCCGAAGATCAGCGCATGGCGCGCGCCGCTGGCATCGGCTTTCTTGAACTGCGACTTCATGCTGCCCATGCCTTCGCTGCCTGCGGTGTGCATTTGCACGCGCACGCCGGCCTCGCGCAACTGGGTGAGCGTGGCCAGCACCTGGGGCATGGCCGCTGCATCGGGCACGATGGCATAGGCATCCAGCGCGGGCTCGGGAATGTCGGTACCCAGCTCCTTGATGAGCTCGAGCACGCGCTCCGCGCCCAGGGCCCAGCCCACGGCCGGCGCGCTCTTGCCGCCCACCTGCTCGATCAGGTAGTCGTAGCGCCCACCCGCACAGATCGTGCCCTGCGAGCCCAGCAGGTCGGTCACAAACTCGAAGACCGTGAGGTTGTAGTAGTCAAGACCACGCACCAGACGCGGGTTCACGCTCCAGGGCACGCCGTTGGCGTCGAGGATTTTCTTGAGGCCGTCGAAGTGGGCCAGCGAAGCCTCGCCCAGAAAGTCCAGCAGGCGCGGCGCACCGTTCACCATGGCCTGCATGGCCGGGTTCTTGGTGTCGAGCACGCGCAGCGGGTTGCTGTACATGCGGCGCCTGGCTTCCTCGTCCATCACGTCCAGGTGCTGCTCCAGATAGGCGATCAGCGCCGTGCGGTGGGCCTGGCGCTCCTCGGGCTGGCCCAGGCTGTTGATCTCCAGGCGCCACTGCGTGAGGCCCAGGCGCTTCCACAGCGCCACGGCCAGCAGGATCAGCTCGGCATCCACGTCCGGGCCCGCAAAGCCCAGCGCCTCGGCGCCGATCTGGTGGAACTGGCGGTAGCGCCCGCGCTGCGGACGCTCGTGGCGGAACATGGGCCCCATATACCACATGCGCTTGCCGCCGTCGTACAGCAGGTTGTGCTCTATGGTGGCGCGCACCAGGCTGGCCGTGCCTTCGGGCCGCAGCGTGAGTTGCTCGCCGTTGAGCTTGTCCTCGAAGGAGTACATCTCTTTTTCGACGATATCGGTCACCTCGCCAATGCCGCGCACGAACAGCTGCGTGTGCTCGACGATGGGCGTGCGCACATTGCGATAGGCAAAGCGCGCCATGAGGTCGCGCACCTGGGCTTCCAGCCACTCCCAGCGAGCGGACTCGGCGGGAAGAATATCGTTCATGCCTTTGACGGCGCAGAGTTTTTCGGGTTTGGCCACTTGGTTCTCGTTGTGATTCAGACGCAAAAAAAGAAGCTGCTTGCGCCCGTCATCTCTATGTTTGAGTATTAAAACAGCGCGAAATCTCCATGGATCAAGCGCTACCAGCTATCTATTTTGCTGCAATAAACCTAGCCCACATGCTTGCCGTAGGTACGCGCCACATAGCTCTCGACTACGGCCTGGAATTCCTGGGCAATGCCTTCGCCGCGCAGCGTCATGGCTTTCTCGCCGTCGATGTAGACGGGCGCGGCCGGTGCCTCGCCCGTGCCCGGCAGGCTGATGCCGATGTTGGCGTGCTTGCTCTCTCCGGGCCCGTTGACGATGCAGCCCATGACGGCGACCTTCATGGCCTCCACGCCCGGATACTGCATGCGCCACAGCGGCATCTGGGCGCGCAGATAATCGTCGATGCGCTTGGCCAGTTCCTGGAAGGTAGTGCTGGTCGTGCGCCCGCAGCCCGGGCAGGCCGTGACGCTGGGCACGAAGATGCGCAGGCCCAGGGCCTGCAGTATCTCGGAGGCCACGACCACCTCCTGGGTGCGTGCCTCGCCGGGCTGGGGCGTGAGCGAGACGCGAATCGTGTCGCCAATGCCTTCCTGCAGCAGCACCGACAGGGCCGCAGCCGAAGCCACCGTGCCCTTGGTGCCCATACCCGCCTCGGTCAGGCCCAGGTGCAGCGCATAGTCGCAGCGCCTGGCCAGCTCGCGGTAGACGGAGATCAGGTCCTGCACGCCGCTGACCTTGCACGACAGAATGATGTTGTCGCCGCTGAGCCCCATGGACTCGGCCAGGCGCGCCGAATCCACGGCCGATGTGATCAGTGCCTCGAACATGACCTGGCGCGTATCCCAGGGCTGGGCGCGGCGCGAGTTCTCATCCATGAGCCGGGCCATGAGCTCCTGGTCCAGCGAGCCCCAGTTCACACCGATGCGCACGGCCTTGTCGTAGCGGGCCGCAGCTTCGATCATCTGGCCGAACTGCTTGTCCTTCTTGTCGCCCTTGCCCACGTTGCCGGGGTTGATGCGGTATTTGGACAGTGCCTGGGCGCAGTCCGGGTACTCGGTCAGCAGCCGGTGGCCGTTGTAGTGGAAGTCGCCGACCAGGGGCACGTATTCGCCCATGCGGTCGAGCTGCTCGCGGATATAGGGCACGGCAGCCGCCGCCTCGGGCGTGTTCACCGTGATGCGCACCATCTCCGAGCCGGCCTGGGCCAGCTCGCGCACCTGGATCGCGGTCTCCACCGCGTTCACGGTGTCGGTATTCGTCATGGACTGGACACGCACCGGCGCATCTCCCCCCACGGTGACCACGTTGTTGCGCCAGACCACACGGGCCTGACGCGATCTGCGCGGCAGCGGCGCGGCAATCGCCATCGGCTGCGCTGCAGCGGAAAAATCCTGAGCCATTACCTCACCTCGAAGCGCGCCACATTGCTGCGCGCAATTGCAGCCAGATCCATGGCCTGGCCACGCACGCTGACCTGGACCGCGCCCGCATTGCCGATCACGACGGACAGCGGCAAGACCCCACTGGCCGTCAAGCTTTCGCCCACAGCCAGCGTTTTCTGCTCCACCACCTGGCCATGGCCATTCTTGACCTGAACCCAGGACTCGGCCGAGGCACGGATGAGCAGCAGCTCATCACCCGTTGCGGCCTTGTCCGCCGCTTGCGGCACTGCCTGGGCAGCGGCCGGCGACGGCGCCGATTGCAGGCTGGAAGCCATGGCCGCAGCGCTGGCGCTGACACTGGAGCCGGCATCGGCACCAGGATTTGTTGCCGACCCAGCCGGCACGGGCTCGGTCACCGGCTGGACTCCTGCGCCGGCCTGGGCTGCCTGCTGCACTGCTGTTGGCTCTGGCGGGGCTGAGCTGCTTTGTGCATCGCTTTGTGCATCGCCTGCTGCAGCGACCGGCGCACTGCCCTCGACCTGGGCCGCAGCCTCGTTCTGCAGCTCCTTATCCTGCCCCAGATCGCTGGGGAAAAAGTAGACCCCGGCCGCCGCCGCCAGCAGCAGCAAGACCACGAAGACCACCTTGGAAGTATTGCGCTCCGTACTCACGGGCGCGCCCACACCTTTGAAGCTGCGCTCCTTGATGGGCTTGTTGATGCCCGCCTGCCCCGGAGACAGCCCTTTTGGCATGCCCTGGGGAAGCAGGTCCAGCACGGGCTTGGCATCCGCACGCAGGCTGCGGCACACGCCCAGCGCCAGCGCGCGCATGAACACGTGGTCGGAGAACGCCGCATGGTCATCGCTCTCCAGGGCCTGCAGCTTGGCCGGCTGCACCTTGAGCGAAGCAGCCAGTCCAGCCTGGGACTGCCCCGCCGCTTCACGCATCTGGCGCAGCAGCTGGCCGGCCGTCACCTGCGGCTGTCCGTCATCGACAGGGCTGTCCACTTCGCTATCCATTGGCAGGCGCTCGCCTTCATTCATTGAATGCTCCCCGTTCGTAGGCCATCCACTGGCGCGAATCGGGAAAGCGCTTTTGCAACTGCTCGGCCAGCTGGCGCATCGCCACCTGATCCTGCATGGCCCGCTCCACCTTGATACCCAGCCACAGGCTTTCGGCATTGGCCTGAGCGCTGTTGTTCAAACGACGGATGTAGAACTGGGCTCGCTTGGTCTCGCCGCGCAGCACCATCACATTAGACAGGTGATAGGCCACGACAGGGTTGGCGGCATCCATTTCATAGGCTTCGAACAGGGATTTCTGGGCCAGGTCGAGCCGACCATCCTGGTGATAGCACAGGCCTTTGGCCAGCAAGGTCTTGGGAGCGCCGCGATAGCCGGGCTGGGTCATGGCCTTGTCGAACCACTGCTGGGCATCCGCAAACAGCTTGCGCTGGCATTGCAGCCAGCCATAGTTGTGCTGCAGGTCACCATCCTGAGGCCGCAGGGAGATCGCCTTTTGCAGGCTGGCATCGGCCCTGAGCCAATCCTGATTGCGCATGTAGATCAGGCCTTGCAGGCTGTGGGCATCGGCATTGTTCGGGGTCATGGCCAGAACCTGGCCCACCTCCTCGGCAGCCACATCCATGCGATCCGCCTGGAAATACGAGGCCGCCAACTCCAGACGGATGCGTGCGCGCTGCTGAAGATCGGCCTCGGGGCCGGCCGGAGCGTTCGCCGCCTGCGCATTCGCAGTCACCGAAGTCTGCTGGGTGGCACAGCCGGAAAGCAGGACAAACAACACGGGAAGCCCCCAACGCATGTACTTGCCTATTTTGTCTGTCGGCCTCAGCCCTGCCACTGACTTCATGAACGCCCCTCCTAGTATGAGATACCCCCTCAAGACAGTTGCTTGAGGACAATGGTCCGTTGCCTGGCCATGCGTTCGGCCGCCCTTGTACGGTCCTTGACATCGCCAGCCAGCTGGCCGCAGGCGGCGTCGATGTCATCGCCGCGCGTCTTGCGTACCGTAGTCACGATGCCCGCATTGCCAAGCAGATTTGCAAACTCCGTCACCCTTGCAGCCGGAGAGCGCAGCAGGCCCGATGCCGGAAAAGGGTTGAACGGAATGAGGTTGAACTTGCACCAGTTGCGGCCATCGCCGCGCGCGCGCACTAACTCTATCAGCTGGCGGGCATGCTCGGGTTTATCGTTGACACCATCGAGCATGCAATATTCGAAGGTGATGAAATCGCGCGGCGCAAACTCCAGATAGCGCACACAGGCATCGAGCAGCTCGCTCAAGGGATATTTGCGGTTCAAGGGAACCAGGTGATCCCGCAACTCGTCATTCGGCGCATGCAGGGAGACGGCCAGTGCCACGGCACAGTCTCCGGCCAGACGATCCATCATGGGCACCACGCCCGAGGTCGAGACCGTCACGCGGCGCCTGGACAGGCCATAGCCATGGTCTTCCAGCATGACGCGCAGCGCAGGCACCAGGGCAGTGTAGTTCTGCAAAGGCTCGCCCATGCCCATCATGACCACATTGGAGATCACGCGCTCGCTGCTGCCAAGGCGCTTTCGCAGCGCATGCTCGGCATACCACAGCTGGGCCAGGATCTCGCCTGTGGAGAGGTTGCGGCTGAAACCTTGATGACCCGTGGAGCAGAAGCGGCAGCCCACGGCACAGCCGGCCTGAGAGGACACGCACAACGTTCCTCGGTCATCCTCGGGAATGAAAACGGATTCGACGGCATTGCCGTCACCCACGTCGAACAGCCACTTCACTGTTCCATCGGTGGACACATGCTCGGAAACCACGGGCAAGGCCGTGATGTGGGCCCGGTCTTTGAGTTTTTCACGCAAGGACTTGGCCAGATCGCTCATCTGATCGAAATCGCTGGCGCCGCGCTGGTGAATCCAGCGAAAAAGCTGCGTAGCGCGGAAACGCTTCTCACCAAGCTGCTCGCAATATGCGGCCAGCCCATCGAGATCAAAATCAAGCACGTTGGTGTTCATGTCGGCAGGCCCATGCCACGCTGCTCTCGGCTCCCCCTCAGGCGACAGTGGCCTGCACACGGGCAGGCCACCGATCGGCCAAGGGTAAAAGCGCGGATTAGCGCGAGTAGACGTTCATGCCGGGGAAGAAGAAAGCCACTTCCACGGCAGCGGTTTCAGCAGCGTCCGAGCCATGCACGGCGTTGGCATCGATGCTGTCGGCGAAGTCGGCGCGAATCGTGCCCTTCTCAGCCTTCTTGGGGTCGGTGGCGCCCATCAGTTCGCGGTTCTTGAGGATGGCGTTCTCGCCTTCCAGGGCCTGGATCATCACAGGACCGGAGATCATGAAGTCGACCAGATCCTTGAAGAAGGGGCGCTCCTTGTGCACTGCGTAGAACTGCTCGGCCTCGCCGCGCGACAGATGAGCCATCTTGGCTGCGACCACCTTGAGGCCTGCAGCCTCGAAGCGCGCATAGATCTGGCCGATGACATTCTTGGCAACGGCGTCGGGCTTGATGATGGAAAGAGTACGTTCTATGGCCATGATGTTGATTCTTTCTAACCAGGGTTACTATGGATTTTTGCCCCATTGGCAAAACCGCCCATTCTAACGGTGCCAGCAAACTCCCACGCAAACCCTTAAAGCCCGGATACTGTCCTCTGCTAGCAGAGCATCAACGCTTGCGTCCCCCGGGACCGCGCTTGGCATTCTGGCGCGCACGCGTCAGGCTGTCCGAGCCTATATAACCCACCGAGGTACGCATGGGATCCGGCTGAGAGCTCTGCCCCCGGCCTCCCTGGCGAGCTGCCCCGCCTGCAGTCTTGCGCGGCGCACGGTCCAGCATCGCATGGGGAGCCGGGCGCTGGCCATCGAAGTCGCGCGCCCCACCTTCACGCCGGTCCGCACCGCGAGCGCCCTGCCCACCACGGCGACCGCCCTTTGCTGCTGCACCACCCACAGCAGGGGGTCGGGCCTTGACGCCAGCCGCCGACATCAGCGCCTGTATGTCAGCCTGATCGAGCTCCACCCAGGCACCGCGCTTGAGACCGCGCGGCAGCACCATGGCACCGTAGCGGATGCGGATCAAACGGCTTACCGCATGGCCCACGGCTTCAAACATGCGCCGAACCTCACGGTTGCGCCCTTCGGAAATCGTGACTTTGTACCAGCAGTTCGCGCCCTCGCCCCCACCTTCTTCGATGGAGCCAAAGGCGGCCACGCCGTCCTCCAATTGCACGCCATCGGTCAGGCGCTGCTTTTCTTCCTTGCTGAGCGCGCCCAGCACACGAGCTGCATATTCGCGCTCCAGGCCAAAGCGCGGATGCATCAGCGAATTGGCCAGCTCACCCGAGCTGGTAAACAGCAACAACCCTTCGGTGTTGAGGTCCAGACGCCCGACGGACTGCCATTTGCCATGCTGGAGCTTGGGCAGCTTTCTGAAGACCGTGGGGCGGTTTTGCGGGTCATCATGCGTGACCACCTCGCCCACAGGCTTGTGATAGGCAATCACGCGCGCCGGCGGCGGCTCTATGCGAAAGCGTATGGGCTTGCCGTTGAGCTTGACCTGGTCGCCAAACTGTATGCGCTGGCCTATATGGGCAGGCTCGTTGTTGACCGAGATGCGGCCTTCGAGAATCAGCTGCTCCATCTCCAGGCGCGAACCCAGGCCCGCCTGAGCCAGCACCTTGTGCAGCTTGGGCGAATCCATCTGGGGCAAAAGTACGCGCTTGGCCGGCATGGCATCGGCACTGTCTTCGGCAGCATCGAGCTCGCCCGAGACCACATCGGCAAATCCATAACCCTGGACGGCCAGGGCCGGCGAGGCCTCCTGAGCCCTGGTGTCGCCATCGCGCGGCTTGCGCCCTGGCTTGGGCCCACGCAGATGCGGCGGCCTGGCCGGTTTGCGCCCTGTCTCACCTGCGCCTGCTCTTGTCGAAGCCGCCGGCTCGGCGGCCGCATCCTCATCCAGGCGGTTGGAATCGTCGTTCATTCTTCATCCTTAGCTGTGCTCTGCTGCTGAGCACCATTCATGTTCGTAGCCTGCTCCGGCGCCAAGTCCTGTTCGGCCTCTTGTTCCCGCAAAGGCAACGCCTGCTGCGACGGGCTTGGCAGCCCATCTTCATCCCTGTCATCACTCTCGGCCTCAGGCCTTCCATCCTCCCGCCCTTGGCCCGCTGGCTCCAGAGCAGACGCATCCTGCTGCAGCCCAGGCTCGGCGGCCCCAGTCTTCGGCGGCTCCGGCTCCGGCTCCGGCTGCTGCAGCTGGTCCTGAGCGGCTTCGGCAGGCAATGCACCTTCAACCGGCTCGCCTGCTGCTTCTTCACCCGCCTCTTCCAGAGCCTTGAACAGACTTTGCTGGGACTGCGGCTCCTCCAGCATGGGCAGTTGATCCAGGGCTTGAAGTCCCAGATCGTCGAGGAACTGGCGCGTGGTCGCGAACAAGGCCGGCCGGCCCACGGTTTCCCGATGGCCTATGACCTCGACCCAGCCTCTGTCCTCAAGCTGCTTGATGATCAGACTGTTCACAGTCACGCCGCGGATGTCCTCGATGTCGCCACGAGTCACAGGCTGGCGGTAGGCAATGATGGCCAGCGTCTCCAGCGCAGCTCGCGTATAGCGCGGCGGCTTTTCAGGGTGCAGCCTGTCCAGATAGATGCGCATCTCGGGACGGCTTTGAAAGCGCCAGCCCGAAGCGACCTGCACCAGCTCCACCCCCTTGAGCGCCCAGTCCTTTTGCAGGTCCAGCAACAAGTCCTTGAGCGTATCCGAGCCCAGCACGTCATCGAACAGGGTGCGCAGCTCACGCAGCGTCACGGGCTGCTGTGCACAGATCAATGCAGTTTCCAGGACCCGCTTGGCATCTACCGTATTCATGGCACAGCGTTTCGGGGACATGGGCCCCAGTCCAGCCAGAGGCCGGGCATGGGTGCCGGATCAAAGAAGAAAGGGAGAGAAGTGCCCCACACACGCCATGCGAGAGATGGTCAGAGGCTGTGGCTGCGATTGTAGCTCAGACCCAAAACCCCGAGCGCCTGCGCCATGTCCTGCGGCAACTCGGCACGCAAATCCAGCGCCTGACCTGTCATCGGATGCACGAAGGCCAGGCGAAACGCATGCAAGGCCTGACGACTCAGCCCCGCAGCTTCACGCCCGCCATAGACCGCATCGGCCACCAGCGGATGGCCCAGCCAGGCCATGTGCACACGTATCTGGTGTGTGCGTCCGGTATGCAGGCTGCAGCGCACCAGGCTGTAGTCCTGGTTGCCATCGAGCAGCTCTATGTCCGTGCGCGCCGTCTTGCCCGCATGCTGGGCCAGGTCGACCACGGCCATGCGCAGGCGGTTGCGCGGATCTCGCCCTATCGGCTGACTCACCTCGCGCAACCGACGCGTGCCCCAGGCCTTATGCCCCAGGTTATGTCCCAGAGCCAGATACTGGCGACTGACCTCACGCACGGCGATCAGGGCCACGAGCGCATCCATGGCGGCCCGGCTTCTGGCCACAACCATCAGGCCACTGGTGTCCTTGTCCAGCCGGTGCACAATGCCGGCGCGTGGCACCTCGCGCGCCCGCGGATCGCGGGCCAGCAAGCCATTGAGCAGCGTTCCCGTCCAGTTGCCAGGCGCCGGATGCACGACCAGACCTGCGGGCTTGTTCACGACCAGCAGGTGCTCATCCTCATACACCACATCCAGCGCCATGGCCTCGGGCTGAAAGGCCATGCTTTGCTGCGTCGGCCGCATCTCCAGCACAAGGCACTGGCCTGCGGTGACCTTGGTCGAAGGCTTGGACAGCGGCCTGCCTGCCAGCGAGACCGCTCCCAAGGCCAACAGTTGCTGCAGATAGCTGCGCGAGAATTCGGGCACGCACTCGGCCAACACCTTGTCCGCACGCTGGCCGTGCATGACCGCAGGCACGCAGATGTCGCGCAGCTCGGTTGCGTCCTCGACCTCCCCAGACTCGACTTCCTCGGCCTCGCTGCCCAGAGCTTCGATCGTAGAAACGCCAAGCCCCTGCGAGGCAGGGGCTTGCGCTTGGCCTTTGCCTGAAGCCTTGACCATCGATTAACGCTGGGGCAGATAGCGTGCGGGATCCACGGGCTTGCCCTGGCGGCGCACTTCGAAGTGCAGCTTGACGCGATCTGCATCCGTGCTGCCCATCTCGGCAATCTTCTGGCCCTTGCGCACCGACTGGTCTTCCTTAACCAGCAACGCCTGATTGTGGGCATAGGCCGTAAGGTAGGTGTTGTTGTGCTTGAGGATGATGAGGTTGCCATAGCCGCGCAACCCGGCCCCTGCATAGACCACACGCCCATCGGCTGCGGCCACCACCGGGTCACCGGCCTTGCCCGCAATATCAAAGCCCTTGTTGCGCGACTCGTCAAAGCCAGCAATCAAAGCTCCTGGAGCCGGCCAGATGAAATCCAGCTCGTCGCCGCCCTTGGCGGCAGGTGTGACCGGCGTCGTTGCCGGGGGCTGGGTTGCGGGCGCCACTGCAGCCTGGTTGCTGCCTATGGGCGTGACCACCACGCCAGAAGTCGATGCCGAACTCGAACCAGTACGCGCGCTGTCGGCGCTGCTGCCCGCACTCGCCGTGATGCTGGGTGGCACCACGCGCAACACTTGTCCCACCTCGATGAGGTTGGGAGTGTCCAGACTGTTCCAGCGAGCGATGTCTTTCCAGCTCTGCCCAGCCTCCAGGCCAATCCTGATCAAGGTGTCGCCAGGCCTGACCGTGTAATAGCCCGGCTTGCCTGCATTCTCCGCGCCAGGCAGCGGCTTGGCACTGGCAGACACCGGAGCACCCCGATCTTCAACAGGAGCCCTGTTGTCTTGGGAAGCGCAGCCGGTCAGCACCATTGCCGCAAGCGCGCATGCACCCAAAGCTCCAAGACCTCTCGATACCAACATAAATATTCCCTTCTAGGCGATCCCCGATTTTAGGGGGACAAAATTCACGGCTTCCAGAACCGACTGAGTAAACCCATAGGAACTCTTGTCAATTACCAGCAAGGCCTGACGACCGGGGGCAACCACCATGGGCGCAATCAAGCGCCCACCCACAGCCAGTTGCTCGCACCAGGCGTCAGGCATGTTCTCTCCACCAGCCGCAGAGATGATGCCCGCATAGGGCGCACCACCCGCATAGCCCAGCATGCCGTCACCAAAAATCAAATGTACATTGGCCAGGCGCCAGGGGCGCAGATTGTTGCGCGCCTTCTCGTGCAGGCCCCGCAGCCGCTCTATGGAATAGACCTCGCGCGTCACCCTGGCCAGCACGGCTGCCTGATAACCGCAGCCCGTGCCGATCTCCAGCACCCGCCCCCGGCCATCTCTTGCAGCATCGCAATCAAGCAGCAGCTCGATCATGCGCGCCACCACACTGGGTTTTGAAATGGTCTGACCCAGCCCTATGGGCAGGCTGGTGTCTTCATAGGCCTGGTTGACCAGGGCACTGTCGACAAAGCGATGACGCTCAACGCCTCCCATGGCTTCGAGCACGGCGGCCGACTTCAGGCCGGACGCGGCCAGCCTTTGCACCATGCGTGCGCGCACGGCTGCCGAATCCAACCCCAGCCCCGAGGGCATGGGCACAGCGCCGGGCTGGGCCGGGCGCGGCTGCACGCTCCTGGCCGACGCCGGGGGCGCACCCTGGGCAGAGCGCGCAACCCACGAGGGCAGACGACGCTCGCTCACGCCAGCCCCGCCATGCCTGCCTCCAAGGCTGGAGCGCGCACGGCGCCAGCGTGCCCGGCCAGCCTGGCAGCAGTCTGGGCCCAATAGCCGAGATGCTCATGATCCGTCAAATCCACCTTGAGCGGCGTCATGGAGACATGACCATGTGCCGTGGCATGGAAATCCGTGCCCTCGGAATCATCCTTGGCCGCGCCCGCACTGCCTATCCAGTACATGGTCTCGCCACGCGGGCTTTGCTGGGTGATCACGCGCTCAGCCGCATGGCGCCTGCCGAGACGGCACAGCTTGAGCGGCTTGAGCGCCTGCAGAGGCATATTCGGAATGTTCACGTTGAGCAGCCAGGGCGCGGTGCCGATGAGGCTCTGGGACTGCATGTCCGCGACCATGTTCCTCGCGGCAGCAGCAGCGGCCTCGATCTCGGCCCAGCCCTTGTCCACCTGGGAAAAGGCGATCGCGGGAATGCCGAACAAAAAGCCCTCCATGGCCGCGCCCACGGTGCCCGAGTAGATGGTGTCATCGCCCATGTTGGCGCCATTATTGATACCCGAGACCACCAGGTCGGGCCGATAGCCAAGCAAGCCCGTGAGAGCTATGTGCACGCAATCCGCAGGCGTGCCGTTGACATAGCGAAATCCGTTGTGGGCCGTGTGCACATACAGCGGGGCGTTCAGCGTCAAGGCATTCGACTTGGCGCTGTTGTTGTGCTCGGGTGCCACCACTTCAACCTCGGCGACCTCGCGCAGCGCCTCGTACAAGGCCACGATGCCTGGGGCCTGATAGCCGTCGTCGTTGGAAATGAGGATCTTCATGGGTACAGCAAATAGTGCAGCGAATTGTAGGCGGCTGCTGGTCGCCCCTGGGACATGCAGGTTCCAGCCACGGCCCATATCATCGTCGCAAACTCATCGCCGCAAACCTTCAAGGAGACAGCATGCACGCATGGCTTTGCACGACACCCACAGGCGTTGACCAATTGCAGTGGACCCAACTTCCCATGCCCACCCCTGGGCCTGGTCAGGTTCTGCTCGAGGTCAAGGCCGCAAGCCTGAATTTCCCCGATCTGCTGATCGTACAAAACAAGTACCAGATCAAGCCGCCACTGCCCTTTGTTCCGGGCTCGGAATATGCAGGCCGCGTGGTGGCCCTGGGTGACGGCGTCAGCCACCTGCAGGTCGGCCAGCGCGTGGCCTGCCTCTCTGGCACCGGTGGATTCGCCACGCATACGCTGGCGCCCGCCGCCATGTGCATGCCCCTGCCCGAAAGCATGAGCTTCGAAGAGGCTGCGGCCTTCATCATGACCTATGCCACATCGCACCATGCGCTCATGGACAGGGGCCAGCTCAAGGCGGGCGAGACCGTTCTGGTGCTGGGCGCTGCCGGCGGCGTGGGCACGGCCGCCATACAGATAGCCAAGGCTGCCGGGGCCCGCGTGATCGCCGCCGCATCCAGCGATGAAAAGTGCGCACTGTGCAAGGAGCAGGGAGCGGACCTGACCATCAACTACAGCCAGGGCGACCTGCGCGAAGCCATCAAGGCCGCCACCGATGGCAAGGGTCCGGACGTGATCTATGACCCCGTGGGTGGAGACTATGCCGAGCCCTGCTTTCGCTCCATCGCCTGGCGCGGCCGCTACCTGATCATCGGCTTTGCCTCCGGGCCCATCCCTTCCCTGCCGCTGAACCTGGCCCTGCTCAAAGGCGCATCCCTGGTGGGGGTTTTCTGGGGCGAATTCGCCAAGCGCGAACCCAAGGCCAATGCCAGCATGATGATGGAGCTCGGACAGTGGTACGAGCAAGCAAAGATCAAGCCCGTGATCGACAAATCCTTGCCCATGGCCGAGTTGCACGCAGCCTACGAACGCATGGGTTCACGCCAGGTCAAGGGAAAACTGATTCTGACCAATAACGAGTGAAAAACGCGCACGTTCGTGTCAAACTCCGGGGCATTGCCTATTCCCTCAATGCCTGTCCATGGTTGAACGCTCCGCATCCGACCTTGCCCGCGAAACCCTTAGGCAACTGGCACTGAAAAAGCTGCCGCCCACCCCGGAGAATTACGCCCAGCTCTACGAAAGCGCGGCCGGAAAAATGAATCCGCCGCGCTTTCCCCATGGAGCACTGCGCTGCATACACGCCCTGCTGCCGGCGCAGACCTCGACCCAGAAGCGCCTCAGAGACCAGTTGGGCGATGCCGTGGAGCTGCGCGACTGGCACAGCCTGCAGCAGGCCATGGTTGCCTATGCCCACGCAGCCATGCGTGCGCCTGAGATCCTGGCCCTGCCGAGCACGGAGCAGGGCTCAAGTCCGATACCAGCCCGGGCCCTGCCGCTGCCGCTGGTCGATCAGCTGCAGCGCCGCTTCGAGCTGCTGCAGCCCCTGCTCGAAGAACTCGATCCCCTGGCACTGCAACTGCACGCCCAGCTCGGCCAGGTCCTGCATGCCGTCCCGGTCAAGGCCGCAAGCCTGGCCAACTGCCTGCATGACCAGCACTACCAGCTCTCGCTGCTCGTGGCAGACCAGGGCCAGGTGCGCCGCTCGCTGCTAGCCCTTGTGCACGCGCTGATCGAGCATCTGGCGCTGGACTCGCAAGGGGACAAATGGCTGGCACCGCAGTTTGCTTCGCTGAAGAAAGCCGTTGCCCCTCCGCTCAGGCCTGCCCAGCTGGAACAGGCCCAACATGCGTTGCAAGCCCTGCTGCTGCGACGCAGCCAGTTGCAGCAAGGCGTGGACGACGCCCAGCAGGCTCTCAAGACCCTGCTCGCCGGCTTTGTGCAAAGGCTGGCCGAAATCACCAGCAGCCATGAAGCGCTGGACAACCAGATGGAGCGGGCCGCACGCAGGCTGGCCCATATGCACAAGCCCGAGGATGCAGCCCCGCTGCTGCAGCAGTTGCTGGAGTCCACGCACAATCTCGCACGCAACAGCCACACGGCCCATCTGGAGCTGCAAGACCTGCGCCAGCAGACCGAGGCCCGCGAGGCACAGATCCAGGAGCTTCAGCAGGAGCTCGACTCAGCCGAGCTGCGCACACGCCGCGACGAGCTTACGGGCCAGCTCAACCACCAGGGTCTGGGCGAAGTCCTGAGCGCCGAGGTGGCACGTGCCAAACGCCATCACCGCCCCCTGAGCCTGGCCATGCTGGACATGGATGAAGTACTCACCTTGAGCGACGGCAATGGCAACAACATCGGCGCCGCAGCCCTGGCTCACATGATCCATCTGGTGCGCCGCAATCTGCGCCCCGAGGACAGCATAGGCCGTCACGACGAGCAGACCTTTGTCCTGCTGTTTCCCGAGACCAACGAGCCCTCGGCCCTGATTGCCTTGCAGCGCCTGCAACGTGTGCTGGACAGCACCCCCATGCATCTGGGCAGCTCGGACACGGCACTGCTGCACCTGAACCTGAGTGCAGGAATCGTTCAATTGCAAAGCAGTGACAGCACGGGCGAGCTTCTGCGACGCGCCCAAGCCACGATGCTGCGCGCCAAACTGCGCAGCGGCCGCTGCATCGCCTGCTCATCGGGAGCACAATGGCCGCACGAAGAAATGCCGAAATAAAGCGGCCAAGGCCCGCCTCGGCCCTGGCATGCACCAGCCTCCGGCCATGCCGATGAATGCGCCATGGACAACCGATACAAAGACATGTTCTTGCCCGCCTGCGTCCATGAGGTTTACTCCCGGCGCCATTTTCTGCTGGCCTCCAGCCTGGCCACGGCCATGGGTCAGCTTCCCGCCTGGGCGCGCATGGGCGAGCGCCCGGGCTACAACCCGTTCACGCTGGGCGTGGCCAGTGGCGACCCCGAACCCGACAACGTACTGCTCTGGACCCGCCTGGCACCAGCCGCGCCAGGCCTGCCAACGACCCTGCCTGCCCAGAGCGTGCGCTGGGAGCTCGCGCATGACTCGCGCTTTCTCCATATGGAGCGCTCGGGCCAGGCCATGGCCCTGCCGGAGCAAGGCCACTCACTTCACGTGCAGGTGGACGGGCTCGCCCCCGACCGCTGGTACTACTACCGCTTCATGCTCGGCGATGCCGTAAGCACCACAGGCCGCTGCCGCACGGCGCCCGCGCGGGACAGCCTGCCCAAAAGACTGCGTCTGGCCTATGCCAGCTGCCAGCGCTGGGAGCATGGCTATTACGCGGCCTGGGCGCACATGCTCAAGGACCCGCCCGATCTCGTGCTCTTCCTGGGTGACTACATCTACGAATCGGCCTCTCCAGGCCTGAGCCTGGGCATGGCGCGCAGCCACAACCTGCGCACCGCACAAAGCCTGCAGGACTACCGCGACCGCTATGCACTCTACAAAAGCGATGCTCATCTGCAGGCTGCGCATGCGGCCTGCAACTGGGCTGTGATCTGGGACGATCATGAAGTGGAGAACGATTACGCCGGCCAGCAGGGCATGGGCAATGCCCAGCGCTTTGCGGCCAGACGTGCAGCAGCCACCCAGGCCTTCTACGAGAACATGCCTTTGCGCGCCGACACGCTGGCTGCCGGCCTTTCCGGCCCGCGCCTTTATCGCAGCCTGCGCTGGGGCCGGCTTGCGCATCTGCACCTGCTGGACGGGCGCCAGTACCGCGACCTCCAGGCCTGCCGCACGACCGGCGCGCCCAATGCGGGCAGTGTGCGTCCCGGCGACTGCCAGGCCCTGCATGCAGCCAGCCGCAGCTTTCTGGGCTGGGACCAGGAGCGCTGGCTGTACCGCCAATTGGCCCAGGATGCCGGCACGGACTCACGCAGCTCCGAGCAGAACATGCGCTGGAGCGTGATGGCCCAGACCACCCTGCTCTCGGCACGCCGCTATCCCTCGGGCGTGCAGGCCAGCGACAGCTGGGATGGCTACCCTGCGGCGCGCCAGCGCCTCATGCAGCAGCTGTCGGGGGCAGCCGGCAAGGCGCCGCGCAACAGCGTGGTTCTTGGCGGAGACATACACCAGAACTATGTCTGCGCCCTGCCCGCCCGGGCCGATCTGCCACCGGCCCCGGACAACCCCGTCGTGGCCAGCGAATTCTGCACCACCTCCATCAGCTCGCGCAGCGGCACCACCCAGGCCAAGGTGGACGCAGTGCGCGCCCATAACCCGCAGGTGCTATTCGCACGCTGCGAGGAACGCGGCTATGGCTGGGCCGATATCACGCCCGAGCGCTGGGACTGCGAGCTGCGCACCGTGCTCAACCCCTTGCTGGCGAACAGCCCGGTGCTCACCCAGGCACGCTTTAGCGTGCTGGATCGCCGCCCCGGCCCGGTAGAGGGCTGACACCAGGGATTCCCGCCACCTCCAGCATCGGGAAAAGGCCTGCGCCTACATTGCGCGGGCATACACCGAGACACAATTCCCGGGCTTTCCCGACCTGTCTCGCACCTGACTCAAGGGGCGGGGCCTTCGCACCCGCCCCATGGCCGAGGTGCGTTTTGACGTTTCCGAACACCATGCACCTGACCTTCAGCAGCTACTACACCCTGATCAGCGCCGCGCTTGTCCTCCTGCTGGGCAAATGGCTGGTGCACCGCATCCGCTTTCTGCGCGAGTTCAACATTCCCGAGCCCGTGGCGGGCGGCCTGGTCGTCGCGGCGGCGCTGTTCTCGCTGCATTACTTTCTCGGCTACTCCATCACCTTCAATAGCGATCTGCAAACCGCCTTCATGCTGGTGTTCTTCTCGTCCATCGGGCTGAGCGCCAATTTCTCCAAGCTGCGTGAGGGCGGCAAGTCCCTGCTGCTGTTTTTGCTCATTGTCGTGGTCTTCATCGCCGTGCAGAACACCGTGGGCATCAGCCTGGCAAGCGCGCTGGGGCTGGATCCTCTGGTCGGCCTGATCGCAGGCTCGGTCACGCTCACCGGCGGCCATGGAACCGCAGGCGCCTGGGGCGAGGTGTTCGAAAACCGGTACGGCATCAACGGTGCCATCACCCTGGGAATTGCCTGCGCAACCTTCGGCCTGGTGATCGGCGGACTCATAGGCGGGCCGCTGGCCAAGGCCTTGATCACGCGCCGCCGCCTGGCCGAGCCCATGACCGAAGCCCAGGCCCCGCAAAACCAGCCACCCCTGAGCGAAGGCTCGGAGCTCGGCGGCTTCGAGAACCCCGACCAGGTGCGCCTCATCACGACCAACGCCGCCATCGAAACCCTGGCCCTGTTCGCAGGCTGCCTGGGCTTTGCCGAGTTCATGACGCATGCGAGCGAAGGCACAAAGTTCGCGCTGCCCACCTTTGTCTGGGCGCTGGGCGGCGGCGTGCTGATCCGCAATACGCTCGACTATGTGTTTCGCTTCCAGGTCTTCGACCGCGCCATCGATGTGTTCGGCAATGCCTCGCTGTCCATTTATCTGGCCATTGCCCTGCTGTCGCTCAAGCTGTGGGAGCTGGCCGGCCTGGCCGCCCCGCTGATGGTGATTCTGGCCGCACAGACCGTGGTCATGGGCCTTTATGCGGCCTTGATCACCTTCCGCTTCATGGGACGCAACTATGATGCTGCGGTGCTGGCCGCCGGCCACTGCGGCTTCGGCATGGGTGCCACGCCCACGGCCGTGGCGAATATGCAGGCCATCACCAACCAGTACGGCCCTTCGCACAAGGCCTTTTTGATCGTGCCCATGGTCGGAGCCTTTTTTGTGGATATCGTCAACGCTACGCTCATACAGCTCTTCATCCAGTGGCTGCATTGAGCAGGACCAGAGTTCTTTGAAGCCGTCTTTCATGCCCCCATGCCTGCGCGGCATCCACCGCATTCTGTTGCCCGCCCTCTCCTGCCTGATGCTTGCCGCCTGCTCTCTTCCTCCGCTGACGGACCGCAGCGAATCCCGGGCCCTGCCCGAGGATCAGGCCAGACAGACGCGACTGGGCCAGGCGCTGGCCCCGCTGCAGGAGCAGCACCCGGGGCGCAGCGGCATCCATCCCCTGCCCGATGCGCATGATGCTTTTGCGGCCAGGGCCCTGCTCGCACGCGCGGCCGAGCGCACCCTGGATGTGCAGTACTACATCTGGCGCGGCGATACCACCGGCCATCTGCTGCTGGGCGAGCTCCACCAGGCGGCCGAGCGCGGCGTGCGCGTGCGCCTGCTGCTCGACGATGGCGGCACGGCTGGCCTGGACAACGAACTGGCCGCGCTGAACCAGCACCCCAAGGTGGAGGTCCGGCTGTTCAACCCCTTTGTCCAGCGCACGCCCAAGTTTCTCGGCTATCTCACGGACTTCTCGCGCACCCAGCGGCGCATGCACAACAAAAGCTTCACGGCCGACAGCCAGGCCAGCATCGTGGGCGGACGCAACATCGGCGACGAATATTTCGCGGCCACGGACGGCGTGCTGTTCGCCGATCTGGACGTCATGGCCGCCGGCCCCGTGGTCCAGAGCATTGCCCAGGCCTTCGACCTGTACTGGAACAGTGCCTCGGCCTATCCCGTGGACAGGCTGCTGCCGGTCCTGCCCGACTATGCGGTGGCCAAGGCCTACCAGTCCTTGCGCTTCGAGATCCAGCGCCCCAGGGCCCGGGACTATGTGCAGGCCGTGACGCAAAGCCGCTTCAGCACGGAGCTGCTCGCAGGCGAGCTGCCCCTGCACTGGGCCCATGCCACCCTGGTCAGCGACGATCCGGCCAAGGTGCTCGGCCAGGCCGACGAGCAAGGCCTGCTGCTGACCCAGCTGGCGCCCGTCATCGGCCAGCCCCTGCGCGAGCTGGATCTGGTATCGCCTTATTTCGTGCCCACCCAGGCTGGCGTGGACGCGCTGGCTGCGCTCAGCCGCCAGGGCGTCAAGGTGCGCGTGCTCACCAACAGCCTGCAGGCCACGGATGTGGCCCTGGTCCATGCGGGCTACGCCCGGTACCGCAAGCCCCTGCTGGAGCAGGGCATCGCCCTCTACGAGCTGCGCCGCCAGCCCGGAGCCACGCCCGACGCACCCAGGGCCAGCACCTCCGTCAAGGCCATGGGATCTTCGGGCTCGGGCTCCAGCCCCGGCAGCTCGGGAACCAGCCTGCACGCCAAGACCTTTGCCATCGACAGGCAGCGCGTCTTTGTCGGCTCATTCAACTTCGATCCGCGCTCGGCGCTGCTGAACACCGAGATGGGCCTGGTGATCGAGAGCCCCGCGCTGGCCGCGCAGATGAGCGAGATGCTCGACCACAGCCTGGCCCATGCCGCCTATGCGCTCGACCTCGATACGCAAGGCCGGCTGCGCTGGACCAGCCTCGCGGGCCAGCCGCCCCTGCCCCAGACCACAGACACCGAGCCCGGCACCCATGTGCTGCAGCGCCTGATGCTGCACATCCTCGGCTGGCTGCCCATCGAGGGCCTGCTCTGAGGCCTGGCAAAAACCCGAAAAATATACGAAACGTATATTGGCTTTATGATTCCGGCCCTATGGGAATCGTAAAAATATCCGACGATCTGCACGATCAAATCCGCCTGTCCAGCACGGCCCTGAGCCGCTCCATCAACGCCCAGGCCGAGCACTGGCTGCGCGTGGGCCGCCTGGCAGAACTCCATCCCCAGCTCGACTATGCAGGCATATGCGCCCTGCTCCATGAGCGCGCCGACCGCCAGGCGGGCAAGAAAACCATGCCGGCCCTGGGCGCCGCTGCGGCGAAAGGCCTGCAATGAAGCGCGGCAAACCTCATAGCGTTCCCTTGCACGATGCTGCCGCCATTGCGCAGTCCCGCAAGGCCGGCCATCTGGCTGCGCGCGTGCTGGAAATGCTGGTGCCGCATGTCAGCCCCGGGGTCAGCACCGAGCACCTGGACCGCCTGGCCCACGACTTCATCGTCGGCGAGCTCGGCTGCAAGCCCACCAACGTGGGCTACCACGGCTTTCCGAAGACGGTCTGCGCCTCGCTCAACCATGTGGTCTGCCACGGCATTCCCGATGCGCGCCAGATTCTCAAGGAAGGCGACATCCTCAACGTGGATGTGGCCGTGACCACGCCCGAGGGCTGGATCGGCGACACCAGCCGCATGTACTACGTGGGCCAGCCCGGCAACCAGGCGCGCCGCCTGGTCGAGACCACCTACGAGGCCTTGCTGGCCGGCATACGCGCCGTGCGCCCCGGCGCCACGCTGGGCGACATCGGCCATGCGATTCAAAGCGTGGCTCAGCGCGAGCGCTTCAGCGTGGTGCGCGATTACTGCGGCCACGGCATAGGCCAGATCTACCATGACGATCCCCAGGTGCTGCACTACGGCCAGCCGGGCCAGGGCATGACGCTGGAGCCCGGCATGATCTTCACCATCGAGCCCATGCTCAACGCAGGCAGGGCCGCGACGCGCGAGCTGGCCGACGGCTGGACCGTGATCACCAACGACAAGTCGCTGTCCGCGCAATGGGAGCACATGGTCGTTGTCACCGAAACCGGCTTCGACGTGCTCACGCGCTGGCCCGAGGGCACGGGCAGCCGCGCCGCAATCTGACGCCCCTGCTCCCATGAGCTCCAACTACGCCTATCTGGGCCTGGCCATCGTCGCCGAGGTCATTGCCACCTCCTTTCTCAAGGAGTCCCAGGGCTTTACGCGGCTGTGGCCCACGGTGATCACGGCCGTGGGCTATCTGTGCGCCTTCTACTTTCTCTCGCTCACGCTGCGCAGCATCCCCACGGGCGTGGCCTATGCGATCTGGTCGGGCGTGGGCATTGTGCTGATCTCCGTGGTCGGCTGGCTCTGGCAGAACCAGAAACTCGACGGCCCCGCCATCGCCGGCATGGCCTTGATCGTGGCCGGCGTGCTCGTCATACAGCTGTTCTCCAAGACTGCGGGCCATTGAAAACAGGAGCGGCTAGCGCTTGCCAGTCTTGGAATTCAAAGGGTTTACCTTCTGAAACCCAATACTGGCAAGCGCTAGCCGCTTCTCTTTTTGAATCTCTTCACGGGTTCTGCAAAAAAATCGCCACCTGCCACAAGCTTCGTGCAAGGCGAAGCTTGTTAACCTGCCCCGCATGCAAATCTCGGAACTCGCCAGGCGTGCAGGCGTCTCGGCCCATGCCATACGCCACTACGAAAGCCTGGGGCTGATCGCCAGCCGGCGGCGCCCCTCGGGCTACCGCGAGTTCGACGAAGGCGTGATCCGCGAACTCCGCTTCATCGCCATGTCGCGGCATTGCGGCTTCTCGCTCAAACACATTGCCGAAATCCTGCCCGCCTACCGCAGCCAGACTCTGGGCACGGACCGGATGATCGCGCTCCTGCAGCAGCGCATGGCCGAAGTGGACGAACTGATTGCCCGCCAGCAGGCACTGCGCAATCAGCTGAGCCAGCACATCGCATGGCTGCACGAGCGTGCGCCTGCATCGGCACGCCCGCAGGCTGCGCACGGCAAGCCCGGCTTTCCCCGCGTCCGCGCCCCCCAAGCCCGCAACCCCAAAGGTAGAGAAAATGACCCCAGCCAATGAACACTATGCGCGCGACCTGCAGGCCCTGGTCCTGTCCATGCCGGCCGCGCAAACGCTGCAACTGCGCTTCACGCGCATTGCCCCCGGCGAGGTGGAGCTGACCCTGCCCTATCAGGAGAGCCTGAGCTTCAGGCCCGGGCAGTTGCAGGCCACGCCCATTTTCGCGGCCGCCGACTTTGCAGCCATGGCCGCAGCCGGCAGCTTGCTGCCCGCAGGCTGGGTCAACGCCACCATAGACTGCACGCTCAAGATCGTCGGCCCGGCCAACGGCAGCAGCCTCGTGGCGCGCGGCAGCGTGCTCAAGGCCGCCAAGCTGCTCACCGTGGCCCAGGCCCAGGTCTACGCCTGCCGGGACGGCCAGGAAACCCTGTGCGCGACCATGCTGGCCACGGCCAGGAACATGGAGCTGCCGCAGGCGCAGCCCAGGGCGGCCTAGAAAGGCAACCCGCAGCGCAGCCGTTCAGGGAGTGAGTTTCTTTCTCAGCTCGAACTTCTGGATCTTGCCCGTGCTGGTCTTGGGCAGCTCGCCGAACACCACGGCGCGCGGCACCTTGTAGCCGGCCAGGTGCTGCTTGCAGTGGGCCACGATGTCCTCGACCGTCACCTCGGCACCGGCCTTGATCTCCACGAAGGCGCAAGGCGTCTCGCCCCACTTGGGATCGGGCTTGGCAACCACGGCCGCAGCCAGCACGGCCGGGTGACGGTAGAGCGCATCCTCGACCTCGATGGAGGAGATGTTTTCCCCGCCCGAGATGATGATGTCCTTGCTGCGGTCCTTGATCTGTATGTAGCCATCGGGGTGTTGCACGGCCAGGTCGCCGCTGTGGAACCAGCCGCCGCGAAAGGCCTCCTGCGTGGCCTGGGGATTCTTCAGATAGCCCTTCATGGTGATGTTGCCGCGGAACATGATCTCGCCCATGGTCTGGCCGTCATGGGGCACGGGCTCCATGGTCTCGGGGTCGAGCACGCGCGCATCGCGCTGCAGGTGATAGCGCACGCCCTGGCGCGCGTTCAGGCGCGCACGCTCGCCAATGTCGAGCGCACTCCAGGCCGCATGCTTGGCACAGACCGTGGCCGGGCCGTAGATTTCGGTGAGGCCGTAGACATGGGTGATCTCAAAGCCCAGCTGCTCCATGCCCTCGATCATCGAGGCCGGCGGCGCCGCCCCCGCGACCATGGCCTTCACGCCTGCAGGCAAGCCGGTCTTGAGCGCTTCGGGCGCATTCACGAGCAGGCTGTGGACGATGGGCGCGCCGCAGTAGTGCGTGACGCCATGCGCGCGTATGGCCTCGAAGATGGCTGCGGCCTCGATGCGGCGCAGACAGACGTTGACGCCCGCACGCGCGGCCACGGTCCAGGGAAAGCACCAGCCGTTGCAGTGGAACATGGGCAGGGTCCACAGATAGACCGCGTGCTTGGGCATGTCCCACTCCAGCACATTGCTCACGGCATTGATGTGCGCGCCCCGGTGGTGATAGACCACGCCCTTGGGATTGCCCGTGGTGCCGCTGGTGTAGTTGAGCGCGATCGCATCCCACTCGCTGCCTGGCAGCTGCCAGGCGAACTGCGCATCGCCGGCGGCCACAAAGCTTTCGTAGTCCACGCTGCCCACCTGCTCGGCAGCCGTGCCGTAGAGCGCATCCTCGACCTGAATCACCAGCAGGGGCTGGCGGCGCGTGCGCAGCGCCAGCGCCCTGGCCACCACACCCGTGAACTCGGGATCGACGATCAGCACCTTGGCCTCGCCGTGGTCGAGCATGAAGGCAATCGTCTCCGGGTCCAGGCGCGTGTTCAGCGTATTGAGCACCGCCCCCGCCATGGGCACGCCGAAATGCGCCTCCACCATGGGCGGAGTATTGGGCAGCATCACGGCCACGGTGTCGTTCTTGCCCACGCCCGCGCGCTGCAGGCTGCTGGCCAGCTGGCGGCAGCGCGCATAGGTCTCGCCCCAGGTGCGACGCAGATCGCCGTGCACCACGGCCAGCTGCTGCGGGTAGATCTCGGCCGTGCGCTCGATGAAGCCCAGCGGGCTCAAGGGCGCATGGTTGGCCTCGTTTCGTTCAAGGTCCTGCTCGTAAATGCTTGCCATGGGCTGTCTCCCAACTTGCCAGAAATTATTCTCAAAGCCCATGCTCGCGTGGGGCGGTGTCTGATCCAGGCCTCTACGGCCCTGTGTTTGAGCATGCGCAATACCCATGCGAATTGTAGGGAGTCAAATCAAGATGTCTGCTCAAGGCAACTGCCTCAAACACCTCCCAAGGTCGCCAAAAGGGTTGCAAAAAGAGCCAGACACCTCACGACCCCAGGTCATGAGCCCGGGGCTACAAACCATAAAAAACGATGGGAACTTCATGAATCTGCAACACCGCTTCGCACCGTCGCTGGCCAACTCCCTGCTGGCCGCAGCGTTGGGACTGGGTCTGGCTGCACCGGCCCAGGCCCAGCAGGCCGCCGCCTCCGAGCCCATCTCGCCCATCGTCGCGGCCAAGGTCGCAAATCCGGCCATGGTCGAGCTCGGCAAAAAGCTGTTCTTCGAGCCCCGGCTGTCGCGCTCGGGTTTCATCTCTTGCAACTCCTGCCACAACCTGAGCATGGGCGGCAGCGACAACCTCAAGACCTCGATCGGCCACAACTGGCAAAAAGGCCCGATCAATTCGCCCACGGTGCTCAACTCCAGCCTCAACCTGGCCCAGTTCTGGGACGGCCGCGCCAAGGACCTGAAGGAGCAGGCCGGCGGTCCCATCGCCAACCCCAAGGAGATGGCCTTCACGCATGAGCTCACCGTGGACGTGCTGCGCTCGATTCCCGCCTACCGCGCCGAGTTCAAGAAGGTGTTCCAGAAAGAGCCCCTGAACATAGACCAGGTGACCACGGCCATCGCGGCCTTCGAAGAAACCCTGGTCACGCCCAACTCGCGCTTTGACCAATGGCTCAAGGGCAACAGCAAGGCCTTGAGCAAGAACGAGCTGGCCGGCTACAAGCTGTTCAAGGAAAGCGGCTGCGTGGCCTGCCACAACGGCCCGGCCGTGGGCGGCAACTCCTTCCAGAAGATGGGCGTGGTCGAGCCCTACAAGGACAGCGTGGGCGCCGAAGGCCGCTCCGCCGTGACCGGCAACGACGCCGACCGCTTCAACTTCAAGGTACCCACGCTGCGCAATGTGGAGCTGACCTACCCCTACTTCCACGACGGCGCGGCCGACACCCTGGCCCAGGCCGTGGACGTCATGGGCCGGCTGCAGCTGGGCCGCAAGTTCAGCGAGGACGAAAACAGCAAGATCGTGGCCTTTCTCAAGACCCTGACAGGCGACCAGCCACGCATCGGCCTGCCGATTCTGCCGCCCTCCAGCGACGAGACGCCAAGGCCCAGGCCGTTTGACTAAGAGCGTGTTTACGATCTCCTCGGTGCCGCGCCAGTGTCTGTGCGGGATGGGATACAAGGTGCGATACCGCAGCAATAGCCGTGCTATTGCGAGGATTCGCAACGCTGCAGACCGCCCGCAAAGGCACTGGCCCGAAGGGTTGGCGTTTGAGACGAGGCGCGAAGCCACAGGCAGTACAAAAGTACGACAAGGCGAAGCAACGACGTATCAAGGCTTGTGTTAGCAGGTCTAAATGTCCACAGCTGCCGTTTCAGAAAGGAACGGCAGCAAAACTGCAAGAGCCCGCCTGAATCGACCCGGATGGCGCTGTTGCAACAATCTATATTGGAGCCACGCCCAGGCTCTGCGCCCGGGCCTGCTCGATCAGGGTCGAGAGCCCATCGGCATTGCGCAAGCAGCAAGAACGCAGCGCTGGCCAAAGCAATAGCTGCACTTGCCAGCATCGTCACTCCCCTGCCAGCGCCACCACCGGATCTAGCCTTGCCGCCTGCCGCGCCGGCATGAAGCCGAACACCAGTCCGGTCGCTACTGCGCAGCCAAATGCCAGCAGCATGGCGCTCACCGAGAAAACCAGCGAGTTTCCCCAGACGATCAGCCCCGCCCCGATGGCCAGCCCCGCCACGACTCCGGCCGTGCCGCCGACCATGGTCACCAGCACCGCTTCGGTCATGAACTGCCGTTGAATGTCTCTCTGGCGTGCGCCGGTCGCCATGCGGATGCCGATCTCGCGCGTGCGCTCCTTCACCGCCATGAGCATCACGTTCATGACCCCGATGCCGCCCACCAGCAGCGAGACGGCTGCGATCAGACTGAGCATCGTCGTCATCGAGTCCTTGGCCTGCGCCTCGGCCTGCAAGCGTGCTGCAGCGTTGGCGACGAAGAAGTCCTCGCGCCCATGGCGCTGGCGCAGCAAGTCCTCGATGGCCGCCTGGGCAGGCAGCACGCTGGCCGAGTCGCGCGCCTGCACCACTGTGTAGTGCGGCTCGAAGCTGCGCCCATTGGGAAACACACGCAATATCCCCGAGCGATAAGGCACTACCACCAGATCATCCTGGGACCGGCCTCCTTCGCCGGCGCCTTTCTCCGCCATCACGCCCACCACCTGGAAGGGCGAGTTGCCGATGAGAAGCTGCTGGCCTAGCGGGGACGCAGCATCGAAGAAGCGCTCGCGCACCTTCTGCCCGATCACCACCACCGGCGCCAACTCGTCATCTTCCGCCTCGGTGAAGAAGCGGCCTTCGGCCACAGGCCAGTGATGGATCGCCGGCCACATAGGGGTTGCAGCGATGGTGTCGGCCTGCCAAGCCACGTTGCCATGGCGCACCATGGCCGGGTCGCGCGCCACGGGCATCACATGCGCCACTTCCGGCAGCTTCTGCACTTCTTCCAGGTCGGCCAGCGTCGTCACGCCTTCTGGCCCGCCCTGCGGCGGTATGCGGTTGTTGATGTACATCACGGTCGAGCCCATGGCTCCCATGCGCGCTACGACTTCTTCGCGCGCTCCCATGCCCACGGCCAGCATCACGATGACCGAGGCGACACCGATGACGATGCCCAGCAAAGTCAGCGCGGCGCGTGAACGGTGGATGCGCATGGAGCGCCAGGCAGAGCGCAGCGCCTCACGCAGGTCTGCCAGCAGTGGCGTCCCTGGGTGTTGCCGTGCCTGCATCGCGCTGGCAGGAAGAAGAGCGGCCGGCGCGCGGCCCGGCGTGGGCTGGCCTTTCTGGCTGTCGCCAACAATTCGCCCATCGCGAATCTCGATGACTCGCCGGGCCTGCGCCGCCACCTCGCGGTCGTGGGTGATGAGGATGATGGTATGGCCCGCATCGGCCAGCTCGTGCAGCAGCGCCATCACCTCCGCGCCGCTTTGGCTGTCCAGTGCGCCCGTGGGCTCGTCAGCCAGGATGATGCGCCCGCCGTTCATGAGTGCCCGGGCGATGGATACCCGCTGCTGCTGGCCGCCAGAGAGCTGGTTGGGGCGCAGGTGCAATTTGCCGGCAAGCCCCAGGCGCCCCAGCAAGGCAGTTGCATGTTTTTTCCGCTCGGCCTCGTTTTTTCCGGCGTAGATCGCCGGCATCTCCACGTTCTCACAAGCTGAGTCGGTGGCGATCAGGTGGTAGCCCTGGAACACGAAGCCAAACGCCTCGCGGCGCAGCCAGGCCAGCTCGTCCGCGTCCAGCCCGGCCACGTCCTGGCCGTTAAAGCGGTAGGTGCCTTCGCTTGGCCGGTCCAGGCAACCCAGCAGATTCATCAGCGTGGACTTGCCTGATCCGGACTGGCCCACGATGGCGGCGAATTCGCCGGCATGGATGGCCAGATCGATGCCATGCAGCACTTCGACCTCGGGCCGTCCCGTGGAGCCGCCGCCGTAGCGTTTGCGGATGCCACGCAGCTCGATGAGTGGCGTCACCATCGGAATCTCCTGGGGCCAGCGGTTGGCGCGGTTTCGCCGGTGACGATGCGATCCCCTTCGGCCAGCCCTTGCAGCACTTCGGCATGGAGCCGGTCCCTCACGCCCAGGCGCACGCGGCGAACCTCCACGACCTGGCCAGGGGCCTGTTCAGCGAGCAGGCGAGCCTCATGCATCTCTGGGTCACTGGCGGGCTGGAAGGCGGCCAGCGGGGCAGTGAGCACGCCCTTGGCTGCGGCAGCCACCACGGTGACCTGGGCCGTCATCTGCGGCATCAGGGCACCATCGGGGTTGGCCACATCGAACAGCACGGTGTACTGCACAGCCTTTGTGGTCGATGCCGCGGCCGCGCCACTGCCACCAGAGGGATTCGTACCGAATGCAGCAGGTGGTGCCGGCAGCACCTGGCGTACCGTTCCGGCCCAGCGGCGCTTGTCGCTGCCGAGCGTGGTGAAGTAGGCGGCCTGGCCCGCCTTGACGCGGCCGATATCCGCCTCGGACACATCGGTCCACACCGTCATGCGCGAGAGATCGGCAATGCGCAGCACCGTGGGTGTCTGGTAAGTGGCGTTGAGTGTCTGGCCCTGCTTGACATCGATACCCGTCACCACGCCTGCAATAGGTGCATAGATGCGCGTATAGCCCAGCCGCGCCTCGTCAGCGCGCAGGCTGGCCGCCGTCTGGCGGATCGTGGCCTCGTACTGTGCCACCTTGGCCCGCGCCGAGCGCAGCGTGGCCGCAGCCGTCTGTACGTCCTCCAGCCGCGTGGCTTCAGCGCATGCCATCTGCTGCTGGCGGCGGTGCTGTTGTCCTGCCAGTTCTGCCTGGGCCTGTGCATCGTCAAGCTGGGCCCGCAAGCTGGCAATCTGTGCCTGCCCGGCTTCCACCGTGGCGGCCAACACGCTGGCGTCGATCTCGGCCAGCAACTGGCCCTTTTCGACCGTATCGCCGGCCTGCACATGGATGCGGGTAATCTGCCCCGACACCTGCGCGCCCACCTCCACCGAACGCACGGGCTGCAGCGTGCCTATGGCCGCAACGCTGGATTCGATGTCGCCGCGGCTGACGACTGCAGTCTGCCATGTCGAGGGCGAATCGGGCCGCAACAGGAGCCAGCCCCCAGCAGACAGCAGCAGAATCAGGATCGCCAGGGCGAGCTTGCCCCCGCCGGTCCTGAGCCGGCGTCGCACGGAGCGGGCCGCCATCAGCGGGGGATCTCGAAACTGAGCGTGGCCGTGTGGCGCACGTCGTCGTACTTCTTGCCGTTCAAGGTCACGCTGCCGTTGTTCACGCGCGCAGTGACTTCCAGAACATACAAGCCGGGGATGTAAGGCGTGAAGCTGACCGTGCCGTCCTTGGCCGGAGTGAGCACGCGGTGCCAGCCTTCGCTGGTGTCCACATTGACCTGGCTGGCGGCGACCGGTCGGCCCTTGAAGATGAGCCTATAGGTGTTGCCGCCCGGTTCGGTGGGCACCAGCTCCAGGTCGTTGACGGCCTCGGTCTGCGCTCTGCCAAAGCGGGCCTGGTAGTAGGTCAGCACGCCATCGGCGCCGATGCGGGTGGCGACAAAGCGCGTATCGCCTGCGGCACCCGGAACATCGAAGTGATCCGCAGCCTGCGCATATCTGGCCTCCCCGGCTTCGGGCAGAACGGCCTTGGCATCCTGGAGTGCCGGAAGCTTTTCCAGCGGCTTGCGCAGCTCGCCCGCAAAGACCTTGGCTCCATTCGCCTCGGGCTGAATCCAGAGGTAGTCGGCGCGCGCCAGTGTGGCGGCAAGCAGTCCTGCCGCGAAGACCAGGCCTGCACCTGGCCAGCGCAGTGTGGTGTGTCGTGATGGGTGGAACGGCAACATGGCCCTCTCCTTTTTCTTGGGTTATGGCGTGCGCATCCAGCGCGGCGTGCGGCTGCGGGGAGGCGCAGTGATCTCTTCCTGCTCGACGCTGACCTGCAATCCCGGGCCGATGTCGAACAGCACATAGAACGGCTGCGTGGGCATCCTGAAGGTCCAGGTGGAGTCGGCGCCCAGCTTGCCTTCGAGCAGCGGCGTACCGTCCAGTGCGATGACTTCCATGCGCGAGCCGGGCATCTCGTCGCCATCGTTGGTCGCACCCCGACAGCGCACGGTGGCTTCATCCAGCAGGAAGCAGCGGGCCACAGGCTCGTGTGCGAACACCGTGGCGCAAGCAAGCGTCAGGCCGAAGGCAAGCAGCCATCGGGCGGTCATTCTTTCAGTGCGAAGCATGGTCTTTCCTCTGTTCATCGAACCACACCACAGTGGCAGGCGAGGCCTGGGACAGGCGCAATGCGGTCTGATGCACTGCTCCGTCCTTGCCCACAACGGTCAGCCAGAGCTCGCTGTTGGCCTCGGTGGTGGTGGGCAGCGGAATTTCCACGCGCCGCGTCCAGCTTTGCCCCATGAAAGCCATGCCGATTGCACGTGCCGAGCGGGGCTTGTGGACCTTCAAATAGGCTTGGCGGATTTCGCTATCGCAGACCTCACAAAAGCGCAGGTGGTACTCCTTCATGGGGACATCCATCTCCATGATCTCGGGCACTCCGCGGTCGGCTTCGGCAAAGGTGAAGGGCCATGGTCCCACCGTACCCTGCATCACATCGGGACGCTTGAGCGGCTGCACCTCCACACGGGCCAGCGCAAGCGCGAAACCCACCACCGAGAGTGCGAGCAGGCTGGCTGCAATACAACGGCGCGTACGCACTCCCTTCACGGCCACAGGCGCGTCCGGCGGTGCTTTGCTCTTGCGCAGGGGGTGGGCCCGCGCGGGTGGCTGCCAAGGCCACAGGGGAAACGTGAAGACCCAGGCCAGTGCCGCGATGCTCAGCCAGCCCAGCCAGAGTGCGATGCCGATACCTGTACCCAGCGCCTCGATGGCCCAGGCCAGCGATACCGCCAGCAACAGCCAACCAGCAGTGCGCGCCAGCATCCGCCAACGCGGTGCAGGCAGGCGCCCCAGAAGATGCTCGGCATGGCGCTCCGTGGCCAGAGCCAGCGCAAAGAAGCCCGCGCCGCTCACGGCCAG
>NZ_KE386972.1:0-77650 GCF_000429845.1 Comamonas composti DSM 21721
TACCGCCCGTACCGGGCGCCGGCTCGGGCTATGAAAAAGCCCAGATCAACAAGCGCAATGCCGAGCGCGGCTATGGCACCACGCTCTATGCCTGGGACGGAGACACCCTGGCGCTGGAGCGCGACTCCCAAAGCCAGACCGATTATCTTTATGCGCCAGGCAGTTTTACGCCCATGGTGCAGAGCAAACAAAGCCCCGATCACCCCAAACCAGAGCTGGCCTGGTACCAGTGCGACCATCTGGGCACGCCCATGGAGCTCACCGATGCCCAAGGGAAAACCATCTGGGAAGCAGACTACGGAGCGTTTGGGCGGGCCAGGGTGGATGCAGGCAGCACCACCAGTAACCACATCCGCTTCCCGGGCCAGTACCATGACGAAGAAACAGGGCTGCATTACAACCGCTATCGGTATTACGAGCCGGAGACGGGGAGGTATTTATCTAAGGATCCGATTGGATTGGAGGGGGGTATAAATAAGTTTGGATATGTTAGTGGAAGTCCTCTTCTGATTATTGATCCTCTCGGATTGGTTGAAGGCGTCGATCAATGGTATGGTTATGAATCGGATAAAGAATTTCAAGATTGGTGGCATAAAAATAAAAAATCCCCATGGTTTGAATCTTCAGAGCCAGGTTTTAATAAAAAGAAACCATATGATATTCCAAATAAAGAGTGTGCAGATAGAGTAAAAGAGTATTATGATTGGCAAAAATCTGAAGAGGAGGCGGAGAGAAAAAGGCGACAAAGTAATGGGCCTCGTCCTGAGCGGATGCGTGGCGAGAAGAAACCCAAGCATCCTTCCACTAATGATTTACTCCGTGGTGGAAGAGGTGGGGGGCGTGGAGTAAGGGGTCTGGAGTAATTAATAATGAGCTTCAAAAATATCTCGGCAAGAAATGATAATTATCATTGTATCTTGGTTGTTGAATCAAATGATTGTAATGAAATATTACAAGCAATGCTACCAAAACGAGTGAAGCGTATGAAAATAAAGGATCGCGACTCTCCTGAAGAGATGGTGGCTCTTGCAAAAAAATATAGCCTTGGATTTCCCGCCTTGTCAATTCCATTTCGATATTCTGGAATTCTCTCCTCTTCGGGGTTTGTCAAGGGGCCTAATTTACTGGCGCATATAGAGTGGATTTTTTCTAATTTCAAACCAGAATTTAAATTAACGGAGTGGAGTAGTTCAGGTGCTAGCTACGAGCTATCGTTCGCTTGGTGGGGAGGGCTTGGAACTGCATATGGCCCAATGATTTCACCAGAGTTAGCCGATATTTTGACAAAACATCGTATTCCACTGGAAATAAGTATTTATTAAGGGAACCTCTAAAAACTTCGCAACGCTCAGAGCAAGCCCGACAATCCTCAGATGAGCCATCTACCTTCGCGCAGTGCCGTCAAAGTTGACCTGTTTGCCAGCGCAGCGCACAAACAAAAGATGGCGGCCTTGGGTGACCCGCTGCAGCGCATTGCCGGACACATCGACTTGACCATCTCACACAGGTCATTGACGAGTTGCTGCCCCGTGGTGATGCTCGCAAGGGCGGACGTCCAACCTACCCCACGGCGGTCATGGTTCGCATTCTGGTGCTCAAGTACCTGAACAATCTCAGCGACGAGCAACTCGAATACCAACTGCTTGACTGCATGAGCTACCAGCGCTTTTGCCTGCCCACCATCCCGGATCGCAACACCATCTGGCTCTACCAGCAGCGCCTGGGCGTTGATGGTGTAACGGCGCTCCTGCAAGCAGTGAATGGCCAGTTGCTCGCTCACGGCTACCTGGCACGCTGCGGCCAAATCATCGATGCCACTTTGGTGCCGGCTCCTATCCAGCGCTTCACCAAGGAGGACAAAGAGCAACTTGCACAGGGCAAGACGCCCGAGGATTGAAGTCAAGCCAAGCGCCGGCAAAAAGACCTGGGCGCCACCCACACTAAAAAGCACGGCAAGAGCTACCACGGCTACAAGCTCAGCATCAACGTGGACGTCAAGCACAAGTTCATCCGTAAGATCGTCACCGGCACGGCCAGCGAGCACGACAGCACGCACTTTGACGAGGTGCTCGACGAGCACAACACGAGCCGCGATGCCTATGCCGACAAGGGCTACCCCAGCGCGCAGCGCAGCGAAATGCTCAAGACGCTGGGCTATCGTGAACACATCCAGCGCAAAGCCAAGCCTGGCCAGCCCTTGAGCGAATGTCAGAAACAGCGCAACAAGCGCATTGCCAAAATCCGAGTCCGTGTCGAGCATCCGTTTGCTCAAGTGCATCACATGGGCGGCAAGCTCATTCGTACTATCGGCCAGGCCCGTGCCACGGTGGCCATGACCATGATGGCCACCTGCTACAACCTCAAGAGCTTGGCCATGTTTCTGGAAAACGAGGTGGATGCGTTCTACAAGAGCAGGCCCCAAAAGAGCGAGGTTCGCCTGCTAGGGAGCATTGGCGGATAGAAGAGGCAATAAATGCCTCTGGATGGCCTTCAATTGCTTAAAACATGAGCAACGCAAAGGCTCCATGCTGACTTTGGCCTTCGCTGCGATACAAACAATGGTTTTTGGAGCTTCCCTTTACATGCACTTCAGGATGCAACATCTCCTGCTCACGCAGGATTTCAAGAGTGGAGCGGAAATGAAGGAAAAATTGAGCAAATTAATCATGCAAGAAAAGAAATATTTGTTCCAGATGAAGACAGTGCAATTTTTCAAGTTACAAGGAGAGCTTGGGAGGCATTTAAAAGAGAAGATATTGATGGATTTTCATGTCCGTGTGAATAGACTTCACACAAAATTATTATTATTTTTATTATTTTATTTTTCCCATTTTAATTATGCATTCGCTCTGGGGGATATAATTGCTCTATATGATGCATTAATTACCTATATTGCATTTTTCATTTCACTTTTTTTGATAATTTCAAAACTCAGATCAGTTTTCAGAATTAAAGCAATTTTATTATTTTTAATTTGTTTTTTTACAGACTTTATCGTATCTTTAAAAGTTACTTTTCAAGAATATAGAAAATCGATAATCATATTTACTTTTTTCAATACTTTTTTATTGCTTTTTTATATTTTTTATCAAATAAAGAAGCAAAATAAATGAATGTGCAATATAGCTATCAGGCAAATGCAAAGCATTGCCCCCATATTTCACCAAATTTAATGTTGGTGCAATTGTGAGCTCAGCAATAGGTGATGCGCTTTGTGGCGTAATTGCCCCAGGAGCATGGGGAACTAGGTTCACAGGGTCTTTGGGCAGCGAAGTGACGCAAAGAGCTATCGCAGGGCTCCCAGGATCTGGGCTCTCCTCAACGATTAGCTTGACTGAAAATCGAATGAGAGCAAGCGATAAAAAGTGTGGATGCAACAATGAATACTGACATGCATTGGAAAATATCTGCAGCGGTGGGAAGCGGAGGCTTTGCTTTTTTCCTTTATTTCGCATGGAAATCCTGGATTTATTTCAACACAATCGGCGATATAACAGGATTTACTATATTAGGAGTGTCCGCTCTTATATTTTTGCTGGCTGCAGGCTTTCATTGGTATATGGCTGTAGGATTCAAGGTTGGGAGGCTTAATTTAGTTACAGGCTCGTTATCTTCCGCGACCTTATGGCGAGGTGATAGCATCGTCATTGCGACAACAAAAATTCAATTTATTCGAAAGCTCAATGTCGATAATTTAAACCTAGCGGAAGACAAGCGCTTCGTTTTCTTTTTAAGTTCTTATAGACCATGGGTGTGCACAGAGAAAAATTTTCAGGTTCTATAAAGCTGCAAGAAGGGGTTTGATCATGATGATGACACCCTGGCGCTGGAGCGCGATCCCCAAGGGCAAACTGATTACCTTTATGCGCCAGGCATGCAAAGCAAATAAAGCGCCGATGACCCCCTACCAGAGCTGGCCTGGTACCAGTGCGACCATCTGGGAACACCCATGGAGCTCACCGATGCCCAAGGGAAAACCATCTGGGAAGCGGACTACGGCTCGTTTGGGCGAGCCAGGGTAGATGCAGGCAGCAGGATAAAAAACCATATTCGCTTCCCGAGCCAGTACCATGACGAGGAAACAGGACTGCATTACAACCGCTATCGGTATTACGAGCCGGAGACGGGGAGGTATTTATCTAAGGATCCGATTGGGTTGGAGAGGGGTAAAAATCAGTTTGGCTATGTGGATGGCAATCCGTTGAGCTTCGTTTATCCAACAGGAGAAATTGCCATTGCCCCAGTAATTGTTTGGGGCCTCCCAATCGTTGACGGAATCGTCTGGGGATTGACAAAAAAACCCCGTTGGCCGCCATGGGGCGGTGGCGATGAGAATACTGGCGGCGAACCTTGCCCCAAGAAAAACAAGGAGGCTTGTATTCGTACCTATGCGAATTGAGTGAACTATGGCTGGGGAGGAAATTGCCAAGCGTGTCTTGATAAATGCATTGCATCCGGCTCGGGAGACTGGCCATTTCACCAGTGCAAGCCCAAAAATAACGGAGGTATGTGTGAGTCTCAATGATCTTCGATCTGCATTCAAGCTTTTGTCGGACTTTAAGAGTGGAGAATTTGAGCCAGGTACAGAAATTAGCAATGAACAAGTGCTATTGCTGGATTCGCTTTGCAAGGATCTTTTGCCAGGGGAGATTTTTTCCTTGGATGACCTGGATGTTCTAATTCATAAAATGGCACGCGCTGATAGTGAATGGAATAAAAAGTCCCAAATCGTCATTGATCGGTTTTACACTTTAAGAAGCATGGGGAAAATAGCTGAGGCCCATGAAGTCAAGAATGAATTTATCAGTATTTGCCCCTCTCTCTGGTATCGTGAAATCGTTGAAGTTTTATAGGGCGTACTCCAAATAATAACTCTGAAAAATTAATAGTGAGCCACTAGAAAAAAGACACCTGCACCCCGTCAGCGGTAAAATTTGCGGGATTGCAGGTGGCTTCTTCTTTTAGCCGCTGGGTGGTTGTGCGCTATACCTTCTTGCCCTTTGCCTTGGAGGTGTCGGTGCGTGGCAAGAGGCGCAGTTCAATTGCCTGGAGCTCAAACCTATGCGATCCCATGAGGAGGCTCAATACCACCCGAGGTTCTTGATGCCTTAACTCCATTTGAGCCACCCAATGTGCCATGAAAACAAAGACCGCTCACAATCCACTTATTTACAAGCGAACGACCATCATATGGAGTGTTTTTGTTTTAATTCATTTGATATACGATCTCATCGTTTGGGGCAAGCATCCTCCGAGTGATGAGGTTTATGCAAATGGTGTTGGATTTCAAATTATTGCTTTTACCGTGAGCACTTTCCCATGCTGGCTAATAGGCTTGCTATTACTTCTCTGTATTGAATTTGCGCTATTTGGACAACATAAAAAAACGAATAATATAATTTAAACTTGTTTTCAAGAATCGGCTGGTTTATGTTCCATCTCATATGGAAGTCGATTGCGCAGAACATTTTTGAGAAAATTAAGAAAAATTCTCAACGACAAGAGCGAGCGGCTTTAAATCCGAAGTGCAACACCACAGCAGATATTCCAGTTCAATGAATCGAAATCAGGCATGCAAGTCCGGCGCACAAGCCTGCCCCAGCTCCATGGCCAGGCGCCGCAGGGCCTGCCAGCCGTCGCGGGGCCAGCCTTCGCTGGGCAGGCCTTTGACTATGCCGTCCACCGCATGGGCGGCTTGCAGCAGTTCGGCTGCCTGTTTGTCGCTCAGGCGCGGCAGCAGGCGCTCATAGAGCTTTTCCTTGGCGCCCCAGATGCGCTGGGCGCGCAGCGCCATGGGCAGGGGCTGGCCTGCGGCTATGGCGGCCTTGACGCGGCAGATGGCGCGTATGTCCTCGGCCAGGGCCCAGTGCACCAGCACCTCGGCCTCGCCTTCGGCCTGCAGGCCGTCGAGCATGCGTGAGACGCGTGCCAGTTGGCCTGCGAGCACGGCCTCGGAGAGCTTGAACACGTCGTAGCGCGCCACGTTGAGCACGGCCTGCTCGATCTGCGCCAGACCCAGCTCGCCCGCAGGATGCAGCAAGGCCAGCTTTTGTATTTCCTGGTGGGCGGCCAGCAGATTGCCTTCCACGCGGTCGGCAAAAAACTGCAGGGCGCGCTGGCCTTCCTCGCCCGCGACCACGCGCTGGCCCTGGGCTGCGAGGCGCTGGGCGATCCAGGCCGGCAGTTGGCCGCGCTCCACGGGGTCGATCTGGATGCTCACGCCCTCGGCATCCAGGGCCGAAAACCAGGCGCCGGTCTTCGTGGCCTTGTCCAGGCGGGGCAGCATGACCAGGGTCAGGGTTGAATCGTTGCCGCGCGCGCCCTGGGCCAGTTGCTGCAGGGCCGCGCTGCCGTCCTTGCCGGGCTTTCCCGAGGGGATGCGCACTTCCACGATCTGCTTGTCGGCAAACAGGCTCAGCGAACCTCCGGCTGCCAGCACCCCGCTCCAGTCGAAATGCGCACCGGCCACGGTATGGCTGCTGCGCTCGGTATAGCCGGCCGTGCGCGCGGCTGCGCGTATGGCGTCGGCCGCCTCCTGCTGCTGCAAAGGCTCGTCGCCATGCAGGATGTAGAGCGAGCGCAGGCCCTTGGCCAGATGGGCGCTTAACTGGTTCAGGGCAAGTTGCATGAATACTCGTCAAATACGGCTGTAGCGCCCGTCCATCAAGCGCTAGCAGCTATCAAAATAATCAAACCCAGCCGCTTATGCCCGGCACATGGCTTGATACCGGCGAGGCTCGGCTCCGGGACATCGAGCAAGGGCCGCCCCGCAGCGAGGATGTCGTCCCCCGCCCGAAGAGAGCGGGGGAAGCGGCGCAGCCGCTCAGGGGGTCAAACTCTTTACCGCCGCCAACCGCCGCAGCAACTGCTGAACGATGTCGGTGCGCATGTCCTTGTAGAGCATGGCCTCTTCGGCCTCCTTGGACAGGGCCTGGGTTTCGTTATAGGTCACGTCGCGGTGCTGGCGGATTTCGGTCTCGGCAATGGGCTCGTCGCCATTGGGCGTCTTGAGCCGAAAGCGCACAAAAAGCCGCAATTGCAGCTCGCGGATCTGGCCCGCAGCGTTCATGCCCACGATATAGCGCTCCTGGCGCTCGCTGATCAGCTCGAAGATGGCCTCGGCCTGGTCGGGCGAATCGGGGTCGCGCATGAGCTTGAGCTTGTCGCTGGCACTGGCCAGGTTGCGCTGCAGCTCGCGCGCCACCAGGGAGCCACGCGGCGCCTGGATGTAGAGCGAGCTGAACACGAAGCTGGGCACGCCCCGCAGGCGAAAGCCGCAGGCCCCCAGCAAGGGCGCCAGGGCCAGGGCGGTGAGCAGCGTACGTTTTTGCATGAACTGTTCTTTCATTCAAAGCACCCTACAGGCGAGCACGCCAGGCCTTGGGTACCGGGCTGCCCCTGAGCACCGGTATCGCCACTGTCGCCAGAGACATCCAGGGCAAGGGCGGCCCCGCAGCCAGGGTGTCCTCCCTCTTCCGCCAAGCGAGAGAGGGGGCGTTGCACAGCCTCAGGGGGTGCATATTCAAATCACCACATTCACCAGACGCCCGGGCACCACCACCACCTTCTTGGGCGCGGCGCCATTGGCAAACTTCTGGAAGTCTTCGTTGGCCAGGGCCGCAGCTTCGATCTGCGCCTTGTCGGCCTGGGCCGGCACGCGGATGGAGCCGCGCAGCTTGCCGTTGACCTGCAGCATCAGCTCCAGCTCGTCCTGCACCAGGGCCGATGCGTCCACCTGCGGCCAGGCCGCATCCAGCAGATCGCCCTGCTTGTTGGCGTAACCCAGCTCGCTCCACAGCACGTGGGCCAGGTGGGGCGTGGCGGGGTAGAGCACGCGCAGCAAGATGCCAAAGCCTTCGATGGCGGCGATCTGGCCGTCGGCCGTGTCCGTGGCCTTGAAGGCCTCCAGCGCGTTGATCATCTTCATCGCGCCGGACACCACGGTGTTGTACTGCATGCGCTGGTAGTCGTATTCCACCTGCTTGAGCACGGTGTGAATCTCCAGGCGCAGCGCCTTGGCGTCCTTGCCGAACTGCACCTGCGACAAGTCGGTCAGGCCGTTGGTGGCGGCGCTGGCGGCTTCATAGTCCAGCGTCAGCAGCTTGCTGCCGAAGTTGTAGACGCGGCGCAGGAAACGGTAGCTGCCTTCCACGGCGGCGTCGTTCCACTCCAGCGTCAGCTCGGGTGGCGAAGTGAACATGGTGTACAGGCGCGCCGTGTCGGCGCCGTACCTGCCGATCAGCTCCTGCGGATCGACGCCGTTGTTCTTGGACTTGGACATGGTGCCCACGCCCTCGTAGTCGATGGCTGTGCCCACGGGCAGCATGCCGTCGGCGCTGTCCACTTCGACCTTGAGCCTGGCACCGATGATCTTGCCCGTCTCGTCCAGCACATGCTCCACATCCTTGGGCCAGAAATATTCCTTGGCGCCCTTGGCCGTGCGGCGGCTGTAGATGTGGTTGAGCACCATGCCTTGCGTGAGCAGCTTGGAGAAGGGCTCGTCCGCCTTGACCAGGCCCAGATCGCGCATGACCTTGGTCCAGAAGCGCGCGTACAGCAGGTGGAGAATCGCGTGCTCGATGCCGCCGATGTACTGGTCCATGGGCATCCAGTAATTGGCTGCGTCCTGGCCCACCATTTGCTCGCTGTTCTTGGCGTCGCAATAGCGCATGAAATACCAGGACGAGTCCACAAAGGTGTCCATGGTGTCGGTCTCGCGGCGCGCGGCCTTGCCGCAGCAGGGGCAGACCACGCCGGCGTGGAATTCCTCGCTCTTGACCAGGGGGTTGCCCGAGCCGTCCGGCACCAGGCCTTCGGGCAGCACCACGGGCAGGTCTTTTTCCGGCACGGGCTGGGGGCCGCAGTCCTCGCAATGGATGATGGGGATGGGCGTGCCCCAGTAGCGCTGGCGGCTCACACCCCAGTCGCGCAGACGCCAGGTGGTTTTCTTCTCGCCCAGGCCCTTGGCGGCGACCAGCTCGGCCACTTTGTCCACCGCCTGCACATGGTTCAGGCCGTCGAGCACGCCCGAGTTCACGCACACGCATTTTTGCTTGTCGCCATACCACTCGGCCCAGGCGTCGGTGCTGAAGGTCTCGCCCGCGACCGCCACGACTTGCTGAATCGGCAGGCCGTACTTCTTGGCAAACGCAAAGTCGCGCTCGTCATGGGCGGGCACGCCCATCACGGCGCCGTCGCCATAGCTCATCAGCACATAGTTGCCCACCCAGACTTCGACCTGCTTGCCGGTGAGGGGATGGGTGACGAACAGGCCCGTGGGCATGCCCTCTTTTTCCTTCAGTGCCAGCTCGGCCTCGGTGGTGCCGCCTTTTTTGCATTCTTCAATGAAGGCAGCCAGCTTGGCATTGGTGACGGCAGCGTGGGCGGCCAGCGGGTGCTCGGGGGCCACGGCGCAGAAGGTCACGCCCATGATGGTGTCGGCACGCGTGGTGAAGACGAACATCTTGCCGTCCTGGATCAGCTCGCCATCGGCATTGCGGATGTCGTGGGTAAAGGCAAAGCGCACGCCGGCGCTCTTGCCAATCCAGTTCTCCTGCATCAGCCGCACCTTGTCGGGCCAGCCGTTCAAGGTCGCTTGCTCACCGCCGACCTGCACATGGTCCAGCAGCTCCTGGGCATAGTTGGTGATGGCTAGGTAGTAGCCGGGGATCTCGCGCTTTTCCACGGGCGCGCCGGTGCGCCAGCCACGGCCGTCGATGACCTGCTCGTTGGCCAGCACGGTCTGGTCCACCGGGTCCCAGTTGACGACCTGGGTCTTGCGGTAGGCAATGCCTTTTTCCAGCATCTTCAGGAACAGCCACTGGTTCCACTTGTAGTAGTCGGGGTCGCAGGTGGCGAACTCGCGGCTCCAGTCGATGGCCAGGCCCATGGCCTGCATCTGGCCCTTCATGTAGGCGATGTTGTCGTAGGTCCACTTCGCCGGCGGCACCTTGTTCTTCAGTGCCGCGTTCTCGGCCGGCAGGCCGAAGGCGTCCCAGCCCATGGGCATCAAGACGTTAAAGCCCTTCATGCGCAGCTGGCGCGTGAGCATGTCGTTGATGGTGTAGTTGCGCACATGGCCCATGTGCAGCTTGCCGCTGGGGTAGGGCAGCATGGAGCAGGCGTAGAACTTGGGCTTGGACTGGTCCTCGGTCACGCGGTAGGCGTCCTGGGCATTCCAGTGGTCTTGCGCAGCGCGCTCGACCTCGATGTGGTTGTATTTCTCTTGCATGTTGCGGCGGCCCCCTGGGGCCGGACATAGGTGGATGGCCGGATTCAACCGGCGATTTTAGGCCCCAGGCCCGAATCCGTACGTGCGGGGCCACAAGCCCGCAGCCCTGGCTCCAGCATGCCCCCGGCCGGACTTGCCCCGACGCGCCGCTGGGAAAAGCCGGTTTTGCTTATGCTTGGGGCTGTCTTTGGCGCCACGCGCCCGCCTCCCCCCATCGCCGACCCAGGCTTGCGCAGGGAGACTGCCCGCTTTACAGGCCATGGAACACATGGGCTGCGGTTGCGACGCGATGCAACCGGCGCCTTGCTCAAACCCCACCCTCAGGAGTCGTTTCTTGCTGAACTGGTCTTTGATTTCCGATTGGGAACCTTGGATGCAAACCTTGACCGCGCTGTGCGCCCTGGCCTTGCTGGCCTTTGCCACAGGCTTTGTGGCGCGATGGCTGCTGCTGCGCGTGGTCCAGCGCCTGCGCTCGGTCCAGACCGCCAACTGGGCGCGCATGATGCTGCACGAAGAGGTGCTCAAGCGCCTGGCCAAGGCCACGCCCTCGCTCATGGTGCAGTTGGGCGTGCAGACCATTCCCTACCTGCAGCCCCAGTGGAGGACGCTGATCGGCAACCTCGCGGTCTCGTTCACGATCTACCACTTCGCACGCGTGATCGGCACCCTGCTCGATGCCATGAACCAGGCCCACGAGCGCGAGGAAGCGCGCAAGGCCACGCAGACCCGCTCCATCAAGAGCTATGTGCAGCTGGGCAAGCTGCTGGTCTACATGCTGGCCACGGTGCTCATCGTGGCCACGCTGGTGGACCGCTCGCCGCTGCTGCTGCTCTCGGGACTGGGCGCAGCTTCGGCCGTTCTCATGCTGGTCTTCAAGGACACCATCATGTCCTTCGTGGCCGGCGTGCTGCTGGGCAGCAACGACATGCTGCGCGTGGGCGACTGGATAGAGATGCCCCAGGTCGGCGCCGATGGCTTCGTGATCGACATCGCCCTGCACACCGTCAAGGTGCAGAACTGGGACAAGACCATCACCACGGTGCCCACCTGGCGCCTGATGAGCGACAGCTACAAGAACTGGCGCGGCATGTTCGAGTCCGGCGGACGCCGCATACGCCGCGCCATGAGCATCGATGCCCACAGCATCCACCTGCTGACCCCGGCCGAGTACCAGCGGCTCGCATCGCTGGAGCTGCTGCAGAACTACTGGAACAGCAGCCTGCATGGCGCCGACCCGCGCCAGGCCAGCAATCTCGCGGCCTTCAAGGCCTATGTCCAGGCCTATCTCGTGGCCCACCCCGGCATCCACAAGGCGCCCAACATGTTCATGCTGGTGCGCACCATGGAGCCCACCGCCATGGGCGTGCCGCTGGAAATTTACTGCTACACCGCAACCACGGTCTGGGTCGAGTACGAGGCCATACAGGGCCAGGTCTTCGATCACCTGATCAGCATGCTGCCCGAGTTCGGCCTGTGCCTGTACCAGCGCTCCTCGGACTACAACCAGCACTACCCGGCACCGTCCTATGCAGAGCGTTACAAACAGCTCGAAGCCAATGAATAAGTGAGCTGGTAGCGCTTGCTCTCACTTGATTTCAGCAATAAATGCATCTGAAAACCAATGATGACAAGCGCTAGCAGCTATTCTTTTTTCATCTCCACGGGAATCGGCCGCCCCTGGTCGTCGGCCAGGCCCACCAGCAGCGCGCGCCCGTCGGGCAGGGCCCGGAAGTCGCCATAGCGCGCCTGCTCGAAGCGCTGGCCCTGGCCCTCGGGAAAGAAATAGGCATCGGTGACCAGCACCCAGCCGCCCTTGAGGCGCTTGAGCGGCAGCAGGATCTCGCCCGCTCCCAAGGCCTTGCCGGACCTGGCCAGGCGCAGCACCGTAGCCACGCCCTTGTCGTCCAGGCTGGCCACCACCTGGGCCGTGGCCGCCAGACCCTGCTCGTCCAGCGCCTGCACGATGGCCGAAGGCAGATCGAAGCGCAGACTCATATAGTCGCCCTGCATCAGGGAGCGCGGATCCACGGGCACCAGTGGCATCAGAATCGGCTGGCCCTTGGCGACCACCGCCTCCTTGCCTGCCACGTCCCAGTTCACCAGGCCGAAAACCAGCACGGAGCCAAGCAGCAGTCCTGCGAGCACATGGCGCTGGCGGGTCGCAGGCCCGGCAGCGAAGACCGGCTCCCCGGCGGCGGGCCGCATCCAGACCCGCGTCAGGCCCAGCCCCAGCAGCAAGGCCCCGCCCAGCAGAGCCAGGCCCAGGCCCTTGTAGGCCAGCGGCCAGCTCAAGAGATAGTAGAACTGCCCCAGCTGCCACAGAGCGCCGAGCGCACAGAGCACCAGAATGCGCCAGCGCGCGCCGACGGCGGCCACGGCCGCAACCGCCGCCAGCACGGCCATGGAGGGACTGAACCAGGCGCAGACCGCGAGCGCCAGGCCCGCCAGGACCAGCAAGGCCTGGGCTTGGGGCTCCAGCCTCGCGGTCTTGCGCCAGCGCCACAGCAGCCCGGCCAGCACGCCCAGGGTCAGCAGGGCCGAGGTCGCCTGCCAGAACGACCTGGACCCCACGGCATGCCAATCCTCTGCCAAGCTCAGCAAGACTGCGGACTTGCCCCAGCCGGCCATCACCGAAGCCACCAGACCGACGACAGCCGCATCGGCAAACACCGCCCAGCCGACAGCGCCCGGCCTTTGCAGCACCCCGGGCTCGCGCATGATCCACACGCCCCAGGCCAGGGCCAGGATCAGGCCCGTCGGGTGCAGCGGGGCCAGCAGCATGAACTTGCCCGCAGCCGCCAGCAGGCCCGCATACAAAGCCGCGCCGAAGACCACTCCCAGGATCTGCCGCACCCACAGCGCCGCCGTCATGGACGCCGCCAGCAGCTGGACCAGGGCGACCAGGCCGCAGATCACCGTCAGACCGAGCATTTCATGGCGCACCCAGTCGCCAATGCGTATGCCCACCAGAATCTGGCCCGCCCCCAGGAATACCAGGGCCAGGCACAGCACGAAGATCGGCGCCTCCCCCCTGAGCATGGCCGCTGCCCCGGCAATCATCAGGGTCCCGAGCACAACCCCTCCCAGGCCCTGGGTCAGCAAGCGCTCCATGCCCAGGCCCAGAAAGAGCAGCCCCAGCAGCAGGGCCGAGCAGACCACGGCACCCAGCATGGCCAGAACGATCACGAACACCGAAGGCTCGTCCGCCGCTGCCGCATCTGCCTCGGCATCGCCTTGCACCAGGCCACGGCTGCGCGCGGCCTCCCACCAGACAGGCGTATGGGAAAAGAACTTCATGCGGCCTCCTCTTTTTCACGCGCCCAGGCCTGGGCACGCATGCGCCGCTGGGCGGCCAGCAAACCCGTGACCGAGGCCCACAGGCCGGCCAGACCCAGCATCAGGCAGAGAAACAGCGCTCCCGCGACATCGTGGAACTCGATCACACGCAGCAAGGCGCTCATGGCCAGCACATTCGCGGCCAGGGTAGCAAGACACAGGCTGGGAAAATCCTGCAGGCGGCTTTGCAACGACAGATAGGCCGTGCCCGCCGTCAGCGCACAGGCCATGGCGAACACCACAAAGCCCCGGGCCTCATGGAACCAGTGGCTGACGCCGTAGGTACACCAGATCATGAGCACCAGCGCCAGACCCAGGCGATGCGAGATGCGCCCCAGCCCCCGGGCGCAGGCAATCCCCCGCAGGCGCGAGACCAGCCAGGGCACCAGGGCCAGGCCCAGCCACAGCAGCATTTGCGGCACCACGACCGACAGCGGCTCGGGGTCGGAGAGCAGCAGATCCAGCCCATGGATACGGCCCTGCCAGCTGGCCAAGCCCATGGCGCCCACGAGCATCCACAAAGTCCACAGCAGATCGCTGCGCGCGATCAGCGTCCAGAGCAGCGACAGCGCGGCCCAGGTCGCAAACAGCTGCCAGGCATCGGCGCCGGTCTGGTAGGTCTGGCCCACAAAGGCCAGCAAGCCGCCCAGCACCAGATGCGCGCACAGCAGCGCCGCCAGACGCGCGCGCGGCCACAGGCAGGCGGCGGCAATGCTCAACGCCAGGGCGGCCTCGATCAGCCCCAGCTTGAACATGCGCGTCTGCTCCTGCCAATTGGCGGCAATCCAGAAAATCAGCCCCGAGGCCAGCAACAGCCCGGCCACCAGCAGCAGGCCCCAGCGCAGCCGGTGCGCGAGGGCGGCAGGCTCGCCGGGCGAAGTCGCCAGCGCGTAGAGTTGGCGGGCATCTGCCGCATCCAGCCCTGCAGCGGCCTTGTACAAGCTTTGATCCATTGAAATCAGCTCCTCTCTGCGCGCATGCCTTGAGTGCATGCGCAATACCGGCGCACTGTAACAAGGCCCGCCACCCACCGGCAGGCCGCATCGGGCAAGTATTGTCAGGAGATACGCAAGGCACTGCAGCACCGCACCCGGCGCTCAGGCCGTGCTCACGTTCTCAGAGCGTGTTCACGATCTCAGGGCTTTTCGGGCTCGGTCACAAAGGCGATGCGCGTCAGCCCCGCGGCATGGGCCCAGCCCATGAGCTCGACCACCCGGCCATAGGCGAGCCGGGTATCGGCGCGCAACTGGATCTCGGCGTCCGCATCGCTGCGACTCAACTGCTCGAACCTGTGCTTCAGGCCCTGCTCGTCCACAACCTGGCCTTGCAGCCGGATCTCGCCCCCGGCATCGATCTCGACCAGCAGTGCATGCGCACCACCCGCCTGGCTCTGGGCTTTGGCGCCCTCGGCCCTGGGCAGCTGCAGCCGCAGGCTGGCTGCGAGCATGGGCGCAGCCAGAATGAAGATCACCACCAGCACCAGCATCACGTCGACCAGGGGTGTGACGTTGATTGCATGCAGAGGCTGATGCCCCCTGCCCTGGTTGCCGAACCGTCCGAATGCCATGGCCTGGGCTGCGCCTGCGACTAGGGCGCCGGCGAGGCGGCCTCGGCGCTGCCGAACATGGCCTGCAGATCATGGGCAAAGCCCTCAAGCAGGGCTTCGAGCTCGGCCGCAGAGCGCCCGAACAGGTTGTAGGCCAGCACGGCAGGCAGGGCCACGGCCAGGCCGGCTGCCGTCATGACCAGGGATTCGCCCACGGGCCCGGCCAGTTGCTCGATGCCGACCGGACCGCTGCCCGCGAGCTGGGCCAGCGCCTGGTGTATGCCCCAGACCGTGCCCAGCAGGCCCACAAAGGGCGCCGTGGCGCCCACGGTAGCCAGCAGGGTCTGGCCCCACTGGATCTGGCGGCTCGCACGGCCCAGCCCTTCGCGCAGGCCGCGCGTCAGCCGGGCAGACAGCGCGCCCTGCCCGGCCAGGGCTTCGGTGGTCGTGGCAGCCAGCGCCGCATCCACGGCCTGGACCAGCGGCATGACCAGCTCCTGCCGGTCCCAGGCCCTGGCCTGCTCCGCAGCCTGGGCCCTGTCGGGCGCCTGCCAGAAAGCGGCAATCGCCTGGGGCAGGCTGCGCCGCCCCTGAAGCAGCAGCCAGAACCTGGACAGCATGACCACCCAGCTGGCCAGCGACAGCAGCAGCAGCAGGGCCGCCGTGGCACGTGCGACGGCATCCGCCTGCGAGAACCAGTGCCAGAGTTCGCCGCCCATGCTGCATGGCTCCGATCAGTTCAGGCCCAGCACGTCATACATGTCGTATTGCCCCGTGCTCTTGTCGGCCAGGAAGCGCACGGCACGCAGGCTGCCCTGGGCATAGCCCGCGCGGCTGCTGGATTTGTGCGAGATCTCGATGCGCTCGCCCGTGCCTGCGAACAGCACCGTATGGTCGCCCACGATGTCTCCGCCGCGCACCGTGGCAAAGCCGATGGTGTCGGCCTTGCGCTCGCCCGTATCGCCGTAGCGCTCATAGACCGCACGGTCCGCAAGCCGGGTGCCCTGGGCTTCAGCAATGACTTCGCCCATCTTGAGCGCCGTACCCGAAGGCGCATCCACCTTGTGCTTGTGGTGGGCTTCGACGATCTCGATGTCATAGCCTTCGCGCAAGGCCTTGGCCGCCATCTCCAGCAGCTTGAAGGTTACGTTCACGCCCACGCTCATGTTGGGCGACAGGATGAGCGCCGTCTTGTCCGCATGGACGGCGATGCGGGCTTTTTGCTCCTCGGAAAAGCCCGTGGTGCCGATCACCACCTTCACGCCCAGCTCGGCCGCCACGGCCAGATGGGCCAGCGTGCCTTCGGGACGCGTGAAATCGATCAGAAAGTCGGCCTTGGACAGGGCCGAGCGCAGGTCGCTCTCGATCTGGAGCCCGCTGGGCTGGCCCAGAAAGGCCGAGGGGTCACTGCCCAGCGCAGCACTGCCCTCATGGTCCAGGGCAGCAGTCAGAGCGCAGTCCGGACTTTGCAGTATGGCCTCGATCAGCATGCGTCCCATGCGCCCCGAGGCACCGGCCACGGCCACGCGCAAAGGCTGCTGGTTGCTGGAAGAAGAGGAAGGGGAGATGACTGTCATATCAAGAGGCAGGGCAAAAACCGGATGGGTTGCAAGGTGAAATTCCGCGCGGGCGGCCAACTAGCAACCTGCTGGCGGACGCCAGACTTGTCTCAGGCCATGGGCCTAGGCTGCGCGTCCTGCCTAGTAGGCTCCGGACTCCAGCGGGGGATAGCTGGTCGCCGCTGGAGGCGGCTCGGGCTGCGCCAGCTCTTCGGGCTGGGGGGCGGGAAAGCGGGAGAGCTGGGCATCGGTGGCTTCGAGCACCGGCACCTTGCCCTGGCTTTTCTTGGAGCCCAGGCTGGCCACGAACTCGGCTTCGGAAGGCATTTCATCGCCTTCGGAGCGCGTGAACAAATCGCCCTCGAAGAACACCGTGAGCTTGCGCACCTGGGGCTCCAGACCTGCGCGCTTGATGGTGAATATGTATTCCCAGCGGTCGCCATGGAACACACTGGTCACCAGGGGCGTGCCCAGAATATCGCGCACCTGCTGGCGGCTCATGTTCGGCTGCAAGGCCTCGACCTGCTCGCTCGAGACGAAGTTGCCCTGCACCACCTCCACCTTGTAGGGAGTGACCATGGAGGCAACATTGTGGGCCGCGCCATTGAGACTGCTGCAGCCCGCCAGCGCTGCAGTGACCAGGATCGGCAAGGCAAGGGCTACACGGCAACGAGCTTGAATATGCATGGGTACTGGCATAAGGATATGATCTGAGCCATTGTAGCGGCTGGTCCCGAGGGCTCCCGATGATTCCACGACCCCGGCGCCAGGGCCATTTGTCAGCCACCCGGCAGCTGTCATCGGAGCTGCACCGGCATACGGCACCTCAAGAGACCCTGACATGAAGAACATCGACGAACTCAAAAGCACCGGCCTCAAGGCAACCCTGCCCCGTCTGAAGATTCTGGAAATCTTCCAGAAAGGCACTCAGCGCCACATGACGGCTGAAGACGTGTTCCGCGTACTGCTGGACGAACGCTCGGACATCGGCCTGGCCACGGTCTACCGCGTTCTTACGCAATTCGAGCAGGCCGGCATTCTGCTACGCAGCAACTTCGAAAGTGGCAAGGCCGTCTACGAGCTCAACGAAGGCCAGCACCACGACCACTTCGTCTGCACCAGCTGCGGCAAGGTCGAGGAGTTCTACGACGCCGAAATCGAAAAGCGCCAGACCCTGATCGCCAAGTCCATGGGCTGGGTCATTCAGGACCACTCCATGGCCCTGTACGGCCAGTGCGCCAGCTGTGCCACACGCGCCAGCAAGTAAGCAGCACCGGACACAGAACCCCAAGCGGAGCCTGAATGGCTCCGCTTTTTTTGGCTTTACCCGAGGTTTACGCAAAACCGTGGACACGGGCCGGCCACTGGCGTTGAATATCCAGGCGGTCCATGCCCGGATCGTGCATCAACCTGCCCCGCATCCTCATGCGCCAGATGTCACCTCTTGCCCGCTGGAGCTGCGCCCTTGGCCTGAGCCTAGCCGCCGGCTGCACTTCGTTGCCGGCAATGCATGGCGCTGCGCCTGCACTTCAGGCCGCGCACCCCAGCCTGCCCGAGACGCGGCTCAGCCCCACCGAAGCCCTGCAGTGGCTGGATCGCGTGGGCTGGGGCGCCACCGGGCAGGACCTGGTCGAGCTTCAGCACCTGGGCCTCAAGTCCTGGCTGGCCTGGCAGCTCGCGCCTGCGCCAGATGCCTTGCCCCCCGCAGTCGAACAGCAAATAGCCTCCCTGAGCATCAGCCGCCAGCCCATGCCGGCCCTGCTCCAGGAGCTGGATGCCCGGCGCCTGGCCGTGAAAAACGCTGTATCCCCCGAGGACAAGACCAGACTGCAGCAGGCGCTGCAGCGCAGGCTCAACCAGTTGGGCACCGAAGCCCAGCAACGCTTTGTGCTGCGCGCTCTCTACTCCCGGGCACAACTGCAGGAAAAAATGAGCTGGTTCTGGCTCAACCACTTCAGCATCAGCATGCGCAAGGCCGACTTGCGTGCCTGGGCCGGCGACTATGAAGAACAGGCCATACGACCCCATGCCCTCGGTAATTTCCGCGACCTGCTGGGAGCCACGCTGCGCCACCCGGCCATGCTGCGCTACCTGGACAACGCCAGCAACGCCGTGGGCCGCATCAACGAAAACCATGCACGCGAGCTGCTGGAATTGCACACCATGGGCGTGGGCAGCGGCTATACCCAGGCGGATGTACAAGCAATGGCGCGCATTCTCACGGGCGCCGGCATCAATCTTCAGCCAGCCGGAACGCCTCCCCCCAGGCTCCAGCCCAAGCGGCAAGCCGACTATCTGCGCAGCGGATTCTTCGAGTTCAACCCGGCCCGCCACGACTACGGCCCCAAGCGCTTTCTGGGCCGCCCCATGCAGGCGCATGGCATGGCAGAGATCGAGGAAGCCCTGGACCGGATTGTTGCCTCGCCCGCCACGGCCCGGCTGATTGCATACAAGCTGGCCGTATTCCTTGTGGCCGACGAGCCGCCGCCCGCCCTGGTGGAGCGCACGGCCCTGGCCTTCAGGACAAGCCATGCGGATATCGCGGCCACAGTGGCGGCCCTGCTCACGGCTCCGGAAGCCGCGCACTTCGGCCAGAAATACCGCGACCCGCTGCACTATGTGCTGGCCTGCACGCGCCTGGTCGCCAATGGGCGGATCGCGGCCGATGCCATGCCAGTGCTCAACTGGGTCCGGCGCCTGGGCCAAGCACCCTATGCCCACGAAACACCTGAAGGCTATCCGTTGCGCCAATCAGACTGGGCCGGACCCGGGCAAATGGCGGCCCGCTTTGAAGTCGCACGCCAGATTGCCACGCGCAGCACGCTGCTGTTTCGCGCCGATCCAAAGGCTTTGCTTTCAGAGCAGGACTGGCTTGGGCAACGCCTGGATCAATGGAGCCCTGCAAGCCAGGCAGCACTCGCCCAGGCACGTGATCCTGTCGACTGGAGCGCATTGCTCCTGTCGACGCCCGAGATGATGTACCGCTGAGGCCTATCTTCATGCAACGCCGTCACCTGCTGCACTGGGCCAGCGCCCTGCCCTTGACCGGATACATGGACCGTCTGCAGGCGGCCCTGCCCGGTGCCGGCACACCGCGCCTGCTCGTGGTCTTTCTGCGCGGTGCCTACGACTGCTGCAGCCTGCTGGTACCCACGCACAGCGACTATTACTGGGCGGCAAGGCCAACGATCGCCATTGCCCGGCCCGGGCAGGCCTGCGGCGCCCTGGCCCTGGACGGGCAATGGGGCCTGCACCCGGTGCTGGAGGACTGCATCTACCCGCTGTTTCAAAACGGCCAAGCCTGTTTCATCCCGTTTGCAGGCATTGACGATTTGTCGCGCAGCCATTTCGAGACCCAGGACGCCATCGAACTGGGCCAGCCGCCCGGTGGCCACAGAAACTACCCATCCGGTTTTCTGAACCGCCTGGCCCAGGTGCTGGCCCGGGGCCGCCCCAGCACCCCCGTCATGCCCATGGCCTTTACCAGCCAGTTGCCGCTGGTGCTGCGTGGCCGGCAACAGGTGGCGAACATGGAGCTGCGCTCGGTGACCAAGCCCGGCATAGACGAGGCGCGCAGCCGCCTGATCGCATCCATGTACCAGGGCACACCTTTGGAGGCTGCCGTGCACGAAGGCTTTGCCGTGAGCCACGCGGTGCAAAACAGCGTGCAGCAGGAAATGGAGCAGGCCGGGCGCAACGCCATCAGCCCCCGGGGCTTTGCGCTCGTGGCCCGGCGCATGGCCGCACTCATGCGCGAGCGCTTCGACCTCGGCTTTGTAGACGTGGGCGGCTGGGACACCCATATCAACCAGGGCGGATCCAGAGGCCCATTGGCCAACCGGCTCCGCGAGCTGGGTCAGGGCCTGAGCAGCTTTGCCCAGGAAATAGGCCCCGAGCCCTGGCGCCATACCGTGGTCGTGGTGCTCAGCGAGTTCGGCCGCACCTTCCGCGAAAACGGCAGCCAGGGCACGGACCATGGCCATGGCACGGTGTACTGGCTGCTGGGCGGTGGGCTCTCCTCCAGCGCAGGCGGGCGCATCGTCGGCGAGCAGATCGAGCTGGGCGAGAAAAGCCTGTTCCAGAACCGCGACCACCCGGTGCTCAACGAATACCGCGCCGTGCTCGGCGGCCTGTTTGCGCGCATGTACGGGCTGAATGCACAGCACATGCAACAGGTGTTTTCAGGGGTTTCCCCCAGAGACCTGCAACTGGTCTAGAACGTGTCGCCGCTCTCCATGGCGCGGCGATGGCGCTGCACGAACTCCTGGTAGGTGTCTATGCCCCGCAGTTGCAGGATGGCATTGCGCACGGCGGCCTCGACCAGCACGGCGATGTTGCGGCCAGCGACCACCTGGATGATGACCTTGCGCACGGGCACGCCCAGCACGTCCTGGGTCAACGGTTCGGAGGGCAGGCGCTCGTATTCGCGCTCCATGGTCTCCTTGCGCACCAGGTGCACGATGAGCTTGAGCCGCATCTTGCGGCGCACCGCCGTCTCACCGAAGATGGCGCGAATATCGAGCAGGCCGATGCCGCGCACCTCCAGCAGGTTCTGCAGCAGATCCGGGCACTTGCCCTCGATGGTGGTCTGGTTGATGCGGTACAGGTCCACGGCATCGTCGGCCACCAGGCCGTTGCCGCGCGTGACCAGCTCCAGCCCGAGCTCGCTCTTGCCCAGACCGGACTCTCCGGTGATCAGCACGCCCATGCCCAGAATGTCCATGAACACGCCGTGCATGGTCGTGCGGTCGGCAAAATGCTTGGACAGGTAGGCGCGCAGCACATCGATCACAAAGGCCGACTGCTCATGGGTGGCGAACATGGGGATATGCGCGCGCTCGCACATGGACAGCAGCTCGTCAGGCGCGGTCTGTCCATCGGCCAGCACCAGCACGGGCGGCTCCAGCGTGACGATGCGTGCCACGCGGCGCTCGCAATCCTGGGTCGTGGCATTGGTCAGGTAGGCGACCTCGCGCTCGCCCAGAACCTGCAGCCGGTAGGGATGGATGTAATTCAGATAGCCGACGAGATCCGCGCCCGAGCGCGCCGAGCGCACGGCCATCTCGTCGAAGCGGCGCTCGGATGCGCCCAGCCCTGCAACCCACTCCCAGCGCAGACTGGTGCGGAACTCCTCGAACAGGACATCGGCGCTGATGGCACTGTGTCGCATGGCGAGGCAGGCTGCGGCTCAGACCAGCGGAGCGATCGAGGATTGCCAGCCCGCAATCATGCCGTGCAGGGCATCGGCATCGGTACAGGACTTGAGCCGCTCGCGCAACTGGCTGTCGCTGAGCAGCTCTGCAATCTCGGAGAGGATTTCCAGGTGTTTTTGCGTGGCGGCCTCGGGAACCAGCAAAAAGATCAGCAAGTTTACCGGCTGCTCGTCAGGAGCATCAAAGCCAATGGGCCGCTCCAGCTGGAACACGGCAGCCATGGGGGCAGTCAAACCCTTGATGCGCCCATGAGGAATGGCCACGCCGTGACCCAGGCCCGTGGACCCCAGGCGCTCACGTGCAAAAAGGCTGTCGGTAATCAGAGCACGCGAAAGGCCATGCAGGCTCTCAAAGAGCAAGCCGGCTTCTTCAAAGGCGCGCTTTTTGCTGGTGACATCGACGCTCACAAGCACTTGAGCGGCGGGCAGTATGGTGGCAAGACGGTTCATGGTTCGAGAAACGATTATGCACCGCTATCCCGAAAACTGTGGGGAAACCCTGACTCGGATCAAAAACCGCCCCGGAGGGCGGCTTGAAGAACAAGGCGCGGAAGTTATAGGCTGGAGCTCAAAAAATAACACGCCCGCTCGTGAATAGCCAGCTCCAGGCCTCAGGCAGACTGCATGGAAGGCGTCAGCCGCATGTCATCAAGGCGCTTGGCCGAGCCATGGCGGCTGCCTTGGGTACGCTGTTTGTAGCGCACAACAGCTCTGTCGAGCTTGTCGGCCAGGGCATCCACCGCCGCATACAAATCGAAGTGCGATGTCTCCACGAACAAATCCTGCCCCTTGACGCGCAGCATGCAGCCTGCGCGCTGGCGCTTTTCCTTCTCCTTTTGCTTGTGAACGGCCAGCAGGATGCGGACCTCCATGACCTGGTCGAAATGCCGAAGAATGCGTTCAAGCTTGGCCATGACGTAGTTGCGCAGCGAGGGGGTGACCTCCATGTGGCGACCGTTAATCGTCAGATTCATATCTCAACACTCCTGTGCTCTGGGTAACATTCGCCACCTCCCGACACGACCTGGATCAGGCCGGGCTTGGCGCTTGCAGGCTGGAATGCGCATTCATGTGCTTGCCGGGCCACTATGCGCTGCGCCGATCCCGAACGCAACGCCGGTGCGCGATAGCGTAGGCTCACGCAGGGCCATGCCCGGGGGTTTGTGGCAGCGAATGAATGCGCGCACAATAGGCCGGTTTGCCTACGCCCTGGCCCTCCCGACAGGTTCTTGCAAGGCCGCTAAAATCGCGTTTTTGCTTTGCCTCATTCAGGTCTTGCATGCCATGCACCATGGCTTTTTTGCTGATTTCCCATACATGACCAGCCAGCCCAGCTCTACCGCCCTGCACACTTCCAACATCGCCTCGCTGCCGCTGCTCGCGCGCGGCAAGGTGCGCGACAACTATGCCGTGGGCGAAGATCGCATTCTCATGGTGGCATCGGACCGTCTCTCGGCCTTCGACGTCATCATGGGCGAGCCCATTCCCGGCAAGGGCAAGCTGCTCACGCAGATGGCACTGTTCTGGTTCGACAAGCTGGGACACATCTGTCCCAATCACCTGACCGGAGAGGCGCCCGAGTCCGTGGTCACGGCCGACGAGCTGCCCCAGGTCAAAGATCGCTCCATGCTGGTCAAGCGCCTCAAGCCGGTGCTCATCGAGGCCGTGGTGCGCGGCTACCTGGCCGGCAGCGGCTGGCAGGAATACCAGGCCTCGCAATCGGTCTGCGGCGTGCCCCTGCCCGCCGGCCTGACGAATGCCGCCAAACTGCCCGAGCCCATCTACACCCCGGCGGCCAAGGCCGAGATGGGCGACCACGACGAGAACATCACCTATGAGCGCACCGTGGAGATGGTCGGCGAGAAGCTGGCCGCCCAGATCCGCGACACATCCATCCGCATCTACAAGGAAGCCGCCGCCATTGCGCTGGAAAAGGGCATGATCATTGCCGACACCAAGTTCGAGTTCGGCCTCGACGAGAGCGGCCAGCTGGTGCTCATGGACGAAGTGCTGACCCCCGACAGCTCACGCTACTGGCCCGTGGAAGGCTATGCCGATGCACTGGCCAAGGGCGAGAACCCTCCCAGCTACGACAAGCAGTTCGTGCGCGACTGGCTGGAGCAGGCCCAGGTCAACGGCAAGCTCTGGGACAAGAAGGCCCCGGCTCCGCGCCTGCCCAAGGAGGTCACGGACAAGACTGCGGCCAAGTACCGCGAGGCGCTGGAGCGCCTGACGGGCTGAGATCGCCCCGGCCGCCGCACGGCGACTCCGGTCTGTCTGAGGTTTCAGGCAGGGCCTGAAGAAAAAGTGAGCTGCTAGCGCTTGCCTACTCTTGAGTTCAGATGGTTTTCATGCTGAGATCAAGCATTAACAGGCGCTAACAGCTCACTTTTTTGATTTCATATCCAGATGCATGCTGCACTGCCACAATGGATCTTCCACATCTATGGAGGCGCTCATGACTGGCAAGAGGATTTTGATGATCTGCGGCGACTACTGCGAGGACTATGAAGTCATGGTCCCCTTCCAGGCCTTGCAGGCCGTGGGTCATACGGTGCATGCGGTCTGCCCCGACAAGAAGGCGGGTGAGCAGATCAAGACCGCGATTCACGACTTCGAGGGCGCGCAGACCTATAGCGAGAAGCCCGGCCACCACTTCACGCTCAATGCCGGCTTCGAGCAGATCAAGCCCGAGAAGTACGACGCCCTGGTGATTCCCGGCGGGCGCGGCCCCGAGTACCTGCGCAACTACGACGCCGTGCGCGCGGCCGTGCGTCACTTCTTCGACACCAGCAAGCCCGTGGCCGCCGTCTGCCACGGCGCCCAGTTGCTGGCCGGGGCCGGCGTGCTCAAGGGCCGCAGTTGCTCGGCCTACCCGGCATGCCGCGCCGAGGTCGAGCTCGCGGGCGGCATCTATATGGACATTCCCGTGGATCAGGCCCATACCGAAGGCAACCTGGTCAGCGCCCCGGCCTGGCCCGCACATCCGGCCTGGATTGCGCAGTTTCTGGCGCTGCTGGGCACCAGGATCACGCATACGCCTTGAGCGACCTTGCCCGCCCGTTCCCGCCGGGCGCGGGGCTGAAGACGGCCCCGGCCCCGCAGATCAGTTCAAGGCCATGCTCAGCTTGCGCCGGTAGCTGTTGAGCATTTGCGTGGTCTCGTCTTCCTGGGCGCCGTTCTTGCCCGTGAGCTCGATACCACCCGCCGTCTTGCCCGGCACGGCATCGGTTTTCTTGGGCTTGGGTGGGGTCAGCAGTTCCAGAATGCCCACGTAGAGCTTGCGCGCGGCCTGGCCGCTCCACTCCTTGTCGCGCATGATGATTTCCAGCAGCTCGTCCATGCAGGCCGTCCACTGGCCTTCGGCGGCCAGGGCTTGCGACTTGGCGAAGCGGGTATCGAAATCACGCTTGTTCTGGGCAATGGCGGCATCGAACCGGGCCAGTTCCCAGTTGCCGCGCTCGTCGTTTTGCACGAACAGCATGCATTGCAGCCATTGGCTCAAGGCCTCGAAGCGCGTGGCCTGGGGGATGCGCTTGAGCGGCTCGACCAGCAAGGCGGCCGCTTCCTCGTAGCCGCCCGTGGCGATCAGCAGGCGCACATAGTCAAAGCGGGCATCGTCATTGGCGGGGTCGGCGGCCAGCGCATCGGCCAGTTTTTGCAACGCTGCCTGGGTATCGCCCGACTCCAGCAACTGATGGGCCTCGTCGGCCTCGGCTTCGGCCACCAGCTCGCCTTCGGAGGGCAGGTGCTTGTCCAGAAACTCGCGCAGCTTGCCTTCGGGCTGAGCGCCCATGAAGCCGTCCACGGGCCGCCCGCCGATCATCAGAATGCAGGTGGGGATGGAGCGTATGCCGAACATGCCGGCCAGTTGCTGCTCCTGATCGGAGTCGATCTTGACCAGCTTGAAGCGGCCTTCGTAGGCAACCTCCAGCTTTTCGAGCAAAGGCCCCAAGGTCTTGCATGGGCCGCACCAGGGGGCCCAGAAGTCGACGAGGACCGGCACCTGCATGGAGGCGGCGACGACTTCGGCTTCAAAATTCTCTATGGTGACGTCAATCATGTGATCAAACCCTGTGACAAGTGGCGCAAGCGGGGCGCGAAGAATCGGCAGGCGCCCGGACGAGCCCGCCGACAGACGCAGACCGCCCGATTCTCCAGCAATTCGGCGGCCCGCCGGCGATAGCCCCCGATTACCGCAAAAGAGCACCTGTCAAGGTTTGGCCCAAGCTCACTCCACTATAGTTCCCAGGGTTTGCCCCAGACCTCAGCCCTGGGGCCTCTTGCGCAAGGAGGCGCTCATCTTGATCAAAGTCTCACAACTGGTGTTTGAGTACCCTGGCCATCGCGCGCTGGACGGGGTCAGCCTGGAGATTCCCGCACGCAGCGTGACGGCCCTGGTTGGCCCCAACGGCGCGGGCAAGTCGACGCTGATGCGCTGCATTGCGGGGCTGGAGCAGCCCTTGTCGGGCCGGATCGAGGTGCATGGCCTCTCGGTGCAGGAGCAGCCGCGCGAGGTGCACCGGCATCTGGGCTATTTGTCCGACTTCTACGGCCTCTATGACCGGCTGAACGTGCTGCGCTGCCTCGAATATGCAGCCCTGTCCATGGGACTCGCGTCCGGGCAGGCGCAGGCCCGCGCCCAGGAGGTCGCAGGTCAGCTTGATCTGCTGGACCTGCTGGGGCGCAGCCCGACCGAGCTCTCGCGCGGCCAGCGCCAGCGCCTGGCCATAGGCCAGGCCATCGTCCACCAGCCACGCGTGCTGCTGCTCGACGAGCCCGCCAGCGGCCTGGACCCCGAAGCGCGCAGCAGCCTGTCGCAGCTGTTTCGCCAGTTGCAGGCCCAGGGCATGACGCTGATGGTGTCCAGCCACATCCTCAGCGAGCTGGACGAGTACTGCACGCACATTCTGAGCATCCGCAACGGCCGCATCGAAAGTCACGAGGCCTTGCAGGCCGATGGCATGGCGCAAGAGCAGGCCGCAGCCACCGAATCGCTGGCGCTGTATGCGCTGGAGGTTGCGCCGCCGCAGTCCGCAGGTTTCGAAGCCCACTTGCGCCAGGCCTTGCAGGACTGCACCGTGCAGGATTTTGATGCCACGGGCAGCCGCCCCATCCAGCTGTGGCTGCCCGCAAGCGCCGCAGCCCGCGCCGCCTGGCTGGCCCGGCTGGTGCAGGCCGGCATTCCCGTCGCCGCGCTGTCGCCGCTGCGCGAGCGGCTGCAGGACCGCTATGCCCGCACCCGCCAGAGCCGAGAACACCCCCACCAGGAGCAGCCATGACGCACAACCCCGAATTCCAGCGCCAGCTCTGGCTCAACTGGCGCCCATCACTGGCTCTGTGGAGCCTGGGCCTGTCCTTGCTCGTACTGGCTCTGCCCCTGGTTCTTTCCTCGCCCAAAAACCAGGCCTACGGGCTGTCCGCAACGGCGCTGACCGGCCTGTGGGCCGCAGCCGTGCTCTACGGAAGCGTATTGGCCGGGCAAAGCCTGGCCGAGGAGGCGCGCCAGAACACCTGGGACTGGCAACGGCTCTCAGCCCTGAGCCCCTGGCAGATGGCCTGGGGCAAGCTGCTGGGCGCGACCCTGCCCGCCTGGCTGTATACGCTGTGGTTCGGCCTGGCCGTGCTCGTGGCCTCTGCGGTCTGGAGCGGCCCCATGCGCCTGGACATTCGCCTGGGCCTGCATGCCGTGCTTCTGGCCGTGCTCTGGGGGCTGGCCCTGCAGACCTGGGCCATGAATGCCGTGCTGCTGAGCTGGGGCCAGCAGGAGCAGCCCGTGCACCGCAACCGCGCCGTGCTGCTGCCTCTGCTGCTGGTGTTGTTTGTGCTGCCCGGGCCGTTCTGGTCCTTGGTGTCGGGTGCGGTCTTTGACAACGGCAGCACCGACCTGCTGTGGTGGGGCATACGCGTCGGCAGCCTGGGCCTGACCTATCTCTTTGGCCTGCTGACGCTGGCACTGGGCCTGCTGACCCTGTGGCGCCTGCTGTGCGCGCGGCTGGACATACGCACCCTGCCCTGGGCCTGGCCCCTGGGCCTGCTGGTGGCCGGCTTTGCCGTAGGCGGCCTCAACACCCCCACGCTGGAATCAGCCTGGAGGGCCTGCCTCTGGCTGGCTTTGGCCGGCACGGGATTTACCGCACTGCATGCCATGCACTCCAGTCTGCGCAGCTGGCGCCAGGTGCAATGGTCGGCCAGCCAGGGGCGCTGGCGCCAGGCCCTGGAGGCATTGCCGCTGTGGACGGTGAGCTGGCTGCTGAGCCTGGTCGCAGCCCTGGCCTGCGCGCTGCTCAACACCCGGGAGCTGGGCGTGCTGCTCAGCCTGCAACTGCTGCGCGACTGCCTGATCCTCACAGGCTTTGCCTTTCTCGCGGGCCGGCTCAAGTCGCCGATGGCGGCCTTCTGCGTGAGCTGGGTCGTGATCAATATCGCCCTGCCTCTGCTGGCTTTCGGTATTGCGGGGCCTATGGGCGCGGCGGCCCTGCAGCCGCTGGGTGCGGCCATGATCGCAACCCTGGATGACGACACCATCAGCCTTGGCATCGCCTGGGCCTCGCTGGGCCTGCAGCTGGTACTGGCCCTGGGCTGGGTGCTCTACCTGTTCCGCTCGCGGGTGCTGGGCTTTGCACGGGCACAGCGCTCCTAAGACTGCAGCCTAGGGTCTATGGGCCGGCCTGCGGGGAGTAGCCGGCCCGAAATCGTAAAATCCCGGGTTCCTTCAGGACCAGGCTGGGCGGCAACCGCCCTCACAAGACCACATGAACCCCATCCAAGTCGGTGTCGTCATGGGTTCCAGCAGCGACTGGGACACCATGCAGCACGCAGTTGCCATCCTCCAGCAGTTCGGTATCGCCTTTGAGGCCCAGGTCGTTTCGGCCCACCGCATGCCGGACGACATGTTCCGTTTTGCCGAGGCAGCCGCAGGCCGTGGCCTGAAGGCCATCATCGCCGGTGCCGGCGGTGCCGCCCACCTGCCGGGCATGATTGCCGCCAAGACCACCGTGCCCGTGCTGGGCGTGCCCGTGGCCAGCCGCCATCTGCAGGGGGTTGATTCGCTGCACTCCATTGTGCAAATGCCCAAGGGCGTGCCCGTGGCCACTTTTGCCATCGGCAATGCCGGCGCCGCCAATGCAGCCCTGTTTGCCGTGGCCATGCTGGCCAATGAGGATGCAGCGCTGCGCAAGAAACTGGACGATTTCCGCACCGAGCAGACCGAAGCCGCCCGCAATATGACGCTGCCGGTGAACGAATGAATACCACCGACGTGATCCTGCCTGGCGCAACCCTCGGCGTTTTGGGTGGCGGCCAGCTGGGCCGCATGTTTGTGCATGCCGCCCAGTCCATGGGGTATTTCACCGCCGTACTGGACCCCGACGCCACCAGCCCAGCCGGTCTGGTCAGCCACCGCCATGTGCGCACCGGCTATGAAGACCCGCAAGGCCTGGCCGAGCTGGCCCAGACCTGCGCCGCGGTGACCACCGAATTCGAGAACGTGCCCGCCGCCGCGCTGAACCAGCTGGCCAGCAGCATGCCCGTGTCGCCCGCAGGTTCTGCCGTGGCCATTGCCCAGGACCGCGCCGCCGAAAAGGCCCACTTTGTGAAGTGCGGCGTGCCCTGCGCACCCTATGCCGTCATCGAAACGCCGGCCCAGCTGGCGGCCGTGAGCGACGGCTTGCTGCCCGGCATTTTGAAGACGGCCCGCATGGGCTATGACGGCAAGGGCCAGATCCGCGTCAAGACCCGCGCCGAGCTGGTGGCCGCCTGGGACGAGCTGCAGCACGTGGCCTGCGTGCTGGAGAAGATGCTGCCCCTGGCCCATGAATGCTCGGTCATCGTGGCCCGTGGCCGCAGCGGCGCCATCGTCAACCTGCCCGTGCAGCGCAATCTGCACCGCGACGGCATTCTGGCCGTGACCGAGGTGTATGAAGGAAATCTGCCTGCAGCGCAGGTGGAGCAAGCGATTACTGCTGCAAAGTCCGTAGCAGAAGGCCTGAACTATGTGGGCGTTCTGTGTGTGGAGTTCTTTGTGCTCGAAGGCGGCCAGCTGGTGGTCAACGAGATCGCCCCGCGCCCGCACAACAGCGGCCACTACAGCCAGAACGCCATGGATGTCTCGCAGTTCGAGCTGCAGGTGCGCTGCATGACCAATCTGCCCCTGGTGCAGCCGCGCCAGCACAGCGCCACCGTGATGCTGAACCTGCTGGGTGATCTGTGGTTCCAGCACAGCGACACCGCCCAGGCCCCGGCCTGGGACCAGATTCTGGCCCTGCCCGGCGCCCATCTGCACCTGTATGGCAAGACGGACGCCAAACGCGCCCGCAAGATGGGCCACCTCAACATCACCGCCGCCACGGCGCAGCAGGCCCGCGCCACCGCCTTGCGTGCCGCTGAAATCCTCGGCATCCCCGCGTTCTAAGGAAGTCATGTGATTCTGGATGGAAAGCTGGACGCCTCGGTCCAGGCCGCTGCCGCAGCCCTGCAAGCAGGCCAGTTGCTGGGCCTGCCCACCGAAACCGTGTACGGCCTGGCCGCCGACAGCGACAACGATGCCGCCGTGGCGCAGATTTTTGCGGCCAAGGGCCGGCCGGCCTCACATCCCCTGATCGTGCATGTGGCCGATAGCGCGGCCATCACCCGCTATGCCAAGGAAGTGCCGCTGTTTGCCCAGCAGCTGATCGACGCCTTCTGGCCCGGCCCGCTGACCCTCATCCTGCCGCGCCTGCCCCATGCGGCCAAGGCCTCCACCGGCGGCCAGGACAGCGTGGGCCTGCGCTGCCCCTCCCACCCCGTGGCCCATGCCGTGCTCCAGGCCTGCCAGGGCTTGAACCCGCCGGTGTGGGGCGTGTCCGCGCCCAGCGCCAACAAGTTCGGCCGCGTCAGCCCCACCACGGCCGCCCATGTGGCCAGCGAGTTTGGCGACGCTCTGCTGGTGCTCGACGGCAGCGCCTGCGAAGTGGGCATTGAATCCACAATAGTCGACTGCACGCGCGGCGTGCCCGTGCTGCTGCGCCCCGGCGCCATCACCCGCGACGACATAGAACGCGCCTGCGGCCTGCGCCCGCTCTCCAAAGAAGAGCTGCCAGCGCATACCCCGCGCGCCTCCGGCACGCTTTTGGCGCATTACGCACCGAACGCCAAGGTGCGGCTGATGGAATACAAGCAACTACAGGCGGGCCTGGATATTCTGGGTGCCGATGCCCGGAACCTGGCCGTCTACCACCGCAGCCCTTTGAGCACAGCCTCGCGCAACATCACGCTGCGCCTCATGCCTGGCGAGCCTCAGGCCGCAGCACGCGAGCTGTTCGGCATGCTGCGCGAATTCGACCAACTGGGCGTCCAGCTCATCTGGATAGAGAGCCCCCCCGACACACCCGAGTGGGAAGGCGTGCGCGACCGCCTGACGCGCGCCGCAGCTGCGGCCTGAAGACAGGACACCTGCTGCATGAAAAAGAGGGCGCCGCCGGCGCCCTCTTTTGTCGAAGTATCAAGCCCTAGAACCGGTAGCCCACCGAGATCGCATACACATTGGGATTGAGCTTGATGTTGATGCTCTGGCCCGTGGACAAATGCGTGGTGGTCTTGAGATAGCTCTTGTAGAAAGCAGCATCCACGAACCAGCGCTCATTGATACTGTAGATCAGGCCGATCTTGGGCGTAATGCCCCACTTGTTGTCGATCGAGGCCGTCGTGGGATTGGCAAGCGTGCCACCTGTCAACCCGTTCATGGCCGCCGTGGTGCGCTCCTTCGAGAACCACGCATAGGTAATGCCCAGGCCCAGATAGGGTCTGAAGCGCGCATTCGCCTCGCCAAAGCGATATTCGGCGAACAAGGTCATGGGCAAGACCTTGGTCTGGCCCAGCTTGCCCACGCCAGCGATCGCACCGTCACCCACGAAGTCGTGCTTGAACGGCAGCGCCAGCGGAAGATCCAGCGCCCAGTTGTCAGTCACCATGTAGGAAATGCCGCCAGAGACCTGATTGGCAGCCTCGACGTCTACCCGCGTGTCCCGAAAGGAGGGCGCGGACAGCCTGCCGCTGCTGGTCTGGGGGTCGATGCGGGTTGCGCCCACGCGCCCACTCCATGAGCCCGCCGATTGCGCACTGACCAGCGTGCATGCGGCCAAAGCCGCCACACCCAGGCTTGTTTGCCAAAGAGCTTTCATACGCTTCCTCCGGTTACAGCCAGCCCGCACGGGCCAGGGCACGCGACGCCAGTTGGCTCATCTGCGTATGGCCATATGGCGTGGGATGCAAGTCGTCCGAGAACGAATAGCCATCCCACCAGTTGGCCGTGGCATCCTTGCCCAGCAAGGCTGCCGTGGTGCACAGCGGCAGGCTGTAGACAGGCAGATGGGTGGTCGGATCGGTCCCCGAGGCCGGGCAGGCAGGATCGGTCACATTCGTATATCCGTACTGCACGGGATCGCTGACCTGGTTCTTGAGCTCGGTATAGAAGTCGATGATGGCCACGCGCGCGTCACCGGCAAAGCTGCTGGCAAGCTGGCTGTTGTAAGCCTGCACCCAGGTATCGATGAGCACGGCCAATTGCGCGGCCATGGCCTCGCCCTGGGCTGCGGCGCTTGCCGCATCCGCACCGGCGGCCGTCGCCGCAGCCGCCACCTGCAGCTTGACGCCGGCCTGTACAGCCTTGATGCGCGGGGTCAGGGTCAACGCAGGGATATTGAGCACGGCCACATGGGTTGCGCCCTTGGCCAAGGCGTTTTCCGTGATCGAGGCCGCAAACTGCTTGGCCAGGGCCTGCATATAGGCAGCGCCAACCAGAGCGCCGAACTTCAGCGTATCGGTGCCGGCCTGGGTCTGCAGCGCGGCCAGCGTGGCGCTGTCCAGCAAGGTCGCGGCCAGCCCCGGCAGTGCCAGCGGATTCGTGGTGTCCAAAGAGGCGGTGATCAGATCCGACATGTCGTTGGAGCCGCCGTCGACCACCAGCAAATCTGTTGCAGAAAAGCCCGCTGCAGCTGCATCCTGCAACTGTTTGCGAATCGACATGGGCGTTTGCAGCAGGGCCGCATTCGCGCTGTTGATCACCGCGCCACCCACGGCGTAGTTGGTGCAACTGGCATTGATCGCCGGATTGGCAATGGAGGGCAGATCTGCGGCCGAATAATGGGCGCACAGCGTTTGCCCATACAGGCCGGCCACGCGCTCGGTCCAGACCTGGAAAGAAGCGGCCCCTGTGGATGCACTTGCCTGCACCGTGAACTTGAAGCCGAAAGTGCCACTGTCGGAGAGGCTGTCGCCAACCACCTTGACCGAGGTTATGGAGGCACGCGGCGTAGTGTCGCTGCCGTCTCCACCGCCGCAGGCGGCCAGCAGGCCCGCTGTAGCAAGCGCTGCAGCCAGGATACGAAGTGAATTTGCCAAAATATGGAGCTCCTCACCTTGAGTTAGAAAATCGCACGATCGTGCTTTTATGGTGACCCCGATGTTAGCGCTGCATCTTTTGCTCACTAACGAGGGCAAACACCGATATACAAAAGTATGAGGGCGAAAACATATCCGGAAACTGCGGAAACAAGGGGGATTCCCCCCGTACAGCGAGAAACAGACTGCGATCCAAGCGTGTAGACATATGCGGGATCGGGTGATGCGGCCGACTACCCGACAGCGGCGGCACTTCCCGACCAGCAGTCCTGTGCCGCCACGATCCGTGCGGCACGCTACTGGGCCGCCACCCAGTCGACCAGCGCATCCCATGCAGGGCGCGCAGCGGGCGCATTCGCATGGTTGGCCAAAGCCACCAGCACATAGCGATGGCCGCTGGCCCCATGGACATAGCCGGCCAGGGCCGAGGCATCGCGCAGCGTACCGGTCTTGAGATGGGCCAGTCCGGCAAAGCGGCTCTGGCTCTTGCGCAGCGTCCCATCCACGCCGACCACGGGCATGGACGCCAAAAACTCGGGCATGACAGGCGACGCCCAGGCCTGCTGCAGCATCAGCCCCAGGCTTGCTGCCGTGATGCGCGCCTCGCGGTTCAGGCCCGAGCCATTGCCAATCGCCGGTGGTTCTGCGCCGCCCAGGCGGGACTGCCACCATTGACCCAGAACCTGACGCGAAGCCTCGAAACTGGCAGGGCTGCCGCGCCCCATGCCCAGGGTCAGAAACACCTGCTGGGTCATGACGTTGTTGCTGTATTTGTTGATATCACGCACCACTTCGGCCAAGGCTGGCGACTCGGCCTCGAACAGCGGAGCCAGCCCCCTGGGCACGGCACCTTCACGCACCACACCCGTGAGCTTGCCTCCCAGGTCGCGCCACATGCCTTCCACGGCACGGGCCGCATAGGCTTCAGGCTGAGCCGGCGCCAAAGACCAGGCCCGGCTCCCGCAGGCCGCAGAGTATTGCCCGGCAAAGCCTATGCGCTGCGGCTGGCTCATATCCAGCTGCAGCCTGGTGCGCCAGTCACCGCATTCCGTGCCTGCTGGGGCCAGCGGCACCGTGGCCTGCAGTTGCTGGCCTGCCAGAGGAGGGTCATAGCTGAGCCTGACCATGCCGGCTGCAGCATCCGGAACAAGGTTTACGGTGATGGACTTGTAATTGATGAGCAAAGCATCAGGCCCCGCGTTATAAGGCCGCCAGGGCTCATTGTCGAAGCTGGCCGCATCATGCTCGGGCAAGGCGAACGCACTGCGATCCAGCACGATGTCGCCATGGATGCTGTGCACTCCCAGGGACTGCAGATGGCGCAGCATGAGCCATAGCCGCTCCATGACCAGCTTGGGATCGCCCTGACCCTGGATATACAGGGGGCCGTTGAGCACGCCCTGCTGTACAGGCCCACCCAGATAAACAGGAGTGCGCCAGACATAGGCCGGCCCCAGCAAGTCCATGGCAGCATAGGTGGTGACCAGCTTCATGACCGAGGCAGGGTTCATGGGCAGCTGGGTCTGCCATGCCAGGCGTGGCCGGGTGTTCGCGCCCGCATCGACCTGGACGACAAACACGGACACCGCCTCGCGCGGCAGCTTGACGCGTGCCAGCGCAGCCTCGACCTTGGGCGGCAGACGGCTGTCCGCCTGCGCTGCAGCCGGGGCAGAGATGCCAAACGACAGCAGGGTCAGACAGGCCGCCGCCAGAGCTGCGCGACAAGAAGGCATGCGACCAGGCAAAAGGCGCGCGCCGGCGCCGCGCCCCTGGCGCGATGAAGAGAGCAAACGATTGAGCATGAGCACCGAGTCTACGACGGTCATTGCGGGCAAGATGCGCGGACTCCGGCCCTGGCGCGGATAATCCAGGGCTTGCCCCGGCCGCCGGGAGCCTTTTCAAGCCATGAATCTTCTTGCCCTAGACACCAGTACCGATACCTTTTCCATCGCCGTGCAGAAAGGCCAGGCCAACTGGCAATCGAGCGGGCCTGGGGGTGCGCAAAGCTCGGCCCAGCTGATTCCTGCCATCAAGGCGCTCATGGCCCAGGCGGGCCTGGGATTTTCAGAGCTGCAGGCAATTGCCTTCGGCCGGGGCCCAGGCTCCTTCACGGGCCTGCGCACGGCCTGCGCCGTGGCCCAGGGCCTGGCCTTTGCGGCCCGCATTCCCGTTCTCCCCGTGGACAGCCTGCTGGCCGTGGCCGAGCAGGCGCGCGCCCAGCATGGCTGCGAGGCCCTGGTTGCCGTGCTCGATGCACGCATGAACGAGGTCTACCATGCGGCTTTTCACTGGCGACAAGGCAAATGGAGCAGCATGGCCGATTTCGGTCTTTGCGCGCCCGAGGCCCTGGACCTGCCGACCGGCACCGTGGTTGCGGGCAACGCCCAGGCCGCCTACGGCAGCAGGCTCGCGCCCCAGGCTCGTCACCTGCAGGCTCTGCCCACGGCCGAGGCCATGCTGCGGCTGGCGCCGGCCCTGCTTGCACAAGGCCTGGCCGTCCCCGCCGACCAGGCTCTGCCGCACTACATCCGCGATAAAGTCGCACAGACCACGGCCGAAAGAGCGGCTGCGCGCCAGGCGGCAGCGGCCTGAGCCGGCGTTTTCTCCCGCTCCTTCGCACCGCACTTTGCCGCATGACCTTCTCGCCCAGCACATCCTCCACACCGGCCGACCGCCAGGGATCGGTCCCTGAGCGCGTGCGCTTCGAGCCACTCAATGCCCTGTGGCTGGATCATTTGCTGCCCGTGGAACACCAGGCCTACAGCCACCCCTGGTCGCGCGGCAACTTCATCGATGCCATGGCAGCCGGCAACGAGACCCAGCTGCTGGTCAGCGACCAGGGAGAGCTGGTTGGCTACTTTGTCGCCATGGTCGTGCTCGACGAAGTCCACTTGCTCAACATCACCGTTGCCCCCGCATACCAGCGCCAGGGATGGGCCAGGATCCTGCTCGACGCCCTGGCCCTGTGGGCCCGCCAGCGTCAGGCCCGCTGGATCTGGCTGGAGGTGCGCGAGAGCAATCTGCGTGCGCGCGCAATCTACAGCACCCACGGCTTTCAGGAAGTGGGCCTGCGCAAGAACTACTACCCCATGCACGACGGCCCGCGCGAGCATGCGGTGCTCATGAGTCTCGAACTATGGTCTTGAATCTGGACGCCCGACAGCAGGCCATGCTGAAAGCCATGGGCATCACGGTCTGGCAGCCCGGGCCCGTGACCCGGCTTGCAGAAACGGCAGCCGCTCACGGGCTGCCGGCCAACGCAGAAGCACTCCCGCCCCCAGAAGGCAGCATGCGAAAGCCGTCCCTGGACCAGGCCAGTGCCGGCGCGCCGCAAAGCCATGACCAGCAGCGGGCAAGGGCAGAGCATCCGCCCTTGCAGGAGCCGCCCCCGGCATCTGCCCAGCACCCGAAGGCCCATCCAGTACCCCCCCCCCCCTCTGCGATTCAGCGCCAGGCCCCGGCCAGCCAGGCAATTCAGGCCTCGGGCTGGCAACTGGGCGCGGCCCAACTGGTCTACCCTGGAGCGGCAGGCCGGCCCGCGCCCGATGCAGGCTGGCTGATCCTGGTCGATGCCTCGGCCCACCCCTTGCCGCAGTCTGCGGCCCAGCGCCCCGGCCTCGAGTGCGCTCGCTCCGTGCTCGAAGGCGATGCCGCCAGACTTCTGGACAATATGCTGCGGGCCCTCAGGCTGCACGAACACCCGCGTGTTTTCAGCGCCGCCCTGCAGCGTGCGAGCACACCGGAACAGGGCGCCACGGGCCAGGCCCTGGGCCCGGACCTGGCGCACATGCTTGAAGAGCTTCAACCCGCCTGCGTGCTCATTCTGGGTCTGGCCGTGGCGCGGGCCGTGCTGGGGCGCAGCGACGCCCTGGGCCGTTTGCGCGCCGAGCCTCACCGCCTGGGCCAGGTTCCAACCGTGGTCAGCTACGACCCGCATTACCTGCTGCGAGCCCCCCAGGCCAAGGCCGGAGCCTGGGCCGATCTGTGCCGGGCGCACAATTTGGTGACAAAGAGCTACATGCCCCCTGGTACGCCTGCAGATTGACATCCACACACCATATGCTGCAGTGCAACGCTGCATAATTGCGGGCTTTGAACAAGGAGAGAGCTCCGTGGAAACCTACCCCAGTTGGTAGCTTTCAACTCCCAGCCAGTCTGCGGGGTTGAAAGCAGCCCTGAATCACCGCAAGCCTGAGAAGAAATCCTGGGAGTGAGCCTATGCTCAACATCTTTACGCTGGCCAATGGCCGCTTGGTGCAAGAAGAAATAGAGTCGCTGGAAGAGCTGTCCCACTTTCAGCCCATATGGGTCGATCTCGAGTCTCCGACCCTGGAAGAAAAGCGCTGGATCAAACAGCACTACGAGCTGTCGATTCCCGAAGACGCCATGGACGACGACATCGAGGAGTCGGCGCGCTTTTACGAAGAAGATAATGGCGAGCTGCACATCCGCAGCGACTTTCTGATCGATGACGAAAATCCGCGCTCGGTGCGCGTGGCCTTCATCCTCAACGAACACAACAAAAACCTGCGCAGCTGCGGCGTGCTGTTCTCGATCCATGATGAGGACGTGCCCGTGTTCCGGCTGCTGCGCATGCGCGCACGCCGCGCGCCCGGCCTCATCGACGAAGCCAAGGACGTACTGCTCAACCTGTTCGACGCCGATGCCGAATACTCGGCCGACACGCTGGAAGGCATTTACGACGACCTCGAAAAAGCCAGCAAGCTCGTGCTCTCGGGCGATGTGACCGACGAAGTCGCACGCCAGGTGCTGGGCGCCATTGCGCGCCAGGAGGACTTGAACGGCCGCATACGTCGCAACGTCATGGACACGCGCCGCGCGGTGAGCTTCATGATGCGCTCCAAGATGCTCAATGCCGAGCAGTTCGAGGAGGCGCGCCAGATCCTGCGCGACATCGAGTCGCTGGACAGCCACACCGCCTTCCTGTTCGACAAGATCAACTTCCTGATGGATGCCACCGTGGGCTTCATCAACATCAACCAGAACAAGATCATCAAGATCTTCTCCGTGGCCAGCGTGGCCCTGCTGCCGCCCACGCTGATCGCCAGCGTGTACGGCATGAACTTCGCGCACATGCCCGAGCTCCACTGGGAATACGGCTATGTGTATGTCGTCATCCTGATGATTGCCAGCGCCCTGGGTCCGATGCTGTACTTCCGCAAGCGCGGATGGCTGAAGTAGCCCCGCCCTCCTGAGCTCCAGAGGGAGCCCTGGCAGGCAGGCTGCCCGGGCTCACCTGGCCTCGCCAGGCCGCGAGATCCGGCAATGGCTCAACGGGCCTCGACGCTGGGGAGCCGCTCTAGGCGCTGCAGAAAATCGAGCACCACGCGCTGTGCATAACGACTGGCCACGCTGCGCACGAACTCGGCAAAGTCCACATGGGCGCTGTCATCGGCCCGGTCGGAAATGGTGCGCATGGCCGCAAAGGGAATGCCGTAATCCAGGCAGGTCTGGGCCACGGCTGCACCCTCCATCTCCACCGCCAGCACGGCATGGCCTGCAGCCTGCAGCTCTTGCGTCAGCGCTTGCGAGGCTCTGGCCTGGCTCACGAACTGGTCGCCGCTCGCAATCAGGCCCAGATGGGCACGCGGCGGCGTGCTTGCATGGCGGGCGCGCAAGTCCTCGGTGCTGCCGTCCACGCAGGCCTGGGCAGCAGCCAGCAAGAGCGGCGTCATATCCGCATCGCAGGCCAGACTCGTGCGCCCATAACCCGGCATTTCCCAGCGCGGAAAAATGGGCGAGGCATCGAGGTCATGCTGCAGATATGCATCGGCAATCACGATGTCGCCAACCTGCACGCCCTGACCCAGGCCTCCGGCCACGCCCGTGAAGACGATGCGCCTGACGCCGAAGCGCTCGATCAAGGCCGTGGCCGTGGTCGCCGCAGCGACCTTGCCTATGCCGGACAGCGCACAGACCACGTCGTGCCCATGCAGCTGCCCCTGCCAGAACACGCGTCCCGCATGGGCCACGCTCCGAACATCGGCCATGGTCTGAACCAGACCTTTCTGCTCCTCGGCCAAGGCGCTCAAAATCGCAATCTTCATAAATTTCTCAAACTAAAACTGTCGCTTCCCATATTGAAAGAGCGCCTCCAGGGCGCTCTTTCAATATGGGGATCCCAGGGTACGGCGCCAAAAGCTGGCGTGCCCCCAGCCAGGGGCACCGAGGAGGGCCACTCCGCCCCCCTGAGCAGCCCCGGGAAGGTGCCGGAGGCGGGCCAGGGAGTGCTTTATTTCACCCCCGCAGCTCCCGGCGGAGAATCTTGCCCACGGGAGTCTTGGGCAGTTCGGTGCGGAACTCGATGATGCGTGGCCGCTTGTAGCCCGTGAGATTCGCATGGCAGTAGTCGCGCACGGCCTGTTCGGTCAGGCTTTCATCCTTGCGCACGATGACCAGCTTCACGGCTTCACCGGTCTTGTCGTCAGGCACGCCAACCACCGCACATTCCAGCACTCCGGGCAGATTGGCGACCACGTCCTCGACCTCGTTCGGATAGACGTTGAAGCCGCTGACCAGCACCATGTCCTTCTTGCGATCGACGATCTTGATATAGCCGTGCTCGTCCATGGTGCCTATGTCGCCCGTGCGAAAGTAGCCGTCTTCGGTGAAGACCTGGGCGGTCTCGTCCGGGCGCTGCCAGTAGCCGCTCATGACCTGGGGGCCCTTGACCGAGACCTCGCCGCGCTGGCCAAGCTCGGTCACGGTACGGCCTTCGTCATCCACAAGCTTCACATAGGTGCTGGGCAGGGGCACGCCAATAGTTCCCGTGAACTCGGTCGAGGTCACGGGGTTGCAGCTGACCGTGGGACTGGTTTCCGAGAGCCCGTAGCCTTCGCAGATGGGACAGCCGGTCTTTTTGAGCCACAGCTGGGCCACCGCGCTTTGCACGGCCATGCCGCCGCCCACGGAGACCTTGAGGTGAGACCAATCCACGGTATTGAAGTCGGGGTGGTTGGCCAGGCCGTTGAACAGGGTATTGACCGCCGGGAAGCTGTGAAAGCGCTGCTTGGACAAATCCTTGAGCGTGGCCTTGAGATCGCGCGGGTTCGGAATCAGAATGGTTTTCCCGCCCGTGCGCATGCCCAGCATCATGTTCACGGTGAACGCGAAGATGTGATAGAGCGGCAGCGCGCAAATGCTGGTGGGCTGCTCGCCTGCGGGCACCTTCTTCATCACCGGCTCGTTCCAGGCCTCGGCCTGCAGGACATTGGCCAGGATGTTGCGGTGCAGTAGCACGGCGCCCTTGCTCACGCCCGTGGTCCCGCCCGTGTACTGGAGCAGGGCCATGTCGTCGGGCTGGAGCTGGGGCGCCGCAAAGCGCAGACCTGCGCCCTTGCGCAAGGCGTCGTTGTAGCGCACCGCACCAGGCAGTGAGAACGGCGGCACCAGCTTCTTGACCTTGCGCACCACGTAATTGACGATCAGACCCTTGAGCAGGCCCAGCTGATCGCCCATGGAGCACAGCACCACATGCTTGACCTGGGTTTGCGCAATGCACTGCTGCAGCGTGTGCGCGAAGTTTTCGATGATGACAATAGCCTTGGCGCCCGAATCCTTGAGCTGGTGCTCCAGCTCGCGCGAGGTGTACAGCGGATTCACGTTCACCACGACAAAGCCTGCCCGCAGCACGGCCGCCACGGCTACCGGGTACTGCACGACGTTGGGCATCATCAGCGCCACACGGTCGCCGCGCTCCAGGCCCAGGCCTTGCAGATAGGCGCCCAACAAGCGGCTTTGCTCATCCACCCTGGAATAGCTGAATTCCTGCCCCATGAAGGAATAGGCAGGACTGTTGGCATAGCGGCCGAAGGCTTCCTCCATCAGCGCTACCAGCGATGGGTATTGCGAAGGATCGATATCGGCGGGCACGCCCTCTGGATAAGCGCTCAACCATGGACGTTCACTCATACAAGGTCTCTCCGGATGTCATTGACGAATTCCGCGATTCTGATAAAAAGCACGATCGTTCGATACTAGGCTAAACCCAGGTTTACCCTAGGTTCATGTCGCGAAGGTGGCTGCTGCAAAAAAAAACCCGCAGGCAAGGCCGGCGGGTTGACCCACCAGGGACCCAAACAGCCCCTGGTTGCCAAGTCTTCTTAGTTCACGAGCTGCTTGAGTGCCCCTGAAGCATACCTTGCGGCCATTTGCTCCAGCGTATAGCCCTTGATCTTGCCGCCCTGGCCTTCGCAGCCGAACTCCAGATAGCGGGCCTTGCACACTTGCTTGGCCGCTTCGCGCGCGGGCTTGAGCCATTCGCGGGCGTCGAACTTGTCGGGGTTCTCGGCCATGAACTTGCGCACCGCGCCGGTCATGGCCAGGCGGATGTCGGTGTCGATGTTGATCTTGCGCACGCCGAACTTGATGGCTTCCTGGATTTCCTTGACGGGCACGCCATAGGTTTCCTTCATCTTGCCGCCGTACTGGTTGATGATGGCCAGCAGCTCCTGGGGCACGGAAGACGAGCCATGCATCACCAGGTGGGTGTTGGGGATGCGGGCGTGGATTTCCTTGACGCGGGAAATGGCCAGGATGTCCCCTGTGGGGGGACGGCTGAACTTGTAGGCGCCATGGCTGGTGCCGATGGCGATTGCCAGCGCGTCCAGCTGCGTGGCCTGCACGAACTGGGCAGCTTCCTCGGGGTCGGTCAGCATCTGGCTGTGGTCCAGCTTGCCTTCGGCGCCGATGCCGTCTTCCTCGCCGGCTTCACCGGTTTCCAGGTTGCCCAGGCAGCCCAGCTCGCCTTCCACGGTGGCACCGATCTTGTGGGCCATGGCCACGACCTGCTGGGTCACGTCGACGTTGTAGTCGAAGGACGAAGGGGTCTTGCCGTCGCTCATCAGCGAGCCGTCCATCATCACCGAGCCAAAGCCCAGGTTCAGCGCACCCTGGCAGATGTCGGGCGTGGTGCCGTGATCCTGGTGCATCACCAGGGGGATGTGGGGGTACATCTCGGCGGCGGCCTGGATCAAATGCTTGATGAAGGGCTCGCCTGCGTATTTGCGGGCGCCAGCGCTGGCCTGCAGGATCACGGGTGCGCCGACTTCGTCCGCCGCCGACATCACGGCCTGGACCTGCTCCAGGTTGTTGACGTTGAAGGCGGGGATGCCATAGCCGTTTTCAGCAGCATGGTCGAGCATTTCACGCATCGAGATAAGAGGCATGTCTAGAGTCCGTTCTAAGGTTTGAAAAGCGGTGTCCTGGCGCGGCAATGGTCGCGGGGGCGTGCGCAGACAGGTCTTGATTCTAACCAGCGGATACAAAAGCCCCCCCGGGGATCTCCACCCTGTAGCAGGTTGTAAAACCTGCGGGAGCGGCAGGCTGGGAAAAGCGCCCGAAGTGGGCGCGCATGACCCGCGCCACGATCTCATGGCCGAGATGCAGGCTGTCGGCCGGACTGGCCGTGCCGGGCCGCTCCTCGCGGCGCCCGTCATCGCAGACCTGTACCCAGGCACCACCCTGGGCTCCCATGCCGGCCTGCAGTTCGATGCGCGTGCCCGACGGCGTGTGCTTGATCGCGTTTTCCACGAGGTTGCGCACGGCCATCTCCAGCAGCACGGCATTGCCCTGGACCAGAAGCCGCCGGGGCGCCTGAACCGCGAGCGTGCAGTCACGCCTCCATGCGGCCTGCCCGTGGTCGGCCACGACCTGGCGCGCCAGCGCCGCAAGGTCCACCGTCTCGGGTGCTTCGGCCTGCATGCTGCGGTCCGCACGCGCCAGGGCCAGCAACTGGCTCAGCACATGGCCGGCGTGCAAGGCATCGCGCCCTATGCGCTCCAGCGCCTGATGCCGGGCCTGGGCATCGAGCTCGCCGCCCAGGGCCTTGGCCTGCAATGCGATGGAGGACAAGGGGGTGCGCAGCTCATGCGCGACTTCATTTGCCAGATTGCGTTCGCGCTCCAGTGCCTGCTGCTGTCGATCGAGCAAGGTATTGATGGAATGGACCACGGGCAGAAACTCCTGCAGCGCATGCCGGCCGGAGACGCGCTCGTCCCGGCCAAGGTCGAGCTTTTCCACCTCGTCCGAGAGTTCGTGCAAAGGTCGCATGCCGCGGCGGATGGCCAGGCCCAGCGCCAGGGCCACCACCGGCAGCAGCCACAGTCCCGGCTCTATCATCTGCCCCGCGATGTCCTTGGCCAGTTCATCGCGCTGCTGCAGCTCCAGCATCACGCAGATCTTGCGCGTACGGTCCCGGCTCCATTGCGTGAAGCTGCGCCAGGCCCGCCCGTCCGGCCCCAGGCTCAGCGTCGCAAAACCCTGGCCTATTCCGAAGTCGGGCACGGACGCCTCACCGGTACGCAAGACCAGTTGTCCGCCCTCGTCCCACAGCACCACGCTCAACGATTGCTGGTAATCATGGGCATGCAGGCCATGAGGTTCATGCAGGGGCGTGATCAGCTCCTGCCCCACCCCGCCTTGAACACGCACATTGAGAAGCAGCGAGGCCACGCTGGCGAGTTGCCCGTCCGTGAGCTCGTCCGCCTCGTGCACGCCGGTCTTGTAGCCCAGGATGACAAAGCTGCCCCAGACCAGGACCAGGGCCCCGAGCATCCAGGCCATCAGATGCCAGAGCAGCGAGGGCCTGCGGCGGCTCCGGGGCAGAGCGTTCACGCGGCGTCCTCGGGCGCGAGGAAATAGCCCACGCCGCGCATGGTGACGATGCAGCTGCTGCCCAGCTTCTTGCGCAGGTGGTGAATGTGGACCTCGACCGCATTGCTCTCCACGGCCGAGCCCCAGTCGTAGAGGTGCTCCTCGATCTGCGAACGCGAGAGCACGCGCCCGCGCGCCTGAAGCAGCACCCAGAGCACGGAAAATTCGCGCGGCGACATCTCCACCGGCTGTCCGTTCTGGCGCACGCTGCGCGCCGCCGGGTCGATTTCAAGCCCGCGGTAATGGATGACGGGCGAGGCCTGCCCCCCGGCCCGGCGCAGCAGGGCGCGCAGCCGGGCCTCGAGCTCATCCATGTCGAAAGGCTTGCTCAGATAGTCATCGGCGCCGAGATTGAGTCCGGCCACGCGCTCACTGACCTGATCGCGCGCCGTCAGGATCAGCACCGGCAGCGCCGGATCCGGAAGGCTGCGCGCGGCCAGGCTGCGCCGTTGCGCGCGCAGCCTGCGCAGGATTTCGCTGCCGTCGCCATCGGGCAGGCCCAAATCGAGCAGCACGGCGTCGAAATGCTCCAGCTCCAGCGCGTGCCAGGCATCGGCCACACAGCTGCAGCAGTCCACCGCATAGCCACGCTGCTGCAGATTGACCTGCAAGCCCTTGGCAATGCCTTCGTTGTCTTCGACCACCAGGATTCTCATGCGGCCATTGTGCGCGCTGGTACACGCTGGTGCGCGCTGCTCCCCCCGCTGCCCTGCGGCGCCGGTACACGTTAAGACCGACTTAAGTCGCGCCACCTAGGCTGCGCGGGCATGGGAAACCACCGCTGCCGCCACCATGTCCGCTAGTTCCTTGACCCTGACCGCATCCAGTCCGATGCGCACCCTGAGATGGACTCTGGCCGGCCTGCTTCTGGTTCTGGCCTGGGATGCCAGCGGCCTGGATCTGGCGCTCGCGCACTGGTCTGGCAGCGCCGACGGGTTTGCGCTGCGCTCCAACTGGTTTTTGCTCCAGATCGCGCATGAAGGAGCACGCCGCCTGGCCTGGCTGGCCGTGCTCGGTCTCACCCTCTGCGTATGGCGCCCGGTGGGCGTGCTGCGCCGGCTGCCGCATGCGAGGCGGGAGCAGCTCGTGGCCGGCATTTTTATGTCGCTGATTGTTATCTCCGCCCTCAAGTACATCAGCGATACAAGCTGTCCCTGGGATCTGGCGGAGTTCGGCGGCCTGGCCCGCCATGTCTCGCACTGGGCGCTGGGCCAGGCCGATGGCGGCAGCGGCCACTGCTTTCCTGCAGGCCATGCGACCACAGGCTTTGCCCTCCTCAGCGGCTATTTCGCGCTGCGCCGGCATGCGGCGCGCGCGGCCTGCATCTGGCTTGCCACAGCCTTGGTGCTGGGCCTGGCCATGGGTCTGGCCCAGCAGATGCGCGGTGCCCATTTCATGAGCCACACGCTCTGGACCGGCTGGCTGTGCTGGCTCACGGCCTGGGCTTGCGATCTGGCCGTCACGCATCTTGCACCGCGCAAGCCGGCTGCTACAGCGCGCATACAAGAGCACCACCGGGCCTCACGTGCACGTAACGCCTGCTCACGCTCGCGCCGCCCTGGTCGCTGAAACTTTCCTGCCGCTCTTTTCCACACCCATGCTGCCCATCGACCCTGCCTTGTATGCATGGCTCAACGCCAATGCGCAAACGCCTGCCGTCTCCATCGCCGTGGCGCGCGCCGCATCTGCCTGGCTGCCGCTGTTGTGCATCGCTCCCGTTGCCTGGGGCCTGCTGCTGGGCACGCGGGCCATGCGCCGCAGCATCGTGCTGGTGCTGACCTCCATGCTGCTGGCCTGGGTGGTTGCGCGCCTGATCCGCTGGGGCTTTCCTGCGCCCCGGCCGGCCCAGCTCGGCATGGGCCTGCAATGGATAGAGCATGGCTTGCGCGCCAGCTTTCCAAGCCTGCATGCGACCGGGGCCTTTGCCTTTGCCCAGGCCCTGAGCCTGGGCTGCACGCGCCGCAGGCCCTGGATGACAGGTGTCGCCTGGTTCATGGCCGCCTCCATCGCCTGGAGCCGCGTGCACCTGGGCGTGCACTTTCCCTCGGATGTGATGGCCGGCGCCCTGGTCGGCATGGCAAGCGCGAGCATGGTCTGGCATGCCTGGCTGTGGCTGCGCCGGCGCAGCAACCGCCAGCGCCACGGCCTGCGCATGGGCTTGCCGCTATAGGCTGAGATGCGGGTGCGGGCCATATGCGGCTGCGCCTCTGCCTTGCCACAGCGCAGTCGGACGGCCCTGGCGCCGTCTGATGCGGTCTATTGCACCTTGCAGATCTTGAGCATGTTCGTGCCACCGGGCTGGCCCATGGGCTCGCCGCAGGTGATGGCGTAGACGTCGCCGCTTTGCACGATGGAGCGCGCACGCAAGTGGCCTTCGGCCTGGAGCAGGGCCGTGTCGCGATCGGCACTGGTGTCCATGAGCAGGGGCCGCACGTTGCGGTACAGGGCCATCTTGCGCTGGGTGCTCACCTTGGGCGTGAGCGCGTAAATCGGTATGTGGATGCGGTGGCGGCTCATCCACAGCGCCGTCGATCCGCTGTCGGTCATGGCGACGATGGCCTTGGCCCCCAGATGCTCGGCCGTGAACAGCGCGCCCAGTGCGATCGACTGGTCTATGCGCTTGAAGTGACGGTCGCTGTAGTCGGCATCGCGCTGTGTCCATTCCGCAGCCTCGGCCGCTTCGGCGGCTGCGCAGATCTTGGCCATTTCCTGCACCGTCTCCAGCGGGTATTTGCCGGCTGCGGTCTCGGCGCTGAGCATGACCGCGTCCGTGCCGTCGAGCACGGCATTCGCCACATCGCTGACCTCAGCGCGCGTGGGCACGGGGTGGGTGATCATGCTCTCCATCATCTGCGTGGCCGTGATCACCACCTTGTCCATGGCGCGCGCCAGACGGATCATCTTTTTCTGCAGCGCGGGCACGGCCGCATTGCCGACCTCGACGGCCAGATCGCCGCGCGCCACCATGATGCCGTCCGAGGCACCAAGAATTTCCTCAAGCCGCGGAATCGCCTCGGCCCGCTCTATCTTGGCGATCAGCCCCGGCCGGTGGCCATATTCGGCGGCCGCCACATTGCACAGCTGGCGCGCCATTTCCATGTCGGTGGCGTTCTTGGGAAAGCTCACCGCCACATAGTCGGCCTGAAAGCTCATGGCGGTCTTGATGTCCTCCATGTCCTTGGCCGTGAGCGCCGGTGCCGTCAGGCCGCCGCCCTGCTTGTTGATGCCCTTGTTGTTGGACAGCTCGCCGCCGAGCTTGACCACGGTGTGCACGGCCTCGGCGCGCACGGCTTCGACGGTGAGCACGATCAGACCGTCGTTGAGCAGCAGCACGTCGCCGGCCCTCACATCGCGCGGCAGCTCCTTGTAATCCAGCCCCACACCGTGGATGTCGCCGGGCTCGGTGCGCGAGGCGTCGAGCACGAAGCGCGCTCCGGGCTCGAGCATGACACGGCCTTCGGCAAACTTGCCCACGCGTATCTTGGGCCCCTGGAGATCGGCCATGATGGCCACCTCGCGGCCCGCACGCTGAGCCGCTTCGCGCACCAGCCGCGCGCGCTCGACATGGTCCTCGGCCTTGCCATGGCTGAAGTTCAGGCGCACCACGTTCACGCCCTCGTTCACCATTTGCTCCAGCAATTGCGGATCGCTGGAAGCCGGCCCCAGAGTGGCGACGATCTTGGTGGCGCGACGAACTTGCATGCAGTGCCTTTCTCGAGGGTTGGTAATCGAGTTTCGGATCTTACATGGATGCGGTTACATCGATCCCCAGGCACAAACCCAGGCCCGAGTATTTCACAATCAATTCAGGAGCTGCTAGCGCTTGCCTTTGCTTGATTTCAAGCCTCATCAATACTGGAATCAGCCAGCAGCAAGCGCTACCAGCTATCGTTATGAGAGAACAGGCTCTTAGCCCAGCCCGTGTGACAACAGATAGGTGATCAGGTGCGCAAAGATGGCCGACTCCAGGCCATGACGCCAGAACAGAAAGCCTGCGAGCGCGCCATAAATGGTCTCGCACAGCAGCAGCGGCCAGCCCATGTGCATGGGCCAGTCGCCGGCCAGGGCCAGCGCCAGGGCCAGCTCTGCCGCGCCCCAGAGCAGTGCGCAAAGCAGTACTGCCGCCGCGCCCAGCCGCCAGTCCGGCGCCTGCTCCGGGCTGCCGGCCAGACGCCACAGCAGCCACATCACCAGCGTGAGCCCGCCAAGGCGGGTGACCAGTTCCATGGTGATGCCGCCGTACAGCAGCTTGACGCTCAAGGGCATGGCATACACGGGATCGATCAGCGGCAGGCTCTCGGGCCAGATCAGGGCCAGGGAGATCAGCAGCACGGCGCCCAGAATGCCGCCCGCCATGCCCGGTAGTACCTGCTGCGCCATCAAGTGCCGAACCGGCCGCCCCGAGGCCCAGGCCGTGAGCACAGGCGCCCTCAGGCCCAGACCTGGGCCGAGCCGGCAGCCCAGCGCCACACACATGGCGAGCACCACGGCCAGCCCCCCCATGCACAGCAGCGAGAAATCAACAGGAACACCGACCAGCCCCAGATCGGCCAGCCATTCGGGCAGCATGCCCCAGGCCAGGGCCGAAGCCCCCGGCAAGCCCAGCAGCCACAGCAGCACACAGCTGCGCCAGCCCCTGTCGGTCAGATCGCAACAGGCCTGGGTTGTGCTCGGCGAAGCGGTCATGTGCAACGCAGTCGATTGGCAAGTGAAACAAGGCCCATCCCTGGCAGGACCGCAGCGGATCTTCTTGCAGGACATGGGGAAAACATGGGGCCGGCAACCTGCTCCTGAACGCGCCCCGTGCAAAGCACGGAGCCACGTTGGATGCCCATGACCAAGCGGGTCAATCGGCAGCGCATCAAAACCTGTTGCCAAGGGCTCCGAGTCTATGCGCTAGCCGCTGAAAACCAGCGCCCTTTGCGGCCCTTGGCCTTCGCGTCGCAGCAGGTGAATGCCCTTGGAACCAGCATGCCGTCCTTGACCCGAGGCTTGCAGCACGGAGAAATACCTTGTCAGATTGATTGAATTTAGTTTCAACTATTACATCAAACTTTCCTATGTATTTGCTTAATTTCGCAGCACCCGACAGGGGCTTCCGCGGTCCACGGACCAGTGCTGGAGATTGAGCGCGCGCCGTGCCCGGCCCTCGCTCTCCTGGGCCAGCTCGGCCAGCTTCAGCGCGATCAGGATCCGGGCCAGGCGCTTGTTCGCATGCTGGCTGCGTTCGGACATGACCTTGACGCTGATGCCGCTGGCCACATGCACGGCGTGCACGGCCGAGTCCGTGGTGTTCACATGCTGGCCGCCCTTGCCCGAGGCGCGGCAGGCCTGATAGGCAATGGAGCCGTCCTCCACGGCCAGCAGGCGCGACGGCGGCAGCTCGCAGCGCTGCACACCCACGAACCAGTTCTTGCGCCGGTGACCTGGCCTGAAGGGGCTGGAAAAAACGCATTGCACGCTTCCCAGCCAGCCCGTCAGCCAGGCACTGGAGCCCGGACCCTCGGGCTCCAGCTTGAGCAGCAGGGATTTGAAGCCGGCGTGCGTGGCCTGCTCCTGCACCACGTCCAGCCTCACTCCCTGCCCCCGTGCATCGGCCTGCATGGCCTGCAAGACCTGCACCACGGCGCGCTCGCATTCGGCAGGCCCGCGGGCCGCCGTGATCTGAACTAGCAGCATGCGGCAAGGCCTTTCTTGTAGGTCAGCAAGGGCTTGAAGCGCGCCACCAGCTGTACCAGGCCGGCCTCGACCAGGGAAGCGACCACGGAGTCCACATCCTTGTAGGCCTGGGGCGCCTCCTCGAACAGCAAGCCCTTGTCGTGACAGATCACGGCACTGCCAAAGCGCGTCTTGCGCAGCGCATCGGCACGGAACTTGTGGGCCAGGCGGCCCATGCAGTCGCTGCGCGCCCATTTGCGGCCCGCGCCATGGGCCAGGGAGTCCAGGGCCTCATGGCGGTCCGCACAGGGCTGGACCAGGTAGCTGTAATCCCCGCGCGAGCCCGGAATCATCACCAGGCCCTGATCGGCCGGCGTGGCTCCCTTGCGGTGCAAGAAGCCGGCCTCGCCGTCCACGCGTGCAGGCAGCACATGGTTGTGGCTGACATCGAGCAGGCACTCGGCCTTGCAGCGCAAGGCCTGGAGAATGCGCTGCGCGATCCAGCGGCGGTTCAGGACCGCATAGGCAAGGGCCGCATCGTGTCTTGCCAGATAGGCCTGAGCCTCGGGCGAGTCCTGGACCAGGCCTGCATGACCGTGCGCATCCACATGCTCGCGCAAGATGGCACCGCCCAGGCCGCGCGAACCGCTGTGCACCAGCAGATGGACCTGCCTCGCATCCAGCCCCGGCTGCTCGCCGTAGACCGTGTCCACGACCTGCAGCTCGGCAAAGTGGTTGCCGCCGCCAATCGTGCCCAGGCTCTGGGCCAGCATGTCGGCCGTGGCCGGCAGTTGCGCCATGGGCAGCAGGGCCAGCTCGGCTGCGGCCTCCTGCATGAGGGCCTCGGGCAAGGGTCCGTCTATGCAGCCCAGCCGCTTTTCGAGCTTGCTGGCCGATGTCGCATGCGCGCGCATGTCCGTGCGCCACAGGCTCATGCCGCAGCCTATATCGCCGCCGACCAGGGCCGGGTAGAAGTGGCCTGTGGAGAAGAACGCGGCGCCCACGGGATAGCCCCGGCCCGGATGCAGATCCGGCAGACCTACAGCGGCACGCACATGGGGCAGCCTGGCCGTGATGCGCAGTTGCTCCAGCGCGGCATCCTCGATCCACACGCGCTGGTTGGCGATGACGCTGACGCGCGCCTCGCCGTGATGGGAAAAATGGCCCATTGAAAAACCTTGAAGCGAAATAAAGCCCCGGGCACCCGGCATTGGCGGGAGCCCGGACAAGCGCTGCGAAGCTGTTGCGCTGGTTCTTTCGTCAGGCCTTCAGGCACAGGGCCTGGGGCAAAGCCGGCGCATGACCGGCAGGGAAAAGTCAGGCCAGCGCGGCCAGCGTGTTGCAGCAAAGGAAATGGATTGGCTGTTGTGCAGTCATGGCGCTGCTCCTTTGCATGGGTGAGAGATGTTCTGCAAGCGCGGCCCCGGGTGCTTGCGCGCGCCGGGTGGCTTGGGGATGAAGGCGCCAAGTCTAGCCAGAGCCGATGCAGCTGACCAGGTTTTGCAGCGCCGGCAGGCTGCAACTGTTGCGCCCGCGCCGCACGGCGGCCTGGCGCCCTCAGTCGCGCATCAAGGCCTCGATCTCGTCGGCCTCCACAGGCACGCCGCGCGTGATGAGCTCGCAGCCGGTTTCCGTGACCACGGCGTCATCCTCGATGCGAATGCCTATGTTGTGGAACGGCTCGGGCACGCCGGGCGCGGGCCGCACATAGATGCCGGGCTCGATGGTGGTCACCATGCCGGGGCGCAGAATGCGGCTGGGCCGGTGGATGATGAGCTCACCCGAGAGCGGATCCCTGCGCTCGCTGTCCGGTCCCGGCTCGCCGGGCTCCACATAGCTGCCGCAGTCGTGCACATCCATGCCCATCCAGTGGCCGGTGCGGTGCATGTAGAACTGGAAGTAGGCGCGCGACTCGATCACGTCCTGGGCGCTGCCGTATTTGGACCTGTCCAGCAAACCCAGATCCAGCATGCCCTGGGCCAGCACGGCCACGGCCGCGTCGTGCACATCGTCGAAGCGCGCGCCCGCCCGCGTGGTCGCCACCGCCGCCTTCTGGCTGGCCAGCACCAGATCGTAGAGCGTGCGCTGCGGCCCGGTGAAACGCCCGTCGGCGGGGAAGGTGCGCGTGATGTCGCTCGCATAGCCGTCGAGCTCGCAGCCCGCATCGATGAGCACCAGCTCGCCCGCGCGCACGGGCGCCTTGTCGGCCTGGTAGTGCAGCACGCAGGCGTTAGCGCCGGCCGCGACGATGGAGCCATAGGCCACATATTGCGAGCCCTGCTGGCGGAATTCGTGCAACAGCTCGGCATCAAGGTGATACTCGCGCACCTCCTGGCCTGCACGCAGCATGCGTGCCGAGCGCTGCATGGCGCGCATGTGCGCCCGGGCGCTGATGGCCGCTGCACGGCGCAGAATGGCTATTTCGTGCGCGTCCTTGACCAGGCGCATCTCGTCGAGCAGCGCACACAGGTCGGCCTGCTCGGCCGGACACTGGGCGCCGAAGCGCACGCGGCCCTTGACCTGGCCAAGCCAGGCCTCGACGCGTGCCGCCAGGCCTTCATGCGTGGCGAACGGAAACCAGACACGCTCGCGGTTTTCGAGCAGGCGCGGCAGGCGCGCATCGAGCTCGGTGCAGGAGTACGCCTGGCTCACGCCCAGCTCGGCCACGGCGGCCTCGGGCCCCAGGCGTATGCCATCCCAGATCTCGCGCTCCAGATCCTTGGGCTGGCAAAACAGCACGCTCGTGCCGTCCGCGCCCAGCACCAGACAGGCATTGGGCTCGGAAAAACCCGTGAGATAGTAAAAATAGCTGTCGTGGCGGTAGAGATAACCGGTGTCCCGGTTGCGCGCGCGTTCGGGCGCAGTAGGGATGATGGCGACGCCACCTGCGCCCAGTTGGGCGGCCAGGAGCGCACGGCGTTGGGCATATACGCAAGTCATGCCGGCTATCGTAATGCGCAGGCGCGCACCCCGAACGTCCCGGGGCTAAAAAGTGCTGCCAACGGCCATCTGCCCGCCTGCAACCCGGCCCGCATTCCAGCCCGAGGCCAGCAGGCTCAGACCCGAGAGCACCAGCAGCAGACACACCAGCCACTCCACCAGCTGCTTGGGCAGTTGCGGCGGGCGGCGCACATGCAGCCAGGTCACACCGGTGACCACGGGAAAGGCCAGGGCCGCCGCCAGCAGCACATGGCCTGTGATCTGCCCGTCCAGTGCCACCAGCACCAGGCGCAACACGGCACAGGTGACGAACATCACGAACAGGCAGCGGCGCACCAGCATTCTGTCCAGAGGCTGGCGGTACAGGTGGTAGACCATGGGCGGCCCCGGTGTCGCGAACAGACCGCCCAGCAGGCCCGAGGCCAGGCCGGCAATCCACAGCGGCAGCGGGCCCGAGACCTGGGCATTGACCTTTTGCTGCAGCAACAGCAGCAAGGCACAGGCGACGATGGCCACGCCCAGCAACATGCTCAAGACGTTCAAGGCATTGCCACTGAGCCACTGCAGCAGCAAGACGCCAGCCACCACACCGACCACGCTGCTGATCAGCATGGGCCGCAGCAGAGGATTGTTCTCCTTGGCCTGATGGGCGCGCAGATAGGCCACGCCGTTCACGATGGACAGCAGACAGGCCACATTGGCCGCATCGGCAATGCTCATGAGCCCGCTGGCGCCGGCCACGCCCACAAAGATCAGGCCGAATGCAAAGCCTGTAAGGTTCTGGCAGAACGTGGCCAGGCCCACCAGGGCCAGAAACAGCAGGTACTGAACAACGGTCATGAAAACTCGCGCAGACGCCCAGCAGGCGAAATGGTGAAGGTGGGCGCATTGTCCGGGAGCGGACTTGCGGCAGGGTTAAGGCCGCTGGCAGCGCCCCAGGTGCCCTGGAGTAAAAGCTCTGCGCTCAAACCCTCGACTCAGAACACTAGAACGCATTCCGGTTGATCTGCGCCAGCCGCTCGGGGGTGCCCACATCCATCCAGCGGCCGCCGTAGATCTCGGCACTGACCAGGCCCTGGGCCATGGCGGCGCGCAGCAGGGGCACGACCGAGGTGATGATCCCATCGGGATTGCCTGCAGGTATGTCGCACCAGGGACGGGCAAACAGCTCGGCCCGCAGCAGGGCGCGCGTGCTGTAGGTGTAGAGGGTCTGCGAGGTATCGGCAGGCAGGTCCAGCGCCAGCCCGTCTTCGCCGAGGCCGAAGTCGCCACGCGGCAGGTAGTCGGGCCGGGGAACCAGCCACAGGTGCGCCAGCTTGCCGCTGGCCGCAAAGGCCTTGGCGCGCGCCAGGGGAAAGCCGAAATCGGGCGCATAGACATCGCTTGCGGCCAGCCAGAAAACCTGGCTCAGCATGGGCAGGGCACGCGCAATGCCGCCGCCGGTCTCCAGCGCCTGCTGAGGCTCGATCGAGTAGTCGAGCGTGAGCCGGCAAGGCTGGCCATCCGGGCCTGGCGCCTCGTACTCATGGCCAAAGCGTGCAGGAATCTGCTCGCCCAGCCAGCCTGTGTTGATCACTGCGCGCGCCACGCCGGCACGGCTCAGGCCCTCGAACTGGTGCTCGAGCAGCGAGCGCCCGTGCACGGCCAGCAAAGGCTTGGGCATGGCATCGGTCAGCGGCCGCATGCGCTGGCCCCGCCCGGCGGCCAGCAGCATGGCCGGAGGCTGCTGGCGCAACTCGACAGAAGGGACGGCAAGAGAAGTGAAAGAGACGCTCATACGCTGCAGGCAAAAGTCAACCATAGGCATTTACAGGATGCACGACTGTAGACCATTGCCCGCGCAATGCGCACTCAAAAACGGCCTCCCTTAAAATGCCGGGCTTACTCAGACAACACCCTCCTTTACGGAGCGCTCGATGGCCAACAATCAACAAATGGCGAATGCGATTCGCGCACTCGCAATGGATGCTGTTCAACAAGCCAATTCCGGCCACCCCGGCGCCCCCATGGGCATGGCCGATATGGCTGTGGCCTTGTGGAGCCGCCACCTCCAGCACAACCCGGCCAACCCCCAATGGGCCAACCGCGACCGTTTCATCCTCTCCAACGGTCACGGCTCCATGCTGATCTACGCGCTGCTGCATCTCTCGGGCTACGACCTGCCCCTGCAGGAGCTCAAGGATTTTCGCCAGTTGCACAGCAAGACCGCAGGCCACCCTGAAGTGGGCATCACACCTGGCGTGGAAACCACCACCGGCCCCCTGGGCCAGGGCATTACCAATGCCGTGGGGTTTGCGCTGGCCGAAAAGCTGCTGGCCGCCGAGTTCAACCAGCCGCGCCATGCCATCGTCGATCACCACACGTTCGTGTTCCTCGGTGACGGCTGTCTGATGGAAGGCATCAGCCACGAGGCCTGCGCCCTGGCTGGCGCCTGGAAATTAAATAAGCTGATCGCGCTGTGGGACGACAACGGCATCTCCATCGACGGCCAGGTCACGCCCTGGTTTGGCGACGATACGCCGGCACGCTTCGAGGCCTACGGCTGGAACGTGATCCGCGCCGTGGACGGCCACGACGTGGAAGCCGTGGACAAGGCCATTGCCGCCGCCAAGAAAAGCAGCAGCAAGCCCACGCTGATCTGCTGCAAGACCAGCATAGGCAAGGGCTCGCCCAACCGCGCAGGCACGGCCAAGGCCCACGGCGAGCCTCTGGGCGCCGAGGAAATCGCACTCACCCGCGCAGCCCTTGGCTGGGAGCACGGCCCGTTTGAAATCCCCGCCGAGGTCTATGCCGACTGGGATGCCAAGGCCGCGGGCAAGAAGGCCGAAGCCGCCTGGGACAAGAAATTCGCGGCCTACACCAAGGCCTTCCCCGCGCAGGCGGCTGAATTCAAGCGCCGCATGGCCGGCGAGCTGCCCGTCAACTTCGGCGAGATCGCCGCCCAGATCGCCTCGGACGCGCATGACCAGGCAGCCACCGTGGCCAGCCGCAAGGCCAGCCAGCTGGCCCTGGAAGGCCTCACGGCAGCCCTGCCCGAACTGCTGGGCGGCTCGGCCGACCTGACCGGCTCCAACCTGACCAACACCAAGAGCACGCCCGCCTTCCGTGTGGATGCCAAGGGTGCCGTGGTCAAGACCGAGGACGGCAAGATCGGCCGCCACATCAACTACGGCGTGCGCGAATTCGGCATGGCCGCCATCATGAACGGCATTGCGCTGCACGGCGGATTCATCCCCTATGCAGGCACCTTTCTGACCTTCAGCGACTACAGCCGCAATGCGATACGCATGGCGGCGCTGATGAAGCAGCGCGTAATCCATGTGTTCACCCACGACTCCATCGGCCTGGGCGAAGACGGCCCCACCCACCAGTCCATCGAGCATGCCGCTTCGCTGCGCATGATCCCCGGCCTGGACGTGTGGCGCCCCGCCGACACCACCGAGACCGCCGTCGCCTGGACCGTGGCCCTGAGCCGCAAGAACAAGCCCGCAGCCCTGCTGCTCTCGCGCCAGAACCTCGCCTACTCGCCCAAAAGCGAGGAAGCGCTGGACAACATCGCCTGCGGCGCCTATGTGCTGTCCGAGCCCAAGGATGTGGGCCTGAAGGGCAAGAAGGCCCAGGCCGTGATCATCGCCACCGGCTCGGAAGTGCAACTGGCCCTGGCCGCCCAAAAGCAGTTGGCCACGCAAAAGATTGCCGTGCGCGTGGTCTCCATGCCCAGCACCACCACCTTCGACCAGCAGGATGTGGCCTACAAGCAGTCCGTGCTGCCCGCGGGCCTGCCGCGCATTGCCGTCGAAATGGGCGTGAGCGACTTCTGGTGGAAATACGGCTGCGCCGCCGTGGTCGGCATAGACAGCTATGGTGAATCCGCGCCCGCGCCCGTGCTGTTCAAGCACTTCGGCTTCACGGCCGAGAACGTGGCCGACACCGTGCAAGCCGCCCTGCAGCGCGCCGGCAAGTAATGCAAAGGGGCCTTTGGCCCCTTTTTGACGCCAGGCCCTGGCCGGCTGGGCACAATCCTCTGGTTTTCGCTAATCCACAATCCGTCCATCAAGAGGCAACTATGACAATCAAAATCGGTATCAACGGTTTCGGCCGCATCGGTCGCATGGTGTTCCGTGCAGCCGTGCAAAACTTCAACGACATCGAAGTCGTGGGCATCAACGACCTGCTCGAGCCCGACTACCTGGCCTACATGCTCAAGTACGACAGCGTGCACGGCCGCTTCAAGGACGAAGTCTCGGTCGAGGGCTCCAACCTCATCGTCAATGGCAAGAAGATCCGCCTCACGCAGGAGCGCGACCCCGCTGCCCTGAAGTGGAACGAAGTCGGCGCCGACATCGTGATCGAAGCCACGGGCCTGTTCCTGACCGACGAGACCGCGCGCAAGCACATCGCTGCCGGTGCCAAGAAGGTCATCATGTCCGCGCCTTCCAAGGACGCAACCCCGATGTTCGTGTTCGGCGTGAACTGCAAGACCTACGCCGGCCAGGACGTGATCTCCAACGCCTCGTGCACCACCAACTGCCTGGCCCCCGTGGCCAAGGTCTTGAACGACAAGTGGGGCATCAAGCGCGGCCTGATGACCACCGTGCACGCCGCCACGGCTACGCAAAAGACCGTGGACGGCCCGTCCAACAAGGACTGGCGCGGCGGCCGCGGCATTCTGGAAAACATCATTCCCTCCAGCACTGGCGCTGCCAAGGCCGTGGGCGTAGTGATCCCCGAGCTCAACAAGAAGCTGACCGGCATGTCCTTCCGCGTGCCCACCTCGGACGTGTCCGTGGTCGACCTGACCGTGGAGCTGAACAGCGAAGCCAGCTACGAGGAAATCTGCGCCGAGATGAAGGCCCAGAGCGAAGGCGCCATGAAGGGCGTGCTTGGCTACACCGAGGACAAGGTGGTGGCCACCGACTTCCGTGGCGAAAGCTGCACCTCGGTGTTCGACGCTGAAGCCGGCATTGCCCTGGACAAGACCTTTGTGAAGGTCGTCTCCTGGTATGACAACGAGTGGGGCTACTCCAACAAGTGCCTGGAAATGGTGCGCGTGGTCGCCGCAAAATAAGGTCAAATCGCCCTTAAAGCCAGTGCTGACGAGCGCTGGCAGCTATCAAAAAGCCAGTGCTTGATTGCACTGGCTTTTTTCATGTCCGTGACCCGTCCTGATCTCAACAGCTACCCAACGCGCACTGGAGTTCAAAGCCATCGTGTCCAGCGACCCAGGCTATGCTTGAGCTCTGCGACGGGCTCCAGTGCATTCTGGCAACCCAAAGGCGGCATGACGCCGCGACATCCTCACACAGCCCATGAGTCTTGGCGCCTGGCTTCTCTGGTTTGCGCTCAACAGCGCCTTTTTCTACTGGGTCCTGTGTCGCGGCGGCGCGGCCTGGCTGGAAGGCTGGCGCGCCGGCCTGGCCCTGGACACCTGGTATGCCAGTCTATGGAGCGCCGAACAGATCCGGCTGTATGTGCTGCTGCAGTGGATAGTCCATACGATCTGGTTTGTGCTGGGCCTGGTACAGCCTGAATGGCGCTGGGGCTAGCAGACCCATGGGATGCGCAGTACAAGCGTTGCTCTACAAAGCAAGGCCGGCAACGCAGGCATCATGCGCACATGAGCATTCACAATCCCATTGGTTTTGACGACTTTCTCAAGGTCGAGCTGCGCGTGGGCCGCATTGTCGACGCCCAGGTGTTCAAGGAGGCGCGCAAGCCCGCCTATGTGCTGCAAGTCGACTTCGGCCCCGAGATCGGCCTGCGCAAGTCCAGCGCCCAGATCACGGCCCTCTACCAACCTGAAGACCTCCTGGGCCGCCAGGTGGTGGCCGTGGTGAACTTTCCCAAGAAGCAGATCGGCCCCATCCAGTCCGAGTGCCTGGTCACGGGCTTTCACAATGCCGAAGGTGAAGTTGCGCTATGCGTGCCCGACCGCGAAGTGCCCCTGGGCACTAAGCTTTTATAAAAACAAGCCTCCAGCGCCTATACAGAAAGCGCTTGAAGCTATTTTTTCAATAGCAATCTCTCTGCAACGTGAAACCAGGAGGACCGCCCTGCGCACAGGCAGTCATTGCTTTCGATTCCAGGGCGCAAGAAGCAGTACACGTGCCAGGCCACAAAAACCCGTGGCTCCGGCCAGAATCAAACCGCAGCCCACGAAGGCCGAGAGCAGATGCCACCAGGGCGAAACCGTGGCGCCCAGCACTGCACCCAGCAGAGCCAGGGATCCCGCGCCCAACTGCACCTGGCGCTGCAGCTCCAGCGGTTGAGCCGCATCAAATTTCACAGGCAGGCCCTGGGCTTTCCAGGCATCGAGCCCACCTTCGAGCACATAGCCCGCACAGCCCGTGGGCAAGGCCTGATGCAAGGCCTGGCCACTGAGCCGCGTGCGATTGCCCGAGCGGCAATGAAACACCACAGATCGCCCGCCGCTGAGCGGCAACTCTCCCATCAACTCCAGCGTGCATTGCCGGGCTCCGGCGATATGCTCGCGCGCATATTCATCGGCCGGGCGTATGTCGACCAGCAGGGCTCCTTGAGATACCAGCTGCTGCGCGGTCTGGGGCGAAACGGGGGTCAAAGACATGGAGGTCTCCTTGATAACAAACGGGGACGGACTCAAAACGGGCCTGCGCCCTCAGGCACAGAAAATGTTCTTGAGCGTGGCAACCAGTTGCTGCACTGCGGGATCGTCAATGCGGTAGTACAGCGTTTGCGCTTCACGCCGAAAGCTCACCAGGCCTTGATCGCGCATTCTGGCCAGGTGCTGGGACAGTGCCGACTGGCTCAGCGGCACCTGCTCCAGCAACTCGCCCACGGACAACTCACCATGCGCGATCAGCAGGCACAGCACCAGCAGGCGATGCTCATTGCCCACGGCACGCAGCAAGGCCGCAGCCTTGGCGGCGCCCTGCTGCATGAATTCCTGCTCCGAGAGCTTGATGGATTCGGTCATTTAATATTAGCCTAATCTAATTTAGATTATTCTAATATAAATTTCAAGATGAGCATCCCGCTAGCAAGAACAGGAGCCTGCCAATGAGCGCGTCACCACAAATCGCCGCTTTCTTCGACGAAGCCACGCATACCGTGAGCTATCTCGTATGGGATGCGGCCACGGCCGAGGCCGCCATCATCGACCCGGTGCTCGACTACGATCACCGAAGCGGCGAAGCCGGCACGGCCTCGGCCGACGCCTTGCTCGGTGCTGCGGCCAGCCATGGCCTCAAGCTGCGCTGGATACTGGAAACCCATGCCCATGCCGATCATTTGAGTGCCGCGCCCTATCTGCGCGAACGCAGCGGTGCACCGATTGCCGTGGGCGAGCATATCCGCGAGGTGCAACGTCTTTTTGCACCGGTGTTCAACATGCCCGAGCTGACCCGGGACCAGGCCTTCGACCGGCTGCTGGCCGAGGGCGAGACGCTGACCCTCGGCGAGTTGTGCATCGAAGTGCTGCACACTCCAGGCCATACACCTGCCTGTGTGTCCTACCGCATTGCAGACGCCGTCTTCGTGGGCGATACCCTGTTCATGCCCGATTACGGTACGGCCCGTGCCGATTTCCCGGGCGGAGACGCCGCGACCCTGTTCCGCTCCATCCGCAAACTACTGACCTTGCCGCCCGCCACGCGGCTGTTCATGTGCCATGACTACAAGGCCCCCGGGCGCGAGCACTATGCCTGGGAAACCACGGTAGCCGCCCAGCGCAAGAGCAATGTCCATGTGCATGAGGGCGTGGACGAAGCCAGCTTTGTCGCCATGCGCGAGCAGCGCGATGCCACCCTGGCAGCCCCGGCGCTGCTGCTGCCGTCGATACAGGTCAATGCACGCGCGGGCCAGTGGCCAGGCCCCGAGGACAACGGCGTGCACTATCTGAAGATTCCCTTGCGCATGAAGCCTGGCGCGCAGGCATGAAAAAACCCCGCGGGTCTCGCGGGGTCAGATCGGTGTTTTCGGCTGGCAGCGCCGGCCGGCCTGGCTAGGACAGGATCTCGATCTTGCCTTCGTCCACATAGTATTCAAACTCGTGCTTGGAGATGGTTGCGACCACCGGCTGGCTGTTGCTGTCCCAGGAGACCACAAAGCTTGCAATCGCCTTGTCCACCTGAACCTGGGTGTCGGCGGGAATCTCCTCCAGCGCCCCGTCCCCTATGCGGTAGGGAACCGTGGCTGCAATACGGGCCTTGAAATGCTCGGAAAAGCGCGTCTGCTCCTCAGCGTCCTGGGCCGTGGTGTCCAGGTGTTGGTCTGTGGATGTTTTCATGGCGTGTTCTCCTTTGATAAAAATTTCGTATATCCCAATGTAGCCAAGCTCTTGCTGCTTTCTTGATTGGACAGGACAACGCCGTCGCGGCATGTAAGAGCATGTTCAAAACCCTGGGGCCACATCTCCCACACTTTTGCCAGTCCCACTGGGTTGCCTGTGTCAGGCAAAACCGCAGCCATCGCTTATGGTTCTGGCACAGGCGCGCTCTTCGCGCGAGCCTGAGGCCCCTCACACGGGTCGCTGTTCAAACCAACAAGCATAGCGCCATGTCCGAGATCCCCGAGTCCCGAAAGCTCAGATTGCGTACCGCCGATGTAGGCGGCATTCCCATATTGCGGGCTCTGCCCCAGCGCGGCCTGCGCAAGGTCGGGGCCTGGTGCTTTCTCGACCATGCGGGGCCGGCCGATCCGCCACCTCCGGGCATGCAGGTCGGTCCTCATCCGCACCTGGGCCTGCAGACCTTTACCTGGATGATTCGCGGCGAAGTGCTGCACCGTGACAGCCTGGGCAATACCCAGCTCATCCGTCCCGGCCAGGTGAACCTGATGACGGCCGGCCACGGCATCACCCACTCCGAGGAGAGCCAGACGCCCTCGCATATCCACGCGGCCCAGCTCTGGATTGCATTGCCCGAGTCCGAGCGCCATTGCCCCCCGCGCTTCGAGCACCACCCCTTGCTGCCGCAAACCCGGATTGGCGGCTTCACGGCCACGGTGCTGGCTGGCCAGGCTCTGGGCCTTCAGTCACCCGCCCGCGTACACACGCCGCTCATGGGGGTCGACCTGCAGGCAGGGGCGCAACACGGGCCTGAGACTGGGCTTGCGAGTGCCTGCATGCCCTTGCTGGCCGGGTTCGAGCATGCGGCGCTCTTGCTTGAAGGTGAGGTCCATGTCCAGGGTCAGGCACTGGCCATGCAGGAGCTGCTTTATCTGCCCCCAGGCATGACGCAGATCGACATCCGGGCCAGCCCCGGCTCCCGCCTGCTGGTCATCGGCGGCGAGCCCATGCAGGAGACGCTGATCCTGTGGTGGAACTTCGTGGCACGCAGCTCCGAGGAGATCGCCGAAGCCCGCGCCCAGTGGGAGGCCGAGGCGCAAAGCTATGCAGGCTCGCCCTGGCCAGAACAGGCCCGGCGCCGCTTCGGTCCCATGCTCGACTCACCGCTGGCGGCCTTGCATGCGCCCTCGCTGGAAGGCGTGGTACTTCGCGCCTCATGAGCGCGTGCTGCTTTGTTTCTCAAGCTCAATCCGCACCAAATTAGTGCGAATTAAAGATGCATGCAAAAACTTCAAGCTCAGACTTCGAATCTTTTAAGTGAAATTAATCGATCTTTGGCATCAGATGGCGCAACCATCGTCGGACAACAAGGTTATGCATGGAACTATGGACTTTATGCACAACCACTTACATAATCCGTCCCAACGCCCTGTCCCGCGCCGCTGACCGCCGCGCGCACAGGGCTTCGCCACGCCTGGGAGGCCACAAGCCGGACCGGTTGGCCCGAAACATTGCGCCGCCCCGAGACGGGCGGCGTTCTTCCATCTGATTTCAGTTTTTCCAAGACCATGCGCCAAGAGCAAGACTTCCTCGGTATCAAGACCATCCCTCCCGACGCCTACTGGGGCGTGCACACGGCCCGTGCCGTGGAGAATTTCCCGATCACAGGCCAGAGCGTGTCCCGCATGCCCCAGCTGGTGCGTGCATTTGCGTTCGTGAAGAAGGCCGCTGCTCAGGCGAACCTGCAGATGGGCGCGATCGACGCCACCCAGGCAGATGCGATATCCAAGGCCTGTGACGATTTGATCGCCGGCCAGTTGCATGAGCAGTTCGTGGTGGACGTGATCCAGGGCGGCGCCGGCACCTCGACCAACATGAATGCCAATGAGGTGATCGCCAACCGTGCGCTGGAGCACCTGGGCTTGGAAAAAGGCCGCTACGACGTGATCCACCCCAACGACCATGTCAACGCTTCGCAAAGCACCAACGACGCCTACCCCACGGCCGTCAAGATTGCGACCTACTTCGGCATCCAGGACCTGCTGGCTGCGCTGGCCGCCTTGCGCAGCGCCTTCGAGACCAAGGCCCAGGAGTTCGCGCCCATTCTGAAGATCGGCCGCACCCAGTTGCAGGATGCTGTGCCCATGACGCTGGGCCAGGAGTTCACGGCATTTGCAGCCATGATCGCAGACGATGAGAAGCGTCTGCGCGAATCCGCGTATCTGATGGCCGAAGTCAACATGGGCGGCACGGCGATCGGCACGGGCATCAACGCCCCCGTGGGCTATGCCGATGCCGTGGTCGCAGCCCTGGCCAAAATCTCTGGCGTACCCGTGGTGAAGGCTGGCGATCTGATTGCGGCCACCTCGGATACCGGCGGATTTGTGGACATTTCCGGCATTTTGAAGCGCATTGCCTCCAAGCTCTCCAAGATCAGCAACGATCTGCGCCTGCTGTCCTCGGGGCCCCAGGCCGGTGTCGGCGACATCAAGCTGCCGGCCCGCCAGGCCGGCTCGTCCATCATGCCCGGCAAGGTCAATCCGGTGATCCCAGAGGTCATGAACCAGGTCTGCTTCGAGGTCATAGGCAATGACGTAGCCATCACCATGGCCTCGGAAGCCGGTCAGTTGCAGCTCAACGCCTTTGAGCCCCTGATGGCCTGGGCGCTGCACCAGAGCCTCAGCCATCTGTCGCGCGCCTGCCATACGCTGCAGGTCAACTGCGTGGAAGGCATTGTGGCCAACACCTCGCTGCTGGACGAGCGCATTGCCGAATCCGTGACCCTGGTCACGGCGCTGAACCCGCTGATCGGCTATGAGAAATCGGCCTCCATTGCCAAGACGGCAATTGCCAGCGGCAAACGCATTGCCATCGTGGCCCAGGAGCTGGGCATCATGAGCGAAGCCGACATGCAAAAGCTGCTCGTGGCCGACAAGCTGACCACGCCTGGCGCGCTCAACGCAGTCTGAGCCTCTTCCTCCGGAATCGAGCCGAGCCCTGAGCCCGTAAAAAAGCGCCCTTCAAAGGGCGCTTTGCTTTTGCAGGCGGCTCTCATGCACCGCCTAGCCCGATGCCTCAGGCCGCGCCTTCCTCGGCCTGGATCGAAGCATCACCCTCGACTCCTCGCACGCTCTCGCGGCCCTTCTTGTCCTTGAGTTTGTCCAGATCGGTCTCGACCGCGCGGCGCAGCTTTTCCATGGCGGCGCTGAACGCGTCCTTGACTTTTTCGGCCTCGGCATTCACGGCGATCGGCGGGCGCCCCGTGGCCCTGGTCTCAAGCACACATCGTTTGCCTGGGCCTCCCGTGGTCTTGAGCGCATCCACGCCGGTCAAAAAAACCTCCACACGCACCACGTAATCCTTGAGACGTGCGAGTTTTGCATTGATTTCCGCCTGCGCCCACTGCGCCAAGGACTCTCCGCCTTGTATGGAATCGTCGGCATGAACCTGAACTTGCATGCATATCCTCCTAGTCACCAAAAGCCGTGCCTCGAACATTGCGGCCGGGGGTACCGAGCCGTCAGAGACCGGCAAGACCATCGTAACGCCATGCCGACCACCTAGTCAGCACGAGCCACCCTGGCCCGCTGGGTCTTTCTGCACCGCAACACGAGCGCCCATGGGCGGGTCACTCCAAAATGGGTGGCAGCGCCGGCGTTTTAAAGTGTGATGACCGAAAACATTTGAGATACATCAACCCAACTCTTGCATCCAGATAGATCTGCTTACCCCTGCGCAGTACCTGTCTTATCAGCCATTTCTTACCGCCCCGCCATGCTTCAGGGCTTAAAACAAAGGCTTGTCCCCCACTCTGGGCATTCTGGCGGCTTTCTGCAGCTCCGGCTCCGGGAAGATTCCGGGCATGCCCTCAAGCTTTTTGTCTTCATGAGCACATTTGTTTCACGCCGCCTCAAGATAGGACTGTCGGCCTGCTTTTCCCACGCAGATCCCCAACGCCCGCTGTTCACGGGCAAGACGCTCCAATATGTGGAGCAGTCGATTGCGCACTGGATCATGTCGGCCGGCGCCATGGTGGTCATGGTGCCCTGCCCCACGGGCGAGACGGCGCGTGGCGATGTCACGCTGGAGCACTATGCGCAGTGGCTGGACGGCGTGGTCATGCATGGGGGCTCGGACGTCTGGCCGGGCAGCTACGGCGAGGCGCCCATGCGCCCCGAATGGCTGGGCGACCGCGTGCGCGATCTCTACGACCTGGCCCTGGTCGAGGCCTTTTCCCAGGCCGGCAAGCCCATCTTCGGCGTGTGCCGGGGCCTTCAGCTCATCAACGTGGCCTTTGGCGGCACCCTCTACCAGGACATCGAGACCCAGGTGCCGGGATCCCAGCAGCACCGCAACGCCAGCGAGTACGACCGTCATTACCACGACATCAGCATCGCTGCCGGCAGCCGGCTGCACATGCTGTATCAAGGCCAGACCAGTGCGCGCGTGAACAGCATCCACCACCAGGGGATCAAGACCGTGGCGCCCGAGTTCGATATTGAGGCCTGGAGCGTCCCGGACCGGATTCCCGAAGCCATCTTCCGCCGCCCCAGCACGCTCAAAAGCTATATCGCTGCCACGCAGTGGCACCCGGAGTTCCAGTTCCGCAACCCCGACACCAGTACCCTGGACGACAGCGTGCTGCTGCACGATTTTCTGGCCGCCTGTGCGCGGGCCCGCTCCAGCCCGGCCATGAGCCACAGCCCGTTCCAGATTCGCAACCGCGCTGCGCGCCTTCTGCGCCGTGCCTTGCTGCGCAGCAATTGATTTTGATAGCCCCAAGCACGAAGGTGTACTTCGGCGGCCTGCACAGCATCTGGCTCAGCTTGCTTTGCAAGCTTGAAGCCGTGCATTGATCTTTTGTTGTACTTGGACTTGAATCCGCCACGCATTTACTGCCATGCCAGCGCCTGCTCCCCCTCTTGCCCGCGATGCCGCCGGCGTGCGCCGCGCCACCCTGATCGGGCTGGTGGCCGTGCTGTGCTGGAGCAGCACCGTGGGCCTGATCCGCTCGGTTTCCGAAGCCCTGGGTGCGCTGGGGGGCGCCGCCATGCTCTACAGCGTCAGCGCCGTACTGCTGTTTGCGGTGCTGGGCATGCCGCGCAGGGCCCAGTTGCGCAGCGTGTCCAAGGTCTATCTGCTGGGTTGCGGCGCGCTGTTTGCGCTGTACGAGGTTTGCCTGTCCGTGGCCATAGGCCTGGCCCAGGACCGGGCCCAGTCCATGGAGCTGGGCATGATCAACTATCTCTGGCCCTGCCTGACGATTGTGCTGGCCGTGCTGTGCCGCCAGCAGCGGGCACGCTGGTGGTTGTGGCCGGGCGTGGCCCTGTGCATCTGGGGCCTGGTGTGTGTGCTGGGCGGAGATGGCGAGCAGGCCATGCCCTGGTGGCAGGCGCTGGCCGCCCATATGTACAGCAACCCCCTGGCTTACGCCCTGGCCTTTGCGGCGGCCCTGTTGTGGCCGGTGTACTCGGTGCTCTCGCGCATGCACGGTGGCGGCTTCAACGGTGTGGGCCTGTTTGTGCTGCTGACGGCCGTGGTGCTGTGGGTGCAATGGCTGGCCGTGGATACCGTGCCCATGCGCTGGTCCTGGGGCGTGGTGCTGGAGGTGCTGGCGATAGCTGTCGGCACCGCCTTAGGCTACAGCTGCTGGGAACATGGCATACAGCGCGGCAACCTGGCCGTGATGGCAGCAGGCTCTTATTTCACCCCCGTGCTGTCGGCGCTGTGGGCCAGCATCTGGCTGGCGGTGCAGCCGGGATGGCCGTTCTGGCAGGGCGTGGCCCTGGTCACGCTGGGCTCGCTGCTGTGCTGGCATGCCACCCAGCGCTAGCGGCTGGCTCAATACGAAAAGGACATGGCTTGCTGCGCGCATTCCATGACGGCTGCTCTGCAGCACGGCGGAAAAAGAGGTCTAGCTCGCTCCCATGGCCTTGGATATGCGCGAAGCAATGCTGCTGACAATGGTCTTGACCTCTTCCAGGTCGGGGCTGGACTGTGCGTCTATGCGCTCGATATAGGGCACGTTGAGTGCGGCGATCACATGGCCTGCCACACCCATGATGGGAAAGGCCACGTTGGTGACTCCGCGTATCTGGCGGCTGGGCATGGTGGCATGGGTCTGCTGGCGCACCTGGGCCAGGATGTCGAACAGCTCTCCTGGGTCCATGCTGAGTTCACCATCGACCTTGACATGGGCTGCCAGCATGCGCGCGCGCTCAACCTCGTCTCTGAAGGCCAGCAACACATGGCCCGAGGAGGTGTCGGTCAGCCCCAGCATGACACCCACTTTGAGTCCAAAGGACCAACGTTCAGGACTGTCTACCTGGGCAATGATCACAACCCGTCCGCCCTGGTAGATCGCCAGATGACAGGACTGGCGCGCGCGCTGGGCCAACTCGCGCAGCAGAGGCAGGGCCGAGGCAACCAGAGAGCGCAGGAAATGCTGTTTGTGGGCCAGCTCAAACAGCTTGAGCGACAGGCTGTAGCGGTCATTGGCATCGAGCAGTGCATAGCCTCGGCGCTCCAGTGTCACCACCATACGGAAGATCTCGTTGACGCTGCGCCCCAGGTTCTGCGCGATTTCATTGAGCGTCAGCCCGCTTTGGGCCTGGGACAACAGCTCCAGAATGTCCAGACCCTTGTCCAGGGCCGGGGCGTTGTAGCGCGGCGTGTCGCCTTCCGTCTCCTGGTTGGATGGGGCATTCTCACCGTGGTTGGCGGTGCTGCGTTTGGATGGGGTGGTACGAGGGCCGGGCGCTTTCATCGGAGGGCAATCTTAAGGGAGCTGACAGGGAGACTGGAGGGTGGCCGGTTTACATCACCGCACCTATTTGCCAGGGCACGAACTCGTTTTGTCCGTAGCCATGCAGTTCGCTCTTGGTTTTTTCGCCCGAGGCGGTGGCCAGCATACGGGCGAAGATGCGCTCACCCATTTCGGTAATGGAGCAGCTGCCGTCAATGATTTCGCCGCAATTGATGTCCATATCTTCTTGCTGGCGCTGCCAGAGGGCGCTGTTGGTGGCCAGCTTGAGCGAGGGCGAGGGCGCACAGCCATAGGCGCTGCCACGTCCCGTGGTGAAGCAGATGAGGTTGGCGCCGCCTGCCACCTGGCCGGTGGCACTCACCGGGTCGTAGCCGGGCGTATCCATAAACACCAGGCCTGCTGCCTGCACGGCTTCGGCATATTCGTAGACCGCCTGCAGATTGCCGGTGCCGCCTTTGGCCACGGCGCCCAGGGACTTTTCGAGGATGGTGGTCAGGCCGCCGGCCTTGTTCCCAGGCGAGGGGTTGTTGTTCATTTCACCGCCGTTGATGCGCGTGTATTCCTCCCACCAATGTATGCGCTGCACCAGCTTATGCCCGACTTCGGTGGAGATGGCGCGGCGTGTGAGCAAATGCTCGGCGCCATAGATTTCAGGTGTCTCGCTCAGGATGGCCGTGCCGCCATGGGCGATCAGCAGGTCTACGGCGGCTCCCAGGGCCGGGTTGGCGCTGACGCCGCTATATCCATCCGATCCGCCGCACTGCAGGCCTATGCGCAGCGCTGCAGCGCTGCAGGGCACGCGCTGCACGGCGTTGGCACCCTCCAGCATTTGCGTAACCAAGGCAATCCCCTTGTCCACGGTTTTCTGTGTGCCGCCGCTGTCCTGGATATTGAAGACCTGCAGGTTTTTTCCCTCGGACAAGGAACCCGACTCCATCCAGGCCCGGATCTGGTTGGCCTCGCAGCCCAGGCCCAGCACCAGCACGCCAGCAAAATTGGCATGGCTGGCATAGCCGGTCAGCGTGCGCCGGAGCATGTCCATGACCAGGCCCTGGCTGGCCATGCCGCAGCCGGTGCCATGGGTGAGTGCGACCACCCCATCTATCTGAGGATAGGGCGCCAGCGCTGCGGGATTGCTGCGACGGGAGAAATGCTCGGCAATGGCGCGGGCTGCCGTGGCCGAGCAGTTCACGCTGGTCAAGATGCCTATGTAGTTGCGCGTGGCTACGCGCCCATCCGCACGGCGAATACCCATGAAGACGGCTTCGCGGCGTACCTCTTCGGGTTTGAGATCGGTGCCGAATGCGTAGTCGCGTGCAAAGTCACCCTTGTCCGGCCCCATGTCCAGGTTGTGCACGTGCACATGCTCGCCGGCCGCGATCGGCTGGCTGGCAAAGCCTATGACCTGGTTGTAGCGGCGTACGGGGGTTCCTGTGGCCAGGGCGCGGGCGGCAATCTTGTGGCCTGGGGGCACCAGCCCCCGGCTGGTAAAGGTTTCGATGGGTGTGCCTGCCATCAACTGGGTGCGGGCAATCACGACATCGTCTGCAGGATGGAGGCGAATGAAGGGCTGCATGGGAATCCTTGCTGGAATGTATGCGCAGCACTCGGTGGTCAAGTGCGGATGGCGAGGGTTCTGGCTTCAGGAGCCGGCTTGCAGCACCTGCTCTGGCAGGTCTGCGCCGTGGAATTTTTTGTAGATGGCATTGAGCTGGCCATTTTTCAGATTCAGCTGCACCCAATCGTCAATCTTGGCCTTGAGTCTGTCCTCGCCCTTGCGCAGACCCATGGCCAGCAGATTCACCTTCATGACCCACTTGACTTCCATCTGCTTGGCTGGGTTTTTGTCGTTCACGGCCTTGAGCAGCGCAGGTGCTGTGGCAAAGATCTGGGCCTGGCCGCTGACCACGGCGGTAATGCTGGTGGCGTCGTCATCAAAGCGCAGCAAGGTAGCGCTCTTGGGGGCAATCTTGCTGATTTCCTGGTCATTGGTGGTGCCACGCGCCGTGGCGATCTTCTTGCCCTCGAGATCGGCCGCGCTCTTGAGGTCCATGCCTTTGGGGGCACCCACCACAGACAAAATGCCTGCATAAGGCCGGGAGAAAGCGACGACCTTCTCGCGCTCGGGTGTGACGGAGAGGCTGGAAATCACGATGTCGGCCTTGTCCGTCTGCAAGAACGGAATCCGGTTGGCGCCGGTGGTGGGGACGATTTCCAGCGCCAGTCCCAGGTCCCTGGCCAGCAGCTGTGCGGTTTCCACGTCAGAGCCGGTGGACTGCAACTTGTCGTCCTTCATGCCATAGGGCGGTACGGCCAGGTCTATGGCCACGCGCAGCTTTTTGGCCGCCAGGATGCTGTCGAGCTGGTCTGCCAGGGCAGGGCCGCTGCCCAGCAGGGCCAGGCCGAGGGCCAGCAAAGCGGTGCGCAGGCCGGGCGCGGGTTGGATGCGGTGCGTTGTCATATGGGTCTCCTCGTGGTGGCGGTAGTGGTGATGGGGATTGCTCACACGGCGGCTGCATTCACAGTCCGCTGCCTACAAACTGTTGGAGCTCGGGGGTGGAGGGTGCGCTCAGCATGCTGGCTGCCCCCTGCTCCCAGACTTGGCCCTGGTGCATAAAGATCACCTGGTTGGCCACATGGCGGGCAAAAGCCATTTCGTGGGTCACCAAAATCATGGTCATGCCTTGAGCGGCCAGCTGCTCCATCACCTTGAGCACTTCGCCGGTGAGCTCGGGGTCCAGCGCCGATGTCACCTCGTCGAACAGCATGACCTGGGGCTGCATGGCCAGTGACCGGGCAATAGCAACGCGCTGCTGCTGTCCACCTGATAGCTGCTCGGGATAGGCCTGGGCCTTGTCAGCCAGACCGACTTTGGCCAGCACCTCGCCGGCCAGCTCGCGTGCTGCATGGGGGCTCTGGTGTTTGACGGCCGTCAGCCCCAGTGTGATGTTTTGCAGCACCGTCAAATGCGGGAACAGGTTGTAGCCCTGGAACACCATGCCCACATCGCGGCGCAGGGCGCGCAGATCCAAGTCCGGTGCATGCACACCGTGGTTGCAGACCTGGATACGGCCCTGGTCCACACGCTCCAGCCGGTTGATGCAGCGCAGGGCCGTACTCTTGCCCGATCCGCTTTTGCCAATAATGGCCACGACCTGACCTTTGGCCACGGAAAAGGAGACACCGCGCAGCACATGCAAGTCGCCAAAGCGCTTGTGAATGGCGTCCAGTTCAACGACGGTTTGCATTGAGCTTCCTTTCAAGAGTCAGGCTCCAGCGTGACAGCGGGTAGCAGATGGCAAAGTACAAAACGGCGGCGCTGCCAAAGTAGACAAAGGGCTGAAAGGTGGAGTTGTTCAGCACCTTGGCGTTGTAGGAAAGCTCGGCAAAGCCGATCACCAGCGAAGCCACCGAGGTGTTTTTGACGATTTGCACCGCAAAGCCCACAGTGGGTGGCGTGGCCATGCGCAGGGCCTGGGGCAAGATGACCAAGCGCATGCGCTGCCAGCGCGAAAGTCCCAGGCATTCGGCGGCTTCCCACTGGCTTTTGTGCACGGCGTCTATGCAGCCGCGCCAGATCTCGCCCAGAAAAGCGCTGGCGTAAATCGACATGGCCATGGCCGCCGCCAGCAGGGCCGGCACCGAACCCAGACCTGCAATGTTCGGGCCGTAAAAACACAGGCCCATAAGCACCAGCAGTGGCGTTCCCTGGATCAGCTGTACCCATGCGCCGGCGCTCCAACGCAGCGGCCTGGCCGGTGCGACACGTGCCATGGCCAGCGCCAGACCTGCCAGGCCACCGACTGCAAAGGTCAGCAGCGACAGCAACACTGTGCCCCAGGCGCCTTGCAGCAGAAAAAGCAGTTGCTCTTGGCTCATGGCTGCTCCTTCACAAGGCTGTTCCCAGCTTGCGCCGGCGTGTAAATACCATCTGGCCCAGCAGCCAAAAACCCAGGCGCATCAGGCAGGCCAGCAGCAAATAGACCACCCATAGCACCAGAAAAACCTCGAAGTTGCGGAAGGTGTCGGACTGGATGCGATTGGCCACGCCCAGCAACTCCTCGGCGCCTACTGAAGACATGATGCTGGAGGCCAGCATCAGCAGCACGAACTGGCTGGTCAGCGCGGGCCAGACGCGCTCCACGGCAGGGCGCAACACCACGTGCCACAGGGTCTGAGCGCGCGACAGGCCCAGGCATTCAGCCCCCTCAAGCTGGCCTTTGTGAATGGACTCGATGCCGGCGCGGATGATTTCGCAGCTGTAAGCGCCAATGTTGATCACCAGGGCCAGCACGGCGCCGGCCATGATGGGCAGGGTGATGCCTACCGAGGACATGCCGAAGATCAGGAAATAGCTCTGGATCAGCAGCGGTGTATTGCGTATGGCCTCGACGTAGAGACCCACCAGGCGGCGCAGCCAGGGCAGGCTGCTGCCACGGCCTATGGCGCACAGCGTGCCCAGCACAAAGCCCAGCAACGTGGCCAGAAATGACAGCTGCACCGTGGTCCATGCGCCTTCCAGCAGCAAAGGCCACTGAGCCAGCACGGCAGAAAAATCGAACTGGTATTGCATAAAACAGCCTGTCTCCTTTGCGTAGCAAGCGCTGTCAGCTACGAATTTTGATTACCAGCCTGACCTGTTGGTGGCGCGGGCACTGTCCCTCTTACGCAGTGCTGCGGCAGGCTCCGGCGGTTGCGGCGGGCTGCCAAGTCGCTCAGGAGGTGCCCCAAGCTCTGGTGCTTTGATGTTGCTCACCCAGGCCCTCTATGCCCAGATGCATGCGATCCCCGGGGCGGAGATACACCGGGGGTTTTTGGCCCAGGCCCACACCGGGCGGTGTGCCGGTGCTGATGATGTCGCCGGGCAGCAGCGACATGAATTCGCTGATGTAGCTCACCAGCTTGGCCACCGGAAAAATCATGGTCCGGGTGCTGCCATCCTGAAAGCGTTTTCCATTGACCTCCAGCCACAGCTTGAGGTCTTGCGGATTGGCCACCTCATCGCGGGTCACCATCCAGGGCCCTATGGGAGAGAAGGTGTCGCAGCCCTTGCCCTTGTCCCACTGGCCGCCGCGCTCCAGCTGGTATTCGCGCTCCGAGACATCGTTGATCACGGTGTAGCCGGCAACATAGTCCAGCGCATCTTCCTCGCTCACATACGAGGCCTTGGTGCCTATGACCACACCCAGTTCCACCTCCCAGTCGGTTTTGACCGAGCCACGCGGAATCACCACATCGTCGTAAGCACCGCCTATGGAAGAGCTGGGCTTTAAAAACAGAATCGGTTCGACGGGGATCGGGGCCCCGGTTTCGGCCGCATGGTCGGCGTAGTTGAGGCCTACGCACACAATCTTTCCCACCTGGGCCACGGGTGCGCCATAGCGCTGAGGCTGGCTGACCAGGGGCAGGTCGTTGGTATCGAGCGCGGCCAGCAACTGCAGCACATCGGGTGCGAGCGTTGCGCCGCCGATGTCGCCGATATGGCCCGACAGATCGCGCAGCTGTCCCTGGGTGTCGACGAGGCCGGGCTTTTCCTGGCCGATAGGTCCGTAGCGAAGCAATTTCATATTTGTCTCCTTGTTTGTTTTTGGCTTGGGGCCAGCGCCCACCACGCCAGTCCTCTCCTGCCAGGAGAGAGGGCGTCAGCCTTGGGGCGTGGAGTCACAAGCTGGAAAAATCCAGCGCAGGGGAAGGCTCAGTCTCAGTTAGACCAGCCCCCATCAATCAGGTGAATCGTTCCAGTGGTGAATGCAGACTCGTCACTGGCCAGGTAGACCACCAGGGCGGCAATCTCTTCGGCGCGGCCCACGCGGCCTATGGGCTGACGGGCGACAAAACCGGCACGCACGGCGGCCTCGTCCAGGCCGGCCTGCCTTGCCTGCTCGCGTATGCGGCCCTGCAGCGAGGGCGACTCGACCGTGCCAGGGCAGATGGCATTGCAGCGAATACCTTGCTGCACATGGTCGGCAGCCACGGCCTTGCTCAGACCGATGACGGCGGCCTTGGAGGCCCCGTAGACAAAGCGTTTGGCCACCCCTTTGACGCTGGAGGCCGCTGAAGCCATGTTGATGATGGAGCCGCTGCCTTGGGCCAGCATGGCGGGCAGGAAGGCGCTGATCGTGCGGTACATGGACTTGACGTTCAGGTCCATGCTGAAGTCCCAATCCGCTTCGCTGCACTCCTGAATGCTGCCGTGGTGCACAAAGCCCGCGCAGTTGAACAGCACATCAAGGCGGCCCACCTGGGCTGAAAAAGCCTGGACGGCAGCGGTGTCGCGTACATCCAGTCGGGCCGTGCGCAGATTGGCAAGTCCCTGGGCCATGGCTTGTTCGTGGAGCTCGGCCAAGGCCTGCTCGTCCACATCGGTGGCCCAGACCTGGGCACCTTCTTGCGCCAGGGCCAGAACGCTGGCCCTGCCTATGCCCTTGCCTGCCGCTGTGACCAGGGCGGTTTTTCCGGTGACGCGCTGCATGCCTACTCCTTTTGCTGAACTTGTATTTGAAAATTAATTTCTTTAATGAAATTAATACTAAGCCCAGGATCGCGGAAGTCCATAGGGCGAAAGCGCTTTTACGCGTTTATCCCTATGCTTGTTGCTGCTGTGTTTGTCAAAGAGTATTGAGTTGGGTTTTTAAAATTATTTTTATATAAGAAATTTCATTTTCGAAATACTTGTCTCGCCGGAGCATGGTCTTGCCTCAAGACCTCCAGGCACCAAAGCAAACGGCCTTGCAGCATTTCTTGCTGCAAGGCCGTTATTGCCCCGGAACGGGTTTGCGTTCTAAAAGAGCCAGGTTCCACTCACCCAGGCGCGGGGCTTGCGGTCACTGTCGCTGCTGGGAGCATCGCCACCGAGGCGCCAGGCCAGGCTGGCACCCAGGCGCCACCTGTCGCCGGTCCAGGTGGTCCCCACGCCGGCTCCGCTCAAGGACTGATGATTGGACCCGGGCTGCCATGGCTTCTTGGTGAGGCGCACCTTGCCGTAGTCCACAAAGGTTTGCAGCGTCCACTGGGTGCTCAAGGCATAGCGCAGCTCGGCCGTACCCTGCCAACCTTGGTCGCCGGATGCCTCCCCTTGTGGATAGGCGCGTACGCCATAGGCGCCGCCCAGGCTCATCTTTTCCGAGGGGTCCAGATTGCCATCGGCCCATTGGGCTTGCAGTTGCACATAGCTGCTCCAGCGCGGGCTCCAGTACTGCCAGCGCGCCAGAGTGGCTTGCAGCGTGTTGAAGCTGCCCTGGCTGCGCGCGGTAATGGCATCGATTTGCTGGTCCACGGGGCTGCGCAGCTTGAGGTCCCCATGACTCCATTTCAAGCTGAACACATTGCTGCCGCCGCCCAGCACACGGTCCTGGCTGTTGCCCTCCAGGGAAAGGCTCAGCAGTTCCGATTTTTTGCCCCGGTACAGCTGCACCAGATCCATATCGTCTTGAAAACGCTTGTGCTCGTATTGCAGGCGGGTGTTCAGGCGCAGGCCGCGCTTTACCACCAGGGGTTGCCAGAGAAAAAGGCTGTTGGTATGGGCCGAGCCATGCGCCTCCAGCACCGAAAAATTACGCCCCAGCTCATAGTCCATGGAGGTATGGCCCACCCCGACTTGCGTGCCCCAGCGGCTGACTGGCACCTGGTAGGCCAGCTGCAGCAGCCGCTGTTTCTCATCGCTGTGCAGCCCGCGTATGGACAGGCTGTCGCCCAGGCCCAGCGGGCTGGCAAGCTGGATACGGGCTCCCAGGCGGGTGCTGCCGGTATAGCGGTTGCCATGGTTGTCCAGGTCGATGGCGCCGCTGATGCGTGTGCCAAGCCTGGCGTCGAGCAGCAGGCTGGAGTCGCCGGTGTTGCGGCCAGGGGCCAGCTGGGCCTGGGCCTGTACGCCGGGCAAATCATTGAGCAGCAGCAACACGTGCTCCAGCTCCTCGGTGCGGACCACCTGGCCGGGTTGGATGCGTTCCAGCGGGGCCAGTGCCGCGCCACCGAGGTGGGGGGGCTGCGAGTGCTTGACCTCGTCATAGCGGCCTTCCAGTACTTCAATCACCACCACGCCACCGGCCACCGACTGGGGGGGCACATAGGCATAAGCCACAGGGAAGCCCTGGAAATGGTAGTACTGGCTGAGGCGCGCCGCAGCCAGATGCAGCTCGGCCAGGGTCACATTGCGTCCCGAGATGTCTTGCAACAAAGTCTGCAAGCTGGGGCTGTCTATGGAGTGGTTGCCGTGCACCTGGACCTGACTGACAAAGATCACCGGCGCATTGGGCGCAGCGGGCGGCGGCGTCGCTGACTGCTCTTCCACCGACAGGGCAGGCTTGCCTTGGCGAGGCTGCTCCGGTACGGCTTGCTCGCGCTCCAGCTCTCGCAGCATTTGACTGCCTTGCGGCAGCAACTGCGCCGAGGCGGAGCCTGCGGCCAGCAGCGTCATCAAAGTGAGGTGCAAACCTCGGGACAGTGGTGTGTGGCGCGGGGAGGAGTCTCCCTGACGCAGGCAAATCTGGCTCATTCTTCAACGCAGTCAGTAGTGAGTGCCGTGCAACGGCTGGTGGGGCGCTGCATGCCACCAGCGATGCGCGCAACATACGAGGCCGTAGGAGGAAGGGGTTGCTCGGCAACTGCGGTGGCAGGCAGGCGAATGGCGGACTGATAGGCAGCCGAGTCTTGCGTGGAGGTGATCCGCAGCTCGCCCGGCCGCAGTACCAGTTGGTAGCCGGACTGGGAAAGGTCGAGGTGGCTGGCATCCAGGTCAATGCGGTAGGGCGTGGATTGCACAGCGGCGTCACCGGCTGCGCCGGCAGAAGTCACGCGGATGTTGCCCCCCAACACCTCGGTCAGGCTGTCGGCGCGGTAGGCATTGGCAACGCCAAGCATCAGGCCCGACCAGGTATAGGCCTGTGAAATGTCCAGGACCGTGCCCAGGTTCTTGGACAGGGCCATGCCTTCCACGGTCAGTGTCGGGCTCCAGGCGAACAGATAGCGGTTGCCAGCGGCCGATGTCGCCCCCAGTGCCTGGGTGTTCCAGACCGCCGTATTGCCGCTGTCCAGGCCACCAAACTGGTGGCCCTGATCGGGGGCGTCCAGGTACACATGCCAGCGGCCGTTGCCTCCCACGCGTATGGCATCGGCACCGGTCTGGTTGTCAAACGCACCTGCCGTGGCCAGGTCCACCGTGGTGGCAGCTATATGGCCTTGCAGCTGCAGACCTTGTGTGGCGCTGGCCTGCAAGCGGTCAGCCGTCACATCGCCCAAAGCGAGGCTGCCATCGGTGCCCAGCTTGGCAGATGCAGCATGCAGGTCTACACGGCCACCAAAGTGGTTCTGGGCCCTGTCCAGGGTGATGGCGTTCGCCGCCTGCAGCTGGCTGTTGCCGCCAACGCTCAGCCTGTCTGTCTGGGTGATGTCGGTGCTGGTGGCGGTGGCCGTGAAAGCACCGCCCACATCGGTGCGGCCCAGTGCGACGGAGCTGCCTTGCAACTGCGTGGTTCCTGCAACGGTGGCATTGGCCAGCGATAGCGCACCTAGGGAGCCTGCCTCCAACGTAGCTGCGTGCACCTCGGCCAGTGCCAAGCCGGCGTGGTCGCTGGCAATGGCGACATTGCTGCCTGCCAGCGCCACGCTGCCACCGAAATGGTTGCCTGCATGGTCCAGGGCAATGTCGCCTGCTGCACTGAAGCGGCTGCGGCCCCCCACCTGGAGCGCGCTGCCTTGGTGGATGGCGGCGCTGCTGTCTAACTGCAGATCGTTGCCCACGCTGGTGTTGTGCAAGCCCACACCGTGGCCTGCAAGCTGTGCGCTGCCCGTGGCCTGCAGCTGGGCAATATCCAGCGCTGCATGGCTGTTCAAGCGGATGTCACGGCCCTGGGCGTGCAGATTGCTGCCGAACTGGTTGCTGCCGTTGCCCAGCACGATGTCATTGCTGGCCGCCAGCTGGCTGTGGTTGCCGATGGCCAATGCCCCGTTGCCCTGGCGGATATCTCCGCTGCGCGCGGTGGCCGTGAGCGCGCCGTCTATGCGGCTGTCATCCAGGTGCAGCGATGTGCTGTCGAGCTGGGCTGCGCCGCTGACGTCGGCACGGGCCAGCGAGAGCCGACCTGC
>NZ_KE386972.1:77696-78759 GCF_000429845.1 Comamonas composti DSM 21721
AGCGGTTGCCGGCATCGGCCAGCACCATGTCGCCGCTGGTGTTGAAGTCGCTGCGGCCCGCAACCTGCATGGCTGCGTTCTGGCGGATACCGGCGCTGCCAGCCGCCACGCTCAGGTCGCCAGAGGCCTGCACCGTATCGAGCAGCAGCCCGTTGGCGCTGGCGATGGCTACATTGGCCCCGTTCAGTGTCACGTGGCCGCCGAGTTGGTTGCCCGCATGGCTCAGTGCAATGTCGCCCGCTGCACTGAAGCGGCTGCTGCCTCCCACATTGAGGGCACTGCCCTGGGTGAGGGCGGCGCTGCTGTCCACCTGCAGATCGTTGCCGACGCTGGTATTGCGCAAGCGCACGCCATGGCCTGTGATCTGGGCATTGCCTGCGGCCTGCAACTGGGCGATCTCCAGCGCCGAGCCCGCGCCCAGGCGGATATTGTTTCCCTGGGCATATACATCGCCGCCAAAGCGGTTGCCGGCGTCGGTCAGCACAATGTCGCCACTGGTATTGAAATCGCTGCGACCCGCAACCTGCAGGGCAGCGTTCTGGCGGATGCCGGTGCTGCCGGCCGTCACGCTCAGATTGCCCGAGGTTTGGATCGCATCGAGCAGCCGGCCGTCGGCGAGGCTGATGGCCACATCACCCCCAATCAATGCGAGGCTGCCGGCAAACTGGTTGCCCGCATGGTCTAGCGTGATGTCGCCCGCTGCACTGAAGCGGCTGTTGCCGCCCACCTTGAGTGCACTTCCCTGGGTGATGGAGGCGCTGCTGTCCACCTGCAGGTCGTTGCCGACGCTGGTGTTGTTCAGGTTCACGCCATGGCCTGCCAGCCGGGTATTGCCTGCGGCCTGCAGCTGCGCGATCTCCAGCGCCGAGCTGGCGCTCAGGCCGATGTTGTCCCCCTGGGCATAGACATCGCCACCAAACTGGTTGCTGCTGTTGCCCAGCGCGATGTCCTTGGCAGCAGTCAGCACGCTGTGGCTGCCGATGGTCAAGGCCCCGCTGCCCTGGCTGATATCGCCGCTGCGGGCGGTGGCCGTGAGTGCGCCGTCTATGCGGCTGTCATCCAG
>NZ_KE386972.1:78939-164829 GCF_000429845.1 Comamonas composti DSM 21721
GGCTGCGTTCTGGCGGATACCGGCGTTGCCAGCCGCCACGCTCAGATCGCCAGAGGCCTGCACCGTATCGAGCAGCAGCCCGCTGGCGCTGGCGATGGCTACATTGGCCCCGTTCAGTGCCACGCTGCCGCCGAATTGGTTGCCCGCATGGCCCAATGCAATGTCGCCCGCCGCACTGAAGCGGCTGCTGCCTCCCACATTGAGGGCACTGCCCTGGGTGATGCCGGCGCTGCTGTCCACCTGTAGCCCCGTCGCCTGCACAGAATCCAGATGCACGCCCTCACCACGCAGATTGGCCTGACCCGATGCCTGTACGCTGGCGATGTCCAGCGTGCCGTCCGTAGCCAGGGACACCATGTTGCCTTGTGCGGTAACAGCACCGTCGAGCTGGTTGGCAGCGTTCCCGAGCAGGACATTGCCTGAAGAGCTCCAGCTGCTTGGCCCGTCGACACGCACGCTGCCCTGCTGAGTGATGTTCCCGCCCAAGGCAGCGACCTCGGCGCTCAGGCCCAGTGCAACGCCGTCCAGCGCCACCGCGTTGCCGGTCAAGGTAGTCGACGAGACGACGTCGGCATTGCGCACGGTGAGCAGGCCGCCCGCCGTCGCGTGCAGCACATCTGCATCCACGCCCGACAGGGACAACGGGCCCTGCGCCGCGATCTGCACCTTGTTGCCAATGAGCTCCACATCACCGCCGAACGCGTTGGCGGTGTTCAGCAGCGTGATGTCGCCGCCCGAAGCGAAGCGGGCCGTTCCGCCGACGCCGTAGCGGCCGCCCTGGTTGATGCTGGCGGTACTGTCTATGGCAAGGCGGTTGCCCACATCCACCGCGACCGTCGACACCGTTGCGGCGGACAGTGAAAGGTCGTGCAGGCGCTCGGCATTGCCGACCGCGCCCAGCAGCGCGATCTGCCCATCGGCGGCGATGGACAGCGAATCGCTGTTGTCCTGCAGCCCATTGACGACGCCGTTGATCTGCACCGAACCGGCCGTGCTGGTCAGGGCGACGTCGCCGACCACGCGGGTGTTGGCCAGGCTGATGTCACCGACGGTGGTGAGATCGGCCGCCAGCTGTGTTTCGGTGGCGGTGGAGCCCAGCGAGCCGATGTCTGCCGTAGCACCCAGCGAGACCGTGCCACTGGCATGCAGCGAAAGTGCATGCGGGCCTTCCAGCGTGCCGGTGAACGCCAGCGCTCCCAGGGTACTGCTGAGGGCGGTATCGCCTTCCAGCACCAGCCTGCCGCTGTAGGACTGGCCACCGAGGGTGGTCAGCAATTGTGGCAGGTAGACCGTATCCGCGCTGGCAATCAGCGAATCCACGTTGAGGGCACCGAAGCGCAGGTCACCGCTGGCCGTGATCTGGGCGGCGCCGCCGCTCAGGGAAACGGCCCCGGCCAATGCGTTGCCGGTGTCCAGCAGCGAGATGCCGCCTGTGCTGGTGAAGCTGCTGGTGCCGGTGACATCCAGGTGGGTGTTGTTCGTCTGGCTGATCGACCCGGTGCTGTTCACCTGCAGCGTCTGCGCATCGACGCTGCCGAGCCGCAGGTTGCCCTGGTTGGCCAGGGTGACATCCTCGCCGTGCAGCGACACCGTGCCGCCCAGCTGGTTCTGGGCATTGGTCAGGACGATGTCACCGGCCACGCTGAACGATGCAGTGCCACCTGCGAGGTAGGCACCGTTCTGCAGCAGCGCGCCATTGCGCACGTTGATGTCCAGTGTGCCGTTGCTGGTGATGCCTGCCCCGGAGAACGTGGCACCGTCGATGCCCACGCTGGCGGCGCTGGCGGCGCTGATGTCGCCGCCCACGATGATGTCACCGCCGGACAGGGCCACGCCGCCGTTGGCCAGGATGGATCCACCTACATCGATGCGCCCATTGCCGGTGCTCGAGATGGCGGTCGAACCCGTGGCCTGCAGTCCGCCCTGCAGCACGATATCGCCGGTGGTGGTGATGCTGCCGCCCAGTTGGGTGCTGCCGGTGCCTGTGCGCTGCAGCGAGGACAGCGCACTGCTGCCGCCAACGCTTCCGCCCAACGTCGCCAGTCCATTGGTTGTGAGCGTGAGTGAACGTGCGCCGCCGGTGCTGTCCACGCTGCCGCCCAGGGTGATGCCCTGGTTGCCGGTGCTAGTCAGCGCCACGTTGGTACCCAGAAGCAGGTTGTCCTGCAGGTCGATGGCACCGCTGGTGGTGATGTCACCGGCCAGCCGCGTGCCGGTGCCGCTGGTGACATTCAAGGCCTGCAGTGCGGTGCTGCCCCCCACGGCACCGGAGAACGTGGTCATTCCGCTGGAGTCGACGGCCAGCCGGTAGCTGCCGTCAATCGTGTCGTTGAACTGGATCGCCCTGCCCTGCAGCGCCGAATTGCCACGCAGTGTCACCGCGGACTGGTAGGTCTGGTCGCCGGTGGTGGTAACCGTGCCGCTCAGATCAATGCTGCCGGCCTGCGCGGCCAGGCTGCGGGCATTGATGTTGCCCAGCCCCAGTACGCCATTGCTGACCAGCGTGATGTCACCGCCGTTGGCACTGACCCCGTTGCCGAAGCTGTTCCCGGCATTGGTCAGCGTGATGTTGGCGCTGCCGGCCTCGATCACGCTGGAACCACCGACCGACAGGGCGCCGCCATTGGACAGGTCGGTGGACGTGGCCAATGTCAGGTCCGAGCCCACGCTGCCGCCGACGCTGCCGATGCGGTTGCCACTCTGCCCCAGGATCACACCGCCCTGGGTGGCCAGGCTCAGCGCCCCCTCCAGCGAGCCGCCGGTCTGCACGGCATTGTTCGCCGCAATGCCGATCGTGTCGGCCTTGATGTCGCCGCCCAGCATCACGTTTCCAGAAGGCCCGCTATCGAACGCGACCGTGCCGGCCTGGATGCTGCCGTCGGTCATCTGGATCGCAACCGGACCGCTCGCCCCCACGCCGGCCACCGCCACCGTTTCGGCGGTGATCGTCGCTGCGTTGATCGCTACCGGCGCCGTGCTGCGGATGGTGAGGCTGCCCTCTCCGGCGTCGATGGCATTGGCGATGATGGTTCCGCCGGTGTTGATGCCGGTGCTGGAAAGACCAGGCCCCATCAGCGCGTTCATGCTGATGTTGCGCGCACTGAGGACGCCGGTGTTGTTGATGCCGGTGCCGGCGAACGTACCGGCTGCCGTCGGCAAGAACGTCAACTGCGACATTCCCGAGGACGACACGTCATTGGTGACCCTGGCGGCGCCGGCCGCGACCAGGTTGATGCTGCCATTGGCCGCCGAGATGATGCCGATGTTGGATACCGCGCCACCGATCAGGCTGATGCCGCCGGAAGCAGCACTCAGGGTCCCGCCGTTGTTGCTGACCACGGCGCCGGTGCCGCCGCCGGCCAGCTCGAAGGTGGACGCAACGCCATTGGCATTCAGCAGCCCGGGCGTGCCGGGCGACAGCGTGCTGGCCAGCAGGCCGCCGACGTTCACGCTGGCGCCGGCATTGAAGGTGATGCCGGCCGGATTGATCAGGAACACCTGGCCGATGGACGTCAGCTCACCGCTGATGAGGCTGGCCGAGCTGCCGGTGACCAGGTTGACCGCCGTTGCCTGTGAGCCCTGCAGCTGGTTGAACTGGACCGTATTGGCAGCGCCGATGTTGAAGCTGCTCCAGTTGATCAGCGCTGCCCGGCTGGTCTGGTCGATCGTCATCACGTTACCGTTGAAGTTGATCGACGCGGAACCCGACACGATGTTGCCGTTCTGCGGCAGGCTCTGAGCCGTGGCCTGTGTGCCTGCGGTCAAAAGCCAGCCGCAGGCCAGCAGCACGGCCGCCTGCAGCGCACCGATGGTCATCTGCGGCGCGCTGGCCTTGCGGCCACGGCTGCGTGAGGCCGAGCCCCCGCGCTGGCGGCCGCGCCGCGTGTGCTCGCTGGCAGCAACCCAGGCGCCCAGGCTGTGGTTCCAGAGAGAGCTGAAGATGTGGTTCATGAGGACTTGGGCAAATGGGCGTTGCCTGTGGGTAGGCCGTGACGGCGGAGGCCTCTGTCAAGGCCAAGGTTCCTGGAGAGCCCCCAGTGCGCGCATAGTCAACGCCGACTGACTCACGGGAAGCTGGGGTGGTATACCAATTTGTGCATTTTGCAAAAAATTGTGTCTTGCGCGTATCCCTGAAATTGGGTATTTGCAACCAGTACATCCTGGTTCCGGGGACGAGGCCTGTTGCGCATGCAGCGAGGCAAGCATGCGCATCTCTCTGCCTTGCCTGGCATTTATCCTGAATTGATAGCAGCCAGCGCTTTCTGGACAAGCGCTAGAGCCCAAAAACATTCAAATATCGTGTTGCTGCAGTTTTTGCCGACGGCTCGCTACGGGCGTCGGCTGGGGCGCGCCTTGCCTTTTGTCTGGCGTTGCGACCTGGCAAGAAGCGCCCAGGCCTTGGCAATGTGCTGGGCGCCCTACTCCTTCACAAGCGCTGGACGGACGCGCGCAGGTTGTGGAGCCAGGGGGAGGGGCGGGCTTCAGATGGGGTCCACGCTGTCGTCGGACGCGGCGTCCATCGCCTCGCGCAGAATGCGTGAGGCGTCGGAAAGGGCGAATCCTCGTGAGGCCATGAAGCGCAATTGCCTGGCCTTTTCCTTGGCATCACCAGGAAGGGTACCGAAGCGCTGGCGCCATACCGCGTGTGCGCGCTCCAGCTCGGTGGCGCGCAGTTGCTCGGCCGTGGCGCGCACCAGCTCGTCGTCCAGCCCCTTGTTGCGCAGCTCCTGGGTCAGGCGAGCCGTGCCAAAGCGTGCAGCCTTGCTGTGGACGATGGACTCGGCCACGCGCTGCTCGCTGATGAAGCCGCGCTGCTCCAGCGCATCGAGCACGGCGGCCAGATCTTCGCCTTCTTGTACATGGGGGGCCAGCTTGCGTTCCAGCTCCCGCCGCGAATGTTCGCGCTGAGCCAGCAATTTGAGGGCCCGGCCTTTGAGCGATAGCTTCGCAAACCCCATGGCTTGATCTCTCCTTGCGCATGATGTGCATGCAACATGAAAAAAAGCGCAGGGCGAACCTGCGCAAAGATGGCAAAACAGATATTTTTCGCGCCGCTTCGCATCGTCCTTCGGGGACAGCCTGAACAGAAGGGCAGCGCCAGCCGGGGCGCTGCGGATCTGGGCTTGGCCTCTTCAGCGGATGCAGGGCATCAGGCCTGGATCACGCCGTCTTCATCGACGGCGGCGTTCTTGTCGCCTTTCTTGCCTTTGGGGGCGGGCTTGGCAGCCTCTTCGCTGGCGGCCACGGGCAAAAGGGAGATGCCCAGGCTGTCGCGCACCTTGTTTTCGATCTCGATGGCCAGCGTCGGGTTTTCGCGCAGGAACTCGCGCGAGTTGTCTCGGCCCTGGCCGATCTTCTCGCCGTTGTAGGCATACCAGGCGCCGGACTTGTCGAGGATCTTGGCGTTCACGCCCATGTCCAGGATTTCGCCCTCACGCGAGATGCCTTCGCCGAACATGATGTCGAACTCGGCCGTCTTGAACGGGGGCGAGACCTTGTTCTTCACGACCTTGACCTTGGTCTCGTTGCCAATCACCTCGTCGCCCTTCTTGATCGAGCCCGTGCGGCGGATGTCGAGGCGCACCGAGGCGTAGAACTTGAGCGCGTTGCCGCCGGTGGTGGTTTCGGGGCTGCCGAACATCACGCCGATCTTCATGCGAATCTGGTTGATGAAGATGACCATGCAATTGGTCTTCTTGATGGTGGCCGTGAGCTTGCGCAATGCCTGGCTCATGAGGCGAGCCTGCAGGCCAGGCAACTGGTCACCCATTTCGCCTTCGATTTCGGCCTTGGGCGTGAGGGCGGCCACGGAGTCGATGACGATCAGATCCACAGCGCCGGAGCGCACCAGGCTGTCGCAGATTTCCAGGGCCTGCTCACCGGTGTCGGGCTGGCTGATCAGGATGTCATTGAGGTTCACGCCCAGCTTCTGCGCGTACTGGGTGTCGAGGGCGTGCTCGGCATCGATGAAGGCGCAGGTGCCGCCCAGCTTCTGCATCTCGGCAATGACCTGCAGGGTCAGCGTGGTCTTGCCCGAGGATTCCGGACCGTAGATTTCGATCACGCGACCGCGCGGCAGGCCGCCGACTCCCAGGGCGATGTCCAGGCCCAGCGAGCCTGTGGAGACGACCTGTATGTCTTGGGGAGCCTCGCCTTCGCCCAGCTTCATGATGGTGCCCTTGCCGAACTGCTTTTCGATCTGGGCCAGGGCGGCGGCCAGGGCCTTGGCTTTTTCACTGTTTGCGGGGGTAGCGGCTGTGCTCATGACGGACTCCTCAGAAATCTGGATTGATGACTATGTGCTTGCATTCAGGCTGGATGCTTGAACAGTAGTTTATGTGCTTGCCTCATCGATTTGTTGATTTATTTGGTCAGTTTTCCTGACTTGTTTTCCACGCAGGCACAATGCCTGCATGAGTGAACTTCTTGCGGTGACGCCGCCTTCCGATGCCTGGCGTCAAACCCATCTGGGGCGCTTGCTGGGCCACAGCATGCGCCGCTTCGATGCGCGCGTGCTGCAGCTCATGGCACGCGATGTGGAGGTGCCGCTGGGCCTGTCCAACCTGGCTGCCCGCGACAAGGTCGGCGCCGCCCATATTCACATCACACGGCATCTGTCCCTGGCCGGAGACCGGCTGACCGACCTGGCCGAGCGTGCGGGCATGACCAAGCAGTCCATGGCCGATCTGGTCAAGCAGTGCGAGGCCTGGGGGCTGGTCACGCGCGAGAACGATGCCCGCGATGCACGCACCCGCCGCGTGTGCTTCACGGCTGCAGGTCTGGCCTGGCTGCAGGCGTTTCGCAATGCCGTGGCCCAGGCCGAGGCCGAGTTTCGCGAAGAGGTGGGGCAGGATGTGGCTGCCGTGGTCGCCCTGGGGCTGGAGGTTTATGCAGGCGGCGGCATGGGCTGAATCTGACTGCCTGTATGCCCTCTACCTACAATAAGCATCTGGGCGCAGCACCGCTATATCCAAAAAACCCACGTGCCGCTCGCAAGGAGACAAACCATGCGTATTTTGATTGCCGAAGACGATCAGGTATTGGCCGATGGCTTGCTGCGCAGCCTGCGCGGCTCGGGCGCCGTGGTCAGCCATGTGGCCAGCGGCAGCGAGGCCGATGCGGCCTTGATGACCAGCAGCGAATTCGATCTGCTGATTCTGGACCTGGGCCTGCCCCGCATGCATGGACTTGAGGTGCTCAAAAAGTTGCGCGGACGTGGAGATGCCTTGCCGGTGTTGATTCTCACGGCCGCCGACAGCGTGGATGAACGCGTCCAGGGCCTGGATTTTGGAGCAGACGACTACATGGCCAAGCCGTTTGCACTGTCCGAGCTGGAAGCGCGTGTGCGCGCCCTCACGCGCCGTGGCATGGGCGGGGCCAGCTCCACCATCAAGCATGGCCCCCTGGTCTATGACCAGGCCGGCCGCGTGGCCACCATGGATGGAAAAATGGTCGAACTCTCGGCGCGTGAGCTGGGCCTGCTCGAGGTGCTGCTGCAGCGCGCGGGCCGGCTGGTCAGCAAGGATCAGTTGGTGGACAGGCTTTGCGAATGGGGCGAAGAGGTCAGCAACAATGCCATCGAGGTCTATATCCACAGGCTGCGCAAGAAGATAGAGCGCGGCCCGGTACGCATTGCCACAGTGCGCGGCCTAGGGTATTGCCTGGAGCGCATCCCTGGGTAGTATGGGCGCCCCCCTGAGCCGCCTTCGGCCCCTTCCCCCCCAAAGGAGGGACGACAACCCCGCTGCGGGGCGGCCCTTGCTCGCAGTCCCAGGCTTTGGGTGGCGCCAGTTCCATGTGTCGTGTCCTCTTGGTGATTCCCTTCGAGCCGCCTGTCCCTCAGGGTGGCGACAGTCTGCGCTCAAGAGGCGGCCCTCGCTTGCCGTGCGCTGTGCCTCGGGCCTTGCCTTTACGCAGCGGCGTACGAACAGAGCGACGTCTGCCATGAAGCCCAGGGGCGGAGCATTCGCATGAGGCTGTTCCAGGGGGAGCAGCGCTCCTTGTTCGGTGAAATCCTGGACTGGATGCTCACGCCGCTGCTGCTGCTGTGGCCCGTGAGCCTGGCCCTGACCTGGCTGGTGGCCCAGGGGCTAGCCAACAAGCCTTTCGATCGCGCGCTGGAATACAACGCGCAAGCCCTGGCCCAGCTGGTGCTGGTCCAGCATGGCAAGGTCTTGTTCAGCCTGCCGCAATCGGCCAGCGAAATCCTGCGCGCCGACGAGTCGGACACCGTGTACTTCCAGGTTCTGGGCGTGAGCGGCGAGTTTCTGGCCGGCGAGCGCGACCTGCCGCGCCCTGCCCTGCCCGACGAGCCGCCGGCCAGCGGCGCGGTGCAGTTGCGCGATGCCGAGTTTCGCGGCATCGATCTGCGTGTGGCCCATGTCTGGGTGCGCATGCCCTTGCCCGACGAGCCGCTGGCGCTGGTGCAGGTCGCAGAGACACGCGAGAAGCGCAGCGTGCTGGCCACGGAAATCATCAAGGGCGTGATGCTGCCCCAGTTCGTGATTCTGCCGCTGGCCGCGTTGCTGGTCTGGTTGGCGCTGGCGCGCGGCATCAAGCCATTGCACCGGCTGGAGGTGCGCATACGCGCGCGCCGGCCCGAAGACCTGTCCCCTATCGCGCACAAGGATGTGCCGCTGGAGGTCGTGCCTCTGGTGGATTCGGTAAACGATCTGCTGGGCCGGCTCGGTGATTCGCTGGCCACCCAGAAGCGCTTTCTCGCCGATGCGGCCCATCAGCTCAAGACGCCGCTCGCAGGCCTGCGCATGCAGGCCGAGCTGGCCCAGCGTGACGACATGAGCACGCACGAGCGCAAGCAATCCCTGGCCCAGATCGCGCGCTCCAGCATCCGTGCCACGCACACCGTGAACCAGTTGCTGGCCCTGGCCCGGGCCGAAGGAGGGGGGCGCGGCCTTGCCATGCAGCCCTGCAATCTGGTGCGTCTGGTCACCGACGTGGTCAGAGACTGCCTGCCGCGCGCCATGGACAAGCATGTGGATCTGGGCTATGACGGCGCAGACTCTTCGGCTGCCGGCGTCTGGCTTCAAGGCAATGCCACGCTGCTCACGGAACTGGTGCGCAACCTCGTGGACAACGCCATCAACTACACGCCTTCGAGCAGCAGCCAGCCAGGCATGGTGACGGCGCGCGTGCTTGCCGATGTGTTTGCAGGCACCGTGCTGCTGCAGGTCGAGGACTCGGGCCCGGGCGTGCCCGAGTCCGAGCGCGAGCTCGTCTTTCAGCCTTTTTATCGGGCCCTGGGCTCGGAGGCCGATGGCTCGGGCCTGGGCCTGCCCATCGTCATGGAAATTGCACGCCAGCATGGCGCCCAGGTTGTGCTCGAAGATGCCCACGCGGGCCAGCAGCCACCGGGTGCATGCTTTGGCGTGCGCTTCAAGGCCTTGCGGTCGAAAATAGATCCCCCCTGAGTCGCTGCGCGCCTTCCCCCTGAGGGGACGGCAGCCTCAGCGTAAGAGCGTGTTCACGATCTCTACGCCGGCGCGCCGCGAGGAGATCGTGAACACGCTCTAAGAAGCGGCCCCTGGCGCCTTTGCGGGCCGGGTCAGCAAGGCTTTAAAGGTCTGGCCTCTAGCGCCTTGCCGCCCAGGGCCTGGATCTGACTGCGCAGCGCGGGTGTGGCGCGGGGCAGGCGCAGGGTGTAGCTGGTGATCTCGGGGCGCTCCTGCACTACGCGCGCCGAGCGCACGCCCTGGCGCGTGAGCTGGGTGAGCTGGCGCGTGGCAGCGTCCTCGCTGGAGAAACGGCCCAGCGAGAGGCCGGGTTCGAGCGTGCCGCCTGCACGGTCAAAATCGATGTTGCGCGCGCGCAGTTCGGCGCGCTTGCGCTCCAGAAAATCCGTGTCGGGGAACTTGCCCATGTAGACCATCCAGCGACCTGGCTGATGCGTGCTCTGCATGTCCCATTGCTTGTCGTTCAGTTGGGCCCCCAGGTCACGTTGCAGGGTGCGGGCCTGCAGCTCGTCAAGTCCCGTGGCCTGCAGGCAGATGCTGGGCTCAGCAGAGGCCTGGGGAGCGGAGTGCTCTGGCGCGGGCGCAGAAGGCGTTTCGGCAGGCACCGCAGGTGATGGCGCGGCCACTGCTTGCGGGTCGCTGGGCGGAGGCGGGCTGTCCGCAATGGCCAGACTCAGGGCCTCGGGCCGGATCTGCCTTTGCAGTCTTTCGGGTTCGTTCTGGCTCTGAGGGGCAAGGCCCAGTCCGGCCAGGTGGCCATGGCTCCAGAAGTAATAGCCGGCATTGGCAAGGACCAGCAGCAGAAAGGTGATTCGCAGCATGCCCTATCTTAGAGCGTGTCCACGCTCTTATTGCGCGCTGGGGCGTACGCTGATCTCGGAGCTGGTCACTGCCTCGACTCCCGTGGCCGTGCGTACCAGCAAGGCCCCGTCGGTCCCCAGGCCCTGGGCCTGGCCGTGGCGGCCGTCGCTCAGGGTCACGGCCCGGTCGCGCAGTATGTCGCGCTGGGCGAAGCGTTCGAGCAGCGGTGCAAAACCCTGGCGTGCAAAGCTCTGTATGTCGGCCACCAGCGGGGGCAGCACGCAGGCCAGGGCCGTGGGCGCATCCAGGCGTTCGTCCATATCGAGCAGGCTGGCTGGCGGGGTGCGCATGCCTTCACCGGGGCGCGACCGGATGTTCAGGCCTATGCCTATGACCACATAGCGGCCTGAGCCCGTATCGTGGCTGCCGCCCACAAAGCTGGCGGTCTCTATGAGAATGCCGCCGAGCTTGCGGTCGCCGTCTATCCAGAGGTCGTTGGGCCACTTGAGCCCTATGCGCGGGCGGCCACTGCCGGGTTCGGGCAAGCGGGGCTGCAGGCTCTGGGCCACGCTCAGGCCCACGGCCAGGGACAGGCCGGACCAGTCGCCGGGCGTGAGGGGCAGGCCCAGGGAAAAGGTCAGCGAATCGCCGGCGCCACTGGTCCACTGCCGGCCCAGGCGGCCACGGCCTGCGGTCTGCAGCTCGGTCACGAGCAGCACCGGGTCGCAGAGGCCCTGGCGTGCACGGCGCATGAGCTCGGTGTTGGTCGAGTCCAGGCTGGGCAGGATTTCCACGGAGAAGCCCGGCAGCAAGGGCTCCACGGCCTGCCACAGGGACTCGGCGGGCCAGTGGATGCTGGTGTCGACCCTCATGCCCTGGCCTTCCCGCTTTTTTTCTTTTTGCCGGCGCTGTTCTTGTCGTCGCCGGGCATGGGCGGGCGCCAGCCGCGCTTGGGCGCGAGCAGGGTGCCACGGCACTCGGGCGCATCGCACCAGCACGGGTAGTCGGCCTTGAGCTTCTTGGTATAGGGCTCGTCGATGATCAGGCCGTAGTCATAATTGAGTTCTTCACCGGCCGCGATATTGCGCAGCGCCGTGATGAAGATCCGGCCATCAACCTCATCGGCATAGCAGTTGGGCGCACAGCTGTGGTTGATCCAGCGCGAGGAGTTTCCGCCATGGTTGGCATCTATGACGCGGTCCTCGTCTATATGAAAATAAAACGTGTGGTTGGGCTGGCTGGGATCATGGGGGTGGCGATCCTGCGCCTCTTGCCAACCTATGATTTCGCCCACGTATTCAATAATGATTTCGCCCTCGGCAATATCCTGCAGGGCGAAAACGCCCTTGCCGTGGACGCCCGAGCGACGTGTCTGAATTCGGCGGCCGGCAAAAGAGGGCAAAGCGGGTCGGGGCATGTTTTCTCTGTGTTAACTTGAACATGCACACATGCGCGTGCGCGTGCATGCGTGAATATTGGATTGTAGGAGCCTGGGGCGCAAAGCGTGGTCCCAGGCCCAGAATGACGAGCACACACAATGACAAAGACTTTGGTGATTGCTGAAAAACCATCGGTCGCACAAGACATCGTCCGTGCACTGACGCCGGTTTCCGGCAAGTTCGACAAGCACGATGAATATTTCGAGAACGAGCAATATGTGGTGACCAGCGCCGTGGGTCACCTGGTGGAAATCCAGGCGCCGGAAGAGTTCGACGTCAAGCGCGGCAAATGGAGTTTTGCCAATCTGCCGGTGATTCCACCGCGTTTTGACCTCAAGCCCGTGGACAAGACCAAGAGCCGGCTGAACGCCGTGGTCAAGCAGGCCAAGCGCAAGGACGTGACCCAGCTCATCAATGCCTGCGACGCGGGCCGCGAAGGCGAGCTGATCTTCCGCCTGATCGAGCAGTACGCCGGCGGCGCCAAGGGGACCTTAAGCAAGCCCATCTCGCGCCTGTGGCTGCAGTCCATGACGCCGCAGGCGATTCGCGACGGCTTCGGCAATCTGCGCAGCGATGCGCAAATGCAGGGCCTGGCGAATGCTGCGCGCAGCCGCTCCGAGGCCGACTGGCTGGTGGGCATCAACGGCACGCGCGCCATGACGGCCTTCAACTCGCGCGACGGCGGCTTTTTCCTGACCACCGTGGGCCGCGTGCAGACGCCGACCCTGTCCCTGGTCGTGGAGCGCGAGGAGAAGATCCGCAAGTTCGTGAGCCGCGATTACTGGGAGGTGCATGGCGCCTTTGATGCCCAGGCCGGCCAGTACCTGGGCAAGTGGTTCAACCCGCAGTGGAAGAAGAGCGAGGACGCCGAGGCCAAGGCCGACCGCCTCTGGAACAAGGCCGAGGCCGAGGCCATTGCTGCGGCCGTGCGCGGCAAGCCCGCGACAGTGACCGAGGAGAGCAAGCCCACGACCCAGACCTCGCCTGCGCTGTTCGATCTGACCAGCCTGCAGCGCGAGGCCAACGGCAAGTTCGGCTTCTCGGCCAAGACCACGCTGGCCCTTGCGCAAAGCCTGTACGAGCGCCACAAGGCGTTGACCTATCCGCGTACCGACTCGCGCGCCCTGCCCGAGGACTATCTGCCCGTGGCGCGCGAGACCTTTGCCATGCTGGCCACCAGCCCCATGCGCCACCTCTCGCCCTTTGCCCAGCAGGCACTGGACGAGGGCTATGTGCGGGCCACGAAGAAGGTCTTCGACAACAGCAAGGTCAGCGATCACTTTGCGATCATCCCGACCACGCAGGCGCCCGCCGGCCTGTCCGAGGCCGAGCAAAAGCTCTATGACCTGGTCGTGCGCCGCTTCATGGCCGTGTTCTTCCCGAATGCCGAATACCAGGTGACCACCCGCATCAGCAAGGTGGAGCAACACAGCTTCAAGACCGAGGGCAAGGTGCTGGTCAAGCCCGGCTGGCTTGCCATCTACGGCAAGGAGGCGGCGAACGAGGTCGAGGACGGCAAGGCCGGAGAAAAAGGCCAGCCCCTGGTGGCCGTGCGCCCCGGGGAGCAGCCGCTCATGCGCGATGCCGAGGTCAAGGGCCTCAAGACCAAGCCACCCGCACGCTACTCCGAAGCCACGCTGCTGGGCGCCATGGAAAGCGCGGGCAAGCAGATCGACGATGACGAACTGCGCTCTGCCATGCAGGAAAAAGGCCTGGGCACGCCAGCCACGCGCGCAGCCATCATCGAAGGCCTGCTGACCGAGAAATACATGCTGCGCGAAGGCCGCGAGCTGATTCCCACGGCCAAGGCCTTTCAGCTCATGACGCTGCTGCGCGGCCTGGGCGTGCACGAGCTCTCGCGTGCCGAGCTCACGGGCGAATGGGAATACAAGCTCGCACAGATGGAAAAGGGCCAGCTCTCGCGCGAGGCCTTCATGCAGCAGATCCAGGCCATGACCGAGAAGCTGGTCAAGAAGGCCAAGGAGTACGACCGCGACAGTATTCCCGGCGACTACGCCGTGCTGCAGACGCCGTGTCCCAATTGCGGTGGCGTGGTCAAGGAAAACTACCGCCGCTACAGCTGCACGGGCGCCCGCGAGCAGGATGCGGGTTGCGGCTTCTCGTTCACCAAGTCGCCTGCAGGCCGCACTTTCGAGCCTGCCGAGGCCGAGACCTTGCTGCGCGAGCGCCGTCTCGGGCCGCTGGAGGGCTTTCGCTCCAAGGCCGGCTGGCCGTTCACGGCCGAGGTTGCCATCGTGCGCGACGAGGAAAACAGCAACTACAAGCTGGAGTTCGATTTCGGCGACGATGCGGCATCCGATGAGTCCGGCGAACTCGTGGACTTTGCGAGCCAGCAGCCCCTGGGGCCCTGCCCCAAGTGCGGCTCGCCGGTGTTCGAGCATGGCGCCAACTACGTCTGCGCCAAGGCCGTGCCCACGCTGGCCCAGGCCACGCCCAGCTGCGACTTCAAGAGCGGCCAGATCATCCTGCAGCAGCCCATAGAGCGCGAGCAGATGAGCAAGCTTTTGCAGACCGGCAAGACCGACTTGCTGGAGAAGTTCGTCTCCAATCGCACGCGCCGCAACTTCAAGGCCTTTCTGGTCTGGGACGGTGCGGCCGGCAAGGTCAACTTTGAGTTCGAGCAGCGCGACAGCAAATATCCACCGCGCAAAACGGCTGCCGCCAAGACGACTGCTACCAAAAAAGCAGCTGCCAGCGCAGGCAGGACAAGCGCTGCAGCCAAAAAGACTGCAGTAAAAACCGCCAAGGCGCCGGCTGCCAAGAAGCCGCGCACCGTGAGCGCCACCCTGAAGCCCAGCGCCGAGCTTGCAGCCGTGATCGGCGACGCGCCGACCTCGCGCCCCGAAGTCATCAAAAAGCTTTGGGAATACATCAAGGCCAACGGCCTGCAGGATGCGACCAACAAGCGCGCCATCAATGCCGATGCCAAGCTGCGCGCCGTGTTCGGCAAGGAGCAGGTCAGCATGTTCGAGCTCGCGGGCATCGTCGGCAAACACGTGACCTGATCCGGCGCCTGGTTCTGCAGCGCAGCAGAGCCAGGCCCTTGGCGACTGTGATTGCGGAGCGCACGGCCTCGCATCCCATTTGCAAAGACACTCGCGCGGCCCTGCGCGGCACCATTGCGAAAGCGAACAAGTCCATCCTGCAAGCTCCGGGAGGCTTGCTGGTGCGCGGCTTCTGGGAGCACCCGGGCCCCGTGGCTGACGGCTGGCGAGCGCACGCCTGTACGGCAGCCTTAATCCGAACACCCCAAGGCGCATGACTTCCTAGAATTTCCTTACACCGACACGACATTGCGCAATGCCGTGCCGGCGTGCCCAACCACACATTAATAAAACGAGGATGGAGACAAAATGAGGAAGATGTTTGCTGCGCCCCTGGGCGCCATCGCGCTGGCCTGTGCTGCCGCCGTCTCGGCCCAGCCGGCAACCACGGTCAAGATCGCATCGCTGGATGCCATGTCCGGCCCCATGGCCGGACTGGGGCTGAATGTGCTCAAGAGCTTTCAGTACAGCGCCAAGCTGGCCAACGAGCAGGCCTGGGCGGGCCCGGTGAAGTTCGAGATCGTGGCCTTCGACAACCGGCTCTCGGCCCAGGAGGCGCTGAGCCAGCTCAACTCCATCATCGGCCAGAACATACGCTATGTGGTCCAGGGCGCGAGTTCGTCGGCCGTGGGCCTGGCGCTGCAGGAGGCCATAGAAAAGCACAACAGCCGCAATCCGGGCAAGGAAATCGTCTACCTGAACTATGCGGCCCAGGCCCCGCAGATGACCGAGTCCAAGTGCAGCTACTGGCACTTTCGCACCGATGCGCACTCGGACATGAAGATCGCGGCCATGACCACCTACCTGGCCCAGCAAAAGGATGTGCGCCAGGTGTATCTGCTCAACCCCAACTACGCGTATGGGCAGGAGGTGTCGCGCGCGGCGCGCGACATGCTGGCGCGCAAGCGCCCGGACCTGAAGATCGTGGGCGACGACTTCCACCCGCTGGGCCAGGTCAAGGACTATGCGCCCTATATCGCCAAGATCAAGCAGTCGGGCGCGGATGCGGTGATCACGGCCGACTTCGGCGCAGACCTGGCGCTCATCGTGCGGGCGGCGCGCGATGCAGGCCTGCAAGCCCATTTCTATACCCTCAACGGCAACAATTTCGGCGTGCCCAGTGCCATGGGCGCTGCGGGAGAGGGACGCGTCAAGCTGGTCTCGGCCTTCAGCCCGAATGCCCCCGAGCTCGCAGCGCAGCCCTTGCTGCCCGGCTTCAAGAGCCAGTTCAACGAGGACTTCATCAACGGGCTGGGGCACAACGCCCTGCTGATGCTGGCCAAGGCCATGCGCGAAGCCCAGTCCGTGGAGCCCGGGGCGGTCGCCGCAAAAATGGCGGGCCTGCGCTTTGACGGCATCAACGGCCCGGTGGAGATGCGCAAGTCCGACCACCAGGCCCAGCAGCCGCTGTACATCCTCAGCTGGGAGAAGGTCGATGGCAAGAGCGTGGTCCATGACCAGGAAGGCACGGGCCTGGGCTGGAAGCCCATGGCCGAAATCAGCGCCAAGGAGGCCAGCCTGCCCAGCAATTGCCGCATGAAGATGCCGGGCTGAGCCTGATCCAGGCTGATCAGAGCATGTCGGTGCCGCCTCAAGGTGCGGGCCCGCATGACCGTGACCGGGCATCAGGCCCGGTCTCCAACCATCCCCTGGCGGGCCTGCCAGCGACAGCGCCGAGCCTGGCCATGGGGATTTCCAAAAACCGCGCATTCTTTCTGCAGGGCATCTTGCCCCCGAGGTGCGCTTGCGAAAAACATGGGCTATGACAGGTATCCATCCTCACAACCAGGTTCCCGAACTCAAGGACTACAACCTCTATACCAGCGATCCGGTGCTGGGCCGTGCGGTGGCGCGAGGCGCAGCCCAGTGGCGCGGGCAGGAGCTGGTCCGGCAGGGCGCGGAATACGGTGCCGAGGCCACACTGCGCGCCGCCGAGGACGCGAACCGCTACCTCCCCGAGCTGCACACCCATTCGCCAGGAGGCGAGCGCATTGACCAGGTGCGCTTTCACCCGGCATGGCATCAGATGATGGCGATTGCACGACGCAATGGCATTGCCAACCTGCCTTTCACCGATGACAGGTCCTCGGCCTGGGCGGCCTATGGTGCCTCGCTGTACATGCACTGCCAGATCGAGTCGGGCTCGACCTGCCCCACGACCATGACCAAGGCCAGCATTCCGCTGCTCAGGCGCAGCCCCGCGCTGTATGCCCAGCTCGGCCCGCTGCTGTCCAGCTTTGAGCACGATGCACGCGATCTGCCCATGGAAGGCAAGACCTCCATCTCCGTGGGCATGGGCATGACCGAGCGCCAGGGCGGCAGCGACGTGCGTACCAACACCACCTCCGCCGTACACCATGGCAGCGGCCCCTGGGGAGAGGAATACCTGATCACCGGCCACAAGTGGTTTTTCTCGGCGCCCATGTGCGACGGGCACCTGGTGCTGGCCAAGACCCAGGAGCGCGGGCCGAGCTGCTTTTTCGTGCCGCGCTGGCGGCCCGACGGCAGCAAGAACGCCATCCACATACAGCGGCTCAAGGACAAGGTCGGCAACCGCTCCAACAGCAGCAGCGAGGTCGAGTTCCAGCAGGCCTGGGGCGTGCTCATGGGCGAGGAGGGTCGGGGCATCTCCACCATCATCGAGATGGCGACCCATACGCGGCTCGATTGCGCACTGTCCAGTGCAGGCTTCATGCGCCAGGCTTTCGTGCAGGCGCTGCACTACAGCCGCAACCGTCACGTGTTCGGCCTGGCGCTGGCCGAGCAGCCGGTGATGACCTCGCTGCTGGCCGACATGGCCCTGGAGTCCCAGGCCGCGACCTGGCTGGCCATGGACCTGGCGGCGCGCTTCGGCTCCGACGACGCCCTGGATCAGGCCTGGAGGCGCATCGTCACGCCCGCCGCCAAGTTCTGGAACTGCAAGCGCGCCGTGGGGCTGACCGCCGAGGCCATGGAAGTCTTTGGCGGCAATGGCTATGTGGAGACCGGCCCCATGGGGCGGCTGTTCCGCGAAGCGCCGGTGAACTCCATCTGGGAAGGCTCGGGCAACGTGATGTGCCTGGACGTGCTGCGGGCGATTGCGCGCAGCCCCGACGACGCCCACCTGCTGCTCGACCACCTGCAGGACAGCGCCTCCCAGGAGCCCTTGCTGGCCGCCCAGGTGCATGGGCTGCGCATGACCATCATGGAGCCGCCACAGGCGCTGGAGCGCCAGGCGCGCAGATTCACCCAGCGCCTGGCGCTGACGGTGCAGGCCTGCCTCATGCTCAGGCATGCCGACGATGCAGCGGCCTCGGCCTTCATCGCCAGCCGCTTCGATGCGGACTGGGGCACGGTGACGGGCGCGGCCTGCGGCACGGATGCGCCCCAGGCGCTGCTGGATGCTGCATGGCAGGCATGAGGCGGGCCCATGCCCGACCCGCCAAAGGGTCGGCGCAATGAAGTCATGCAGATAGGCTAACCTCGGGGCATGGATGCAGAACTCATGACCCCCTCCCCGACCACGCTTTCTCGCAGCATTGCGCTCGAAGGTGCCTCCAACTTCCGCGATCTTGGCGGCTACCAGGGCCTGGACGGGCGATCCGTGCGCTGGCGCCAGCTGTTCCGCTCCGACCATCTGGCCAAGCTCTCGCAGCAGGACTTGCAGACCCTGGGCGGCATGGGCGTGGTGAGCAGCGCCGACTTTCGTGGCGTCCAGGAAAGCGCCCAGCTCGCCTACGCCTGGCCGGGTCTGGAGCGCCATGCGCTGGTCGTCGAGCCCTCGGTGGTGCAGCGCAGCCAGGCCATCCTGCAGGCCGGCCGCCAGCTCACCGAGGCCGATACCGTAGGCCTCATGCAGGACACCTATCGCAGCTTCGTGGTCGAGTACGCGCCGCGCTTTGCCCAGCTCTTTCAGATGCTGCTCGCAGGCCAGGGGCCGCTGGTGTTCCACTGCACGGCCGGCAAGGACCGCACGGGCTGGGCGGCCGCCCTGCTGCTCACGGCCCTGGGCGTGGATGAGCAGACCGTGATGCAGGACTATCTGCTCACGAATGCGCTCTACCGCCGCCCCGATGCCGGCCTCTGGGACGCGGACCCGGCCGTGCTCGACGTGCTGTGGCGCGTGCAGGAGTCGTATCTTGCGGCGGCCACCGAGCTCGTGCACAAGGAGTTCGGCGGCATGCAGGCCTATCTGAGCCAGGCCATGGGCCTGGATGCGGCCGCACGCCAGCGCCTGGCCGAGCTGTATCTCGAAGGCTGAGAACGTGTTTACGATCTCTACGCTGCCGCGTTGGAGCGCAATCGGGATGAGTTCGAGTCGATGGGCTGCAGCTTGCACTCGTGTGCAAGCAAGCGCCAGCGCTAGAAAATAGCCCGATTTCGCTCCAACCCTTGGGGCCAGTGCCTTTGCGGGCGGTCTACAGCGTTGCGAATCCTCGCAATAGCACGGCTATTGCTGCGGTGTCGCGCCTTGTATCCCATCCCGCAAAGACACTGGCGCGGCACCGAGGAGATCGTAAACACGTTCTGTGAACAGGCTAAAACTGCAGCTTCGCGAGGGTTTGCAGGGGCCGCTACCATGCCCTCATGCCGGCCCGGGCCGGAGCTTTGCAGGAGATCGCATGAAACAAGGACTACGCGGCCTGGCCGCTGGCGCACTGCTCGCGGCCTGTGCGGCGCTCAGCGCCTGCGCGGGCAGCACACCGCGCACGGATGACGGCGCAACGGCCGGACAGGCGGGCGGCGTCACGGTCTTCGGCACCGTGGATACCAACGTCAGCCATACGCGCTGACTGCCGGCGGCGCCAGCCGAACGGGCGCTCCCAATAAGAGAGCTGCTAGCGCTTGCCCCATGGATGTTTCAGATGCCTTCACATCTGAAATGCTTGTGGGACAAGCGCTAGCAGCTCTTTTTTTGTGTAGCAGCCGTCAGCTCCCGAGCTTGCGGCTCGCATCTGTGACCAGGCGGATCGCGGGCAACACCTTGGCCGCCTGTTCGGGGCGGTCGACCGCGTATTCGAGATTGCGGCAGGCGATCTCCACATGCTCCTCGCCCAGGGACTGGGCGCGCGCGCCCTGCCCGCGCTCTATGGCCTGAACCAGGCTGTGGTGCTGGTAATGCGCGAGCTGCATCCACTGCGAGCCTTCGGCAATCGAGGACTGCATGGGCAGCATGGCGCTGGGGCCCGCGAACGGCAGCGAGTTGATGCGCTCCATGAGCCGCAGGATGGAGGCATTGCCGCAGCCTTCGAGAATCAGGGTGTGCAGGCGCACATTCATGTCCACATAGATCGCGTAGTCGTCCAGATCCATGACGGGCTTGTTCACGGCCTTGTCGCCTTCGTCCAGGCAGTCCTTGAGCTCGCGCAGCAGCGAGCGTGAAGCGCCCTGCTCGGCCAGGGTGCGGGCCGCAAAGCCTTCCAGCACGCCGCGTGAGTGGATGGCGTCCACGACCTCCTTGGCCGTATAGCCGCGCATCTGGTAGCCGCCCGAGACGCAGGGCTCGATCAGGCCTTCGTACTCCAGCGTGCCCAGGGCCAGGCGCACGGGCGTGCGCGAGGTCTGCAGGCGCTCGGCCAGCGGGATCTCGGCCAAGCGCTCGCCAGGCCCGAAAACCCCTTTGAGGATCAGATCCCGCAGCTGGATCAGAACGCGGGCTTGCTGGGATTCGGCGGGACTCAACATGTGTTTCTCCTTGGATCGGCGCAGTGTGCCACAGGGGCGGCAGGCAGGTTTTTGAAAGATGTTTTTGATTGCATGCAATTAAATGCACTTTTCATGGTTAACCCTGTTTGCGTCTTTGATCTGCTGCAATAAATTTCGCTTCATCCAATAAAAGTGACATTTATTTCACTTTCAAGCGCCATTTATTGGTGTTGTTTGTGAAGTGTTCCATCTGCATCCACTGCCATCGCGCTCTTGACGACAGGATTTGTTGTTTTGGGTTTTGATTGCATGCAATCGGATGCAGGGTTGCAGAAAGGTGAGCCCCATGATCAGTGCAGAACAAAACGATTTGATAACCCGTGTCGGTCCTCAGGCGCCAGCAGGCAAGCTGCTGCGCCGCTACTGGCAGCCCGTGGCCCTCACGGACGAGCTCGCGGGCGAGCGCCCGGTGCGCGCCGTGCGCCTCATGGGGCAGGACTTTGTGCTGTTCCGTGATGAAAAGGGCGAGCTGGGCATGCTGGACCGCGACTGCCCGCACCGTGGCGCCGACCTGGCCTATGGCCGTCTCGAAGATGGCGGCCTGCGCTGCCCCTTCCACGGCTGGCTGTTCGACACCAAGGGCACTTGCCTGGAGACCCCGGCCGAGCCCGTGGGCAGCAAGCTGTGCTCGCGCATACGCCAAAGCGCCTATCCCGTGGTCGAGCGCAGCGGCATCATCTTTGCCTACCTGGGCGAGGGCGAGCCCCCGGCCTTCCCGGAATTCGACTGCTTCGTCGCCCCCGACAGCCACACCTTCGCGTTCAAGGGCTTGTTCGAGTGCAACTGGCTGCAGGCGCTGGAAGTCGGCATGGACCCGGCCCATGCGTCCTACCTGCACCGCTTCTTCGAGGACGAGGACACCTCCGAGAGCTATGGCAAGCAGTTCCGCGGCGCCTCGGCCGACTCGCACATGCCCATCACCAAGGTGCTGCGCGAGTACGACCGCCCCAGCATCGATGTGCAACCCGCCGAGTTCGGCCTGCGCCTGACCGCGCTGCGCGAGCTCAATGAAGAGCAGACCCATGTGCGCGTGACGAATGTGGTCTTCCCCCAGGCCTTCGTGATTCCCATGAGCGCCGAGATGACGATCTCGCAATGGCATGTGCCCGTGGACGACGAGAACTGCTACTGGTATGCGATCTTCACGAGCTTTACCGGTCCCGTGGACAAGCAGCAGATGCGCGAGCAGCGCCTGGAGCTCTACGAGCTGCCTGACTACACCTCGCGCAAGAACAAGGGCAACAACTACGGCTACAGCGTGACCGAGCAGAACAACCAGACCTATACCGGCATGGGCATGGACATCAACGTCCACGACCAGTGGGCCATAGAGTCGCAGGGCGCGATCCAGGACCGCACGCGCGAGCACCTGGGCACGACCGACAAGGGCATCATTGCCTACCGCCGCATGCTGGTCAAAGCCATAGAGGCCAATCTTGCCGGCGAAGGCGAGCTGCCCATGATGGTCACGGCCGGGCAGGCCGGCAGCTTCAGCGGCCCGCCCTCGATCGACGGCATCAGCGAAAAGGCCCAGGTCGCGACCTATTGCGAGGACGCCGATCTCAAGCGCCGCCAGGGTTCGGACTGGGCGAGCGCACGCCTGAGCCAGCAGTAAAGAGCAGCACCATGGCGAGTTTTGTGGAGCGATTCGGCCTGTTCACGGCCGAGCAGGAAAGCTGTGCGCGCGAGGTCGCCCGGCGCATCGAGGCCGAGCAGCTGGAGCTGGTGAGGTTTGCCTTCGCCGACCAGCACGGCGTGCTGCGCGGCAAGACCCTGGTGGCCAGCGAGGCCATCTCGGCCCTGCACTCGGGCGTCAACATGACCAGCACCCTGCTGGCCAAGGACACCTCGCACAAGACGGTGTTTCCGGTCTTCAGTGCGGGCGGCGGCTTCGACTTCGACGGCATGCAGGGCGGTGCCGATTTCACCATGGTGGCCGACCCCGCGACCTTTCGCGTCCTGCCCTGGGCGCGCAAGACGGGCTGGCTGCTGTGCGATACCTATCTGGCCGACGGCAGCCCCTCGCCGCTGGGCACGCGCCAGATCCTGCAGCGCGCCATCGCCGATCTCGGGCAGCTGGGCTATGACTTCGTCGCAGGCCTGGAGGTCGAGTTCCATGTGTTTCGCACCGAGGTGCCCAACATGGACCTGGCCCACTCGGGCCAGCCCGGTCTGCCGCCCGAGGTCAGCCTGCTGTCCCACGGCTACCAGTACCTGACCGAGGATCGCTACGATGCGCTGGACAGCACCATGGAGCTGCTGCGCTCCACCCTGGTCGAGCTGGGCCTGCCGCTGCGCTCGCTGGAAGTCGAAATGGGCCCCAGCCAGCTGGAGCTGACCTTCGGCCCCACGCAGGGCGTGATGCCGGCCGATCTCATGATGCTGTTGCGCAGCGCGGTGAAACAGGTCTGCGCGCGCAACGGCCTGCACGCCACCTTCATGTGCCGCCCGCGCATTCCCAATGTCTGCTCCAGCGGCTGGCATCTGCACCAGTCGCTGCGCTCGCGCACCACGGGGCGCAATGCCTTCATCCCCGAGCAGGAGGGCCAGAGCCTGAGCCCGCTGGGCATGCACTATCTGGGCGGCCTGCTGGCCCATGGCGCGGCCTCGACCATGCTCGCCAGCCCCACGGTCAACGGCTACCGGCGCTTTCGCTCCCACTCGCTGGCGCCCGACCGCGCGGCCTGGGGCCGGGACAACCGCGGCGCCATGCTGCGCGTGCTCGGCGGTGTGGGCGACAACGGCAGCCGCATCGAGAACCGCGTGGGCGAGCCCACGGCCAACCCCTATCTGTACCTGGCCTCGCAGGTGTTCTCGGGCCTGGACGGCATACGCCGCCAGCTCGATCCCGGCGCCTCGGCCGACGTGCCCTACGAGACCGATGCCGAGATCCTGCCGCGCTCCCTGCCCGATGCCATGGAAAGGCTCAAGGCCGACAGCTATCTGTGCGAGTCCATGGGCCGGCGCTTCATCGACTACTACTGCCGCATCAAGAACGCCGAGCTCGAGCGCTTCAACCTTGAAGTCAGCGAGTGGGAACACCGCGAATACTTCAACCTGTTCTAAGAAAAAGCGATTGCCCCATGCCTGTTGTTCACTATCTGCTGCAAGACGGCAGCACCCGCACCATTGATGCGCCTGCAGGGCGCAGCGTGATGGAGGTGGCCATTCTCAACAATGTGCGCGGCATCGATGCCGAGTGCGGTGGCTGCTGCTCCTGCGCGACCTGCCATGTCTATGTGGACGAGGCCTTTGCGGACCGGCTCGCCCCCCCTGACGAGATGGAGTCCGAACTGCTCGACGGCGTGGCCAGCGAGCGCCGCGCCGGCAGCCGCCTGAGCTGCCAGATCGTGCTCGACGCCACGCTGGACGGCCTGACCGTGCAAGTGCCGGCCAGCCAGATCTGAGCCGGGGCAAGACCATGACAGCAGGCCTGCTCATCATCGGCGCCTCCTACGCAGGCATGCAGCTTGCCGACGCCGCGCGCGCCAAGGGCTATTCGGGCCCGATCACCATCGTGGGCGAGGAGGCGCGGCCTCCCTACCAGCGCCCGCCCCTGTCCAAGGGCTTGCTGCTGGGCAAGCAGACGGCCGAGGGTCTGACGATTCGCGCCCCCGCCTATTTCGAGGAGCAGGGCATTGCGCTGCGCCTGGACTCCAGGGTCACGTGCCTGGACCGCCAGGCGCGCCGCGTCCGGCTGGCCAGCGGCGAGGAGCTGGCCTATGAATGGCTGGCATTGACCACGGGCGCGCGCTGCCGGCCCTTGCCCGTGCCCGGCGGCGAGCTGCCGGGCGTGCACAGCCTGCGCAGCCTCGACGACGCGCTGGCCATAGAGCGCATGGCGGCCACGGCCCGGCGCGTCTGCGTGATCGGTGGCGGCTTCATTGGCCTGGAGACGGCCAGCGCCCTGCGCACCCAGGGGCTGGAAGTCCATGTGATCGAGGCTTCGGCCCAGCTCATGGGCCGCGTGGTGCCGCCCGAGGTGGCGGCCTATTTCACGGAGCTGCACACGCAGCGCGGCGTGGTGCTGCACATGCAGGTCGGCGTGCAGGCCCTGAAGGCCGGCGCCGACGGCCGCGTGGCCCAGGTGCTGCTTGCCGATGGCCGGGCCCTGGACTGCGATGCCGTGGTGCTGGGCATTGGCGTGCAGGCGAATGACGAACTTGCACGCGCTGCAGGCCTGGCCTGCGACCAGGGCGTGCTCGTCGATGCCTGCGGGCGCACGGCGGACGAGCGCATTCTGGCGGCCGGCGACTGCGCCTGCTTTCCGAACCCGTTTGGCATCGATCCGCAGCAAAGCCTGCGCCTGGAGTCCATACAGGCCGCCAACGACCTGGCCCGTGCCGCAGCCAGCGTGATCGCAGGCCGGCCCGAGCCCTACAAGGCCGTGCCCTGGTTCTGGAGCGACCAGTACGACAGCAAGCTGCAGATCGCAGGCCTTGGCCACAGCGGCGACCAGCGCGTGCTGCGCGGCAGTCTGGAGAGCGGCAAGTTCAGCCTGTTCCTGCTGCGCGAGGGCCGCGTGGTCTGCGTGCACAGCGTGAGCCGGCCGGCCGAACACCTGCTGGCGCGCAAGCTCATCGAGGCCCGTGTCCAGGCCTTGCCCGAGCAGCTTGCCGACCCGGATTTCGTTCTCAAGAACCTGCTGACCGCCGTGGCGGCAGCGCCTGCATGATGCCTATCGACTGATTTTCCCTGCCTCACACACACCAAGAAAGAAAACCCCATGAAACCCCATCGATTGATTGCAGCACTTGCGCTGCTTGGCGCGGCCAGTGCGGCCCCGGCTCTGGCCGCAGAGACCGTGCGGGTCGGCATGATTGCGACCTACTCCGGCCCGTATGCCGACTATGGCCGGCAGTTCGATGCCGGCATGGCGCTCTACCTCAAGGAAAGCGGCGGGCTTCTGGGGGGCAGGAAGGCGGAGATCATCAAGAAGGACACGGGCGGTGCTGCCCCCGATGCGAGCAAGCGCATGGCCCAGGAGCTCATCGTGCGCGAGAAGGTGCAATTTCTCACGGGCCTGGACTTCAGCCCCAATGCCTATGCGGTCGCACCGCTGGTCACCCAGGCCAGGATCCCGACGCTGGTGATGAATGCCTCTTCCTCGGCCATCACCACCAGCTCGCCCTATATCGCGCGCCTGTCGTTCACGGTACAGCAGGTCTCGGACCCGATGGCACGCTGGATGCTGGCCAAGGGCATCAACGAGGCCTATACCGTGGTGGCCGACTATGCCTCGGGCACGGACTCGTACACGGCCTTCGAGAAGGCCTTCACCGAAGGCGGCGGCAAGATCGTGGGCAGCGTGCGCACGCCCATGAACAACCCCGACTTCTCCGCCTATGTGCAGCGCATCAAGGACGCCAAGCCCAAGGCCGTGTTCTTCTTCTTTCCCTCGGGCGTCATGCCGCCGGCCTTTCTCAAGGTCTGGAAGGAGCGCGGCATGGCCCAGGCCGGCATACAGCTGTTCGCCACGGGCGAGGCCACGGATGACAGCTACATGGAGGTCACGGGCGACGTGGCCAAGGATCTGGTGACCAGCCACCACTACTCCTACGACCATGACTCGGCCAAGAACCGCAAGTTCGTGGCAGATTTCGAAAAGGAGTTCGGCACCAAGATGCGCCCCAGCTACTTTGCGGTGGCCGCCTATGACGCCATGGCCGCCATGGACCTGGCGCTCAGGAAGACCGGCGGCAACACGGCCGGCGATGCCGTGATGGCAGCCCTCAAGGGCCTGCAGTTCGAGAGCCCGCGCGGCCCCATAGAGATCGATGCGGCCACGCGCGACATCGTGCAGACCGTGTACGTGCGCAAGACTGAGCTCAAGAATGGCAAATGGGTGAACGTCGAGTTCGACAAGTTCGAACGCGTCAAGGACCCGGCCAAGCCCGCCAAGTAAGTCCGCAGCCCTGGGCGCATGATCCTCATGCATGCGCCCGCTGCGGCGGTTCAGTCAGCAAGGAGGCCCCATATGGGCATCGTGATTTTTGACGGCGTGGCCTACGGCATGCTGTTGTTTCTTATTGCCGTAGGCCTGTCGATCACGATGGGCCTGATGAACTTCGTGAACCTCGCCCATGGCGCTTTCGCCATGGCCGGTGGTTATGCGGCGGCCGTGGCCATGAACAGCTACGGCTGGGGATTTTTCCCGGCGCTGGTGCTGAGCTTCGTGGTCGCGGCCGCCGTGGGCGCAGTGCTCGAATTCACGCTGTACCGGCGGCTTTACCGCTCCCATCCGCTGGACCAGGTACTGCTGTCGATCGGCCTGGTGTTCGTCTCGATTGCGGCATTCACCTATTTCTTCGGCCCTTCCATGCAGCCGTTCACGCTGCCGCCCATGCTCGACGGCCGCATCGCCATCGCGGGCATGGAAGTGGGGCGCTATCGCCTGTTTCTCATCGTCTGCGGCGCGCTGGTGCTCGGCGGCTTGCTGCTGCTGCTCAACAAGACGCGCTTTGGCGCCATGGTGCGGGCCTCGGTGGACAACCAGCGCGTGGCACGCGGCACGGGCATTCCCGTGCAGTTGCTGTTCTTTGCGACCTTTGTGCTGGGCTGCGGCCTGGCCGGCCTGGGCGGCGCCCTGAGCCTGGGCATGCTGGGGCTGGAGCCCACGTTCCCGCTCAAGTACCTGGTGCTGTTTTTGATCGTGGTCTGCGTGGGCGGCGCGGGCACCGTGGTCGGCCCCTTCGTGGCGGCCCTGCTGGTGGGCATCGTGGACATGGCAGGCAAGTACTACCTGCCCGAGGCCGGCGCCTTTCTGATCTATGTCTTCATGGTCGTGACGCTGCTGCTGCGCCCCCATGGCCTGATACCGCGCAAGGGGTTGTGATGGGCCACCCCCTGAGCCGCTTTACGGCTTCCCCCTGGAAGGGGGACGACAGCCTCGCTGCGGCGCGGCCCTTGCTCGCTGTCCCCGGCCTGGGGCCTGCCAGTTTCAGAAGCCGTGCGCGTTTCGCGGCTTTCCCGGGGATGGGCTGCGGCAGTCTTGTCGTGGAGCGTCTCTTGCTGGCGGCCTCCGGGCCTGGGTCTCGCCAGTTTCACAGGTTGGCGCGCTGCGCCATGGATGACTGATATGAAAATTTCCATTTCTTCGGCACGGCTGCCCTGGGTGGAAGCCTTGTTCTGGCTGGCGCTGGCCGGCATGTACTGGCTGCTGCCCGACCACCTCACGCTGCTGAGCCAGATCCTGATCATGGGCCTGTTCGCCGTGTCGCTGGACATGGCCCTGGGCTATGCGGGCATTCTGACTGTGGGCCATGCGGCCTTCTTCGGCATGGGCGCCTATGCGGCCGGGCTGTGGGCCAAGCATGCCTGGAACGAGCCCTTCTCGGGGCTCGTCGTGGCCCTCTTGGTCTGCGCGGTCCTGGGCTATCTGCTCAGCTATCTCGTGGTGCGCGGTGCCGACCTCACGCGGCTCATGATCACCATTGGCGTGTGCATGCTGCTGGGCGAGCTGGCCAACCGGCTGGCCGGCATCACGGGCGGCACCGACGGCCTGCAAGGCATAGAGATGGCGCCCGTGCTGGGCCTGTTCGAGTTCGACCTGTTCGGCAAGACCGGCTTCGTCTACAGCCTTGCAATGGTGTTGCTGGTCTTTCTCGTGGCACGGCGCATGCTGGGCTCGCCCTTCGGCCTGGCCCTGCGCGGCATCCACGACAGCAGCAAGCGCATGCAGGCCATAGGCTCACCCGTGGCTGCGCGCCTGCGCATGGCCTATTGCTTCTCGGCCGCGATCGCGGGCCTGGCCGGGGCTCTCATGGCCCAGTCCACGCAGTTCGTGGGCATAGAGTCGCTGGGCATCAACCGTTCGGCCGAAATCCTCATCATCCTCGTGCTCGGCGGTGCGGGCCGCCTCTATGGCGGCCTGCTGGGTGCCATCGTCTACATGGTGGTGCACGACTGGTTTGCCGACATGAACCCCGAATACTGGATGTTCTGGATAGGGTGTTTCCTGATCGCCGTGGTGATGCTTGGCGGCGGCGGCCTCATGGGCCTGCTGGCGCGTATTTTCAAGGTGGAGAAGGCACGATGAGCAGGCCCCATTCCTCTTTCCTCAAGACCGAAGGCCTGGGCATACGCTTTGGCTCCTTTCAGGCCGTGGGCGATGTCTCGCTCCATCTGGAGCCCGGCGCACGCCAGGCGCTGATCGGCCCCAACGGTGCGGGCAAGACCACGCTGATCAATCTGCTGACCGGGGTCTACAAGCCCAGCAGCGGCCGCATCTATCTCGATGGCCAGGACATCACCGATCTGAGCTGCGACCAGCGCGCGCGTCTGGGCCTGGTGCGCACCTTCCAGATCAACACCTTGTTTCCCAGCCTCACGCCGCTGGAGTCCGTGGTGCTGGCGATCTGCGAGCGCGAGGGCCTGGGCTCCTGCTGGTGGAAGCCCGTGAGGCGCTACACCCAGGTGCACGAGGAAGCGCATGAAATCCTGCGCCGCCTGAAGCTCGACACCCTGGCCCAGTTGCCCGTGGCCACGCTGGCCTACGGCAAGCAGCGCCTGCTGGAGATCGCCCTGGCCATGGCGGCCAGGCCACGCATTCTCTTGCTGGATGAGCCTGCGGCCGGTGTGCCCCAGGGCGAGAGCGGCGAGCTGTTCGAGGCCGTGGCCGAGCTGCCCAGCCACATTGGCGTGCTCTTCATCGAGCACGACATGAACCTGGTGTTCCGCTTCTCGCAGCGCATCTCGGTGCTGGTGGCCGGAAAAATCCTCATGGAAGGCAATGCCGCAGAAGTCGGCACCGACCCCAGGGTACGCGAGGTATATCTGGGCAAGAGCACGCACATAGGAGGCCACCATGGCTGAACTTCTCGCATTCGACGGCGTCAGCGCAGGCTATGGCGAAGCCGTGGTGCTCGACCAGTTGAGCCTGAGCCTGGACGAGGGCAAGAGCCTGGCGATTCTGGGGCGCAACGGCGTAGGCAAGACCACGCTGCTCGAGACGCTGATGGGCAATACCCGCGTCATGGCCGGCAGTCTGCGCTGGCGCGGCCAGAACATCACGCGCTGGCCCTCCCACCATCGCGTCCATGCGGGCCTGGGCTGGGTGCCGCAGGAGCGCGAGGTCTTTCCCTCGCTGACCGTGGCCGAAAACCTCAGTGTGGTCGCGCGCAAGGGGCCCTGGAACCTGCAACGCGTGTACGAGCTGTTTCCCCGGCTCAAGGAGCGCGCGGGCAACTACGGCAACCAGCTCTCGGGCGGGGAGCAGCAGATGCTGGCCGTGGGCCGGGCGCTGATGACCAACCCCAGTCTGCTGCTGCTCGATGAGCCCATGGAGGGTCTGGCGCCCATCATCGTCGAGGAGCTGGCCGAGGCCATACGCCGCATGTGCACGCAGCAGGGCCTGGCCTCCATCGTGGTCGAGCAGCACCCGGTGCTGACCCTGTCCATGACCGATCAGGCCATTGTGCTGGAGCGCGGCGTGGTCGTGCACCAGGGAGCGAGCCGCGAGCTAGCTCAGGACGCGGCCCTGCTTGAGCGCCTGCTGGGGGTGGAGATGGCCCACTGAGCCGCGGCATGCGGGGGCTGACGGCGCGGCTCGGGAGGGAGCCGTTGCCCGCTGTACCTGACGGCAGGCCGAGCCAGTTATTCAGTGGGCGCCAGTCAGGCAATTGTTAGAAAATGTTTACGATCTTTGGGCGACGCCGAGGAGATCGCGGACATGTTCCTCGATGGGTCGTCTGACTCAGAAATACCAAGATGCGCGCAGCGCAAGGAGATGACCGTGAATCCGTTGAACCGCCGTTTTGCCATGATCGCAACCTGTGCCATGGCTGCTTTACAGGCCGCCCCCGCCTGGGCTGAGGACACCATCAAGGTCGGCCTTGTGGCCGAGATGTCGGGGCCGTTCTCGGAGTTCGGCAAGCAGATGGAAGCCGGCATCAAGCTCTACCAGAAGCACCATGGCGACACGGTGGCAGGCAAGAAGGTCGTAGTGCTGACCAAGGACGTGGGCGGGCCCAACCCCGAGCTTGCCAAGCGCGTGGCAACCGAGCTCATCGTGCGCGACAAGGTGCAGGTGCTCGCAGGCTTCGGCTTCACGCCCAATGCCTTGTCGGTCGCGCCCCTGGCGACCCAGGCCAAGCTGCCCATGCTGGTCATGAATGCCGCGGCTTCGGGCCTGACCGCCAAGTCGCCCTATATGCTGCGCACCTCGTTCAGCTATGAGCACATCGTGCCGCCGATCGCGCAATGGTCTTATCGCCAGGGCGTGCGCAAGGCCTATGTGCTGGTGGCCGACTATGCGCCAGGCCACGATGCCGAGCAGGCCTTCATCAAGGCCTTTACCGAGGCGGGCGGCGAGATCGTGGGCAAGCTGCGCACGCCCGTGATGACCGTGGACTTCGCAGCCTACATGCAGCGCATCAAGGACGCGAAGCCCGATGCGGTGTTCACCTTCGTGAACGCCGGCGATGTGGCGCCGGCCCTGATGAAGGAGTTTCGCGAAAAGGGCCTGCACGAGGCCGGCATCAAGCTCATAGGCACGGGCGACATCGTGTTCGAGTCGGCCTTCGATGCGATCGGCGACAAGGGCCTGGGCGTGGTCACGTCCTACCCTTATTCCATGAGCCATGTCTCCACGCTGAACCAGCAGTTCGTCCAGGGCTTCAAACAGATGGCCGTGGGCAGCAGCCGCCCCACGATCATGGCCGTATCCGCCTATGACGCCATGGCGGCCCTGTACGCAGCCCTGCAAAAGACCGGCGGCAAGGCCGACGGAGCCACGCTCATGGAGGCCTTCAGGAATCTTTCCTGGGAAAGCCCGCGCGGCAGCGTGCGCCTGGATGCACAGAGCCGGGACATCATGCAGACCAACTACATCCGGCGCTATGAAAAGCAGGGGACGGGTTTTGCGAATGTGGAGATCGACAAGGTTGCCCCATGAGCAGGATGGAGCTTGCAACGCTCTCTGCGCGGCGGATGATAGAAGGCTATGCCAAGGGCTTGTTCACGCCCGTGGAGATTGCCCGGGCCGTGCTCGAGGCGATTGGTGATGATGCCTTCAATGCCTTTGTGTTCCTGGGGCGCGATGACTTTCTCAGGGATGCGCAGGCCTCGGCCGAACGCTGGAGCCGGCACAGCCCGATAGGGGCGCTGGACGGGGTGCCGGTGTCGATCAAGGATCTGGTCACGGTCAAGGACTGGCCTATCCGGCGCGGCAGCCTGCTGTCTGCGGGCGAGCCCTCGCCCGGGGATGCACCCTGCGTGAGCCATTTGCGCGCCAGCGGTGCCCTGCTGCTGGGCAAGACCGCGACCACGGAGATGGGCTGCGCCATTCATGGCGACAGCCCGGTGCATGGGCGCAGCCTGAACCCGCTGGATGCATCGCTTTCGATAGGCGGCTCCAGCTGCGGCGCAGCCGCCCAGCTGGCCGCAGGCTGGGGTCCGCTGGCCCTGGGCAGCGATGCCGGAGGATCGGTGCGCATCCCGGCCTCCTATGCGGGGCTGGTGGCCTTCAAGCCGAGCTTCGGCCAGATTCCCATGGGGCCGGCCAGCGCCTTTGCGGAGTTTGCCCATCTGGGCCCCATGGGCCGCAGCGTGGGAGATCTGGCCCTGGCCATGCAGGTACTGGGGCAGCCCGATGTGCGCGATCCGAGCTCCCTGTTCTGGCGCGCCTGGCTGCAGGCCTCGGCCGTGCGCGGCGTACCGCTGCGCATTGGTTACTGCCTGCAGATCGGGGCGGATCTGGGCGCCGGGCTGGATGAGGCCGTGGCGCCGGCCATGCAGGCCCTGGTCACGCGGCTGCAGGGCCGCAGCTGGCGCGGCCAGCCCCTGGAGCTTGTGCCGGTGGACCTCGGCGGTCTCGATGTCGGCGATGCGCTGTGGCAGACCTGGTGCTCGCGCGTGCTCGAATCCTGTCTGCATCTGGACGAGGCACAGATCGAATGCCTGGGCCCGGACCTGCGGCGCCAGCGGCTGCAAGGCCTGGAGCAAACCGGCTTGCAACTCGCGGCCGCGCGGCGTGTGCTGCGCGAAGGAGCCCAGCAGCTGCACCAGCTGTTCTGCGGCCTGGACCTGCTGCTCACACCCAGCACGCCAGGTGTTGCGCCGCCTGCGGGAGACTTTGTGCATGACAGCCATCCCAGGGCCGGCGAGCTGCGGACCAGCGGCAACTGGCTGACGGCCACGCCGTTTTCCCATCCCTTCAACCTGACCCAGCAGCCCGCGCTGGGCCTGCCCTGGGGCCTGAACCGGCAAGGTCTGCCGTTCGGCCTGCAGCTCGTGGGAAGGCGCCATGCCGATGCCCAGGTGCTGAGCTTCGGCATGGCCCTGGAGGGCTGGCTCAAGGAGAGTGACTCATGAAACCCATTGCCATTTTTCAGCACACCGAAGTCGGCGCGCCCGGCGCCATTCCCGACCTGCTCGCCGAGCTGGGCAGGCCCGTCCAGCTGGTGCGCGTGCTCGACGGCGAGGCCGTTCCCGAGGACCCCTCGGCCTTTTGCGGCCTGGTCTTCATGGGCGGCCATATGGGCGTGCATGACGACTGGCCCTGGATTGCCCAGGAGCTGGCCCTGATCCGCAAGGCCGTCGCGGCCCGCATACCCGTTGTGGGCCACTGCCTGGGCAGCCAGTTGCTGGCCGCAGCCCTGGGCGCCGAAGTCAGGCGCCACGAGCGCAGCGAAATCGGCTGGGCGCGCCTGGCCGTCGAAGACAATGCCGTGGCCAGGCAATGGTTTGGCCGGCCGGGTGGTCAGGAGCTGCTGACCTTTCAATGGCATGGCGATACGTTTGCGATACCCGAAGGCGCGACGCGCATTGCGCGCAGCGCCTACTGCGACAACCAGGGCTTTGTGGCCGATGGCCTGCATCTGGGCATTCAGTCCCACCTGGAGATGACGCCCGAGCTCGTGGCCCTGAGCGTGGAGCGCAACGGCCACCAGATGGAAAATCAGGAAGCCGCTGGCAACCCCGCCTGCAGCCCGCGTGCCGACGTGCTCAACGCATTGCAGGCACGTACCCAGGAAATGCACGCCACGCTGAAGACGCTTTATGGGCGCTGGGTGGAGGGCCTGGCGCTCTGAACGCTTGCACGCCCTACCCCAGCGCTTGCCGGCATGGCCTCTTCCCGCGAAGGGGTGGGCTTTGGTGGCATCGGTTCTGAGAACGTGTTTACGATCTCTACGCTGCCGCGTTGGAGCGCAATCGGGATGAGTTCAAAGCGATGGGGCGCAGCTTGCACCGGGGTGCAAGCAAGCCACAGCGCGAAAAAATAGCCCGATTTCGCTCCAACCCTTCGGGCCAGTGCCTTTGCGGGCGGTCTACAGCGTTGCGAATCCTCGCAATAGCACGGCTATTGCTGCGGTATCGCGCCTTGTATCCCATCCCGCACAGACACTGGCGCGGCACCAAGGAGATCGTAAACACGTTCTGAGAGACGATGGCCCTGCGCCCATCCTGAGATTGCTTGCAATTTTGTAGCTGCAAGCGCTTATCAGGTAAGCGCTGAGGGCCTTTTTATCCATAAATTTATGGTCTTGCAGCAGGCCCGATACCTGCCCAGGCGCCTTTGGGGCGTTTTCACATGGGCTAACGCACAGGCATGACCTGCACCCCTTCGCCCAGAGGCGCATCCTGTGCGCCGAAGTCCGGGGCTGGTTGCGGCACAGGTTGTGGCCCAGGGGCGGCGGCAGAAGGTTCGGGCTGCAGCGCTTCTTCTGATGCAGTCTCGGCGGCTACCGGCTCAGGTATCACGGAGGGGGGCAGGGCCGGCGTGCTCTCGATGATTTCCTCGCCGGGCGAGAGCGCGGGGCCCGGGTCCGTCGCGGGCTCCAGGTCGGGCGCAGATTCAGGCGCCGGCCGTGCGGGCTGGTCCGGCGCAGTCGGCATGTCGCTGCCCCACCAGTCCTGCACACGCTGGCGCAGGCGATCGGTGAGGTCGCCCCACCAGCTCTCCTGCCTGGGCGGCTCAAAGCGGGCCTTGGCGTCGGCCAGCGGGCTTTGCAGCGCACGCGCCATGAAATTGCCGACCATGGGCAGGGCGCTGCGCGAGCCCTGGCCCCAGCGGTCGCTGCGCAGCGTGATGCGTGCATCGTTAAAGCCTGCCCAGGCGCCGGCCACGATGTCGGGGTGCATCAGGATGAACCAGCCGTCGGCATTGCCCTGGGTGGTGCCGGTCTTGCCGGCCACATCGGCGCGTATGCCGTGGCGGCTGCGTATGGCGACGCCCGTGCCCTTGTCGACCACGCCGCGCAGCATGTCCACGAGCTCGTAGCTCAGCGCCTCGTCGAGCGCGCGCTCGGGCCTGGACTGGAACTCTGCCAGCAGCCGGCCTTCGCGGTCCTCTATGCGCGTGACCATGAGCGGCGCCAGGTACTGGCCGCCGCGGGCCAGGCTCGCATAGGCGTTGACCATCTCCAACAGGGAAACGGGGCTGCTGCCCAGGGCCAGGGCCGGCACTTCCTGCAACGGGCTCTGGCGCACGCCCAGGGCGCGCGCAAGCCGTGCCACGCGCTGCGGGCCGACCTGCTGCATGAGCGCGGCGGTAATCGTGTTCTTGGAATAGGCCAGCGCATCGGCCAGCGTCATATCCTGGCCCGTGGGCGGGCCAGCGTCCGTGGGACTCCAGATCTCGCCACCGGGCAGGTGGATCTCCACGGCCTGATCGATGCGCATGTCGCCGGGCTGCATGCCCTGCTGCAGGGCCGCGCCATAGACGAAGGGCTTGAAGGTCGAGCCGGGCTGGCGCCTGGCCTGCTGCACATGGTCATAGGCATCGCGCGCGAAATCGCTGCTGCCCACCCAGGCCAGGATGTGGGAGCTGCGCGTGTCCAGCGCCACGAAGCCGGCCTGTACGCGCGTCTTGTCCTCGCGCAGCCGGGCCATGAGGCGCTTGTCGGCCAGCAGGGTCTTGAGCGCGGCCTCCTCGCTCTCGCCCTTGGCGCGCAGTTGCTGCCAGTCCGGGGTTTCGCGCAGCAATTGCTGCACCAGCGGGTTGCCCGCGCTCCAGCCGTCGCGCTGGCTCCAGGCGCTGTTGGCTATGCCTTGCAGCTGGCGCGTCTGGCGTGCCACGGCCTGGTTGGCCCAGGACTGCAGGCGCGAGTCCAGCGTGGTGTGCACCACCAGGCCGTCGGTATGGATGTTGTAGTCGTTGCTGTCGGCCCAGGCGATCAGCCATTTGCGCAGTTGCTGGGCGAAATGCGGGGCCATGCCCTGGGGCTCTTCCTGGCGCTCGAAGTTGAGGCGCATGGGGCGCTTCCTGAGCTGCGCAAACTCCTCGCGCGAGAGCTCGCCGCGCTTGGCCATCTGCGACAGCACGGTGTTGCGCCGGTCCAGCGCGCGCCCGGGGTTGAGCACGGGGTTGTAATAGCTGGTGCCCTTGAGCATGCCCACCAGGGTCGCGCCTTCGAGCACCGAGAGCCTGGCCGCGCTCTTGTCGAAATAAGTGCGCGCGGCCATCTCTATGCCGTAGGCGTTGTAGAGAAAGGGCACGGTGTTGAGATAGGTCTCGAGGATCTCGTCCTTGGTGTAGAGCGCCTCGATCTTGAAGGCCGTGATCGCCTCCTTGAGCTTGCGGTTGAGCGTGGGTGCGCGCCCGATCTCCTCGGGGTAGAGATTGCGCGCGAGCTGCTGGGTCAGCGTGGAGCCGCCCTGGGGCCGGCCGCCCAGCGTATGGATGACCGAGCCCACGGTGCGCGTGAAGTCCATGCCATGGTGGCTGTAGAAGCGGTGGTCCTCGGTGGCGATCAGTGCCTTGATCACATTGGGCGAGATCTGCGCCAGCCCCACCCACTCGCGATTGCTGCGCCTGAACTGGGCGAGCTCCTTGCCGTCGGCGCTCAGGATCCGGGCCGGGATCTCCTGCTTTTCCTTGCGTATGTCGCGAATGCCGGGCGTGAAAGGAATCAGGCACAGCACATAGAGCGTGAACAGCAGCGGCAGGGCCGCAGCCAGCATCAGCCACTCGCGCCACGTGGGCCAGCGATGCCACCAGGGCAGGACTGCGATGCGCTGCCCCAGGGCCGAGGCGCGCAGCCCTGCCCAGAGCGCTGACAGGCGGCTCATGGCTTGCGCTTTGAAATCCTTGAAGAAAGAGTGCACGTTGCATGGCGGTCGACAAAACCGCGAAATGGCAAAACCGCCAAGAATGCCCAAATTGTGGAGAGTCTGCTGGCAAGAAAGGTTTCTGCATGCAGATGCTCGCGGGCCAGGCGGGATTCTTGACCATTGGGCGCGGGAGCTGGGCAGAATGCCTGCTCCAGCCACTGCTTTTGCATTTATGACGACTGTCTGCAGCGCTTATGACTTCAAGGCCCGCTCGATCACGGGCGAGTGCGTGGACCTGTGCCGCTACCGGGGCCAGGCCCTGCTCATCGTCAACACGGCCAGTGCCTGCGGCTTCACGCCCCAGTACGCGGGCCTGCAGGCCTTGCACGAGCAGTACGGCGGGCGCGGGCTCGTGGTTCTGGGCTTTCCCTGCAACCAGTTCGGCGCCCAGGAGCAGGGCAGCGAGGACGAGATCGCCAGCTTTTGCGAGCACAACTTCGGCGTGAGCTTTGCGCTCATGGCCAAGGTCGCAGTCAAGGGCAAGGACGCCCATCCGCTGTACCGCTGGCTGACCGCTCAGGCTCCGGGAATCCTGGGCACCCGGGCCATCAAATGGAACTTCACCAAGTTCCTCACGGGCCGTGACGGCCAGGTCATGCGCCGCTATGCACCCCAGAGCAAGCCCGGAAATATCGCGGCGGACATAGAAAAGGCCCTGGGCCGCGCCTTTGCTACTCCTCCTGCAGCGCCTTGAAGCCCTGGGCCAGATGGTCGAGCAGCGCACGCACCGAGGGCAGCTGCCCCCGGCGCGAGGCATAGACCGCATGCACGATCTCGGGCCGGGGCTCCCAGTCTTCCAGCACCTGCACCAGGGCGCCGCTGTGCAACTGCTCTCTGGCGAACATGCCCGGTAGCTGAACCAGGCCGGCGCCGCTCTCGGCCGCAGCGCGCAAGGCCTGCATGGACTGGGTCACAAAGCGCGGCTGGTGGCGCACCTCGGCGCGCTGGCCTGTGGGGCCGTAGAGCAGCCAGCGGTGCGTTTCCTGCGCCTGGCCCATGTCCAGGCTGGGCCAGGACGCAAGGTCCATGGGCCCCGAGGGCGTGCCCATGCGCTGCAGCAGCGCGGGGCTGGCCAGCAGGTGCTGACGCCGCTCGGCCAGGGGCAGCAGCACCAGGTCGCTGTCCTGCAGCGGCGGCGGGCGCACGCGAATCGCCAGGTCCAGGCCCTCGCCTATGACATCCACGCGGCGGTTGGTCTCGTCCACATGCAGCTGCACACGCGGGTGCAAGGCCATGAATTCGGCCAGCATGGGGCCTACGCGCGCGGCCAGCAGGGCGCCGGGGCAGCTCAGGCGCACCAGGCCACAGGGCTCGGCATGGCTCAGGGCCACGGACTCCTCGGCGGCCTCGGCCTCGGTGAGCATGGCGCGGCAATGCTGGTAGTAGCGCTTGCCGATCTCGGTGACCGCAAAGCTGCGCGTGGAGCGCAGCAAAAGCTGCACGCCCAGCCGCTGCTCCAGCTGGGCCACACGGCGGCTGAGCTTGGACTTGGGCAGGCCCAGGGCGCGGCCGGCCGGGGCAAAGCCGCCGTGCTCCACCACCTGGACAAAAAAGCAGAGCTCATTGAGGTCGGGCAGTTTCATCGTTTTATTTTTAGAACTATGAGGCGAAATTTTGCAGTCTATTCAGATCATCGTTCCAAATCAATAATTTCTCCATGTTCAACGGCCTGGTTGAAAACCGGGCCAATGCAAGGAGAAAGACCATGCTCAAGAAAATTCTCGGTGTTTACGACGAGCCCGCCGGGCACTGGGTCGGCAATGGCTTTCCCGTGCGCTCGCTGTTCAGCTATGGCGACCATGGCCGGGCGCTGAGCCCGTTCTTGCTGCTCGACCATGCAGGCCCTCACCATTTCACGCCCACCGAGGAGCGACGCGGCGTGGGTGCGCACCCGCACCGCGGCTTCGAGACCGTGACCATCGTCTACGAGGGCGAGGTGGCCCACAAGGACTCCACGGGTGCGGGCGGCGTGATCGGCCCCGGCGATGTGCAGTGGATGACGGCGGCCTCGGGCATCCTGCACGAGGAATACCACTCCGAAGCCTATGCGCGCACGGGCGGCAACTTCGAGATGGTGCAGCTGTGGGTGAACCTGCCGGCCGCGCACAAGATGGCCGCGCCGGCCTACCAGACGCTGCTGGATCAGGACATGGGCCGGGCGCAGCTGCCGAATGCAGCGGGCCGGGTGCGCGTGATCGCAGGCTGCTATGAGGGCGCCGATGGCGCAAAGGCCCTGGGCCCGGCGCGCACCTTCACGCCCGTCGATGTCTGGGACGTGAGGCTCAAGGCCTCGGCCACGGCCGAGCTCAGGGCCCACCCCGGCCGCACGCTGGCCCTGGTCGTGCTGCACGGCACGCTGCTCGTCAACGGCCAGCAGATTGCGCGCCAGGGCCAGCTGGTGCACCTGGACCGCGAGGGCCAGAGCGTGCACCTGGAGGCCAACGGCGAGGTCACGCTGCTGTGGCTGTCGGGCGAGCCCATTGACGAACCCGTGGTCGGCCATGGGCCCTTCGTCATGAACAGCGAGGCGCAGATCGCGCAGGCCATGCACGACTTGCGCGCCGGCCGCTTTGGCGCCATGGGCGCCAGCGCGTCCGCACCCGCGCATTGACGCCTGCCGGGCGGCTGGGCCGCCCGGCACCGCCCCCTTTTTACCCAACCCTGCCAAGGAGAAAACCATGAGCAACAAGCCCTATGTACGCCTGGACAAAGACAATGCCGCCGTGCTGCTGGTCGATCACCAGACCGGCCTTCTGTCCCTGGTGCGCGACATCGATCCCGACAAGTTCAAGAACAATGTGCTGGCCCTGGCCGACATGGCCGAGTACTTCAAGCTGCCCACCATCCTGACCACCAGCTTCGAGGACGGCCCCAACGGCCCGCTGGTGCCCGAGCTGAAGGAAAAATTCCCGGACGCGCCCTATATCGCGCGCCCCGGCCAGATCAATGCCTGGGACAACGAGGACTTCGTCAAGGCCATCCAGGCCACGGGCAAGAAACAGCTCATCGTGGCCGGCGTGGTCACCGAGGTCTGCGTGGCCTTCCCCGTGCTCTCGGCCCTGGCCGAAGGCTATGAGGTGTTCGTGATCGCCGATGCCTCGGGCACCTTCAACGCCATGACCCAGCAGGCCGCCTGGAGCCGCATGGAGCAGGCCGGCGCCCAGCTCATGACCTGGTTCGGCGCGGCCTGCGAGCTGCACCGCGACTGGCGCAACGATGTGCAAGGCCTGGGCGCCCTGTTCAGCAGCCACATTCCCGACTACCGCAACCTCATGCACAGCCATGCCACGCTGACTGCGGCCAGGTAAGCCCGTGAAGAAATCCCCGCCCAAGCCCTCTAGGCCGGCGGGGCTTGAACGACAGGCCGAGTCCGATCCGCGCATAGTCCACGCGCGGCGGCACCTCGGCATGCACGGTGCGCGCGCTCGCTGACCTGGACTGGCGCCCGGTGATCGACAGCAGCTATCCGCTGGCGCAGATCACCGAGGCGTTTGCGCACCAGCAGCCGGCACGTTGGCAAGATCTGCCTGACCTACCAAGCCCCCTCTGCGCTGCGGCCGCCGCGCCTGCAGAGTACGCAAATCAGGATCGCTCTTGATAAAGGAGCTGCTAGCGCTTGTTTTCAATGGGTTTCAAGCCTTTTTATGCTTGAGTTTCAGAAGAGAAAGGCGCTACCAGCTATGAAAGCAGTAGCTCTGCCTTAAGAGCGTTTTCCAGGCCTCTGGGTGCTCTGCGCTATAAACGGCGCTGTAGAAACATAATGAAACATCATGGAGAGGCGATGGCAGAGCTGATTCCTGCGCTGGGCAACTGTGCCGCGCGCATGACTTCCGGAGAGAAACGACTGGCCGAGCGCCTGCAGCAAAAGCTGGGGGCCGATTACCTGCTGTGGTGGGATGTGCCTGTTGGGCCGCTACAGACACGGCCTGACTTCATCGTAATCCACCCGAGCCACGGTGCACTGATTCTGGAAACCAAGGATTGGCATCTGGAAACCATTCATAGCGCAACTCCACAGCGCTTTGAAATTGCTCCTGGTGGTCGTCTGACTGTTACTTATAACCCTCTCACGCAGGCGAGACACGGGGCCATTCGAGTGGTGAATGCCCTAGAGGCCGACTCTCAGTTGGTACAAGTCGACGGGCCTTATCAAGGCAAATTGTCCTTTCCCTGGGGCCATGGCGTGGTGCTGACGCGCATTACACGCCAGCAATTCACCGATGCAGGACTAGCCGCAGCGATTCCTGCTCATTTGGTGATCTGCAAAGACGAGATGCTCGCGGATGTTCGGCCAGAGGTTTTTGAACAGCGGCTGTTGGCTATGCTTCCCTATACTTTTCGCCGCGTCATCACAGGATCTCAACTTGACCGCATACGCTGGATACTGTTCCCCGAAATCCGCGTGCCCCGGCAGCAAAGCCTTTTCGGCGACGGCCAGGCGGATGAAGATGGGGACGAGCTGCCGGGCATCATGCAGGTCATGGACTTGCAGCAGGAGCAGCTGGCGCGCAGCCTGGGCGACGGCCACCGCGTGATCCACGGCGTGGCGGGCTCGGGCAAGACCATGATCCTCGGCTACCGCGCCGAGCATCTGGCCCGGGCCGCGCAAGCGCCGGGCAGCAAGCCGATCCTGGTGCTTTGCTACAACGAGCCGCTGGGCGTCAAGCTCGCGGCCGACATGGCGGCCAAGGGCCTGTCCGAGCGCGTGCACGTCATGCACTGGGACAAATGGACGCGCTCCCAACTGGCCGCCCATGGCCTGCTCACGCCCGACCTGGAGCGCATGGGCGTGAGCCAGAAGATGGCCGCCTTCGTGCAGCGTGTCACCGAAGGGCTGGAGAGCCAAGCCATTCCCTCGGGCCAGTACCAGGCGGTTCTCATCGACGAAGGCCACGACTTCGCACCCGATTGGCTGAGGCTGGTCACGCAGATGGTGGACCCCGAGACCAACAGCCTGCTGCTGCTCTACGACGATGCGCAAAGCCTTTACGACCGGGGCCAGAAGCGCAACTTCAGCCTCAAAAGCGTGGGCATACAGGCCCAGGGCCGCACCACGATTCTCAAGATCAACTACCGCAACACGCGCCAGATCCTGCAGCTGGCCCATCGCCTGGCGGGCGACCTGCTCACGCCTGCCGATGCCCAGGACGAGGACGGCATCCCCCTGCTCAAACCCCTGAGCTGCGGCCGCGAAGGCCCGGACCCCATCCTCGTCGACCTGCCGACCCTGCCCGAACGTGCTGCGCGCATGGCCGAGCTGCTCGCAGACCAGCATGCCCAGGGCCATGCCTGGGGGGAGATGGCCGTGCTCTGCCGCCACCATGACGAGATGGAGATCTGCGCCCATGCGCTGCAGCGCAAGGGCCTGCCTTTTCGCATGCGCAAGAAGTCGGGCCACTTCCGGCCCGAGGAAGACGCGATCAAGCTCATGACCATGCATGTGAGCAAGGGGCTGGAGTGGCCTGTGGTGGCCGTGATCTCTTCCGAGGAAGAGCGGCGCAGCAAGGATGGACAAAAGGACGCCGAGCTGGAGGCACGGCTGTTCTATGTGGCCGCAACCAGAGCCGTGAACCGGCTGATCAGCATTGGATGACCTACATTTTTGATAGCAGGCAGCGCTTGATGGGCAAGCGCTAGCGCCAAAATTCTTGTGAAGCCGTGCCGCCAGCCAACGCCTAGACCGGTGCCCGCTCTGCGGCTGGGGCTCTGGGCCGTCATCCTGCGGATGCCGCACAGGTTGCGGGTGAACGCTGGCGACAGCCTGGCGGTGCAGCTTGATTCGGATTTTTCGTTTCTTGTATATGCTGCTACGCGCCGGTCGGCTCCATGGGCGGGCCGGTGATCAATCAATTATGGAGACGACATGTTCAGTCACGTCATGCTGGGTGCCAGCGACCTGGAAAAATCCAGGCAGTTCTACGATGCTTTTCTCGGTGTTCTGGGTGCAGCGCCCGGTGTTGCCAACAAGAACCGCTATTTCTGGCGCAATGCCGGGGGCACGTTCTCGGTGTCCACCCCCATCAACGGCGAGCCAGCCAGCCATGGCAACGGTGCCACCACGGGTTTTGCCGCAGAGTCGCCCGAGCTGGTGGACAAGGCCCATGCAGCGGCCCTGGCCGCCGGTGGCGTGGATTGCGAGGATCCTCCGGGCTGGCGCGGCGATTCGCCGGGCGGCCGCCTGTACCTGGCCTATGTGCGCGATCCTGCAGGCAACAAGCTGTGCCTGCTGCATCGCCCGCCGAAAGGGGCTTGAGTCGCATCGACTTGTATTTTGATAGCTGCTAGCGCTTGCTGCATAAGCGCTAGAGGCCAAAAACAGTCAAAAAACAGGGCTCGGCGTGCAGCGCCCGCAGAGCCCCCGATTCAGGTTTTTCCTGTGCCCATGCTTGCGGGAAGCCTGGGCTTGCCATTTCGGCTCCGACGCTAGCCTGTCTGCACGACCAGGCGTGAGTGGCCCACGCCGCCGCCCTTCTCCACACGGATCTGCGCGGGAATGCGCTCCTTGAGCGCATCCACATGGCTGATGATGCCGATCATCTTGCCGCTGGCGTTGAGCGCATCCAGCGCCGAGAGCGCAACTTCCAGCGTGTCGGCATCCAGCGTGCCAAAGCCCTCGTCGAGGAACAGGCAGTCGATCGAGGCCTTGTGGCTGACCAGGTCGGACAGTGCCAGCGCCAGCGCCAGGCTGACCAGAAAACTCTCGCCGCCCGATAGCGTGCGCGTGTCGCGCGCGGCATCGCCCTGCCAGGCATCGACGATTTCAAGCTCCAGCTCGCCGCTGCTTTTGCGCCTGAGCGTGTAGCGCCCGTGCAGGCGCTGCAGGTGGCGGTTGGCCAGGTGCAGCAAGTGGTCCAGCGTCAGGCCCTGGGCGAACTTGCGGTATTTGTCACCCTGGGCCGAGCCGATCAAGCCGTTCAGATGCTGCCAGAGGTCGGCCTCCCTGGTCTGGACCTCGATCCTGGCGAACAGGGCTTGCTGGCTCTGGCGGCGGCGCTCGTCCTCGGCCAGCCGGCTTTTGATACCGCCGATCTGCTGGCTCAGCGCATCGCGCTGCTGCTGCAGGTCCTGCAACTGCTCCTGGATCCGGGCCAGAGGCCATGGGCTGAGGTTCTGGGCCGCGAGCGCTGCGTGCCGTGCCTGCGCGGCCTGCAGCAAGGCGGTGGCGCGCTCCAGGGCTGCCTGCAGCCGCTGCTGCAGCGCGCTCAGACGCAGGTGCTCGGCCTCGGGCAGCAGGGCCTGCGCATAGGCGGCCAGGTCACCAAACGGGCTGGCGTCCAGCGCCGCCTGCCATTGCTCGGCACGGTGCTGTGCATGCGCTGCCTGTTCCTCGATCTGGGCCTGTGTCTGCTGCTGCTGGCCCTGGAGCTGGGCCAGGTCCTGACGCAGGGCCTGGACTTCGGTCTCGCATTGCTCTAGGGCCTGGGGCAGCTGCGCAAGTGCAGGCAGGGCCGGATCATGGGGCGGCTGTGCGGCTGCGGCTTGGCATTGCGCGCTCCAGTGCTGGGCCCTGGCCTGTGCGGTCCTGCATTCCTGGCGCTGCAAGGCCAGCGCCGGCCCCAGCTTTTGCAGGCGGGCCTGGGCTTGCTGCCACTGCTGCCATTCCTCCTGGCGCTGTGCAAGCCAGGGAAGCGCCTGCGCGGGATCGGGCAGGGCATGGCCGGCTTCGGCCAGCGAGGCCTCCAGGCTTTGCAGCAGGCTTGTCCTGCCGGCCTGCAGCGCGGCCAGAGCCTGCTGCTGCTCTTGCTGGCGGTGGGCGTTATCGGTCAGGGTCTGTTGCAGGCGCTCGAGCCGGCTGTGCTCGGCCTGGGCCTGCTGCATGGCCAGGTGGGTCGCGTCCCGGGCTTGCTGCACGGCCTGCTCGCCGGCTTCAGCCTCCTGCAGGGATTGGGTGAAGCCGTCCAGACCTTGCTGGCTGGCGGCCTGCAGGTCTGCCAGCGCCTGGGGCTGTTGCCAGTCGCAGTCTGCAGGGCCGGTGGCCTGGGCCAGAAGGCCGAGCCAGTGAGCATTCCAGCGCTCCAGTGCCTGGTGCAGCTCGGCGAGCTGGCGCTGGTTGCCGGCCTGTCCGGCCTGCAAGGCGGCAAGCGCTGCGCTGGCGGCTTCGCCGCGCTGCTGAACCGCCTCCAGCTCCTGCTGCCGGGCCTGCAGGGCCTGCTGCGTGGCGGAGAGGTCGAGCGCCTCATAGGCCGCAACCGCCGGGTGCTCGCGCGCGCCGCACAGGGGGCAGGCCTGGCCCGGCTGCAGGTGCTCACGATGCGCGGAAAGATCCTGTATGCGCTGCTCCTGGGCCAGCAGCTTTTGCTTGTCCGCGACCTGCTCCTTGAGGTTTTTGTACTGCTCGCGCAGTGCGGCCAGGGCCTGGCTGCCGGCCTCGATCTGCTGCCCGGCTTCGCGTTCCTGCTGCTCCAGCCGGGCCTGTTGCTCGGCCAGCTCGCGTCTTTGTCGGGCCTGGTCCTGTATCTGCTGCCAGCCATGCAGCTGGGCCTGCAGTTCGCGGCCGCGCTCGCGCAGCTGGGCCAGGCCGGGGGCCGACAAGGCGGCCAGCCGCCGGGTCTGGGCATCGCTGGCCTGCGCCATCCGGGCCTGGGCCTGAACGAGTGCTTGCGCCGCCGCATCGGCCTGGGTTGTTTGCGCCTGAAGCTGCTGCGCCAAGGCGGTTTTTTGCTCGTCCAGCTGCTGCAGCGCTTGCTGCTGGTGGCTGATCTGGCGCTCTTGTGTTTCGCGCAGCTCGAACTGCTGGCGCCAGCTGCCCAGCCACTCGCCGAGGCGGCCGTGGGCGGCCTGGGTCTGGCAGCGCTGCTGCAGGTCTTGCTCTTCCTGCTCCAGCGCCGCGAGCTCTTGTGCTGCGGCCTGTGCCAGGGCCTGTGCCAACGCCTGTGCCTGGCCCTGTTGCTGCTGCAGCCGCACTTGGGTCTGGCCATGCTGCTCCTGCAGCGCCTGCCATTGCTGCAGGCCTTGCTGGTGTGCGCTGCAGGCCTGCTGCCAGGCCTGGTGCAGAGGGCGCAGGGTCTGGGCAGGCTGGTGGGCGGCCAGGCGCTGCAGCTCGGGCTGCGCCTGCTCCAGCGCCTGTGCGTCCTGCGCATGACCGGCTTCGGCGGTCTGCAGGTCCTGGGCGGATTGCTGCAACTGCTCCAGCCACTGCAGCTGGGCCTGTGCGCTCTGGTGCTGGGCCTGTGTGTGCTGCCACTGGTGCTGCAGGTCCTGCTGTTCGGCTTCCAGGGCCTGGCGCTGTTCGGGCGCCAGCAGCTCCACGCCATGGGCCTGGGCCTTGAGCTGGTCGAGCAGCTGGCGCTCATGGCGGGCGCGCTCGAATACCTTGATCGAGATCTGGCCGTAGATGGCCGTGCCCGTGAGCTCTTCGAGCAGGCCTGCGCGCTCGCTCGCATTCGCCTGCAGAAAGGCCGCAAAACCGCCCTGAGCGAGCAGCATGGACTTGGTGAAGCGCTCGAAGTCCAGGCCCGTGATCTCGGCGACGAGTTCGCGCATGGAGCGGGTCTGCGTGCTGAGCACCGTGCCGTCTGCGCGCGCAAGCTCGACCTTGGGCGCCTGCAGGGCGCCATCGGCCTTGTCGCGCGCGCGGCGCTGGCTCCAGAACGCACGGTAGGCCTGGCCCTGGGCCTCGAACTCCACCTCGGCCAGGCAGTCGGCCGTGTGGCGCGTCATGATGTCGTTGCTGGTCGACGTAATGCTGTCCAGCCGGGGGGTCTGGTGATAGAGCGCCAGGCAGATGGCATCGAGCAGCGTGGACTTGCCCGCGCCCGTGGGGCCGGTGATGGCGAACAGGCCGTTGTCGGCAAACGGTGGCTGGGTGAAGTCCAGGCGCCACTCGCCCTTGAGCGAGTTGAGGTTCTTCAGCCTGAGCGTGAGGATCTTCATGCGTGGGCCTTTCCGGCGGCATCGCCGCCACCATCCCCCTCCTTTGCGAGGCTGTCCAGAATTTCCGCATGGCACTGACCCAGGCTCAGGGCCAGCGCAGCGTCGATCTCTTCGAGCGCCAGGCGGCGCGCAAACACCTGCGCGGGATCGAGCTCGTGCAGGGATTCGCCGGCCTGGGCCTGCAGGGCGCTAGCGCTCTTGCCGCGCAGGCGTTTGACGCGCAGCAGCTCCACGGGCTGGCCCTGGCACAGGGTCTGTACACGCTCGGTGAGGTCGGGCAGGTAGTCGTTCTCGGCGACCGTGACTTCCAGCCACACTGGTGCACTGGCGGTGCCGGCTGCTGCTGCGGCCTGGATGCAGGCGCCCAGCTCGGCCAAGGTGCCCTGGACCGAGGCCATGGGCTGAAAGCAGGGCACGGGCAGCGGCGTGACGCGAGGGCTGGTGTCTGGCGTGTCCGCGAGATCGACGAGCAGCATCTGCTTGGCCTGGCCGGCTTCGTCAAAGCTCAGCGCAATCGGCGAGCCGCTGTAGCGCATGTGCTCCTGGCCGCCGACTTTCTGCGGCTTGTGGATATGGCCCAGCGCCAGGTAGTCCACGGGCGGGAAGGCATTGCTGGGAAAGGCCTCGAGCGATCCCACATAGATTTCGCGCACGGATTCGCTGCTGCTCGCACCCACCGTGGTCAGATGGCCGGTGGCGATGATGGGCAGGTGCCGGCCCAGCTCGGCGGCCAGGGTTTCGCGGCGCTGCAGTGCGGCCGCATAGACCTGCTGGTAGCAGTCCTGGATGGCGGTCTGCAGGGCTTGCTGCTTGTCCTGGGCGCTTTGCCCGGCCTGGCTTTGCACCAGATCGCGCGGGCGCAGAAAGGGCAGGGCGCAGACCAGGCAACCGGGCCCGGCCTGCTGCGTGCCGGTGCGGCGCAGCGGCAGCTCCAGCACATGCTGACCGGCATGACCGCTCCACTGGGCGAGCACCTGGGTATTCAGGCGGGCCAGCAGTGCGCGGCTTTCGCCCAGCGTGGCCACGGAGTCGTGGTTGCCGCCCAGCAGCAGCAGGGAGATGCCCGCGCCATGCAGGCCCACGACGAGCTGACTGTAGAGCTCGCGCGCATAGCTGGGCGGGGCGCCGGTGTCGAAGATGTCGCCCGCGATCAGCACTGCATCGACCGCGTGCTCCTCGACCTGCTCCAGCAGCCAGGCGATCAGGGCCGCGTGCTCGGCCTGACGGCTCTTGCCCATGAAGTGCTGGCCCAGATGCCAGTCGGAAGTGTGGAGTATGCGCATGGTAGGGATTTGGCCGGGAACGCGCACATTGTCGCCGCTGGTTCTGCCGTTATGAATTTGATAGCTGCAAGCGCTTTACCAGCAAGTGCTGCAGCGCTAAAAAGGCTAATTCCCAAGGCCTGTGACCTCAAGCCATGCTTGGGCCATACTGCGGGCTTGGCGAGGCCATGGGGTCTCGCATGTTCACAGGAGCATGAGTGCAGTCAGCAAGCGAGCAGTGGTTCGACGAAGCGTATTACCAGCGCTTTTATTTCGACAAGAAGACCAGCGTGGCCGATCCCATGCATGTGCAGCGGCTGGGCACGTTCATCTGCTCCTATCTTGACTATCTGCGCCTGCCCGTGCTGCGCGTGCTCGACATAGGCTGCGGCATAGGCCTGTGGCGCGAGGCCGTGCAGAGCCACTTTCCCGCGGCCAGCTACCAGGGCGTGGAGTTCAGCGAATACCTTTGCGGGCGTTTCGGCTGGCAGCGCGGCTCGGTCGTGGACTATGCGGCGGCCGAGCCGTTCGATCTGGTGATCTGCCAGGGCGTGCTGCCTTATCTGAGCCCTGGCGATCTGCGCCTGGCCATGGACAATCTGGGCCGACTGTCGCGCGGCGCGCTGTATCTGGAGGCCGTGACGCGCGAAGACTACGAGCGCGACATCATCGACGAGGACCTCACCGATGCCCGGCTGTTGCGCCACCGCGCCAGCGTTTACCGGCGCGGCCTGGGCGCACATTTCAAGCAGCTGGGCGGAGGCCTGTGGCTGAGCCGGGGCTGCAGCCTGCCGCTGTTCGAGCTTGAGTGCCTGGGGGAATGAGCCCGGGCAGGCGCGCACAATAGCGGGCCCTGTTCCTTCGCCGCCCGGTCCGGCGCGTCCCGCCTCATGCACTCGCCGCAACTTCCTCTGTCCTTTCTGACCTCCGTGGACCCGGGCCTGCCGCCGCACGCGGTCTCGCGGCTGCGCACGCAGCGGCTGGCGCGCAGCACGCGGCCGTTTCTCTCGCGTGGCGGACCCAGGGGCGAGCGCTGCGAAGGCTGCCGGCTGCGGCCTTCGCACTGCCTGTGCGCGCTGCGCCCCATGCTGGAGACCGGTGCGGGGTTTTGTCTGGTCATGCACGATGCCGAGCCGCTCAAGCCCAGCAACACGGGCTGGCTGATTGCCGATGTGGTGTGCGACACCTGGGCCTTCGGCTGGTCGCGCACCGAGCCCGACGCGGCGCTGCTGGCCCTGCTCGAAGATGCGCGCTGGCAGCCGTATGTGGTGTTTCCCGGCGAGTTCGTGAGCCCGCCCGGGCGGGTGGTGCATGACCTGGCGCCGCACGAGGGGGCCAGGCCCGGCGCGCGCCCCTTGTTCATCCTGCTGGATGCGACCTGGCCCGAGGCGCGCAAGATGTTCCGCAAGAGCCCTTATCTGGACCGCTTTCCTGTGCTGAGCCTGCGGCCCGAGCAGGTCTCGGGCTACAGGCTGCGCCGCAGCCAGCGCAGCGACCACTTTTGCACCAGCGAGGTGGCGGCGCTGTGCCTGGAGCTCACGGGCGATACGCACGATGCGCAGGCAGGCCGCGTGCTGGAGAGCTATCTGCAGGTGTTTTCCGAGCGCTATCTGCAGGCCAAGAACCAGAAGCCGCCCGAGGTGCACAGCGTGGCAATGCAGGCGCTGTGCTCGGCCATGCGGCCTGAATCGTGAATGCCTTTCCCGTCCGCCCGCAGGCTTTGGGGCTGCTTTACAGTTGATCGAAGTTGTTACAAAAACGGGCTTCGCACGCCTTATGACCCCGCGAAGGGGGTAACGGCGCTTTTGCGACTGCAAAAATCTGTTTAAATCGCCCGAGGCTGACGGCAAGCTTGCAGTTTTCCCCATGTGCTCGCAGCGTCTGAAGGTCCATGCAGCAGAAGTCGGGTCTGCCCCCATCTCGACTTCTGCACTGTTGCATGGCCTGCCTAGGGACGGTTCACCGCCCAAGGCTTGCAGTCGCTGCATGCACATGGCTTGTGATGCGCAATGCCCTGTTACGCACGCCCTTTTTCAGCCTTCACATACTGCGCTGCCAGGCTCTTGCCAGGTTGTGCTCTTTGTTTGCAAGCCTGGCCATAGCCCGGGCGAAAGGAAAGGTGCCCGGTTTTGGTGGATAAGGTCTACAAGCTGAGCTACAACCCAGCCCTCGATGGCTTGAGGGGCGTGGCAATCCTTCTGGTGATTCTTTCGCATGCTCATGCTCCACTGTTCGATGGAGCGTTCTTCGGTGTGGATTTGTTCTTCGTGCTCAGCGGGTTTTTGATCACCTCGCTGCTGCTCATCGAGTTCGATACCACCCAGCGCCTGGATTACTGGCGTTTTTACCGGCGGCGCTTTTTCCGCCTCATGCCGGCCCTGGTCCTGTTTCTCGGCGTCTACTGTCTGGTCGCGCCCTATCTGTGGCCGGACCTGACCGACATCTACTCGGATGCCCTGGTCTCGGTTCTTTATCTTGCCGATTACGGCATTGCCTTCTTCGACAGTCCCGACACCTTGCTGCACATGTGGTCGCTCTCGGTGGAGGAGCACTTCTACCTGATCTGGCCGCCGCTGCTCATGCTGCTGCTGCGTCGCACGGGGCGGGAGCGCCTGTGGCGTCCGCTGCTCATGCTGTGGCTGCTGAGCTGGCTGTGGCGCGTGTTCTGGGTCGAGCAGGGCCAGCATTTCTACGAAATCTTCTTTCGCTTCGACACGCGGGCCTCGGGCCTGGTCGCAGGCTCTTTGCTGGCCGCGCTCATGGCAGGCAAGCCGGGCTTTGCCCAGGGCGTGCAGGCACGCATGCACCATGCCATGTGGCTGCCGCTGGCCGTGCCTTTGCTGATGGCCCTCTCCTGGGACAACCAGGACGCCATGCTCTGGGGCATTACCGTGGTCGAGTGCGCGGCCATCGTGGTGCTGATCGCCGTGCAGCAAGGCCATGGTCTGGTGTATGACATGCTGACATCGCCCATGCTGGTGCGTCTGGGCAAGCTGTCCTATGGCGTCTATCTATGGCATTACCCGGTGGTGCGCTATCTGCGTGTCGAGTTTTCCTGGCCCGTGGTCGTGGTCCTGGGCTTGGCCATTTCAGTCGCCCTGTCGGCCCTGTCGTTCTACACGGTGGAGCGCTGGGCGCTGCGCTGGCGCGATCGCCCGTCCAAGCCCCAAAGAGAGCCACAGGGCCTGTCGGTGAATACGCCTTGATCCATTGGCAGGCCCGGAACGGGGGCTGCAGGCTTAAAAGCCGGCTCCCGGCTGGGCCAGGTACTCTTTCTCCTTGGCCGTGCTTTCGCGCCCGAGAATCGCGTTGCGATGCGGAAAGCGACCATAGTCTGCGATGACTTCGCGGTGCTTGTGGGCGTAGTCCAGCGTGCCCTCGAGAAAGTCCCGGGTCTCGGGCGTGGCCTGCTCGGCCAGGGCAGCGAAGGCGGCCACACTGCGCTCCTGCAGGCTCAGATCTTCGGCATGCTCCAGCGGCAGGTAGCAAAAAATCCGGGTCACCAGGGGCAGTTGCCGGTCATGGCCCAGGGCCATGCCTTCGAGTGCCAGGGCCAGCGCACGCGCGTCGCCTGCAAAGCTGCGCGGCGTGGCGCGGTAGATGTTGCGGGTGAACTGGTCCAGCAGCAGCAACAGACCCAGGCGGCCTCTGGGCGTGGCAGCCCATGCATCGAGCTCGCCTGCGAGGGCGCGCTCCACCCAGGGGCCAAAGCGTTCGCGCATCTCCCGGTCCGTGGCTTCGGACTTGGTGAACCACAGGGTCTTGCGCTCCAGGGCCTGCGTATCCTCGGGCTGGGCCGAGCCAAACCAGTACTCGAGGATCTGGTCCAGCTGCATGTCGGGGGCGTTGGCAAAAGATTGTCGCTCTGTCATCGGTTTGGCGCACTCAGGCGTTCTTGTGAGAGGGCTTGTATTGTGTGACGGCGCTGAACTTTTGCAGCCACAGGCTGCTCAAAACCCTGGTTCTGTAAGAAGGGAGCTCGTTACCCACAGGCATCCCCCATGGGTCCACACAGATTTATGCACATCTTTTCCCAATGCTTGTACAGTCACCGGATCCCTGGGAAAGCGGGTCCCGGCTCATCACAAAACATTGCCTGATCTACATGCCGTAGAGGCGCCCTGGCAGCTGGCTGCCATTTTTCTGGAAGTTGGTTTCCGTGCTCAATCGTCGTTCTTGCTTATGGGTTCTGGCCAGTGGTCTGGCCGTTGCAGCCAGCGGGTGCTCGGGCCAGGTGCCTGGCAGCGTCACGGTATCGCGGCAAAAGCTGCAGGACATGGTGGCCCAGCGTTTCCCAAAACAGTTTCCCGTGGCCGGCATGCTGCAGTTCAAGCTCGCCCCCCCTGCGCTGAATCTGCAACCCGAGCGCAACATGCTCAATGCCATGCTGCCGGCCGAGCTCTCGGGGCCCGTGCTCAAGCAGGTCTATGCGGGCAGGATGGATGTGGACTTTGCGCTGCGCTACGAGTCCACGGACCGCACGCTGCGCGCCCACCAGATCAAGGTCAACACCTTGCATCTAGAAGGCCTGACTCCGGCCCTGAGCGACATGCTGACCACCTATGCGAGCGTGCTCGCCGAGCAGGCCCTGGGCCAGGTCGTGCTCTACCAGCTGCAGGAAAAGGACCTGGCGCTGGCCGACTCGCTGAATATCGAACCCGGCGCGATCACGGTAACGCCTCAGGGATTGAACATCACTCTGGTGCAGAAAAAGCCGGCCGCGCATTGAGCGGTCTGCCCTGCCTGAACACAGACTCGGAAAGCGCGAAGCTGAGACTGCAAAAACACTGCGGGCGGATACGGCGCTGAGCCTGCATCTGCACCGGCCGGATGTTGGGGTTAGGATGCCTTGCTTGCTGTTCCAACCCTTTCTTCGAGGTGTTTGATGACTTCCCAGAACCCGCTTTCCACTTTTTCCGTCACGCGCAAATGGCCTGCGGCCCACCCCGAGCGCCTGCAGCTTTATTCGCTGCCCACGCCCAACGGCGTCAAGATCTCGATTGCGCTGGAAGAGATGCAACTGCCCTATGAGGCGCACCTGGTCAGCTTCGAGACCAACGACCAGCTCACGCCCGAGTTCGTGGGCACCTTTCCCAACAACAAGATTCCGGCCATCATCGACCCCCAGGGTCCGCACGGCAAACCGCTGGTGCTGTTCGAATCAGGCGCCATCCTGATCTATCTGGCCGAGAAGTGCGCCAGCCCCTTGCTGCCCGTCGAGCCGGCTGCGCGCTATGAAACCCTGCAGTGGCTGATGTTCCAGATGGGCGGCGTGGGCCCGATGTTCGGCCAGGTCGGCTTCTTCCACAAATACGCGGGCAAGAGCTTCGAGGACAAGCGCCCGCGCGACCGCTACGTCAACGAAGCGGCACGCCTGCTGCGCGTGCTGGAGCAGCGCATGCAGGGCCGCACCTGGATCATGGGCGAGACCTACACGATTGCCGACATCGCCATCTGGCCCTGGGTGCGCAACATGGTCACGGAGAGCGGCTACAACGCCGCAAGCCTGGTCGGCTGGAGCGAGTGCACCGAGCTGCAGCGCGTGCTTGCGGCCTTCGAGCAGCGCCCGGCCGTGCAAAAGGGCTTGCAGATTCCGCCACGCGGCTGAGCCCGGCGCCGCTTGCGGCAGCACACTGTTGCATGCCTGGGCCGGACTGTTGCGCCCACGGTGGCTTTCAAACGCGGCTCCAGCCCGCATGTGAGTGCTTGACGCGCCTGGATGGCGCGCACTCACAAGGACAGCCACATGACCCAAGCCACTCCCATTCTGCAAGTCCAGCCCCTGGGGCCTCTTTGGCCGACCATGGACCCGTTTCTGTTCTGCGCCCACCACGACGACGCCTATCCGGCCAGCAACGGGCAGATGGGCGTAGAGGCCGTGGAGTTCGAGGGTCGGCACATGGGCAGCGACTTCAGCCGCCGCGACGGCTTTTCCATGTACCACGGCGAGCCGGTCCCGGGCTTTCCCGGCCATCCGCATCGCGGCTTCGAGACCGTGACCCTGGTGCGCAAGGGCCTGATCGATCACTCCGACTCCCTGGGTGCTGCGGCGCGCTACGGCGGCGGCGATGTGCAGTGGCTGACCGCAGGCCGGGGCATCCAGCATGCGGAGATGTTTCCGCTGCTGGAGACCGGACAGGCCAACCCGCTGGAGCTGTTCCAGATCTGGCTCAACCTGCCTGCACGCTCCAAGATGGTGGAGCCGCACTTCACCATGTTCTGGCACGAGCGCATTCCGCGCATCACACAGCACGATGCCCAGGGACGCGAGACCGAGATCACGGTGATTGCGGGCGCCCTGCCCGCCACCGGCGAGCAGCCGCAGGCCAGGCCGCTGGCGCCGCCACCCGAATCCTGGGCCGCCGATCCCGGGGCCGATGTCGCGATCTGGACCTTGAAGCTCGCGCCTGGCGCACGCTGGACCCTGCCGCGCGCGGCCGGCGAGGCCACGCAGCGCATGCTCTACTTCTTTGCGGGCGCGGGCCTGCGGATCGGCGGCAAGGCCGTGCATGCGCATGCGGCCCTGCAAGTCAATGCCCAGCACGACTGGGAGTTGTTCAACGGCGGCAATGCGCCCATCGAATGCCTGCTGCTGCAAGGCCGGCCGATCGGCGAGCCCGTGGTCCAGTACGGCCCGTTCGTGATGAACAGCCAGGAGCAGATCATGCAAACCCTGCAGGATTACCGCCGCACCCAGTTCGGCGGCTGGCCCTGGTCCGACCAGGCACCCGTGCACGGCGCACAGTACCGGCGCTTTGCACGCTACCCGGGCCGGACCGAGGATGAGGAGCCGGCTTTCGCAGCCGCACGCCAAGGCTGAGACAATGCGGGTCGGGGCGCTGCGATCGCAGCGCCTTTTCTGACCACGACCTGCGCGAGTCCGGCACCAGGCCGGAACTGCTGCTTGCGCAGGTCCCATCGAGTTTTCATGCCATGAACATCACCCAAGACTGCGCCGTCACCATCCGCTACAAGATCACCGACAAGCTGGGCAAGCTGCTGGACCAGGGCGATGTGGCCTATCTGCATGGCGGCTACGACAACATCTTCGCCAAGGTCGAAGCCGCGCTGGACGGCAAGACCGTGGGCGACACCCAGACCGTGGATCTGGCCGTGGACGAGGCCTTTGGCGCGCGTGACGAAAGCCTCAAGCGCAGCATCCCAAAGGGCGAGTTTCCCCCGGGCGTGAAGGTGGGCGGCCAGTTGCGCGGCACCAATGACCAGGGCGAACCCCAGATCTACCACGTGGTCAAGATCAAGGGCCCGGTCGTGCTCCTTGACGGCAACCACCCCCTGGCCGGCCAGGAGCTGCGCTTTTCCTGCAAGATCAACGAAGTGCGTGCGGCCACGGCTGTGGAAATCGAGCACCGCCATGTGCATGGCGGACATGGACACCACCATTGAGCCTGGCCCCCTCGCTCCTTTGGGAACCGGGACTTTGACGAGGCCAGCCAAGGCCTCAGAACGTGTTTACGATCTCAGAATTCATCTAAAAAGTGAGCTGCCAGCGCCCTTCATTCCTTGACTTCAGATGTTTTTCTATCTGAAGTGTCGGCGGCCTCAAATCTGAAGTGCAACACCCTTCAAAGTTGAGGCCACTTCGCCCGGTCTCTGACACAGAGCATCCGTGCGTCCCTTTCCGCCATCGCGACCCAAAGACCTCGGATGGTGCCCAAACCAGGCGCTTCAGCCTTGTGAGAGCTTGCTGACGGCCGCCACGCGGCGGCGCACAAACAGGTAGGCCACGGCCAGCAGCACAAACCACAGCGGTGTCACCACCAGAGCCTGGCGCGTGTCGTCTTTGAGGGTCAGCAGCAGCAGAATGCCGGCAAAAAATGCCAGGCAGGCCACGCACATGGCCACGCCACCGGGCATTTTGAAGCGCGAGGCCGCATGCAGGGCCGCACGCTGGTGGCGATAGACCATGTACGACAGCAAAATCAGCGACCAGACAAACATGAACAAGATGGCCGACACCGTGGTCACCAACGTGAAGGCGGTGACCAGGTCAGGAACCACCCACATCAGAAAAGCGCCCAGCAGCAGGCAAATGCAGGAGAACAGCAGGCCGCGCGAAGGAACGCTGCGCGGAGACAGACGATAAAAAGCCTTGGGCGCATCGCCCTTGAGCGCCAGGCCGTAAAGCATGCGGCTGGTGGAGAACACGCCGCTATTGGCCGAAGAAGCCGCCGAGGTCAGCACCACGAAGTTGATCACGCCGGCCGCAGCAGGCAGGCCGGCCAGCACAAACAGCTCCACAAAAGGACTTTTGTCCGGCACCACATCACGCCAGGGCGTAACGGCCATGATGGCGATCAGCGCCAGCACGTAGAAAACGATGATGCGCACCGGAATCGAGTTGATGGCGCGCGGCAGCGTGCGCTCGGGGTCCTTGGCTTCGGCTGCCGTGGTGCCCACCAGCTCGATGCCGACAAAGGCAAACACCGCAATCTGGAAGCCCGCGAAAAAGCCCAGCAGACCGTTGGGGAACATACCCCCGTCGTTCCACAGATTCGACAGCGAGGCCGCACGCCCGGCCGGCGACACAAAGCCGCCCACCACCATGTACAGGCCTGTGGCGATCAGGCCCACGATGGCCACGATCTTGATCATGGCAAACCAGAACTCGGTCTCCCCGAACAACTTGACGGTCAGCAGATTCAAGCCCAGCAGCACCAGCACACAGGCAATGGCCGGGGCCCACTGCGGCAGATCCGGCCACCAGAACTGGGCATAGGCCGAGATGGCGATTACATCGGCAATGCCGGTGACGATCCAGCAGAACCAGTAGGTCCATCCGGTGAAAAAGCCCGCCCAGGGCCCCAGCAGATCGGCCGAGAAATCGATGAAAGATTTGTACTGCAGATTGGACAGCAGCAACTCGCCCATGGCCCGCATCACAAAGAACAGCATGACGCCGATGGCCATGTAGACAAAGATGATGGAGGGCCCCGCCAGGCTGATGGTTTTGCCCGAGCCCATGAACAGGCCCGTGCCTATGGCGCCGCCAATGGCGATCAGTTGAATGTGGCGGTTGGTGAGATTGCGTTGCAGGTCGTCATGGCCATCGGGGCCCGGCGTGCCTGATGCCTTGCGAGTCATCTGGGGAAACCTTTGCAAAAGCCGCTCCACCACGGCCCAGCACACCGCCGTTGCGGTGCCGGACCGCGAAGGCGGACGAAAAACCTGAAATCCGAAAAAGTCCGCCAGCATAAACCAGGCCGGCGAATCTCAGACCACAGCAACGCAACATGCCTGGCACCGCATCAGAAGTCATGCGCAGCACTGCGGCGGGACAGCCAGGCGGGGCCGCTGTGGTGATTTTCTGCGCACATGCAGGCAGCGTCTACATATGCAGCTGCGCAATAGATAGCAAAAAAGGGAGCGGAGCCCCCTTTTGCGTTGGCCTGGAACAGGGCCGGACTGTGGCTTACAAGCCCAGCATCAATTGCAGGTTCTGCACCGCAGCGCCGCTGGCACCCTTGCCCAGATTGTCCAGGCGGGCAATCAGCACGGCCTGGCGGTGCTGCTCGTTGGCAAACACTCGCAGCTCCAGCTGGTTGGTGCCCGCCAGCGTGTCGGCGGCCAGCTTCAGGTCGTCGGTAGGTGGCAGCACCTTGACCCAGTGGGCGGCGGTATTGGTCTTGGCATAGTGGCTGGCCAGGGCGTCATGCAAGTCGGCGGCCTTGGGCGCACCGGGCAGCAGGTCCAGGTGCAACGGCAGTTGCACCAGCATGCCCTGGGCAAAATTGCCCACGGCCGGGATGAACACCGGGCGCCGCGTCATGCCGGTGTAGTGCAGGATTTCGGGGATGTGCTTGTGCGACAGGCCCAGGGCATAGGCCTCGTAAGGCGCAGCCGTACCGGCCTCATAGGCTTCCATCATGGGACGGCCCCCACCGGAATAGCCCGACACCGAGGGCAGGCTCACCGGGTAGTCGGCGGGCAGCAAGCCGGCGGCCACCAGCGGCGCCAGCAGAGCGATGGCGCCCGTGGCATAGCAGCCAGGGTTGCTCACGCGGGTGGCGGCCTGGACCGCCTCCAGCTGGCCTGCGCGCAGCTCGGGGAAGCCATAGACCCAGCCCGCTGCGGTGCGGTGGGCGGTGGAAGCGTCGATGATCTTGATGGCGCGGCCCGTCTCTGCCGTGATGGCGTCCACCATGGCCACGGTCTCGCGGGCGGCGTCGTCGTGCAGGCACAGGATGACCAGATCCACACCCGCAATCAGCTGGCGCTTGGCAGCGGGGTCCTTTCGCAGCGCGGGATCAATGCTGACCAGTTCCACACTGGCCATTCCCTGCAGGCGGTCACGGATTTGCAGCCCCGTGGTTCCGGCCTCGCCATCGATAAAAATCTTTGCCATTACAGCAATGCTCCTAGCCAGCCATGCACCCGCACGGCATTGAGACCATGCATCAAGACCTTGTCAGGCCTTGAACCCAGATAAAGCCTGCATTGTAGGGCCCACACTCTTGACCGCCGGCCTGACTTGGGCGCAGCGGCTCAATAGAAGATGCGACAGGTTGTTGCACTCCCGCCCAGCCACTCCAGTCCTCTATAAGACATAGGAGATCGGCAGCCCTGTCTGCCGCCTCCCTGAGGGCGATACTCATGAAGCATCAAGGACTTAGCCTGCATCCATCCTGTTGCGTGCCAGGGATTTGCCAAGAAAGCCGCATGGCTTCAGGCCCAGCCCCATTCGGAGCAGCATGGTACATTTGCCGGCTGCCGGGTCACCGCGCCTTGAGGCGAGCGCCTTCAGGACTACCAGGCCATCCCCCTATTTGTTTGAGAGAGACATCATGAAGATTCATGAATACCAAGGCAAGGAGATCTTGCGTCAATTTGGTGTGCCAGTGCCTCGCGGTATCCCTGCGTTCACGGTGCAAGAGGCCGTTGAAGCGGCCCAGAAGCTGGGCGGCCCCGTGTGGGTGGTCAAGGCCCAGATCCACGCCGGCGGCCGAGGTAAAGGCGGCGGCGTGAAGGTTGCCAAGACCATCGATGACGTCAAGAGCCTAGCCGAGCAAATCCTCGGCATGCAACTGGTGACCCACCAGACCGGCCCCGAAGGCCAAAAGGTCCGCCGCCTCTACATCGAAGACGGCGCCGACATCAAGAACGAGCTGTACGTGTCGCTGGTGACCGACCGCGCTACGCAAAAGGTGGCCCTGATTGCCTCCAGCGAAGGCGGTATGGACATCGAGGAAGTGGCCCACTCCACGCCCGAGAAGATCGTCACCGAGATGATCGATCCGCTGACAGGCATCACTGTCGAGCAGAGCAAGAAGGTTGCCGCAGCCATTGGCCTGACCGGCGCCTCCATCGACCAGGCCGTAGACATCTTCGCCAAGATCTACAAGTGCTACATGGACACCGACGCTTCGCTGGTGGAAATCAACCCCTTGAACTGCGACTCCAAGGGCGACCTGATGGCCCTGGACGCCAAGTTCAACTTTGACTCCAACGCCCTGTTCCGCCATCCCGAAATCGTGGCCTTCCGCGATCTGGACGAAGAAGATCCTGCCGAAGTCGAAGCCTCCAAGTTCGACCTGGCCTACATCTCCCTGGACGGCAACATCGGCTGCCTGGTGAACGGCGCCGGCCTGGCCATGGCCACCATGGACACCATCAAGCTGTTCGGCGGCGAGCCGGCCAACTTCCTGGACGTGGGCGGCGGCGCCACCCCCGAGAAGGTCACCGAAGCCTTCAAGATCATGCTCAAGAACCCCAAGGTCAAGGGCATTTTGGTCAACATCTTCGGCGGCATCATGAAGTGCGACACCATCGCCACCGGCGTGATCACGGCTTGCAAGGCCGTGAACCTGCAAGTGCCTCTGGTGGTGCGCATGAAGGGCACCAACGAAGAGCTGGGCAAGAAGATGCTGGCCGAATCCGGCCTGCCCATCATCAGCGCCGACACCATGGCCGAAGCGGCCACCAAGATCGTCGAAGCCGTCAAGTAAGAAGCCCTCGGAGAACCACTCATGTCGATCTTTATCAACAAAGACACCAAAGTCATCACCCAGGGCATCACCGGCAAGACCGGCCAGTTCCACACGGAAAAGTGCCAAGAATACGCGAACGGCAAGAACTGCTTCGTGGCTGGCGTGAACCCCAAGAAGGCCGGCGAGAAGATTTTTGACATCCCAATCTACGGCTCGGTCAAGGACGCTGCCAAGGACACCGGCGCCACCGTGTCGGTGATCTATGTGCCGCCCGCAGGCGCAGCTGCTGCGATCTGGGAAGCCGTGGAAGCCGATCTGGACCTGGCGATTTGCATCACCGAAGGCATTCCTGTTCGCGACATGCTGGAAGTGCGCAACAAGATGAAGGCCAAGGAAGCCGCTGGCGGCAAGCGCACCCTGCTGCTGGGCCCCAACTGCCCTGGCCTGATCACGCCCGACGAGATCAAGATCGGCATCATGCCCGGTCACATCCACAAAAAGGGCCGCGTGGGCGTGGTGAGCCGTTCCGGCACGCTGACCTACGAAGCCGTGGCACAGCTGTCCGAGCTGGGCATTGGCCAGTCCTCCGCCGTGGGCATTGGTGGCGACCCCATCAACGGCCTGAAGCACATCGACGTGATGCGCGCCTTCAACGACGATCCCGACACCGATGCCGTGATCATGATCGGTGAAATCGGCGGTCCCGACGAAGCCGAAGCCGCCATGTGGTGCAAGGCCCATATGAAGAAGCCCATCGTGGGCTTCATCGCTGGCGTGACTGCCCCTCCCGGCAAGCGCATGGGCCACGCAGGTGCCCTGATCTCCGGCGGCGCCGACACGGCCGATGCCAAGCTGGCCATCATGGAAGAGTGCGGTTTCACCATCACCCGCAATCCTTCCGAAATGGGCCGCCTGCTCAAGGGCCTGCTGTAAGCAGCGTGCAAGCTGTCACAAGGGAATGCCCTTGTGACGATTTACGCAGAACTACGAATCAAAGGCGTGCGCTACGACGCCTAAACTGACGACTTCCATAAAGAAAAAGCGCCAAGGATTCAGCCCCTTGGCGCTTTTCGATTCATAACAGCGGAGTCATCGTCATGGAGTTTCTCAGTACCAGCGACTTCTGGATCGGTCTTGTCAAGATCATCTGGATCAACATCATTCTCTCGGGCGACAACGCCGTCGTCATCGCCCTCGCAGCGCGCTCACTGCCTGCACAGCAGCAGAAAAAAGCAATCATGTTCGGGTCCGGTGCAGCCGTCGTGCTGCGCATCATCCTGACCGTGGTCGCCGCCAAACTGCTCGAACTCTCCTTCCTGCAAATCATTGGCGGCTGCCTGCTGCTATGGATAGGCCTGCAACTGCTGAGCGGCGGCGAGGAGGAAGAAGGCGAATCCAAAGGCCAGAGCGGCATGCTGACCGCCATACGCACCATCCTGATTGCCGACCTGGTGATGAGCCTGGACAACGTGATTGCCGTGGCGGCCACGGCCCAGGGCAATATGGTGCTGCTGATTCTGGGTCTGGCGATTTCCATTCCCTTGGTGATCTTCGGCTCCACGCTGATGGTTAAACTCATGGAGCGCTTCCCCGTCATTGTTGTTCTGGGGGCGGCCCTGATCGGCTGGGTTGGCGGTGAAACCATTGTCAACGACCGCCTGCTGCACGACTTTACCGCAGCCAGCCCCTGGCTCCACTATGTCGCCGCCGCTGCCGGCGCCCTGCTGGTTGTGGGTCTGGGCAAGCTCCTGCAAGCCAGAAGCAACAAGACCAGTCCGCTTGAGGCCTGAGAACGGGCAGGCCATCTTTCCTTGGGCGCGCTACCTTCATGGCAGCGCGCCCTTTTGGCAAGCCTTGTTAAACAAAAACACTCGATACAACCAATAAAAAATCTCAATCAAATGAGAAGAAGGGCTTATTTCGCCCCAATGTTTCACAGCCTTGTTTTTGTAAAATACAAAAATAATAATTGATAGCCGACTCCCAGCTCGACTGGTGTTTTGCCGCATGTTTCTCACGGTGCGTTCACCTCCGGACTGCACTGCCCCCATTGTTTAACTGCCATGCACAATTCATCCAGTATTCAGCCTTTGGGGGCCATCAAGCCGCTTTACGCCATGGTTGCCCGAACCGATGGCGGCAAGCGTCGCAGCAACAACGAAGATGCCGTGGGCATCCACCCTGACGCACTGCCTTGGCCTATTGCCGTTCTGGCCGACGGCATGGGCGGCTTCAACGCCGGAGAAGTTGCTAGTGCCATGGCAACCAGCCTGCTCCCGGCCGCCCTGCAGAGCTACGCCATTCCCACCCCACAAAACGACAGTGAAAAAGAGCGCACCCAACTGCGGCATGCTCTCATGGAGTCACTGACACTGACCAACTCGGCCATCCTGAATGCTGCCCAGCAGACCCCGGGATGCCAGGGCATGGGGACCACGGTCATCACCGCAGCTCTGTTGCCTGGCAGGCTGATGCTGGCCCACCTGGGCGACTCCCGAGCTTATGGCTGGAGACAGGGCCAGTTGCACCGCCTCACCCGTGACCACACCTGGCTGCAAGCGGAAATAGATGCAGGGCGCATGCAAGAGCAGCAAGGCCGGCAATCCGGCCTGGGCCACCTGTTGACGCGCGCGCTGGGAGTTGCCCGCAGTGTTGCCCCGGATCTCAATGAATGGCCATTGCTGCCAGGCGATCGGATACTGCTGTGCTCGGATGGGCTGACCGACATGCTCAGCGACAAAATCATTGCCAGCCTGTTTGCCCAAGGTCTGTCTCTGCCCCTGCTGCTGACGGCCTTGGTGAATGCCGCCAACAACGCGGGCGGCCATGACAACATCGGTGTAGTGCTTATCGAGGTTCCTCACACCCCTGCTCTCTGCAACTCCTGAAAGCCGGGCACCGGCCCGCGCAGTTGCGGGGCCGGTGCATGCATGTGCTGCAAGTACTTGGCCCGGCCTTAGAGCGTGTTTACGATCTCCTCGCGGCGCGCCCGCAAAGGCACTGGCCCGAAGGATTGGTGCGAAATCGGGCTATTTTCTAGCGCTGAAGCTTGCTTGCACCCCGGTGCAAGCTGCGGCCCATCGACTCGAACTCATCCCGATTGCGCTCCAACGCGCCTGCGTAGAGATCGTGAACACGCTCTTAGAGGCAATCGGCTGACGAGCAACTTCATCACGCCAGATCCCAAACCTTGGCATTGCGCCAGCAGTCGATATCCTGGCTCACCCGGCTATTTGCAGCCCAAGACCAAGCGTCACATAAGAGCAAGATTGTTAAATTCTGTCCAAAAATACTGCCATTTGTTGCGTACAGACACCAAAAAGTGCAAAAGTTCCTCTTTCCTTCACTAAAACCAGGCTCCGCAGTATCTGTCTATAGTAATTCTTCGTAAATTCAAGCACCATTTACTTCTTTTGCAGCAAAAACGCTAGGATACAAATCCCTATGCACTGCATGCAGCCGACCCCCTCATGGAGCTTTTGAGCATGCCCACCCTGGTCATATCCATAGACGGCGCCATCATCAAAGAAGTGCCGCTGCTCAAAGAGCGCACAACCCTTGGCCGCCGCCCCTATAACGACATCGTCATAGACAATCTCGCTGTCAGCGGCGAACACGCTGTGCTCACACTTGCCAGCGGCAAAGTCACCATCGAAGATCTGCGCAGCACCAATGGCACCTATGTCAATGGCCAAGCTGTGCACCACCACCAGCTCGTCCACGGCGACCTGCTGGACATCGGCCGCTACAAACTGCGCTTCGTACAACAGGAAACCGGAACACAGGCCACGGCCACCGGAACTGGAGCAACACCAGCCGTACCTGCTGCGAGCCAGGAAGCCCCGGGGTTTGAGCTCACTCAGCCGCCCTCCATATCCATGCTGCCTCAGCGCCTGGCCTGCATACGCATGCTCAGCGGCAATATACCTGGCCGCCAGATACCGCTGACCAAGGTCGTCACCACCCTAGGAAAGCCCGGGGTTGCCGTAGCCTCGATCACGCAAAAGCCTTATGGCTTCGTGCTCGCCCAGCTTGAAGGCGAGCTTGCCACCCTCAAGCTCAACGGTCAGCTCGTAGGCAGCTCCCCCGCTCCCTTGCTCAGCGGCGACATGCTGGAGCTTGCAGGATCGCAGATGCAGTTCTTGATCGAGTAGCTCCACATAAGAACAGGGCCGCAATTGCCAGACAGTGCATGCCACCCAGGTTCCACGGAGCTCCGAAGATTTGACCCAGCTCAATTGATCCACATCCTCAGACAAAAATGTCAGCCCCGTCGGATCAATTTGTCAGAGCCAGCATGAAAATGCAGGAAGCAATAGGTGAAAGTTTACATTTCAACACCAAAAGATGCCGAAATCCATCTGGCACAGCCTTTGCTTATAAGAGGCATACCTTTAACCCCTTCTGAGGAGAAGTTTATGAAGCGTACTATTCAACAAGGTTTCACCTTGATCGAACTGATGATCGTCGTGGCGATCATCGGTATTTTGGCCGCCGTGGCTTTGCCGGCTTACAACAGCTATATGCAAAAGGCCCGTTTTGCCGAAGTGGTTCTGCAAGGCACGGCATGCCGTACCGATATCGGCGCGAAATATCAGACTACGCTGGATCCCATCAGCGCGACCAACCCAGGTCCTGGCGGCTGGGGCTGCGAGAAAGCTGCGGGCGCACCTGCTGTTGCCGGCGGAGCATCCCCTGCTGTTGCAGGCAAGTACATTTTGTCCATTAAAACAGACCAAATCGGCAATGTTGAGCTAACCCTTGGCGCCAAGATGAAGGAGCTGGGCTATGCATCCGACGATGCGAGCGCGACACTGTACTTTGTACCGCTGAAGGCAGATGGCACAGAGATTGCAACACTGGTTGCTGCAACCGATGTAGGTGGTACACAGGTGGGCGGGCTGAAGTGCGTTGTTCCTGCAACTGACGCGCAAATGAAGAAAATTGCTCCTGCTAGCTGCACGGTCGCGACTGCTCCAGCAGCTGTTGGCGAATACAAGTAACCTACACTAGCTTAGTGCACATGCCTGCCTGAATGCATTCAGGCAGGCATTATTTTTATCGTCTCAAGCAGTTCGCGGTGTGACATCCAGCCCCGACTTCCCCCCGCGCTTCTCCACCACCTTCACCCTCTCCATCACCATCCCCTTGTCCACGGCCTTGCACATGTCGTAGATCGTGAGCAAGGCGATTTGCACGGCGGTCAAGGCCTCCATCTCCACACCGGTCTGGCCCACGGTTTCTACAGTGGCAGTGCAACTCACAGCGTGTTGCTCGGGCAGGGGTTCAAAATCCACGGCCACGCGGGTTAAGGCCAGGGGGTGGCATAAAGGGATGAGGTCGCTGGTTTTCTTGGCAGCCTGTATGCCGGCGATGCGTGCAATGCCCAGCACATCGCCTTTCCTGGCCGTGCCGCTCTGGATGATGCCCAGTGTTTCGGGCTGCATGACGATGCGGCCCTGGGCCACGGCTACGCGATGGGTGGCGGGCTTGGCGGCAACGTCGACCATGTGGGCCTGGCCTTGGGCATCGAAATGGGTAAGGGAAGACATGAGGGGATTCCTGAAATAAGGTCGGGTGAGGCGCTGGTGAACACAGGTCGGCCCGCATCAGCTTGTGAGGCCGGAACAGCCAACTGAAACGGCTGACATGAACGTTCGGGCATTCAAGGCATCATATTAGGGTGTACCACCGTCCGCCGGCATGCCCCGGGATGGCAGCGCCCCCTGATATGCTGCCATCTCCAGCCGCCTTGGCCTCATCATGCGCGAATCCAGCTCAAAATCTTCCGTCAGCCGCCGCCTGCGGACCCTGGTCCTGACCTTAGGCATTGCGGCCACTGCCTGCCAGGCCTTGCTTCCCGTACATGCCCAGCCGCGTCTGCCCACACTGGGCGATGGCGGGGGTGCAACCACCACCAGCGAGGAGCGGCGCCTGGGCGATCGCATCATCCGCGAGCTCTATCGCGACCCGGACTATCTCGACGATCCCGTGCTGCAGGAGTATGTGGAAGGCATATGGCTGCACCTGGTCAATGCCGCACGTGAGCGCGGCGAGCTCTCGCCCGAACTGGAGGAGCGCTTTGCCTGGGAGATCCTGCTGGGCCGCGATCGCTCGATCAACGCATTTGCACTACCGGGCGGCTATCTGGGTGTGCACCTGGGCCTGATAGGCGTGGTCAGCACGCGCGACGAGCTGGCTTCGGTGCTTGCCCATGAATTGAGCCATGTGACCCAGCGCCATATTGCGCGCCTGATCGCCCAGCAGGGCAAGCAGACGCCGTTGATGCTTGGCTCCATGATTCTGGGCGCACTCGCGGCCAGCAGAAGTCCCGATGCAGCCATGGCCATGATGATGGGTGGCCAGGCTCTGGCCGTGCAAAACCAGCTCAATTTCTCGCGCGACATGGAGCGCGAGGCCGACCGCATGGGTTATGGCCTGATGGCGCCGGCCGGCTTTGCGCCCCAGGGTTTTGTGAGCATGTTCGACAAGCTGCAGGTTGCAAGCCGTATCAACGACAACGGCAGCTGGCCTTATCTGCGCAGCCACCCCTTGACCACGGAACGTATCGCCGACATGCATTCGCGCCTGCCCCTGGGTTCCGGCACCTCCCCCATGCCCGCGCCCACGCTGGAGCACGTGATGATGGCCGCGCGTGCGCGCGTGCTCTCTCGTCCGGGGGTGGATGTGCTGCGCCAGTGGGCGGATTTGCCTCGTTCCACCAGCTTTGGCAGCCAGCCCAGGGAGCAGCAGGTGGCCCAGCTGTATGCCGCCGTACTGAGCGCCATGCAACTGAGGGACTGGTCCGTGGCGCGCGACATGCTGCATCGCCTGAGCGCCGCCTGCAGCGTCAATCCCGAGGCCTTGCGCCAGGCCCGGCTGCTGCAGACCGAGCTGGAGCTGGGCGCAGGCCAGCCCTCGGCCGCACTTGCTGCGCTGGAGCCCGTATCGCAAACTCCGGCCCTGCCCTCTGCCGATGCAAAGCAAAATGATCCGCCCCTGGCCGGCCCCAGCCTTGCCACCGTCATGGTGCGTGAGAGCCGCGGCCCGCACAGGCCCGAGCTCTTGCTGCGTACCCAGGTGCTGCTGCGCCAGCAGTCGGCAGCCGCCATGGCAGGGCAGTTGCAGACCTGGGTGACCGATCATCCGCGCGATGCTCAGGCCTGGCAGTTGCTGGCCCAGGTCTGGGGCTCGCAAAAACAGGAACTTCGGGCGCTGCGCGCCGAAGCCGAGGCCCATGTCGCCCACTATGACTATCCAGCTGCCGTGGACCGGTTCAAGGCTGCGCAGGAGTTGGGGCGCAAGAGTGGTCAGCAGCTCGATTACATCGAGGCCTCGATCATCGATACGCGCCTGCGTGCCGTGGAAGAGCTGCTACGGGAACAGTCGAGCGAGAAGTGATTCAATGACCAGGCCCAGCACTGAATAAATCAGGGCTCCGAGCATGGCTGCCCAGAAGCCCGCCACATGAAAGCCGCCCAGAATGCCCGAGGCGGCCCAGAACATGAGCCCGTTGACCACGAACAGGAACAGTCCCACGGTGACGATGGTCACGGGCAGGGTCAGCACCACCAGCACGGGCCTGAGCACGGCGTTGAGCAGGCCGATGACCAGCGCAGCAATCATGGCCGAGCCAAAGCTGGCCACCTGTACGCCACTGTAGAGGTAGGCAACGGTCAGCAGGGCGACGGCGCTGAGCAGCCATTTGATCAAGAGCTTCATGAAGCGAGCATAGCAGCAGGCCCAAGCCTACCGCCCAGCCAGGGCCACACAGCAAAAAGCCCTGCGGGCGAGACCTGCAGGGCTTTTTCGACTGGGATACGCAAGCGCGCTGCGGGCGCTAGATCATGCTTTCTTCAAACACCAGGCCCAGCATGGCGCCCAGGGCTGCCAGGGTGCCAGGCAGGTTCCAGCTGCGGGTGTTCTGGGCTGGGGCCGGCTGCTTGGGCCGGCGTGCATCAACCACCTGGGCCTTGCCGTGGAGCTGCTGCAGCTCTTCCAGCAAGCCGTCCAGAGGGCCCTTGGCCAACACCTGGGAGACACGGGCACCGCCCTGGTCGAGCACCGGCACCAGATGCGCAAACAGCTTGTCGGCCCATTTGCCGCGCCAGTTCTCGCGCGCACTGTGGCTGACCCATTTGCTCGCGCGATGGGTGATGCGCGGAGCACAGGCCACGAGCAGCCAGTGCGAGGAGGAGGCTTGTGGCGAGCCGGCAAGCCCCTGCAGCAAGGGCAGGGCGTAGTCGGCGTCATCCACATAGATGATGATGGGAGTCACGGGGCAGATCCTTGTATTGCGGGGGCCACGAGCGGCAAGGTGCTTATTCTGACAGGCCGGGGAGCACGCCCCCGGCCCTATAGGCCCCGCCGCTTTCAGGCTTCAGGCCTCGTTGGCCACGGCCTTGCCGCTGGCGTTGCGTGCAGCCATCCACTTGCCCAGGCCCAGGACCAGCAGCGCGCCGACCACATGGGCACCATAGAACAGGATGTTGGAGACCACGGCCAGGCCGTTCTCATCGACGGTGCCAAGCTTGAACATCCAGGTCCACTTCTCGGTGTTCACGAACACCGGATCGGTGACCAGCATGCCGCCCGCAATCCAGCCCAGCAGCATGCCGCCGAGCACGATGATCATGGGGAAACGCTCCATGAGCTTGATCACCAACTGCGAGCCCCAGACGATGATGGGGATGGAGATCAGCAGGCCCAGCGTGACCAGCAGCATCTGGTGCTCGCCCGAGCTCTGGGCTGCGCCCGCGATGGCGATCACGTTGTCCACGCTCATGACCAGGTCGGCCACGATGATGGTCTTGATGGCCGCGAACAGCTTGTCGCTGCCTTCGATGCCGTCATGGCCTTCTTCATCGGGCGCGATCAGCTTGATGCCGATCCAGACCAGCAGCAGGGCGCCAACAACCTTGAGGAAGGGCAGTTGCAGCAGGGTCATCGCGAAGGCGATGAGGATGACGCGCAAGACGATGGCACCGGCCGTGCCGTAGATGATGCCCTTGGTGCGCTGGGCCGGCGGCAGTTTGCGGCAGGCGAGAGCGATGACCACGGCGTTATCGCCACCCAGCAGGATGTCGATGATGATGATCTGGCCCAAGGCGACCCAGAATGGGGCGTGTGTAAGAAAGTCCAAGTCCATAAGGTTTCCCCTGTTGAATGTCTTGAGTGACCAGCCTTCAAACAAGGCCGGGCACCACCCATACAGAAAACCCAGATAGCTGCCTTAGCGCAGACCCGGACAGGACATGCCTGGAGCACGGGGGAAGCACCTTGATCGACCGCCATAGGGTCCATCAAAGGTCTTGCTCAGCTGCAGCAGTGCTGCAGCCCGGAGGGCCGGAAGCTTGCGCTTCGTATTGACGACCAATCCGTAACCTCGCGCTGGACCTGCAGTTGGCAGGTCTGGCGGATGGCAAAGAGCTACTCCCCTTCGAACCCGCGGATTGCAACACAAAACAGATACAACACGCAAGCGCAGAGACATTTATTGACCATTGGGCACATACTGTGCGTTGAGTCCCGGAGCAGCTTCTTGTCCACCTCCCCGCCCGCAGTACGCTTATGGCAAGCGTCTTATCATGCCTGCCTTGCAAAGAGGATTCATGACTGCGTTACACATCACCGACATAGAAGCTGCCATCAACTACTGGCGGGAGCGCGCTCCATCACCCGATGGCGTTCTGCTCTCACCCGAAGTCCGGGCCCTGGCCGAGGTCTATGCGCTGATGATCTTCCGCCACCAGAGCGAGATCCCGGTCGATGGCTTTCCATCGCACGCCATGGCCGCCTGGCTGGTGTGGTATGACACCACGCCCGACACGCCCTGCATTGCGATTTGCTCGACCAGCCAGGGCGACGAGAAGTGCAAGGGCTGCGGGCGCAGCTTTGAAGAAGTCCAGTACTGGACCGCGATGGAGCCCGCAGAAAAACGCGCGGTATGGCTGCGCATCACCCGCGAGGCCGACTCCTGGCGCTTTACCCGCTATGCAGAGCGGGCGGCCGAAAAGCGCTCCTCCTGAGCCCGGCAGACTGCCTATTTCCAGCGCAGGGGCTCGACGAACACCGTACCCAGATTGCTGGACAGCGTGAGCGCGCCTTCCTGTATCGTGGCCTGCAGCTGCATGCTGCGCTCGGCCAGCGCGGCCAGGGCCTGGCTGGTCTCGGAAGGCAGGCGCCAGACCTGGAGCTTGTCCAGACGCGCGAGCTTGCCCTCCATGCCCTTCCACCAGACCTCGGCCGCGTGGCTGAACGGGTAAAGCACCACGGCATCGGATTTGCTGCAGGCCTTGGAGATCGGCTTTTCCTCGGGCTGGCCGACCTCGATCCACAGGCGCTTGGCGCCCGTGAAGTCGGTCAGCGAGACATCCGGGTCATCGGGGTCGGACAGGCCTGCGCCAAAGGCCAGCGTGCCGTCGCCATGGCACATGTCGTTCAGCTGGTGGGCGTTGAGCGCCAGCGCCACCAGGCGCACCATCATGCGCTCGTCGGTTTCGCTGGGATGGCGGGCCAGCGTCAGATTGTGGTCGGCGTAATAGCCATGGTCGATGTCGGCAATCGACACATGGGCCTTGAAGATCGTGGATTTAATGGCCATGAAGCTATCCAAAGACGGCCTGCACCTTGAGGCGAGCGCCCGCTGCCGGCCCCGTGGCACGTGCGGTGAGCGCATTCCCGTTGCGCAAGCCTTGCAAAAACAAGAGCTGCTAGCGCAAGTCCTGACTTGTTTTAGCAGCTCTATCTATCTCAATTGCGCTTCAGGCAAGCGCTACCAGCTATCTTTTTTAAGCGCGACGAGCGAGCTCGGCGGCCTTGCCCACATAGGAGGCCGGCGTCATGGCGAGCAGGCGCTGCTTGTCGGCCTCGGGAATCTCCAGGCCCTGGATCAGGCGGTGCAGGTCTTGGGCGAGCACGGTCTTGCCGCGCGTGACTTCCTTGAGCTTTTCGTAGGCGCCCTGCACGCCATAGCGGCGCATCACGGTCTGGATGGGCTCGGCCAGCACTTCCCAGGCGTGGTTCAGGTCTTCCTGCAGGCGCTCCTCGTTGAGCTCGAGCTTGTTCAGGCCCGTCATCAGCGAGCTGTAAGCCAGGGTCGCATAGCCCATGGCCACGCCGATGTTGCGCAGCACCGTGGAGTCGGTGAGGTCACGCTGCCAACGCGAAATGGGCAGCTTCTCTGCGAGGTGCTTGAGCAAGGCATTGGCCAGGCCCAGATTGCCTTCGGCGTTCTCGAAGTCGATGGGGTTGACCTTGTGCGGCATGGTGGACGAGCCGATCTCGCCGGCCTTGAGGCGCTGCTTGAAGTAGCCCAGCGACACATAGCCCCAGACGTCACGCGCAAAGTCGATCAGGATGGTGTTGGCGCGCGCGATCGCATCGAACAGCTCGGCCATGTAGTCGTGCGGCTCAATCTGAATCGAGTAGGGCTGGAAGCTCAGACCCAGACCCTTGGGCTCGGGCGACTCGATCACGTGCTTGCTGAAGGCTTCCCAGTCGAACTCGGGCCAGGCCGACAAATGGGCGTTGTAATTGCCCACGGCGCCGTTCATCTTCCCGAGGATCTTCACTGCGCCCACCTGGGCTGCGGCCTTTTCCAGGCGCACCAGCACGTTGGCGATTTCCTTGCCCACCGTGGTCGGGCTGGCCGTCTGGCCGTGAGTGCGGCTGAGCATGGGCACGGCCGCATAGGCATGGGCCATCTCGCGCAGCTTGGCGGTAATGCCCTGCAGCGCGGGCAGCAGCACCTCGTCGCGTCCTGCGCGCAGCTGCAGCGCATGGCTGGTGTTGTTGATGTCTTCGCTGGTACAGGCAAAGTGCACGAATTCGGCGGCCTTGAGCAGCTCGGCATGGCCCTCGAACCTGGCCTTGATCCAGTACTCCACAGCCTTGACGTCGTGATTCGTGGTCTTTTCTATGTCCTTGATGGCCGCCGCATCGGCTTCGCCGAAGTTGCGCACCAGCTCCTGCAGATAGGTGCGCGAGGCCTCGCTCAGCGGCTCGAATTCGGCAAATCCCGCATCGGACAAGGCGATGAACCAGGCCACCTCCACCTGCACGCGGCGGTGCATGTAGCCCATCTCACTCATGATGGGACGCAGGGCTGTGAGCTTGGCGGCGTAGCGGCCGTCCAGGGGGGACAAGGCGGTGATGTGGGACGAATTCATGGGCCGTCATTGTAGGTGGGCCGCACAATTCATGGAGCCGGCCAGGTGATAGGCGGGCAACGCATAGAATCGGCAGCCCGGAGATTCGCCGGCTCACACCGGTCCTGGAGCCGGTCTCCGCCCCACGGAAGACAAGCATGAAATTGATAGGTTCCACCAGCAGCGCCTACGTACGCAAGGTACGCATCGTCCTGGCCGAAAAAAGGCTGGAATATCAGTTCGTGCAAGAAAACCCCTGGGACCAGGAGCAGACTCCGGGCACGGGCAACCCGCTGGGCAAGGTGCCGCGCCTGGTCATGGACGGCTGCGATGCCATGTTCGACTCGCGCGTGATCGTCGAATACCTGGACACGCTGTCCCCCGTGGGCAAGCTGATCCCGGGCACGGGCCGCGAGCGCGCCGAAGTCAAGAGCTGGGAGGCCCTGGCCGACGGCCTGCTCGACGCCGGCGCCCTCGCGCGCCTGGAAGCCACCTGGCCGGGCCGCAGCTCGGATCAGCGCTGCCAAGCCTGGATGGAGCGCCAGTTGGGCAAGGTCCGGGCCGCCCTGGCCGTCATGTCCCAGGGCCTGGGCGACAAGAGTTATTGCTGCGGCGTGCATTTCACGCTGGCCGATGTCTGCGTGGGCAGCGCCCTGGGCTGGCTGGATCTGCGTTTTCCCGAAATTGCCTGGCGTGACGAGCACCCGAATCTGGCCCTGCTGTTCGCCAAGCTGGCCGAGCGACCCAGCTTTGCCTCAACCCGGCCCGAGTGATCTGCGCAAGAACAGCTGCATCACCTCTCGATCCAGGCCATTTGCGACTTTGACGTGAGGCAGATCCTGCACGCTGTGCAGCTGCATGCAAAAAGGCCATCTTTCGATGGCCTTTTTGCTGGCATAAAAAAGTCGCGAAGCGTCCCGAAACGAAAAAAGAGAGGGAGGGAGGAGAAGCGCTTCGGGCAGAACAGTTGAACTGTGACCCCAGAGGCTTCGCAACATAAAACTGGTATGGATTCTCTCTTGGTGCAAACCTTAATCTGTAGATGAGTCACTTTTGCAGAAGTTCCAGATCTTGTGGGTTGCAATTTTGTAACAATTTGCGGAATACTGCGTTTTATCTGTAGGCCTTTTTCCATACTTGCTACCCGCGCCCTACAAACATCAGGTGCACAAGTTGGAATTCACATTTTCAAGCGCTGCCCCAGGCCGCCATCGCAGCCCGGGAAATGCCTGCATCTTCACTCAAAAACAGCCTTCCACAACCTCTTGACCGGGTCGCATAGCGGCGCGGCCTGGGCCGGCTCAAGCACCGCTGCGCGCTCGTCAAGGCGGGCCACATGCTGCAGCCGGCGCAGTTCGCGATACGCACTGGCCGTCTGCTGGCCAACGCCTTGCGGCAGCAGGCCCGCCTGCTCGGCACGCAGCAAAAGCGCGATGTTGCCGACGTTGGCCACCAGCTCGGGATGGCGCGCCGACTGCGAGAGCACGAGAAACTGCACCGCAAACTCCACATCGACCATGCCGCCCGGGCTGTGCTTGACATCGAACAGGCCGCTGCGCACCGGGTGGGCCGTGCGCACGCGCTCGCGCATGCCCACGATCTCGTCACGCAGCGCAGCCGCATCGCGGGGCGCGGTGATCACGGCTTCGCGCACGGCATCAAAGCGTGCCTCCAGCGCCAGGCCGCCGTCCGGCGCAGCGGCGTCCTCGGTCTGCAAATCCTCGCTGCCCAGTACGAAGCGCGCCCGCGTCATGGCCTGGTGCTCCCAGGTCCAGGCGGTATTGCTGCCGCGCTGCTGCTGGTAGTTGGCATAGGAGGCAAAGCTGGTCACCAGCAGACCGGAGTTGCCGTTGGGGCGCAGCGCCGTGTCGATCTCGAACAGATCGCCTTCACCGGTCTTCACGGCCAGCCAGTTGATGAGCTTGCGCACAAAGGCCGCATAGACCTCGGGCGCACTCTCGTCCTCGTCGTCGAACACGAAGACGATATCCAGGTCGCTGCCGTAGCCCAGCTCCTTGCCGCCCAGCTTGCCGTAACCAATGATCGCGAACTGGGGCGATGCACGGTGCCGGTTTCTGAGCCGGCTCCAGCACCAGCGCGCGGTCACGCGCAGCACGCTGTCGGCCAGGGCGCTGAGGTCGTCGGCCACCTGCTCCACGCTGATGCGGCCTTCGATGTCGCGCGCCAGCGTTCTGAACACCTCGGCATGGTGAGCGCGGCGCAGCAGGTTCAGCAGGTTTTCGTCGTCGTCCTCGCCCGTGGCCTGCAGGGCTGCCAGACGCAAGGCGAGTTCATGCTCGAAGTCGGCCGCCGAGAAGCGCTCGCCCAGCATGGCATCGCTGGCCAGCTCGTCGATCACGCCCGGGTGCTGCTGCAGATAGCGCGCGGGCCAGCGCGCCGCGCCCAGCAGGTGCAGCAGCCGCTCGTGCACAGCCGGGCGCTCCAGCAGCAGGGCCAGATAGCTTTCGCGGCGCAACAGCGGCTCCAGCCAGCTCAAGAAGCGCAGCGCGGCCTCTTCGCTGGCCTCGCCATCGGCGACCCATTGCGCCGTGAGCTGCACCAGGCGAAACAGGCGGTTGCGCGCCTCTTCACGCAGCCCCTGTATGCGCGCATTGCCGCGCCAGCCCGCCACATGGCCGGCCAGGGCCTCGGGCAGCTTGTCCATCAGACCATCGATTTCGCGCGGCATGCCGGCCGCAGCCTGACCCTGGGCCGAACCACAACGTCCCGATCCGCAAGACGGAGCCGAGCCGCCGAGCAAGGTGTCGAACTCCTCGGCCACGAATTCGCGGTGGGCATCAAGCTGGTGCAGAAAGGCGCAGGTATCGCCAAAACCCAGACTGCGCGCAATCCAGTCCAGATCGTCATCGCGCGTGGGCAGCACATGGGTCTGCTGGTCGTCCAGATACTGGATGCGGTGTTCCACACGGCGCAAGAACACATAGGCCGCCGCGAGCTCATCGGCCACCTGCCGGCTCATCAGGCCCGCGCGCGCCAGGCGCTGCAAGGCCTCCAGCGTGGGCCGGCAACGCAGTTCGGGAAACTGTCCGCCGCGCACCACCTGCAGCAATTGCACCGTGAACTCGATCTCGCGTATGCCGCCGCGCGAGAGCTTGACATCGTTGGCCCGCCCTGGGTGGCCGGCGCTGCGCCGCGCCGCATGCTCGCGTATCTGGCGATGCAGGGAGCGCAGGGCGTCGAACACTGCATAGTCGAGATAGCGGCGGAACACGAAGGGCAGAACCACGCCGCGCAGCGCCTGGACCTGGGGCGAGCGCACGACATCGAACGGCGCCACGACCCGGCTCTTGAGCCAGGCAAAACGCTCCCATTCACGCCCCTGGGTCTGCAGGTACTCTTCCAGCGAGGCCAGGGACACGGCCGGCGGCCCGGAGTTGCCATGGGGGCGCAGCGCCAGATCGACGCGAAACACGAAGCCGTGCTCGGTGGTATCGCCTATCAGGGCGTAGATGCCCTTGACCGCGCGCGCAAAGTATTCGTGATTGGAGATCACGCCGCGTCCGTCGCTCTGGCCCGTGGTCTCGCCCTCCTGCTCGTAGACATAGATCAGGTCGATGTCGCTGGAGACATTGAGCTCGCGCGCGCCCAGCTTGCCCATGCCTATGACCCACAGCTGCACGGGCTGGCCGTCGCGCCCGCGCGGCTCGCCATGGCGCGCATCGAGCTCGACGCGCACCTGGGTGCATGCGCGATCCAGCGCCAGCTCGGCCAGCTCGGTGACCGCACGTGTGACCACGCCCAGGGGCACCTGCTGCTCGCAGTCGAGCACCATCAGCCTTTGCATGACCAGCTGGCGCAGGATGCGCAGGCTAGCCGACAGGTCCAGGCCCCGCTGCAGCAGGGCCTGTAGGCCCTGCTGCATGCTCTCCAGACAGGGCTCGCCCTCAGGCAGCAAAGCCAGTTCGTCGGCATAGCGCCGCTGCAGACGCTGATGAAAGCGGGAGTAAGAAGCCTGTGCGGAAGAATGATTCATGGCTTGCTGCGCCATAAGCTGCTCGAAAGAATGCATAGAACCATGAAGTTAGCGCTTCTGGCAAAAGCCTTGTCTGGTAACAGATTGATTGCCGCGCCCCTGCAGGGGCACGGGCGATAATCCCTTCATTGCCCGAACCGCCGATGAAAGAACCCATACCGCATCCATCCCGCCTGCTCTATTGCATGGCCGGTCTTGCGCGGTGGTCACTGAGACTGGTTCTGGCCTTCTGGCTGTTCGTGGCCTGCACCTGGGGAGTGCTTCACGGCTGGATTGTGCCGCGAATCGGCGAATGGCGTCCCGAGCTTCAGGCCCTGGCCTCGCGCAAGCTGGGCGCAAGCGTTCACATCGGCAGCATCACGGCGCAGTCGCAAGGGCTTTTGCCCAGCTTCGAACTGGCCGATGTGAGCCTGCAGGATCCGCAGCGCGGCACGCAGGCCCTGCACCTGCCACGCGTGCTGGTCTCGCTCTCCATGCGTTCGCTGCTGCGCCTGGGCGTGGAGCAGATCTATCTGGACCGGCCCGAGCTCACCATACGCCGCACGACCGATGGGCGCATCTTCGTGGCCGGCCTCGAGGTCAGCGCCAGCGAAGGTGAACACAACCCCACGGCTGACTGGATTTTTTCCCAGACCGAGCTCGCCCTGGGTGGCGGGCGTCTGAGCTGGCTCGATGAAATGCGCCAGGCTCCCGTGCTGACGCTGGAGAGCGTGGACCTTGCACTGCGCAACAAGGGCCGGGGACATGCGCTGCGCCTGGATGCGACACCGCCTGCCGAGTGGGGCCAGCGCTTCACGCTCATGGGGCGCTTTCGCCAGCCTCTGCTGACCACCCATGGCGGCAGCTGGCGGCGCTGGAACGGCCAGGCCTATGCGAGCTTCTCCGAGGTCGACCTGTCCCGCCTGGGCCGGTACCTGGATCTGCAAGACCTGAGCCTGCAACAGGGCCGAGGTGCCGTGCGCGCCTGGCTGGACCTGCGCCAGGGCCAACCCGTGGGCGCCACAGCCGACCTGGCTGTCCAGGCCCTGCAGCTTCAATGGAAGAGCAACCCCAGGCCTTTGCATCTGCAAGCCTTGAAAGGCCGGCTGGCTGCCCAGCGCAAGAACGGCTACCGAATCTCGGCCCGGGGGCTGGAATTCAGCACCGGCGACGGCCTCGACTGGCCGTCGAGCAACTTCAGCGCCAGCTATACCCCCTCAGGCGCCAGCGCCCAGGGTGCGCTGGGCGAGCATGGAGAAATCCACAGCGACCAGCTGGATCTGGCCATGGCCGCCCAGCTCATGCAGCGCCTGCCGCTGGCGCCCGAGCTGCGCCAGCGGCTGAGCGCGCTCGCCCCTGGCGGGCGGCTGGATCAGCTGCAGCTCAGTTGGCGCGGTCCCTGGCGTCATCCCGCGCAATACCAGGCAAGCGGCCGCCTGAGCCGGTTTGCGATCAACAGCCAGCCCAGCGAGCAGGGGCCCAGGACGCCTGGCATTCCCGGCGCCCGGGGTCTGGACCTTCAGTTCTCCCTGGACCAGAACGGTGGCCAGGCCCAGCTGGGCATCGACGAGGCCGGCCCGCCGGCCCGGCTGTCGTTTCCCGGCGTGTTCGAAGAGCCCGACATAGAGCTGCATCGCCTGCAGGCCAGCGCCCGCTGGCAGCTTCAGGGCTCGTCGATTCGCGTGCAGGTGCCCAGCCTGCGCTTTGCAAACAAGGATACCGAGGGCGAGGCCAGGGCTGAATGGCATACGGGCCAAGGCAAGGCCGGGCAGCCGCGCTTTCCCGGCGTGCTCGACCTGCAGGGCCAGCTCGGCGAGACCGACGGCACGCGCGTGCATCGCTATCTGCCGCTGGAGATCGACGCCGATGTGCGCCGCTACGTGCGCACGGCCATCAAATCGGGCCGCGCCAACGGCGTGAGCTTCAAGGTCCGCGGCGATCTGGAGCAGATGCCGTTCGAGAAGCCCGGCCAGGGCGAGTTCCGCATCGCAGCCAAGCTCCACGATGTGGAGTACGACTACGTGCCCGCCCATCTGCGCGAGCCCGGCGAAAAGCCCTGGCCTGCGCTGACCCGTCTCTCGGGCGAGCTGGTGTTCGACAAGGCCTCGATGGGCGTGCGCCAGGCCAGGGCCAGATTCGCAGACCAGCCCCAGCTGGCGCTGCAGGACATCCAGGCCTCGATTGCCGACCTGTCCCATTCCGAAGTCGAAGTCTCGGCCAAGGTCCAGGGCCCGCTGGACCACATGCTGACCGTGGTCCAGCAATCATCCCTGTCGCAGCTGACCTCTCATGTGCTGGACCAAAGCCGTGCCACGGGCCAGGCCCAGCTGGGCCTGCAGCTCAAGCTACCCATAGAGCACATGGAGCAGGCCAGGGTCTCGGGCCAGGTCGCGCTTGCGGGCAATACGCTGCAGCTCAATGCGGACACGCCGGGCCTGAGCCAGTTGCGCGGCAGCGTGCAGTTTTCCGAGCAGGGCTTTTCCCTGAGCGGCTTGCGGGCCCGCGCCCTGGGCGGCGAGCTGCGTGCCGAAGGCGGCATGCGCGCGCTCGCAGCCAAGGCCGCGCCGCAGGAATCTGCTCTGCAGATCACCATCCACGGCCAGGCCAGCGCCCAGGGTCTGCGCGAGGCGCATGAGCTTGGCTGGATCACCGAGCTGGCGCGCCATGCAAGCGGCCAGGCCGCCTACAGCCTGCAGATTGCCGAGCATCGCGGCCAGCCCAGTCTTCTGGTGCAATCCAGCCTGCAGGGGCTGGCCATAGAACTGCCGGCGCCGCTGGGCAAAAGCGCCGAGACGGCCCTGCCCCTGAGCTATAGCCACACGCTCACGTCCCAGGCACTGGCCTCGGCCCAGGCGCCCCTGCACGACCGCATCGACGTGCGGCTCGACAAGCTGGGCAGGGTGGTCTATGAGCGCGATCTCGAGGCCGGGCAGCCGCGCGTGCTGCGCGGCTCCATCCAGCTGGGCCCGGAAGATGCGTCGTCCCCCTACCTGCCCGAGCGCGGCGTCCATGCCCAGCTGCAGTGGCCCAGCCTGGTGCTCGAGGACTGGCAGGATCTGCTGCCCGATGCGAGCCCGCCGGGCTCCGGCCAGGCGCCCTCCGCACAGTCCTGGCGCGGCTACCTTCCCTCAAGCTTTGCCTTGCGTCTGGGGCAGCTGCAGGCCAAGGGGCGGCAGTTGCATGATGTGGTCGCAGGCATCTCGCGCGACGGATCCTCCTGGCATGGCAATGTTTCGGCGCGGGAGCTCGACGGCCATGTCGAATACCGTGAAGCCAGCAGAACCGATCCCGCAGGCCGCTTCAGCGGCAAGTTCTCGCGCCTGAACCTGCCCGAGAACCGCAGCGAACGCATCGCCGCCTGGCTGAACCACGGCCCGAGGGCCTTGCCGGCGCTGCAGATCGATATCGAGAAGCTGCAGCTCGCGGGCCGGCCGCTGGGGCGGCTCGAGGTCGAGGCCCGCAACCAGCCCGTGCCCGGCGCACCCCAGACGCGCGAGTGGCAGCTCGCGCGCTTTGACATCACCACGCCCGAGGCCTTGCTCACGGCACGCGGCCAATGGCGGCTGTCATCCACGCAACCCGATGACCCGGGCCGTACCGACCTGCAGTTCGAGCTCGACCTGCGCGATGCCGGCCATCTGCTCACACGCTTCGACATGGCGGGAGTGCTTGGCAAGGGCAAGGGCAGCCTGCAGGGCGCGGCCAGTTGGACGGGATCGCCCATCACGCCCGACTGGCGCAGCCTCTCGGGGAAAATGCATCTGGACGTGCAAAACGGCCAGTTCCTCAAGGCCGACCCGGGTCTGGCCAAGCTGCTGGGCGTGCTGAGCCTGCAGGCCTTGCCAAGACGGCTCACGCTGGACTTCCGCGATGTCTTCAGCAACGGCTTTGCCTTCGACTTCCTGCGTGGCGATGCGCAGATCAGCCAGGGCATTGCGCGCACCAACAACCTGCAGATGAAGGGCGTGAACGCCGCCGTGCTCATGGAGGGCTCGGCCGATCTCGACAAGGAGACACAGAGCCTGCATGTGGTGGTCGTGCCCGAGATCAATGCCATGACGGCCTCCCTCGTGGCCACGGCCATCAACCCGGTCATAGGCCTGGGCAGCTTTCTGGCCCAGGTGCTGCTGCGCGGCCCGCTGATCGCCGCCAACACCAAGGAATTTCGCATCGACGGCAGCTGGTCCGACCCCCAGGTCACGGCCCTGCCCCGACGCAAGCTGCCAGCAGAGCCCGACCCTCCATCAGCCCCGACTCAAGGAGAAAAGCCATGAAAGTTGCCGCCCTGCAAATGGTCTCGGCCACCGACTTGCAAGCCAATCTGGCCCAGGCCCTGGAGCTGCTGCGCGAGGCGCATACCCAGGGCGCCGAGCTCGCGGCCCTGCCCGAATACTTCTGTGCCATGGGCTGGCGCGACCAGGACAAGCTGCAATTGCGCGAAGCCTTTGGTCAGGGGCCGATACAGGACTTTCTGAGCCGTGCCGCGCGTGAGCTGCAGCTGTGGATCCTGGGCGGCACCCTGCCCCTTCAAGCCGATGATGCGCAACATGTGCTCAACAGCTCGCTGCTGTTCTCGCCATCAGGCGAATGCGTGGAGCGCTACGACAAGATCCACCTGTTCCACTACGACAATGGCCGCGAGCGCTACGCGGAGGCCGCCGTGGTTCAGGCCGGCACGCAGCCCGTGACCTGCGACATCCAGAGCCGTGACGGCCAGAACTGGCGCCTGGGCCTGAGCGTGTGCTATGACCTGCGCTTTCCCGAGCTCTACCGCCAGCTCTCGGCCCGCGGCTGCGATCTGCTGCTCGTGCCCAGCGCCTTCACCCATGTCACAGGCCATGCGCACTGGGAGGTGCTGCTGCGCGCGCGGGCCATAGAAAACCAGGCCTATGTGCTGGCCCCGGCCCAGGGCGGCCAGCATGAGAACGGCCGCCGGACCTGGGGCCACAGCCTGCTCATAGACCCCTGGGGCAAGGTGCTGGCGCAAAGGCCCGAGGGCGCGGGCCTGGTGCTGGGCGAGCTCTCGCGCAGCAGCCTGGCCCAGGTGCGCCAGCAACTGCCGGCCCTGGAGCACCGCGTCCTGTGAACGGCCTGTCCATCTCTCCTTCTGCAGCCCTGAGCCGCTGGCCCTGGCGGCGCTGGCGCACGGCCTGGCGCCGCTGGTCGCTGTGGACCCTGCTGGTCGTGCTGGTGCTGAGCATGCTGATCACCCTGGTCTGGCTGGCCGGGCGCTATGAGGCTTCCCAGGTCCAGGACAAGCTCGAGCGCGACACCGCAAACGCCGTGGCCGACATACGTTCGGCCCTGGGCCGCAACCTGCAGGACTTGCAGGCGCTCAACGCCCCCAGCCGTACGGATGCCGACTGGCCGGCGCGCGCGGCCCAGCTGCTGCAGGTGCGCCGTGAACTCATGCGCATCGAATGGCGCGACGCCGGCATGCATGTGCTGGGCCAGGCCGAAACGCCTTACCGCACCCAGCAATGGGAAGACCCGCTGCGCTCCCAGGAAGCCCACCCCGAGGCTGCGCTGACCTGCACCCATGCGCGCCGAATCAACGGCCCCTCGTACTCGCCCAGCTATTTCCAGCTGCTGGCCGAAGGCCTGGGCGCAGAGATGATGGAAGTCTGCCTGCCGCTCACGCAAAGCGGCCACATCTCGGGCTTTGTCATCGGCACCTACAACCTGCAAAGCCTGCTCATCGCCCATGTGAGCAAGAACCTGCCGCGCACTCAGGAGGTCTCGTTCACCGAACCCGACGGCACACGCCTGGCATTGCTGGGCGCCTCCTGGCGCGGCACGCGCATGTTCACGGCCCAACAGCTGCTGGACCTGCCGGGCAGCACCCTGGTGCTGCGCATGGACAGTTGGCACCGTGCGCCCAGCGTGTTTCCCAACGTGCTCACGGCCCTGGTCACGCTGATGTCGATTGCCCTGGTCTCGGTGGTCGTGGTGCTGGTGCGTGACAACCGCCGACGCCTGCGTGCCGAACGCGACCTCGGCGACGCCTTGGCCTTTCGCAAGGCCATGGAGGACTCTCTGGTCACGGGCCTGCGCGCACGCGATCTACAGGGCCGCATCAGCTATGTGAACCCCGCGTTCTGCGCCATGGTCGGCTTTACGGCCGATGAGCTGCTGGGCCAGGACCGCGCACCCTACTGGCCGCCGGAGCTGGCCGCCGAATACGCCCAGCGCCAGGATCACCGCCTCTCGGGCGCGACCCCGCCGGTACGCGAAGGCCATGAAAGCATCTTCATGCGCAAGGACGGCACACGTGTGCCCGTGCTGATCTTCGAGGCCCCGCTGATCAACGCCCAGGGCCAGCACACGGGCTGGATGAGCGCCTTCATCGACATCAGCGAACAAAAGCGCATGGAGGAAATCTCGCGCGCCTCGCAAGAGCGCCTGCAGGCCACGGCGCGGCTGGCCACGGTGGGCGAGATGGCCTCGCTGCTCAGCCACGAACTCACCCAGCCCCTGGCCACGATCTCCAGCTATGCCACGGGCTCGCTCAACATGCTGGCCATGGCCGCCGAAGACCCGACCGGGCACAGCAGCGACGGAAAACGCCAGGGCCAGCAATTGCAGGACCTGCGCATGATCATGGAGCGCATCAGTTTCCAGGCCTCGCGCGCGGGCCGGGTCATCAAGAGCGTGCGCGACTTCGTGCGCCGGCGCGACCAGTCGCGTCAGGCGGTCTCGGCCAATGAGCTCCTCGATGCCATCCTGCCGCTGATCACCCTGCAGGCACGCAAGCTCGACGTACGGGTCGTGACCGAGATCGAGCCCGGCCTGCCGGCGGTGTACTGCGATCCGACCATGGTCGAGCAGGTGCTGCTCAATCTCGCGCGCAACGGCATGCAGGCCATGGACTCGCGCGAGATCACGCGCCGTGAGCTGCTGCTGCGCGCCCGGCGCGTTGCCGGGGACTCTCATGGTCGCTGGGTGGAGCTCAGCGTTGCCGACTACGGCAGCGGCATTCCCGAGACGGTGGCGGAGCAGTTGTTCACGCCGTTCTTCACCACACGCGACGAAGGCATGGGCCTGGGCCTGAGCCTGTGCCGCACCGTGGTCGAACAACATGGCGGCCAACTCCAGCATAGCCCTCATGTGCCGCAGGGAACGGTGTTTGCGTTTACGCTGCCCGCTCACACGGAGACCGAGTAACCCCCATGGAACCTGTACCCAACGCCACCGTCTATATCGTCGATGACGATGCTGATGTGCGCGAAGCCCTTGCCTGGCTGCTGCGCTCGCGCCGGCTGCTCAGCGAGTGCTATGACAGTGCAGAAGCCTTCGAGGCCATGCTCCAGGCCCAGCCTGCGCCGCGCCACCCCTGCTGCCTGCTGCTGGACATGCGCATGGGCGGCATGAGCGGCCTGTCCCTGTTCAACCTCATGCTGGAGCGCGGCCAGATCGCGGCCATGCCCGTGATCTTTCTCACCGGCCACGCCGATGTGCCCACGGCCGTGGACACGGTCAAGCGCGGCGCCTTCGACTTCTGCGAAAAACCGTTCTCGGACAATGCCCTCGTCGATCGCATCGTCCAGGCCCTGCAAAACTCCGAGGAGCATCTGGCCCAGTCGCGCGTGCGCGATGCCGTGCTCGAGCGCCTGCACGAGCTCACCGAACGCGAGCGCGATGTCATGCGCCTGGTCGTGGAGGGCATTCCCAACAAGCTGATTGCCGACCAGCTCGATATCAGCGTGCGCACCGTGGAAGTCCACCGCGCGCGCGTGTTCGACAAGATGCAGGTCAAGTCCGCCGTCGAGCTTGCGAATCTGCTGCGGGTGTCCTGACACATAAAAAAGCCGCTGCAAGCAGCGGCTTTTTTATGTGTGAAGTGTTTGGAAACAGGCCCTGGCGAGACAGTCGCACCAGGGGCCAGCCCCGCCCCGTGGGTGCCGTCCCTCCCGCAGAGAGGGCGGGAAGGCGCAAAGCGCCTCAGGGGGAGTCTTACTGCTTGGGCCTCTCGCCCACAAAGATTTCCACGCGACGGTTCATCGCACGGCCGCTGGCCGAGTCATTCGATGCCACGGGCTGGTGCGAGCCACGGCCGTCGGTGGCAATGCGTGCGCCCGAGATGCCGCGTGCCGTCAGGTAGTTGCGTGTGCTGTTGGCGCGGTCCAGGGACAGGGGGTTGTTGATGGCATCCGAGCCCGTGCTGTCGGTATGGCCGACGATGCGCACTTCGGCATTCTGGTTGTTGCGCAGGCCTTCGGCGAAGCGGTCCAGGATGGGCGCGAAGTTGCCCTTGATGTCGGAGCGGCCCGTGTCGAACGAGATATCGCTGGGGATGTCGAGCTTGAGCTGGTTGTCGGCGGTCTGACTCACGTTCACGCCCGTGCCCTGGGTGGCCTGCTCCATCTCGCGCTTTTGCTTTTCCATGTTGTTGGACCAGATGTAGGTGCCCAGGGCGCCCACACCGGCGCCGATCAGCGCACCCGTGCCGGCCTTGCCGCCCGTGACCGAGCCCAGGACCGCGCCTGCCGCTGCACCCGCGCCCGCGCCCACGGCCGTACGGCGCTGGGTATCGGACATGTTGGCACAACCCGAAATAAACAGGACAGCTGCAGTAACGGCAGCCAAAACCACGTGCTTGCGCATAGAAAACTCCTTGTTTGAATGACGGCGATGCTATGGTGCAAAGCCCGCCCTCGCCTTCGGCCTCATGGTGAACGCATGGGTTGGATGCACCATATCAGCCCGCCACCCCGGCTTGCGTAGGACGGATTCTGACCTGCAGGCTATTGTGCTCCCGGCGGCAGCTTGCCGCAGTCATCTGCGCAGCGGCCCGGGGGCTCGTCCTTCGAGCCGGCAGAGCAAAGCCGTTCAGGTTCTGCGGGCAACTCGCCGCGTTTGCGACCGGAAAACATGGTCCACCAGACAATAGCCACCAAAACCACCAGGGCTAGCAGAGCTTCAAGCAAAATCAATCCCATGAATTTCCAACTCCTGCGCCATGCCGCGATGGTGCTGATTGTAGGGAGCCTTGTCGCCTGCTCCTCAACCAAGCAGGTTCACGACCCTTCACCCGTGACAGAGCCCTCGCCCGGTGGCAGCAAGCCGCCGTTCACGGCCAGCATGCCGACCAAGAGCCGCTGGATCGCCACCGACTGGAGCGAGCTGCCCGGCCTGCAGGCCGATGCCCTGCACGAGGCCTGGAATGCCTGGCTCAAGAACTGCGAGCGCCCAAGCACGGCTTTTGCAAGCCTGTGCCGCGAAGTGCGCCAGCTCAGCATCGCCAGCGATGAAGAGCAGCGCAACTGGCTGATCAAGAATCTGCAGCCCTACCGCGTGGAAGCCATGGGCGGCGGCCCCGATGGGCTGATGACCGCTTACTACGAGCCCTTGTTCGAGGCCCGACGGCGGCCCGGCGACGGCTTCAACGTGCCGCTGTACCAGCCGCCGGCCAGCCTGGGCAGCCGCAAGCCCTGGTACACACGCCAGCAGATAGACACCCTGCCCGAGGCCCAGGCCGCGCTGGCCGGGCGCATCATCGCCTGGCTGCGCGACCCCGTGGACGCGCTGGTGCTGCACATCCAGGGCTCGGGCCGGCTGCAGATCACCGAGGCCAATGGCAGCCAGCGCCTGATACGCGTGGCCTTTGCAGGCACCAACGACCAGCCCTACAAAAGCGTGGGCCGCTGGCTGCTGGACCAGGGCCTGGTGCGCGATGCCACCTGGCCCGGCATCAGCGCCTGGACCCAGGCCAATCCCGGGCGAGTCAATGAAATGCTGTGGAGCAATCCGCGCTATGTGTTCTTCCGCGAAGAGCCCTTGAACGAGCTCGATGCCCAGTTCGGCCCCAAGGGCGCGCAGGGCGTGGCCTTGACCCCGGGGCGCTCCATCGCCGTGGACAAGGCCAGCATTCCCTATGGCACGCCGGTCTGGCTGTCCACGCCCGGGCCCACGGTACAGCTCAACCGCCTGGTGTTTGCCCAGGATACGGGCAGCGCCATCGTGGGCGCGGTGCGCGCCGACTTCTTCATGGGCTGGGGCCCCGAGGCCGGCGATCTGGCCGGCCGCGTCAAGCAGGGCCTGCGCCTGTGGGCCTTCTGGCCGCGCAGTCTGGCGGCGCAGGTGCCTAATTTGAGGTAACCCCCTGAGGCGCTTTGCGCCTTCCCCCTGAAGGGGGACGACGCCTTCGCCGCGAGGCGGCTCTTGCTCGGCGTCCC